>NZ_CP080999.1:0-1329964 GCF_019645855.1 Mycobacterium malmoense
ATGTTCGAGAACCAGGGAGATACGTCGTTGACCGATGACCCCGGTTCAGGCTTCACGACAGTGTGGAACGCGGTCGTCTCCGAGCTCAACGGTGAACCCACCCCAGACGGCATGGTCGCCAACCGCACCGCCCTTGTCACTCCACTGACCCCTCAGCAAAGAGCGTGGCTGAACCTGGTTCAGCCACTCACGATCGTCGAGGGATTTGCTCTGTTGTCGGTGCCGAGCAGTTTCGTGCAAAACGAGATCGAACGTCATCTGCGCGACCCCATCACCGATGCGCTCAGCCGCCGGCTCGGACAGCAGATCCAACTCGGGGTCCGCATCGCGCCGCCCCCCGAAGACACCGACGACGGTCTCTTCCCCCAAGCCGAAGGCCCGGCTCCGGTCGACGACACCGCCCCGGAAACATCAAGTGACGCCGACGAGGGCTACGAAAACGGTGACGCCGCGGCCGCCGCCGAGCAGAGTTGGCCCAACTACTTCACCGAACGCCCACACACCACCGATCCCGCCATCGCGGGCGAAACCAGCCTCAATCGCCGCTACACCTTCGACACGTTCGTCATCGGCGCCTCCAACCGGTTCGCTCATGCCGCCGCGCTGGCGATCGCCGAAGCGCCGGCCCGCGCTTACAACCCGCTGTTCATCTGGGGTGAGTCCGGACTGGGTAAGACGCACCTGCTACACGCCGCCGGCAATTATGCGCAGCGCCTATTCCCCGGTATGCGAGTCAAGTACGTCTCCACCGAGGAGTTCACCAACGACTTCATCAATTCGTTGCGCGACGACCGCAAGGTCGCCTTCAAGCGCAGCTACCGCGATGTCGACGTGCTACTGGTCGATGACATCCAGTTCATCGAGGGTAAAGAAGGCATCCAGGAAGAGTTCTTTCACACCTTCAACACGCTGCACAACGCCAACAAGCAAATCGTCATCTCCTCCGACCGACCGCCAAAGCAGCTCGCCACCCTCGAGGACCGGTTAAGGACTCGGTTCGAATGGGGCCTGATCACCGATGTGCAGCCCCCCGAACTGGAGACCCGCATCGCCATCCTGCGCAAGAAAGCACAGATGGAACGGTTGGCGGTGCCCGACGACGTCCTCGAGCTCATCGCCAGCAGCATCGAACGCAACATCCGTGAGCTCGAGGGAGCTCTCATCCGGGTCACCGCGTTCGCGTCACTGAACAAGACTCCGATCGACAAGGCCCTGGCCGAGATCGTGCTTCGCGACCTGATCTCCGACGCCAGCACCATGCAAATCAGTGCGGCGACGATCATGGCCGCCACCGCCGAATACTTCGACACCACCGTGGAAGAGCTGCGCGGCCCGGGCAAGACCCGCGCGCTGGCTCAGTCACGACAAATCGCCATGTATCTGTGCCGCGAACTCACCGACCTGTCATTACCCAAAATCGGCCAGGCATTCGGCCGCGACCACACCACGGTCATGTACGCCCAGCGAAAGATCCTGTCCGAAATGGCCGAACGACGTGAGGTGTTCGACCACGTCAAAGAACTCACCACGCGCATCCGCCAACGGTCCAAGCGCTGACTCCAGGCACCCGGCACACTTTTTTCCCAAAAACTTCTCGCACTCCCCCCACACCAGTCACACCGAGACCCTTGTGCGCAGGCCTGTGCACAAACCACCCAAACACCAGTGCAACAACACGGTCGGCGTGCACACCCGTCTTTCATCCCCAGCGGACCAACATATGCCTCACAGTCATTGACGGTGTCATCCACAATCCGATCACTCGGCTAGCTGCACCAAGGCCCGGCCCTCCCCAGAATGCACAACCCTTATTACTGTTACTGAGATCCCTTCATCGGTTCTTCTTTGAAGTACAGCGTTGGGGACGCACATTGGCGGCGCACGTGGAGTTGTCGTCAGCGTGGCTTTGTCGGCCCTTGCGATTAGCTTTCAAGATGGCCGCAGAAGATCTACGGTTGTTCTTCGGCTGTCGTTGTGAGTGTCGTGGCGTTTACGCGTCAGGCGTTCGCCGCGGGGTCCCCGTGCTCGCGGGACGGTTGGCCAGTTGGTGTCGAACACTTGGCAGGTAAAGGGGCGCTATGGACACGGCGACGACAAAAGCTGGCCTCACCGACTTGAAGTTTCGTCTGGTGCGAGAATCGTTTGCCGAGGCGGTGTCGTGGGTGGCCAAGAACCTGCCGACCAGGCCCGCGGTGCCGGTGCTGTCCGGAGTTTTGTTGTCCGGCAGCGATGACGGCCTGACGATCTCCGGATTCGATTACGAGGTGTCCGCCGAGGCACAGGTGGCCGCTGAAATAGCTTCTCCCGGAAGCGTTTTGGTGTCGGGAAGGTTGTTGTCCGACATCACCCGGGCCTTGCCCAACAAGCCCGTCGACTTCTACGTCGATGGCAATCGGGTCGCGTTGACCTGCGGAAGCGCCAGGTTCTCGTTGCCGACGATGCCCGTCGAGGATTACCCGACGCTGCCCACATTGCCGGAAGACACCGGCACGCTGCCGGCCGATCTGTTCGCCGAGGCGATCAGTCAGGTGGCCATTGCGGCCGGCCGGGACGACACCTTGCCCATGTTGACTGGGATTCGGGTCGAGATCTCAGGAGATACGGTGGTTTTGGCCGCCACCGACAGATTCCGTTTGGCGGTTCGCGAACTGACTTGGTCGGCGTTGTCGGCCGATGTCGAAGCCGCGGTGCTGGTGCCGGCCAAGACGCTGGCCGAGGCCGCCAAAGCCGGCACCGATGGGTCCGATGTTCGTTTGTCGTTGGGTGCGGGTGCGGGGGTCGGAAAAGACGGACTGCTCGGTATTAGCGGCGACGGCAAGCGCAGCACCACTCGGCTCCTGGACGCGGAGTTCCCGAAGTTTCGGCAGCTGTTGCCGGCCGAGCACACGGCGGTGGCCACCATCGACGTGGCGGAGTTGACCGAGGCCATCAAGCTGGTTGCGTTGGTGGCCGACCGGGGCGCACAGGTGCGGATGGAATTCGCCGACGGCACGCTGCGACTGTCCGCGGGCGCCGACGATGTGGGGCGAGCTGAAGAGGACCTGCCCATTGATTTTGTCGGCGAGCCGTTGACGATCGCGTTCAACCCGACATATCTGACCGACGGGCTTGCGTCGGTGCATTCGGAGCGGGTGTCGTTTGGTTTCACGACTCCTGGTAAGCCGGCGTTGCTACGCCCGGCGTCCGGCGACGATAGCCAGCCGGTCGGCACCGGACCTTTTCCCGCGTTGCCAACGGACTACGTATACCTGTTGATGCCAGTTCGGTTGCCCGGCTAGGTGTACGTCCGGCATTTGGGACTGCGTGACTTCCGGTCTTGGGCGCATGCTGACCTCGAATTGCAGCCGGGCCGGACGGTGTTCGTCGGACCCAACGGCTTTGGGAAGACGAATTTGATTGAGGCGCTGTGGTATTCGACTACCTTGGGTTCGCATCGGGTCGGGACTGACATGCCGTTGATCCGGGCGGGCGCCGACCGTGCGGTAATTTCGACGATCGTCGTCAACGAGGGCAGGGAATGTGCTGTCGATCTGGAGATCGCGGCGGGGCGAGCCAACAAGGCGCGATTGAATCGTTCACCGGTGCGCAGCGCGCGCGGGGTGATCGGCGTATTACGCGCGGTGCTGTTCGCTCCCGAGGACTTGGCCTTGGTGCGAGGCGACCCGGCGGATCGTCGCCGCTACCTCGATGATCTGGCGACGGTACGCCGGCCCGCGATTGCCGGTGTGCGCGCCGATTATGACAAGGTTTTGCGGCAGCGCACGGCGCTGTTGAAATCCATTGCCGGGGCACGGCATCGCGGCGACCGGGGTGCGCTGGACACCCTCGACGTGTGGGATAGCCGGTTGGCCCAATACGGCGCCGAATTGATGGCCGCCCGCATCGATCTGGTCAACCAGTTGGCGCCAGAGGTGGAGAAGTCCTATCAGTTGTTGGCGCCGGGTTCGCGCTCGGCGTTGATCGCCTACCGGGCCAGCCTCGGTGCCGAGGGCGTGGGAGATTTCGAGGGTGGTGACCGAGAATTTTTTGAGGCCGCCTTGTTGGCGGCCCTGTCGGCGCGCCGTGATGCCGAGCTGGAACGTGGGATGTGTCTGGTCGGTCCCCATCGCGATGACCTGGAGTTGCGACTCGGTGATCGCCCCGCCAAAGGCTTTGCCAGCCATGGGGAATCGTGGTCGTTCGCGGTCGCCCTGCGGCTGGCGGCATACGAATTGTTGCGAGCCGACGACGGCGAACCGGTGTTGTTGCTCGACGACGTGTTCGCCGAACTTGACGCCACCCGTCGTCGTGCCTTGGCCACGGTGGCCGAGTCCGCGGAGCAGGTGTTGGTCACCGCGGCGGTGCCGGAAGACATTCCGGCGGACTGGGACGCCAGGCGCGTCCAGATCGATTTGCGCGACGGCGATTCCGGGCGGGTGTCGGCGGTGCAGGCATGACCCGCACCGGTGACGGGTCGGACGGCCCCGCGCAACCGAGTGGGCTGACGGGCATCGACCTGGTGCGGCGCACCCTCGAGGAGGCCCGCGCGGCTGCCCGCGCGCGGGGAAAGGACGCCGGTCGCGGACGGTCGGTGCCGCCCGTTCCACGCCGCGTCGCGGGACACCGGCGAAGTTGGTCGGGGCCGGGGCCCGACGTTCGTGATCCACAACCGCTGGGCAGGCTGACGCGGGAGCTGGCGAAAAAGCGAGGCTGGTCGACTCACGTGGCCGCGGGCATGGTGCTGGGACACTGGTCATCAGTGGTGGGCCAGCAGATAGCCGACCATGCGGCCCCGACCACCTTGAATGACGGAGTGTTGAGCGTGACGGCCGAATCGACCGCGTGGGCTACGCAGCTGCGGATGATGCAACCGCAACTTTTGGCCAAGATCGCCGCGGCCGTCGGCAACGGTGTGGTGACGTCGCTGAAAATCACCGGGCCGGCCGCCCCGTCCTGGCGGAAGGGGCCGCGCCATATCGCCGGCAGGGGGCCGCGGGACACCTACGGGTAGGGCATCCGGCGGCCGAATGATCCCCAGACCGGCCTCGATTAACAAGCGCCTGAGAGCCACCAGGACGAAACGGACCAGCTCGACTAACGTCGGGACGCGCCGGGAATGAAGATATTGAGCACACGGCGCGGTCAGATAGGTAGAAACGCGGCCAGAAAATCGGTCCTGACCCCGGACCACGGTAGAGTGGAGTAGACGACTGCTGCGGTGACTGGACCGTTCGCATGCAACCCCAAGGAGAGCATCCCGACCGTGGCTGCCCAAAAGAAGAAACCACACGACGAATACGGTGCCGCACAGATCACCGTCCTCGAGGGACTGGAGGCCGTCCGCAAACGCCCCGGCATGTACATCGGGTCCACTGGCGAACGCGGTCTGCACCACCTCATCTGGGAGGTCGTCGACAACTCGGTGGACGAGGCGATGGCCGGTTACGCCACCCGGGTGGACGTGCGGTTACTCAATGATGCCGGTGTCGAGGTCGCCGACAACGGGCGCGGCATCCCCGTCGCGACGCACGCCACCGGCATCCCGACCGTCGACGTGGTGATGACCCAACTCCACGCCGGCGGCAAGTTCGGCGGCGAGAACAGCGGATACAACGTCAGTGGCGGTTTGCACGGTGTCGGCGTGTCGGTGGTCAACGCGTTGTCGACCCGGCTCGAGGTGGATGTCGCCCGCGACGGCTACATGTGGTCACAGTTCTACGATCACGCCGAGCCGGGAACCCTCAAACAGGGCGAGGCCACCAAGACGACGGGAACCACCATCAGGTTCTGGGCCGATCCCGACATCTTCGAGACCACCGAGTACGACTTCGAGACGGTGGCGCGCCGACTGCAGGAAATGGCGTTCCTGAACAAGGGTTTGACGATCAACCTCACCGACGAGCGGGTCAGTGAAGAGGAGGTCGTCGACGATGTCGTCAGCGACACCGCCGAGGCACCCAAGTCCGCCGTAGAAAAAGCGGCCGAATCGACTGGCCCACACAAGGTTAAGCACCGCACGTTCCACTACCCGGGCGGCTTGGTGGACTTCGTCAAGCACATCAATCGGACCAAGAACCCGATTCACAACAGCATCGTGGATTTCTCCGGCAAGGGACCGGGCCACGAGGTCGAAATCGCGATGCAGTGGAATGCCGGCTACTCGGAGTCGGTGCACACCTTCGCCAACACCATCAACACCCACGAGGGCGGCACCCACGAAGAGGGCTTCCGCAGCGCGTTGACGTCGGTGGTCAACAAATACGCCAAGGACCGCAAACTCCTGAAGGACAAAGACCCCAACCTCACCGGCGACGACATCCGGGAAGGCCTGGCAGCGGTCATTTCCGTCAAGGTCAGCGAACCGCAATTCGAGGGCCAGACCAAAACCAAGCTGGGCAACACCGAGGTCAAGTCGTTCGTGCAGAAGGTCTGCAACGAACAGCTCACGCACTGGTTCGAAGCCAACCCGGCGGATGCCAAAACTGTTGTAAACAAGGCGGTTTCGTCGGCCCAGGCCCGAATCGCAGCGCGCAAGGCGCGAGAACTGGTGCGCCGCAAGAGCGCCACCGACCTCGGTGGGCTGCCGGGTAAGCTCGCAGACTGCCGCTCCACCGACCCGCGAAAGTCGGAACTGTATGTGGTGGAGGGTGACTCGGCCGGCGGCTCGGCCAAGAGCGGCCGCGACTCGATGTTCCAGGCGATCCTCCCGCTGCGTGGCAAGATCATCAACGTCGAGAAGGCGCGCATCGACCGGGTGCTGAAGAACACCGAAGTTCAGGCGATCATCACCGCGCTGGGCACGGGGATTCACGACGAGTTCGACATCACCAAGCTCCGGTACCACAAGATCGTGCTGATGGCCGACGCCGACGTTGACGGGCAACACATTTCGACGCTGCTGTTGACGCTGCTGTTCCGGTTCATGCGGCCATTGATCGAAAATGGGCACGTGTTCTTGGCGCAGCCGCCGCTATACAAGCTGAAGTGGCAGCGCAGCGATCCCGAGTTCGCGTACTCCGACCGTGAGCGCGACGGCCTGTTGGAGGCGGGACTGAAGGCCGGCAAGAAGATCAACAAGGAAGACGGCATCCAGCGCTACAAGGGTCTGGGCGAAATGGACGCCAAGGAGCTCTGGGAAACCACGATGGACCCGTCCGTGCGGGTGCTGCGCCAGGTCACCCTCGACGACGCGGCGGCGGCCGACGAGCTGTTCTCCATCCTGATGGGCGAGGACGTCGACGCGCGCCGCAGCTTTATCACCCGCAACGCCAAGGACGTTCGCTTCCTGGATGTCTAACGTGTCTCACGTTCGATTACAAACGAGGATTAGATGACCGACACCACGCTGCCCCCCGGCGACGAACCCGTCGACCGGATCGAGCCGGTAGACATTCAGCAGGAGATGCAGCGCAGCTACATCGACTACGCGATGAGCGTGATCGTGGGCCGCGCGCTGCCCGAGGTGCGCGACGGCCTCAAGCCGGTGCACCGCCGCGTGCTGTACGCGATGTACGACTCCGGGTTCCGCCCCGACCGCAGCCACGCCAAGTCGGCGAGGTCGGTCGCCGAGACGATGGGCAACTACCACCCGCACGGCGACGCCTCCATCTACGACACCCTGGTGCGTATGGCGCAGCCGTGGTCGCTGCGGTACCCGCTCGTCGATGGCCAGGGCAACTTTGGCTCGCCGGGCAACGACCCGCCAGCCGCGATGCGGTATTGCTGTACCGGGGATGCGTTGTTGCGCTTGCCATTTGGGCAGTCGGTGCGGATCGGCGACGTCGTCCCCGCAACCCGCCCAAATTCGGATAATGCCGTCGAGTTGAAGGTCCTTGACCGGCACGGCGACCCGGTCGTGGCGGATCGCTTGTTCCATTCCGGCGAGCATCAGACCTACACGGTGCGCACCGCCGAAGGGTACGAAGTCACCGGGACATCGAACCACCCGTTGCTGTGCCTGGTCGACGTCGGCGGCGTGCCCACGCTGCTGTGGAAACTCATCGAAGAGATCCGTCCCGACGACGACGTCGTCTTGCAGCGGACCCCACCGGTCGAGCTCGGACCCGCCGACTGGCACGACGTCATGGAAGCGCTCCTGCTGGGAGCCTTCATCAGTGAAGGTTTCGTATCGGAGCGGTGTGCCGGCTTCGCCAATCTGGACCGCGACTACTTCACAATGGTGGCGGGTGCATACGACGCGGTGGTCGGCGGCAAACACAGTATTTACCAGACGACCAACGCATCGGGCTCTCGGATGCACGTGCTCCGCAGCTATGACAAGGTCGCACTGAAGCAGAGTCGGCTGTGGGAGATGGTCGGACAGCGGTCGGCATACAAGGCCGTACCTAACTGGCTGTGGCACTCCCCCGCCGCCGTCAAGCGCGTATTCCTGCAGGCGCTCTTCGAAGGTGACGGGTCGTGCTCTGCGCTGCCGCGCAACACGATTCAGATCTCTTACTCGACGCGTAGCGAACGGTTGGCTCAAGATGTCCAGCAGATGCTACTGGAGTTCGGAATCGTCACGCGCCGGTACCGACACGCCGTCGGCGAGTACAAGGTCGTCATCACCAACCGCGCCCAAGCCGAACTATTTGCAACACAAGTCGGTTTCGGTGGGGCCAAGCAGGAGAAGCTCGTCGGCATCCTGTCGTCCATGCCGCCTTGCGCCGGCAGGGATAGCGATCACGTTCCGGGGCTGGCGCGGTTCATCCGCAGGCACTGCGGCAGCCGTTGGATCGACAAAGACTGGCTCAACCGCCACAACGTCGACCGCATCCAACGCTGGCGAACCCGCGGCGACGAAATCCTCGCGCACATCGCCGACCCCGATGTGCGTGCCATCGCGACCGACCTCACCGACGGCCGGTTCTACTACGCCAAAGTCGCCTCCGTCACCGAGGCCGGTAGGCAGCCCGTCTACAGCCTGCGCGTCGACACCGACGACCACGCGTTTCTGACCAACGGATTCGTCAGCCACAACACCGAGGCGCGGCTAACCCCGCTGGCGATGGAGATGTTGCGTGAAATCGACGAGGAGACAGTCGATTTCATCCCCAACTACGACGGCCGGGTGCAGGAGCCGACGGTGCTGCCCAGCCGGTTCCCCAACCTGCTGGCCAACGGCTCCGGCGGCATCGCGGTTGGCATGGCGACCAACATCCCGCCGCACAACCTGCGCGAGCTCGCCGAGGCGGTGTTCTGGTGCCTCGAAAACCACGAGGCCGACGAGGAAGCCACGCTGGCCGCCGTCTGCGAACGGGTCAAGGGCCCCGACTTCCCCACCGCCGGATTGATCGTGGGTAGCCAGGGCATCGGCGACGCCTACAAGACCGGCCGCGGGTCGATCCGGATGCGCGGCGTGGTCGAGGTCGAAGAGGCCAGGGGCCGAACGTCTTTGGTCATCACCGAGTTGCCGTATCAGGTCAACCACGACAACTTCATCACCTCGATCGCCGAGCAGGTCCGCGACGGCAAGCTCGGCGGCATCGCCAACGTCGAAGACCAGGGCAGCGACCGCGTCGGTGTGCGCATCGTCGTCGAGCTCAAGCGCGACGCGGTGGCCAAGGTGGTGCTCAACAACCTCTACAAGCACACCCAGCTGCAGACCAGTTTCGGCGCCAACATGCTGGCCATCGTCGACGGGGTGCCCCGCACCCTGCGGCTGGACCAGCTGATCCGCCACTACGTCGAGCACCAACTCGACGTCATCGTCCGGCGCACCACCTATCGGCTGCGCAAGGCCAACGAACGGGCCCACATCCTGCGCGGCCTAGTCAAGGCGCTCGACGCGCTGGACGAAGTCATCGCGCTGATCCGGGCGTCGGAAACCGTCGACATCGCCCGCGCCGGGCTGATCGAGCTCCTCGACATCGACGAAATCCAGTCCCAGGCCATCCTGGACATGCAACTGCGGCGCCTGGCGGCCTTGGAACGCCAGCGCATCGTCGACGACCTGGCCAAGATCGAAGCCGAAATCGCCGACCTGGAAGACATCCTGGCCAAACCGGAGCGGCAGCGCGGGATCGTCCACGACGAACTCCAAGAGATCGTCGACAAGCACGGCGACGACCGTCGCACCCGGATCGTCGCCGCCGACGGCGACGTTAACGACGAGGACCTGATCGCCCGCGAGGACGTCGTCGTCACCATCACCGAAACCGGATACGCCAAGCGCACCAAGACCGATCTGTACCGCAGCCAGAAACGCGGCGGCAAGGGCGTGCAGGGCGCCGGGCTGAAGCAAGACGACATCGTGCGCCACTTCTTCGTCTGCTCGACGCACGACTGGATCCTGTTCTTCACCACCCAGGGCCGGGTGTATCGGGCCAAGGCCTACGAGCTGCCGGAGGCTTCCCGGACCGCCCGCGGTCAGCACGTGGCCAACCTGCTGGCCTTCCAGCCCGAGGAGCGCATCGCCCAGGTGATCCAGATCCGCGGCTACGACGACGCCCCGTATCTGGTGCTGGCGACGCGCAATGGCCTGGTCAAGAAGACCAAGCTGACCGATTTCGACTCCAACCGCTCGGGCGGAATCGTGGCCATCAATCTGCGCGACAACGACGAATTGGTCGGCGCGGTGCTGTGCTCATCGGAGGAGGACCTGCTGCTGGTCTCGGCCAACGGTCAGTCCATTCGGTTCTCGGCGACCGACGAGGCGCTGCGACCGATGGGCCGGGCCACCTCGGGCGTCCAGGGCATGCGATTCAACACCGACGATTACCTGTTGTCGCTCAACGTGGTTCGTGAGGGCACGTACCTGCTCGTCGCGACTTCCGGGGGCTATGCCAAGCGCACCGCGATCGAGGAGTATCCGGTGCAGGGCCGCGGCGGCAAGGGCGTGCTGACCGTCATGTTCGACCGGCGTCGCGGCAAGTTGGTCGGCGCCTTGATCGTCGACGAGGACAGCGAGTTGTACGCGATCACCTCCGGCGGGGGCGTGATCCGGACCGCGGCGCGCCAGGTGCGCAAGGCGGGGCGGCAGACCAAGGGCGTCCGGTTGATGAACCTGGGTGAGGGCGACACACTGTTAGCCATCGCGCGCAATGCCGAGGAAGCCGCGGACGAAACCATCGGAGAAGCCGAGGATGCTGCGGATGGGCAAGGCTAGCCGGGGTAGCGATGCGGACCAAGCGGCGGTCCTGCAGGGGCCTGGGCGGCAGTCAGGCAATAGACTCGGCCGGACCAGTAATGCGACTGCTCCCGCGTAGGCGGCCGCGGTAGGAGATGTAAGGAGTCGGGGTGACCTCACCGAACGAGCCGGGCGCCCCCAAGACGGGCGACGGCCTCAATGGGGATGGTTCGGTCGAGCGTGCCGGTGCACACCGCGCGGCGCCCACACAGGCCGGCCGTATTCAGGAGGGCGATCCGCCGCCGTGGCGGCGTGGTACCGCCCGGCCGCCCCAGTCAACGCACCGCCCGGCCGAACCACACACCGAGGTGCGGCCGCCGGGCCCGCCCTCCGGTGCCGATGCCCGGCTGAACCGCTTCATCTCCGGTACCGCCGCGCCGGCGGCCGGCGCGCCCCCCCACTCGAAGAACCCACCGCACGACTTCGACGCCGCGCCAACCCGCGGCGACGGGCCACCCGCCGAGGCCTACGCCAGCGAGTTGCCGGATCTGTCCGGCCCAATTCCCCGGGCTGCGCAGCGCAAGGCCACACCCGACCGCACCTCGGAGCCGTCGAGCACGTCGGGATCGGGCCGTTCGGCGACCCCCGATAGCCGAGAAGGCCGGGAGAACCGCGTTCAGGTGTCGCGGCGAACCCGGGGCCCGGTTCGGGCCAGCATGCAGATCCGCCGGATCGATCCGTGGAGCACGTTGAAGGTGTCCCTGTTGCTTTCGGTGGCGTTGTTCTTCGTCTGGATGATCGCGGTGGCGTTCCTCTACCTCGTGCTTGGGGGCATGGGCGTGTGGGCGAAGCTGAACAGCAACGTCGGCGACTTGCTGAACAACACCAGCGGTAGCAGCGGCGAACTGGTCTCCAGCGGCACGATCTTCGGTGGCGCCGTGCTGATCGGCTTGGTCAACATCGTCCTGTTGACCGCGATGGCCACCATCGCCGCGTTCGTCTACAACCTGACCACCGATCTGATCGGCGGCATCGAAGTGACGTTGGCGGACCGGGATTAGTCGCGCGCTTTTGGGGGTGGGACGACGAGTGCGGTAATCTCGTCGCTCGGCCGTACACGCGTACGGGCCTATAGCTCAGGCGGTTAGAGCGCTTCGCTGATAACGAAGAGGTCGGAGGTTCGAGTCCTCCTAGGCCCACAACCATGTGCCCGTCGAGACGTTGCGCGAGACTTGTATTGCCGCTGGCATTGATCGCTGTAGCAGCGGCGGTGGCGCGGTCACGACGCGGAGTCGAGGTCTGGCACGTGGCGGCGGCTGACACACCCGGTCAACCACCCGGTCACGACGGGGGGCCTTAGCTCAGTTGGTAGAGCACTGCCTTTGCAAGGCAGGTGTCAGGGGTTCGATTCCCCTAGGCTCCACAGGCTACGGGCGTGGTTGAACGTCGACGCTGGGCGGCCGGGGCGACGGCTCCGGACGCTCCGCCCGCACCGAGCGCCGGACGATGCTGAACGCGACGGCGCCGCCACCCAGGACCACGACGACAGCCCCGGCGATCACCCATGGGCGCTTGCTGCGACGCCGGGACCGGCGCGCGTCCTGCAGCGCCTGGGGCAGCCCCGCGACCACCTCCTGCGCGGCGGCCAGCTCTTGGGCGATGGTTTCTTGGGCCGCGGCGATTTCCCGGGCCAGCCGGCCCTCCCGGTAACGGCGCCGAAGCTCCGAGGCGGACGACCGGGCGGAGTCGACGCCCAGCCCCACAACTCCTCGGGTGACGTCCACCGGTCCCACCGCCGAATAGGTCAGGCCCCGGGTCAGTCGCTCCCGAGGGGTCAGCCGGGATCCCGTTTTCGCGCTCATTTGCCGCCTTTCCGTGCCGCTCGTCCGGTGCCTCATCAGACTGCCACCAATAAGACGCCCGCGGATCTATTGTGCGCGCGCCGCGTTTTCGGCGCGGAGACTCCCGACGGGTGACACCGGGTGCGGGCATGCCCGGCTGTAATGGCAGACTTTGGTGTCGTGACCAACAGCCCCATTCAGACCGCCACCGCGACGCTGCACACCAACCGCGGGGACATCAAGGTTGCCCTGTTCGGGAACCATGCGCCCAAGACCGTCGCCAACTTCGTTGGCTTGGCGCAGGGCACCAAGGAGTACTCGACCCAGAACGCGTCGGGCGGCCCGTCCGGTCCGTTCTACGACGGCGCGGTGTTTCACCGCGTGATCCGTGGCTTCATGATCCAGGGTGGCGATCCGACCGGTACGGGACGCGGCGGCCCGGGCTACAAGTTCGCCGACGAGTTCCACCCCGAGCTGCAATTCGACAAGCCGTACCTGCTGGCGATGGCCAATGCGGGCCCCGGCACCAACGGCTCGCAGTTCTTCATCACGGTGGCCAAGACCCCGCACCTGAACCGGCGCCACACGATCTTCGGCGAAGTGACCGACCCGGATTCGCAGAAGGTTGTCGACGCGATCGCGACGACGTCCACCGACGGCAACGACCGTCCCACCGACCCCGTCGTCATCGAGTCGATCACGATTTCCTGAACCCCGGTCAGGACCGGTTGCGACCCGCGTAGCCGGCGGCCGTGAGCGCGTCGAGCACCTCCAACGGGTCCGTCCCCAGGTCCCAACGGGAGAGGACCACCAGTCCCCCGTTGGCGGCTTCGACCTCGAGCAACCGCACTTTGCGCGCATGACGGCGGAACTCGGTGATGCGGATGATCTTGATGTCGGAGGGTTGTAATACCTGCGTCCGGAACCAGCCCCGCATCACCAGACCGTCGGGGGTGATTGCCAGCTTTGGGCGCGCGCGCCACGTTGCGCCCGCAAACAAGATCAGGCCCAGTGCGGCAATGCTCGTCAGAATGCGCCCCGGCAGGTCTGTGACGAGAGTCACACCAGCGATAGCCATCGCGGCACCGGCGACCCCACAACCAGCGATTCCGGCCGCGCGTGGTTCCCATTGGGTTTGCTGCATGCGCCGTCTAGCCCCTCCCACCACGGCCTATGCCGTTATCCACAAGCGCTATCAACAGTGGGGATAAATCACACGCGTGTGATTGTGTGGTCGTAAGGTTGCTGGGCCAGTAACGAGTCGACCCCA
The DNA here is from genome assembly GCF_019645855.1 of Mycobacterium malmoense. Taxonomy (NCBI): domain Bacteria; kingdom Bacillati; phylum Actinomycetota; class Actinomycetes; order Mycobacteriales; family Mycobacteriaceae; genus Mycobacterium; species Mycobacterium malmoense. The sequence goes on from NZ_CP080999.1 coordinate 14,159, forward strand.
AGATGAATTCATTATGTTTCGGACTGTAATTAGTGCCAGCGCATCGTGAGCAACAATCCGGTGATCATGAAAGCGAACGCGATCGCGTAGTTCCACGGGCCCAGTTGCGCCATCCAATTCAGGGCCGTCGGTGCCTGGCTTCCGACGGCGGCCAGTTGAAACACCATCAACCAGACGAGCCCGATCAGCATGAGGCCGATAAACAAACACACGAACCAAATACTCGACGGTCCGACCTTCACTTTCACCGGCGTGCGGCTGACCGCGCCGGCGGCGAAGTCGTTCTTCTTGCGGACCTTGGACTTGGGCATGATTACCTCGGGATTACCTGAACAACACGGTGAGCGGGACGGGATGCGACGATAACGATGGCAGCTGCACGTAGAGCCTGACCATGAGACTAACCCACCCGGCACGGTGACCAGGAAAATGGAGAGTCGATGAGTGACGCGCGCCGCTCACCATGGCGCTTCGGTGTCCCATTGGTGTGCCTGCTGGCCGGCTTGCTGCTGGCCGCCACGCACGCGGTCTCCGGGGGTGCCGAGATCCGCCGCAGCGACGCGCCACGCCTGGTCGATCTGGTCCGTGAGGCGCAGTCGTCGGTGAGTCGCCTCAGCGCCGAGCGCGACGCGCTGGCCAACAAGATCGACTCGGCGCACGGCCGATCTTCGGACGCCGCGCTGGCGGCGATGCTGCGGCGGTCCGCCGAGCTGGCCGGTGAGGCGGCGATGGAGCCGGTCCACGGCCCGGGCCTGGTGGTCACCCTCGAGGACGCACAGCGTGACGCCAATGGCCGCTTCCCGCGCGACGCATCCCCCGATGACCTGGTGGTGCACCAGCAGGACATCCAGGCCGTCCTCAACGCGTTGTGGAGCGCCGGCGCGGAGGCGATCCAGATGCAGGACCAGCGGATCATCGCAACCTCGGTGCCGCGCTGCGTCGGCAACACGCTGCTGCTCAACGGGCGTACCTACAGCCCGCCCTACACGATCACCGCGATCGGCAATGCCGCAGCGATGCAAGCCGCCGTGTCCGCCGCTCCCCTGGTCATCCTCTACAAGCAGTACGTGGTCCGATTCGGCCTGGGCTACCACGAAGAGGTCAAGCCCGACGTGCAGATCGTCGGCCATTCCGAACCGGCGCGGTTGCATTTCGCACAGCCCGCCGGCCCCGTGGGGTACTGAGTGGGATCGGCGCCACGGGCCGGAAGGTAACCTGACACGATGCGGATCCTGGTTGTCGACAACTACGACAGCTTCGTGTTCAACCTCGTGCAGTACCTCGGCCAGCTCGGCGTCGAGGCTGACGTGTGGCGCAACGACGACGCCCGGCTCTCCGACCCATCCGGCCACCCTGCCTCCGCCGCAAGGCAATTCGACGGTGTGCTGCTCAGCCCGGGACCGGGCACCCCGGAACGCGCGGGCGCGTCGATCGATCTGGTCCGCGCGTGCGCCGAGGAGCGCACCCCGCTGCTCGGCGTGTGCCTGGGGCACCAGGCCATCGGCGTCGCATTCGGCGCCACCGTGGACCGCGCGCCCGAGTTGCTGCACGGCAAGACCAGCAGCGTATTTCACACCAATGTTGGTGTGCTGCAAGGGCTTCCGGATCCGTTCACGGCAACCCGATACCACTCGCTGACGATCCTGCCGGAGTCGCTGCCGGGGGTCCTGGAGGTCACGGCCCGCACGCGCAGCGGCGTGATCATGGGCGTGCGTCACACTGAGTTGCCGATTCACGGTGTGCAGTTCCATCCGGAGTCGATCCTGACCGAGGGCGGGCACCGAATGCTGGCGAACTGGCTCGCCTACTGCGGTTGGACGCGCGACGACACGCTGGTCCGGCGGCTGGAGAACGAGGTCCGCGCCGCGGTCCGCCCGCACTTCCCGGCTTCGGAGACCGGCACCGCCGCGGCTACTGACCGAACTTCAGCGTGATGATCCCGTCCCGGTTGCACCCGGACCCGGCCGGCGGGTTCTGATACACCACCCGGTGGGACTGGGAGCCACCGGCGTCGATGTCCGGACCCTTGTCCAGCACCCCCGTCCAGCCCAGCGCCCGTAGCCGCGGTTCGGCGTCGGTCCAGAACATGCCGGACAGGTCGGGCATGACGAACTGGTTGCCCTTGGACACCTGTAGCTCGATGACCGAGTCCACCGGAACCGTCTGGCCTTTGGGCGGATTGGTGCCGATCACCTCACCGGCGGGCCGGGGGCTGTCCACCTGCGCCTGGCTGAACTTGCTGAAGCCGTAGACGGTCAGGTTTTTCTGCGCGACGTCGACGGTCTGGCCGGCGACGTCGGGCACCTGCTTGGTCTCCGGTCCGGATCCGACGATGACGGTGATCACGTTGGTGATCGCCGACGTCTGGTTGGCCGGCGGGTTGGTTCCGATGACCTTGCCCAGCAATTCCGGCGTCGACGGCGAGTTCGCCTGCTTGAACTTGCTGAACCCGGCGGCCTTCAGCTTGCTGACCGCGTCGGCGTAGCTCAGCGAGGAGACGTCGGGTACCTCGCGTTGCTCGGGTCCGGTGGAGACGTTGATGGTGATTTCGTCGCCCGCACTCACCGAAGCGTTGGCATCGGGGTCGGTGTTGATGACGTGATCGGGCGGGACCGTCGAGTCGGGCTTCTGCAGGGTGCGCGTCTTGAAGCCCCGGTTTTGCAGCGCGGCAATAGCATCGGCGGAAACCTGGCCCCGCACGTCGGGCACTTGGACGTCGCGGGTGTTGCCGCCGAACGTGTTGAAGGCGATGACGACGACGATCGTCAGCACCGCCAGGACGGCGACCGCGACAACCCAGCGGCCGACCGAACCGCCGGCGCGGTCGGTGTCGTCGAGAACCTGGCGAGGTAGCGGATCGGTGCGCGGGCCTCCGTGGCCGCCCCCCGTGGGCGACAGCAGCGAACTCCGCTCGGCGTCGGTGAGCACCTTGGGCGCCTCGGGTGTTTCACCGTTGTGCACCCGGACCAGGTCGGCGCGCATTTCCGCGGCGGTCTGATAGCGGTTCTCCGGATTCTTGGCCAGCGCCTTGAGGACGACGGCGTCGAGGTCGGCGGAGATGCCCTCGTGGCGCTTCGAAGGCGGAATCGGATCTTCCCGGACGTGCTGGTAGGCAACCGCGACGGGCGAGTCCCCGGTGAAAGGTGGTTCGCCGGTGAGGATTTCGTAAAGGACGCAGCCCAACGAATAGACGTCGGACCGGGCATCAACGGTGTCACCGCGGGCCTGCTCGGGTGACAGGTACTGGGCGGTCCCGATCACGGCCGCCGTCTGGGTGACGCTGTTGCCGCTGTCGGCGATCGCGCGTGCGATGCCGAAGTCCATCACCTTCACCGCATTGGTGGCGCTGATCATGATGTTCGCCGGCTTGACGTCGCGGTGGATGATGCCGTTCTGATGGCTGAAGTTCAGCGCCTGGCAGGCGTCGGCGATGATCTCGATGGCCCGCCGCGGCGGCAAGGGCCCGTCGGTGTGCACGATGTCGCGCAGGGTGACGCCGTCGACGTACTCCATGACGATGTAGGGCAGCGGTCCCGTGGGTGTTTCCGCTTCGCCGGTGTCATACACCGCGACGATGGACGGGTGATTCAGCGCCGCGGCGTTTTGCGCCTCGCGCCGGAAGCGCAGGTAGAAGCTGGGATCGCGGGCCAGATCAGCGCGCAGCACCTTGACCGCGACGTCGCGGTGCAAACGGACGTCGCGGGCCAAATGAACCTCGGACATACCCCCGAAACCGAGGATCTCGCCGAGTTCGTAGCGGTCGGACAGGTGCTGCGGGGTGGTCATTGCGGTGTCTCGTGTCGGGCCGGCGAAGAGCTGGCCGTCAGTGGAACAGCCCAGCTCGTTCCGATTGCCCGGTCCCCCGCACGGGGGCGATACTCCCACCTCGGGACGTTCCGGCCCGCATCGTCGACCGGGCTAAATCCATGCGGCCTGCTATGGAGTCCAGAATTACCTATGGCTGCGCGATCCGTCCAATCAAGCCGCAGCCCGGGACCGGGCCCCGAACCGCTGGGGGTCTTGCTGGCCGGTGGTGGCGGCGGCGCCGGCGGGGTCCCGGTGTCGGTGACCGTCGGCGGCGTCGGTTGCTGGTTTTCGGCGCGGGAATTGATGACGATGAGCACCGCGATGATGATCGCCAGCGCTCCAAGCACCCCCGCGGCCCACAGCAGCGCACGCTGGCCCGAGGAGAACGTGCGCCGGGCCGGCGGCGGGCGGTGACCACCCGTGGACGGCCGCGACCGGCGGGCCACGGCGTTTCGGCTGGACGCGACGGCCGCCCGGGTAGGCGGGCTCGACGGAATCGCCGCCGGCGAAGCGCGCCCGGCGGGCGGTGACTGGCTTGGCCGCGGCGGCCGTCGGCCGGCCCGTACCGCGGCGACGGCGTCGGCGAACGGTCCCCCGCTGCGGTAGCGCATCTGGGGGTTCTTGACCAGGGTGATCTCGATGAGTTCTCGCACGTTGGGCGGCAGCTCGGCGGGCAGCGGCGGCGGGGGTTCCTTGATGTGCTTCATCGCCACCGTCAGGGCGCCGTCACCGGTGAACGGCCGCCTGCCCGAAACAACCTCGTAGCCAACGACTCCCAACGAGTACACATCGCTGGCCGGAGTGGCGTCGTGACCCAGGGCTTGTTCGGGCGCGATGTATTGGGCAGTGCCCATCACCATCCCGGTCTGGGTCACCGGCGCGGCGTCGACGGCCTTGGCGATGCCGAAGTCAGTGATCTTCACCTGGCCGGTAGGCGTAATCAAGATGTTTCCCGGTTTGACGTCGCGGTGCACCAGGCCCGCGGCGTGCGCCACTTGCAGGGCCCGGCCGGTCTGCTCGAGCATGTCCAGCGCGTGCCGCAGCGAGAGCCGGCCGGTGCGCTTGAGCACCGAATTCAGCGGTTCGCCGTTGACCAGCTCCATCACCAGGTAGGCGGTGCGGCCTTCCCCGTCGAGCTGGCTTTCGCCGTAGTCGTGGACTTGCGCAATCCCTGGGTGGTTGAGCATCGCGGTGGTGCGCGCCTCGGCGCGGAACCGTTCAATGAACTCGGGGTCCTGGGAGAACTCCTGCTTGAGCACCTTGACCGCGACGCGCCGGCCCAGCCTACTGTCCACCGCCTCCCATACCTGGCCCATGCCACCGGTGGCTATTAGGCGCTGGAGGCGGTACCTGCCAGAGAGCGTCACACCAACTCGCGGGCTCATGGTCCTCCCTGCAGCGCGGCCCCGATCACCGCCCGCCCGATCGGCGCGGCGAGTGCGCCCCCGGTCGCAAACAGTCCCCCGCGAGCGGGTGGTGCCCCCAGGTCGGCCCCTCCGTTCTCCACCAGCACCGCCACGGCAACCTTCGGCGCCTGCGCGGGCGCGAACGCGATGTACCAGGCGTGCGGCGGAGTGTGGCGCGGATCGGTGCCATGCTCTGCGGTACCGGTCTTGGATGCAATCTGCACGCCGGGAATGGCCCCTTTCTGCTGTGCGACCTTCTCGGCGCCGACCATCAGCTCTGTTAGCTTAGCGGCGACCTGCGGGGACACCGCGCGGCGCTGTTGATAGGGCGCGGTGGTGCTGATGTTCGACAGGTCCGGCCCCTTGAGGCTGTCGATCAGGTAGGGCTGCATCGTGACCCCGGCGTTCGCGATGGTCGCGGCGACCTCGGCGTTTTGCAGCGGCGTGAGCGCGACGTCCTTCTGGCCGATGCTCGACATTCCCAGCGCGGCGGCGTCCGGGATGATCCCGACCGTCGATTCCGCGACCTGCAGCGGGATCACGCTCGGGGTGCTGTCCAGGCCGAACGAGTGCGCCATGCTGCGCAGCGCGTCGGCGCCGGTGAGGATGCCCAGCTGGACGAAGGCGGTGTTGCACGACAGGGCGAACGCCTGGCTGAGGGTCACCGTCGGCTCGTTGCCGCATGCGGCGTCACCGTAGTTCTCCAAGGTGGCGGTGCTGCCGGGCAGCGGAATGGAGGCCGCCGCGGTCAGTCGCTCGGTGTCGGTCGCGCCGGCCTGCAGGGCCGCCGCGGTGGTGATCACCTTGAACGTGGAACCCGGTGGGTAGGTCTCGGCGATGGCGCGGTTGGTCAGCGGGTTGTCGGGGTCGTCGCGAAGTCGCTGCCAGGCCTGCGCCTGCACCTCGGGATCGTGCGACGCCAGCAGGTTGGGGTCATAGGACGGCGACGACACCATGGCCAGGATCTTGCCGGTGGACGGTTCCAGGGCAACGACGGCTCCCTTGCACGGCGGCCCGCCGCAGCCCTGCTGCATCGCGTCCCAGCCGGCCTGCTGGACATGGGGGTTGATCGTGGTGTCGACGTTGCCGCCGCGCGGATCGCGGCCGGTGAAGAAATCGGCGAGGCGTCGCCCGAACAGCCGCTCGTCGGACCCGTTCAGCACCGGGTCCTCGGCTCGTTCCAGGCCCGAGCTGGAATAGCGCAGGGAGTAGAAGCCGGTAACCGGCGCGTACACGGCGGGGTTGGGATAGACCCGCAGGAAACGGAAGCGGCTGTCGGTGGCGACGGAATAGGCCAGCAGCTGGCCGCCCGCGACGATCTGGCCGCGTTGACGCGAATACTCGTCGAGCAGCACTCGCTGGTTGCGCGGGTCGGCGCGCAGCCCATCGGCGGCGAAGACCTGTGTCATCGTGGCGTTGATCAACAGCAGCACGATCAACGCCATCACGGTCACCGAAATGCGGCGGAGAGAGGCGTTCATACCCGCTCGATCACCTCGGTGCCGGCCGCCGCGATCGGCGATGTCTTGCGCGCGCGGGTGCGCAGGGGGCGCCGGGCGCTGTGCGAGATGCGCGCCAGGATGGCCAGCAGCACATAGTTGGCCAGTAGCGATGACCCGCCGTACGACATCCACGGCGTGGTCAACCCGGTCAGCGGAATGAGCTGGGTGACGCCGCCGACGACGATGAACAGCTGGATGGCCAGCGTCGAGGCCAGACCCGCGGCCAGCAGCTTGCCGAAGCTGTCCCGGGTGGCGATTGCGGTGCGCAGGCCACGGACGATGACGATGGTGTAGAGCATCAAAATGGCGGCCAGCCCCACCAGCCCGAGCTCTTCACCGAACGCGGCGATGATGAAGTCGGTCGCCGCGGCGGGCACGGTGTCGGGTTGGCCGTTACCGAGCCCGGTGCCGAAGATGCCGCCGGTGGCAAAGCTGAAAAGCGACTGCACGATCTGATAGCCGTTGCCGTCGGGGTCGGCGAACGGGTCCCACCACGTCTGCACGCGAATGCGGACGTGTTCGAAAACGAAATACGCCACAACGCTTCCCGCGGCGAACAGCAGCAAGCCGATGACGACCCAACTGAAACGCTGGGTGGCGAGATACACCACCACCAAAAACGACGCGTAGAGCAGCAGCGAAGTCCCGAGATCCTTCTCAAAGGCCATCACACCCACCGAGGTCACCCAGGCGGCCAGCAGCGGTGCGAGGTCTCGGGGGCGGGGCAGGGTCATGCCCATGAAATGCTTGCCGACGCTGGTGAACAGGCCGCGTTTGGCGATTAGCACCGCCGAGAAGAAGATCAGCAGCAGAATCTTGGAGAACTCGGCGGGCTGAATTGAAAAGCCCGGGAAGCGAATCCAGATTTTGGCGCCGTTCTGCTCGGACACCGATGCCGGCAGCAGCGCGGGAATCGCCAGGAAAACCAGACCGGTGACTCCGCAGATGTAGCCGTAGCGCGCGAGTTGTCGATGGTCCTTGAGGAAGGTGACCACCACCGCGAAGGCCGTCACCCCGACCAGGGTCCACAGCATCTGTTGGGTTGCGCTGGGGTGATGACGGCCGCTCAGCTCGTTGGTGACGAGGTCGAGCCGGTGGATCATCACTAAGCCAAGTCCGTTGAGCAGAGCCACTATTGGCAGCAGCAGCGGGTCGGTGTAGGGGGCGAAGCGCCTGATGGCGAGGTGCGCGCTTCCGAACGCGAGCAAAAAGATCAGCGCGTAGCTGGTCAGGTTCCAGCGCAAGCCGTGTTCCTGGTTGGCCTCGACGATGACTAACGCGGCGGCGGTGATCAGTGCGGCGAAGCACAACAACAGCAGTTCGGCGTTGCGCCGAGTGGGTAGCGGAGGCGTGACCGCGACCGGCGGCTGGAGTTGTGTGGTCATGGCGCGCTCATGCCAGAGCCCGGCAGTCGATGCCCGGCTGAGGTAGGGGTGGCGGGAGTGCGGTCAGCGTCGGAGTGGGGGTACTCCCCTGCGTTGCGGGGGCCCCACCCGTTTGCGGGGGAGTCGTGGGCGACGTGGCCGCGGGCGCTACCGGCGTGGTGCCTGCGGGGGTGCTGGTCGAACTGGTGCCGCTGGACGAGGTGGTGGGCGCTGTGACGGTTGGCTCTGGTGCGCCGCCCATGGTCGTCGGGGTCGGCGACCCGGGCGGGGTAGTGGCGCGGGGCGGCGGACAAGGTGGCAGTAGGGAGTTGGCCGACAATTGGCGCAGCTGCCCGATGGCGTCATCCAGGGTTCCGGCCGGAAGCCCGGCCTGAACCTGTGCACGTTCGGGAGGGCGCAGGTCCTGCAGTTGGATCGGGTTGCAATCGAGATGCCCGTCGGCCTGGCCGGAACTGATCAGGGACAGTTCGTTGCGGGCGTTCAGGCAGCCGATCAAATACGGCTCGTGCAGGGACATGCCCAGCAGCGACCCTTGAATTCCGCGCAGGATCGACACCATGCCGTGGTATTCGGCGACGTAGTAGTTGCTCCGGATGATGGCCCGGCCGATGGCCAGACCCGCGAGCACCAACAGCACGACCAGCGTGACGACGATCGCCATCCGCCGTCGTGACCACCGTGACCGTTTCGGTGGTTCCTCTTGTGGTGCAACGCGTTTGGCGACGTCTTCGCGTGGCCTGATGGCCGAGGCGCGGCCGGCCGATGTGTTGGGCAGGGTCAGCTGGTCGTCTTCACCCGAGACCGCGCCCGCCAGGATCGGCTGGGTCTGGCCGTAGTCGTAGTCGACGACGTCGGCGACCACGACGGTCACGTTGTCGGGGCCACCGCCGCGCAGCGCCAATTCGATGAGCCGATAAGCGCTTTCGCCGACGTCGGGGATCTGCAAGGCCTCAAGGATGGTTTCGTCGCTCACCGGGTCGGAGAGCCCGTCCGAGCAGAGCAGGTAGCGATCGCCGGCGCGTGCTTCCCGCATCGTCAGGGTGGGCTCGACCTCGTGACCCGTCAGCGCCCGCATGATCAACGATCGCTGCGGGTGGCTGTGCGCCTCTTCCCGGGTGATCCGCCCTTCGTCGACCAGGGTCTGGACAAAGGTGTCGTCCTTGGTGATCTGGGTCAGCTCGCCGTCACGCAGCAGATAGCCGCGTGAGTCGCCGATGTGCACCAACCCAATTCGGTTGCCGTCGAACAGGATTGCGGTAAGGGTCGTGCCCATTCCCTCGAGATCGGGCTCCATTTCGACCTGTGCGGCGATGGCCGCGTTGCCGGAGCGTACCGCGGCGTCGAGCTTGGCGAGCAGGTCACCACCGGGTTCGTCGTCGTCGAGGTGGGCCAACGCGGCGATCACCAACTGGGAGGCGATCTCACCGGCCGCGTGACCGCCCATGCCGTCGGCCAGCGCCAGCAGCCGTGCGCCGGCGTAAACCGAATCTTCATTGTTGGAGCGCACCAGGCCGACATCGCTGCGGGCCGCATATCGCAGGACCAGGGTCACGGGCGCAACTCGATCGCCGTTTTGCCGATCCGGATCGGCGTTCCTATGGGGACTCGTACCGCAGTCGTCACCTTCGCCCTGTCGAGGTAAGTGCCGTTGGTCGATCCTAGATCCTCGACGTACCATTCCAAGCCGCGCTGAGACAGCCGGGCGTGCCGCGTCGAGGCGTAGTCGTCGGTGAGCACCAGGGTCGAGTCGTCAGCGCGTCCGATCAGTACCGGCTGCCCACTGAGCGTGATGCGCGCGCCCGCCAGCGACCCTTCCGTCACCACCAGGTAGCGGGCGGCATGGCGGCGCTGGCGTGAGGGCAGCAATGTGCCGCGCAACGCCAAGCCGCGGCGCACCATGACGGCGCCGGTGGGCGCATAGATATCGGTCCGCAATATCCGCAGCACCGACCAGATGAATACCCATAGCAGCATTAAAAATCCGGCACGCGTCAGCTGCAGTACTAGTCCCTGCATCTGGCGTCCTTTCCGTCCTGGCGCCGCACCCTTCGCACCCGTGACACCGAGCACATCAGCAACGTCACGATACTTGGACGGTGGTCGACGCGGGGAGAAGCACGGCGACTTTGAGCCCGGTGCGTTCAGTGGATGCGAACGATGATCTCCGAGTGGCCCAAGCGGATCACGTCACCGTCGGCCAACTGCCACTCCTGCACCGGCGCGTTATTGACGGTGGTGCCGTTGGTGGAGTTGAGGTCGGAGAGGAGCGCGACCTGTCCGTCCCAGCGGATCTCCAGGTGACGCCGCGACACCCCGGTGTCGGGCAGCCGGAACTGGGCGTCCTGGCCGCGGCCGATGATGTTGGAGCCGTCGCGCAGCTGATAGGTCCGGCCGCTGCCGTCGTCGAGCTGCAGGGTCACCGTCGTTACGGCGGACCCATAGCCACCCTGGCCGTAACCGCCGTAGCCGCCACCCGCCTGCTGGCCGTAATCGGCTGGAGCGTAATCGGGCGGCTGGCCGTAATCGTATTCGCGGTGGGCGGTTTCGGCGTATCCGCCCTGCGGGCCGTATCCGCCGGCGGGAACGCTTTCGGCGTACTGGGTGTAGTCGCCCGGGCCATAGTCTTGCTGGCCATATCCGCTGCCCTGCTGGTAGCCCGGGTCGTACGCGCCGCCCTCGGGGTAAGCCGGCCGTTGTTGCTCGGGCGGGGCCTGCGGGGCTGGAGGGGCATAGCCTGTTTCATCCTGGCGAGCCGGCCCGCTTCCGTAATCGCCATACCCGCCGTAGCCCGGCTGCCCGGCGCCGGGTTGAGCGCCGCCGGGAGGACCGTAGCCGCCGCCCTGGCGGTAGCCCTGGTCGTAGCCTTGCCCGCCATAGCCTGCCGGGGCTCCCGGGGCAGGGGGACGCTGTTCGTAGGACGGTGGGTAGCCACCCTGCCCTTGGTCGGGATAGCCGCGGCCTTGGTCCGGGTATCCGGGCTGTGCTTGATACCCGCGCTGGTCATAGCCGCCCTGGTCGGGGTAGCCGCCGCGTTGGCCCGGGTAGCCGCCTTGGTCTGGGTAGCCACCGCGCGGCTCGGGATAGCCACCCTGCTCCGGGTAGCCACCCTGCTCGGGGTAGCCCCCCTGCTCGGGATGACGGGGCGGCGGGTATCCGCCCTGAGGTGGGTAGCCGCCTTGTTCGGGCGGATAGCCAGCTCGAGGGTCGGGCCCGCCCTGCGGATCCGGGCCGCGCGGATCGTCTTGCGGATGCCCGTACCGATCGTCGTAATACTCGTCACCGGGCCGCCCCTGCCCCTGACCCCCGCGGTAGCTCGAATTGTCAGTCATTGGTGCTACTCCTCGTTCTGCGCCGAACGCTTGATTTGATTGTGGCCGGAGGGGAAGGTCGACCGTCGGGCGGGGCTCCACGTCAGGGTTGACAGCGCCGCGGGCGCGGTGCTGGCCGGTACGCAGGCTCGACGACTGCTCGAACCGGACGACCACATCACCATACGTTTGCCACCCCTGTCCATGGATATAGTCAGCCAGGTACCTTGCGAAAGCGCTCGACGTGAGAGCCGGGTCGGCGCCCACCTTCTCAAAGTCGTGCATACCGAGGGTAATGATGTATTCGTTGGGGGCCAAAAGACGATTCCCCGGAAGCGTCTGGACACCGTCGTCGGCTTCGCGGCGCAATAGGGTTTCGACCTCTTGGGGAACGATCGACCCCCCGAAGACTCGAGCGAACGCGTTGTCTACGCTCGCCTCGAGCTTGCGCTCAATGCGCTGAACGAGCCCCTTTTGGCTACTCATCTCTCAGTGCTCGCCCGCAGTTGTCATGATGTCTCGCGGGCGCGAGGCAAACGAACCGCCCGCGTGTCCTATCACCCCAGCATGGTATCGGGACACCACGGCGCTGCGGCACCGTGGGAATTCTGAGAATCGCGTCCTTGCAGCTCAGGGCAGTGCTTAAGGTGGCCGCACGGTGCGGGAACGGCTGCCGAGCCCTCCGAGGCGATTGGGGCGCGCGGCCATTACAGTGATATGGTCCTTCGGTTGTTTTCCCGGGCGAGTGGCGGAATGGCAGACGCGCTGGCTTCAGGTGCCAGTGTCCTTCGGGACGTGGGGGTTCAAGTCCCCCTTCGCCCACAGAGAGCGGTTCTATGAACTGCAGGCATCAAGGTCGCGAACTCATTTGGGTTCGTGACCTTCGTGTTTGGGTGAAGCGGTGGTTGACGGAGCTCCCCGCTGTGGCGAGTGGGTCTAGGTGAGCAGATCCCCGACCGAAGCGTTCGTGCTCGTGACGGATTAGCGGAAAGCTACCGTCGCGAGCTAAATGCCTGCGCCCTCGTCGACACGCTGGCACGGCTCGACGCACTCGGCCGCGTCCGCGTCGTCGTCGACCAGCCCACGTCACACGAACTGCTCTGGGCCGCAGACCGTATCGCATGGTCCTGCGCGCCGGCGGCGGCAACCCAGAATACGCATCGCGCATCTGGTTACCGTCCATAACGTCACCTAGATGCGCGAAAGCCGGGCGACCCTGCAAACAGTGCAGGCGCAGTAGCGAAGTGAATTGACCAGTGTGCGCGGGCCAGTAGCCTAACCAGCAGCTCAGGAGGGGTAGGGATGTTTCGCGACTTCGCAGCCTCGGCGGGTTTTCCCGAGGCGGTCACCCAGACGCGTCCTGGGCAGACCAGCACACCGCGAACTCACCGGAAAACTGTCAGCGGTGTCTGCGAAATACTCTGCGGGACAGAGGGTTTCACCGGTATGGACGACCGCAACACGGCGAAACCGCGGGCGGCGCGATGCAACTCCGCTACATAAGCATCCCGGCACTGGTCGCTGAAGCCGGCGGCGATCCCTGGGCGATCAATAAAAGCCTTCAGGTCGGTCGACCTGCCCAGATATCTCAGCTGGCGGAGGCCTTTCATGCTGCGGGCCGCTGCACCGCCGAGGCCAGTGCAGCGTTCGAGGAGGCGCGTCGCCGCTTTGAAGCGTCGTGGAATCACGAGGACGGCGAGCACCCGATCAACGACTCCGCCGAAGTGCAGCGCGTGACCACGTCGTTGGGTGCGCAATCCCTGCAGTTACCCAAGGTCGGGGTCGACCTGGAAAACATCGCGGCCGCCCTCGCCGAGGCGCAACGATCCGCGGGCGGCGAGATCGCGACTCTGGAAGGTCAGTTGCACCGGCTCGACGATTTGATTGGCCTGGCGCTGGATCACGAAAAAGACGCCAACCTCAGCGTGGACGAAACGGCCGCGCTGAATGCCCTCATCGACGGCTGTGAAAAGGACGCCATTGCCGACACCAAAGCCGCTGCGGCCGAGCTTCTCTCAGTCCGCAGCCGCTACTCCGATTGCCTGCAGAAATCACTGAATAACCTGCACATCGAGGGATACGACGCCGCCGTCCTCGCCGGTGTCGACGGCGACGCTGCATCCCAGCCGTCTGGGCTCCAGGCCGACGAGCTGGCCGCCATCCGCCAAGTGACCAATCAGGCCGTGGTGGATCAGATGGCCAAGGTGCGCGCCGCGCAGGATGCCCTCAACAAGGCGCTGGCCACGCTCTATACCCACGGACCGGGCTCCCCTGAGGGCGAGGCCGCAGCCGCCAGTCTGTCCAAGCTCAAGGCCGATCTCGCCCGCGCGCTCGACGACCTGGGCAAGCTGCCCGACTACAACAACGTCGACCCCTCGTCGATCAGCATCACCCCCGACGGCCATTTCGTTTTCACCTACAACGTCAACGGACAGCCGGTGCAGGTCGTCGGGCAGCTCAAGAACGGTGCCGGCGAATTTTTCGACCAGGCCACCGGCACCTACTACACTTTCAACGGCGGCAAGTTGGCTGGGATGCGCACACCGGATCCAGGGAAGGCCGAAGCCACTTCCGAACCGTTGTGGAGCGCCATCACCTTGGCGGTCGGGGGAGCCGAACTCAAGGCCGGCGGCGCCGCGGCTTGGCAAGGCCTGAAGACGTTTTTTAATCGTGAGGCGCTGGAGGGCCTGACGTCCGAAAATGTGTTGCCCCGGGCCCTTGCCGGAGCCCAGCAACGTTTCGAAGCCGCAGAACAGAATCTCGCCACGCACGGCCCACTGCCTGACACCAGTGGCCAACCCGTCCCCGGCACCCATCCTGCTGGCCCGCCACCGCTGGTCAAGCACACCCCACCCGCAGCCCCAGGGGACATCCCGCCCGGTGAACCTCACCTGCCCGTGATAGCCGACAGCCCGCCACCGGTTGTGACAGACCCAGGACATCCGGAGTTCACCCTCGACAACCCGCTGCACTACATGACACCAGAACTGCAAGCGCTGTCCGAACAACACCTAACTGGAAGCGGCGAAACCGTGCTGGGACCGTTTAAACCTCCAAGAGGAGGCCTCTCATATATCGACCTAGCAAAGCTACACAAAGCCAGCTACTTCGACCTCGGCGACGCCTGGTATTCATTCACGCCCACCGAACAACTCGCCGCCAATCAGCATGTACTCGACGTCGCTATCGCCAATCGCGATAAGATCACTTTGTCAGTACCATTTTACAGGATAGTTCCGAATACCTACACAGCTGCTGAGATTCGATACCTGGAGGCGCACGGGTACCAGCGAGTAGGTGATAATGCGCTTCTACCGCCAATTAATGAGGAACGGTAAACAATGAAGACGTTGCTGGAGTTTTTTCTACAGTACTTCGACTTCCTGTATTTAGACCCCCGTTATCGTATTACGGACTCAAAGACTTCGGGGAGCCAGACGATCAATGCATCGCTGACGCTGACCGGCCCGCTAATCAGCTGGGATCTGTTCAATGATCGAGGCCAAATGGGCTTCGCTATTGCACCAACTCAGTTAGCGGAGTCGCCCGACAACTGGTTCCGGCTATCGCTTGTTCGACAGTACCTGGATGACTACGACGAAACGAACTTTGTATCTCCGCCAGCAACAGTGGCATGGGTCCGGGACAACCTCGGCCGCATCGAGGAACTCTTTTCCGATGCAAAAGCTGCTCGCTCATGCGAGGAACTCCTCACCCTTGCGAAGTCACTTGCAAACAAGTACTTTGGTCCTCCAAAAGCGTAGGCACGGAATTGGCGGCTCGCAGGAATACCGCTGCTAAGGATACCCACCAGATATTAGCAGCGCCTCGTTTAAGGCGCCGACTCTACCGCTTAATCGGCCGGTTGCGTCTGCAGCCACCGTTGAATGTCCGTCGTGACTGGGTCGGTGATGGCGTCGAACTCGGGATGCTTCTCAAGCACCGTCTCAACCATGGAGCACACCGGAACAATGCGTTTGCCTTCATCCCGGGCGGCGTTGAGCGCGTCTTCGAGCAGAATGGTCGCCAGGCCACGCCCGCCGTACGCGGGATCGATTTCGGTGTGGTAGAAGACGCGTTGATCGCCACGGTCGGCGAACGAGGCGTGGCCGACGGTTTTTCCTTCGACGGCAATGGTGTACGTGCTGTTCCCCGCGGTGACGGTGGTTGGTGTGCCGGTCTTATCGGCGGTCATCCGTGCTTCCCTTCTTGTTCGGTATGGATCGAGGCCGCAGCCGGGCGATCGGCAGCGGCGGGGCGGGCAATCGTGCGACCGAACCCCGATAACCCGTGACGGTGCCGAAGCGGTCGTCGCCGTCCTCCCACAATTGGCGGTAGCCGACGATGTCGTCGTGACTGCGCCCGACGAAGTTCCACCACATCACCAGCTCTTCGGCGAACGGCGTGCCGCCCAACAGCAACACGCGCGCGGGTCGATCGCTCGCGTTGCGCAGGTGCAGCGACGAACACCCGGGACTCTGGTACCCGAGATCGGCGACCGCCAGGGTAGTCTCGCCCAGCTGGACTGGCCCCATGTCGCACAGCACACCGTGTTCGAAGGCCGGGTCGATGTCCAGGTCGAGCGCAGCGTTCGCGTCAAGATCGATCTGCGCGCCCAGCAGCGGAGTGAACGTGTGCACCGGCGAGCGGTCACCGGCCAGCTCCCCGAGGAACACGCGCGCCACCGCGCCGGGCAGCGAAAACGGTGCGGGCACATAGTGGGCGAAGTCGCGTCCGGTGTCGCGATCGGAATCGGGTAGCGCCACCCACAGCTGCGCGCCGTGCAAAAGAGGATCCGACTCGATCGACACTTCGGAGTGACAGATGCCCGCGCCCGCCGTCATCAGGTTCAGCTCGCCGGGCCGGACCATGACATGAACCCCGGCGCTGTCGCGATGCTCCACTCCCCCACTGAACAACCAACTGACCGTTTGCAATCCGGTATGCGGATGCGGTGGAACGTCCATGCGCGCAGTCACGGGGCCGTAGTGGTCGATGAAACACCACGCGCCGATCAGCGAGCGTTGCCGCTGCGGAAGCGTGCGCCGCACCCGGATCGCCCGCGGGCCGCCCAGCGGAACCTCTCGGGGATGCAGCGCTTGCACCAATGGCAAGGCGCCCGCAACCCATGAAGCGGTGCAAGCCACTTCGGCCGGCGCGGCCTCGAGGTTGCTCATCGTCCACCCTTCGTCGTGGGCGTGATACGGCCCCGATACCGCGACAGC
Source organism: Mycobacterium malmoense (assembly GCF_019645855.1). NCBI lineage: Bacteria > Bacillati > Actinomycetota > Actinomycetes > Mycobacteriales > Mycobacteriaceae > Mycobacterium > Mycobacterium malmoense. The sequence goes on from NZ_CP080999.1 coordinate 30,792, forward strand.
ACGCCGGGCGGCCGCAGTCACCCACCTGTAGCGGCCCAACCGCCCACCCGCGGCGCCGGCATGACAATCGCCAAACCTATTCCAGCGCAACCTAAGTCGCGCAGCGATGTGGTGTCAGGTAGAAATGTACCGGGCGTCCCGGCGGATTGTTAGGCGGCCGAACGCGGTCCGACGTGTGTGGCCGGCAGGTGCAACACCACCGCGGGCACCCGGATCGCATCATGTTCGTGACGCGCCAGCAGAGCCGCGTTTTCGGGCAGCTGACGGGAGTTGACCTCACCGGCCGCGATACGACGCAGCACGTCGTGGGCCTGAGCGAGCTGTTCGCGCTTGCGGTACTGGCCGCCGGGCAGCTTGACACCGGCCCAGACGCCGTACTCCTCGCGGTGCGCGATGGCGTGCTCGGCGCACCGCCGCTGCTGGGCCAACGGGCAGCGGCGCAGGCATTGGATCCGGGCCTCGGTGGCCGACCGCTCATAGGCACGCGCCTTCGCCGCGCCGTCACCACCGTCGTCGTCGGGATAGCCGAACCATAGCTCCGGGTTGGCTGCGCACGGGTGTCCCATGTCGGTCTCCTTGTCAGCGGTGAAACGTAGGCAAAAGCGTATACACATATACGTGACCGATGCAAGAGAAACGTGACAAAAACATATATCTGCTGGGACGGGACGCCGCCTGTGTAATATCCGGCCTATGGCCGGAGCGTGCGGTGAGCCGTGAATCGGCCGGTGCGGCCATCCGCGCGTTGCGCGAGTCACGCGACTGGTCGCTAGCAGAACTTGCCGCCGCGACAGGCGTCAGCATCATGGGCCTGAGCTTCCTGGAGCGCGGTGCCCGCAAGCCGCACAAAAGCACAGTTCAGAAGGTTGAAAATGGGCTTGGCCTGCCGCCGGGCACCTATTCTCGGCTATTGGTAGCCGCCGATCCCGACGCCGAGTTGGCCCGGCTGATCGCCGCCCAGGTGCCCGAGGCAAGGTCCCCGAGGCCCGCCGGCGCGGTGGTGGTCGACCGTCACAGCGATACGGAAGTGCTGGAAGGCTACGCCGAAGCGCAACTCGATGCCCTTAAATCAGTCATCGATCGACTCCCTGCGACAACATCAAACGAATATGAGACGTATATTCTGTCTGTGATCGCTCAGTGCGTGAAGGCAGAGATGTTGGCCGCCAGCTCCTGGCGCGTGGCCGTCAACGCCGGCGCCGACTCGACGGGCCGGCTCATGGAACACCTGCAGGCGCTGGAGGCGACGCGTAGGGCCCTGCTGAAGCGGATGCCCGCAAGCTTGAGCGCGCGGTTCGATAGGGCATGCGTGCAGTCGTCGTTGCCGGAGTCGATCATCGCGGCGCTGGTCGGCGTCGGGAACGACGAAATGTGGGACATCCGCAACCGGGGGGTTATCCCACCGGGAGCGCTCCCCCGCGTTCGTGCCTTCACCGAGGCGGTCGAAGCGGCGAGCCGGGACAAGACAGATCAGGACGGCGGCGAGGGGGAGCAATGACCGAAAGCGAAATCGAGGTGTTGAGCCGTGCCCATCAAATGTTCGTCGGCACCGCTTCGCGCCCGACGCTGGACGCGGGTACGGCGCATTACCACGGGTTGCTGCAGCGAGCCGCGGGATTGAACAACGGTGTGGGGCATCGCGGTTACCGGCTCGCGGTGGACGACAGCCGGAAACGGCTCCTGTCGGCAGCCCACACGGACACCGAAGCCGCGGGCGTCATCGTCGGCGCCCACCAGGATCTGGCACAGGCGCGTGGACTCACCAAGAACGTCGTCGACGAGGCGCGCGCCGATTCCGCCGTAACCCCGGCTACCCCGATGGCCCAGCGCGAGGCGATGCGCCGTCGGGTGGCGCGGCTGCGCGCACAGCGGGCGCACGTCTTGTCGGCCCGCTTGCGGGCTCGACGGCACTCCGCGGCGTTACGGGCGTTGAGTTACCGAATGACGCACTTGAGGCCGTCGTCGCCGAACGGCCGCGCCGCAATCGCGGTGCGCGCCGCGTTGTCGCGACTGGGACGCCCGTATGTCTGGGGCGCGACCGGGCCCAACCAGTTCGACTGTTCCGGCCTGGTCCAGTGGTCCTACGCGCAGGCGGGTATTCACCTGGACCGCACCACCTATCAGCAGATCACCGACGGGATTCCGGTGCCTCGCGCGCAAGTCCGGCCGGGCGATCTCGTCTTTCCCCACGCCGGACATGTGCAGATGGCCATCGGCAACAATCTGGTTGTCGAAGCGCCCTATTCGGGTGCTTCGGTGCGAATCAGTCCGCTGGGCAACAACATTGCGATTCGCCGGCCGCTATGACATGCAAAGACCGCCCAATCACCCGGGCGCGACGAAGAGGTTGAACCGATGTCGGAACAAGCCGGACTTTCGGTAGCCGCCATGCAGGCGCGGCAGTCGGTGCTGGCGAACCAACACGGCACGGCCGCCGACGCCGACCGTGTGCTGGCAGGGGTGCTGGCCAGTGCCCATGCGGCGACGCGTGAGAGCATTAGGCGCCTGGATGCGATCGCCGAGGAGATCGATCGCGCCGCCACCTGCCGCGCGGACCTTGCCGTCGACACCCCCGTGGGCGCGCGCGAGTTTCACAAATTTCTGATCGCCAAGCAACGCCAGATCGCGGCGGTCGTGGCGGATGCTCGGGAGCTCAGTCGCGCGAAAAAGGCTGTGCTGGATGGTCTGCGGGCACAGTACGCCGCGCCTGCGGGCTAGGCCAGGCACCGCGAGGACCGTTCGTTCACAGGCGTGTCGGGGTGAATTGTCGGCAGGAACGTGCGTGGGTACTGTCGCCCGGCATGGAGGGGTCGCGACGTCAGCCGCACTTGGGGCGCGGCGCCGTGTGTCTAGACGATGTCGGCGTTTGACGAGCTACTCGCCACGGTCAAATACGTCCGTGACCGCAGCGGCGACCCGAACGCGTGGCAGATGGGGTTGGCGCCGAATGAGGTGGCTGCCGTAATTACGCCAACGACACCGCCCGAACAAGTCGACACGATCGTGCGCAGGATCCGCCAACAACATCCGGACCTGTTCGGCCCCGGGACGCCGGGCATACCCGATCCGTCGTCGGACCGCGAGAAGGGGGATGCTGCCGAAGCCATGGCCGGCGCCGAAGCAGCTCTGGCACACCAGAATTCAGCCAGCTCTCAGCTAGACATGCAAGTGATTTCGGCCATCCTGAACGCACACCTGAAGGCCGTCGAGGGCAGGGAAGCGCTGACCAAGCTGCAGCGAGAAACCGAAGCCGCGGTACAAGCGCGATCGGACCTCGACACTCCGGCGGGAGCGCGGGATTTCCAACGGTTTCTCATCGGCAAGCTCAAGGACATTCGGGCGGTAGTCCTGAATGCCAGCCTCGATGACACGTCGAAATCAGCGCTGATGGCCGCGTGGACATCGCTGTACGACGCGTCCAAAAACGGACCGAACCCTCCCGGCGACCAACCGCCGGCGCCGGCCGTCCCCGCACGCGGCACCACCCAACGGCCGCTTGACGATCCGGACACCGAATGGGATCCGTTGGACTCGATGTGGGCTGACGATCCTGGTCTGCTCGCAGCGGATGCGTCGGGGCAGGGCGCCTCAGCTCCGGCTCCGCCGTCGGCACCGGCGATGCCAACCATCCCCAACCTCGGCGCGGGGTCAGTGCCGGGTGTGGGCACGGCCCCGGGCTCTGCGGCCGGGTGGGGCGTGCCGGCTGGCCTACCGCTTCCCGGGCTGCAGGAGGGCGGCAGAACCGATCCGGCACTGCGAGATTCATACGACGACGGCCCGTTGGGATCTGACGCAGACCTGGTTGATCACGCCGACAACCAGACAGACGACGAGGACGAGGGCCACGACGACGACGCGTCGGTGGATAGGCCCGAATCTCCGTCGGAGGGTCCGACAATAGTGACCCTGCCCGACGGCGAGACGGTGACGGCCGCCAGCCCCCAGCTCGCCGCGGTCATCAAAGCCGCGGTCGACGGAGCGCCGATCGCAGACGCGTTCCATCAGCAGGGAATTACCATTCCCCCACCGGGAACGGCGGTCACCGATCCGATCGACCCGCTGCGCGTCATACCCGGAGACATCGGCGTCTTCATCGATCGTCACGCGCTTGCCCTCGGTCACGAAAAAGCCCTTCTCGACGGCCAGATTCAACACATCGCCACCGTGAGCGGGCCGAGCTTTCTAGGCTGGGAGCATCCACCGGCCGCGACCGCGGCGGCGATGCCTCACACACCGACACCCACCCGGCCGGCGGCCACGTCGACCACTGGACAATAGTGAATTCGCCGGCCTAGCCCGGCGGCGCAGGAATAGGAGAGAGCGGATGGAAGATTCGATCCATGTGGTGCCCGCGCACTTACGTGAAGCCGCTGCGCATCACCAGGAGACCTCCGATTACTTGCGCACCGTTCCGTCGTCGCATGCGGCGATCCAGGAAAGCCTGGACTCGCTTGGCCCCGTCTTCGGTGAACTGCGCGACGCCGGACGCGAACTGCTTGAGCTCAGACGTCAGTGTTACGAGCAACAGGCCGAGGACCACGCCGATATGGCGGAAAAACTGACCGTGTCGGCGACGATGTGGGAGCAGCACGAGGAAGACGCGGCACGAAATTTCGGCGGCATCGTTGACGGCGGTCGATGACGGACGCCAATCCCGCATTCGACACCGTTCACCCCAGTGGGCACATCCTTGTCCGCTCCTGCCGCGGCGGATATATGCACAGCGTCGCGCTGAGTGAAGAGGCGATGGAAACCGACGCCGAGACCCTGGCACGGGGCATCCTGTTGACCGCCGATGTGTCGTGCCTCAAAGCGCTACTGGAAGTTCGGAACGAGATCGTGGCGGCCGGACACACCCCGTCCACGGAGGTGCCCACCCCGCACGATCTTGATGTGGCGATTGAAAAGCTGCTGGCACATAAACTGCGTCGCCGCGACAGCGCGGAGTAAGGACGTTAAACGCGTTTCCAACGTGCCGACGGTCTAGAGCAGCCAGGTCTTGGCGCTCTCGGGATCGGGTGCAATATCAGTCGGCGGCTCTACGGGATTGGGGCCGAACAACTCTCGCGCGCGGGCGAGCAGAGCGCGCACCTCGTCGAGTTGCTGCTGCAGCGCAGAATCAGCCATGTCCCCACGCTACCCAGGCCATCGCGGCAGCACAATTCACTGACTGAATAGACGACCCGTTGGATGCCGGTAGGCTTAGCCAGTGGCGATCTTCGGCCGGATAACGGCGCGCCAGCGCCTCCGGAGAGCTACCCGGGAATCACTCGCGATTCCGGCCTTCAGCTCTCCGGTCGATTGCACCCCCTGGGTGACGGGCGGGCTTTGGCCTGCCGAACTTTCCACGGTCACCGCCGAAACCGCCACGCTCGCAGAGTATCTGAAGGCCGACCTGCAGACGATCACCGAGAGCGCCAACGACGAGCTCAAGGTCCTCAAGCGAGCGGGGATGCCTGATTTCACCCGGCAGGCCGAAGAGGCCCGGGTCATCGAGGAGGCCCGCGCCCGGGCCGTGCGACGGGTCGAATCGACGATGCGTCATTTGCACGCGGTGAAGGCGGAGATGCCCGCCGAACACGTACGCCCACAGGTTGCCGAAAGTGTCGTGGGGCCAGATCTCGACGAGACACAAGCCATACCCGCTATCGATGCGGCGGCCAGCTCCGTGGCCGATGAGGAGGACAAACCCGAGGCCTTGGACGGCCGGCATCGAGCCTCTGCCGACGACGACACCGACGGGACCGCCGCCGCGCCGGAATCGGAGGCCTTTGAGGCCCCGGAAGCCTTTGAAGGCCCAGTAGCCCCGGTAGCTTCGGCCGCAAGCGAGTCCGACCAGGAACGGTTGCGGCGGCTCCTCGCGTTCGTGATTCATCAAGAACCACGACTGAATTGGGCGATCGGCGACCGTTCCGACGGCACCACAGTATTGGTCACCGACCTTGCCCACGGATGGATACCGCCGGGTATCACGCTTCCCGCCGGGGTGCGGTTGTTGGAACCCGAGCGACGCAGCGGCAAAGTTTCCTCGCTGATCAGCGACAGTACGCGCACCCTGACCTACGCTCCCGGGGATTCTCTGGGCCGGCTGGATGACTTTGCCGGGACCGACGCCTCGGCACAGCCCCGCGAGCTGCCGGCGGTTCAGGACCTCGGCTGGGAGTTGAACCAGGCCACCCACTGGCGCGACGGGCTGCCGCGGATGGTGCACACACTGGCCAGAGCAGCCGCCGCAGGAACCGGCATCGCCGAAGAAGAGATCGACTTGCTACGGGTGCATCTCGACACCGCGCGCTATCAACTCTTGACCCAGTATCCAAACGTCGATCTTGCGCTGTTGCTCAACTGTATGTTGTTGGCCGCCACCGAAGGAGCCGTGACGGGCGACTCGGTATCGGCGAACTATCACCTCGCCTGGTTCCAGAAACTCGCGGCGCTATCCGGCGGCCTCTAGCCGGCTCTTTTCGCGCTCATCGACCGGGGCTTGGTGGGATGGGCCCCGGCTCTCTTCGCGCTTTCGCGCTCATCGACCGGGGCCGGGCGGGCCGGCGAAGGCTTGGGCGATCTCCACCCACCGCTGCGCGTCCGGGCCGTGCGCCGTGATGTCGAGAGCCCTCAGCGGGCGCCGCTGGGTCACCAAGAAACAGAAGTCCTCGGCCGAGCCGGTGACCCGCTGAGCGGCGTCCTGCGGACCCCAGGCCCAGGTGTCACCGCCGGGTCCACGCAGCTCGACCAGGAACGGATCGGTCGGCGGCGCCAGATCGTTGACGACGAACGCGTAATCGCGAGTGCGCACCCCGATATGCGCGATCGACCGCAGTCGCTCGGTGGCGGGTCGTGTGACGCCGAGGGCGTCGGCGACGTCGAGTCCATGCGCCCAGGTCTCCATCAACCGCGCGGTGGCCATCGATGCCGCGCTCATCGGTGGCCCGAACCACGGCAATTTACGGCCGTCGGGCACCATCAGCAGCGCCTCGTGCAACCGGTCGCGGGTGGCGCGCCAGTCGGTGAGCAGCTCGGCCGGCGCCAGGGCCGCCAGTTCCTCGGCGCCCGCGTCGACGAACCCGGCCGGGTCGGCTGCGGCGGCCTGCAGCACTTCGGCAAACCCGGCCTCGTCGATGACCGCGGTCAGCGCGACCCGGTCGGTCCACAGCAGATGCCCGATCTGGTGGGCGATGGTCCAGCCCGGCGCGGGCGTCGGATCGGCCCAGCGGTGGGCTGGAAGCGGCGCCACTAGCGCATCCAGGTCGTCGCTTTCGGCGCGCAAGTCAGCCACGATCGGCCCGGGACCCGCCATCATCGCCTCCGACCGCTAACCGTCGGGGAAACCACGTATGTACCTTAAGTGTTTTTCACCCGCAAGTTCGTCGAGGCTGCAATGGCAGCGACGCCAAGCCGAAAAAGCCAGCCGTGGACGCAGAATCGACACCGCAAGCGCAGACTCGGTGCCGGCGGGACCAGACCCTCAGGGATTGTTCGCCGGCTGGCCGCGGCGGCCGATGATGCCGTGCATGGCGAGCCCGATCAGGTATAGCACCGAGCCGAACAGCACGAACGTCGGCGCGCGCCCGTCGTCGGGAATCAAGGTCGCGGCCACCGTGATCGAGACGATGAACGCGACCCAGAACAGCGCATCCTGCACCGCGAACACGTGTCCGCGAAGGGCATCGTCGACATCCATCTGCATCGCCGAGTCGGCGCACAGCTTGACCGTTTGGCCGGCCACGCCGAGCAAAAAGCCACACCCCACCATCACGGGAAGCAGCAGCCCGGCGCCGGGGATCTGGACGACCGTGGCCGCCACCAACGCGCCATTTGCCGTGGCGTAGCGGCCCCAGCGGCGCACTACCGACGGCGTCAGCACGTTGGCCAGAAAGGCTCCGAGACCCGAGGCGGCGAAGAACAGCAACGCGATACCCAGCCCCCCGGTTGCCGGACCGGGCAGGTGACGGACCAGCAACAGCATCAACAGCGAATTGATCCCGACCACCATCCGATGCGCGGCCAAGCCCGACAAGGTGGCGGCGACCGTCGGGCTCTGCGCTACCGTGCGCGCACCGTGCAGCCAGCCGGTGATCACCGCGTAGGCGACCGATCCGTGGATCGCGCGCTTGGTGTCATCCGGGCCCAGCACGCGGGAGCCGAACCGTAATGACAGCAGCAACGCGATCGATACCGGAATCGCGGTGAGGAAGATGATCGCGGAGGCGCCCCGATCGCCGGGGCCGATGACGAAGCGGGGCACAAGCATGAAGTTGGCGCCCAGGAAAGCCGCGACGGCGCCGGACGCCATGGCCACCGAGTTCATCGTCACCACCTCGTCACGCGGCACCACATGCGGCAGTGACGCCGACAGTCCCGACGCGAAAAACCGGGCCAAACCGTTGGCGAACAGCGCTCCGATCAGCAGCGGTATGTCGCCGGCCCGGACGGCCAGGACGGTGCCGATCGCGGCGATGAGAATCAGCCGGCCCGCGCTGGCGCCCACGAGCACCAGCCGACGATCCCACCGGTCCATCAGCGCGCCGGCGAACGGCCCCAGCAGCGAGTAGGGCAAAAACAGCACCGTGAACGCACGCGCGATGGCCATGGGATCGGCGGCCCGGTCCGGGTTGAACAGCAGCGCTCCGGCCAGCCCCGCCTGGAAGAGACCGTCACCGAACTGACTCGCCATGCGCACCTGCAGCAGCTGCCAGAAATCCGGCAAACTGCGCACCGACCGCCAAACGTGGGCGGGTGCGCGCGAGTGCATCCGGGGTTGAATCACAGAACCGACTTCCACGATTGGGGCAGGCAGGATCGCCGCGGACCCTAGAGTACAAAGCAGCCTCACCAACAGTACAAATATTCGCGGGCCACGCTCGATTGCCCCGGGCGACGAGGCGAAGGTGCGATGATGGTGTAGTGCCGCCCGAAGATCCAGAGGACTATGTCGCACCCGCCGCACAACGGGTGCGCTCAGGCACTTTGCTGCTCGCCAATACCGATCTTCTTGAACCGACGTTTCGACGCAGCGTGATCTACATCGTGGAGCACAACGATGGCGGCACACTGGGCGTCGTGCTCAACCGGGCCAGCGAGACCGCGGTGTACAACGTGTTGCCGCAGTGGGCCAAACTGGCTGCCAAGCCCAAGACCATGTTCATCGGTGGGCCCGTCAAACGGGACGCGGCCCTGTGTCTGGCGGCGCTGCGGGTGGGCGCGGATCCGCAAGGCGTGCCGGGCCTGCGGCATGTGGCCGGCCGGATAGTGATGGTCGATTTAGACGCCGAGCCCGACTTGATCGCGCCGCTGGTCGAGGGGGTGCGGATCTACGCCGGATACTCCGGCTGGACCATTGGTCAGCTCGAAGGCGAAATCGAGCGCGACGACTGGATTGTGTTGTCGGCGTTGCCATCTGACGTTCTGGTCGGGCCGAGGGCCGATCTGTGGGGGCAGGTGCTGCGTCGGCAGCCGCTGCCGCTTTCGTTGCTCGCCACCCACCCGATCGACGTCAGCCGAAACTAGGGCGGCACCGACAGCCGCTTATGACGGCTCGGGACTCAGTGGCAGGACTGCGCGCAGACGCCGCAGTTGCCAGCGCAGCTGGGCGTTACCGCTTCTTGGCGTAGCGCGTAGCGCGCGCTCTGCCAGGAACCCGCGCCCAGCGTCCCGAAGGCGCCGGCGACGCAGACGATCAGCACGACCAGCGCGGTGCGCGGGGAGGCGGCCAGTGCCACCACGCCACCGGCGGCCAGCATCACCGCGGCCGCCAACTGCGTTGGCGCCATGGCACGCAGCGCCAGCCGAGTGATGTCGGCAGCCCGGTTGTGGGAGAGCGACCAGGTCCCGAACCCGGCGGAGGCCGCCGCCGCACACATGCACAGCACGCCCGCGATCAACATGGCCCCACAATACGAGCCGGGCCAGAGATCCGCGCGCCCGGCTCCGCGGCTGGTATCGGCGCCGAATTAGTGCTGTTGAAGGAACGTGAAGTTCGGCAGCGGCGGCAGCCCGGGCACCAGGGTCAACAGGTTGGGCGCGGGCTGGTGCGCCGCCCGGTTTGGCGCGGCCGTCTGCGCGGGCAGCCCGAGCGGCGCTGCGCCCGTTGTCTGGGCGGGCAACCCGACTTGACCCGGTGTCTGCCCGGGCAGCCCGACCGGTGCCGCGCCGGGTTGCTGCGCGGGCGCTGGGGCCGCGGCCCCGGGTACGGTCACCCGGAAGCCGTTGATGATCGCATCCGTGGCCGGTGCGTCTGCGATCGCCACCGCGCGGTCGGTGGTCACCGACAGCGACACCAGGTACTTGTCGCGCCCGGACGTGGCGATGACGTGCCGGCGTGCGGTATTGAGCATCATGTCGCCATCGCGGTAGGTGCCCTCGATGATTGACGACGGAAAGCCGCCGAAGTCGGCCATTGAGGCGTTGGTGGCCTGCCAGGCGAGCAGTTTCTGGCTGTCGACATATCCGTGCGTAATGGCTTCTTTGGGATCGAAGTTACCGACCAGCTTGTACACCACCACCTGCGCATTCGACGTATAGATGCTGCTGCCGCGCCGGTCGGCGATCACCGCGAATGCGTCGGGCACATTGGGATCGGGCACCTGGGTCCAGCGGGTCGGCACCGGCAGCGTGATGTCGAGTGCCTTGAATCCCTGGGGCTTTTGCGCCTCGAGCTTGACGCCCTTCGACTGCAGGTATTCACGCAGCGTGCCGGAAACCGCGGGGGTCAGCGTCGGCGGCGCCGGGGCCGCGGGCGTGACCGCGGCGGGTGCGGGTGCCGCGGGATTCTGCGGCATGAAGGGATTTGCCGCCGGCGGGGTGGCGAGCAACCTGTTGTTGGGGACCTGCCCGGGCGCGGCCGTGGCGTTCTGTGGCGCGGGCGCGGTCACGGGGACGACGGGCGCGGGCGGCGGTGCCGGAAGCATGGGATCGGCCGACGCGGTGGCGCCCGCGAACATCGTGACACCGATCGCGCTGGCGGCCAGGCCTCCTGCGAATATCCGCAACGTGCGGGCGATCTGAATCATCTGCTTCGGTCCTTCCCATGGCTCGGGTACCAGCAGCCATCGCTAGAGGCTGACTGTAACTAGTGGTCAAACGCGGTGGACAGGCCCGAAATAGACCTGGGATGAAGCTCTGATCGGTGCGCAACGGAACCGAGACCAACCTGTGGCCGGACGGCCCGGCGAGGCGGCCCTTATACCCTGTTCAAGTGACCGAACCCCCGACCACCGCGCCCGGGAGCAACCCAGGCGCTCCCCAGCCGGACTCCGATGCGCCGCCGTATCGCTACACCGCGACGCTGGCGGGCCGCATCGAGAGCGCCTGGCAGGACAACTGGGCGAAGCTCGGGACGTTCAACGTGCCCAACCCGGTCGGTTCGCTGGCGCCGGCCGACGGCAGCCCGGTGCCCCACGACAAGCTGTTCGTGCAGGACATGTTCCCCTATCCGTCGGGTGATGGGCTGCACGTCGGGCACCCGCTGGGCTACATCGCCACGGACGTCTACGCCCGGTATCACCGGATGATTGGCCATAACGTGTTGCACGCATTGGGGTTCGACTCCTTCGGGCTCCCGGCTGAGCAGTACGCGGTGCAGACCGGCACCCACCCGCGCACCAGGACCGAGGCCAACATCGTGAATTTCCGGCGCCAGCTGGGCCGCCTGGGTCTCGGCCACGACAGCAGGCGCAGCTTCTCGACCACCGACGTCGAGTTCTACAAGTGGACCCAATGGATCTTCCTGCAGATCTACAACGCGTGGTTCGACACGGCCGCCGACAAGGCCCGCCCGATATCGGAGTTGGTCGCCGAGTTCGATTCCGGTGCAAGGCGTCTCGACGACGGACGGGACTGGGCCAAGCTATCGGTGGGGGAGCGGGCCGACGTGATCGACGGCCACCGCCTGGTCTACCGGGCGGACTCGATGGTGAATTGGTGTCCCGGGCTCGGCACGGTGCTGGCCAACGAAGAGGTCACCGCCGACGGCCGCAGCGACCGCGGCAACTTCCCGGTATTCCGGAAACGGTTGCGGCAGTGGATGATGCGCATTACCGCCTATGCCGACCGACTCCTCGACGACCTGGACCTGCTGGACTGGCCGGAGCAGGTAAAGACGATGCAGCGCAACTGGATTGGCCGCTCCACCGGTGCCCAGGCGCTGTTCTCGGCGACCAAGGACAACGGCGATGCCATCGACATCCAGGTGTTCACCACCCGGCCGGACACCCTGTTCGGCGCCACGTACCTGGTGCTGGCGCCCGAGCATGACCTGGTCGACGAACTGGCCGCCGCCGCCTGGCCCGACGGCACCGACCCCCGCTGGACGTACGGGGCCGCCACACCGGGCGAGGCCGTCGTCGCCTATCGCCGCGCGATCGGCGCGAAGTCAGACCTCGAACGCCAGGAGAGCAAGGAAAAGACCGGCGTCTTCCTGGGCAGCTACGCGACCAACCCGGCCAACGGCAAACCGGTGCCCATTTTCATCGCCGATTACGTGCTGGCCGGGTATGGCACCGGGGCGATCATGGCGGTGCCCGGCCATGACCAGCGCGACTGGGACTTCGCCCACGAGTTCGGCCTGCCGGTCGTGGAAGTCATTGCCGGCGGCGATATTTCGCAGGCCGCGCACACGGGTGACGGTGTGTTGGTCAACTCCGGCTACCTCGACGGCATGGGCGTGGCGGCGGCCAAGGAGGCCATCACCGCGCGTTTGGAGTCCGAGGGCCGCGGCCGGGCGCGCATTGAATTCAAGCTGCGCGACTGGCTTTTCGCGCGGCAGCGCTATTGGGGTGAGCCGTTCCCGATCGTCTATGACAGCGACGGGCGCCCGCACGCGCTCGACGAGGCGGCGCTGCCCGTCGAGCTGCCCGACGTGGCGGACTATTCGCCGGTGTCGTTCGACCCCGACGACGCCGACAGCGAGCCGTCGCCGCCACTGGCCAAGGCGACCGAGTGGGTGCACGTCGAGCTGGACCTGGGTGACGGCCTGAAGCCCTACACCCGCGACACCAACGTGATGCCGCAGTGGGCCGGCAGCTCCTGGTACGAGTTGCGCTACACCGATCCACATAACTCAGAGCGGTTCTGCGCCAAGGAAAACGAAGCCTACTGGATGGGCCCGCGGCCGGCCGAGCACGGCCCGCAGGACCCAGGCGGCGTCGACCTATATGTCGGAGGCGCCGAACACGCGGTGCTGCACCTGCTGTATGCGCGGTTCTGGCACAAGGTGCTATACGACCTGGGCCATGTCAGTTCTCGGGAGCCGTACCGCAGGCTGATCAACCAGGGCTACATCCAGGCCCACGCCTACACCGATTCACGCGGGTCGTACGTACCGGCGGACGAGGTGATCGAACGCGACGGCGGCTTTGTCTACCCGGGACCCGACGGCGAGATCGAAGTTTTTCAGGAATTCGGGAAAATCGGTAAGAGCCTGAAGAATTCGATATCGCCCGACGAGATCTGTGACGAGTACGGCGCGGACACGCTGCGGGTGTACGAGATGTCGATGGGCCCGCTGGAGGCGTCCCGGCCCTGGGCCACCAAGGACGTGGTAGGCGCGCACCGCTTCCTGCAGCGGGTGTGGCGGTTGGTGATCGACGAGCTGACCGGCGACATCCGGGTGGTCGACGGGCAACAACAGCTGGACGCCGACACCCTGCGGGCGCTGCACCGCACCATCACCGGGGTCGCCGAAGACTATGCGGCACTGCGTAATAACACCGCGGCGGCCAAGCTGATCGAGTACACCAACCACCTCACCAAGGAACACCGCGACTCGATGCCCCGCGCGGCGGTCGAGCCGCTGGTGCTGATGCTGGCGCCGCTGGCCCCCCACCTGGCCGAGGAGCTGTGGCTGCGGCTGGGCCACGCCACGTCGTTGGCGCACGGGCCATTCCCGGAGGCCGATCCCGCCTACCTCGTCGACGACACGGTGGAATACCCGGTGCAGGTGAACGGCAAGGTGCGCGGGCGAGTGGTGGTCGCCGCCGACGCCGACGACGACACGCTAAAGGCCGCGGCCATGGCCGACGACAAGGTGCAGGCGTTCTTGGCCGGCGCCACCCCGCGCAAGGTGATCGTGGTCCCGGGCCGGCTGGTGAACCTGGTCCTCTGAGGCCTCGACACTCCGAAGACCCATCGCACGGTTTACAGTCGGCGCGGCCGGAGCACCACCTCGTGAAGGTGGCCGTCGGGCGGGGTGGCCACCGCAGTGGCCACCGCCGCCGCGACGGTTTCGGGCCGCAGAAAGTTGGCGGGATCGTAGTGGCCGCCTTCGAACGTGACGAGTTCGCTGCATGGCGGTGTCGGTGCGGCCGGGATAGATCGTGGTGACCCGCAAGTCCGGCTCGTCGTCGCGCAGCGAGTCCGCGAAGGCCCGCAACGCGAACTTGCTGGCCGAATAGGAGGCCATGCCCGGTGAAACCCTGCGCCCCGCGCCGGAATTGATGAACACTACCTGGCCGCGGGCGCGTCGCAACGCCGGCAACAGCGCCAGCGTAAGTTCCACCGCCCCAAAGATATTCACGGCGAAGGTGGCGCGCCATTCGTCGACGTTGGACTCGGCGACATGGCCGGGGATGGACACCCCCGCGTTGTGCACCAGCACGTCGAGTTGGTCGACGATTTCGCAGGCGGCCGCGATATCTTCGGTGTCGATCAGGTCCAGCGGGAAAGTCGTGGCGCCCAGCCGCTCCGCGACGACGTCGAGCCGCTCCGAGGGCCGACCGGCCAACAGCAGGCTGTGCGTCGCCGAAAGCGCTGTGGCGATGGTGGAACCGATGCCGCCGCCAGCGCCGGTGATGAGTGCGGTTGGCATGTGCTCTAGTCTACGGCAGCCGCCAATTCCGTTGAAAACCAGATATTTTCATGCCTGCTTGCGCGCCGGGGGTTCTCCTACGGGGCCGGATTCGCCGGAGGCCAGGCGTTCCAGCGGAGCCAGCGCCTTGGTCAGGGTGTTCAGGTCGGCCTCGGGGAGTTGACTGAGCATCGCGGCCAGGGCGGCGCGCCGGTTGGCCAGCGACTCGCCGTGGACGGCCCGCCCGCGAGGGGTGATGTCGACCAGCACCGCCCGCAGGTCGGACGGGTCACGCGAACGCTTCACCAGCCCGATCTTCTCCAGGCGGCGGATCGCCACGGTGGTGGTGGGGGTTCGGACCCGTTCGTGCGCCGCCAGGTCGGTCATCCGAATGGGGCCCTGATCGAGCAACGTGACCAGGATCGACAGCTGTGCCAGGGTCAAGTCCCCGGCCGCGGCCCCGCTGGGGTCGCCGCGCCGAAGGATCGCAAAGAGCTTGGACAGCGCGCGGTGCAAACCTTCCGCAAGCTCCGCCACCTCGCCCGCGGTGGATTCGCTGTCAGCCATAAGTCGGCAGTCTAACCCGATATGGGGCCGTACAAGGTAGCTACCGTCAAGTAGTTGGCGAGCGTCAAAGCACTTGGGACAGGAACCGCCGGAGCCGCTCCGTCTTTGCGGCCTCGAATATCTGCTCCGGAGGCCCTGATTCCACCACTTTGCCGTGATCCATGAAAACAACGGTGTCCGATGCCGACCGCGCGAAGCCCATCTCGTGGGTGACGACCACCATGGTCATGCCACCCGCGCCGAGGTCGGCGATGAGTTGCAGAATTCCCTTGACCATTTCGGGATCCAGCGCCGAGGTCGCCTCGTCGAAGAACATCACCTGCGGGGCCATCGCCAGCGCACGGGCGATCGCGACCCGTTGTTGTTGGCCACCCGACAGCGTGCCGGGGCGGGCACCGGCCTTGTGCTTCAGGCCAACTCGGTCCAGCTGGGCCAGCGCCAACTCCCGGGCCGCGTCCGCGGGCAGGCGCCGCAACTTGCGCGGCGCCAGCGTGACGTTGTCCAGCACGCTGCGGTGCGGGAACAAATTGAAATGCTGGAACACCATGCCGATGCGCTGGCGGAGTTGGTCCGGGTTGTCGCGCAACACCGACCGGCCGTCGAGCAGGATGTCGCCGCTATCGGGCTCGTGCAATCGATTCAGGGTGCGCAGCAGCGTTGACTTGCCCGAGCCGGACGGTCCGATCACGGCCACCGTGCTGCCCGCGGGGGCCTCGATGTCGACGCCACGCAGCACCGCCGTCCCACCGAGGGTCTGATGAATATCTTTGCCCGCCAACGAAACTGACCCGCGCCCCGCAATCCCGGCCGTCACGTCATCTCCTGGCCGAACGTCGACGCGAGCCTCTCGGCACGCTCGTCGGGCTCAACGGCCGCGCGGCCGCGGCGAAGCCGGGCGTCGATGTAGTTCACCAAATGCGTTAACGGCACAGTCAATATCAGGTAGAAGACACCGGCGGCCACCAGCGGCGACAAGTTGCCGGTCTGCGCGTTGAGGTCTCGGCCCACCTGAAACAGCTCCCGCTGATGGGCGATCAAGCCCAGGAAGTACACCAGCGCGGAGGCCTTCAACAACGCGATGAACTGATTGACGAGCGCCGGCAGGACCCGGCGGACGCCCTGCGGGATCACCACCAGTCGCATCGCGGCCGGATAGCTGAATCCGAGCGCACGCGAGGCCTCCAGCTGGCCGGGGTCCACGCTTTGTATTCCGGCGCGCAGAATTTCGCCGATGTAGGCCGCGGCCATCAATCCCAATGCCGCGATGCCCAGCGGGTAGGGATTGTTGTTGGTAAGCCCGCCCACCACCGGCCCGACGCCCAGCCCGATGATCAGGATGATCACCACTTCGGGAAGGCCACGGAAAACATCGGTGTACACCCGCGCCGGCCAACGCAGCCAGCGCGACCGCGAGATCCCCGCGACCGCCAGCACCATGCCAAGCACCAAACCGATGACGCTCGCACTGCTGGTCAGGATCAACGTGTTGGGCAGCCCCGTGGTGAACAGCGTCGGGATGGCCTGCCGGTACATGTCCCAGTCGAAAAAGGAATCGCGCAACTGGGCCAGAGTGGATTTCGGAGCGGCGGGCCCCGTCGGCTTGTGACGGTGCTTCGCGGCGATCGCGGCGAAGTCCGGCAGTTTCGGGGGAGCGGCGGCCCCGGAACCGGGTTTCCAACCCGGCAGCAAGGTCCGCGGCACCCACTCGGAGTACAGGTTTGCCCAGGTGCCGTCGGCGATGACCGCATCCAGCCCGGAGTTCAGTGCGTCGACCAGCGGCTGGTTGTCTTTCGCGACCGCAAAGGCCACGAAGTCACCCGGGCTGAAGGTGTTCGCGACGACCACCGCCGGATCACCCGGCCGCATCGCGTTGGCCGCCTGACCCGCCGGCGCCACCCACGCGTCGATCTGGCGGGCCTTGAGGCTGGCATACACGGTGGCGAAGTCGGGATACTTCACCGGTTGCAGGTGCAAACTCTCGACGACGTACGCCTCTTCGACGGTGCCCTGGACCACGCCGATGCGCTGGCCGCCGGAGAGGTCGCCGAAGTCGTGGATCGCCGAGCCCGGCGGCACCACCAGCGAGTAGTAACCGAAGTCGTAGCCGTTGGTGAACGCGACGGTGCGGCGCCGCGCGTCGGTGGCCTTCACCGATGCCGAGCCGACGTCGAAGCGCCGGGACGCCACCTGGGCGAGCAGGCCGGAGAAATCCGTGCCGACAAAGCGGACCTGCAGGCCCAGCTTGCCGGCGATGGCGCGCAACAGCTGGTTGTCGAACCCGCTGAACTGGCCGGTGGGATTGATGCAGGCGTTCGGCGGGGCGTCCGAGAGCGTGCCGACGGTCAAGATGCCCGGTGTGCCCAGTCCCAATGCGTCGACGTTCACCTCGCTCAGCGGCTCGACGGTGGGTGTGGTGTGCCCGTCGTCCTGGCCCACGGTCGGCGTCTCGGTCAGGCCTTTCGGCAGGACGGCCGCGCTGTCCAGACCGGCCGGCGCGCATTGGTTCCTGTCGGCCGTCGCCGGCGCGGCTAGCGCGACCGAGCACACCATCAGGATTGCCGCGGCCGCGGAAAGCAGCCTGGCGCCCCGGCTCTCGCACAAATTCATCACCGCCACGGTATCGACCGGTGGCCCGTCGAGAGGCCGTCAGACCGCGTCGGCGCCGGCGAGCACCCGAAGAGGCTCGGCGACAACCTGATCAATGTCATTCGGCGCCGCGAATACCCTGCGCCGAACCAATTCGGCCAGCATGGTCTGGGCCATCAGACCGGACCGGCCGACGCACGCGGCCCGCGCGGCGTCGGGGTCACGCCGGTGTATGGCGGAGGTCTCGTCTTCGTAGAAGGGCAACATGTCGTCGCGGCCGCACTGGTAGGTCATCCAGAACACCCGGGGGATGAGGTTTTGCGAAGCGCGGATCGTGGCGTGCAGCCGCGGTCCCGCGTACTCGTCGTTGATCGTGTGCCGATATTCCCCGGCGATTTCGGAGAAGGCGCGTGGTTCCTTCGCGGAGCGCAACGATCGCATGAGCGCATCGAGTTGCCCCAGGATCCGCGGCGTGGGGTTGGCGGCCGCGCGCGCCGAGGCGATGCCGTTGAGCAGGCCGTCGAGCTCGTGGTGTTCGAGCACCGTGTCTTCGTCGAACCGCTCGACGAACGCGCCCCGGTGATAGCGGGTGGACACGATCCCGTCGTGTTCGAGCTGGACCAGCGCCTCCTGAATCGGGACGCGACTGACTCCCAGGCCGGCCGCGATCTCGTTGCGGTCGACGCGGTCACCGCTGCGCAGCTTCCCGGTCAGCACCAGGTTGAGGATGTGCGAAACAACCTCGTCCTTTTCCTTGACCCCGTATTTCTTTGGCATCCGTTTTCTGCGTCTCTTTTCCAAACCCGCCTTAGGCGCGCATGTTAACGGCGATCGCGCCACTTGCACAGGGTTTCGGCCGCGCTCAGGTCGTAATCCGGACCGTCGCAGGCCACGGTCAGCAGGGTGACGCCGAGATCGACGAGTATTTCGGCGTTGGCGATCAGCTCGCCGCCGTTTTGAAGAGCGACCGAGTGTTCGATGCTCGCCGGGTCCTGGCCAACGGCGGCGCAGTGCCGGCCCAGGACGTCGGACTTCGCCGGGTACTCGCCGGCGGAGGTGAAGCTGTGCCAGATGTCGGCGTACTCGGCGACCAGCCGCAGGGTCTTGCGTTCACCGCCGCCGCCGATCAGGACCGGGATGTCGCGGGTCGGCGGCGGGTTTAGCTTGGCCAGCCGCGCCTTGATCCGGGGCAGCGCGGCCGCCAGGTCGTCGAGGCGGCTGCCGGCGGTGCCGAATTCGTAGCCGTATTCGTCGTAATCCTTTTGTTTCCAGCCGGAACCGATTCCCAGGACCAGCCGGCCGTCCGAGATGTGGTCGACGGTGCGGGCCATGTCGGCCAGCAGCTCCGGATTGCGGTAGGAGTTGCACGTCACCAGCGCGCCGATCTCGATACGCGACGTCTGCTCGGCCCAGGCACCAAGCATGGTCCAGCATTCGAAATGTGGGCCGTCGGGATCGCCGTAGAGCGGAAAGAAGTGGTCCCAGTTGAAGGCGATGTCGACGCCGATGTCCTCACAGCGCCGAACGGCGTCGCGCAGATTGCGATAGTGGGGGGCGTGCTGCGGCTGCAGCTGCACGCCGATACGAACGGGAAGGCTCATATGACCCACCGTAGGCTCAGCGTTCGTCAAGCACCCCACGCAGGAGGGCGATCAGCGCGCGGGGTTGGTCGCTCTGCACGGAATGGCCCGAATTCTCGACGACGTGTGCCGTACGGAAATTGGTTGCGCGCCTGGCGAGTTCGGCCGCGTCCTCGTCGGTGACGAAGCCCGACGAACCGCCGCGGACGAGCGTGATGGGCGCCGACAGCGCATCGACGTCGTCCCACAGGCCGGCGAAGTCGGGGAAGGTGCGGATCGCGTCGTAGCGCCATGTCCAGTTGCCGTTGTCGAGCCGACGGGAATTGTGGAACACGCCGCGCCGCAACGCCTTTACCTCGCGGTGCGGCGCCGCGGCGATGGTCAGGTCCAGCATGGCCTGGAAGCTGGGGAACTCGCGCTCGCCGTGCATCAGCGCCACCGTGCCCTGCTGCTCGGCGGTCAGCTCGGCGTGCCGCTGCAGCGCCGACGGGGTGACGTCGATCAGGACGAGTTCATTGACCACGTCGGGCGCCACCGCGGCCAGCCGGATCGCGGTCAGCCCGCCCAGCGACATGCCGACGACGAGGTCGGCGTTCGACGCATGCTCGCGCAGCACCGGCGCCAGGGCGGCGGCGTTGTGGTGTGGGGAGTAGTCTCCGTCGTCACGCCATGCCGAATGGCCGTGCCCGGGAAGGTCCACGGCCAGCGCCGGCTCACCGAGACCGACGATCACGGTGTCCCAGGTGTGCGCGTTCTGCCCGCCGCCGTGCAGGAAGATCACGCGGGGTTCGGGGCCGCCCCAGCGCAGCGCGCTGATCCTGCCCTCCGCCGTGTCCGCCTCGACCCGCTCGACGTCGGGCAGCGGGGTCGCAACGCCGGCCTGCTCGGCGTTCTCGGCCAGCAGGGAGAACTCAGACAATTCCGCCAGGCCGTCCTCAGACATGTCGGTCACGATCTCCGACTCTACGATCTACGCGTCACGATCTACGCGTCGAACGTCACGCTGGCGTGCCGCCGGGCGTCGAACGTCACGCTGACGTGACGCTCGACGAAGGACAAACTATGCGTCGCCGATGAACTCTTCGAGTTGGGTGCGCGCGATGTCGTCGGGCAGCTGCTTGGGCGGGCTCTTCATCAGGTACGCCGACGCGGGGACCACCGGTCCGCCGATGCCGCGATCCTTGGCGATCTTGGCCGCGCGCACCGCGTCGATGATGACGCCCGCCGAGTTCGGCGAGTCCCACACCTCGAGCTTGTATTCCAGGTTCAGCGGCACGTCGCCGAAGGCGCGGCCCTCCAGGCGCACGTAGGCCCACTTGCGGTCGTCGAGCCAGCCGACGTGGTCGGACGGACCGATGTGCACGTCCTTGGTCTTGAACTCGCGCTGCAGGTTGGACGTGACCGCCTGGGTCTTCGAGATCTTCTTGGACTCCAGCCGCTCGCGCTCGAGCATGTTGAGGAAGTCCATGTTGCCGCCGACGTTGAGCTGCATGGTGCGGTCCAGCTGCACGCCGCGGTCCTCGAACAGCTTGGCCATCACCCGGTGGGTGATGGTCGCGCCGACCTGGCTCTTGATGTCGTCCCCGATGATCGGCACACCGGCGTCGGCGAATTTCTTGGCCCACACCGGGTCGGAGGCGATGAACACCGGCAGCGCGTTCACGAATGCCACGCCGGCGTCGATAGCGCACTGGGCGTAGAACTTGTCGGCCTCTTCGGAGCCCACCGGCAGATAGGACACCAGCACGTCGACTTTCGCGTCGCGCAGCACCTGCACCACGTCGACGGGCTCCGCGTCGGACAGCTCGATGGTGTCGGCGTAGTACTTGCCGATGCCGTCCAGCGTCGGGCCACGTTGCACCGTCACGTTGGTGGGAGGCACGTCGGCGATCTTGATGGTGTTGTTCTCCGAGGCGAAGATCGCCTCCGACAGGTCGAAGCCGACCTTCTTGGCGTCCACGTCGAAGGCCGCCACGAACTTGACGTCGCGAACGTGGTACGGGCCGAACCGCACGTGCATGAGGCCCGGCACCGTCGACGTTTCGTCGGCGTTCTGGTAGTACTCGACGCCCTGAACCAGCGAGGACGCGCAGTTCCCGACGCCGACGATGGCGACTCGTACCTCCGTCGACGCCTGTGGCGCCCCTAACGGGTTGTGCTCACTCATAGGGCGTTCTCCTAACTTCATAACCGTGTGCTTCGGGTGATTGTTTGATGCAGGGGTTTTACGTCTGTTCGGAAAGGCCTGGTGCTGCCCGCTCCGCGGCGATGAGCTCGTTGAGCCACTTGACTTCACGCTCGCTGGACTCGAGCCCCAGTTGATGCAGCTGCCGGGTGTAGCGGTCGAACGAGCTGCTGGCCCGCGCCACCGCCTCACGCAGGCCCTCGCGGCGTTCCTCGACCTGACGGCGGCGGCCTTCCAGGATCCGCATCCGCGCTTCCGCCGGAGTGCGGTTGAAGAACGCCAGGTGTACCCCGAAGCCGTCGTCGGTGTAGTTGTGCGGACCGGTGTCGGCCACCAGCTCACCGAAGCGCCGACGGCCGGCGTCCGTCAGTTGGTAGACCCGACGTGCCCGCCGGACCGGAGTACCGGCCGGAGCCGCGTTCTCGGCGATTAACCCGTCGGCCTGCATGCGCCGGAGCGCCGGGTAGAGCGAACCGTACGAAAACGCCCGGAACGCGCCGAGGAGGCCGGTCAGCCGCTTGCGCAACTCATAGCCATGCATAGGCGATTCGATCAGGAGACCCAGGATGGCAAGCTCCAGCATCGACTCACCTCCTTATTGCATGGTCAGTTACGACGATCCGACGCCTCGGGCGATCGTATCGCTTCGATATATTTGTCACAACATTGCCTGTCGTGGGTTGGCTGTTGGCCGCGTCAAAATATGTTGAGTTACGGCCCGCGGATAGGGTCTCCTACGTGGGCAAATCCAGCTTTTTGATCCCGGGCGTCGGCCGGCTCAATGATCGGGTGCGCGGTTTCCGGGCGCCGTGCATCACTGTGCTGGCTGCTGATGGTGCCTGTCCTGGCTTGGCCGGTGGTTTTGGTGACCCGCGCCAGCCGGATAGCGCTCGACCACGTCCATGACACCGACGGCGGGACGCAATCGCTTCTCTGCGAGGTTTCGGTGGCTCGCCGCGGGCTTCAGTTCATGCGGGTTGCGTAGTTGGCCCGGTGGCGTCGGTCGGCAATGTCGAGCGCATGCCGCCGCGAGCGCTCAGCTTCGGTTCCAGCCGCCGGCCATCTCACCGCGGGATGCTCGAAGAAGCCGGGTCGAGCGTGGCGCAGAATGCGGCGGCCGACCACCGCGGCTCGGCCCGGCAACCGCCTCGGTTGCGTGTCGGTGGTGCGCATGGCCACGTACTCTGGTGATCGTGCGACTGCAGCGACAGGTGGTGGACTACGCGCTCCGGCGGCGCTCACTGCTGGCCGAGGTGTACTCGGGCCGCACCGGGGTGTCCGACGTGTGCGACGCCAACCCCTATTTGCTGCGCGCGGCGAAGTTTCACGGCAAACCGAGCCAGGTGATGTGCCCGATCTGTCGGAAGGAGCCGCTCACCCTCGTGTCGTGGGTGTTCGGCGATCACCTGGGCGCGGTATCGGGCTCGGCACGCACCGCCGAAGAGCTGGTGTTGTTGGCGATCCGTTACGAGGAATTCTCGGTCCACGTCGTGGAGGTGTGTCGGACCTGCAGCTGGAATCACCTGGTGAAGTCGTATGTGATGGGTGCGGCACGCCCGCCCAAGGGCACGCGGACGGCGCGCAACGGCGCACGCACGGCCATTGAATAACGAAGGCCGCCACGACCAGTCGTCCGCCGACGCGAACGGATCACCAACTGAGCGCGTGGGCAGGCATACGAGTACCGATCGCCCGGATCCCGGCCACCGCCGTCAGGCTCCCCCCGACGACCGGTTGACCACGATCCTTCCACCGGTCATCGACGATCAGTCGCCACGACGACCCGACCCCATCGAGGAAGCCAAGGCCGCCCTGGACGGCCCCCCGTCGACACCCATACAGCGCGACCCGCTCGAAGAGGTCAAGGCCGCGCTCGACAGCCGTGCCTCAACCTCGCCGCGGCGTGACCGGCCGGGCCGCGGACGCCGCCCGCCGGAAGGACCCCCATCGCTACCGCGGCGGCCCGACGCGACTGGTGGGCCGGGCGACAGGGTCCCCCGACCAAGGGTCGACCGGAGCTGGGCCCGGCAGGTCAACTGGTTATGGGTGCGGCGAGCGGCCTACCTCACCGCGGCCGTGCTGGTGTTATTGCCGATCGTCACCTTCGCTATGGCCTACTTCATCGTCGACGTTCCCAAGCCGGGCAACATCCGTACCAACCAGGTCTCGACAATCCTGGCCAGCGATGGCTCGGAGATCGCCAAAATCATTCCCCCCGAAGGTAATCGGGTCGACGTCAGTATCAACCAGGTGCCCGTGCACGTGCGCCAGGCGGTGATCGCCGCCGAAGACCGCAACTTCTATTCCAACCCGGGCTTTTCGTTCAGCGGTTTCGCGCGTGCGGTGAACAACAACCTCTTCGGCGGCGGCGACCTGCAGGGCGGCTCGACGATCACCCAGCAATATGTGAAGAACGCGCTGGTCGGTTCGGCGCAACACGGGTTCAGCGGCCTGATGCGCAAGGCCAAGGAGCTGGTCATCGCCACCAAGATGTCGGGGGAGTGGTCCAAAGACGATGTGCTACAAGCCTATTTGAACATCATCTACTTCGGCCGCGGCGCCTACGGGATTTCGGCGGCCGCCAAGGCCTATTTCGACAAGCCGGTCGAGCAGCTCACCGTCTCCGAAGGGGCGCTGTTGGCGGCGCTGATTCGGCGGCCGTCCTCGTTGGACCCGGCTGTGGATCCCAAGGGCGCCATGGAGCGTTGGAACTGGGTGCTCGACGGCATGGTGGAAACCAAGGCGCTATCGCCGAGCGATCGTGCGGCACAGGTGTTTCCACCGACCGTGCCACCCGATCAGGCCCGCGCACAGAACCAGACCACCGGTCCCAACGGGTTGATCGAACGCCGGGTGACCAACGAGCTGCTGGAGCTGTTCAACATCGACGAGCAGACCCTCAACACCCAGGGGCTGCAGGTCACCACCACCATCGATCCCAAGGCCCAGCAGGCCGCGGAAAAGGCCGTCTCGAAATACCTCGACGGGCAAGACCCCGACATGCGCGCCGCCGTGGTCTCGATCGACCCGCACAACGGCGCGATACACGCCTACTACGGCGGTTCCGACGCCAACGGTTTCGACTTCGCCCAGGCCGGGCTGCAAACCGGATCGTCGTTCAAGGTCTTCGCTTTGGTTGCCGCGCTCGAACAGGGGATCGGCCTGGGCTACCAGGTCGACAGCTCCCCGCTGACCGTCGACGGCATCAAGATCACCAACGTCGACGGCGAGAGCTGCGGAACCTGCAATATCGCCGTGGCACTCAAGCTTTCGCTCAACACCGCCTATTACCGGCTGATGCTCAAACTCAAGGGCGGCCCGCAGGCCGTTGCGGACGCCGCGCACCAGGCCGGTGTCGCGACCAGCTTTCCCGGCGTTGCGCACACGCTATCCGAGGACGGCAAGGGTGGTCCACCCAACAATGGGATTGTGTTGGGCCAGTACCAAACCCGGCCGATCGACATGGCCTCGGCCTATGCCACGCTGGCCGCGTCCGGCGTCTATCACCGGCCGCATCTGGTGCAAAAGGTGGTCAATGCCGAAGGCCAAGTGCTTTTCGACGCCGCCAATTCGGACAACAGCGGCGAGCGGCGCATCGACAAAGGGGTCGCGGACAACACCACCGCCGCGATGCAGCCGATCGCCGGCTATTCGCGTGGCCACAACCTGGCCGGCGGGCGTGCGTCGGCGGCCAAGACCGGCACGGTGCAGTTGGGCGACACCAAGGCCAACAAGGACGCCTGGATGGTCGGATACACGCCGTCGCTGTCGACGGCCGTGTGGGTGGGCACCGTCGAAGACAACGTGCCGCTGGTAACCGCCTCGGGCGCAGAGGTTTACGGCTCGGGCCTGCCGTCGGACATTTGGAAGTCGACCATGGACGGCGCCCTGAAGGGCACCTCGAACGAGACCTTCCCGAAGCCGTCCGAGATCGGTGGCTACGCGGGCGTTCCCGCCGCGCCACCCCCGCCTCCTCCGCCACCGTCAGAGACCGTCATCCAGCCGACGATCGAAGTGGCGCCGGGCATCACCATCCCAATCGGTCCGCCCACGACGGTCCCCGTCGGACCTCCGCCACCGGGCGGCTTCCCGCCACAGCCGGGCGTCCCACCGGGCGGCCCGCAAGCTCCCCCGCCGCCGCCGTGACCGGAACTCAGCAGCAAAGCGCCACCATCTCACCGCTGCCCCTGGCCGCCGACCGGCGCAGCGCGGACAACCGCGATTGCCCCAGCCGCACCGACTTTTTGGGCGCGGCACTGGCGGACGTCGTCGGGGGACCGGTGGGCCGGCACGCGCTGATCGGCCGCACCCGGCTGATGACCCCGGTGCGAGTCATGTTCGTGATCGCGCTGGTGTTCCTGGCACTCGGCTGGTCGACGAAGGCGGCCTGCCTACAGAGCACCGGTACCGGAACGGGCGATCAGCGCGTCGCCAACTGGGATAACCAACGCGCCTACTACGAGCTGTGCTATTCGGACACGGTGCCCCTCTACGGCGCGGAGTTGTTGAGCCAGGGCAAGTTTCCCTACAAGTCGAGCTGGATCGAGACCGACGCCAGCGGCGCCCCGCAGACCAGCTACGACGGCAAGCCCGCGGTGCGATACATGGAGTATCCCGTGCTGACGGGGATGTATCAGTACGTGTCGATGGCGCTGGCCAAGACCTACACCGCGCTGAGCAAGCTCGCGCCCCTTCCGGTAGTCGCCGAGGTGGTGATGTTCTTCAACGTCGCGGCGTTCGGGCTGGCGCTGGCCTGGCTGGCGACCGTGTGGGCAACCGCGGGCCTGTCGGGCCGGCGCGTATGGGATGCGGCCCTGGTGGCCGCCTCGCCGCTGGTGATCTTCCAGATATTCACCAACTTCGACGCGCTGGCAACGGCGTTCGCGGTCGGGGGGCTGCTGGCCTGGGCCCGACGCAAACCGGTACTCGCCGGTGTGCTGATCGGATTAGGCGCCGCGGCCAAGCTATACCCGCTGTTGTTCTTGGGCCCGATGTTGGTGTTGGGCATCCGGACTCGCCGCTTCGGTGCCCTGGCGCGCACCGCGGCGGCGGCTGCAGCGACCTGGTTATTGGTGAACCTGCCCGTGTTGGTGCTTTTTCCGCGGGGTTGGTCGGAGTTTTTCCGGCTCAACACCCGGCGCGGCGACGACATGGACTCGCTGTACAACGTCGTGAAATCATTCACCGGCTGGCGCGGTTTCGATCCCAAACTGGGCTTCTGGGAGCCGCCCACGGTACTGAACACGGTGGTCATCGTGACGTTCGTAGTGTGTTGTGCGGCAATCGCTTACGTCGCGCTCACCGCGCCGCGACGGCCGCGGCTGGCGCAGCTGGTGTTCTTGGTGGTGGCGGCGTTCCTGTTGACCAACAAGGTGTGGAGCCCCCAGTTCTCGTTGTGGTTGGTGCCGCTGGCGGTGCTGGCCTTGCCGCATCGGCGAATCCTGCTGGCGTGGATGACGATTGACGCGCTGGTTTGGGTGCCGCGGATGTACTACCTGTATGGCAATCCGAACCGCGGGCTCCCGGATCAGTTTTTCACCACAACGGTGTTGCTGCGCGACGTCGCGGTCGTGGCGCTGTGCGCGTTGGTGATCCGGCAGATCTATCGGCCCGACGAGGATCTGGTGCGCTGGGGCGGGCGAGTGGACGATCCGGCGGGCGGGCCGTTCGACCGCGCCCCCGACGCCCCGCCTGGTTGGCTGCCGGACTGGGTGCGCCCGCCCGGGCAGCGGCGGTCGGCCGTCCCTGAAACCGAGGCCGTCGCGGTCGAGGCTTAATGCTGGTCGCAATTCCACTGTTCCCGCGCTTCACCGCACTCGGCTGGCCGCAAACCGTACACCCGATCACCACGCACACCACGTCGGTGTGTACGGGCACATAGTTGCTCGCCGCGCGGGGTCTGTTCGATGGACTGACCCCCTACCGATCTGCGCGGATTTCTCCGGCCAGCCCCACGTCCGGTAGCCTGATGCGGTTGCCGACGCAGGCGACCCTCCTGCCACGGATCGACCGTGGCCGTTTGAGACCAGAGGAGGTGGTGAGGTTTCCATGCGTCCATACGAAATCATGGTCATTCTTGACCCCACGCTCGACGAACGCACCGTTGCCCCGTCCTTGGAGACGTTCCTCAACGTCGTCCGCAAGGATGGCGGAACCGTCGAGAAGGTCGACATCTGGGGCCGGCGGCGGCTGGCCTACGAGATCGCCAAGCACGACGAAGGCATCTACGTCGTCATCGACCTCAAGGCTGCGCCGGCGACGGTCTCCGAGCTCGACCGTCAGCTGAGCCTCAACGAGTCGGTGTTGCGCACCAAGGTGATGCGCACCGACAAGCACTAACAGGCTGGGCGAGACACTGCCCGCTGTCGGCATGTTTGCGTAGGCTCAGCGAGAACACGCTCATGACCACCCGTCGCCCCGAGGCGGATCCAGGAGGAAATTGTGGCTGGTGACACCACTATCACCGTTGTCGGAAACCTGACCGCCGACCCTGAACTGCGGTTTACCCCGTCGGGAGCGGCCGTCGCGAACTTCACCGTGGCCTCGACGCCCCGGATCTATGACCGGCAGAGCGGGGAATGGAAGGACGGCGAGGCGCTCTTCCTCCGGTGCAACATCTGGCGGGAGGCCGCCGAGAACGTCGCGGAAAGCCTGACCCGCGGCGCCAGGGTAATCGTTACGGGGCGGCTCAAGCAGCGGTCTTTTGAGACCCGAGAAGGCGAGAAGCGCACCGTCGTCGAGGTCGAGGTCGACGAGGTCGGGCCTTCGCTTCGGTACGCCACCGCCAAGGTCAACAAGGCCACCCGCAGTGGTGGCGGAGGCGGCGGCTTCGGTGGCGGCGGGGGCGGTGGTGGTGGTGGTGGTGCGCCTCGCCCGGCGCCGGCGCAGGCGAGCGCCCCGGCGGGTGACGATCCGTGGGGCAGCGCCCCGGCATCGGGCTCCTTCGGCGGCGGCGACGACGAACCGCCGTTTTGACCAGAGAACTTCACACCAGTAAGTAACGGAAAGAAAGACATACATGGCCAAGTCCAATAAGCGGCGCCCGGCTCCAGAAAAGCCGGTCAAGGCGCGTAAATGCGTCTTTTGCGCGAAGAAAGAACAAGCGATCGACTACAAGGACACCGCGCTGCTGCGCACTTACATCAGTGAGCGCGGCAAGATCCGGGCGCGCCGCGTCACCGGCAACTGCGTGCAGCACCAGCGCGACATCGCGCTCGCGGTGAAGAATGCCCGCGAGGTGGCCCTGCTGCCCTTCACTTCCGCGGCGCGATAACCGCCGAACGCTGAACCGAAAGTACGTAAACGATGAAGCTGATTCTGACGGCTGACGTCGAGCACCTCGGCACCGTCGGTGACACGGTCGAGGTCAAGGACGGCTATGGCCGCAATTTCCTGCTCCCGCGCGGCATGGCGATCGTCGCTTCGCGCGGCGCACAGAAGCAGGCCGATGAGATCCGCCGGGCTCGCGAAACCAAGACGGTGCGCGGCCTCGAGCACGCCAACGAAATCAAGGCGGCGATCGAGGCGCTGGGCTCTGTTTCGTTGCCAGTGAAGACGGCGGCCGACTCCGGCAAGCTGTTCGGCTCGGTCACCGCCGGCGATGTTGTCTCGGCCATCAAAAAGGCCGGCGGGCCCAACCTCGACAAGCGGATCGTTCGGCTGCCCAAGACGCATATCAAGGCCGTCGGCGAGCACCGGGTGTCGGTGCACCTGCACCCCGAGATCGATGTCGAGATTGTGTTCGACGTCGTCGCGGAGAGCTAACTCAACGCCATTTGCTCATCACAGGCGGCGGCCGTGATCGGCCGCCGTCGCGGTTGGTCGCGCCGCGAGCAGCGGCTAAAGCCTTCGTCGAGGCGCGCCCGCGCGTCGGGCCTGGCGAACTATTTCGGCGGCGTTGCCAAGTGATCGCCTTAACCGCCCCGTAACGCGGCGAAAATATGGCCGAAAGCCAACACGCCCGGCGCAGTAACCTGGCCCGACACGCCGAAGAGATTATTGTCCACACCAAATGCGGCGCGTTGTACTGCTTTTATCAGCGGTGATGTCCCAGTACCTCGAATTAATCCACAGGTTCTCCACACCCCGCTCAACACAGGTGTCGACGGATATGCACACACGATGCACAGCCTTATGAACAGCAGCCCCTTTAAGTACTCGCCAGCAACGTTTACCGTCTTCCCCGCGCGAGGCGATATGGGCGCTACGGGTCGTGGGGTGTCGGTGCCGTGACTTACGCTCTGAATGTCGGCTGTCGAATGTATGTTCGGTGCTTGTGTCAGAGGAGGTGAGAGCCCGTGGCGGTCGTCGATGACCTAGCGCCCGGCATGGATGCCTCGCCGCCCAGTGAGGATTACGGCCGTCAGCCGCCGCAGGATGTGGCCGCGGAGCAGTCGGTGCTGGGCGGGATGCTGCTGAGCAAGGACGCCATCGCCGATGTGCTGGAGCGGCTGCGGCCCGGCGACTTCTACAAGCCGGCCCACCAGAACGTCTACGACGCGATCCTGGACCTGTACGGGCGCGGCGAGCCCGCCGACGCGGTGACGGTCGCCGCCGAACTGGACCGCCGCGGGCTGCTGCGCCGCATCGGCGGCGCACCCTATCTGCACACCCTGATCTCGACGGTGCCGACGGCCGCCAACGCCGGCTACTACGCCGGCATCGTGGCCGAAAAGGCGCTGCTGCGCCGGCTGGTGGAGGCCGGGACGCGGGTAGTGCAATACGGCTACGCGGGCGCCGAGGGTGCCGACGTGGCCGAGGTGGTCGACCGCGCGCAGGCGGAAATCTACGAGGTCACCGATCGCCGGCTTTCCGAGGACTTCGTTCCGCTCGAGGACCTGTTGCAGCCGACGATGGACGAGATCGACGCCATCGCCTCCAACGGCGGCCTGTCACGCGGCGTGCCGACCGGCTTCACCGAACTCGACGAGGTGACCAACGGGCTGCATCCGGGCCAAATGATCATCGTGGCGGCGCGCCCGGGTGTGGGTAAGGCGCTCGCACTGGACACGCCGCTGGCCACACCGGCCGGCTGGACGACAATGGGCGACGTCGCCGTCGGCGACGAGTTGCTCGACGCCGACGGGCTGCCGACGCGGGTGGTGGCCGCGACCGAGGTCATGTTGGGCCGGCCGTGCTACGAGATCGAATTTTCCGACGGCACAGTCGTTGTCGCCGACGCCGCGCACCAGTGGCCGACGACTCGCGGCATCCGGACGTCGGACCGGTTGCGCTGCGGTTGGGACACGATCGCCGCCGCCGGGTCGATGACGCGCTATCCCGGGCATGGGACCACCACCGCCCTGATAGCGCCGGTGCTGCAGATCGACGCGGTGCGCCGGGTGGACAGTGTGCCGGTGCGCTGCGTCCAGGTGGACAACGCCGCGCGCCTGTATCTGGCCGGCCGCGGGATGGTGCCGACCCACAATTCCACGCTGGGTTTGGACTTCATGCGGTCGTGTTCGATCAAGCACCGCATGGCCAGCGTCATCTTCTCGCTGGAGATGAGCAAGTCCGAGATCGTGATGCGGCTGCTTTCCGCCGAGGCGAAAATCAAGCTCGCCGATATGCGTTCGGGCCGGATGAGCGACGACGACTGGACGCGGCTGGCGCGGCGGATGAGCGAAATCAGCGAGGCCCCACTGTATATCGACGACTCGCCCAACCTGACCATGATGGAGATCCGGGCCAAGGCGCGCCGGTTGCGGCAGAAGGCGGATCTGAGGCTGATCGTGGTCGACTACATGCAGCTGATGACGTCGGGCAAGAAGTTCGAGTCGCGTCAGGTGGAGGTGTCCGAATTCTCGCGCCATCTCAAGCTTTTGGCCAAAGAACTCGAGGTTCCGGTTATTGCGATCAGCCAGCTCAACCGTGGCCCCGAGCAGCGCACCGACAAGAAGCCGATGCTGGCCGACCTTCGCGAGTCGGGATGCTTGACCGCCTCGACGCGAATCCTGCGCGCCGACACCGGCGCCGAGGTCACGTTTGGTGAGCTCATGCGGACCGGTGAGCGTCCTTTGGTCTGGTCGCTGGACGAGCAGCTGCGCATGGTGGCCCGCCCGATGACCAACGTGTTTCCCAGTGGCCGCAGGGAGGTGTTCCGGCTCCGGCTGGCCTCGGGCCGGGAAGTTGAGGCCACGGGCAACCATCCGTTCATGAAGTTCGAGGGCTGGACTTCCTTGGAGCAGCTGAAGATTGGTGATCGCATCGCGGCACCGCGGCGGGTACCCGAGCCCGCGGACACGCAGCGGATGGACGACTCGGAAGTCATTCTGCTTGCCCACATGATCGGCGACGGGTCGTGTGTGAAGAATCAGCCGATCCGCTATGCGTCGGTGGACGAGGCAAACCTCGTCGCGGTGATGGTCTCGGCCGCACACTTCGGCGTGACCGCGGTGCGCGACGAGTACCCGGCCGCGCGAGTGACCACGCTGCGGTTGCCCGCGCCCGACCGGTTGGCGCGCGGCAAACGAAACCCGATAGCGGCCTGGCTCGATGGTCTAGGGCTGTTTGGGCGACGGAGTTACGAGAAGTTTGTGCCCGAGGCCATATTTCGTGCCCCCAATGACCAGGTGGCGTTGTTCCTGCGTCATCTATGGGCTACGGACGGGTCTGTTCGGTGGGATGCCAAGGTCGGTCAAGCGCGGATTTACTACGCGTCGACCAGTCGACGCCTCATCGACGACGTGGCGGTCCTGCTGCTGCGGGTCGGCGTCTTCGCGCGGATCAAGCGCGCACCGAAGCCGGGTTACCGCGACTCCTGGCACCTATGCATTTACGGTGCGGACAACCAGGCCAGGTTCCTTCGCCACGTTGGTGTTAACGGTGCAAGAGGGGCCGCGGCACAGGAAGTGCTGGCTCAACTCGAGGGCATGGTGCGCAACCCGAACCTGGACACCGTGCCGAAGGAAGTATGGTCCCAAGTACGAAACCTTTTGTTGTCCAAGCAGATAACACACCGGCAATTTGCTTCGGTCATGGGCATTCAGTTTTGCGGATCCGCGTTGTGGAAGCGCTCACCGAGTCGATCGAGACTGCATCGCGTCGCGGCGCTGCTCGACGATCCTGAGATTCATGCGCTGGCAACCAACGACGTCTTCTGGGACACCGTTGTGGAAATCACGAGTCTTGGTGGACAGGATGTCTATGACGGAACCGTAAGTGGCACACATAATTTCGTCGCAAACGGCATCGTAGTCCACAACTCCCTGGAACAGGATAGTGACGTCGTCATCCTGCTGCACCGCCCGGACGCCTTCGAGCGCGACGATCCGCGCGGGGGAGAGGCGGATTTGATTCTCGCCAAGCACCGCAACGGCCCCACCAAGACGGTCACCGTCGCGCACCAGCTGCACTTGTCGAGATTCGCCAACATGGCGAGGTAATGGGCCTAAGTTTAGAAGCTCATTTTGAATGGCCAAATCTCAACGGTAGTGGCCAACGATTGGCCAATCGGCCATGAATTGAGATTTTCCAGGAAACACGTGGTAGTCGTAGTAGCGCCAGTGATTGCGCGGCCCATGGCTCGACCGGCCAACGTTGCGCACGCGGGTGAGGCGAGTTGCTGGGCCGACCCACGCACGACCAAGCGCGGTATCGCAGGCAAACAGCGTCACCCGCAAAGTGTCAGCGGCTGAGGACAGCAGGCGCGATCGACGCCACCCGGACACCCTGGGCCGTCCGCAAGCTCGCATGCCATCCTCAGCAGATGGCACGAACGTGGCTGTCGGTAACCGTGGAGCTGCTCGGCGGGCGCGGTGAGGAACTGTGGCCATGGCCTGGCCGCGTCTTCGCGGTCGGACCGTCGCATACCTTCATGGACCTGGCGAACGCCATCAACGATGCCTTCGCCAGGTGGGACAGGTCGCATCTGTCGCTGTTCAACCTCGCAGACGGACGTGTGGTCACCGACGCGCAGACGGGGGCCGAGCTTGCCGGGTCGATCGGCGGACCGATCACGGAGTCGTTGGACATTGAGGTGGCCAAAGTCGCTGGGGTGGTGGAGCTTGGGGCAGAGTTCCAGTTCATCTTCGACCTCGGCGACGACTGGATCCACCGTTGCTTGGTCGGAGATCACAAAGTCGACCCCGTGGAAGTACTGGGAATCACGCCGCGGCAGCCGCTGGCTTATTGGGGCTGGGGCACCATCCCGGATCAGTACGGGCGCCGGTGGGCTGACGATGATGGGCAGGGTCGGATTCCGAGCCGACCCTCTCAGCCGCATCCGATGATGCTGCACACATGGCCCGGACAGCAGCAGGCGCCCCCGACCGATGTCTCCAAGCTGCGCGCAGCCGTCGCGGCGGGAGATGCGGTGCGCTTCCTGGCCGCGGTGAGAGGACACGACATCGACGACGCGCTGCAACAGGTGGGCTCCGGCGTCCCGATGGCACTGGAACAGCGACGGGACCAGGCCGAGCTGGTGGCGGTATCGGTCATCAACCGCCTGACTTGGCGCGGCGGCGCCGGTGACGAAATCCTGGCCGAGGACCTGCTCGCATGTCTGCGCGGTGAGCCGCTCACCGGGCGTGTGGTGCCGGTCGACCTCGAAATGCTCGCTACCGCACTCGAGGAGGACGCGGCCATGTCGACTGGCGGCTACGTCGATCTGCACACCGGGGACGTATTCGGTGACAGCAGCACTGACGCAGGGCTGGTCGGCGAGGACGCCGCCGTCGACGTAGAGGAGGATCCCGACCGTTGGCTCCACTTCGACTGCTCCGGATCGCGGGATGGCTGGCGCGACATGGCGACTTTCGCCGAGCGGCTTCACGATGATGCGCTGCGGGATCGGTTGGAGCGGGCGATCGAGGGCAAGGGCGCGTTTCGTCGGTTCCGTGACCTCGTCCATGAGGAGGGCCTCGCCGAACAGTGGTACGTGTTCTCCGCCGACCGCAAACTGGGGCGCGCCCGCGAGTTCCTCGCCGACGCGGGCATTCGCGTGGGTTGAGGAACACCCTCCCGAGGTAACCCCGGATACGGTTGGGGCCGCGCCGCGATCCGCTTCGCGACGTGAAGTCCTCAGGTATGCGGCCCTTAGATTTGAAGCGGCGACACCGAGTGAGGGCTAGGCCAACGGCAGCTTTCGGCAGCAGCACGTGTGGGCTGCGCCCTGCGGCGCTTATACCTCGACGACGCTGAGAAGCGGTTCAAGGCAGCGGAAGTCGTCGCCGTTGCGGGTGTATAGCGGAATGCCAGCGGCCAGCGCGGTCGCCGCGATCAGCAGGTCGACCATGCGGCGCCCGCGTGGTTTGCGGTCGGCTGCGACCACGGCGACGTACACGCGTGCCCACGCCCGGGCGCAGTCACCGTCGAACGGCAGCGGGTCGAGCCAGGATTCGATCTGCTGCAGACGGTCCTGGCGACGGGCCCTCTCTGCCGGGTCGTCGGTGGCGTGCGGACCGGCGGCGAGTTCGGCCATCGTCAGCGCGCTGACCGCGACGCCGTTGGGAAGGCTGGCAGGGTCGACGATGTCGAGGTCGATGACGACGGACGTGTCCAGCAGGCCTTCCGCTGCCTGCTTGTGCCCTTCTTCCTCGTCAGGCACGGGGCTCGATGTCTTGGTCGACGCCTGTGTCGATATCGGCGCGGAAGCGCTGGTAATCGATACGCGGGGAATTGCGGAATGCCGCGGCCAGAGCGGGGCCGTTGACGAACCGGCGCCGTCGGAGGGGGACGAGCTCGCCGATCGGGTCGCCGTTCCGGGTGACGACGAAGGTCTCACCCTCGTCGAGGCGGCGCATGATTTCGCCGCTGTTGTTGCGAAGTTCGCGCTGGCTGATCTCAGTCATGCGCAACTGTAGCACAATTGCTACACAGAGTGGTGTCGCTACGAAGCCTGCTATCGACGCCGCTGGGATGTCGGCGTCGACTCGTCCGCTCAGCGTAGGAAATGAAGTGCTTCATGAGACAAACAGAGTCGTCGGCTACGTGAGACAAACCGCGAATGCGCAGGTCAGCTCTGCGGGCGGATGCAGCCAACCGTGAGAACCTACATAAGCGTCAGCCAGCGAGCACCACTAAACTCACCGCGGTCTTCGCGCAGTTCGTCGCTGCGCCCGATAAGGGTTCATCCCTTATAAGGGGTCAACACCCTCGACGCCGAACTGCCCTGACTCGAAGCGTGCTGCAGCCGCGAACCGCAACGTGAGTTCGGCAAACTCCTCCGCCTGCCCCTCGGACGCCACACCCTGATGAATCGCCTCATTCCGGACCTCCACGAGATACCTTGTCGCGTGAGCTTCGTCCTCGGTGAGAGCATTCTGCTTTACGGATTCTCGGATAAGTCCCCCGAGGCCCATCCGCTGAGCTGACGGATTTTGCGGTGCGAGCACCGAGCGAGGGCAAGTTCGAGGCGAGTCGCTGACGCAGCAACTGAGGCAGCTGGGTTGATTGAGGCAAGCTCTCGCGCTTCTTGCATGAAGGGACTGGTTTTGTCCTCTCCTCATCCACGGCGCCCGCGGCGCGGCTGCCGCAATGTCAGACCCCTTCGCAAGAATCCGACGCATGAGCAGACGCAATCGCGAGAAGCGTGCAGCCAAACACAGGAATCGACGTCGAGTGGCCACCGAGCGAAACCGCATCGGCTTCGACGCCGGGCCGGACCGGGTGTTGCTTCTTGAACGCCTCGTCGTGGCGTTGAGTACGGCCGCTTCGTGTTCCGACGATCACGCGCCTCGGCACGCCGCCGAACTGCTCGAGGAGTACCGGGCCTTCTCGCGCGACCTCGACGTTGCGGCTGACCTCGCCATGAACGAGGCCATCAGAGCGGCATGGGAGCACGGCTGGTTGCCCTCCGATCTGCACGAGGTCGCACGCCGCAAGCTACAGGCAGCCGAGGTCTGCTACCTCGATGAAGCCATCGTCCGTGAGTCTCGGCAGTATGCGGTTGCGGCATTGCATCCGAATTGGCGTGCCGATATCGCCGCACTTTCGGCGACAGTTGATGTCCATGCGCAAATGCCACAAATGCGGCGCTGGGCGGCGTCGAACGCTGTCGACCAACGCATGGCTCTGACCGCTGTCCTGAAGCTGTTGAATTTCCTCGGCAGACTTCCCATGGTAGAAGCGATTCTGCCGCTGCCCGGGGCTCATCGGCACATGCCGACGACGGTGAACGGCGTCGACGAGAAGGCTCTCGGCAAGGTGCGCGCTCTGCTGGCGAAGGCGGAAGCCACCGAGTTTCCCGACGAAGCGGAGGCCCTTTCGGCCAAGGCTCAAGAGCTGATGAGTCGATACTCGTTACAAGAAGTGCTAATGCACCACGACCGCGGCCAGGTGCCGGTGGTGGCCGCGCGCCGAATCTGGATTGAGACTCCCTACACCGCCGCCAAGGCAGCGCTGGTGCAAGCGGTGAGCCAGGCCAATCGTTGTCGCGCAGTGTGGGCAGAGCGTCTCGGATTCGTTACCGTCGTCGGCTGCGAAACCGATCTCGCTCTCGTCGAGTTGCTCGCCACATCGCTGCTCGTCCAAGCCAATCGAGCAATGCTCAGTGCCGGGCGCCGCCAGAGCAGCAATAGGCACTCACGAACTAGGTCATTCCGCCAATCGTTTCTCGTCGCATACGCCCAGCGCATTGGCGAACGGCTCGACAGCGCCAGCGCATCGGTCACAGCAGAGGTCAAGCGGGACGGTCGTCTACTTCCCGTGCTGGCGGCCAACAGTCGGGCGGCCGACGAACTTACTGATCGACTGTTCCCGTTGATGACGCCTCGCTCGGTATCAGCGTCCGACCCTGCTGGCTGGGATGCCGGGCGCGCAGCGGCGGATATGGCCGTGCTGGGCATGCGGGATGCGATCGCTGGCTAGAGGCGTATACGGCGTACTTGCCGAACGGCCATCTGGACGAGCTCTAACCGGTGATACCAATAGTTGGTATCTTCCATGTGTGGGTAGGAACACGTCATTCAGCCTCGATGACCATCACAGAGCCTTCATCGAGCAGGAGGTCGCCTCGGGCCGTTACCGGTCGGCCAGCGATGTCGTGCGTTCTGCTCTGCGGTTGCTTGAAGATCGTGAGACTCGGTTGAGCGCATTGCGCCAGGCACTTGTCACTGGCGAACAAAGCGGCGAGTCGAGACCGTTCGACTTCGACGAGTTCGTTGCGCGCAAGCGAGGCGAAAACTCTCGCCGCCAATGAGCCGGCATGTACTTTCACCTGCCGCACATGCCGACTTGGAACAGATCTGGGACTACACCTGTGAGCGCTGGGATGACGATCAAGCCGAAGAATACGTGCGTGAAATCCAGCGTGCGATCGACCGGGTCGTGGACAATCCGATGATCGGACGGGCGTGCGACGAAGTCCGGCCCGGATACCGGAAGCACACGGTCGGGTCGCACACACTGTACTGCCGGATCGCGCGCGGCGACGTGATCGATGTGGTGCGCATACTCCACCAACGGATGGATGTCGATCGACACCTCGATTCAGGCATGTAACGAGCTATCCCCTTGTGGTACTTCCGAGCGGCTCGCGTTGTGGCCCAGGAGTTTTCGTGCGATGGCATATCTGTGGACATCGGTGTGACCGAGCACTCGAACGGTGTGATCGTTCCCAATCGCTGTCGAGGCTCGAATCAAACTTCACAACCGCATGGTTATAGGTTCCGCCACAAAGATGAGAAAAACACGTCCGAGGAA
Source organism: Mycobacterium malmoense (assembly GCF_019645855.1). Taxonomy (NCBI): domain Bacteria; kingdom Bacillati; phylum Actinomycetota; class Actinomycetes; order Mycobacteriales; family Mycobacteriaceae; genus Mycobacterium; species Mycobacterium malmoense. The sequence goes on from NZ_CP080999.1 coordinate 69,133, forward strand.
TGAGGACCTACAACCCGTGCGGAATCTGACGAGTGACGGCGGAACGATAGCGGACCCGCAAGCTTCGTGAGACGCTTGAAGTCTGTTGCAGGCCCCGGCGCCAGAATGCGTTTGCCGGTTGACTGGCCAAGCGAAGCTCATGCCATAGAATTGCCACCGGGATTCGCGCTCAAAGCCTTGACGCACTAACTTTCCTGATGTGATCTCCTCAGCTGCTCGCGCTCTCGCGCGGTGGGTTGCTCCCTTCCTGGCTGTTGCGGCCGTTGCCTGCATGGTTGTTTCCGCCGACCCGCTGCAGGTTGGGCGCGCCCCGGCGGTGCGCTTGGCCGCTGACGGCAACCCGTTGGCTGGAGCGCCGTTCTACGTCAATCCCACGTCGGCGGCCATGCGCGCGGCGCAGAGCGCCGATCCGCCGAGTCCCGAGCTGACCGCCATCGCCAACACGCCGCAGGCGTACTGGATCGTCCCGGGCTCTTCGGCATCTACGGTCGCGAAGTACACCGGTGACGCGGCCGCCGCCGGCGCCATCCCGGTTCTGGCGCTCTATGGGATCCCCCACCGCGACTGTGGCAGCTTCGCCGCGGGCGGCTTCGGGTCGGCCGGCGAATACCGCGCATGGATCGACGGCATCGCATCCGACGTGGGCGCCTCGCGGGCGGCGATCGTCGTCGAACCCGATGCGCTCGCCATGGCCGACTGTCTGTCAGCCGATCAGCGCCAAGAACGCTACGACTTGATTCGCTACGCCGTCGACGCGCTGACCCGGAATCCGAACGCGGCCGTATACGTCGATGCCGGTCACCTGCGCTGGCACAGCCCCGACGACATGGCCGCCAGGCTTAATCAGGCCGGTATCGGCCACGCGCGGGGTTTCAGCGTCAACACTGCGAACTTCTTCACCACCGAGGACGAAATCGGTTACGGCGAGGCGATTTCGGGCCTCACGAACGGTTCGCACTACGTGATCGACACGTCGCGTAACGGAGCCGGACCAGCGCCCGACTCCGAGCTCAACTGGTGCAACCCCAGCGGCCGGGCGCTTGGCACTCCGCCTACCGCGGCCACCGCGGGCGCGCACGCCGACGCCTACTTGTGGATCAAACGTCCCGGTGAATCCGACGGAACATGTGGTAAAGGTGATCCGCCGGCGGGCAACTTCGTGAGTCAGTACGCCATCGATCTGGTCCATAACGCGGGCCGGTAGTCGGGGCCGCACGCGCAGACCGCCGTCACCAGCGCCGCCGGGTCAGCGGAAGCGGACGCTCAACGTCGCCAGCCCGAAGATCTTCCGGCCGTCGGACTTCGCGCCGACTATGACGACACCGCTGCGGGTCGCCGGATCCAGCGACTTGACCCGGCCACTGAACTCGATGTCTGCGCCCTCAGCGGCGGACACGATAGCGGGGGCGGACAGCCGCACCGCGTAGCGGGTAACCGCACCGGGATCGCCCGACCACGCGGAGGCGAATCCGGCACCCAGACCCATGGTGAGCATTCCGTGGGCGATGACATCGGGCAGCCCCGCCGCCTTGGCGATTTGCTCGTCCCAGTGGATCGGGTTGGCGTCGCCGGCCACGCCGGAGTAGTTGACCAGGTCCCCGCGAGACAGTCGGGCGTGATGCACCGATAGCTCGTCGCCGACCTTCACGTCGTCGAAGTCGGGTGTGCCTGGCATGCGGGTCGTGCCTCCGTCGGCGATCCGAATCTCGCCATCGGGGCGCACCGTCTTCTGGTAGGTGGACTCGGATTTGCCGATCGGCAGTGCGTACGCGTCGTGCATCATCGCGTTCTGCACGGTCGCCTTGATCGCCGGATCGACGTCGTCGGCGGTTACGCCGACGACGGTGGTGTGCAGGGTATGCACCCGCTCGCCGGCAGAGTCGGTGAAGGTGTTGGTCACAGTGATCAGGTCTCTGCCGGCGATCCTGCGCACCGACGACAGCTCGACGTCAACGTGCAATTCGTCGCCGGCCACGATTGGGCGGTGCTGCTCAAAGACTTCTTCGGTCTGCAAGTAGGTGTCATAGCCCACGACCACCGACTCGAACATCTCGCGATTGGCCATCATGCCGGGGATCGACGTGAACGTCAGTGGCGCCACCACGCCCGAGTAGCCCAGCTCCGCCGCGGCCGCTGGGTCCCAGTGTGCGGGGTGCTTGTCCTGCACTGCACGGGCGTATTCGCGTACCTTCTCGCGGCCGACCTGGTAGGTGTCGTCCACCTGGTAGTAGTGGCCGACTCGCGACTCGATCTCCGACGCTTCTGCTGCTGCGGTCATGAATTGGCTCAACTCTTCTATCGGCTTGTTCGGTGAGGCCGACCAAAGCACAGTAATGCGCGGACACCGCGGCAATACACATCGCATGCCCACAAGTTGCTAGCGAGAAACGACAGCCCTGATGCGTGCGGGTCTGTACCTGGCTGTCGCCCAGGCCATTTGGATCTGGCATGGCGTCGACGAAATTGCTTGGCTTGAACCGAATCGTGGTCGCCGGGTGGTTACCGTGTGGCCAGGCGGGTTCCGCAGGCCGGGCACCAGCCGATCTCGGTGCCAAGCAAGACTTCGATCGCCGACAGATCGCCGTGATGCAGCGTGCATGCCTGGCGGGCGAGATGGATTCGGATCGTGTCGACGATGAACTGTGCCCGCTCAGCCAGTGTGGTCCCATAACCGTCATCATCGGTCGTGCCAGGGGCGATTACGTCACCCTCGTCGAGCTCGCGCTCCTTGTATCGGGTGCCACCGTCGCTGTCGATGCCGGCGATCGCGCGGGCGAAGCGGCCACTGGGCCGAAGGTCGAGCTCGATGCGCCACTCGCCATGACGCGATTTCCAGAACGCCACCATGTTTTTGCGCCACTCATTCCACGCGCGGCGGCGATCCTCGGGTGTGCGGGCACATGCGCAGCCAAATCCGTAATCGTGGAGGTCGGTTTCGGGAAGCCGGGGATGGCAGGAGCACGAGCAGCGCGGTGAATCGCAACCAGAATTAGGCGTCGGTTCGTTCCGATGGACCGTGGGCGAGTTCGGCCCGGACGGCTAATTGCATCATTCGGCTGGCGGCTTCGAGTGGCTCGGTACTGCGCAATGAGCGGCTGAGTACGAACGCGCCCTCGAGGCTGCTGATGAACCCGATGATGAGGCGTCGGCGGACGCCGTGGGACAGGCCGCACTGTTCGATGTGCGCGGTGCCGGAGTCGATCCAGCCGGCGAAAACGTCAGCGGTGGCGCGACGCAATGTCTCGTCGGTGGAGGCGACCTCCAGCGCGATCGTCTCGATCGGGCAGGCATCGACGTAATCGGATTCGACCATGACCTTCGCCGCGGTCGCAAATGCCACTTCGATAGCGGCGGGCAGGTCGGTGCAGGCGTCAAAGATCGTCAGGACGTGCTCGCCGTACAGCGCGCCAGCGCGGCGGATGACTTCGTCGGCAAGATCGGTCTTGCCGCCGGGGAAGAAGTGGTAGATCGAGCTGAAGGGGGCCTGCGCGGCGTGGGCGATCTGCTTCAATCCGGTGCCGGTCAGCCCCTGGCGCCGGAATAGTTCGGCGGTCGCCGCGATGATCCGCGTCCGGGTGTCCACAGCCATGACGGCTCTCCGTTCAGGTCTTGCGGTAATGAGCAATTCATCGTAGCGTCCGTTGAATGGAACGATCTATCCAGAGCGACGAGCGGAAACTGTTGGGACGGGATTTTGATGGCCAAGCTGCTTAAAGTGCTCACCCTGGTGATGGGTATCAGTTGCGCTCTGATCGGGCTTTATCATCTGGTCCTCGGTCAGTGGTCGGTACCGGGGACAGGCCCCTCGTCGGCAACAATTGATTCCCGCGAGCGGTTTTACTCGGCGGTGTTCTTCGGCTACGGCCTGGCCTGGGTGTGGGCAGCCCGCCAATCCCCGATTCCGGCGAGGGTGGTTCGCGTGCTCGCCGGTATTTTCCTGCTGGGGGCCATCGGTCGTGTGATCTCGTTAGTGATGCTGGGCTGGCCGCACTGGCTGCAAAGTGCCGAGGCGGGCGTCGAGTTGATGCTGCCGTTCGTTTTCTTCTGGCTTGCCGGCGCCGATGAACATGACGCCCGCGGATCGGGCGGCGCAGCGAGCGTGGGCGCGTTGACACAGTCCCGATCCGGCTTGCCGCGCTAGCCCCGCACGCGTGCCGCGGAGAAACGAACTGCCGGCAGGCCGGGTTCGGGGAGCGGACGCCGGTGCGGATCAGGCCCGCCGGCCACGATGGGAGGTGAGTGGGCGTGCAGCAGTTGATGTTCTGTGGTCCCGGGCGGTTGGAATGGCAGGACGTGGCGGTGCCGCGGCTCAGCGGTCCGGGAGAAGCGTTAGTGCGGCCGTTGGCGGTGGCCACGTGCGATCTGGACGTGATGGCGCTGCGCGGCGCCACGACGTTGGTTCACGGCCGATTTCCGTTCGGGCATGAGTCAATCGGTGAAGTCGTCGAAGTCGGTGACGACGTTGCCTCGGTGCAGGTAGGCGATCGCGTCGTGGTGCCATTTCAGATTTCGTGCGGTTCGTGCGGCGCCTGTATGGAAGGCCGAACCGCCAATTGCGAGGCGGTGCCGGGCATCCCGATGTACGGCCTAGGCGAATTGGGCGGATCGTGGGGTGGCACGCTGGGCGAGCTGCTGAAAGTACCGTTCGCCGACGCGATGCTCGTGCCCCTGCCGGATACGACTGATCCTCTGGCGGTGGCCAGTTGCAGCGACAACTTGCCCGATGCCTGGCGCACGGTTGCTCCGCCGCTGGCGGATCGACCCAACTCCGCGGTGCTCATCGTGGCCGGCGACCCGGGCAGCGTTGCGCTGTACGCGGTCGGCATCGCACACGCCCTCGGCGCCTCGGTGACCTACGTCGACTCCGACGAGGAACGCCGGGCCCTGGCGCAGCGAATGGGTGCCCGTGCGCTCGATCTAAGCCAGGCCGACGCCACCATCGGGTCGTTCCCGATCACCGTGGACGCCTGCGGAACCCAGCAGGGCTTAGAGCTAGCGTTGCGCCGCACCGCGCCAGATGGTGTGTGCACCAGCATGCGTATCTACACCCAACCGGCGACACCGATGCCGCTCTTTGGCATGTACTCCAAGGGGATCACTTTTCACACCGGCCGTGTCCATGCCCGCGCGGTAATCCCCTCGGTTCTCGACCTTGTCGCATCGGGCCGCTTCGACCCGGCCGTGGTGACCAGTGCGGTCGTGCCGTGGGACGACGCCGCCACCGCGTTGGCCGAGCCGCCGACCAAACTTGTGGTTGCCCGCCCCGAACTACTTCACTAAGCCCGGGGCGAAAGCGGCTTGTACCGAATCACAGCCGTCGGTTTGATCGCGCTTCACCGCGTACCGCAATTCTGCCGTGGTAATCGCCGACGTTTTCCTGGATTTGGTCGGCGGTTTGGTCCAGATGAAGGAGTTGCGGCTTCGATCGGCTGTATGGGCGATGCCTTCGACAAATGCGTTGGCTGAGAACACGATTGGCTTGTTCGAGACCATCCCCAACACCGGTATGTTGCTGTCGTGGTTCGGCCTATGCCGTGAACAGCTCACGGTGGTCGGCGACCCATTCAGCAATGGAGCGAGCCGACCGGCCTAACAGCCTCTCCACATTGGGTGTCGCGCGTACCGGCTGTTCGACTGTGCCTTGCATAAACGCTATGTAGGCGTCGGCGAACTGCGCCGACACCCCGGCCGCAATGAAGGTCTTATGCACGATCTCGGGAGGCACTTCCTCGTAGCGCAGCGGCCGACCCAGCACCTCGCCGATGACTTTCACCAATTCCGCGTTGGTGAATGCCTCTGGCCCCGTCAACGGAATCCTATGGCCGACAAGGTCATCGCCGAGGAAAGCGCGAGTGGCCACCGCGGCAACGTCGCTTTCGACAATCGGAGAGTTGGAGGCCTGCGCGTACGGTCCACGCACCACATCGCCGGCGCGGATCTGGGCAGCCCACGCGCCGCCAACGTAGGTGGTGGCGAAAACGGTGGGGCGCAGGCTAGTCCATTCCAGACCGGATTCCATAGCCAGCCGCTCCACCTCTTTATTACGGTCGCCGAGAACACGCGATGGCTGGCGGGAGAACTCGTCGTCGGCATTGATCGCCGAAAGCGCAACCAACCGGGTAGCGCCAGCTGCGTGCAGCTGCATGACAAGCGGGCGGCCGACATGACCGGTGGCTCCGGTGACGACAATCGCCATGGTTAGTTCCTTCCTGAACCCCTTATCAGACGGGCCAAACGGCTCACGAGAACAAGGACGGATCTGTCGTCGAAAAAGTGACAGCGATCAAGCGCCGCGGATGTAACTTTTCCGGCCCGCTGCCCGTCCTTAAGAGATGAGGCAACTGCGTGCGGGAAGGGGTTGATCGTGCAGAGTCGTACCCAGCGTGTTGGAAATGTCCTGGCCCGGGCGGCACTACGGGCGCCGCTACTGCATCGGCTGGTGAGCAATCGGATGCTGATCATCACCGTGGCCGGGCGGCGGACCGGCAGGCGATACCGCATCCCAGTCGGCTACGTCGGGATCGATGGACGGATACTGATCGGCACCGGCGGGAACTGGTTTCGGAACCTGCGCCCAGACACACCGGTCGAGGTATTGGTGCGGCGTCAGACCATGCGGATGCTGCCACAGGTGATCGACGACATGGACACGGCGTACGACTTGTACGGCGACATCATTCGGCACAACCCAATCCACGGGCGGTACGCGAAGATCCGGCTCGACTCCGACGGCCGACCCGATCGCGGCGACCTTGCCGCCGCACTGAAACGCGGTGTGCGAGTGGTGCAACTGCAACCATGCCAAGTAACCACCGGCTGATGATCGGACACGGGCCCTCTAGATCAAGCACGGCGAGCCCCGCCGACTGGCGATCCGACTGAGCACACCAACCCTGAAGGAGGTCACACCGGTGCCTGACCCATTGCTGCTAGCCACCCATATCACCATCGCGATCGCCCTGACGATCACCGTTGGAGTGCAAAGCGCCGAATTAGCCCGCATACGAGCCGATTCGGCCACCGAGCCCGTCATGCGAACATTGCGGGCCGCGCTGTGGTCCACGCCCATACTGGCGCTACTCACCTTCATCACCGGAATCGCCCTGATAGCCGACGGCAGCAGACGCGGCCCCTGGGTGGGGGCGGGAGTGCTTTCCACGCTGGTCATCGGAATCGCGTCGGTGTGGTTGCGGCTTCGACTGCGACGAGCCGATTCGGGCCGTGTCGGTATCCTCGGCGCCGTTCAGTGGGGGGTACCCACCATGACATTGGCTGCTGCGTTTCTGATGGCCGACAGACCGCAAAACGTCATGCTGGCTTTCGGCACTATCCTGGCAGCCGTTGCTGTAACAGTACTCGCCTACTGGACCGCTTCCCGCTCCGCGACAGCCTGATCGACCGGACAGGTGAACGCGGACAGCAGTCTTGTTCAGCGCGCTACGCGCTGGACGCACCCGTTCAAGGAGCATCCATGACCACCGCTACTCCAATTCCCAACTGGCTCGACACCGGGCTATATCCATTCCGGAACCACTATCTGGACATCGACGGCAACGCCGTGCACTACATCGACGAAGGCCACGGTCCCGTTCTGCTCTTACTCCACGGAAACCCCACCTGGTCATTCCTCTACCGACACATGATTCCCGAGCTGTCGAACCATTTCCGCTGCATCGCGTTGGATTACCCTGGTTTTGGGCTCAGCGTCGCCCGCAACGGTTACAGCTTCCGACCTAGTGAACACTCAGCGGTGGTGGAAAAGTTTGTCAACGTCTTGGGGTTGCGCGATATCCGAATGATGGTGCAGGACTGGGGCGGCCCGATCGGGCTCGGCTTTGCCGGCCGACGCCCCGAGCTGATCCACTCGCTGATCATCGGCAACACTTGGGCCTGGCCGGCCCAAGACATCCAGCACATTGCCACGTTTTCGCGGATCGCCGGAAACCCACTGAGCCGGTTGCTCATCAAGCGGTTCAACGCCTTCGTGGTTTGGCTGATGCCATCCGGTATCAATCGCAAACTCACCACGGCGGAAAAGGCTGCATACCGCGGACCGTTCCCCACACCGAAATCCCGCGCGCCCACCGCCATCTTTCCCCATGAAATTCTCGCCAGCCATGCTTTTCTCAGCCGCGTCTTCAACGGACTGTCCGTACTGGCCGACAAGCCAGCTCTGATCGTATGGGGCGACGCCGATACCGCCTTCAAGGCCATTGAACGTCAACGGTTCGAAGCCGCCTTCCCTCACCACCGCACCATCATTCTGCGTGGCGCCAAGCACTACATCCAAGAAAACAGCCCCAAGCAAATCTGCGCCGAAATCGTGGCCTTCGAACGTCAGCCACCGATGCGAGGCTGATCACTACGCGACTCGGTTCGATTGCAACGTGACGCAAGTCAACACGGGCACTCGCCGAGGGCGACTACGACGCCAGCAAGACGTCCGTTGCGGCCACCCGCGCACCTTGATGTTGACAATGCTCACAAACTCACTAATGTGAACAATGTATACATTCAAGCGTGGGGAGGAACCGGCGTGTACGCAATCACGCTCAACGGATTCGGTGGTCCCGAGGTGATGGAGTGGGCGCAGGTAGACGACTTGCCCGCGCCTGGCCCCGGCGAGGTTGCCATCGACGTGGCGGCGGCCGGGGTCAACCGTGCCGATGTGATGCAACGGCAGGGGCTTTATCCGCCGCCGCCCGGTGCCAGCGACACGCTGGGCCTTGAGGTCTCCGGCGTGATCGCCGAAGTCGGCGCCGGCGTTACGGATTGGCGAACGGGTGATGCGGTATGCGCACTGTTGTCCGGCGGCGGTTACGCCGAACGGGTGAACGTGGCGGCCACTCAAGTGCTGCCGGTGCCCGACGGTGTAAGTGTGACCGCGGCGGCGGTGCTGCCCGAGGCTGCGGCCACCGTCTGGTCGAATCTGGTGATGACCGCGGGTCTGCGCAGTGGACAGGTGGTCCTCATTCACGGTGGCGGCAGCGGCATCGGCTCGCACGCCATCCAAGTGGGTCGTGCGCTGGGCGCCCATGTCGCGGTCACGGCCGGATCTCAATTCAAGTTGGACCGCTGTCGGGAGTTCGGGGCGCAGACGTTGATCAATTACCGCGACCAGGATTTCGCGAAAGTCGTGATAGACGAGCTCGGTGGCGCGAACGCCATCCTCGACATCATGGGCGGCAGCTACCTGCAACGCAACGTCGAAGCACTGGCCGACGACGGGCACCTGACGATCATCGCACTGCAGGGCGGAGCCACTGCGGAGCTGAACCTTGGGCTGCTGTTGTTCAAGCGGGGGTCAATACACGTGAGCAACCTGCGCCGCCGACCCCCGCACGGCCCGGGGTCCAAGGCCGAGGTCATTTCCGCACTGCGGCAACGTTTGTGGCCACTGATCGCCGACGGCGCTGTCGCGCCGGTCGTGTGCGCCGAAGTGCCAATCAACGATGCTGGCCAGGCGCATGCGTTGCTGGATTCCGCGAAGACGGTCGGCAAGGTTGTGTTGACGGTGCGTCAGCCCTAGCGTCGGGCCGCCCGGCTTGGTCGGGCCTTCGGGACGAATTCTGAAACGCTTCGACCGGGGCGGCGCCGACCCGCTGTGGGTGGCGCTGAAGTACTCGCTGCGGTGGCGGCATTAACCGGGATCTGCAGCATTGCGCGCACGGCTGCCCGGACCCTGTTGGAGACTGCCCGCTTAGAGGAGGCGTCCAACTTGCCGTCGAGGTGTAAAAAGGCCAGGCCGTGGACCAGCGCCCACAATGCCGTCGGCATCGCCTCCGGATCAGCAGCTGGAAATGCTTTCCGCACAATCGAGTTGAGGTACTCGTGAATTGCTTCTACCGCGGCCGCCCGGTCGGGGGAGTCGGGGTCGCACGGCCCACCAAACATCACCCGGAAAAGCCCCGGCCGTGTGAGTGCGAATTGCACGTAGGCCACCGCGATGGCGGCGAGGTCATCCGCCGAATTCGGCGCGGGATGTGCCTTGACCAACGCTTCGCCCAGCTCACGGTAACCCACGGCGGCCACGGCCGATAGCAGTTCGTCGCGCACGGCGAAATGGCGGTAAGGCGCAGAGGGTGACACGCCGGCGCGACGCGCCACCGCGCGAAGCGACAGCTCGGCCGCCCCGCCTTCCTCGAGAAGGTCGATGGCGGCACGTACCAGCGCAGCCGGGAGATCGCCATGGTGATAGCGCGTGGACGACTTGGGCATACCTGAACCTACCGGGTGTGGGCGCTGTTTACATTCGATACGATGTTAGCACTGCTCATTAAATAAGGGCGAAGCCACACGCGTTTGAAAGAGGTGTTTCTCGGACCGGAGACGCTCGGCCGAGATCGACTTTTCAGCCATTCGCTTGATTGCACTGCCAAACGGGGTGTCCAAGTTTAATGTCGTGTCCAACAATCGTATTGGACAACTCTTGTGTCCCAAGAGCATCGGGACGAACAGCGTCGTTGGGTGAAATAGGACTTGACTCCGAGAACCACGCTGTTGACGCCACGACCATCAATCGCTAATGTGAGCGCCGTACACATCAGTGCTGGGAGTGCTTTACCCGAGCGGCCTCCGGGGGATGTGGCGGGGACCGACCCCGTCTGATGACTGGGTGGCATGCACATCGGGAGGAATTGAGTCATGACAAACGTTTTGATGGTGGTTTCCGCGGCCGATTGTTGGACGCTCAAGGACGGGACAGTGCATCCTTCCGGGTATTGGGCCGAAGAAGTGGCGATGCCCTACCGCATCTTCACCGAGGCAGGATGGGACATCACCGTCGCCACGCCGGGTGGCAAGCCTCCGACGTTGGATCAGCTCAGCCTTGGGATCTCCGGTGGGATGCCGTGGACGCGCCGCAAAGTCGAGCGCTACTTGGACCGCATCCAGGATGTGCTCGACCATCCTGTTTCCCTGGACGCTGTCGATCCGGACGACTTCGACTTGATTTTCTATCCCGGCGGGCATGGCCCCATGGAGGACCTCGCCTACGACAAGACGTCCGGTGCATTGCTGACCCACCGCCTGGCCTCCGGACGTCCACTGGCTCTGCTGTGTCATGCGCCCGCGGCAGTCTTGGCGGCAATCGGGCCTGGGGGCACATCACCGTTTGCGGGCCGCAAGATGACCGGGCTGTCCAACCGCGAGGAGCTGCTCAACCGCTTCGCCAAGAAGGCACCGTGGCTGTTGGAGGACAAGTTGAAGGAGGCCGGCGTGGACTACTCCAAGGGTTTTCCATTGCGCCCCCACGTGGTCGTCGACGGAAACCTCTACACCGGGCAGAATCCACAATCTTCGGAGAAACTCGCGCAGCGCCTCGTGGCCGACATCGATGCCGCCACGTGAGGTCCGACGCCCGGCCGTGGTGTTGACAGCGCTTACATCGTGGAGCCAGCTTGATGTAAGCCGTACACACATACTCAGTGAGGGGGCTGCCGCGATGTCATCGACCCAGCAGGACACCATCGACTTGCAGACCGGGACCGGGCGAATGTCTGATGACTTGCGATCGCTCAATCCGATCACGACGATTCAGCTCGACGTCATCACCGAAGGTCAACTCGCCCTGCACATGCCGGTGCCCATTTCGGTGCCGAGCACGCACCGAGCGCTACAGACGGATGCGGTCCTCGTCGGGGAGTAGTCACGCATCGGTGAGACCGCGCGCATTGAGCCAGGAACACATCTGGGATTACATCGCTGAGCGCTGGGATGGCGATCAGGCCGAGGAGTACGTGCGTGAAATCCAGTGGGTGTTGGCGCTGGCTGAGGCACTTGCGCAACCTGCCTCGTGGCATTTGTCTTGCAGGGCAACCACGTTGAGAGATCCCTGAAGTATGTCACGTGGGAGCGGTCAACCCGACGACTGAGCCGGACCCGGCGGCCGACTTCGCAGCGGGGCCGGTGTCCTGATCACGGTTAATGGCGTGGTGTTAGGCCTTGTGTACAAGTCCAATACAGGCAACACAATTCCCATGGTGGTTAAGGTTGGGACCACGGCGTTGCTTGTTGGTCTGGCGCTGGCTTTGCTCGTGTATTCGATCATCTCCGGCACGGTTAACCCGGTCGGTATCGCAATGGGCGTATTTAATCTGAGCGGCTTCGCATTGATGTACGGCGTGATCTGCCTTGTCTGCGCTTTGATTCGGTCGTCGTGAAAATGCAGCGGACAGGCATCAGGGGCCCCGCCGATCCGGTGCCGGCGTGAGCACCGGGCCACGTCGGCCACGTCGTGGTGGTCACAATTGTCACGTGCGTCTCGGCGTGGGAGGCACATACTTTTGTGCCCACCTTCGAGCGACAATTTGGGTTGCGCGGGAGGGCGTGGTGGAGCTGTCGCTGCGAGGCGGGCACATCGCCTATGCCGGCCAGCGGGTTACCAATGTGACAAAGGGGATTAACGCCCGACTTTGGCCCACTGCGCACCGGCTGGGGGCGACACGACCCACCGCTTGGTGAGGCCACCTCGTGGACCCGCAACCACCGCCAGACGGTGTGTACCAATTTAAGCCAAGTCGGGCCTCACAAGCGACGTCGTCGCCAACCGCTCAACCGCAAGAACCCGGGAAACCTTCAGGTCGCTCGATGAAACACCCTAGGAGATGGGGGCACACGCAATTCACAGGCTCGCCATAGCGGTCGCCTAACGCGCAACGGAATGATCTAACCAGGATCCAGATCGCGTGGAATGTAAGCACTTAACGGCAACGCGGTCGCTGGTTAGGGGAAAATGAGCTACCAGACCGATATGGCCCCCCAGCGCGGGCAGCTCACCGGGGGCGCCGCCGGGGTTGTGACCAAGCCACGATTGCGCGGCTGGATTCACCTCTACTGCGCTGCCGCGGCCGTCATTGCGGGTACGCCACTGGTGGTGGTGTCGTGGGTGGAGGCATCCAAGCGGGCCGGGCACTCGACCCTGACATACGCCCTGGCGATAGTGGCGATGTTTGCCGTAAGCGCCGTTTATCACCGCGTTCGCTGGGAGTCGTCGGTCGTCAGGAATTGGATGAGGCGGCTCGACCACTCGATGATCTTCGTGCTCATCGCCGGCAGCTATACACCATTCGCCAGGCTGGCCATGCCGCGTGCGACCGGGCATGTGGTGCTGGCAATCGTCTGGGGCGGCGCGCTGGCCGGAATCGCGCTGACACTGTTCTGGCCGACGGCCCCGCGTTGGCTGGGCGTGATGCTCTATCTGCTGCTGGGCTGGGTGGCGGTCTGGTATGCCGGGATGATTCTGCACAACGCCGGCTTGGCCGCGACGGTGCTGCTGGCCGTGGGCGGCGCGCTGTACAGCATTGGTGCGCTGTGTTATGGACTGCGCTGGCCCGATCTCTGGCCGACGACGTTCGGCTACCACGAGTTCTTCCACGCGTGCACCGCAGTCGCGGCGATCTGTCAATACATCGCCATCTGGCTCGCGGTCTTCTCGAGCTAATCGGCCGGACCGAACTGCGTGGCGGCCCCAGACGGAGAACCCACAGGGCGGCAGGCGCTTACCTGCCGGTGCGCTCGCGGTGTTTGCACCCCGGCCAGCAGCAGGGCCGGCGCTGGCCTTCTTCCAGTTCCTCCCGGGTCCGGCGAATGCGGCGCTGTCGGGTCGTCTCTTGCTTGGCATCCTCGACCCAGCAGATGAACTCGTTGCGCGCCAAGGGCGTGATGTCCCTCCACGCGGCCAGTGCAGTCGAGTTGGCGATCAGCGCCTCGCGCAGGTCGGCGGGCAGCCTGTGCACCACCCCGCCGGGCACTCGCTCACTGCTCACGAGGACAGGGTAGTCCCCATAGGTACGACGTGCGCACAAGGCCTGTCGGCACTCCGATAGCGTGCACAGCCGGTTGCGCTGCGTGACAATCTCTTTGAGGTCGATCGGGCAGGTCTAGTCGGGATGGTTCACGATGTTGAGGATGTTTCCGTCCGGTGCCCGCACGAAGAATCGGCGCACCCCCCACGGCTCCGTGGTTATCGGATGCACGATCTCATAACCAAGCCCCCGGGCTTCTTCATAGGCTTCTTCGACGTCGTTAGTGAGGACGGAAACGACGGAGTCTGCGGGTGCGCTGGCGTCGCGCGTGACGAGCTGGACGAACGCCCTTGCGTCGGGTGAGGTGTAGCGGGCCACCCACCCCATGTTGAACTCTTCGACGCTCAGGCCGAGGTAGCCGGTGTAGAAGCCCTTTGCCGCCTCGACGTCCGCCACTCGAAGGTTGGGCATGATACGGGTCGCGCGCATGCGATTCTCCCTCGTCGACGTAGCCACGGTGGTCAGCCTGGCATGGGTTCGCCGGTGTAGTCGCCGAATGACCACAAATTGCCCTCCGGATCCCGGACGGCGAATTCGTTTGCGCCGTAATCGGTCTTGGCCAACGGGCGAACGATTTCGGCCTTGTGTGAAAGAACGCGTTCGTAGAGCGCCTGCGGATCGTTGGTGACGACATATCCGCCGGCGGATCCCGGTTCCCGGCACCAATTCGTGCCAGGCTTGTGGCTGCCCAGCATGACGCCGCCGATGCCCTCGGGCCAATTCAATTGGGCGTGATCCACTCTGTCGCCGTCGCCGTATCGCGCCGCGACGACGAACCCGAACGTTTCGATGTAAAAGTCGATGAGTTCGGGAGCGTTATGCGCCTGTAGCGTCAACCAGACGGTTGGATTCGGAGCAGTCATGGTCCCACTGTGAATCGAACGAGTGCCCGCCGTCTTGTATGTTTCGGAACTCTTCGGCCAGCCAGGCCCGCGGCGGCACCCCGGCGAACCGGACGAACTCGCGGGTCAGGTGAGCCTGGTCGCAATAACCGGTGATCGTCGCGACCGCGGCCAGGTCAACCCGGCCCTGCCGTCGCGCCGACGCCGCGATCGTCGCCGTCGCGTGCTGGAATCGCATCAGCATCGAGACCGCCTTGGGGGATCTGCCGACCTCCCGATGGAACAGCGTCGTCAGGTGCCGGGCGCTCACCCCGACACGATCTGCCAACGCGCCGACCGGAATTCGGCCATGGGTGCGCTCCAGCAGAAGCCACGCATGGGCGACCTCGGGCCGCACGGTCACATCCTCTCGGCGCCCCCGGCCGTCCACAAGGTACCCGGCGACAGTCGCGAACACCTTGGGCCATCGGTGCGCTTCGGCCACGCGCTCGGGAAGCTCTCGCGCGTGCCGACCGAGGACTTCCACCGCGTTGTAGCCGGCGACGGGCAGCTCGGCGCTGGGTATGCCGAACAGTGCGCGTGATGCCAAGGGGTGCACCGCCAGCTGCACACCCGCCTGGCCGCGCCGTTGCCGCACATGGCTGGCCTGCATGTGGAGCCCGCTGAGGATCAGTGGGTTGGGCCGGGCACCCGCCAGCGCGTCGGCGGTGTCTGCGGCTTCCACTCCGTCGTCGAGGCTGACGATGAACGTCAACGTCGACGATGGCATGCCACGGTGCACCGTCTCGGGCACATCCAGCGCGCGGTAGCCCACCATCGATGTGATGCCGGGGGCGCTGCGCGGCGGCGCCACCACGAACTCCCAGCTGCGCTGAATTTCGTCGACCATCACGAGTAACGCTAGCGTGGTGCGTGTGTGAGAGCGACGGTGCCACTGTGTCGCGGGTCCGGTGTACCCCGTGCGCGGCGGATCGCCAGCGCCGCCCCCGCCAGTCAGAAGCCAATTGCGCGCTGCCGTCATTCAATTCGTCACGGCGCAAACTCATGGGAGTGGCAGCGGGAATATCGCCGCCCGGGTGATCGGAGAAACGTAACCTCGCGCAATAGCGGCAGGCTCAGAATCGACGGAGGGCGCGGCATTGGAACGGTTGGAACAGGCAGGGTCACCACGAGACGACCACCGATACGTGATCGTCGGCGCCGGCGCCATCGGCGGCGCCGTGGGCGCGATGTTGACGCGGGCCGGTGTTCCCGCGGTGTTGGTGGCGCGAGGTCGGCACGCCGAGGTACTAGCGGCCGCGGGCATGACACTGAATCGGAACCGCGGGCGAGCGACTGCCCGTGATGACCGCCCTCAACGGCGTTGCCGCCGAAGAGAAAGCGCTGCGGTATTTCCGTCGGGTATTCGGTGTCTGCGTCTGGCTGCCCGCGGTGCACCTCGAACCGGGTGAGGTGATCGTGCGGTCGTGGCCGGTGGCCGGCCAATTCCACATCGCACGGTGGCCCGCGTCGATCGGCACCCGCGACGATGCCGACTTCTTGACGGGGCTCGCCGAGACGTGGAGCGCCGCCGGAATCCGGGTGCGCACCCCCGCCGACGTCGCCTCCTGGAAGTACAACAAGCTACTGAGCAACCTCGGCAATGCCGTGGGCGCCCTGACCGCCGAGGCGGCCGACGCCGGCGAGGTGGTGGCCGCGGTGCGCAGCGAAGGCGAAAAGGTGTTGCGGCATGCGGGAATCGAATTCGTCTCGTTCGAGACATCCACGGCGGCGCGGGCGGACGGACCGACCATACGCGCGGTGCCCGGATGGAACGCCGGGCCCAGCAACTCCACTTGGCAGTCGTTGAGCCGCCACACCGGTGACGTGGAGACCGACTTTCTCAACGGGGAGATCGTCAGGCTTGCTCACCGGCACGGCATCACGGCGCCGCTCAATGCCGCGCTGGCACGCGTGGCACGCGGAGCGGTCCAGGACGGCCTCGGGCCGGGCCGTCACTCGGCGGCACGACTGGCCGAACTGCTTGGGATAGGCGCGATTACCACGCCGTGATGCCGTTACCGCCGTCTGTTCGGGCCGTCATCCGACGGACGTGCATTGTTCGCCTTCTGGTAACCGGCGGGCGGATTCGGTCTGCGAACCTTGACCGACGCTCCGGTACGGAGAAATCGCCGCGACTCTCGGAAAGGGCGGCCATGACAGAGCACCTGCGCGCTTACAACAGCCTGTGGCAGGTCCGCAGCGACTCGTGGTGCCGGTTGGAGGAGGCCGCCGACCGGCTGACGCGCCCGACCACCGAGGGAGCGGTGAAGGAAAAATGCCTCAGCGCCTGCCGGGAGTTGCTGGCTCGCCTGAGCTCGCTCGAGCCCTACTGGGCCTATCCCGGCTCGCCGCAATTCGCACGGGTTCAGCGCCTTTTCGCGGCCGGCAACTATGACAAGTTCGCGCAGGCGGTCGCGCAGATCAACCGCGCGTTGACCACCGAGTCCTACCGTTCGGGGGACGTGGAGAACGCCGGGGCCGACGAACTGGACATGTTTCCGTCCGATCCGCGTCAGCTCGAGCATCAACCGTCGGCGCAGCGCGACCGGCCCTACTTCGAGGTGCTGGTCGTTGAAAAGATGACCGAGGACCAGGAACGGGCGTTGCGCAACGAGGTGCGCAAGTGGCGGCGCCCCGACGACGAATTCGTCTACGAGCTCGTGGTGGTCTCCAGCGGGGACGAGGCGCTCATCGCGGCACGGCTCAACGTCAACCTGCAGGCCGTGGTGGTTCGGCGGCGCTTCTCGCACCAATCGACGCGGGACCTGTCGACGCTGTCGGAGTTCGTCGACACCGACGTGTCGCACGAGTTGGCCGACCACCAGTCGCCCGAGGAACGCGCCCAGATCCTCGCGGTTTCCCTGGCGAAGCTGCGGCCCGAACTCGACCTCTACCTCATGACCGAAATCGAGGTGGAGGACATCGCCGGGCGCCTCGGCCAGTACTTCTGCCGGGTGTTTCATGCCCGGGAAGGCATGCTCGAGCTTCACCTGTCGATCCTGCAAGGCGTGGCGGCGCGCCACCGCACCCCGTTCTTCAGCGCGCTCAAGCAGTACAGCCACCGGCCCACGGGTGTTTTTCACGCCCTGCCGATTTCGCAAGGAAAGTCGATCGTCAACTCGCACTGGATCAAGGACATGGTCGGCTTTTACGGCCTGGATGTGTTCATGGCCGAGACGTCGGCGACGTGCGGCGGCCTGGACTCACTGCTGGAGCCGACCGGACCCCTGCGCGAGGCTCAACAGCTCGCGGCGCAAGCCTACGGGTCGCGCCACACGTACTTTGTCACCAACGGGACGTCGACGGCGAACAAGATCGTCACCCAGGCGTTGGTGGCGCCCGGCGATATCGTGCTGCTGGACCGCAACTGCCACCAGTCCCACCACTACGGGATGATGCTCGCCGGCGCGAATGTCGTCTACCTCGAGGCCTATCCGCTCAACGACTACTCGATGTACGGTGCGGTTCCGTTGCGGGAAATCAAGTCGAAGCTGTTGGCGCTCAAGCGCGCCGGGAAGCTCGACCGCGTCAAGATGATGTCGCTGACGAACTGCACCTTCGACGGGATCGTCTATGACGTCGAGCGGGTCATGGAGGAGTGCCTGGCCATCAAGCCCGACCTGGTCTTCCTGTGGGACGAGGCATGGTTCGCGTTCGCGCGCTTTCACCCGGTCTATCGGACTCGGACCGCGATGGCCTCGGCGCGGGCGCTGCGAGAGCGGCTGCAGAACCCCGACTACCGGCGCCGCTACGAGGAGCAGCTGGCCTCTCAAGGGGAGCGCGCTGCCGAAAACCCCAGCGACGACGACCTTTTGGACCGCCGTCTGATGCCCGACCCGGCCAGGGCCCGGGTGCGGGTGTATGCCACCCAGTCGACGCACAAGACGCTGACCGCGCTGCGGCAGGGATCGATGATCCATGTTTTCGACCAGGACTTCGACCAGAAAGTGGCGGAGCCGTTCCACGAGGCGTACATGGCGCACACCTCGACCTCGCCCAACTACCAAATCCTGGCCTCCCTGGACCTCGGCCGCCGGCAGGTGGCGCTGGAGGGCGTGGAACTGGTGCAGCGGCAGATCGAAAACGCGATGCAGCTGCGCGACGCGATCGATAATCACCCCCTGCTCAGCAAGTACATGCGTTGCCTTCGCACGTCTGATTTGATCCCCGAGCGCTTCCGGCCCTCGGCCATCGCCCAGCCCCTCCGCTCGGGGCTGCGCAACATGATGGCGGCCTGGGATCAGGACGAGTTCGTGCTCGATCCGTCGAGGATCACCCTGTTCATCGGGCAGACGGGTTATGACGGGGACACGTTCAAACGCCAGCAGCTGATGGACCGCTACGGAATCCAGATCAACAAGACGTCACGCAACAGCGTGCTGTTCATGACCAACATCGGCACCACCCGCAGCTCGGTCGCGTTCCTGGTGGAAGTGCTGGTCAACATCGCCCGCGAGCTCGACCAGAACATCTTCGAGATGAGCCTCGGCGAGCGCGAGCACTTCGAGCGCGCGGTCTACCGGCTTACCGAAATGTCTTTGCCCCTCCCCGATTTCAGCGGCTTTCACCCCGCGTTCCTGGATCACAGCGGAAGCGCGCCGACGCCCGAAGGGGATGTCCGTCGTGGGTTCTACCTCTCCTATGACGACACCAATTGCGAATACCTCACCGGTGAGCAGATTGACGAACGGCTGGACGCCGGGATAGACGTCGTGTCGGCGACGTTCGTGACGCCGTATCCCCCGGGATTCCCGGTTCTGGTGCCGGGCCAGGTGTTCAGCCGCGGGATACTGCAATTCATGCGCGATCTCGACACGCCCGAAATCCACGGCTACTTACCGGACTTCGGCTACCGCGTGTACACCGAGAAGGCCATCGAGATGGTAGGCGAGTCCATCGGATTGACACCCAACGGTCACCGCCCCGCGGGACGCACCGCCGCGCCGACACCACAGAAAACGCCGAAGAAGAAGTCGGCCAAGCGCGAAGGGGCCAACGGCGAGGGCGACCTCCCCGAGCTCGGCGCCCAACGGCGCCCCGGCGACGCGGTGCAAACCGGCTGATCAGCACCGGCAGCCGACGGGTTTTGGTCAGCGCGATCTATACCGTTGCGGCGCGACAGCGATGCGGAAATGATGGCAGCGTTTGCGCCAGGATGCCCCGCGACGGATTCGAGGTCATGCCTCAAACTTCAGCCACGGGGCATCTCTATTCCCAGGGAAGGTAGCTCGTGAGCGTCCTTTCTACCGAGGCGATTCCCCTGACCGCTCAGCGCAGTGCGGTAGCCAGGCTAAAGCCGATACGCCGTCGGATTCTGTCGCCGGCGCTACCGCTGGCCCTGCTCGGCTTCGCGCTGTTCGTCGGCTGCTGGTATTTGACCGTCGACGCGCTGGCGCTGCCGCGGTTTCGCGGCATTCCCGGCCCGACCGAGGTGATCCGCGAATGGGTTAGCCCGAACCCCGCCTACGGCACGTCCATTTTCACCGCGTCCTACTACGAGCACATCTGGGCGAGCGTTCGGCGCGTCGCCATCGCCTTCACGGCGGCCCTCGTTACGGGGATCCCGCTCGGCCTGCTGCTGGGGTGGTCATCGCGATTTCGCCAGTACGCCTTTCCGGTCTTCGAGTTGATCCGCCCCATTCCCATCCTGGCGTGGGTTCCCTTGGCGATGCTGATGTTTCACACCAGGGAGGGTTCGGTCATCTTCCTCACCTACCTGGCCGCGTTCTACGCGGTCACGTTGAACACGTTGCTCGGGGTTCATTCGATCGACCAGAACCTGATCCGGGCGGCGCAATGCCTGGGCGCCGGGCCCGGCACGGTGCTGCGCACGGTCGTCGTCCCGGGGTCGCTGCCCTACATCTTCACCGGCCTGCAGATCGGCATGGGAGTCGCCTGGTTTTCGCTCGTCGCGGGGGAAATGATCGCGGGCCAGTTCGGTCTGGGTTACCTGATCAATGCTTCGTACACGACGACCCGCTACCCGACGATCGTCATCGCGATGATCACGCTCGGCGTGGTCGGTTTCGCCAGCAGCGCCGTGATTCGTCTCGTGGGCAGCCGGTTGATGGCGTACCGGGCACGGAGCATCGGGGCGTGAGCGGGGGCAACCTGGTCCTCGACGCCGTGGGCAAGGCATACCGGACCGCGAGTGCTCCGGTGCGTGCGGTGCAGGATTTCAGCCTCGATATCGCCGCCGGCGAACTCCATGTGATCGTCGGACCGTCCGGGTGCGGGAAAAGCACCCTGCTCGGGGCGATCGCCGGGTTCACCGACATCACGTCCGGTCGAATCGAGCTGGACGGGCAACTGCTGTGCGGCCCGGGGCGGCCCACGGCCGGGATCGGTCCGGACCGCGTCGTCGTGTTTCAGGACAGCACCCTGTTCCCCTGGTTCACCGTGGCCGACAACGTCGGCTACGGCCTGGTCGCGCAGCGGCGCGCCGGCCGCGGCGACGCGGCGGGCATCGCGCGAGAGCGCCTGCGCGCGGTCGGGCTCGGCGACATCGCCGACAGTTACCCGGGGGAGCTGTCCAGCGGTGTACTGCGGCGCGTCGAGATCCTGCGTGCGCTTGTCATGGAGCCCGCCGTGCTGCTGCTCGACGAGCCGTTCCGGGGAATGGACGCGATCTCGCGGGCCGCGATGCACGATGCCCTGCTGCAGATTTACGACAGGTCCGCGGTCACGGTGCTTTTCATCACCCACGACATCGAGGAAGCCGTGTATTTAGGCAGCCGCGTTACCGCC
This sequence comes from Mycobacterium malmoense, assembly GCF_019645855.1. Taxonomy (NCBI): domain Bacteria; kingdom Bacillati; phylum Actinomycetota; class Actinomycetes; order Mycobacteriales; family Mycobacteriaceae; genus Mycobacterium; species Mycobacterium malmoense. The sequence goes on from NZ_CP080999.1 coordinate 90,569, forward strand.
ATGACGACCCGCCCCGGTCGCGTCAAGACCACGATCGACATCACCCTCGACCGCCCGCGGGATCCCGGCATCATCACCGCGCCGCATTTCCGCGAACTCGTCGGCGAAGTCTCCGAGGCGGTCCGCGACGAGGCCAGGCGCGCGTTCGAAGCGGGCGAGCGGGAGATGGCGCAATGACAACGCTGCTCAGTCGTGCCGGCAATGTCGAGACCACGGCCCTGAGGCGCGGCGCGGTCGGCATCGTCGTGTTCGCCTTGGCGTGGGAGCTCGCCACCCGTCTGCACGGTTGGACGGGCGTGACCGTGCCGTTGGTCGGTCAGCTGCCGCCCCCCTCGGCGGTCGTCGTCGACTTCCTGAAACTCGCTGGCAGCCCTGGGTATTGGAACAGTTGGTCGCTGTCGTTCCAACGGGTCCTGGCCGGGTTCGGAGTCGCGCTGGCGGTTGGCGGTGCGCTGGGGCTGCTGATGGCAACCCGGCCGTGGTTCAAAAGCGTCGTGTTTCCGGTGTTCGAATCGTTGCGGCCGATTCCGCCGCTTGCCTGGGTGCCAATCGCGATCATCTTCTGGCCGACTCAGGAGCTGTCCATCACGTTCGTGACCTTTCTCGGCGCGCTGTTTCCGATCGTGCTGAATACCGTTGGCGGTGCCGAGGAAATCGACCGCCGCCACATCCTTGCCGCACGCTCGATGGGCGCAAGCCGGCGCTACGTCTTCCGGCGGGTCCTGTTGCCGGCGCTGCTGCCGTCGCTGGTGACCGGGGCCGCCGTCGGTATGGGCATCACCTGGGAGGTCGTCGTGGCCGCCGAACTGATCTCCGGCGGCGGGCAGCAGTCAGGCGACGGCGGCCTGGGCTTCCTGGTGTGGAACGCCTACCAGGGCAACGAGTTACCCCGCGTCGTCGTGGCGATGATCAGCCTCGGCGTCGCCGGTTACTTGTCGAGCGGACTGGTGCGGGCGCTGGGGAATCGGCTGATGCCGTGGCGAAGCGTGGCATCGTGACGGACGGCCCTGCCGGAGCGGTGTGCTTCGATCACGTTTCCTTTCACGTCCGCAAAGGTCGTGAGGACGTAAAAGTGGTCGACGACTGCTCGTTTCGGCTCGCGCCCGGGGAGATCGTGGCGATGATCGGACCCTCGGGCGGCGGCAAAACCACCATCGGCTACCTGCTCGCCGGCTACTACCGGGCCACGAGCGGCCTGATCACGGTCGACGGCAACGGGGTGGACGGGCCTTCGGCCGAACGGCTGTTGTTGTTCCAGGAGAACGCCCTGATGCCGTGGTTGACGACGCGCGAGAACGTCATGTTCGGGCCGCGCGCACGGGGCGAACGCGGCCCGCACGCACGGCTGCGCGCGGACGCCATCCTGTCCCGCGTGGGACTCGCCGACTTCGGCAACCGGTATCCCGGTGAGCTGTCCGGGGGGATGCGCCGGCGCGCCGAATTGGCCCGGGCTTTGGTCAACGAGCCCGTAATCCTGGTGCTCGACGAGCCGTTTCGCGGTTTGGACGCGATGACCCGCGAACTGATGCAGGAGTACACCGCCGAACTTCTTGCGGAACAACGACGAACGGTGTTGTTCATTACCACCGACGTCGACGAGGCGCTGCTGCTCGCCGACCGGCTGCTTGTAATGACCGAACGACCCGCGAGGGTACGCGAAGAGTTCTCCATCAAGCTGGCCCGTCCGCGGCGGCGTGTCGATCTCCTCCATGACGACGAGCTGCAGCAGATCAAACACCGCGCCATGGACTTACTGCGTCCACCCGGAGCCCCAACACCTTTGACGACAGAAAGATGCCGATGCGACTGAAAAAGACACTCATTGGTGTGCTGACGACAGTAGTGACCGCCGCGGGCTGCGCCGCGGTCGGGCACATCGGCGGCAACGACATCGTGTCGGACGGCGGCGCCGTCCATCTCACCGTCGGGTACCAGCCCTACTACACCGAAGCATGGTCCGGAGTTGTCATGCGCGGCAAGGAATTCTGGAAGAAATACCTGCCGAAGGGCTCGACGGTCGACTTTCAGGTCGGCCTGCAGGGCTCGATCATCGTGAGCCAGATGCTGGCCGGAAAACAACAGATCGGCTACGCGGGCGACATGCCGGCGATTGTCGGCGTGAGTAAACGAAGCACGAGGGATCTGCGGATCGTCGCGACGCTCGGGCTCTCACAAGACCAGTGCGGGATATTTCTCACCCGACCGGACGCGCCGAACTTCGCCAGCCAGCGCGACGCGCTTGCCTGGTTCAACGGCAAGACCGTCGCCACCCCACAAGGAAGTTGCACGGACCGCATCGCGCAGGCCACGTTCGACGCCCTGGGGGTCAAGCCGGCCGCCTACCTGAACCAGAGCATCGAGGTGATCACGTCCAGCTTCCAGAACCACACCATCGACGGCGCGATCATCTGGGAACCCACCGCGTCCAAACTGGTCAATGCCGGACTGGCCAAGCGCGTCGCCAGCGGCGCGCTGGCCGACCAGCACGACGGCGGATTCCTGGTGATGGACAAGGAGTTCGCCGACAAACACCCGGACGTCGCCAAAAGTTGGCTGAAGGCGGAACTGGACGCGCAGCGTTTCCTCGCCGACCCGGCGAATGCCGACGAGATTGTCCGCCTGGCGCAGAGTCAGACCGAGGGTTTCTCGGCGGCCGACCTGCGGGATTCGCTCTACCGCAAGTGGCCCGTCGACCAGGGCGGCAACGCCGACGGAATCCGTCTGCGCCTCCCGTTCGTGCCCACCGGCGAAAGTGCGGATCTGATCAAGACGGCCGCCGAGTTCCTGTACCGCATCAAGGCGATACCCGCCGCCACGCTGCCCGACGGGGCAGTGCAACCGGACACGGCGAGCACGGTGTTGCGTGACGCGGGGGTCAACGCAACGGCCGGCGTGGGATTCGTACGGGCGCAATGAGGTACAGGTTTGAATCATGATCAACGGAAACCTGGCGGCCAATCGGCGGGATTCCTAGGCTGCGCGGGTGATGTCGACCAATCCGGCGCCGGCATGTGTGTCACTTCATCGCGTCAACCGAACGTTCGGAACGCACACCGTGCTACACGAGGTCGACATCGAGGTCGAGCCGGGCGAGGTGGTCGCGTTGCTCGGGTCTTCAGGCAGCGGCAAATCGACACTGCTCCGGCTCGTCGCCGGTCTCGACCGTCCTACCCATGGGCGGATCGAGATCGACGGCAAAGCCGTTCGCGGGGTCGACCCGCGCTGTGCCATGGTCTTCCAGGAACCTCGCCTGCTGCCGTGGCGCTCCCTGGCGGCCAACGTCGCGTTTGGGCTGCCACCCGACGCCGCACGGTCGGAAGGCCTTGCGACGGTGCGGCATTGGCTGGATGTCGTCGGGCTACACGAATTCGGCAATCACCACCCGCGGCAGGTATCCGGAGGGATGGCGCAACGCGCGGGCCTCGCGCGCGCCCTCGCCCGGCGACCGAGCGTCCTGCTACTCGACGAGCCGCTGGCGGCCCTCGACGCACTGACCCGACTGCGGATGCAGGACCTGCTGGACGCCGTGCAGCAAGAGGCCGGCACGACCACGCTCCTCGTCACACACGACGTGGACGAGGCGGTGATCCTCGCCGACCGGGTGCTGATCTTGCGCGCCGACCCAACGGGAGGTGCCGGTATCGCCGCGACGTTCGACGTCGCAATTCCCAAGCCGCGGGACCGCGGTGAGCCGCGCATCACCGCGCTGCGCGACCGGTTGTTGGACGAACTCGGGGTACCCAGACGCGGCGGTGCCGACCCGCGGTCGGGCATTAGTGAGGAGACAAAGGCGTGATGAAAAACCGTTACTTGACAGCGCTTTCGGTTGTCGCCACAACCATCGTCGTGGCGGCCTGCGGTTCTGACACCGGCAAGACGGCGGCCAAGGATCTTCATCTGGACTACGCCTACTACAACCCGCTGAGCCTGGTGGTGCGCGATCAGCACCTGCTCGAGAACCGCGGCTACAACGTCACCTGGGTGCTTTCGGCGGGTAGTAACAAGGCCAACGAGGGCCTACGGTCGAAGGCGCTGGACTTGGGCTCGACCGCCGGCTCGGCCGCGTTGGTCGCGCGGGCCAACGGCACACCCATCAAGATCGTCGACGTGTACAGCAAGCCGGAGTGGACGGCTCTGGTTGTTGCGAAGGACTCGCCCATCAACTCGGTCGCGGATTTGAGGGGCAAGAAGATCGCCGTCACCAAGGGAACCGATCCGTACTTCTTTCTGTTGCAATCGCTTGCGACAGCCGGACTTTCGGCCAGTGACGTCGAAATCGTCAATTTGCAGCATGCCGATGGCAAAACCGCCTTGGAGCGCGGCAACGTCGATGCCTGGTCGGGATTGGACCCCTTCATGGCGGAAACGGTTCAGCAGGATGGTTCGCGCTTGGTGTACCGCAATCCCGATTTCAATTCCTACGGCGTATTGAACGTTCGTGAGGACTTCAGCTCCGCACATCCGGATGCCGTTCAGTCCGTGGTCAATAGCTATGAGGAGGCCCGGAAATGGGCGAAGGCGCACCCCGACGAATTGGTGGCATTGTTGGCCTCGCAGGCGAAGGTGACGCCGAGCGTGGCCCAGGAGGAGCTGCAGCGGACGGCGTTGAACATCTCACCGGTACCGGGCGATCCACTGCGAGTGGTACTGACCAACATCGTGCCGATCGCGGTGGCCGACGGCGATATCAAATCCGAAGAGGCCGGCCGCAACGCACTCAACACGCTGTTCGAGCCAAAATTCGCCCAGCAAGCTTCCTGAGAGTCCGCTCCGCGCTGTTGGCCAAGTCGCCGCTTGCGCTGGCGGGACTGATTGTCCCGATCCTGCTGCTGGTGATCTGGCAGTTTGTCACAGCGGAGCGGTGGTTTTCGGCCAGCCAGTTGCCGCCCCCCGGCGACGTGCTGTCCGCGCTGGGCGAACTGCTTCGGCATGACGATCTATGGGTCCACCTCCAAGCGAGCCTTTTGCGGGTGCTGTTGGGCTATCTGGCGGGTGCGGGTGCTGCGCTCGTGCTTGGTTCCCTCGTCGGGCTCTCGGTGATTGTGCGCAGGTTGCTTGAGCCGACGGTCGCGGTATTCCGCACCGTTCCCTCTCTGGCGTGGGTGCCGTTGCTGCTGTTGTGGTTTGGCATTGACGAGACACCGAAACTTTTGCTCGTCGCCATCGGCGCGTTTTTCCCGATCTACACGACAACGGCATCGGCACTCTCACACGTCGACGCGCAGCTTGTGGAGGTGGGACGCGCGTACGGTCGGCGCGGCGTCTCGTTGTTGGCGACCGTGATGCTGCCCGCCGCGGCCCCGGAGCTGGTGAACGGGCTGAGATTGGGCCTGGCGAATGCGTGGCTGTTTTTGGTCGCGGCGGAGCTGATCGCCTCGTCGAAAGGCTTGGGATTCCTGCTGATCGATAGCCAGAACACCGGCCGCACTGACATCATGCTGCTCGCGATCATACTGCTGGCCGGATTGGGCAAACTCAGTGACGTTGCCCTGGGCACCCTCGAGCGTCGGATGGTGCGGCGGCGCAGCTAGCTCAGGACCGCCAGGACGTTCGCCGGGGCGCTGTTCGCTGGGCGTCGAGACTGCGGTGGTAGCGGCGCCCAAGGCGAAAAGCCAGCCGTGAACGCAGGCTCGATGCCACCAGCGCAGACTCGGCACCAGCGGCGTCTGGTCACAACCCCCGACGAACTTACGGACCAGACCACCAGCTCAGGACCGCCCAGGACGCAACTTGCACGGTCGCCCGTGGGCAACCTAGCGTCGACGGGGTATGGCTCCGCGCTTCTTCTGGTTCCTGCCCACCACCGGTGACAGCCGCTCGATCGTCGGCGGGTCGCACGCATCGTCGAACCGCGCGATTCCGAACGGATATCGCCCGCCTAGCCGCCGCTACCTGGCCGAGGTGGCGCGTGCCGCGGACCGGCTGGGCTTCGAGGGCGTGCTGACGCCGACCGGGACCTGGTGCGAAGACGCGTGGCTGACCTCGGCCGCATTGTTGGCCGAGACGGAGAAGCTGAAGTTTCTGGTCGCATTTCGTCCCGGGCTGGTGCCGCCCACCCTCGCCGCGCAGCAGACCGCGACGCTGCAACGCTTTTCCGAGGGCAGGGTGTTGCTCAACGTCGTCAGTGGTGGCGACGACGCCGAGCAACGCCGTTTCGGCGACTGGCTCGGCCACGACGAGCGCTACGCGAGGACGGCGGAATTCCTGCACATCGTGACATCGGTATGGTCGCGGGATTCCGTCGATTTCACCGGCAAGTACTACAGCGTCGCCGATGCCCGGGTTTCGGCTCCGCCGAACCCATTGCCAGACATCTACTTTGGCGGTTCTTCGGCGGCGGCGCTACCGATCGCGGCCCAGTTCGCCGACGTCTACCTCACATGGGGTGAGCCGCCACAGGCGGCCGCCGCCAAGATCGAGCGGGTGCGGGACAAGGCCGCCGCCCTGGGCCGCGCGGTCCGGTTCGGCATTCGGCTGCACACCATCAGCCGTGACACCTCGGCCGCGGCCTGGGCCGTCGCGAACGAGATGCTTGCCGAACTCACCGAGGAGCAGATCACCAAAGCCACAGCGCTGCATGCGAAGTCGGAATCCGAGGGCCAACGACGGATGACCGCGCTGCACGGCGGTCGGGTCGACAAGCTGGAGATCTATCCGAACCTGTGGGCCGGAATAGGCCTGGTCCGCGGGGGCGCCGGTACCGCGCTGGTGGGCAGCCATCAGGAAGTCGCGAACCTGATCCGCGAATACCACTCGCTGGGCTTCGACGAGTTCATCCTGTCGGGCTACCCGCACCTGGAGGAGGCCTACTGGTTCGCCGAAGGCGTGCTGCCGCTATTGGACAAGTAGGGCATCTCACGCGGGGTTGTAATCGCGATGATTTCAGCGGCTCTGCCGCGCGTGCGGGCCCGCGTTGGCATCCGATATCGGCATCGGTGGCGATGACGCGGTAAGTGCGAGAGGCGTACGCCGCCGCTTCCGCCCTCGGCCCGAGCCCATCGGCGTGGCCAGGCTTCAAGGTGATGAGCGCCGGCGACACACGCACGGATTCCGAAGTGTCAGGCCGGAACTCGGACCGTATGGGCGGCAAGACAGCGGGCGACAATGCAGCTGGCAAAGTTTCCGCACCGCCTCCGGCATCGGTTCCTGGCCGACGGTCGTGTAGTCGGCGGCCGACACGTCCCGCGTGTGCGGCGACGGCCATGCCGTCGACGGGTTATTCCCCGCGTTAGACAGACCCGGCCGCAACCGGTGTCGCCACCGCCGATCCTCGGGCGCCCCTCGGCACAGTGGTGGTATCCGTTAGGAAGACAGGTCTTGTGATGGCTATTTCGTCAAGTCCCTTGCACCTCGCCGTGGCGCTCGACGGCGTCGGTTGGCACCCGGCCGCGTGGCGGGAAGACGACGCCCGACCGGATGAGCTGTTCGACGCCGGTTATTGGGCCGATCTGGTCGCCGAAGCCGAGCGCGCGTCGCTGGACTTCGTGACCATCGAGGATTCGCTGGCGATCCAATCCGACGACCCCTTCGAGCCCGACGACCGAACCGACCGCGTTCGAGGCCGGTTGGACGCGGTGCTCATCGCCGCCCGGATCGCGCCGCGCACCCGGCGCATCGGGCTCGTGCCGACGGCGATCGTCACCCACACCGAGCCATTCCACGTATCGAAATCGATTGCCACGCTTGACTACGTCAGCACCGGCCGAGCCGGCGTTCGGGTTCAGCTCTCGGCACGCGCCGACGTGGCGGCCCACTTCGGGCGCCGCGAACTGCCACACCCGTCGGCCGGCGCCGCCGACGATCCGGCCTGGCAGCGACAGATCAACGACTACTTCGCCGAGGCCGCCGATTACGTCGAGGTGCTGCGCCGCTTGTGGGACAGCTGGGAGGACGACGCCGAGATCCGGGACATCGCCACCGGACGCTTCATCGACCGGCACAAGCTGCACTACATCGATTTCGAAGGACGCTGGTTCTCCGTCAAAGGACCTTCGATCACGCCTCGTCCGCCCCAGGGCCAGCCGATCGTCGCGGCCCTGGGCCACGGCGGCGCGTCCTACGACTTGATCGCCGGCAGCGTCGACGTCGGATTCGTCACCCCGCGCGGCGCCGCGCAGGCGGCCGACATCGTCGGCGAGATCACGGCGGTGCAGTGGGCCGCCGGTCGCAGCCGGGAAGCGCTGCACATTTTCGGCGACCTGGTGGCGTTCCTCGATCACACCCCGGAGGCGGCACGGGCGCGGCGGGGTCGGCTCGACGAACTCGCCGGCACCGAATACCGCAGCGACGCCGAAATTTTCGCGGGCACCCCCGCACAGCTGGCCGACCTGCTACAGGAGTGGCACGCCGCCGGGCTGTCGGGATTTCGGCTGCGGCCCGCCGCGCTGCCGCATGACCTCGTCCAGATCACCGAGGGCCTGGTGCCCGAGCTGCGGCGCCGAGGGCTGTTCCGTGGCGGCTACGAGGCCGACACGCTTCGCGGCTTGCTCGGATTGCCCCGCCCCGCCAACCGTTACGCCATCGCCTGACGGTTCCGAGGACTCCCGATGAGCACGCTAAAGCAAATTCACCTGGCCGCGCACTTCCCCGGCGTCAACAACACCACGGTGTGGAGCGACCCGGCCGCCGGCAGCCACATCGAGTTCGGCTCGTTTGCACAATTCGCTCAGACGGCCGAGCGGGGCAAGTTCGACTTCCTGTTCCTGGCCGAAGGGCTGCGGCTGCGCGAGCAGAACGGGCAGATCTACGACCTCGACGTGGTCGGCCGCCCGGACACCTTCACCGTGCTGGCCGCACTGGCCGCGGTCACCGAGCGGCTTGGCCTGACCGGCACGATCAACTCGACGTTCAACGAGCCCTACGAGGTGGCCCGGCAGTTCGCCTCCCTGGACCATCTCTCCGGCGGCCGCGCGGCGTGGAATGTCGTGACGTCCTGGGATGCGTTCACCGGAGAGAACTTTCGCCGCGGCGGCTTTTTGGCGGAGGACCAGCGCTACGAGCGGGCGAAGACATTCCTGCAGACCACCCTGGAGCTTCTCGACTCCTGGCACGGCGACGAGATCGTGGCGGACAAGGAGAGCGGCGTCTTCCTGTCCGACCCGAACGCCGGCCAATTCACCCACAGGGACGCGCATTTCGACATTCACGGCCGGTTCAACGTTCCGAGAAGCCCGCAGGGGCGCCCGGTGATCTTCCAGGCCGGCGACTCCGACGAGGGCCGAGACTTCGCCGCCTCCGCCGCCGACGCGATCTTCTCCCGACACAGCACCTTGGGCGCCGGGCAGGCGTTCTACGCCGACGTCAAGGGCCGCCTCGCCCGCCACGGGCGACGCCGCGACGAGCTGCTCATCCTGCCGGCCGCGACATTCGTCATCGGCGACACCGACGCCGAGGCCGACGAGATCGCCCACGAGGTGCGGCTCGCCCAGGTGTCCCCGCAGACGGCGATCAAGTTCCTCGAACAGCTTTGGAACCGGGACCTTTCCGACCACGACCCGGACGGGCCGCTGCCCAGCGTGGACCCGGTCGTGGGGGAAAACACCATCTCGCGCGGCCGGGCCAGCGTCCGCATGTTCCGCGACTCGATCGCGATCGCGAACGACTGGCGGGCCAAGGCGGAGGCGGAGAACCTGACCACCCGCGAACTGATCGTCGAAGTCACCGGCCGTCAATCCTTCGTCGGCTCACCGCAGACCGTCGCCGCGACGATCAACGACTTCGTGCAGGCCGATGCCAGCGACGGGTTCATCCTGGTCCCGCACATCACGCCCGGCGGGCTGGATCCCTTCGTGGACCGGGTCGTGCCGCTGTTGCAGGAGCGCGGAGTGTTCCGCGCCGACTACGAGGGCACAACGCTGCGCGAGCATCTGGGGCTGGCGCCGGCACCGCGGCGTTCGGCCGGCCGGGCGACCTCCAGCGGGGTGGCTTCGTAGGGCCATGACGACTCCGTTAACGGTGCTCGACCTGGTTCCGATCCCGTCGGGCTCGACCGCGACGCAGGCCCTGCGCAACAGCATCGACCTCGCCCAGCACGCCGAGGCCCTGGGCTACGCGCGCTATTGGTTCGCCGAACACCACCTCAATCCCGGCGTTGCCGGCACCTCACCCGCGGTGCTGCTGGCACTGACCGCCACCGAAACCTCGAGGATCCGGCTCGGTTCGGGCGCGGTGCAGATGGGGCATCGCACCGCCCTGTCCACGGTGGAGGAGTTCGGCCTGCTGGATGCCCTGTACCCCGGCCGGTTCGACCTCGGCCTGGGGCGTTCCGGGGGCAAGCCGCGCGAGCCGGCGTCGTCCGCGCGGGCCGCTTCGACCTCGCGGGAGTTAATCGATGGACGCACACCGAACGGGTTGCTGATCCCTGCGAAGTTCGATCCCACGCCATTGTCCAAATCACCGCGCCTGGCGTTGCAGAAAGCGTTACTGCAGCTGCCGGGCGCGCAGTCACAGAACTACACCGAGCAGGTCGACGACATCCTCGCGCTGATCGCGGACACCTACCGTTCGGACGACGGCGAAGAGGCCCACGTCGTGCCCGGGGGAGGCGCTGCGCTACAAGTCTGGATCCTGGGCAGCAGCGGCGGGGAGAGCGCCGCCGTCGCCGGCAGCAGGGGCCTGCGGTTCGCCGCCAACTACCACGTCGCCCCGGCCACGGTCCTCGAGGCGACCGACGCTTACCGGGAAGCGTTTCGACCGTCGGCCGAGCTCGACCGGCCCTACGTCGCCGTCTCGGCGGACGTCGTCGTCGCCGAGGACGAGGCGACCGCCCGGGAACTCGCCGCCGGTTACGGGCTCTGGGTGCGCAGCATCCGCACCGCCGAAGGCGCGATCCCGTTTCCCACGCCGGACGAAGCGCGCGCCCCCACCTGGACCGACGCCGACCGCGAGCTTGTCGCGGACCGGGTCGACACCCAGTTCGTCGGATCCCCCGTTCAGGTCGCCGATCAGCTGGAGCGGTTGCGCGACGCGACCGAGGCCGACGAGCTGATCCTTACGACGATCACCCACGACCACCACGACCGGGTGCGCTCCTACCGGCTGCTCGCCGAAGAGTGGGCCCGCCGATGAGCGGTCGGCCGACGTAGTCGAAGATCTGGGGACGCGGGCGCTGTTCGCCCGTGCGGAAGGAGCGCCGTGACCCTGCCCTACGTCCACCCACCGGCGGTACGGGATTCGTTCACCATCCGCGATGTCACGGTTGTCGATGTCGTCAACGGCGCGACGGCGCCGCATCGTGACGTGCGTGTCGCCGGCACCACGATCGTCGCCGTGGAGGCGACCGGCGCGACGCCCGAGGACCCCAATCTCGACAATGCAATCCAAGGCAGCGGCCGCTTTGTGGTGCCCGGGTTCGTCGACGCCCACGTTCATGTGCTGAACAACCCGAAGGACGCTGCCGCCAGCTACGCCCTGATGCTCGCCAACGGGGTCGTCGGATTCCGGCAGATGTCGGGCAGTCCCGCGCTCCTCGCGGACCGGGCCGCGGGCCGCCTGCCGTCACCGGCCGGCGCACCCGAACTGCTGAGCACCCCGGGTTCGTTGCTGACGCCGCTCAACGCGTCGACACCGGCGGCAGCGGTGAATGAGGTTCGCGCACAACAGAAACAGGGTGCCGACTTCATCAAGGCCGGCATGACCGGGCACGATGGGTTCCTCGCCGCGCTGGCCGAGGCCAACCGACTCGGTATCCCGTTGGCGGGTCATCTACCGGGCGACCTGGATCCGCGCGAGGCCGCACGCGGTGGAGTGCAGTGCATCGAACACCTCGGGCCGGGCGCCACCGTCTACGCCGCAACGTCGTGCTGTGAGCAGGAACTGCGTGCGACGCCGCAGAAGTTGCCGCGGCTTCCGAGTTTGAGATTGCCCGGGATGGAACGCCTCGTGGGCGCGCTTATCGCCAGGCTGGCGGTCAACCCGGCTCTCCTGACCTCGCCGTCGGCCGCGATGGTGCTGCACCGTGCAGATACGACGTTTGACGAGGCCAAGGCCGCCGAACTCGCCGAGCTATTCGTGGCCCACCAGACATGGCACTGCCCCACCTTGATTCGCCTGCACACCCAGCAATTCCCGGATAAGCCGGAACACCGGGACGATCCGCGGCAGCGATTCATCGCCCCGTCCGAAATCAAACGATGGCAGAAGGCAACTCGCAGGTTCACCAAGCTGCCCGAACAGACCCGCTCACTTCTGCAACAACACTGGGACGCGCAGCTGCGGATGACCAGGTTCTTCGCCGACGCCGGCGTGTCCCTGATCGCCGGCACCGACGCCAACGGTGCCGGCTGGGTGATTCCCGGGTTCGCATTGCACGACGAATTCGATCTGCTCGCGTCGGCCGGCCTGTCCGCGCTCAAGGTGCTGCAGATGGCAACGTCGGCGGCGGCGCGGTTCTTCGGACGCGAGCGCACGCACGGCAGGGTGGATGCCGGCTACCACGCGGACTTCGTTCTGCTCGGGCGGGATCCGCTGTCCGGCCACGCCGCTCTGCACGACATCGTCGGTGTGGCTAGGGCTGGAAACTATTGGGACCGTGCCGAATTGAACGCCATACTGTCCCGCGTCGAAGCCAATCCACGCGCACGCTGATTGCCCGAGGGCGCTAACGGATGGGCAGGCCGGTCAGCGCCCGCGAAATCACCAGGCGCTGAATCTCGCTGGTTCCCTCGAAGATCGTGAAGATCTTCGCGTCCCGGTGCATTCGCTCCACGGGGTAGTCGCGGGTATACCCGTTGCCGCCCAGGATCTGGATGGCCTCGTCGGTGACGTAGACGGCGGTTTCGCTGGCCACCAGCTTGGCCATCGAGCCCTCGGCCGAGTCGAAGCTCTGGTTGTTGCGCGCCATCCAGCCGGCCCGCCACACCAGCAGGCGGGCCGCGTCGATGCGGCTTTTCATGTCCGCCAGCTTGAACGCCACGGCCTGGAATTCGCCAATCTTGCGACCGAATTGCTCACGCTGGCAGGCATAGTCGAGGGCGTATTCGTAGGCGGCGCGGGCCACCCCGACGGCCATCGCGCCGACCGTGGGCCGGGTGCGCTCGAAGGTTTTCATCGCCGCCTGACCACCCAGGGAGGCCCCGGATTTCGCGCGAGCGATGCGCGCTTCGAACTTTTCGCGGCCGCCGAGAATGAAGTCCTCGGGCAGGCGGACGTTGTCGAGGACCACCTCGGCGGTGTGCGACGCGCGGATCCCGTGCTTCTTGAATTTCTGCCCCTGAGCCAGACCCTTGGTGCCCGAGGGGACGACGAACGTGGCCTGGCCGCGGGTGCCGAGCTCGGGATAGACCGATGCCACCACGATGTGCAGGTTGGCGATACCGCCGTTGGTCGCCCAGGTCTTGGTGCCGTTGAGAATCCATTCACCGGCGGCTTCGTCATAGCGCGCACGCGTGCGGATCGCCCCGACATCAGAACCCGCGTCGGGCTCGGACGAACAGAACGCGCCGAGCTTGGGGTCGCCGGGCGTACCAAACATCTCCGGAAGCCAGCGGCCTAACTGTTCGGGAGTCCCGTTGCCCGCCAACGCCGCTGCGGCCAGCCCGGTGCCCATGATGGACAGCGCGATACCGGCGTCACCCCAGAACATCTCCTCGAACGCGGCAAGCATGCCCAGTCCCGTCGGCTCCGTGGCCTGTTGCGCGAAAAAATCGGGCGAGTACAGACCCACCTTGGCGGCCTCCTGGATCACGGGCCACGGAGTCTCCTCTCGCTCATCCCATTCCGACGCGGCGGGACGGATGACCTCGACCGCGAACTTGTGCACCCAATCGCGCACCTCGATCACGTCGTCGGTCAGTTGCAGTGAAAACGTCACGGCTTTGCTCCTGAAATCGGTGTCAATGGTTTTCGGGGTTCCGGTAGTGCGCGAGGACGCTGAGCGTCTGGTTGACCCACGCCTCGAAGTAGCGGTCTTCGTCGACGTTGCCGGGCAGGCGGCCGGTCAGCGCTTGCAGCGTCGCGGCATAAGACAACGACGCGATTGCCACGGCCGCGGTCGCCTCCGGATCGGGAATGTGGGTGCGGCCGGAACGATTGGACGCGGCCAGCTCGTCGGCGAAGCGCTGATAGGCGTTGTCGGTGATGACCTGCCACGTCTTCTCGTCGAGGTCGCCGAGCTCGTCGGGCTCGCGCAGCATGACCTTGAGCAATTCCTCGCCCTGCTTCAGGTTGTCCCAGATCAGCCGGCCCGCGGTGCGAACCGCCTGCTCGACACCGCTCGGCTCGCCGGCGTCGTACTCCTCCCGAGCGGCCACGATGCTGTCGATCCGGTGCGCAACGGCGGCCTCCAACAGCTCACGCTTGGAACCGAAATGCTTGTAGAGCGCCCCCGACCCGGGCGCCAGGCCGGACGCTCGCTGGATGTCGGCCACCGACGTCGCCGCGTACCCCTTGGCGGCAAACAGCTTCAACGCCGCCGCAAGCAGCCGATCGCGCCCCGATGAGTACACGGTGAGAGAGTAGTCACTCACCTGAGGCGAAGGCAAATGGACGCCCGGTAGTCACCGCCTTGGACATATCGCGACCTCGTCTACTCTGGGTCTGCCATGAAAGTTCCCGGTGCTTTCGTGGGGATCCGCCACGTCGGCTTGGCCGTGTGAGCTCACTAAGGGAGCCTGATATTCGCGTGTTCCGGCATATACAACTGCCGATGCGGGTGCTGTCGCTGCGCACCATTGTCATCGTCGCGCAACTAGGGGTGATTGCCTTCGCCGTCGCTCTGGCCGCATGGGTGTGGATCGGCGTCACCAACGATCAGTACAGCCAGCTCGACCGTCGGCTGGATTCGGTGAGCAGCCTGGGCGATATCAACACGCTGATCAACGGCACGCAGCTCACCAACCCGGATCGGCCCATGCCGGACGGCAACCTGGTGCGCACCGCGCGCATCGCGGGAGTGACCGTTTCCGTGCCCGGCAACATCGTTCTGCCGCAACTGCCGAACGGGTACGCGAACACCACCATCGACGGCGTGCAATACCGGGTCCGGACCTTCACCGCGGGTCCGGCCTCGATCGCGCTCGCGGCGCCGTTGGCGGAAGCTCAACATCGGATCAACGAATTACACCTTCGGGTGCTATTGATCTGTGGCTGCGTCATCGGCGGCACGGTGCTCGTCGGCTGGGTGATCTCGCTGATCATGGTCAATCCGTTCCTGCTGCTGGCCCAGCAGGCACGCGCCATCAACGCTCAGTCCAGCCCCGACGAGGTCCAGGTCCGCGGCGTGCGTGAGGCCGTGGAGATCGCCGAAGCGGTCGAGGGCATGCTGGCCCGCATCGGCAACGAGCAGCAGCGCACCAAGGCGGCGCTCGAGTCGGCCCGCGACTTCGCCGCCGTCGCCTCACACGAGCTGCGCACGCCGTTGACGGCGATGCGCACCAATTTAGAGGTGTTGTCCACCTTGGAATTACCGCCCGAGCAGCGCCAAGAGGTGATCGGCGATGTGATACGCACCCAGAGCCGGATCGAAGCGACACTGACGGCACTGGAACGGCTGGCGCAGGGGGAGCTGACCACCGTCGACGATTTCGTCCCCTTCGACATCACCGAGCTCTTGGATCGTGCCGCCCACGACGCGCTTCGCATCTACCCCGGCGTGGAGGTGAAGCTGGTGCCGTCGCCCACGGTGTTGATGGTGGGGTTGCCCACGGGGCTGCGGCTGGTGATCGACAACGCCATCGCGAACGCCGTCAAGCATGGTAGCGCCACCGAAATCCGGCTCAACGTAGCCAGTTCCGGCGAGGGCGTGGAAATTGCCATTGACGACGACGGCAGCGGGGTGCCGGAAGCGGAACGCGCCGCCGTCTTCGAACGCTTCTCCCGCGGGTCGACGGCATCGCGTTCGGGCTCTGGATTGGGGCTGGCGCTCGTCGCGCAACAGGCCGAATTGCACGGCGGGACGGCGTCGTTGCACGCCAGTCCGCTAGGTGGCACACGTCTTCTGCTACAGCTGGCCGGTGACGGTCGCGGTCCCGCGTGAACCGGACCGGGCCCGCGCCGCACTCGCACGCATCACGGCCTGGCGCACCGGCTCAAGTTAGGTTACCCTAACTTGAGCTACGGAATATGAGGAGTCCCGATGCCGACAACCTGGGTGGACGCACTGCTACACAAAGCGCGCCAGAAAGGCGCGTCGCCCTACCCGCATCAGGCGGCGTTCCTCATCAACAACCCCGTCCGCCGAGCTCTGTTCAAGCCGGCACGGCTCATTGAAAGCATTGGCCTCACCGGCTCTGAGCACGTGTTAGAAGTAGGACCGGGTCCTGGCTTCTACAGCGTGGAGATCGCGAGCCGGCTCCCCTACGGCCGACTCGACTTGTTCGACGTCCAGCCCGAGATGCTGGCGAAGGCGCGGCGGCAGCTCGAGCATGCCGGTTTCCGCGACGTCGGGTTTACTACGGGGCAGGCAAGCGAAGGATTCCCATTCCCGGACAACACTTTCGACACCGCCTTCCTGGCGGCGGTGATCGGGGAAGTGCCGGATAAACCGGCGTGCATCCGGTCGCTCGGCCGCGTGTTGAAGCCGGGCGCGCAGCTGGTCTTCGCCGAGACGTTCGGCGATCCCGACCGATTGAGCGTTCGGGAATTGCGTGACCTCACCGAACCCGAGAATTTCGATTTCGTCGAAGCGACCGGAAACCGGTGGCATGACGTCGTCCGCTTCCGCAAGGCCGACCGTTCCTGACGGACGGATCGATCCTTCACGCGGCGGATCACCTCATGTCAGGCGCCTTGACATATATCAGCTAGGTTGATACTAATGGGGACGGATTCGCCAACGAGTGACCGGGGACAAGATGTCTGATCCCAGACCGCCAGCCTGGCTCAAACCGATGAACAAGCTCATGATGGCCGTGCAAAAGCTCGGTATCGTCACCGGACCGGTACGGGTGTTGACCGTGTCCGGTCGCAAATCGGGGGAGCCACGCAGCACGCCGGCGACACCCTTCGCGCTGGACGACGGCCTCTACGTCGTCGGTGGATATCCCCGCGCCGACTGGGTGCTCAACGCCCGCGCCGCCGGCACGGGAACCGTCACACGGGGCCGAAAGTCTGAGCGTGTCAGTTTCGTCGAGCTCACCGCGGAGCAAGCGCGCCCGGTGCTGCGTGCGTTCCCTGGCAAAGTGCCGCGGGGCGTTGGCTTCTTTAAACGCTCGGGGCTGGTGCAGCAAGGAACCGCCGACGAGTTCGAGGCCCTCGCGGGTCGATGCGCGGTGTTCCGCCTCGACACCGTTTCGACAGCCTGACTCCAAGTCCGGGTCAAACTAATTGCGGCTCAGGCATTTTCACCCTCGTCATGCTCATCAGCCTGATCGCCCGGAGCCGGTGACCCCGAGGCTGGCGCGCAGCTTGCCCAGCCAGGACCGGTTGCGGTGGTTGTCAGGCACTTTCAATAACGCCTACGACAATGGCATCGTCGCGCCACGGTGACCTTTTCTGGCGGCCGCTGCCGCAAGGCCGGCGTCCGAGCGATGGGAGACCGCATCGATCAGCGGCAGATACACGTTGTCGAGCATGTCGGCCACGGTCTGTTGGTCGACGGGTTTGCGCGTGAAGAACAGCTCGTTTCGTAACAGCACGGCGATGGTTGTCGCCGCACGGTCGGGGATGTCTGAGGGGCCGATCTCACCGCGGTCGCGCGCCCGGGACAGCGCGCGATAGATCGTTTGGTTGGCCAACTGCGTCAGCTGCGCGTCGAGCGTGTCGAGGAGTTCGTCATCCGCGTCGGCAATAAGGCGGCGGTATGTGTCGACACCGATGCTGTAAAACCGGTCCAGCGCCTCACTGAGCAGCGCCGACAGGTCGTCACGCAGCGATCGCGCATCTGTCGGGGCTGAAGCCTGCCATCGCAAAGCGGGTAGCGCATCGACAACCATGTGCGCGCGGGAACGGTACCGCCGGTAGAGCACGGGTTTGCTCGTCTTGGCCCGTCGAGCGACGCCTTCAAAGGTGACACCGGAATAGCCGCGTTCGGCGAGCTCGGCCCTGATTGCCTCGCGGATCGCTGATAGCAGGACGTCGTCGCGGCGCCGGACGACGACATCGCAGGACGATCGGCTTTTCCGATTAGACACGTTGCGTATCTTACAACGGCGATGTACGGTTGCCATCAAGAAACGGCTCGTATCTTAAGGGGTGCTGACGTGAACCAAACGGATGTGTTGATCGTCGGCGCCGGCCCCGTCGGATTGATGCTCGCCTGCGAGCTGCGCCGCCGCGACGTCGCCTGCCGCATCATCGACAAGTACGCGGAGTTCCCGTGGACCTCGCGAGCCAACGGTGTGCAGCCACGGGCGGCGGAAGTCCTCGACAGTCTCGGGATCGCGGACAAGATCGTCGCGGAAAGCTATCGCGCGAAGGGGTTTCGCATCATGCGGGCCGGAACCGAGGTCGGTCGCATCGAGCCGAACGTCGTTGCGAATCCCGATGATCCGGCCGATCAGCCGTATCACGGGATGGTGTTCGCCAATCAGGCCGTGGTCGAAAAGGCCCTGCGGGACAAGCTCGCCGAGCTTGGCGGCCAGGTGGAACTACGGCGGGAGCTGCGCGGTCTGACGGAAAATCCCGATGGCATCGTCGCAGACATCGCCGACCTGGCCTCGGAAAAAGTCGAACGGGTGCACGCCAAATGGCTCGTCGGTTGCGACGGCGGCCACAGCGCCGTGCGCACCCTGCTGCAGCTGCCCTTCACCGGCAAGGACTATCCCGACCAATTCGTCCAAGCTGACGTCCATCTCGACGGCGACCTGCCGGAAGGCCTGATGACGTTGTGGCTCAACGACGAAGGGCTGATGGCGGCCATCCCGTTTCGTGAACCGGGCTTGTGGCGGATCGCCGCGCAAGTCTTTCCCGATGCCGACGGCAACGTCCCACACGCCTCGGTCGAGCTGTTTCAGCGCCTGCTGGCCGAACGCGCCGGCGACACCACCACCAAGATCCTTGAGCCCGTGTGGCTTTCGAATTTCGTCGTGCACCATCGCATCGTCGACCACTATCGGAAGGGACATGCGTTCCTCGCCGGCGACGCCGCCCACGTGCACAGCCCGATCGGTGGGCAGGGCATGAACACCGGGATACAGGACGCCTACAACCTCGGCTGGAAGCTGGCTCTGGTCATCAACGGGGCGCCCGAGACACTGCTGGACACATACGAAGCCGAGCGGTTGCCCGTCGGGCGCAAGGTGCTGCAACAAACCGACGTCAACCACCGGTTGCGCGTCTCCGGCTCCGTGCTCGCCGACGTTTTGATGGATCGCGTTGTCTTTCCGCTGCTGCGGGTTCCCGCGATTCTCGATGTGGTCGGCGACTTCGTCCTGAAAAGGGGCTCACAGCTCGACGTGAACTATCGCGCATCCGCACTGTCGGAACACGTCGGCGGTCTCCGCAAGGGCGTCACGGCGGGCGATCGCGCCCCGGACGGTCAACTGCTGGATCCCTCGGGCCGGCCGGCCTCGCTGTTCGCCCACTTCCGCACGCCCGACTTCCGCCTGCTGATTTTTCAGGGACGCCGGCACGCGGCCGACGCAAAAGCCTTGGCAGCCATCGGGCACCGGGTGCATACGACGACCGACGGGCTGGTGCTTCCCCTGGTGATCACCACCGACAACGCGGCCGCCGCCGGCGACGATGTCATCGTGCTGAACGACCCGAAGCGGCGCACCCATGCCTGCTACGGCGCAAGCGCTCCCAGCCTGTACCTGATACGACCCGACGGGTATGTCGGCTTCCGTTGCCACACGGGCGATGAAGCCGAACTCCTCGAGTATCTACGGCGCCACTTTGGCCCCGCGGGCCTCACGGCCCCGACGCAGGCCGGAGAACTGGACGCGCGCTTCCCGTAACCACCCGCGCCGCGCTTTCACAGCGGCGTGGCCTGCTGGGCCAGGTTCAACAAGACGTAGGCAACGCAGATAAGGAAATTCAGCACGACGAGGACCAAGCCCGCAAACATCAGCGAGCGGGTGCCTCGGCGCTTGAGGCGCTTGAACCGCGCGCCGCGCGCCTCACGGTTCAGCTGGATCGCGATCAGCGCGAAATTGACGTCCGTTACCTCGTCGTCCGCGACGGGCACGCCCGCCACCATCTGCCGCAGGCGCTCCGGAGCGGTGTGGACACCGACCTGCGCGAAGCACCGGCACAGCCGTCGCGCCCGCCTTTGGCCCAGCGCCTGACATCGCATCTGCACCTGATGCAAGAGTTGCCGTCGTTCGTCACCCCACGGGTTCGACGGGGTCGTCACAAGCCGGAATTCTAGTTCGCTTCGGGCCGCTTTCGGGAGGTCTGAGCCAATTACGTCGACAGCTTTTGATCCGGCCTGTTGTCGCTCATCCGCTTCGCTTCCGTAGATCGAGATAGCGTTCGAGAGTGCTACGCCACGCTGGGCCTGGCTTCGCGTGTGCGACTCGCGCCAGAGGCGGCACGTCATACCTGAGCCGCCCTGTGCTCGGCAGGCTAGGGTCTCAGCTCAACAAATCCGGCTGCGCTGAAATCTTCATCGAACGCATAGGCATCGCGAAGCTTCTTCTTGCGCATCAGCGCGAAACTCGTGGCGTCGACGAACGAATACTCCCGCTCGTCATGCCGGGCAAGCCATTCCCACGCTTCTTCCTCCAGCTCGGCCGTAATGTGTTCGAGCCGGACGTGACTGCTGTAGCGAATGGCCGCGGCAGTCACCGCGACCCGATGACCGCAGCGCCGGTTGAGCAGTGTCCACGTTTCGCCCAGGACATGGTTCGAGGTCACGACGAAGGGCGGTTTGGCGGCCCAGAGCCTCTCGGCAGCCGTGTGGTGGGCGTCTGTGGCATTGCCGAGTGCAGCCCAGAAGGATGTGTCAACGAAGATCATTCACGTGGTCCGTAGACCACGTCATCGACGGACGTGGACAAGTCGACTCCCCCGTCGAACGATCCGATGAAGGCATCGATCGGATCTGGTTCACGCGCGCCAAGACGATCAGCTACGTACGCCCTGATGAGCGCGGCCTTCGATTTGCGCTGCCGGCGAGCTTCGATGCCAAGCGCGTGATCCAGGTCTTCCTCTATGTAGATCTGCAGCCGCTTCATATGGCATTTATACGCCGTTGGCGAAGGTGATGTATACATCACCTTCGCCGTGTGGTTCCACCGACAAGTTGGCTGAGGTGCCCTACACGGCGTTGCCGCCGGTCATCCGCCCCGCTTCGGGCAGATCGAGATAGCGCTCGAGGTTGCGATGCATGTTGATCACGCGCCGTTCCTCGCCGGAGAGCACCAGGTGCGTGAAGCCGGGCTGGTGCAAGCCGCGCTGCAGGCCCGCGAGCAGCCCGATGTCCTGGGTGAGCACTACGCCCGGTTCGGCTTCGCCGGCGGTCGTGCGCACGTCCGTCGGCTTGTTACGGGCTGCACCCGGCGCCATGCGCGTCATCAAGAAAATGACCATCTCGCCGCGATCGGGATCCGGGCCGGGCCGCGAACACATGACGGTCAGGTGGTCGGCGTTGGCCAGAAACGTCATGTTCGGGAACACGTTGTACTGATGCAGCCGGGTGATCCGGTCCGTGTCCGCCCACTCGAGGTCCACCCCGCGGCTGGCCGCGAATGCCCGCGTGCGGTCCGCGATCACATCCTGGACCGTTTGTCCGGGCCGTCGCTCGCCGGCGGGGAACGGCGTGCCTTCGGCCGCACCCATGAGCGCGCCCTGCGTGTAGACGTATGCGTCCCAGACCTCTTCGTCGCTCAGCGCGCCCTCAAAGCGTGGGCTCTGCACGCCATACGGCTGATCGGACTTGCCCGTGTGACCCCAGATCTGTTGTGGCGCATGGATGTCGTCGACGCAGCGCAGCAGCTCGGGATGCAGCGTCTGGATGTGGTAGGTTTCGCTGTAGCCATCGGCGATCGTCTTCCAGTTGGCGTCGACCTCGACGGTGAGCGTGGCATAGCAGCGGAAGTCGCCCAGACGGCACCAGGCGATGTCGTCGGGCACCGCCTCCAGGTACTCGATCAACGGCATCGCGTCGACGTCGAGATTGACGAAAACGAGCCCCTCCCAGCTGTCGACCCGGGCCGGCACCAGCGGAAAGTCGGACAGTCGCAGCGAGCCGAAGCCCTTGCGGTTGGGCACCCGTTTGAGCGTGCCGGCCAGGTCCCAGGTCCAGCCGTGATAGCCGCACTTGAGCTCGCGCAGTCCCGAACCCGAGCCCACGCACAGTGAGTTGCCGCGATGGCGACAGGCGTTCTGGAACGCGCGCAACGCGCCGTCGTCACCGCGGACGATCAGCACCCCGTACGGTCCGCAGCGGTACTCGAAATAGTCGCCCGGCTCGGCGACGTGGTCGACCATGCACGCGAGCTGCCACACCTTCGGCCACATCCGTTCGACCTCGAGCGCAGCGAACGCGGGGGAGTAGTAGCGCTCGGCCGGCACCAGGGTCGGGCACTCGGGCGGCGTGCCGATCGCGTCCTCCAGGACGTGCGAGCGGGTGCGGGCCGGGTTGCCGACGGGCCGATTCATCGGTGGAACCCTCAGCGCGCGCCCCGCACCAGCCGGCCGGGTCGGGCCCCGGTGTCGACGTCGTCGCGCCGGGTCACCGTTCCGCTGACGATGGTCGCCTTGTATCCGCTCGCGCGCTGCAAGATCCGGCGCCCTCCGGCCGGCAGGTCGAACGCCATCGCCGCGGGGTGCAGCCTCAGCGCGTCCATGTCGATCACGTTGAGGTCGGCCTTCTTGCCGGGCTCGATGGTGCCGCGGTCGGTGAGCCCGAACAGGTGGGCGGTATCGCGAGACTGCTTGCGGATCACGTATTCCAGCGGCAGCTTCTCGCCCCGGCAACGATCCCGCGCCCAATGCGTCAGCAGGAACGTGGGATACGAAGCGTCACAGATCATCCCGCAGTGCGCGCCGCCATCGGAGAGCCCCAGCACGCCGGCGGGGTGCAGCAGCATCTCCCTGATCGCGTCGCAGTTGCCACCGGCGTAGTTGAAGAGCGGCACCATCAGCATGGCGGTCGCGTCCGACTCGAGCATGAGGTCGTAGAGGGTCGACAACGGATCCTCGCCCCGCTGCTTGGCGATCGCGGCGACGGTGCGGTCCGGCGTGGGCTCGTAGTCGGGCGGATCGCCGAGCGCGTAGAGACGGTCCAACGAGTGCTGCACGAAGGCGAACATGCCGTCGAACAGCAGCGTCGGGTCGACGGGCAGATCGTCCTCGGACAGGATCGCGGCCTTCACGGCCGGATCGGCCAGGCGCCGCGCGATCTCCTCGCGGCCGCATTCGGCCTTGAGCCTGCGATAGGTGGGCCGATGGCTGAAGGCATGGTGGCCCTGGAATCCGATCATCATGCCGAACGGGCGCGCCGCGATCTGTGGGTGTAGTCGACTGCCTGCCTCATGGGCGGCGGCGGAGAGGTCCAATTGCGCGCGCCAGAGGTTCGGATCGGCGTCCACCTGAATGAGGGCGAACGACAGCGGCCGGTCGATTTCGCCGCCCAGCCGCCGCATCCAGTCCAGCTCCTTCTTGGGGCCGACGATGTCCTCGCCCGCGGCGCCCTGCGGGGCCAGTTCGAACACCGCCTGACCGCCGGCGGCCATGGCGCGGCCAAGCCCGAACAGTTCTTCCTCGGCGGCGAACGTCCCGGGCACGGGTTCGCCGTCCATGGCCCGGTGGGCCAGCGTGCGCGACGTGGAAAACCCGAGCGCGCCGGCTTCGATCGCCTCGGTGACCAGCCGGCCCATCGCCGCAATGTCGTCGGCCGTGGCCGGCTCGTTGCGGGCGCCCCGCTCCCCCATCGCGTACGCGCGGACGGCGCCGTGGGCCACTTGGCTGCCGACGTCGATCGCGAACTTCTGCTTGCCGATCGCGTCGAGGTATTCGGGGTAGCTCTCCCAGCCCCAGGTGATGCCCTCCGTCAGCGCGGTGCCGGGGATGTCCTCGACACCCTCCATCAGCCTGATCAGCCATTCCTCGGTGCCGGGTCGCACCGGGGCGAAGCCGACACCGCAGTTGCCGGTGACCACCGTCGTGACCCCGTGACCGCTCGACGGCTCGAGCAGGCTGTCCCAGCTCACCTGGCCGTCGTAGTGGGTGTGGATGTCGACGAAGCCGGGGGCCACCACATGCCCTGTCGCATCGATGGTTTCGGCGGCCTCGGCCATCTCCAAGCCACCCATCTCCGGGCCGTTGGCACCCCGGCGGACGACGTCGACGATCTTGCCGTCCTTGACGCCGATGTCGGCGCGATAGCGCTCCGCGCCCGTGCCGTCGACGACGGTGCCACCGGTGATCTTCAGGTCGAACACGCGACTCTCCTCTCGTCGCCATGGGCCGCTGACGCGAGACGCACAGCATTTCGCTACGCGACGTAGCGTAACTCCTGACGATATTCCTGCCGATAGATCGAGTCAATGAACCTTCTGCAGGTTCGCGGTCTGCCACCGCGGGCCGGCTCTTAGCGGCCGCGAAGACGTGCATGACCCGGCTACATCGAATCTTTCAGTGCCACAATGGTTTCCAGGTCGTCGAGCGCTTCGACACCGCGCCGAAGGCCTTCCACGGCGATGTCTTCGACCTGCATTCCCCCCATCCCGGCGGTGATCAGGGGCGCGACATATCCGTACAGCGCGCCCTGCCGGTACCGCAGCCACAGTTCGTCGCGATCCAGCTCGGGTCCGCCGGCCGCCGCGAGCGCGCGTCGGTAGTCGTCGAGTAGGTCGCGTTGAGTCGCCCGGCGGTCTTCCGGCGTCAGACTCGTGATCAGGGTGTAGGCCAGTTCGCGGGAGGGGTGCCCGCGCCGCACCGCCTGCCAGTCGAGAAGTCCCGCCTTGCCGCCGCAGAAGTACATGTTGCCGGGATGGGCGTCGCCGTGCATGACGGTATGTGGGGGAGCGTCGATCAGCGCGGCGACGGTGCGGTAGTTGTCGGCGATGAAGCGGCCCTTCTCGACGGGGATGCCGGCCGGCGTGGTCGTGCGCCCGGCAAGGCGCTTCATGGAGGCGTGCATGAGCGGACCGGTCAACAACGAGGTGACGTCGCTCGATGGCGTGTAGAGCCATGCCAACGGGCCACGGCCGTCGCGGGGCAGGCGGTTCCAGAAGGCGGCGTGCAGGTCGGCCAGCAGTTCGACGACGAGGCTGGCCTGGTCGGGGGAAAGCGGGTGCAAGGTGTCGGGAAATTCGCACGACTCGGCGGGAAGGTCTTCCAGGACCAATAGATAGCGGCCCGTCCAGGCGTCGAATGCCGCGCCGTAGGCATCCGGGACGCCGGTGAGTTGCGGCGCGAGTTGACTGTAGAAGCGCACCTCGGTGTGTCCGAGCCGGCCGAGTTCACCCATCAAACGGGTGGCGGCGGTCTTTGCGGCGATCTTGACGAACACCGACTCGGGTACGTTTTTTCCGGTCAACGCCAACCGGGCCCGTGTCGATGTCCCCGCGTGGCCGTCAAGGACGCGGACGGATCCGACGTGGGTCCCCATGACCCTGGACAGGACCGCGGCGTCGATGTCTTCGACGGTGCGGGGCAACCCCACCCGGCCTCCGAGCGCGGCGTCGGCAGTCACCCGACCGACGCCGCGACCCAGATGGGCGGCCAGGCCGACGACTGAGAATACTTGTCTGACAACACTTTTCATCAAATATCCGTCCCGCCAAGCTTCACCCATCGGCAATACCGCTCAGCGCGCTGTCAAGCGTGCTGTGAAGCGAGAGCACGCTGTCTATTCCCATGAGTTTGATCGGCCTACTGGTGGCCGCGCCGTTCGCGACGACGGCGAACCGAGTAGGCGGCACGACCTCGGCCTGCGCGGTAACCAGGACGGTCATCCCCGCCGAGGCGAGAAAAGCCACCTTCGACAGATCAACGATCAGCGCCGCGGGCCGGGCGGCCAGCGCGGTGTGGATCGCCTCGGCCAGCCGCGGCGCACTGAGCATGTCCACTTCACCCGAGACGGTGACCACGACCGCCCGATCTATCCGGTGTGTTCCCACTTCGAAAGCCATCGGATCGACCGAGTCGCCGGATTGTTCGGCCATGCTCATCACCCACATTCGTCCCGCGTGGGACACCGCTGGCTCTGACGGCCACTGTTAGCCGGGGGCGAAACACGCTTCACGAGGAGAACCCCACTTTGCCGATTCTGCTCCGCTAGGCGGAAGCGCAGCCGCACGTGTTTAGTCGATGGTAAGCCACGCGGAAAGCGGCGGTCTCGGGCGACGGCGCGGCGCCGCCGGCGAATCCGGCCGAACCAATTCCGGCGCCGCGACGTAGTCCGAGTGTGTGCGAGGGTCACCGAAAGAGCCCGAAAGAGCCGGAAAGGACGGTGGGCATGGAGCCCGGTGACCGTGACGCCGAGCGTCTCCACCGCCTCGCGCTGACTCGGCGGAGCGCATTGCTGGGGATGGGCGCGGTAGCCGGCTTCGCCGCGGCGGACGTGACCGGGTTTGCCTATGCCGGCGGCTGGCTGCGGCCCGGCGCGCCGGCCCCGCTTCTTCCCTCAAGGTTCGCCGATCGCTTCGAACACGTCTACGGCCGCCATGACGGGTTTCGGCGGAATCATGCCAAAGGCCTCAGCGCCACAGGGTTTTTCGCGAGCAGCGGGGCGGGCGCTGCGATCTGCCGGGCGGCGGTCTTCCAGCCGGGCACCGTCCCGCTGGTCGGTCGGTTTTCGCTGGGCGGCGGTCTGCCGGATCAGGCCGACAAGCCCGACACCGTCCGCGGCCTGGGCCTGCTGTTCCAGGCGCCCCACGGCCAGCAGTGGCGCACCGCGATGATCAACCTTCCCGTTTTCACCGACAGCACCCCGCAAGGGTTTTACGAGCGGTTGCTTGCGTCCAAACCGCTGCCCGAAACGGGCAAGCCCGACCCGAAGAAGATGGCCGCATTCCTCGATCGCCATCCCGAGACCGTCGCGGCGATGAAAATCATCAAGCAGTCGCCGCCCAGCGCGGGATTCGCGGACAGCACGTTCTACGGGCTGAACGCTTTTTGGTTCACTAACAGCGCTGGCGCCACTGTTCCGGTGCGTTGGTCCGCAGTGCCGCAGGATGCCGGGGGCCAGGACGCCCCGGGGCCGTCGCCCGGCAAGGACTATCTTTTCGACGACCTCATTCGCACGCTGGCGCGCCGGCCGCTCCAGTGGCGACTCGTTCTCAGGATCGGCGAGCCGGGCGATCCGACCAACGACGCCACCAAACCGTGGCCGCGGTCGCGGCGGTCCGTCGACGCCGGCACCATCACCATCACCGCCGTGCAGACCGAGGAAGCCGGCAACGCGCGCGACATCAACTTCGACCCACTGGTGCTGCCAGACGGCATCACCGCCTCCGATGACCCCTTGCCCGCGTCCAGATCGGCCGTTTACGCGCGTTCCTTCACCCGCCGCGCCGAGGAACCCAAGTCGCTCAGCGAGGTCAACGTGGCCCGGGTGCTCTCATGACGGGCGAGCCAACCGAAACCACCACCGCCCCAGGATGTTTCGCGCTCACTTCGCGGATTCTGCACTGGCTGATGGCGCCGATGGTCATCGCGCAGCTGCTCGTCGGCGTGGCCATGATCGCTTCCTTGGGCTACTACCCGCTGCTGTTGGCCATCCATCGCCCGTTGGGGGTGGTGATCCTGGCCTTCGCGGTGCTGCGCCTGGTGAACCGGCTGACCCAGCGGCTCCCACCCTTCCCGGCCACCATGAGTCGCGTCGAACGCCGCATCGCGTCGTGGTCGGAGTACTTGCTTTACGCCTTGCTGCTCGTCCAGCCCCTGACCGGGTGGGCCATGCTGTCGGCGGCCCGATTCCCGATCATCCTGGGAGGGCCACTTCGTCTGCCCGGCATCGCGCCGCACGACATCGACGTTTATGCGGTGCTCCGACAGGCCCACAGTGTCTTCGCCTTCTTGCTTTTCCTGACGTTCACCGCCCATGTCTGCGCCGTGCTATTCCACACGCTGGTCTTGCGCGACCGGCTGCTTGATCGCATGGCACCGTGGCCCACCAAACCCGCGGCGCCGCAACATGACCAAACCAAGGTGTGACGCGTTGGGATCGTCGGCGCCCCGACAGCTACCAGGCTGCCGCGTTGAAGGTCGCGGTGGACGCGATCAGCTAACCGACGACCTGCCTGCTCGCGCCGTGATCGGCCGAATATGATCGGCACCGTTCGAACTTGACGGTGCGTCGCCACGACAGCGCCATGAGGGAGTGGAGAATTCCATGGCGAACCAGAAGCAAGCGGACCGGATGACCTCCGGCAAGGGATTCGTCGCAGCGCTCGACCAGAGCGGTGGCTCGACGCCAAAGGCGCTGCGCCTGTACGGCATCGAAGACAACGCGTATTCCTCCGAGAAGGAGATGTTCGACCTCATTCACCAGATGCGTTCGCGGATCATCACCTCGCCGGTGTTCACCGGCGATCGGGTGCTGGCGGCGATCCTGTTCGAGCAGACCATGGACCGCGAGATCGCGGGCAAGCCGTCGACCACCTACCTATGGGAGACCAAGGGCGTCGTGCCCATCCTCAAAATCGACAAGGGGCTGGCCGAGGCGTCCGACGACGTGCAGCTGATGAAGCCGATGCCGGGGCTGGACGAGCTGCTGGAACGGGCCGTCGGCAAGGGTGTGTTCGGCACCAAGGAACGCTCGGTGATCGGCGGCGCCAACCGCGAGGGCATCGCCGCGGTGGTCGCCCAGCAGTTCGAGGTGGCCCGGCAGGTGCTGTCGCACGGGCTGGTACCCATCCTCGAACCCGAGGTCACCATCTCCATCCCGGACAAAGCACAGGCCGAGGACATCCTGCGCGACGAGATCACCAAACAACTCGACACCGTGCCCGACGGGCAGCGAGTGATGCTCAAGCTCAGCCTGCCCAGCGAGGTCAACCACTACCGCGACTTTGTCGAGCACCAGAAGGTGATGCGGGTACTCGCGCTGTCCGGCGGCTACTCCCGTGCGGAGGCCAACAAGCTGCTGGCGGAGAACACTGGGGTAATCGCCAGCTTCAGCCGCGCCCTGACCGAGGGCCTTTCGGCCGGCCAGTCCGACGAGCAATTCAACGCCATCCTGGATGAGGCGATCCAGTCGATCTACGACGCCTCAGTCGCCGGCTGAGCCGGCGCGGGCCCGGCCGATCGAGCCGGACGAACGGTGCTAATGGCTTCTACCCCTGGGTTATCTCGGTTTGAGTGTCGCATGACGTGCCGAGAATGACCGGGAGCGGTATTATGTAGAGTCGGCTGTGAACCTGCAAAGCGATGAGGCTCGCTCAATGCACTAGGGGCTCAGTTGATCGAGCCGGACCAATGGTGCTAATGGCTTCTACCCCTGGTGATCCGCGCGTCGGGAGGTAGGAGCTGCAATGGCCGCTGGGGTACCTGGACGGATATGCCCGGCGGTTTCCCGACCGTGATGGCGCCGGTCGATTCCGGGATCGTGGCCGAGGCCGCGGCATGTCAGGCTGGGAGCGGCTCTCGGTTCAACCGCGGCGAACGTTGCGCCGACGCGGTCCTCGGCCGGTTTCGAGTCAATGGTCGTCCAGCAATTCGATACCCACACCTGCAGCGTGGATTCCACGGTGATCGCGGGGACCAAGAGCACATCGCGGTAGCGACCGTCACGCGATAGTCCTTTCCGGCCCCGAAAATCTCCTGCATCCCTTCAAGGAGTGGATCAATGCTGCTCGAATTCTGGCAGAACTTCACCCATAACCTGTTCAAACCGCTGTTGCTGTTCTTCTACCTAGGATTCTTGATCCCAATCCTCAAGGTGCGCTTCGAGTTTCCGTATGTGATCTACCAGGGGCTGACCATGTATTTGCTGCTGGCCATCGGGTGGCACGGCGGCGAAGAACTCGCGGAGATCAGCCCGGCGAACATCGGCGGCATCGTCGGATTCATCGTGGTGGGCTTCGTCTTGAACTTCCTGATCGGCACCCTCGCCTACTTCCTGCTCGACCACATGACGACGATGCGGCGCATCGACCGGGCGACGGTGGCGGGCTATTACGGCTCGGACTCGGCAGGAACCTTCGCCACCTGCGTGGGCGTCCTGACCGGCCTCGGCATGGCCTTCAACGCCTACATGCCGGTCATGTTGGCCGTCATGGAGATTCCCGGTTGCTTGGTCGCGCTCTACTTGGTAGGGCGGCTGCGGCGCAAGGGTATGGACGCGAACGGCCTGATGCCGGATGAGCCCGGCTACAGCCCGGGGGCCGGACCCGGTGCGGCCGTCCTGCCCAGCCGCGAACAAGACCTCGACGCTGAAAGTATTGAACGCGGACACGAGGCTGAACGCCGGATGGAGATCGCGCTGGAAAAGCGTGACGATTCCCGCTCGGACGCGCCGGGTCGTCGAAAAAAGGCGCCGCCCATCATTTCCCGCGAGCTCCTGGGCGAAGTCTTCCTCAATCCCGGGCTTGCCCTGCTCATCGGCGGCATCGTCGTCGGCCTCATCAGTGGGCTGCAAGGTGCGAAGGTCGTCCACGACGACGACACGTTCTTTGTGTCGGCGTTTCAGGGCGCACTGTGCCTGTTCCTTCTCGAGATGGGTATCACGGCCGCCAGCAAGCTAAGGGACCTCAGATCGGCGGGCCTCGGCCTCATCCTCTTCGGTCTGGTGATGCCGAATCTTTTTGCCACGATTGGGATTAGCGTCGCCCACGGCTACTCCTACCTCACCCACACCCAATTCAAGCCGGGAACGTACATCCTGTTCGCGGTGCTGTGCGCGGCGGCGTCCTACATCGCCGTCCCGGCGGTGCAGCGACTGGCGATCTCCGAAGCCAGTCCAACGTTGCCTCTGGCCGCCTCGCTAGGTTTGACGTTTTCCTACAACGTCACCATCGGGATACCGGTCTACATCGAAATCGCCAGCCTCTTCACGTGATTGAGCGTGCGGGGCCGAAACCACGGCGGCGGGAAAAGGAATTCACGATACGGATTACGACCCCGACGTCCGCGCTACGGGTAACCGGGTGACCGAAACGGCAAGGTCGACGCTGCGGGCGCCGTGTGGCGGGCCGGGCGCTATGCGCACGGGTTGATTTTCGGCTATCCTGGACAGCGGCGATGGGGCTCGCCATAACTGCCGCACCTGGCTAATGGCCTCTATCCGGTGACTAGTCGGGTAGAGGCAGGTGATAAGCGATGTACGCCTCGATTTCTCATTTCAACGCGATCGCTGGCCGGCGGGCGGCGGGCACAGTCGACTCATCCGTGTGGCACGTTCGAGCGGCAATGCGCTCGGCGATACCGCCTTTGATCCCGCCCACGCTCGCATACCTCGACAAGCGTCGCCAGCATGTGCAAAAGTCTGTCCGCTACAACGGTTCCGGTCAGATGCTCGACATTTGGCGCGGCCAGAATCAGCGACCCAATGCACCCGTGCTGATTTGGGTGCCGGGTGGCGCCTGGGTGAGCGGCAGCAGGATGACATTCCAGGGTCACGCACTGATGTCACGCATGGTCAAGCGGGGCTGGGTGTGCCTGTCCATCGACTACCGGGTGGCGCCGTGGTACCGGTGGCCGTGCCAGCTGGAGGACGTGCGGGCCGCGGTCGACTGGGCGCGCAACAACATCGCGGACTTCGCAGGCGATCCCGATTTTGTTGCGATCGCCGGGGCTTCCGCCGGCGGACATCTGGCCACGCTGACCGGACTGCTGGACGGGGCCGATGCCGTTGTCAGCATCTACGGCAGCTACGACTGGGAGAGCAGGTCAACGCTGTGGCGGAAGCTGTTCATGGAATATCTCGAACGAGTCGTCGTCGGCAACCGGTCCGACCTGTGCCCGGAAATTTTCTGCGAGGCATCGCCGGTGGCCCAGGTACACCCCGGCGCTCCGCCGACGATGATCGTGCACGGCACCAAGGACCGGCTGATCCCGATCGACGAAGCGCGCAACTTCCATCGGGAGTTGCGCTCGGTGTCGCGATCGACGGTGCGCTATCTCGAGCTACCCGTTGGGCATGCGTTCGACGTTCTCGACGCCCGCCGGTGTGCCGAGGCCAACAAGGCCATCGCCGAATTCCTTGACCAGGTGTGGGCCGCACGCGGCCAGGCGGTGGCTTGATCGAAGCGGAAAGACGCGCCGATGGCATACCGGTCGACCGGCGACTATCGGCGTTAGTAGCGGTGGTGGGCCATGGGTGGTCCACCACCGCTGTTGTCGCCATCGGCCGACACGACCGCCGGCACCATTTCGCTGGTCACCAGCCCCTGGTCTCGGGTCAGTTCGTCGACCACATCGAAGGATTCGGCGATGTTGGCCGGGGTGTCGATGACGATGGTGACAACCGGGACGCGACGGCTCAGGGAGAGCAGCTTGTCACCGTGCGGTTGGTGATCGCCGTGGAAGCCCCAGATACCCCGCAGCACGGTCGCTCCCTGAGACGTTTTGCGCTGCCGAAGCTGTTGTATCAGGGCGCGGTGAATCGGCGCGCGGCCGTGGCGCGCCGATTCGGAGGTGTAAATCATCAACTTCTGCCACAGCGGCAGGCCGTGCTCGTCGGTTCCCGGCAATGCGTGCGGTCGTTCCAGCGATTCACCGTCGCGCTTGCAGACCCGGACCCGTTCGACCGTGATCAGGGGGCGCCTGAGCAGCCCGCCGAGCTCCGGCAACACTCGCCCGATCAGGTCGCCTGGGCCGACCGCGATGATCATCATCGGTACGTCGACATTGCGGCCGAAAAATTGCGCCCGCTGCCGATGGCCGTGGGCGGTGCCGTCGACACCAAGAAATACCGACGCGCCCGCAAGGCGGCGCCGGTACAGCAGATCGCAGATCGCGATATAGGCGGGCACGCCGTAAACGCGTTCCTTGCGGCCGACATAGATCGTCAGTTTGATGGCCTCGTGCAGCTCGTCCGACAATTCCATGGGCTCGATGTCATCGCGCAGCAGCCGGGAACGCTCGAGGGTGACCAAGCCTCGTCGCTTGATGGCTAACACGGGGTCGAGCAGCGCTTCGATCTTTGTTCTGGTGTCGACCGCGATAACCGCAACGGGTGGGTCCTCGGACAGGGTTAATGATTGGTCGGTCCTGAGGTGATGTCCTGACCCGAAACCGCCGATGCCGCGCAGCACGATGCTGGTCGCAATCCGGCTTTCTTCACAAAGGCCGAGCATCACGTCGGCGACAAAGCGATCACCGCTGCGTCGGCGCTCATCGAAATAGGCGCTGAGCTTGAGACAATCCTCATCCATTGCTGCTCCTTACCGTTGTCGTGCAAGAGCTTTCACGACGGTATTCGGAGGTATGGGCGGCCCGCGAACTGAGTATGCTATAAATTGGCAACGCACGGTGGCGGTGGGGCTCGCCATAATTGCGCGTCAAGCATCGACGGCCAACGGTCCCTGCGGAACAGATCAATATTCGGCTGGCCAGCTGCGCAGCCGAGTATGACGCGAAGGAAGACAGATGGCCGTTGAGTTTTTGTCGATAACTGCGCTCGAGATCCTCGACTCCCGCGGGCGGCCTACTCTCGCGGTCACTGCAACGCTGGCCGACGGAAGGCAAGTGCGCTCGGGTGTACCGTCCGGCGCCTCGACCGGCAGCCGGGAAGCCGTTGAATTGCGCGACCATGACGCCGAGCGCTACGCCGGTTTGGGCGTGCGCCAAGCCGTGGCACACGTCAACGGGCCGATCGCGGAATTGTTGACCAGCCGCCCGTTTACCGCCTTGGAACAAGTTGATCTGGCGCTGCAGGCGCTGGATGGCACGCCCAACAAGTCGCGATTGGGCGCCAACGCGATTGTCGGCGTCTCGATGGCCGCCGCTCGGGCGTTCGCCTTGGTATCCGGACAATCGTTGTGGCAGTGGCTGACTCCCGCCGGCGTGAATCCTCGGCTGCCGGTGCCGCACTTCAATGTGGTCAATGGCGGCGCCCACGCGCTCAATGATCTTGACTTCCAGGAGTTCATGATCGCCCCGATCGGGGCGCCGTCCTTGCCGGAAGCGGTTCGTGCCGGCGCGGAAGTGTACGGGCGACTGCGTTCGGCTTTGGCCGAGCGCAATCTGACGACCGGGTTGGGTGACGAGGGCGGCTTCGCGCCCGAGATCGGCTGTCCTGAAGATGTTTTGGCACTTCTCACCGGTGCCATTGAAGACGCCGGCTACATCGCCGGGCGCGGCGGTGTCG
This sequence comes from Mycobacterium malmoense, assembly GCF_019645855.1. Lineage (NCBI taxonomy): Bacteria > Bacillati > Actinomycetota > Actinomycetes > Mycobacteriales > Mycobacteriaceae > Mycobacterium > Mycobacterium malmoense. The sequence goes on from NZ_CP080999.1 coordinate 124,653, forward strand.
CGATCGCACTCGACCCCGCCGCGAATTATTTTTACCGTGACGGCCACTACCAGGTCGACGGCGAGTCGTTTTCCAGCGACGACCTGATCGATCGCTATACAGCCATCGTCGATCACTACCCGGTATGGAGCATCGAGGATGGAATGGATGAACACGACGTGGAGGGCTGGCGGAAGCTGACCGAGAAATTGGGCGGCAGAGTGCAACTGGTCGGCGACGACAACTTTGTGACCAATCCCGATTTGATCGCGTTCGCGGTGCGCAGCGGTATCGGCAACGCCGCACTGATCAAGGTCAACCAGATCGGCACGGTGTCGGAAACCCTTGAGGCACTGGCCCTGTGCCGGCAATCGGGTTACGGCGCGATGATTTCTCATCGTTCGGGTGAAACCGAAGACTCGTTCATCGCCGACCTCGCCGTCGCGGCGGGGTGTGGGCAGATCAAATCGGGCGCCCCGGCCCGTGGAGAACGCGTCGCCAAATACAATCGCCTGCTCGAAATCGCCGCGGCCGCACCGGACCTTCCGTTCGGGTTGCCCACCGCTCATCGTCTGAATTTGCGGGTCTGACCTATTCCGGTCATGGAGCCGGTCATGATGTCGCGATTACGACGGCGAGAACGGCCAGCACCGCGATGAGCATGTAGGCCATGTATGCGTCGAGACGACCCGACTGCAGCTTCTTCGCGGATCGGGAGACGGCGAGCATACCGCGGGTCAAGGGGCGGTAGAAATATTGTTCGACGACGTCGATGACGTCGATGCGGTAGGTGTAGCGGCGCGGCGCAACCTCGTGATTATCGGGTTCGTCATCGGCCTCGAGTAATGCGGAGCGGGTCAAGAGCACGGTGGCCAGGACGTTGCGCACCGGGTTGGCGTACGCGGAGGAGGTGTAGCCGACGCCTCGGTCGACTCCCGGTGAGGCCGACGACCACGGCGCCACCGCACGCGCGCGAAACGGATTTCGGCCGGCGAATACCGTTGAGAATGCCGCGATGATCGCGGCCATCGCCGGAAGCACGATCCACAGCCAGCTCGGGGACAACGCGGAGAAGTCGGCGAATACGGGCTGCAAGACCCACGGCGCCGCGTTCGCGCCGGCGGCTTGGTCGTGCACGATCGGCTGCAAGCCGCGTGCGATCAAGCCCACCTGTAGCGGAGCGAAGGCCGCGGCGCCCAGGCAGCCCGCCACCAGAGCGGCCACGCCTAATCGGTAGGGCCACTGACGATCCACCCGTGCGGCCGCCGAATTCAATTGCGGCTCATCCATGCGGGCCGGACCGAACGCGGTGAGCGCAACCACGCGCACGAAGGTCACGCCGGCGATGCCGATGGTCAGCGCGATCAACGCTCCCGTGGCGGCGGTAGACAGTTGCATCGCCAGACTCGTAACCCTGAATTGCTGCATCAGCGATTCGAGCGTGAACCATTCCGATGCGAAACCCGCGGTCAGTGGCAACCCGGCCAGCGTCAACGAGCCGATCACCAAACCGGCGCCCGCCCATGGCAGACGCCGCACGATACCGCCGAGCCGGTCGAGTTCGGTGGTCGCGGTCGCGTGCTCGATCGTGGACGCGGACACAAACATCAAAGTCTTGCCCAAGGCGTGCGCCATCACCTGGGCGGTGCCGGCAACCAACCCCGCGGCGACCAGTTTGGGTTCAGCCGCGGCGGCACCCACCAATGCCACTCCGAAACCGGACGTGATCACGCCGGCGTTCTCCACACTGGACCACGAGATCAATGTCGCCAGGTCGGGGTTCACTGCGGCGTGGGCGATGCCCAATATGGCGGTGACGCCACCGATGATCAGCACCACACAGATCAGCCAAACCGGCGGAGCGCCGAAAATGTTCAGTGTGCGCCACATTCCGTAGAACCCGACGTTGACGGCGGCGCCGGCGATCAGCGCGCGGGCCGGGCCGGGGGCGGCGAAGTATCCTCGCGGCATCCAAATGTGGGCCGGCACCAGACCGACTTTGATGCCAAAACCAAAGAGCAGCAACGCGTACGCGGCCTGGCCTGCGGCGCTGTGTGGATCCAGCGACCCGGCGGTGAAGGCGAAGGTGTGGGTGTGCGCGGCGAGCAGCAAAGCACCCATCAAAAGCGCCGCGCCGCTCGCCTTGCCAAACACCACTGTGATGACCGAGCCTCGGGCCCTGCCCGGCAGATTGCGGTCGTATCCCGATATCAGGTAGAACGCCACGCTGAGCAGTTCCCAGCCGAAGAGCAGGACGAACAAGTTGTCGGCGGTAATGATTATCGCGACCGCGATCAGAGTCACCGCGATGGCGGCGGGCAACCGCGGACGGCGTTGGTTGGCCGGTGCCGCCGCGGCGATCAGGGCGGGGACGGCGACCCCGAAGGAGATGATAAGGAACAGCCCCGAAAGCGCATCCACGCGCAGGGCGGCCGGCCCGAAACCCGCCAACCCGCCAAGGTCGAGTCGTTGCGGGCGGCCGGCCACCGCACACCCACCGGCGATCACCAACACCACGGCGCCCGCGGCGTTGACGGTCCACGCCGCAACGTCCAAAAACCCCTGTGCGTCTCGGCCGCGGCCACGTCCCGCGCACCAGCCGATCAACGCCGCCGCGGCCAGCAGCGCCAGGCCACCGATCAGCATGGCACGCTCCGGGGCCCCGGCAGCGGGACGCGGCCCAATGCCAACAGAATGCCGTGCAGGATGCTGAACGGCGAGGCCGGTGCTCCTGGCACCCAAACGTCGACGGGCACCACGTCGGATACCCCGACGCCGCCGGTGTACCCGCGGCCGATCAATCCCCCGCTGACGGCGTCGGTTCCGACGGCAATCACCACTGTCGGCGCGGGCATCGCGTCGAGTGTGCGCCGCAGCGGTTCAACCATTCCCGCGGCGCCTATCCCGGTGACCAACAGGATGTCGGCGTGACGAGGGCTGGCCGTGAAAAAGATCCCCAACCGGTGCAGATCGTAGACCGGGTTGGTGAGGGCCTGAATCTCCCATTCGTCGCTGCCGTCGGAACCGGTGTCGATGTGGCGCAGATGCACCGAACGTCGCAGCCGCCGCACCCGCTTGGCCAGCGCCGCCCGCAGCTCGGCGATCGCCTCGTCGCTTTCGTCGACGCTCCCGACCACGAGCGTCTCGCGCGTCAATCGCGCTGTGGCGGAACCGGTATCCCAGCCGAACCAGTTGGGGGCCACTTCCACGCAGCGTCCACACACGATGCAGCGTCCGCGGTCGAGCCGTGGTAGCGGTTCGACCGAAATGGCTCTCGTCGGGCATGCTTCCATGGCTGAGACGACGTCGGCCGCGGCGGCGTCCGGGCTACCGACGATGCCCACCGATGCGGGGAATTCATCGAAGTAGTCGTCGGCGCGTTTGGGCCACCGGCTGGTGATGACGCCGTCGCGCAGTCCCCTCAGTACCCACGGCATCTACATCGCCACCCCGGCGTAGCAGAGCCCGAAACTTGCTTCTATGAAAGGGAAGTCGGTAAAGATATCGCCCCCGAACACATCGTGAAAGAGCAGCATGTTGTGCAGGGAGGCGGTTCGCGCAAAGCAGCGCCGGATCGTGCCGTCACGGACTTCCAAGCCGTAGAGCACCTCACCTTGGGGCGATTCGGCCCAGCCCAGCGCGAAACCGTCGACAACCTCGACCGGTGCCGCAATCTCGATCTCCGAGATCGTGGAGAGCCGATCGCATGCGCGCCGGATCAACTCGGCGGCGATATCGATCTCGCCCCAGCGCACCCGCAACCGAGCCAACGCGTCGCCTTGATCGTCGACGACGGTGCCATCGACGACGGGGAGTTCCGTATAGCCGTCGTATGGCCGCCCGCGCGCATCGTCGTCGCAGCCGGATCCGCGACCCACCGGACCCAGCGCCCCATGCGAGGCGGCCAGCGTCGCATCGAGACGCCCGGTGCCGCGGAGCCGGTCGAGAAACGACGCGTCCACCATCAGGGCATCGCGGTCGTGGCGGATTCGGCGTACGATCGCCGCCAATCGTGCCGAAACTTCGGCCGGTTCTAACCGCGGTTGGGCGCCGATTCCTCCGACACGCACGACTGACCGACCAAATCGGTTGCCGCACAGCGCAGATGTCAATCGCATAATGCTCTCTTTGTGCCAGCCGAACCGCGCGAGAGGGACGGCAATCCCGGCGGAGTCGCACAGCCGCGTCACCACGTCGAGGTGGTTGGCGATGCGCTCCAGTTCGGCGTGGATCACCCGAACCAGTCGCGCCCGCCGCGGCGGAGTCGCGCCGGTGAGATTCTCTACGGCATGGGCGAAGGCCAGGGCATGCGCCACCGACGCGATCCCTTCCACGCGTTCCGCGACCAGTATCCCGTCGGCGACGGGCAATGTCTCGAACCGTTTGGCAATCCCGCGGTGCTTGTAGTGCGGCCGGATGTTGAGGTGGGGTATGTCCTCGCCGGGGGTTTCGATGAGGAATTCGATGGATTCATACACTCCGGACCGCACCGGACCAAGCGGCAAGGTGAACACGCCGCCGCCGCCGACATCCACCGGGCCACGCGGTTCGGTGGCGCTGGAGTGGACGTGGCGATCGAGCGCAGCGCGGTCAACGTACCCGGGCCGCGGTGAAGGTTGTCCGGGTTGGCGGGCCAACAGCAGCGGCTCGAGCCTGGGGTGCCCGATCGGGACCACGCCGGACAGGTCGTGTAGAGCTCGCTCATACCAAAATGCCGATGGCACTTCGGGTGTCAGCGATGGGTAGGACATCGAGCCGTCGGCGTCCGGTGTCAATCGCGTTCGAAGGCAGCTGACCCAGGAACCGCCAACCAGGAGGGCGTGCAGTTGGGCCGTTTTCGCATCATGGGAGGCATACACGCCGGCGAAGCGATCGCCGGCGCCGACGTGTTCGACCACTTGCGCGCGCCACCGCGCCAGCGGCAGGTCAATGAGATCGGTCGTGGTAGCGGAGGTCATTGTGCACCGGTCGCGAGTTCGGTGGCGCCGTGGTTGAGCAGGCTGACCAGATCCGACGGTGGCGCAAGCCCCAGAATCAGCAACACCACTACCCCTGCGACGACGGGTGTCACCATCCAGCGGCTGGGTTCACCGGGAATCTGGGAGGGCTCGGTGGTGGTCGGGTCGATCCGGCTGGGGCGGAAGAGGATTCGGGTGGTTGCAAGAGTCAGGCCGAGAAACGCCAGGGTGACCAGGCAGACGAGGGCCGCTGCGGCGGCATTGCGGGGATGGGCAAATCCGCCGGCGACGATCTGGAATTCGCTGCGAAACAGGCCGAACGGCGGCATGGCCGATAACGCCAGAACGGCGATCAAAAACAGCGGACCCGACCAGGGTAGGACCCCGATGCCGTCGGCCATTCGGCCTAGTTCCTTGGTGCCGAACTTGCGCACCAGCACGCCCGCGCCCATGAACGCGTTGCCCTTCGCGGCGGCGTGGGCCAGGACGTGCAGCAGCACGCCGGACAGGGCGATCGGCGCACCGAAGCTCATGCCGATCGCCAGTATGCCCATGTGCTCGACGCTCGAATACGCAAGCAGCCGTTTGATATCCCGCTGCTCGAGCAGATACAGCGCAGCCAAGAGCAACGACAGCACGCCGAAGACCAACAGCACCATCTGAGGGAAGCGCGGCCCCAACGTGGCGAGGGTGATCTGGTAATAGCGCAGGATCGCGTAAAAGCTCACCGCCAGCAGCGACCCCGACAGCAGCGCCGACACCGGAGTGGGCGCCTCGGCGTGTGCGTCGGGCAGCCAGGTGTGCACCGGAAAAAAACCGACCTTGGTGCCATACCCCACCACCGCGAGCACGAAAGCCAATCGCACCGGAGTCTGCGGCAATTGGTGGGCCGCACTGATCAGCGGATCGAATGCCAAGTCATAAGACTGCCCCAACACCTGTGCGCCCGCGTAGTACATAAAGATGGTTGCGAGCAGGCCAATCCCGAGCCCGGACGACGCAATCAGCACGTACTTCCATGCCGCCTCGGTCGCGCCCTCGGTGTTGTCCAACGCGACCAGCAGCGCCGAAATGACCGTCGTGATTTCGACGGCGATCCACAACAGCGCCAGACCGTTGACCAACGGCGCACAAATCATCGACCACGCAAATGCGTTGAAGCCAACGTAGAACCGGGCGCTGTGGCGGGCGAACGAGGCTTGCTGCTCGGCCGTTCCCGCACGCACCGCGCGCTCCTCGTCGGCGAGGTAGCCGACGGAATAGATACCGACGGTGGCGTACAGGAAACAGGTGCCGAGCAGAAAGATCAACGACAACGAATCGGCCCTCAAGTACCGCAGCGCGGTGACGGTGTGGTCGATACCGGCCGGCACCAGCGCGGCGGCCAGCACAAACGCAACGACACCGCTCAGCGCGGTCACCGCCGCAGCAACCCGATGCGGGGCGCGGAGGCACACCAGCGTGGTGCCCAGCGGCATGACGACCAATACCACCATCAATACGGACATGGGCTATCCCCGCAGCCGGTCAAGTGTCTGGGTGGACAGTGACTGTGTTCGTCGGTGATGGGTGCGCATCAACACCCCGAAAACCACCACCGCGACCAACAGATCGAATAAGAACGCGACCTCGAGGATGAGCGGCATCCCGGCGGCGACCACGAGGCTGGCCAGCGAGACCCCGTTTTCCAGTGAGAAGAACCCGATTGCCTGGCTGACGACGTCGCGCCGGACGATCATCAGGATGAAGGCCACCAAGATCACGGCCACCGACAGGCTCAGCGCGGCCGTGGGCAGCACGCGGGAATGGATGCCGAGCACACCGACGGCGAAAAACCCGAACGCCGCCACGGCGATGGAGATCAGTACCTCGTTCGCCACCCCAAGCGCGCCGCTGCCGGCGATCTCTTCGTTCGCCTCGCGCAGCAGGCCCACCACCAAAAGGGGCACGATGATTACCTTCAGCAGTAGCGAAAGAACCGCCAGCGCATACAGTTCGGGGACGTCGCGCCCGAATGCGACGACGGCGGCCAATACGCTGACGGCCAGCGACTGCCCGGCGTATAGGCGCACTTGCCCACGCAGCAGCGCGGCGCGCAGCATTCCGAACTCCAGCAGCAGCACGATCAGCGCCACCGTGTTTGCGATGCCTTCGTATACGGTCGGAACGGACTCAGTGGTCGCCAGAACGATCATCAGCCGCCTCCCAAGTACAGGGTGAATACTGCCAGGATCGCCAACAGCAAGGCGGCCGAGACGAATTCGGTGATTTTGAACAGTCGCAGCTTGGCGTAGCTGTTGTCGATGACGGCGACGATACAACCCAGCAGCGCGGCCTTACCCAATAGCGCGAGGATCGCCAATCCGACCGCGGTGACGTCGGTAGTTGACGCCATCCCCCACGGGGCAACGAAGACATTGAGCCAGATCACATACAGAACGAATTGCTTGGCCGCGGCGCCCCAATGCAGAAGGGCTAGATCCGGTCCGGAATGCTCGAACGGGCGTCCCGTTTCGATCATCCCAAATTCTGTTGTGCCGGTGTGCGTTTCGACCGGTATGCGTGCGGTCTCGTACAAGATCACCAGGAACAGCGCTGCGGAGGCCAACAGGTGGGCGGGACGCACGATCTGGTCGGGGCCGCTGCGCACGGTGGCTCCCAGGACATACGGCAGGTCGGTCGTCGTGATCAACGCCACCGTGAACACCACGAGCAGCACCACCGGCTCGGTGATGGCCGCGAACGTCTTGGCACGACTGGACGCCAACTGCGCGTAGGCGTCGCCGGTTTCGGCGGCGGCGGCCGCCACCAGGAAGCTGGCGAATGCCAGAATCAGGCCACCGCCTTGGATGTCGCCCATGTAGCCGAGAGGCAACGCGTAACTGGTGAGCACGGGGATCAGCATCGGAACGGTGAGGTAACAGGCGAAGGATGCCAGCGGTGCCAGCCGGAAAAACGGACCCGCGCCGTGCGGTGCCAGCGTCTCCTTCCCGAAGAGTTTTAGGAGGTCGAAATACGGCTGCAGGATCCGCGGCCCGCGACGACCTTGAAGACGCGCCTCGAACCAGGCGATGAAGCCGCTGACTCCCGGCGCCCCACCGGCGACGGTGATCACCTGCAACCCCTGGATGACCGGCAATGGCAGTGTTGTCATCAGATAATCGACCCCGGGCGCCACAAGTTGCCCAGATAACGGGCGTGTTTACCGTCCCCTCGCGATAGCTCGCGGAGGAAACCGCCGATGGGCGGATGCAGCGCCACGTCCTTCATGTCTTCCCAAGGCACCCACATTGGCCACCGCCCCGGCTCACCCGTTATCTCTGCTCCAGAATCGAACTTGTCTGCGAGGAAGACCAATTCGACGATCCGTCGACGAGTTGTGGGGTCGTTGACCTCCAGGACGAGAGCGCAGCCACCGGGTTGGACATCCAGGCCGGTCTCTTCGCGAGCCTCCCGCCGCACGCATGAGCCCATACTCTCGTGCGGACGGGGACGACCGCCAGGCAGCACCCAGTCTCCCAGATCGCGCTGCAACAGCAGCACCGCATCCCTGCGGACGATCGCTACAGCGCAACGCAATTCGACCAACGAGTCATCTACCGATCTCATCACGGCGCCGCCGAGAGCACCGGGCTGGCACGACAAAGGACACAAACCACCTGCGACTCCTTGCGTTCGCAGGTGCCATCAGCCTTACGGCGGTTCGAAAGTGTGCTTCCCGGCGGGCGCCATCGCCGATGCCAGTTAACCAACGGCGATTCGCTTGGTCAAGTCGGAAGACGCTGGTCGGGCGGGGTCTCTGGTGCTGAGCCGATGAACGCCCAGCTCCGCCAGATTGACCACCACCATGTTGTTGTCGATCGGACCGCCGTTTTTGCCCAAACCGTCCACCACAGTGCGATATCCGTCACCGCAGAGTACGGATTGGTAGCGGTGGTGAAAGTGCCCGTGCCACAGCCGGGCTGGACGAACCGCATCGACGACGGACCGCAACCGTGCCCGGTAAAGCTCGGAACGCCGCAGCTCTCGTGCCGGGAACCCGAACCGGTCGCGGGCGGCGCCCGGAACCGTGATGCCGGCCGGACAGTCGTGGCAGAACATCACGTCCGCGGGTCCATCGGCCGCGGCGTCACGAGCTTGCTGCGACGTGAGCCACTCCTGGGGCCACCACGACTGTCCGGGCTTGCGCAGAAAGCGGTCGATGGAATAGGCGCCACCGAGGGCCAAGCAACTGGTCTGCGCCCACTGCCATCGAAATCCTCGCGGCAAGTGGACGATGCGCTCGCGCAGGTACCGCAAGCCGTCGGCATCGACGGGCCAGCTTAACAACCGATCGAAGTTCTCGTGGTTACCGTCGACGAAAGCTAAGACGATGCCGCAGCGGTCAAGCGCATCATCGAGCGAATCCAGATAGTCGTCGGTGAAGTTGTAGCCGAAGTCACCCAGGTGAATCAGCACCGTCGCATCACGCTTGGCGGCATGTTCGATCGCGGCGACGCCGTATTTGGTGTCGGCATGCCAGTCGCCCGCGATCGCAATACGGGACGGTGGGGAAAGCACCGAGTGCGCCAGCAGTTGGCCAGGGGACGGCAGGCGCGATGGCAGTTGTACTCGATTCATAGTCGCCTCCTGGGTCGATTTCCGATTGGCGACGTGCCTCGCTGGCACGCCGCACAACCGGAGCTGATCAGTTCCCAGGGACCGTTGGCAACCGCCGGGCAATCCCTTGATTGCAGGATGCGGGCCCCACCGCCTGTTTTCGGTCCAGGCTACGCGGCTTTTTCAGGCCGGGTCAATCGCGTTGACGCTGGTCCCCACCCGGGCCGAGCGGCTAGCCTGTACCGAGGCGATGGATCTCCGCCTGGGCAGCCCGCCCGAACCGCCGGCCCGGCTGATGGCTCCTGTGTTACCTGGCAAGCTGTGGGCAAGGAGTCCGCCATGGCATTGGTCGTCGGATACGACCGCCACCCGGCCAGCCGGGCGGCGGTGCTCTTTGCCGCTGAACTCGCCGGCGCCCTGAATGTGCCTGTCCATGTCGTCCACGTGGTGGACATGGCAGATAGCCCCATCTCCGGCACCTCGACCGAGTCGGCCGAAGCTGCCAAGAAAAGGCTCGACGCCGAGCGCCAGCATGTTGGGGAAGCCCTCGATGCCGCCCATGTGCCGTGGACCTATCACCTTCTGAACGGCGATCCGGTTAAGGCGCTTCTCAAGACCGCGGATGACTGCTCCGCGACCCTGATCGTGGTCGGCCGGCCGCAGCACGGAATCGTTCCGGCCCTGAGCCACATTGTGACCGGCACCGTGGCGCGAAACCTGTTGCGCCACAGCACACGCCCGGTTGCGGTGGTGCCCGAGTTCGCGGACAGCCTGTGAACGCGGGCAGCGTGAGTCGGGTCTATTTGGCCCGGCACGGCCGCACCGCGCTCAACGCCGAGGGGCGTCTGCGCGGGCTCAGCGACCCGCCGCTGGATGAGGTCGGCATCGCCGAAGTCTCCCGGCTCGCCGGTGCGCTGGCCGCCCGACATCCCACCGCGGTGGTCTCCAGCCCGCTGCAGCGGGCGGTGGCGACCGCGCAGGCAATCGGCGCTGCCGCCGGCGTTCCGGTCACGATTGATGCCCGGCTCAACGACCGCGACTATGGGCCCATGACCGGCCTTCGTCGCGATGATGTCGAACATCGTTACGGCAGTGTCGATTCCGCACCTGGCGTGGAAAGCCGAGCGGCGGTCGCCGAGCGGGCACGACGAGCGTTCTTCGAGCTCGTGGACGAACTCGGGCCGGGACCCGTCGTCCTGGTGTCACACGATGCGTTCAACACCACCTTGCTGGAGCAGCTGGATCCCTCGCTGGACCACATCGGCCAGCGGACGGCGTGCTGGAACCAGCTCAGCCTGGTCGATGGAGTCTGGCGGGTGGACTCCTATGACGTTGTGGCCGACTGACTCTCGTCTGTGCGGTCTCTGCGGTTCAGGTAGGCCATGAGAACGTCTTCCGCGCGGTGATACTGCAGCGAATCCACCCACAGGCGGTGGATCGGAGAATGCGCACGCCGGCCGAATTGGCCGCCCGGAGTCGCCACGTAGCCGCCGACGTCGGCGTCGGCAAGTAGCGCCAGTACGGGACCGATGTCGCTGGACTGCAGATCGGCCAACTCTGCCCAGTAAGTCGCGAAGACCCCATTGTCAGTGCCACCGGGCGGTAGCCAGAACGTGACGTCGAACTGCGCCGGATTTCTGATCGGCCGCGACGGCGAACTCATCAGAACCCCGTTGACGTTGGATTGGACATGCGTTCTCCCTGGCTGCTGCCGTCCAGGGGCCATCGGCGACGTCCGCGGTTTCGGCGAGCCCCACCGCCTTGTCCCATGATGACCCGCTGACGACGAGTTCGCCAGGCTCTTTGCGCGATAACTTGAACATCGGGTAACATTGGCGGTCTGGCGATGAGGCTCGCCAAGATTGCCGCACCGGGCTAATGGCTTCTACCGCGTGAACGACCCACGGTAGAAGGCAGGTGAGTTAGATGACATGCCGGGTGAGCGAGCTGACGCACCGTCTCGGCGCAATTGTTGGCGCTGACGCTTTCGCGAGAATCGTTTGCCCGTCCGCTGCGTGCGCGGGTCGCGTCGATTCGCTCTGCGAGCTGCCCCGGCCGTCGGCCAAGCAACCCGCCGCCCGTCGACCTATCCTGGCAAACTCATCGAATGCTGTTTGTCCGCAACATGTTTACCGAAGTCCGCCGCCGACACGCAACCAAGCGCCATCCGACCATGTTCGGAGCTATCACAACCAAGGGAGGAAGCCATGTCATTTGTGACTACACAACCGGAGTTGCTGGCCACCGCATCCGGCAACTTGGCCACCATCGGTTCCATCATGACCGCCGCGAACGCATCCGCGTCCACCCCGACGACCGGGGTGATTCCGGCCGCCGCCGACGAGGTGTCGGCGTTGACGGCCATGCAATTCGCGGTACACGCGCAGATGTATCAGGCGATGGCGGCGCAAGCCGCGGCGATTCACGAACAGTTCGTGTCCACGCTGGGGGCCAGCGCCGTGTCATACGAGGCCACGGAGGCGGCCAACGCGATCGCGACCGCGTAAGGGACCCAATCTGACAAGCGCGAACCCAGTGATCGCGGGTAGCATGGAGCAAGGCGATGAAGCTCGCCTTAACTGCCGCACCGGCTGATGGCTTCTACCACGTGAACGACGCGCGGTAGAAGGCAGGTGAGGGTAATGGCGGGCTTTACCAGCATCCTTGGTCCGGATGTCGACGGTATGAGGGGTGCCGACATACCACCACCGGATTGTTTGGCCGATCTCCATCTCGACCAGATCGTCGCCGCGGTTACGGCTGGATATGGTGACAGTGATATCGCAAGCATCTTCTACACGCCCCTGCACGACGTGCCTACGGTGGAGTACCGCCAGCAGGTCTTCCGTGATCTCGAAAACGAGGAAACACGGTCACCGATACAGAATTTCGTCGAGGGCATGCGCGCGATGCGGGGCCGGCTTCACGTGGCCAGGAACGCCTGGCATCGGCTACAGCGACAGGGCTGGCTGGTCGCTGCGATCGAAAGCTATTGCCACACGGTGGCGTTGCTGCGAGACGATCTCGCCCACGTCCGGCCGCGTTCGCGGGGGCTATGCAACTTCGGCGAACACGTAACCCGCTACGTCACCAGCGAAGCGTTCACCACGCTGGTGGCCGACACCGAATCGATGCGGGACCAGCTGCGCAAAGTGCGATACACGGTGCACATCGAGGGCCTTCGGGTCCACGTCGAAAAGTTCGACGGCCAAAACGACTACAGCTCGGCGGTTGCCGAGACATTCGAACGCTTCGCCACCGAGTCCAGCAAGGACTATCGTGTCGCCCTTCCGGAGTTCAAAGACATGAACCATATCGAGGAGCAGATCCTCGGATGCGTCGCCGAACTTCATCCGGAGGTCTTTACGCTGCTCGGTGACTTCTGCCGCCGATACGAACACTTCATCGAACCCGTCGTCGCCAGATTTGAGCACGAGATCCAGTTCTATCTGGCATACCTTGCGTTCGTCCAACGCTTCACCGCGGCCGGGCTAGCGTTCACCTATCCGCGTGTCACCCAGGAGCCGGGCGTCGTGGACGCCCGGGACGCCTTCGACCTGGCGCTGGCAATCAACGCGGTGCAAGACGAAAGACGCCTTGTTACCAACGACTTTCACCTGACGGAATCCGAGCGGATTTTCGTGGTTACCGGTCCGAACCAGGGCGGTAAGACGACCTTCGCCCGGACCATCGGCCAATGCGCCTATCTCACCTCGATTGGGTGCCCGATACCCGCCAGCGACGCCAGACTGACATTGCCCGATCAGATCTTCACCCATTTCGAAAGGCAGGAAGACCTGTCGACGCTGCACGGAAAGCTCGACAACGAGCTGGTACGGATTCATGACATCCTTTCGCGCGCAACCGATGCGAGTATCATCATCATGAACGAGAGCTTCTCGTCGACCACCGTCAATGATGCCCTGTTGATCGGCCGTGAGGTGCTCGAACGAATCATCCAGCTGCGCTGCGTCGCGGTTTACGTCAGCTTCCTCGACGAGCTGTCCACACTGGATCCGGCGTGTGTGAGCATGGTCGGCGAAGTGGCCCAGGATGATCCAACTCGGCGGACATTCAAGTTCACCCGCCGACCCGCGGACGGCCTGGCCTATGCCGCCGCACTAGCCGACAAGTACGGCCTCAGCTACGAGGCGCTGGGGCGGAGGATCAGCCAATGAAGGTTCGACTGCTACACCCCGTTCACGACCCCGACCTAGCGCCGCGGCTTCCGTGGCCATTGCAGAATCTCGTCGATGACGATCTCGAGCTCCGGCGGATCTACAAAGCGATGGCCGCCGGCGACGAATTCTTGCTCGACACCGCCAAAAAGATAGTGCCACAGGCGGTTGTCGATCCCGACGTCATCGTCTACCGTCAGCAAGTCTTGGCGGATTGCCTGGCCAATCGTGCCGCGGTGCAGCGGATGTATGACGTCGCGGTCGACGGTGTCGAAGTTCGGCGCAAGGTGTTCCTCGGCGGTTTGATGTCCCGCGACCCACAGGCCATCCTGCGTCGCTCCGTTCGGATTCTCGAACTGCTGGTCGGCAACCTCCGGCAATTGCGCAGCCTGTGCGATGAGCATGCCAACGGATTTCGCTCGCCGGGGTTTCGGCAGCTGTTGGCGATGATTGGCGAGCAGATCGGCGACGAGTACCTCGAGCAGCTCGACGCGGACCTTCGCGAGTTGCATCTTCCGCGAGGTGTTCTGCTCAGCGCCGCGCTCGGAATGGGTAACAAGGGCGTGGATTATCTCCTTCACCAGCCACCTCGCCGTAATTGGTGGGACAAATTGACCGGAAACCGCAGCAGCGGTTGCGGCTTCGTTGTTGATGAGCGCGACGAAACCGGCGCGCAGGCGCTAACCGAGTTAGCCGGGCGGGCCATCAACGACATTGCCAATACGGTCACCCGATCTGCAGATCACGTCGAGGGGTTCTTTGGCCGGCTGCGCACCGAACTGGGGTTTTACCTGGCCTGCGCGAACCTTTACGATCAGCTCACCAAAGCCGGTGTGCCCACCTGCTTTCCGATTCCCACACCGATCGGCCCGCCACAGCTCTGCTGCCGCGACCTGCGCGACGTGGGACTGTGCCTGACCGCCGGTAAGCGGGTCACCGGCAATGACGTCGACGGCGACGCGAAGTCGTTGATCGTGATCACCGGCGCCAACGAAGGCGGGAAGTCCACGTTTTTGCGCAGCTTGGGCGCGGCGCAGGTGATGATGCAAGCCGGCATGTTTGTCACCGCCACATCGTTTCGCGCCAACGTCCGAGACGCTGTCTTCACGCACTTCAAGCGCGAAGAAGACGACACCCACACCCACGGCAAGCTCGACGAAGAACTTGCCCGTATGAGCGACATCGCCGACTTCGTCGGCTCGGCGTCAATGCTGTTGTGCAATGAGTCGTTTGCCGCGACGAACGAGCGGGAAGGATCGCAAATCGCGCGAGACGTGGTGCGGGCCATGGTCGAAAGCGGGGTGAAAGTGGTTTTCGTCACGCACTTGTACGACCTCGCGCATAGCCTCAGCTCGCGACACGATCCGGCCTACTTGTTCCTGCGAGCCCAGCGCCGCCCCGATGGTGTGCGGACGTTCCGATTGGAACCGGGGCAACCGGAACCCACCAGCTACGGCGAGGACTCGTTTCGGCGGGTGTTCGGCATCGCTTCGAATCGCGACGTCAGCCGGGAAACTGTAGGGTCCGGCTGAGCGGTGGAGAGCGCTCCCGCAATCTGAAAATATGTGCCGGCCGGTCAGGCTAGGTGCGCCACTCCTGTGCGAACGACACGACCAGCGATGCTTACCCAGCCATTCGGGCTCCACAGGGTGTGGATCAGTGACCCTTTGCCCTGGGTGATGGTCAGATCGCGGCTGAGGTACTCGCTGATGCGTATTGCCGCGGCGCCGGTGGCTTCGTCTTCCTGCACGCCAAGCTCGGGTCCGAACGAGCGGGAGCGCACGCGCCCGGCGTCTCGGTCGATCCAAGCCCATACATAGTGCGGGAAGTCGTCGGAATAGTCGCTGGGGTCAGCATCGATGACATCCTGAGGCGAGATCAGTTGATGCATCACGAATTCAGGAGTCCATTCGGCGTATGCCCGGATGATCGCCAGCTCTGAGGCGTAATCGACTTCGACGATGCCGACCGGGAGCCGTAGGCTTCGAACGGGTGTGCCACGGTCACGCAGCCACCAAGCCGCTCCCACGGCGGGGTGGCCAACGAATGGCGATTCAATGGCCGGCGTGAAGATGTGAGCCTCGGCCGTAGCATTCCCCCGCTTCGGAAGATCGACGAAAATTGTTTCGCTATAACCCAATTGGGTCGCAATGCGTTGTCGGTCCGCGTCTGGCACTGCAGCGGCGTCAATCACGCCGAGCAGGTTTCCGAATCTGCCGTCGATGTCGGTGAACACCCGCAGAACGGTTACGTCGGTAGCCATCGGCGCCAGTATCCTCTCATCATCAGTACGCCGCCACAGCGACTGCTCGTATCGGTGTGCACCGTCATCCGCTGCCAAGTGCCCCCAGCAGGTAGGCGACTAGGACGACGAGGAATACGTAGAGCAGGTACAAGTTGACATCGCCCGATTGGATCGGGGTCACCAGACGCGCGCAATATTGCACGGCGGTTATGACCGGACGATACAAGTAACGTTGAAACAGCGGTGTGACCTCGGCTTCGTAGTGCACCGGCCCGGACCTCCCGGCGGGCTCGTCGGACGCTCGCTGCAGGGTGACCGTCGGTTGATATAGGCGGTCGAATGTCACCCGTACGGGCGCGGCAAATGTCATGGCCGAGTACTGCATTCGCGGTTTGAAGGTGACGATCCCACCGTCCCACACCGGGGTCCGCCGACTTGGCGCCTTCGGGCGTCCAACGGCATGGATCATGACCGGCACGATCAAGACGGCAACCATGAATGCCGCAAGGTACGTTGGGGAGAACGCCGAAAAATCCGTGTTCGCCGGAATGATGGTCAATTTATCGACCATCACCCGCGGCAGCAGGTTGACCGAGGTAACGGTGTGGACGGCACGTCCGAGAGCCGTGATCACTAAAGGTGCCCCCACCCCGAGTGCCACACACCCCATAGCCAAGAGTGCGGCTCCGAGCACAGGCTGTCCGGATTCCTCGGCGGCAGCGGCATCTTTGGTCCGCGCCATGCCTAGGAACGGGATACCATACGCGCGCACAAAGGCGCACACGGCCAGGCCTCCCGTTAGCCCCAGGCAGGCCGCTGCCACGACGATCAAGATGCCCACGAGATGACTCGGTATCCGAAAACCCTGAAACAGTCCCTGGAAGATCAGCCATTCGGAGACGAAACCGTTCAGCGGCGGCAACGTCGCAATTCCGAGGGTGCCTATCATGCTGATCACCGCGGTACGTGGCAACCGGTGAACCAGACCACCGAGCCGATCCATGTCGCGGGTGCCGGTGGCGTGCTCGATCACCCCGGCCTCCAAGAACAGTAGCGTCTTGTAAAGGCCATGGTTAGCAACGTGATACAGCGCGGCAAGCAGCAGGAATGCGCCCAATACCGGCTGCCCGTAGGAGGTGAAGGTCATCCCGGCTCCAATTGCGATGGCGATAACTCCCACGTTCTCGATCGTCGAATAGGCAAGGAACTTCTTGATGTCGCGTTCGGTGAGCGCGTACAGGATGCCAAGCACCGCGGTGAGCGCGCCCAGGCCCATGGTTATGAGACCCCACCATGCGGGACCCGCACCGAGCAGCTCGGTGGCGAACAGCAGGATGCCGTAGACGCCAAGCTTTACCACCATTCCGGACAGAAATCCGGAACCGTCGGCGGGTGCCACGGGGTGTGCCTCCGGCAACCACACGTGCAGCGGTACCAAGCCCGCCTTGAACCCGAAACCAATGAGCGCCAGCAGGAATATCGCGTCACGAGACCCCGGCGAGACGTGCCCCGATCGCATGGCAATCGTCGCGAAATCTGTGCTGCCCGCATCGGCGGCAAGAAGCACGAATGCCGCGACGATCAGCCCGAAGCCGACCTCGGAAAGTGCGAGGAACCAGAACGCGCCCGCGGCAACCCCCTCGCGGCGTTGATGGCGCAGGATCATCAGATAGCACAACAACGCCATCGACTCCCATGCCACCAGGAACACCACGACTGTGCCCGCAATCAGTACCGTTAGCGTGGCCAGCAGCGCGAGATGGTAGATCGCGAGGTACAGCGACGTGCCCCGGCCCACGGCATGGTATCGCGGCGCATAGCAGGCGATTCCGATCGCGACGGCGCCCAGCACCGCGACGAACACACCGGCCAGCGGCGTGAGCCGCAGCGTCAAGGCGCCGACTATGTCGTTGCCGCCCAACGTCTTAGACACCGACCCGGGATGCATGAGCAACAGCCTGACCCCGCCGATGAGCGCGGCCAAGCCACCCGCACCACCCAGGGCGGGCGAAAGCCGCACCGGACCGTGTGCTGGGACGAACGCAGTCGCCGTGGCCGCGACCCACAACGCTGCGGCGGCGCCGAACATAACCCATTCGATCACGGCAGCTCACCTTGATCCACGAAGGGCATTGCGGACACCTTCTCGGCAAGCCGACCCACCGCGACCATCAGTCCCTGTAGTAGCGCCATCGGACTGGGTGGGCAGCCCGGCACGTATACATCGACGGGGAGTACCGCGTCGAGCGTGCCGTGGGCGATCGGGTCTGCGGGATAAACCCCGCCGAGCGCGCAGGCGCCGACGGCCATCACGAGCTTGGGTTCGGGCGTGGCGTCGTAGGTCTTGCGCAACGCCACGTCGAACGCTCGTACGGCCGGCCCGGTCACCATGAGAATGTCGGCGTGACGCGGGGCCGGGGTAAAAAAGAATCCCAGCCGGTGCAGATCGTAGTGGGGCGCCGCGAGCAACCGTATTTCCTGCTCACACACCGCACAGGAGCCCGTGTCAACGGTGCGGATATGCAGGCTACGCCCAAACAGTTTGCGCACGCTACGGCGCAGATCCTCGGCCGCCGAGTCCCGTCGCACCGTGCTTGTTGCCGCCGTCATGACAAGCCCTCCCTGCGTGGCGATTTGTGGTTACGGAAAGTGCAGCCCGATGATCCGGGCAATCTCGATATAGAGCGGAATCCCGACGGTGACGTTGTAGGAAAACGTCAAGCCCAGCGATGCGGCGAGAGGCAGGCTCGGGCTGGCCTCCGGGATCGCCAGTCGCTGCACCGCCGGGACGGCGATATAAGACGCCGCACCGCACAGCACCGCGAACAGCACGTAGGTTCCGGGCTTGAACGCCGTGTCGGTCAAGTAGGCATAGGTGTGGGCGACGAGAATACCCAGCGTCGCAAAGAAATTCGGTGCGAGCAGACCAAATAGCACAAAGCCGAGTCCCGCCGACCGTAGGTCGCGCAACTTGCGGGAGGCCGTCATGCCCATCTCAAGCAGGAAGAGGCACAGGACGCCCTGGAACGCCGACACGAAAAAGGTGTCGTCGTCGTGGATCACCTTTTGGCCTTGCAGGCCACTGATGAAGCCGACGATGACGGCGCCGATCAGCAGGCACAGCCCGGGATTGAGCAAGACCTCCCGCAGCGTGGCTGTGGTGTTGTGCCGCGCGGCATCTCCGCCCAGGGGGTTTCCCTCGGGATGCTCGCGTTGTTCCGGGGAGGTTTCCGGCTCGTGCCCGGTCTGATGTTCCTGCTGGGATCGCAGGCTCTGGCCGTAAGCGGGCCGCGCGGCGGTGCCGGGCCCCGCCCCCACGGTCGCCGGCGTCGCGTAGCCCGCCTCATCCGGCATCTTCCCTGCCGCATCCATTCCCCGGGCACGCAGTCGAGCCACCAGATACAGCGCCACCAGGCAGCCGGGGATCTCCATAATGGCCAGCATGACGGGCATGTAGGCGTCGAAGGCGATGGCGACGCTGGTGAGCACCGCCACGCAGGTGGCAAAGGTCCCCGCCGAGTCCGATCCGTAATACCCGGCCACCGTCGCCCGGTCGATCCGCCGCAGGGCAGTCACGTGGTTGAGCACGAAGTAGGCGATAATGCCGATCAGGAAGTTCAAGGCGAAGCCCACCACCATGAATCCGACGATGCGTCCGATGCTCGACGGGCTGATTTCGGCGAGCTCTTCGCCGCCGTGCCAGCCGATGGCCAGCAGCAGGTACATGGTCAGTCCCTGGTAGATCACGTACGGGATTTCAAACCGCACCTTCAAGATCGGGATCAGGAAGCCGAAATAGAAGAACAACAACAGCGGCTTGAATAAGTTGTGGATGAAGTTTTGCCAGAACTCGTAAAGCATTGGTGGCTCCTATAACTGCTGCCGGGGGGTTAACAACCCGTCGGGGCCGAGACGAATATCAGGAGCTGCTTCGATTCCGCCGTGGCAACCGCGCAATCAGGCACCACGGCCACCGTTTCCGTCATGAGAGTCCTTCCGGCGGGGACGATTTACGCAACCCAATGTGTTTGATCAGCTGTTCGCGGGCGGTAGCGGCCAGTTCGAAAACCCCGCTGGGGCGCACGACGGCGGGTGCGGCCGCCAGGCAGCGGCCGCAGGAGGTGCAGGCGCCGACGTCATAGATCAGAACGTCGTCGTCGCGTCGCAGCGCGGAACTCGGACACATTGCGACCAACCGGTCGGCCACGCCGGTATCCAGCGGCGAGGCGTCGAACACCGGTGGGCTGGGCAACTCACGTGTCCACGGTTCCGGCGCCCCGCGCGGGTAACGAGTCGTCACTACGCCTCGGCGCAATCCACGAAGGAACCACAGTGCCATCAGCGTGCCCTCCCGGCTGCGGTGAGCCAGAAGCTGGCCTCGATGATCGGAATGTCGGTGAAAACGTTCTGGGAGCGTGCCGCGTCGCCGAAGGCGCGCCAATTACGCACCGCCGCAGGCCGCAGCCTGCACCGAAGAATTCGCCCGTCGGAACCGAGTTCGACCCACACCAGCGCCTCGCCTCGTGGCGATTCCGCCCAGCCGAGGCCGGATCCGGCCCGCTGCGGAATCGGCGCCGGTTCACAACCGACGCTGGAATCCGGAATGGCGAGTTCGTCGATCAGCCGCAACGCCTCGTCGATTTCGGCCAAGAACACTCGGTACCGGGCCCGCGCGTCGCCGCCGCTGGCAAGCGCAACTTGCACCGGATGGTCGTCATACGGTGGCTGCAGGTGATCGCGGCGCGTATCGAGGGCAATGCCGCTCGCGCGCACCACCGGACCGACGAGACCGAGCGAACCGGCCTGCGCCGTGGTGATGACACCCGTCGCCTCCAAGCGGTCGAGGAACGAGTTGGTGCTGTTCAACGCGTCGGTGACGCGTCGCAAATCGGCACAGGCCATGTGGGTTTCGGCGCTGAGTCCCCTAAGGTCGACCCCGCGGGCGACGCCCCCGATATCGACGACACCGAATAGGTACCGGTGTCCGAAGAATCGTGCGGCCAACCGCAAGAGCTGCTCCAGCACGATTTCGCTACCCGCCTGGCCAACCGCGAGGCCGGTGGACTGGCACAATGCGGCGATCGCGGCGACGTGGTTGTAGATCCGTTCGAATTCCACTGCCGCGGCACGGATCCGGCTGGCGGCAGGTGAGACCGAGATGCCGAGCGCCGTTTCGATGGCGGCGGCGAACGCCCACGCATGTGAAGCCGCCGACAGGCCCTCCGCCCGTTCGACAAGAAACAGCGCCTCCCGCGGCGTCATTCCGCGCAATCGCCATTCGATGCCACGGTATTTGTGCCAGGTGAAGAGGTAGAGGTCGACCACCTCCTCGCCGCTTGTGACCAGGCCGTAGTACAACGACTCGAAGCCGGCCGCGCGTACCGGCCCGAATGGGAATTCGAACGCGGCCCCACCGACGGTGTGCGGGGCGCGGACATCGGCGGGTTCATGGGTGGGCGCTCGGCCCAAGCGGGGGAATTCGGCTCCTGCATGGGGTGGCAGCGCGATTCGGTTCAGCGGGCCGCCATCGGCGGGGCGCAGCCCGAACTGCTCGTAGATCTCGCATTCCTCCACGAACGCCGCTGGTTCGATGACGGATAACGAGGGGTACTCAGCTGTAGCACAAGGTGTTTCGGTCAGGAGATAGGGATGCGCTTCTGTGTCGAGCGCCCACGTCAATCGTAAGATCGGGTCCGCGCCGGGTCCGTGGTCGGCGAACATGTCGGCGAGACGGGCGCTGGCGGTCAGCTGTTGTACGGTGGCTTGCAGCTCGCTGATTGGGACGTCGACACGAAAAACCTTGTCTTCCTGGACCATCCGTGTCCGGCTGGGCAGGGTGGCCTGCCACGTAGTGGCGTCGATACCGGTCACGTCAACGCTCCGATTGATCCAAGGATCACGGTGTGCAACCCAGTGGGGATCCACAGGCCGAGCACCAGCAGTGCGGTGAGGCCCGTGACAATCGGCAGCGCTGCCAGCACCCGCTGCCCACCGAACCCGAGCGCGATCGCGATGATTCCCATATGCTCGACCGATGAGTAGGCGAACAGTCGCTTGAAATTGGTTGTGGTGACCAGGAATAGCGCTCCTATAAGGACCGAAGCAAACCCGAACGAGAGCATCACCACCTGCACGTAGTGGGTGCCGAGGCCCGTGCGGGCGATAGCCAGAAAGCGGATGATCGCATACATTCCGGTGTTCAGCAGCGCCGCGGATAGCATCGCGCTGGTCGGGCTCGGGGCTTCGGAGTGCGCGTCCGGTAACCAGGTGTGCATCGGCGCCAGCCCCACCTTGGTGCCGTATCCCACCACGGCCAGCAGGAATGCCAACTTCAGTGCGGGGTGGGCTAATTCGGATGCGTGCTGGAACAGGTACGGCCAGGTCAACCTGAGGTTGTCGGTCAGTGCCAGGCCGGTGCCGGAGTAGAAGAGGAACATGGTGCCGACAAGTGCGATGGTGACACCGAGCGAGGAGATAATGATGTATTTCCATGCTGCCTCCAGCGAACTGGCCTGTGCTTCCAAACCGACCAGCGCGGCGCTGGCCAGCGTGCTCGCCTCGATCAGCACGAACAGCATGCCCAGGTTTCCTGTGCTGAGCGACGCCAGCATCAGCGCGGCGAACGCGCCGAAGAATCCGAAGTACATCCGCACCTGGAATGAACTCAGCAGCCCCGAATTCTCCTGTGCCCGAAGATAAGCTGCCGATCCAAGCGAAGAAAGCAACACGACCACGGCCACGGTGAACAAGAAGAACGCACTCAATCCGTCGACATAGACGAAGCCCGACAGGGCCGACAGCACACGGTGGCCGCCGATCCACAGGAGCAGCCAGATTGATAGTCCGAGCGATCCGCAGCCCGCGGCAATAGCCGTGTAGCCGGCTACCCGTGCCTTTGCGCCGGCGATGGCGGTCGCCGTGGTCGCCAACGGCAACAACGCGATCAGGACCACGAGCGCGGTCATCCCCGCAGCTCCCTGAGTTCGGCCGAACTCGCCTCGGCCAGCTGACGGGTCATGCCCGAGACAAAAACAACCATGATGAGTACGCCGGCGACGATGTCGAGAAAAACCCCGGCTTCGACAATGAACGGAAAGGTTGCCACCAGCGTAATCGCGCCCAGAAACACCCCGTTCTCCACGAGCAGCCAGCCGATCAGCTGGGCGACGGTGTGGCGCCGCACCACCATGACTTCGCAGCCGAGCAGGATCATCGCGGTTGACAGCGGGACCACCGCGGATGCCACCAGCCCCTTGGGTAGCAGCTGCGGCCGAGTCACCAAGTAAGAGAACGCGGTCAGCGCACCGCCGAAAATAATGGCCGTCGACAATCCAGTGGACATCGCGACGTCACGTTTAAGTTCCAGCCGCTCGATCAGCAGCCGCCTTGCGGCTAGCGGGATCCCAACGCCCTTGACCGTTAACGTGATTACGGCCAGGGCCCACAGTTCAATGCGGCCGAACCTATAGGCAACCACTCCGCAGGCGATCGCGAGCAGCCAGGACTGTGCGCCGTAATAGGTGAGGTACCGGTTGAACAGCTTCGAGCCCAGGCATGCAAACGCGCACAACAGCATCAACACGCCACATAGATCGAGTAACACACCCGCGGTCGACGTTGCCGTCAGGCTCTCCATGCTCATGCTCCGATCACATACGAGGTTGCGATGCCGACCAGAGCTAAAAGAAATGAGGCACCGAGGAATTCGGCGATTCGGAAGAACCGGAGTTTGGCGAACGACGTGTCGATGACGACGATCAAAAGCCCGCAAATCGCGAGCTTGCCCAATAACGCCGGAATCGCCATCAGGCCGCCGCCGATCGTCGTGGCATTGCCGAGGCCCCAAGGCATCACGAACACGTTCATGAATATCGACGACAGCAGCAGCAGTTTCATCCAGGAGCCCCACTTGACCAGGGCGTAGGACCGGCCCGAGTATTCGAGCACCCGGCCTTCCTCGATCATTGAGATCTCGATCGAACCCGTCGGGCTATCGATCGGGATGCGCCCGTTTTCCACCAGGACAAGCAGG
This sequence comes from Mycobacterium malmoense, assembly GCF_019645855.1. Lineage (NCBI taxonomy): Bacteria > Bacillati > Actinomycetota > Actinomycetes > Mycobacteriales > Mycobacteriaceae > Mycobacterium > Mycobacterium malmoense. The sequence continues at coordinate 148,644 of NZ_CP080999.1, forward strand.
AAAAACGCGACCGTCCCCAGTAGATGGGTGGGTAGCACGAGCACATAGGGAGAGTCGGCGACCGCGTGATTCATCAAATAGGGGTTGTCCGAGGCTGAAACGGCGCCCACCGTGAAGAAGACCAGGATTAGTGCGGGCTCGGCAAGGCTGCCTATCCAACTCGCGCGGCTCGCTCCCAAACCGCCGAGGGGGCTGGCGGTGTCCAAACCCGATAGCGAGATCACGAATGACGCCAGCGTGAGCACAAACGCGCCGCCGATGAGATCGGCCAGAAAGGCAAGCGGCAACGGCTCATTGGTGATGATCGGGACGATCGCCGACACGGTCAGGTAACAAGCGAAGGCCACGAATGGCGCACCGCGGAACACCCATGAAGCCTGATCGCTGACCGCGCTGGACTTGCGTAACCACTTCGCCAAATCGCGATATGGCTGCAGAACGCTCGGGCCCCGCTTCGACGCCACGATCGCCTCGGCGCGTGCCAACACCCCTGAGTACAACGGAGCCAACGCGATCACAACCGCGCTCTGCAGGACCTGCAGAAACTCGGCGCTGCCCATGACCAGCTCCTACCCTGTAGGGGTGGGTCGCACGAGTCGACAACCCACGGGTAGAAGCCATTAGCGCCATCTAGCCGGCCGGATTGCCCGGACAACGGCGCGTATAGCGAGCTCCATCGCTTTATTGCGTCTACTTATTGCATGTAGTAGCGACTTTACACACCGAACCCGGGCGGGTGAACACCCCGGTGGCTGCCGCCTTACGGCTGTGTCGGAGCGGAAGTGGCAGGCGCGAGCGTAAAGCTGGCGAAAGGCTTTGCCCGATCCGCCCGCGAAGGCGGCACCGCACGTCGGCGGCATCCGCTGGGCGGCTGTGACATTCGACCCTATCGGCCGCCGGCCGCCGCAACGTTCGATGTAGCCATGCCGAAGCAAGACAGGCGTGTGCTGGACGAGCACCAACGCGACCGCCCGATCGTCGCACGATGACGAAGGTGCCTACCTCCGAAACCCGCCTTGTCATGCTCGATTGGCGGGCCGCGGCAAGGTATGTGTTGAGTCGGCGGACCCCTGAAGGTGGATTCTGCTTCTATCGCACACCCCGATGGGGCGTCGAGGAGCCGAACACGCCCGACACGCTGGCGGCGTTGGGATCGTTACTGCTGCTGGGCGTCGAACCTCCTCAACCCGACGTAACCGGTCGCTGGCTGAGGGGCGCACAAGACGACGATGGCGGCTACGCCAGTCTGACCATCGGCTGGGCGGCGCTGCGGGCGCTGGAGCTGTTGGGTTTGTCCCCGCGTCGTTCGCCGAAAGCATGGCTGACGGGTTGGGCGCGGCGATTGCTGAATGCGCGACGAACCACGACCCAAGATTGGCGCGCGGCCCTTGACGGCGCACTGCGCCTCGCGGAGTTGCTGCACTTCGATACCGGACAACGCGCCGGTGTGGCCCAGCTGCTCGCCGCCTCGGCCGACCCGCGGGGCGGCTGGGCGCGGCCCGGCGCGGACCTGGAGACCACCGCGGTGGCCATGCTGCTGGCGCGACGTGCCAGCAGCAGTCCACCGGATCGCGACCGGGTTGTCGGCTTCCTGCACGGTTGTGAGGACGCGGCTATCGGGATGCGGCTGTGCCCCGATACGCAAGTAACCACGGTCGGGGCGCTGTGGGGAGGCCAGGAGCTAGCCGCCGCGCTCGGTGTGATCCCTCGCTATCCCGCCGCAATCGCCGCAAGCCTGGCCCTGCTGCAACGGCCCGACGGGGGTCTGGGAGCGCGCCACGAGGCGGTGTCCACTTTGCGCGACACCTGGCTCGGGTTGCGCGCCGCCCGCATGCTCGACGAGTTGGAGGAACAACCATCATGACGAAGTCCAAGCAAGCCAGCTATGTGCGGTTCTTCGAGGAACTCGGCGTCCACGACGTGCCCCTGGTGGGCGGCAAAAACGCGTCGCTGGGCGAGCTGTACCGCAAGCTATCTCCGGCCGGGGTACGGGTCCCGAACGGCTTCGCGGTCACCGCCGACGCCTACCGGCACACACTGGATGCCGCCGGCGCGTGGGGCGCCCTGCACGCCGCCCTCGACGATCTCGACCCCGCCGACGTGGCGGGGCTCGCCCATCGGGCCAAACAGGCCCGCGAGATCGTCTACGGCGCCCCCCTACCCGCCGCGATCGAGCACGAGATCCTCGCCGGTTACCAGCGCCTGCAGCAGGAGTATGGCGAGCAGGTGAGCCTGGCAGTGCGCAGCTCGGCCACCGCCGAGGACCTGCCCACCGCCAGCTTCGCCGGCCAGCACGACACCTACCTCAACATCCGCGGCAAGCAGAGCCTGCTCGATGCCTACCGCCGTTGCCTGGCAAGCCTATTCACCGACCGGGCCGTGCACTACCGGATGGACCAGGGCTTCGACCATTTCAAAGTGGCCCTGTCCGTCGGGGTGATGAAGATGGTGCGCTCCGACCTGGCCGCCTCCGGGGTGATGTTTTCCCTCGACACCGAATCGGGGTTCCGCGACGTCGTCTTAATCACCGGCTCCTACGGGCTCGGGGAGAACGTCGTACAGGGCGCGGTCGATCCCGACGAGTTTTATGTCCACAAGCCCACTTTCGCCCGCGGGCACCGCGCGGTGCTGCGCCGCCGACGCGGTGAAAAGACGGTGAAGATGGTGTTTGTCGAGGGCAACACCAAGCACACCACGCGCAATATCGCCACCCCGGAGGCCGACCGTGCCCGCTACTGCGTCGACGACACCGCGGTGCTCGAGCTGGCCCGCTGTGCTATCGCGATCGAAAACCATTACGGACGGCCCATGGATATGGAATGGGCGCTGGACGGCGTCGACGGCCAGCTCTACGTCGTACAGGCCCGGCCCGAAACCGTTGCCTCCCAGCATGCCCCCGCGGCAGGCGAACGCTACGTGCTCGATGCCAAGGGCGAGGTCCTCGGCGAAGGCCGAGCGGTGGGCGACAAGATCGCTTCGGGACCCGCCCACGTGATCGCGAATTTGGCCGGGCTGCCCAGCTTCGCGCCCGGTGAGGTTCTGGTGGCCGACACCACAACCCCCGACTGGGAACCGGTCATGAAAACCGCGGCCGCCATCGTCACCAACCGCGGCGGACGGACCTGTCATGCGGCGATCATCGCCCGCGAACTGGGCATTCCGGCAGTCGTCGGTACCGGTGAGGCCACCGAGCACATCGCAAGCGGTGAGGAGGTGACCGTGTCGTGTGCCGACGGCGAGGTCGGACGCATCTATCGCGGCCAGCTCGACTTCCACGTCAACCGCAGCCCGATCACCGAAATCGCGCGCCCCGCCACCAAGGTCATGATCAACCTCGGCAATCCCGACTTGGCGTTCAAGACCTCATTCCTGCCCAACGACGGAGTGGGACTGGCCCGCATGGAATTCATCATCAGCGAATCGATCACCGCGCATCCGCTGGCCCTGCTCCACCCGGATCGGGTGAGCGACCCCGCCGCCCGCGACCGCATCGCCCAGCTCACCCGCGGCTACCCCGATGGCCAAAGCTTCTTCGTGCAGCGCCTCTCCGAAGGGATCGGCGTCATCGCCGCGGCGTTTTGGCCCAAACCGGTCGTGGTGCGCATGTCGGACTTCAAAACCAACGAATACGCCACCCTCATCGGCGGCACAGATTTCGAACCCCACGAAGACAATCCGATGCTCGGCTTCCGGGGCGCGTCACGGTACGCGCACCCCGCCTACGCCGAAGGCTTCGCGTTGGAGTGCCGGGCAATGCGGCGGGTACGCGAAGACATGGGACTCACCAATGTCATCTTGATGGTGCCATTCGTGCGTCGCGTGGTCGAAGCCGAGACCGTTTTGGCACGGATGGCCGAGTTGGGCCTGCGGCGCGGTGAGGACGGCCTGCAGATCTACGCGATGTGCGAAATCCCCAACAACGTCATACTTATCGACCGCTTCGCCCCACTTTTCGACGGGTTCTCCATCGGATCCAATGACCTTACCCAGCTCACCCTGGGGGTGGACCGCGACAGCGAGATCGTCGCCTTCGACTTCGACGAACGCGACGAGGGCGTCAAGCAAATGCTCCGCCTGGCGGTTGAGGGATGCCGCCGCAACAACATCCACTCCGGATTGTGCGGGCAGGCCCCGTCCGACTACCCAGACATGGCCGAATATCTCGTCGAAATCGGCATCGACTCCATCAGCCTCAACCCCGATACCGTCATCGACACGACACTGCGCATCCTCGACGTCGAACGCCGCCTCGGACGCAGCCCGCGCCAGCCGGCGCCCAACGCCGAACCCCGGCAATCTCAACCGGCCGCCGACAACGTCTCGGCGACGCTTTAGCTCTCTGGTCCCAGCCGCAGCCTGAAACCGCGGGCAACGGCTGGCCTCTCTCCGCTCACGCGCGCGGAGCAAAACCCCTTGTCGTACAAGCATTTACCGAACCCTAACGTCGGGAAGCCGTTTCCACCCGGACTCCGTCTCCCGCGCGGAGAAACGAAGTCAAGCAGATCCGATCTCACATGGGTCGACGAGGCTCCCATAGTGTGGAAGCGAATGACGGGAGAGAGCGGCCGAGTTTCGCTGCGCCAGGGCGGCTCCCCGAATGCGACCACGGAGCAGGACATAGACCGAATGACCTCAGAGGAGCCCGCGATGAATATTCGTCGCATGCAGTTGGATGTTGACAAGGCAATTACGAGACCGGATCTTTTGGAGCTGGCCGCGGCGATCGATGACGTTGCTGGTGTTGAGGCGCTCAACATCACCGTATCGGAGATCGATCTGGAGACGGTCGGTCTTGAGGTCACGGTCGAAGGCGAATCCATTGACGCGACACAGTTGATCAGACAGATCGAGAAGACCGGCGCGGCGGTGCACAGCATCGATGAAATCGTTGTGGGCAACCGCATCATCGAGCGGGTGCCTCGAACTCGGTGATTACAGTGAGGCGCCGCAGCGCGACCCGTCTGCGCCAGTCGGGAAGGATGATGTTTGCGATGGCGCTGGGCGTGTCGGACGGGATACTCAACGCCCTTACCCTGGCATCGGCAACCGTGCTGCGCGGCGTCGGACTGAGCCTGGGCTTGAGCGCCCGCGTCGGCATTGTCGCCTTCGCTTCGGCGGTGCTGACGCTGTTCGTCGCCGAGTACAGCCAGAACCGATTGGAGTTGGTACGAGCCGAACGCCAACTGATGTTCACCCGGTCCGGTCGACTGGCGGCGACGAACCTCGGCAGGTCGGTGCTTCGCGACTCGGTCGCCTCGGCGACCGTGGCGGGCACGTCCAGCTTCGCCGGCGCTGCGCTGCCATTGGTAATGGGTACATTGCTGCCGCGGATGTCCTGGATCGCCCTTGTGGCGTCCGCCGGTGCCTTAGGGTGCCTCGGCGTGCTGCTGGCCAAGCATGTGGGCGGTCGCCGAATCGTGTGGGCGCTCGGCCTGGTCGTGGCCGCCGTTGTCGTGACGATCATCGGCGTCCAGGTGGATCTCGTGTGACGACGACTGCGGCGGTGAACGTGGCGCGCTGACTCGCTGCGCTGCTACGATGGCGGCAACCGCAAGTTCTTTCGCGGCCGGCGATGAGGCTCGCCACCATAGCGCCGTCGGCGCTGATGGCTTCTACCCACTCGACATGTCGTTGGGGGAACAACTGTCCTCCGATCGAGCGAGGGAGAAGCCGTGGACACTCCAACGCGCTACACACCCACAAGGGCAAGCGTGGTTGAAATCAGTTCGTTGACGGTGGTAGAGGCGAGGGATTGAACATGGGGGTGGCAATCGAGATCGAAGGTCTCACTAAGTCGTTCGGGCCCCAGCGGATCTTCGAAAATGTCACGCTGACTCTGCCCGAGGGCGAAGTCAGTGTCCTGCTGGGCCCGTCGGGTACCGGCAAAACGATCTTCTTGAGGACGCTGATCGGGCTGTTGCCCGCCGACAGCGGCAAGATCATGGTCGACGGGGTAAACCTCGTCGAGGCTACGGCCAGCGAGCTCAATGAGATTCGCACGCTGTTCGGAATGATGTTTCAGGACGGTGCGCTGTTCGGGTCAATGACGTTGTTTGACAACACCGCCTTCCCGCTGCGCGAGCACACCAGGAAGAAAGAGAGCGAGATCCACCAGATTGTCATGGAGAAGCTCGACATGGTGGGCTTGGCCAACGACGGGGACAAGTTTCCCGGCGAGATATCCGGTGGTATGCGCAAGCGCGCTGGGCTGGCGCGCGCGTTGGTGCTTGAGCCGCAGATCGTGCTATGCGACGAACCGGATTCGGGGCTGGACCCGGTGCGCACGGCTTATCTGAGTCAGTTACTCATCGACATCAACGCACAACTCGACTGCACGTTGTTGATTGTCACGCACAACATCAACATCGCCCGCACCGTGCCGGACAACATGGGAATGCTGTTCCGCCGCAAGCTGACGATGTTCGGGCCCCGGGAGGTGTTGCTGACCAGCCGACAACCGGAGGTCCGGCAGTTCCTCAACGGCCGGCGCATCGGTCCCATCGGCATGTCCGAAGAGAAGGACGAGGCTCAGATGGCCGAGGAGCGGGCGATGGTCGAGGCCGGTCAGCAGGACGGCGGTGTCGAGGAAATCGGCGGCGTGCCACCGCAGCTTCAGCCCACCCCCGGCTATCCGCAGCGAAAGGCGGTGGAACGGCATCGGGCGCGGGTACGCGAGATCCTGCACACACTGCCTCCAGAGGCGCAGCAAGCCATCCGCGAAAGCTTAGATGGCACATACTGATACGGCCAATGCCCGGTCGTGGCAATGCGTGGGCGGCCAGTGATCACCGGGTCGGTCGGCTCACTTACAGATGTTCCCCAAGCAGGTGGCCGATCAGGCCGAGAATGGCCGCGCCACTGAGGTCGACCACGAGTGCCTGACGGAAACGAACCACCGGCGCGTGCGGTGATGAACTGGTCGATCCGGAAGCGGGCAACCGCGCCCGCACCGCCGACGAGCAGCATGCCAAACCACTGACAACCGCTTATCTTTCGTCGGCCGTGCGCAATTCGTCGAGTAACCCACCACCCATCCGACAGCCGATCTCTGGCGAAGCGTCGCCGGGTCGCCCCCGATCCCTGGTATGTCCGATGCCGTCGAACTGTATGGAAAACACCGAATCACCGTGTGTACGAATATCACTCGTCGCCATCGAGCGCTACCGCCGTTGCCGCAGCTCTTCGGCTACGCGGTCGCGCTCACCTGGTGCATACGCCACCGACGCGCCGGCAACCGCGGGCCGCTCGAGACCTCGCCACTGTGACCGACCCCACCTCTCACCGTTGCGCATGGCGTGGGCCGATGCGTCATCGCGTCACGAAGCGCACCGTGCCGGCTATGGCGAGCACACCGACGCGCAAAGGTTGTGCGCTGCCTATTGGGCGCCTGCGCGATACGAGTGGTTTCACTTCGAGTGCTTGGAGTTTCGGCGATTCGCGGTAAGGTATGCAATACGCTGGCGGAGGGGCTCGCCAACGAAATCGCGGCGCGGTTGCGTCCGCCAACGGTCCCTGCCTTTCCGAAAGGTAGGAAGATCATGGCGGTGCGGCGATCAAGCTTTTTCAAGCGCCTACCTGGTCGTCGGCCGGCTCCGCCGGAGCCCGCCGCTTGGGATCCGCGGTCGCGGGGGCTGATCTCTCCGTGGGAGATACCTCTCGATCGCGAATTGGCGGCGCAACTGAGCCCCGGAAGCGGATACGGGCCGGCCTACTTCCCGTCACAGTGGGGTTCGATTCCGGAGGCGGCGACACAAGCGCTCACCGAGCTGATCTCCGTCAGACGACCGCATGACATGCTCGTGGCCCCCGCCGGAATTCGTCGAGTCGGGGATACCGACATCTATTGCCCGACAAGGATATTAGCCGTCGGTGACCACGGAGTCGCGTTGTGGGTCGACGACCTGCCCTTCGACAGGGTCGTCGGAGTACTCGCCTATCGCGACATCCGCATGGTCGAGCACAGGTGGGGTACCGACTCCGCGCATCTGGCGATTATCGGTGCCACGCGGCGGTTCACCCTGCATTACCGGCGCCCCTGGCGAGGGTGGCGGGGACCGAAGCTCGAGGAGCTGCTCATGCGCATTCGGCTGCGCGCGGCCGGTCCGCTCAGTGACCTCGGGCAGCACGATGGCCATCGCCACGACGTCGAGGCGGCAGCGCTGGCGATGGAACTCGGCATATCACGAGTCGTGGCTTCCTTCAGCGCGGACGGGCGGTCGAAATGGACTCCGTGGAAGCGCGACGGGCAACGAGTGTGCCGAACTGTTGCGCTCACCGACCGTGAGTTGGTCGTGGCGCGCACCGTGGCGGCGCGCTCCGTGCGCGACGGCGGCAGGCACATCCTGGCCGTCCCGCGCCGCCACCTTCGAGGGCTGAGCGTGGCGGGGACGCGCCTGCATGTAGACGCGGAAGCCACGCACGACTTCACCCTTGGAGCCGCGTTCGCCCGACGTGTCGTCCGGGAACTTTCGGGGAAGGCCGGTCAGCCCTCGTCTCTCGCGCATCCTGTCGTGACGCTGATGTCCGTTCGCGATTCCGAGTACGATCAGTACAGCTGGGAGACGAGTCGCGTTCCGCACAGAGGTCCGTCGTGACAGTCGCTGAAACTGTGGTGCCGCTGGTTCGGGCGGTTCTGGGTCAAGAGGTCCCGGTCGCGCTTCGCGGGTGGGACGGTAGCCGGTCGGGGCCGTCGAACGCGCAGTGGGAGTTGAAGATCAACAACCGACGCGGCCTGCGCCGGCTGATGTGGGCCCCAAACGAACTCGGCTTCGCGCGCGCCTACGTGTCAGGTGATATAGAAATCCAGGGAGACCTACTCGCGGGCATGTCGGTTCTCGAGCGGATGTCGGATCCTGCGTGCGGCCCGGGTGTGCGTATCGACAGTGAGATGAAACGTTCGCTCGTGAAAACGGCGCTGCGGCTCGGAGTCATTGGTCTGCCGCCCAAGCCGCCGCCAGAAGAGGTGAGGCTGGCGCGCGGGCGTCGTCATGCCAAGTGGCGCGACGCTGCCGCGATCAGCCACCACTACGACGTTGGCAACGACTTCTACCGCCTGGTGCTGGGCGAATCGATGGCGTACTCGTGCGGATACTGGGCATGCCCGGGCGACAACCTTGACGCGGCCCAATACGCCAAATGCGACCTGGTGGCCCGCAAGCTGGGCCTGACGGAAGGCATGCGGGTGCTCGACGTCGGCTGCGGCTGGGGGACTTTCGCCGTGTACGCGGCCCGTCGCTACGGAGCGCATGTGGTGGGTGTCACCCTGTCGCGCGCACAGGCGGACTACGCCAGCAAGCGAATCGTCAATGAAGGCATGGGCGACTCGGTCGAGATTCGTGTGCAGGATTACCGCGACGTCTCCGACGGACCGTACGACGCCATCTCGAGTATCGGGATGGCCGAGCATGTCGGGGCCGTGATGCTGCCGACCTACGCGGCGAAGCTATACGCGTTGCTGCGTCCGCGGGGCCGGCTGCTTAACCACGCCATTTCGCGCCGGCCCGGTAAGCGCCAGGCGTTTTCGAAGACGTCCTTCATCGATCGTTACGTGTTTCCCGACGGTGAGATCGAGCCGATGGCAACGATGATCGACGCGCTCGAAGGAGCGGGCTTCGAGGTGCGTGACGTCGAATCCCTTCGTGAGCACTACGCGCTGACACTGCGGGCATGGGTTGCGAACCTGGAAGACAACTGGGACAAGGTGGTTGCGGCGAGCACTGCGGGGCGTGCACGGGTCTGGCGGCTGTACATGGCCGGCTCGGCGCTGGCGTTTGAAGCCAACCGCCTCGGGATCAACCAAGTGCTGGCGGTCAAGCCCACAGACCGGGGTTGGAGTGGCATGCCGCGTACCCGCACCGAACTCCTCGCCTCCCGTCAGAGGGAGCTCTGAACAAGGCAGCGGCCGAGGCGAATGCGGCCGCTGTCATGGTCGATCTGGCAGTTATTGCGTTGCACCCTTCGGGATTTCGATGGCCACGCACACGGCCCGCCTGCCCTATCTTTGCCGGCCCGGCCTGGGTTTAGGAGGGCTGGCGCCATGTGTGGCGATCGAATGCCGTTGCGGACGCCGCCGCGGCGAGATCGCCGGTATCGGGGGCAGCGCCGCCGGGCCATGTTCGCGCAACGCATGTATCAGGTCCGCCGCCACTTTGGTGACCCGGCGTTCGTCGGCGTGAGCCAGCCGCGACGGCAGCGCCTCGAGCGGCATCCACGCAACGTCGGTGACCTCGTGGTCGTTGGCGGCGATCGGCTCACCTTCCCGGAACCGCAGCAGGTAATGGTGGACGGTCTTGTGCACCATGGTGTCGTCCGCGCGGAACCAGTATTCGACGCTGCCCAGCGCGGCCAGCACGTCGCCGCGGATGCCCGTTTCTTCGGCTATTTCGCGCACCGCCGTCTGTTCGGGCCGCTCGCCTATTTCGATGTGGCCCTTCGGCAACGACCATAGGGTGCGGCCGCGACGGTCGTCCCGGCCGATGATCACCCCGAACTGTTGGTCGCAGTCGATGCCGTGCACGACCAGCCCGCCCGCCGAAAACTCGCGCACCGTGGGCAGACGCTGTGACGCGGTGTCGGTCCTGCGGGCGCCGCCTTGGCGGGGCCGTTGGCCCTGTCGTCCCGATTGGGTTGGTTCCGCGTTGAACTCACTCATTCGAGGTGATCTCCGCCATGATGTGGGCTTTGGTGTCCTCGTAGGCTTGCATCACATCCCCGACGCTGCCGGTCATTTTGATCTCGCCGTGGTCGATCCAGACCGCGGTCTTGCACAGCCGCACGAGGAAGTCGTTGGAGTGGCTGGCGAACACCAGGATGCCCGAGCGTTCCACCAATCCTTGTAACCGGGACTGGGCCTTGTCCAGAAAGTGGGTGTCGACGGCCCCGATTGCCTCGTCGAGCAGCAGGATTTCCGGGTCGATGCTGGTGACCACACCGATCGCCAACCGCATCCGCATGCCGGTGGAGTAGGTGCGCAGCGGCATCGACAGGTAATCGCCGAGCTCGGTGAACGCGGCGATCTCATCGACTTTGGCCTCCATCGTTTTGCGGGTCTCGCCGAGGAAAAGTCCACGGATGATGATGTTTTCGTAGCCGGAGATCTCGGGGTCCATGCCGACGCCGAGGTCGAAGATCGGTGCCACGCGGCCTCGGATGGCGGACCAGCCGCGGGTGGGTTCGTAGATTCCCGCCAGTAGCCGCAGCAGAGTCGACTTGCCCGCCCCGTTGTGCCCAACCAGGCCGACCCGGTCGCCGACGTTTAGCGAGAGCGTGATGTCACGCAGCGCTTCGATGATGGGCACGTTGGAGGCGGTGCGTCCGATGGTGCCGCCGGCCTTACCCAGGAACGTCTTTTTCAGCGACCGCGTCTTGGCGTCGAAGATGGGAAACTCGACCCATGCGTCGTGTGCCTGGATGCTCACCGGTGCCATCGATGTCAACGGCCGGACGGGTGCGTGACGGCCACCGAGCCAGCTCGAGATAGACACGATCACCCCTGTCGAATCCGGACGTGTTGTCAGCCAGGAACTTCGGTGTGTGGCGACGCGGGGGCCGTGGCGGGCATCATGGCTGAACCTCCGAGGCCAGCGCTCGGACGGCGGCGCGGAAGGTGCCGCAGTCTGCGACCGGCCCCCGCTGCCCTGTCCCGGTCGCGATCCATCGGCTGCCGTTGCGCCTGACCCGGCCCACCAGGACGCCGTCGACGGCAACCACCCGGATGACCGGGCTATCCGGAAACAAGCGCGTCCATTTCACCGAGGATGTCCGCGCCAGTCGCCGAGCGGCGCGTTCCTCGCAGATCCGGAACTTTTCTCGGTACAGGATGCGCTCGGCGTCGTTGACCACCTCGACATCAGGGGAATTGCGGGTGTCCATGGCTCCTCCCTCACTGCAACGCAAACATGCGTTTTGTGGGTAGAAGCCATCAGCGCCGGGCGGCGCGAAGTTGGGCGGAGCCTCATCGCCGACCGCGAAAACATTTATCGCGGCTGTTTTCGACGCTAGCAGAAGCGCTGCGCTACGGGCTAGGCTTGAGGTCAGAGTTGGCGGTGGGACCCGCCATGCAACCGCGGCCCATACAGCTGGGCGGCCGCCGATGGTTCCTACGGATGGACGTCAATTCGTAGCGGGAGGCCGTTGTGCAGTGGATCTATCAACTGAACCGAGCGCGCCTGGTGCGCGGCGAGAAGGTGATCCTCGACGACGTCACTTTGTCGTTTTTGCCGGGCGCCAAGATCGGCGTGGTCGGCCCCAACGGGGCGGGGAAATCGACGCTGCTGCGGGTGATGGCCGGGCTCGAGCGGCCGTCGAACGGGGACGTGCGGCTGGCTCCGGACGTCTCTGTCGGGCTGCTGGCGCAGGAGCCAGTCTTGGACGAGACCGAGACCGTACTGGGCAACATTCGCGCGGCCGTCGCCGAGACCGAGGCGTTGTTGGCTCGCTACAGTGAGATCACCACTCGCCTAGCCGACGAGGTCAGCGACGAGCTGATGGCCGAAATGGGTTCGCTGCAGGAACAATTGGATCACCGCAACGCATGGGATCTCGAGGCCCGTCTCGAGCAGGCCATGGACGCGCTGCGCTGCCCGCCACCCGACGTCGACGTCAAGGACCTCTCCGGCGGGGAACGACGCCGGGTAGCATTGTGCCGCTTGCTGTTACAGCAACCGGGTCTGCTCCTGCTCGACGAGCCGACCAATCATCTCGATGCCGAAAGTGTGCAATGGCTCGAGCAGCATCTGGCCGACTATCCGGGCACAGTCGTCGCGGTTACGCACGACCGCTACTTCCTGGACAATGTCGCGGGCTGGATTCTCGAGCTCGACCGTGGCCATGCCTACCCGTACCAGGGCAACTACGCCACCTACCTGGAGACCAAGGCCGCGCGCCTGCACGTGGAGGGCCGCAAGGACGCCAAGCGGCTGCGTCAGTTGCAACGAGAACTGGAATGGGTGCACTCCGGAGCCAAGGCACGCCAGGCCAAAAGCAATGCGCGGCTGCGCCGCTACGAGGAGATGGCGGCCGACGCAACCAAGACCCAACGGTTGGACTTCGACGAGATCCACATCCCGCCGGGTCCACGACTGGGAAGCCTGGTGATCGAGGTCGAGCATGTCAGCAAGGCGTTCGCCGACCACGAGCTGTTCAGCGATCTATCGTTTTCGTTGCCGCGCAACGGAATTGTCGGTATCATCGGTCCCAACGGTGTCGGTAAGACCACCCTGTTTCAGATGCTCACCGGCAACGAGCGGCCCGACACCGGCGCGATCCGGATTGGCGAGACGGTGCGAATCGCCTACGTGGACCAAAACCGCGCTCATATCGATCCCGATCAGACCGCCTGGGAAGTCGTCTCCGGCGGCGATGACATGCTGCACATCGGGCCGGTTCAGGTGCCGTCGCGCGCCTACATCGCCGCGTTCGGCTTCAAGGGCCCCGACCAGCAAAAGCCCGCGCGACTGTTCTCTGGTGGGGAACGTAACCGACTCAACTTGGCGCTCACCCTCAAACAGGGTGGCAACGTCCTGCTGCTGGACGAGCCGACCAACGACCTAGACACCGAAACCCTTGCGTCGCTGGAGAACGCAATCATCGAGTTCTCCGGCTGCGTAGTCGTCACCGCGCATGACCGTTGGTTCCTCGACCGCATCGCCACTCACATCCTGGCCTGGGAAGGCACCGAAGCTCATCCCGCGCAATGGTATTGGTTTGAGGGCAACTATGCCGGCTACGAACAGAACAAGGTCGCAAGGCTCGGTGCGGAAGCCGCCCGCCCCCACCGAGTCGCGCACCGCCGGCTCACCCGCGACTAGGCAAGGGAGCCACAGGGATGGCACACCTGAAGGTCCACGACCCTACCGAACCGTGGCACTCGCGGCTGCATGACATTTCGCCCGTGACGTATACGAACTTCGCACAGGTTCTCGCATCAGCCACCGTTGTCGACGTCCCGGGTGGCGACACGGCTCCGCCGCGGGTCAAATTCACGCCCGCCGACGATACCCCCGAGTGGATGGTCAGGCCGCGCTCTCGAATTCGACGAAATCGGGTGCTAGACAAGCGAATTAGTTACGCAGGGCGCTCCGGCGCAATGGCCTCGACGATGATTCGGACGGTGCGTTCGGCCCGCCGTCGTGAATAGTGTTGCACGCCGGACAGTATCGGATATACCACACCGCCGACAATCGCGTCCGCGGCCGACTCCGCGGCGGTCCCATCGATGCCGTCGGCGAGAAGCCGGGCCCGGACGCCATCGTGCAGCGGCGCACTGAACCCGGCGCGCAATTTGATCGCGGTGTCCTCGTGCTCCATGCCGGCGACGGTCAAGATCCGCAGCATGGCCAAGCCGCGCGCCGTCGTCAGGCTGGCGACGAGTTTGCGCACCCACCCCACCAAGTCGGCGGACAGGTCGTCGCTGTGATCTACCGACGCCAGGATCTTGTCGGCATCTTCGAGCATCACGTCGGCGACCAGTGCGGGACGGCTGGGCCACCAGCGATAGATGGTCTGTTTTCCCACGCCGGCCCGAGCGGCCACGGCCTCGATGGTCAGGCCATCGAAGCCGCGCTCGAGAAGCAGTTCTCGCGTGGCGGTGACGATGGCCGTGCGCGACTTCTCGCTGCGACGCCTCGGGGAACCTGCCCGCGGGTTGTCCTGGGTGAGATCGGTTGGCATCCAGTGATCCTCGTTTCTCAGGTCCCTCGCGATCGTGACAGCTCGCCGGAGGGATCGAGCGCGCTTTACATATCCTGACCCGCCCCGTAGTCTGCCACAAGACGAGACGGTTCGTCTTGTAAGGGAAAGGGTAGCAGTCTTCGATGGCGTGTCGTCTCAGCCGCGAGGGGTCGGCGTCATGACGCTAGGGCTCACCCCGGAGCAGCAGGACCTCAGCGACGCCGTCGGCCATTTTGCCGGCCGGCATGCCCCGGTCGCCGCGACGCGCGACAACTTTGGCGCGCTGGCGACGGGGCAGCTCCCAGGATGGTGGGATGCGCTGGTCGCCAACGGCTTCCACGCGGTCCACCTGCCGGAGCGCCTCGGCGGGCAGGGCGGCCGGCTGATCGATGCGGCCTGCGTGCTGGAGGCGGCGGCCAGGGCGCTGCTACCCGGTCCGCTGCTGCCGACGGTGACGACGGGAGCGATTGCGCTGCTGGCCGATCCGACACCGACCGCCGAATCACTGGTGCGCGATCTCGCATCCGGGGTGCCCGCTGCAGTCGTCCTTCCCGACGGCGGCGACTTCCGCGCACACGCCGACGGTCAACGATGGCTGATCAGCGGTGCGTCGGACGTCACCGCCGGCGCGTGTTCGGCACGGGTGATATTGGTCGGCGCCGCCGCCCAGGACGGTGACGTCATCTGGGTGCTGGTGGATACAGAAAAACCCACGGCGACAGTCGAATCCGTATCCGGCACCGACCTCGTAACCGACGTCGGGATCCTGCGGCTGGCCGAGTATTGCGCCGCAGAATCCGACGTGCTCACCGGCATCGAGCCCGACCGCGCGCACGGCATCGTCGTGGGGTTCGTCGCCAGCATGACGGCCGGCATCGCGCAGTGGTGTGTCGAGGCGGTTACCGGGCATCTGCGAACGCGGGAGCAGTTCGGCAAGGTGATCGGCACCTTCCAGGCGCTGCAGCACAACGCGGCGATGTTGCTGGTCAACAGCGAGCTGGCCACCGCGGCGGCCTGGGACGCGGTGCGCGCCGTCGACGAACCGCTCGACCAACTCCGACTCGCCGCGGCTACAGCGGCGATGATCGCGCTCTCGCCGGTGCCGGACCTCGTGCTCGACGCCCTCACGATGTTCGGCGCCATCGGTTTCACCTGGGAACACGACCTGCACCTTTACTGGCGGCGGGCGACAAGCCTGGCCGCGTCGATCGGGCCGGCGAGCCGTTGGGCCCGACGCCTGGGACAACTGACGTGCACCCTGCAGCGTGACATGTCGGTCGACCTCGGCGACGCCGAATCCGACTTCCGTTCGTGGGTGGCCGAAACCCTGGATTCGGCGTTGGCGCTGCGCAACGATCGGCCCGGACGGCAGGGTGACTACGACCACTTCGCTACCGGGCCGCAGCGCACCGCGATCGCCGACGCCGGGCTGATTGCGCCGCACTGGCCTTCGCCGTGGGGAATAGGCGCAGGTCCACTGCGCCAGCTCATCATCGACGAAGAATTCGACAAGCGACCAGCCCTGGTGCGTCCCTCGCTGGGCATCGCCGAGTGGATACTGCCTTCGGTGCTGCGGGCCGCGCCAAAGGACTTGCAGGAACTGCTGATTCCGCCGACACAGCGCGGCGAGATGGCATGGTGCCAGCTGTTCAGCGAGCCGGCCGCCGGCTCCGACCTCGCCGCGTTGACAACGCGCGCAACCAAGGTCGACGGTGGTTGGACCATCAACGGACACAAGATCTGGACGTCGGCCGCGCACCGGGCCGACTACGGGGCGCTGCTGGCGCGCACCGACCCCGCGGCGAGCAAGCACCGCGGCATCGGCTACTTCATCGTCGACATGCGATCCCCAGGGATAGAAATCCAACCGATCACGACGGCGACGGGTGAGGCGCACTTCAACGAGGTCTTCCTTAACGACGTCTTCGTACCCGACCGGATGCTGCTAGGTGCCCCCACCGATGGTTGGGACCTCGCGATCGCCACCATGGCCGAGGAGCGTTCGGCCATCGGCGGATACGTCAAGTACGACAGGGCGGTCGCACTGCGTCGGCTCGCGGCGGAACCGGGACCGGACCGCGACGACGCGCAGCGCGCCCTCGGAGAACTGGACGCCTACGCAAACGCCATCAAGGCCCTGGGTGTGCGGGAAACCATCCGGCTGCTCGACGGCCAGGCATCCGGGCCGGCGTCCAGCATCGCCAAAGTGGCGATGAACGAACTGCTGCGGCGCACGTTCAAGGCGACGCTGCAGCTGACCGGCACGTTGGCGATGGTCGCCGACTCCAACCCCGCGGTGGTGGCGCCGTATCTACAACTGCCCGCCGAGCTGCTGGGCGGAGGCACCAGGGAGATTCAGCTGAACATCATCGCCCAGATGATTCTCGGCCTGCCTCGAAAATAGGACTCTAAAAAAGGGAAAAAAGGGATATGCCATGGGATTACGTGGGGAAGCGGCGATCGTCGGATACGTCGAGCTGCCGCCCGAGCGGCTCACCAAGGCCTCGCCCGCGCCGTTCGTCATCGAACAATGGGCCGAACTCGCCGCCGCGGCGCTCACAGACGCGGGACTGCCGGGTGACGTCGTTAACGGCATCGTGGCGTCGCACCTGGCCGAATCGCAGATCTTCGTGCCCTCCACCATCGCCGAATACCTCGGAATAGGAGCGAGGTTCGCCGAGCTGGTGGATCTCGGGGGAGCCAGCGCCGCGGCCATGGTCTGGCGGGCGGCCGCCGCGATCGAACTCGGCGTCTGCGACGCCGTTCTGTGCGCACTGCCCGCGCGATACATCACGCCGTCATCCAAGAAGAAGCCCAGGTCCATTGTCGACGCGATGTTCTTCGGTTCGTCGAGCAACCAATACGGCTCTCCGCAAGCGGAGTTCGAGATCCCGTACGGCAACCTCGGCCAAAACGGGCCCTACGGCCAGGTGGCCCAGCGGTACGCGGCAATCTACGGCTACGACGAGCGCGCGATGGCCAAGATCGTCGTCGACCAGCGGGTCAATGCCAATCACACCGAGGGCGCGATCTGGAAAGACAAGCCGCTCACCGTCGACGACGTCCTGGCCAGCCCGGTCATCGCCGATCCGCTGCACATGCTGGAGATCGTGATGCCCTGTGTCGGCGGCGCCGCAGTCGTCGTCGCCAACGCCGACATCGCCAAGCGGGCGCGTCACCGTCCGGTGTGGATCAAGGGATTCGGCGAACACGTGCCGTTCAAAACCCCGACCTACGCCGAGGACCTGCTATGCACCCCGATTGCGGCGGCCGCCGAAACCGCCTTCGCCATGACGAATCTGAGCCGTGAGCAGATGGACATGGTGTCGATCTACGACTGCTACACCATCACCGTGCTGCTGTCGCTGGAGGACGCCGGTTTCTGCGAGAAGGGCAAGGGCATGGAATTCGTCGCCAACCACGACCTGACCTTCCGTGGCGACTTCCCGCTCAACACGGCCGGCGGCCAACTGGGCTTCGGCCAAGCGGGATTGGCGGGCGGAATGCACCACGTCTGCGACGCCACCCGCCAGATCATGGGACGCGCGGGCACGGCCCAGGTCGCCGACTGCAACCGCGCTTTCGTGTCCGGCAACGGCGGCATCCTGTCCGAGCAGACGACGCTCATCCTGGAGGGGGACTGAGGACTCATGGTGACATTCGAACGACCCATGCCGGTCAAAACGCCGACGACCGCGCCATTCTGGGACGCGCTGACGCAGCACCGCATTGTCATTCAGTACTCGCCGTCGCTGCAGGGCTACGTGTTCTATCCGCGGGTGCGCGCGCCACGCACCTTAGCCGACGACCTGGAGTGGCGCGAGATCTCCGGCATGGGCACGCTCTACTCGTTCACCGTGGCGCGCAGGCCCGTCGGCCCGCACTTCGCCGGCGCGGTCCCGCAGCTGCTGGCCATCGTCGAATGGGATGAAGGGCCAAGGTTTTCCACCGAAATGGTCAACGTCGATCCGGCCGATCTGAGCGTCGGCATGCGGGTGCGGCCGGTGTTCTTCGACTATCCAGAACACGACGTCACCATGCTGCGATACGAGCCCGCCGAGTAGCGCGTCGAGACCGACGCGGGCGTGCGGTCTACCGGTGCGGCCGGTTAGCGCGGGTGCTCGGTCGGTACGGCGTAGCGCTCCTGATACGCGCGCACTCGGTCACGAACCTCGCCGGCGTCCAGGCCGGTGTCCGACCAGGTGTAGCGCCCCCGCCCGCCGTCCGAAGGATGGGCGGCCAGGAACTCACGCATCTTCGCCTCGGTGTCGGGTCGCAGCTCGCGGCCCAGCTTCTGGTAGATGCCGCCGATTGTGCTCCAGGGGTCCTTCACGAAATCCGCGAACTGCACGTCGATCACGCGCCCCGCCGGGACGGCGCCACTGTCGCGCAGCGTCATCCCGCGGTCGAGGCCGACGACGATTTCTTCATAGGACTGGGCCGCGCACTCCGCGATCTTCGACTCGTCACTGCCCATCCTCCGCAAGTGGTGGGTCAGTGCGGCGATCGACGAGATGACATTGAGCGGATCGCGGTGCGTCTGCACGATCAACGCGTCGGGGTATTCGGCGAGTAGCTTGTCGAGCTGCCACAGGTGTGCCGGCGACTTGAGCAGCCACTGCCCGGGCACGCCAGACTGAAGGTGCTGCAGGAAGATTCGATGAAACCGGTAGGCGCCGGTGTGGTCCGCGTCGTACAGCAGCCAGCGGTAGTAACTCGGCAGGCGGTACTGCACCGAAAAGATCATGCTGGTGAATTCGCTGGCGGTGATGCGGACGCACTCCTGGCCGACGAGGGCGCCCATCGGGTGAAAGGCCAGGAATCCGGGGATGATCTGTTCGGAGAGTTCGATGCCGGCCTGCGTTTGCGCGATGCGCGGATCGGTGTGATAGGTCTCGGGCTGCGGGACCGGGCAGGGCGCGTCGACCTCCCAGGTCAGCGGGACGCGGAGGCCCGGATCCTGGGCCAGCAGGTCGTAGAGGATCGTGGTCCCGGTGCGCGGTTGGCCGACGATGAAGATCGGCGAAGTGATTGGCTTGCCGGCGATTTCGGGATGTTGCTTGCGCCAGGCGATCACACCGAGCCGGTTCTTCAGGGCGCGGATGATGTCGAGGTAAGCGATCTCCACGCCGATCGCCGACAGTCGCGCATCGTTGACCAGGCCGTCGGTGACACGCCGCAACCCGTCCCGCCAGCCCTCCTCGCCGAAGTCGTCGCTGCCGACTTCCGCACAGGCCACGGCGATGAGGCGTTCCGGGTTGAACCGCTCCTGCAGCGTCACGCCCGCTCCTGTCGCTCGCGGACCGAAACCTTGACGTCGGGCGGGCGGGGGTTGTCCAGCCAGCGCACGACGACGAATCCGCGATGCCGGCCACCGGTGTCGAGCCAATGGCCAAACCCGAAGTCCTGCGCGGAGATCGCGATGCGCACCCGGCCGTCCGCGTCCGGCCGAACCGCGCGATTGGTCACCGAACTGTGCCGGCGGCGCGGCTCCAGGCACTCGTGCCAGATGCTTTCCAGTGTGACGTTCCAGTACCGAGTGTCGGGTGGCTCGATGTCGAGCACCAGCGCCTGGCCGAAATCGAGCCGGAAGGTGCCAATCATGTACAGGTTGTCCGGGGTGGTGTCGGCGGCGCCCAGATCGGCCGCCCCGGCCGTCAGCAGCGTGTTCGGGCTCTCCAGCAGCTCGGGCTTGATGGTGCGGTGCAGCGTGGTGAGCTTCATCAGCGACCACGCCATCGCGGTGAACTGCTCGGCGAGCTCGTCGTCGGACAGCGCGGTCACGGGGCCGGGGTCGAGGGCCTCGATCCGCAGGGTGGCCGGCTCTTCGGAGTCACGATCGCCGACGTATTCGCGGACGACGACCGACGACGCGTCGTCGGGAATCCGCACCCACTGCGCGCCACCGAGATCGGCAGGCTCTTCGGCCGAGAGCACCAGCGCGAATTCGCCGGAATTCAGCGCCAGGTCCGCGTCACCAACGTAATTGGACATTCGGCGCGGGGTCAGGCCGGTGCCGGCGAGGATCTGAAATCCGAGATAGGCGGTGCCGCCGCGGGTGCCGGTGATCCGGTAGCGCCGATCACCGCGGATCATCGCCAGGAAGTAGTTGCCGTCGGGATTGGGCCCGCCGATCATCCTGGTGTCCGAGCACATGTCGAAGAACGACGGGTGACCGGGGCCGGCCTCGACGGACATTTGTGAGCACAGCGACGACACCCGGGCGATGACCCGCAGCCCTTCGAGGAGTTCCCGCTCGGATTGGGCGTCCTCGGTTACGACCTTGGTGACGTCGGTGATCATCTGCTGGAAGAACTGCCACGCGGCACGGGCCTTGGGGGCGAACCGATCGGAAGGCTCGGGCGCCGGATTTTGAATCATAGTCTCATGCCTAGACCACGTCTTACGTTTTGGGAACCGATTCAGCTGACTGCCGCCGGGGCCCGCAACTACATCTGCGCCCAAACGATTTTCGTCTGCAAATAGGTCTCGAGGCCCGCCTTGCCGGACTCGTAGCCCCAGCCGGACTGCTTGTATCCGCCGAAGGGCATGGAGTGATCGAACTGCATCTGGCAGTTCAGCCCGACCGTTCCGGCCTTGAGCCGCTTGGCGATTCGGTGTGCGCGACCAAGGTCGCGAGTCCAGGCCGTCGCGGCCAGCCCGTAGGTGCTGTCGTTGGCCAGGGCGACGGCCTCGTCCTCGTCGTCGAACGGGATGACCGCGACCACCGGCCCGAAGATCTCCTCCTGGAACAGCCTGCTGGTGGGGGCGACATTGGTGAGCACGGTCGGGCGCACGAAGTAACCCTTGCGATCGAGCCGGTGCCCGCCGGTGACGACCTCGACGCCGTCCGTCTTGCCCTGATCGAGGTAGCCCAGGACGCGGGTGAGTTGCTTCTGGCTGATCAGCGGGCCGATCAGGCTGCCGTCGTCCTTGGGGCCGCCCTGCGGCAGTCCGTTCGCGACGTTCGCCAGTTGCTCCACGAACTGCTCGTAGACGCCGCGCTGGACGAAGATGCGCGACCCGCACACACACGCCTGACCGGAGTGGATGAAGGTGCCGAACGCCGCCATCGGGACGGCCTTCGACAGGTCGGCGTCGTCGAAGACGACGACCGGCGATTTGCCGCCGAGTTCCAGCGTGACCTTCTTCAGGTTGCTCGCGCCGGCCGCGTGCACGATTTCCCTGCCGACTTCGGTGGATCCGGTGAAGGCGACCTTCTCGACGTCGGGGTGCGCGGTGATCGCGGCCCCCGCGGTGTGCCCGTAGCCCAACAGCAGGTTGGCCACCCCCTCGGGCACCCCGGCCTCGTGCAGGATGTCGTCCAACACCAGCGCCGACAGCGGGGTCTCCTCGGCCGGCTTGACGACGCTGCTGCAGCCCGCCGCCAGCGCCGGCGCAAGCTTGCAGCAGAAATTGAAAACCGGCCCGTTCCAGGGGAATATCAGCCCCACCACGCCGTAGGGTTCTTTGAGGGTGTAGGCGTGCTGATGGGAGTCGATGCCCGTGAGCCCGCCGGTGTGCACGTCGGCCGCGATGCCCTCGATCTTGGTGCACCAGCCGGCGTAGTAGCGGAAGAACTCGGAGCCGACGGTCACGGTGCCCTGCGCCTGCAGCGGGGTCATGCCCGCGTTCAGCGATTCGAGCTCGGCCAGCACCTCGGCGTTCCGGTCAATCAGCTCGCCGACCCGCCAGAGCACCTTGGCCCGCTCGCTGGGCGGCAAATCCCGCCAGACGCCCGACTCGAAGGACGCCTTCGCCTGCGCCACCGCGTCGTTGACGGCTTCCGGCCCGCAATCCTTGAACTCGGTGACCTGCTCCTCGGTGGCGGGATCGACAACGGCAATCACCTCGCCGGTACCGGGTCGCTCGCGGATCTCGTCGAGCACGGCCTGCACCGTCATAGCTACCCTTCCTCGCCTCTTTGCGACTTTCGCGTGCCGGCTCGTTCCCCGAACGGACCGCAAGGCGTAGGTTATGCGCTTAACCATGGGATGTCTAGGACGGCGAGCCCAGCGGTTACGTCGAAGAGCGCACGATGAGCCGGGAGACGTCGGTCGCCTCGCCAGACGGTGGCGTGGGGAGTCCCAACCGTTCGAAGACGGCGGCGACCGCGGCGTCGGCGACCGCGCGCGGGTTGAATTGCACCGTGGTCAAGGGCGGTGTGCTCACGACGCCCATGGGGCTGGCATCGACACCGATCACCGCGAGGTCGCGCGGGCAGCGCAGCCGCGCTTCGTGAATGCCGTACAGGACCAGGCAGGCTATCTCGTCGCTTTGCGCGCACACGGCGGTGACGCCGTCGCGCACCCAGTCGGTCACCACGCCGGCGGCGTTGTCCAGGGTGACCTCGGCGACGCGGACGGGCGGAAGGTCGCGCAACCGCGCCGCGCGCGAGACGCCCTCGAACCAATAGTCGCCCAGGGCACGCCATTTGGCGATCCCGGTGTAGGCAAACGCGATGTGTCGGTGCCCACGCGAGACAAGGTGTTCGACCCGCATCTCACCGACCGACAGGTGTGGATCCCCGAGGGCGGGCAGCGTCCCGATCTCGATGTGCGGCACGCCCGCCGTCCGCACCGCGCTCGCGGCGGGCGGGCTCAGCGGGAACAGGCTGGTGACCGCGATCGGGTCGAGATTCTCGATCGCATCGACGACATGCTGATCGTCCTCGGCCTCGAAGATCTGCACCTGCAGCAGACCCTGGCGCGCCAGTTCCGTGGTCATCCGGCTGCCGGCTTGCATCGGCATTTCGCCCACCGCCACGTGCGGTACCACGTACAGGACCACACCGCTCTTGCCGCGCGCGAGATTACGCGCGGCGAGGTTGGGTCGATAGCCCAGGAGTTCCGCGGCGCGCTGGACCGCCTCCCGGGTTTGCGCGGATATCCTGCGGCCCTCGGCGTTGTTCAGCACGTAACTGACCGTCGCGGTCGACACGCTGGCCAATCGGGCCACGTCGGCGGTGGTGGGCCGCACGGCTTTGTTCGTGCTCACGGCGTCACTTTCCGGGCCCAGCATGCCTCATGGTGGCATGCGACGCCGGTCGGCTGCGCGCGATCCTCCGATCCCGCAGGAGGGCCAGGTGTTTCGTCGCCCCTCCGCACCCAAATTTGCAGACTAATAGTCCCTAATGACAAAGGCATATGTGGTCGGACGCCGGGCCGTCCGCCCCGGGTTGGACCACGCTATCGGTCGAAGACATCGCGGGGTTTTACCGTTGTGCGACAGCATCTCTGTCTCGTCGAGGCGGACCCACCCGCCTAACTTCCTTGGTGCGCATAGCTCCGGAGGGGACACGTTCCCGCCGTTGACACTGTGACTGACACCATTGTCTACTAGTCACCATATCGTCCCGCGAGGAGCGCGCCATGAACAAAGACGACCTGATCCTGATCAGCGTGGACGATCACATCGCCGAGCCGGCCGACATGTTCGACGCCCATGTCCCCGCGAAGTACAGGCACCTCGCGCCGCGGGTGGTCGTCGAACCCGACGGGATCCAGCAGTGGTACTACGGCGACGTTCGCGGACGGAACATGGGACTGAATGCCGTCGCGGGCAAGCCCCGTGAGATGTACAACGTCGACGCCTCACGCTATGACGAGATGCGGCCGGGGTGTTTCAACGTCGACGAGCGGGTCCGCGACATGAACGCGGGCGGGCAGCTGGCGGGCCTGAACTTCCCGAATTTCACCGGATTCTCGGGTCAGGTGCTCAACCAGGGGCCCGACCGCGACGTCAACCTGGTGATGATCAAGGCCTACAACGACTGGCACGTCGACGAGTGGTGTGGGGCGTACCCGGGGAGGTTCATCCCGTGCGGCATCCTGCCCCTGTTCGACGTGGCCGAGGCGGCAAGGGAAGTCAAGCGGTTGGCGGACAAGGGTTGTCACGCGGTGACGTTCTCGGAGAATCCCGAGGCGTTGCAGATGCCCAGCATCCACACCAAATATTGGTACCCGCTGTTCGAGGC
The DNA here is from genome assembly GCF_019645855.1 of Mycobacterium malmoense. Taxonomy (NCBI): domain Bacteria; kingdom Bacillati; phylum Actinomycetota; class Actinomycetes; order Mycobacteriales; family Mycobacteriaceae; genus Mycobacterium; species Mycobacterium malmoense. The sequence continues at coordinate 173,290 of NZ_CP080999.1, forward strand.
CGCCTGCGAGAACAAGACCGTGCTGTGCACGCACGTCGGCTCCGCATCGCGATCGCCCATGGTGTCGACGGATGCCCCGCCCAGCGTGATGATGACGGCGTCGTCGATGATGAGCATGTTCACGTTCACCGAGCTGATCTGGGCCGAGTTCTACGTCGACTTCCCCGAAGTCAAGTTCTCCCTCACCGAGGGCGACGTCGGTTGGATACCGTACTTCCTGTGGCGCGCCGAGCATGTCTACAGGCGTCACTCGGGTTGGACGCTGGCGGCGTTTCCGCCGGGCTACAGTGGGCCAATCGACGTGTTCAAGCGGCATTTCTACACCTGCTTCATCAGCGACAAGGTAGGCGTGCAAAACATGGACTGGTTCAACGAGGACATGTTGTGCTGGGAGTCCGACTTTCCGCATTCCGACAGCAATTGGCCGTTCGCGCCCGAGGACGTCATGGCGACCATGGGCCACCTCGACGATTCGGTCGTCAACAAGATCACCCACGAAAACGCCATGGCCGCATACTCATTCGATCCGTTCCGGTACCTCCCCAAGGAACGCGCCCGGGCCGGCCACCTGCGCGCGCGGGCCACGGACGTGGACGTGGTCACCCACGTCGGTCGCCAAGCCAGCCAGCGTGATCGCGACGCGTGGACGCGGATGACGCAGTTCGCCCTGCAGGCACAGGCCCCGGCGCCGGTCACCGCCGAGGCTTCCGGTATCGCCGGGCGATCCACCACCCTGGGCAACTGAGCGTGCCGGCCCAGGCACCGTTCGCCGGCTGGCGTGTGCTGGAGTTATCCAACGGCGTCGCGGTGTCCTACTGCGCCAAGATGTTCGCCGACGCGGGTGCCGACGTCGTGAAAATCGAATCCCCGCAGGGCGATTCGTTGCGCAACTGGTCAGCCCGCGCCGACGGCCCGGCCGGGGCGTTGTTCGGCTATTTGGCGGCGGGCAAGAGGTCGGTGAACGACCCGGCGGAGGTCGCGGCACTGCTGGCCGGCGCCGACATCGTGCTCACCGACCTGACCGACGGTTGGACCCTCGACGACGTCACGGCTCACACCGGCCCGTCGGCGGTGATCGTGGCGGTGACGCCGTTCGGAACCACGGGTCCCTACGTCGACGACCAGGTGGCCGCCAACGAGTTCATCCTGCAGGCGCTGTGCGGCTCGACCGCCAGCCGAGGATGGCCGGGCGACGAGCCGGTGCAGGCGGGCGGCCGGCTCGGTGAATGGTTGGCCGGCACGTTCGCCGCGGCGGTCGCCGCCGCGACGGCCCGGCACGCCTTGCGGATTGGATGCGGCGAGATTGTCGACGTCTCGACGTACGAGGCGATGGCCATCGCGATGGGCGGTCTGTCGACCATGTCGGCCAGCGTGCTCGGCCCGGATTCCGGCCTGCGCCAGCGCAGTCTGGAACTGCCCTCGATCGTTCCCACGGCCGACGGCATGGTCGGCTTCTGCACCATCACCGCGCAGCAGTTCCAGGACTTTCTGGTGATGATCGACCGTGCCGACCTGGTCGACGACGCCGAGCTGGCCTCGGTTGAAGGTCGAGTCACGCGCCGCGACGAGTTCCTCGGCATGGTGACCCAATGGACCCAGGCCCGCACCACGCAAGAGATCGTCGACCTCGCGGTGGCATTCCGAATTCCCGTGGCCCCCATCGGAACTCCAACCACGCTGCCGACGGTGGATCATTTCGTGGAGCGGGGCGTCTTCGTCGAATCGGAGCTCGGGGTGCTGACGCCGCGGGTGCCGTATCGCAGCGATGCCATGACCACCAAGCTGCCGGGTCGGCCCCCGCTGCTGGGTGCCGACAACGGGCGCATCCACTGGCCGCCACGACCCGAGCGGCACGGTCCCGCCGATGCCGACGCACTTCCGTTGTCCGACATACGAGTTACCGACCTGACCGCCTTTTGGGCGGGGCCGGTCGCCACCCAACTGCTCGGCGCGCTGGGCGCCGACGTGATCAAGATCGAGGGCGTTCGCCGCCCCGACGGACTGAGATTCGCCGGCGGGCGCCCACCCACCTGGGACCAATGGTGGGAGTGGGGTCCGGTGTTCTTGTGCAGCAACAACAACAAGCGGGGCATCAGCGTCGAACTCAGCACCGACGCCGGCCGGGCCATCGCATTGGAGCTCATTGCCGCAAGCGATCTCGTCATCGAGAACTTCTCACCGCGGGTGATGGGAAATTTCGGATTGGAATGGGAAGCCGTGACCGCGGCCAACCCGCGCGCCGTCATGGTCCGGATGCCGGCGTTTGGTCTCGACGGCCCGTGGCGCGACCGCGTCGGCTTCGCGCAGACGATGGAACAGGCGACGGGAATGGCGTGGATGACCGGACATGCCAATGGCCCGCCGGTGATTCCGCGCGGTGTGTGCGACCCGATCGCGGGGTTGCATGCCGCGTTCGCCGCCGTGGCGGCGCTGGTGATCCGCGACCGCGACGGGACCGGAATGCACGTCGAGTCGACCATGGTCGAGTCGGCGCTGAACGTGGCCGCCGAAATGCTGGTGGAATACTCGCGCAACGGAATCGAGCTGCGGCGAGACGGAAATCGGGGACCCGGCGCGTGCCCCCAGGGCGTTTACCGCTGTCGGGGTGACGACGACTGGGTCGCGCTTGCCGCGATGGACGACGCCGCCCGCGTGTCGTTGGCGGGGCTCATTGCGCGACCCGAGCTAGGGCCGGACGAGGCGGCGTGGCGGGAGCGGGCCGACGAAATCGACAAGCTGATCTCGGGCTGGACCGCGCGGCGCTCGGTGGCCGAGGCGGTCGATGCGCTGCGCGCCGGCGGGGTGCCCGCGGCGCGCGTCACGCCGCCCGCGGCACTGCTGAGCGACCCGCAATTGCTCGCGCGCGGCTTCTGGGAAACGGTCGACCACCCCGTTGCCGGTTCCTTCCTGTGCACCGGGATGCCGTTCGCATTCGTCGGGAAGCCGAGGCGCTGGATTCACCGGGTGCCGCCGCTGTATGGCGAGCACACCGGCGAAGTGCTCACGGGCGTCCTGGGGCGCAGCCAGCGGGACCTGGCGGAATTGCGCGAGTTGGGGGTCACCAGCGCGCGGCCGGCGGGCTTGTGACATGGCGGTCACGTTGTGTGTGCCGCCGCGCGCCGGCGAGTTGTGTGCGCCGGTCCGTTTCCTGGTGCGCCGGGACTCGGTGGTGATGGAACTGACCGCCCGGCACCGGATCACCAGCGTCGAGTGGGACGAGGCCGAACGCGCGGTCGCGATGGTCGTCGAGATCACCGACCCGGAAACGGCACGCCCGATCGACGTGCGAATCGACGTGATCGACGCGGGCGGGTCACGGGCCGAGGCGCGGGCCACGACGATCGGCACCATCGAGCGTGACGGGCGGGAATACGACGTCGTGGGCACCTACCTCGGCGTCGTCGCGGACGAAAATTGAAGTGCCCCAACGGATGAGGATGGAGTAAGGTGACGAAGCGCACCGCGGCGATCGTCGGAGTGCACAACACCCGGCAGGGGCGCCGACTCGATGGCGAAACCTCGCGGGGGCTGGCGCTGCAGGCCGTGCGGGGCGCGCTTGCCGACGCCGGCCTGAGTCTCGACGACGTCGACGGGATCAGCGCGGGGGCGCTGTCCACGGCGTTGATCTACGACCTGCGCCTGGGCCCCGCCTGGCAGGGGCTGGGCTTCGGGGTGGGCATGATCACCGAGGCGGCCACCGCAATCGAGCATGGCATGGCCGACGTCGTGGTACTGGTCGCGGCCCAGGCCGGTGAATACCGCGACCACGAGGCCACGGCGCCGTGGACCAGGCCCGAAAACGAATTCGTCGCACCCTGGGGAATGTTCACCACCGCCGAGTTCGCGCTCATCGCCCGCCGCCACATGCACGCCTACGGCACGACGCGCGAACAACTTTCCATCGTGGCGGCGACCATCCGCAACAACGGATCGCAAAACCCCGAAGCCGTTTACTACCAACGCGGTCCGTTCACGCCGGATGACATCACCGCGTCGCGGCCGGTCGCCGACCCCTTTCATCTCCTGGATTGCGCCACCACGTCCGAAGGAGGGTGTGCGCTGGTGGTGGCGAACATTGACAAGGTGGACGTGGTAAGCCAACCGATCTACGTGTTGGGCAGCGGCGCGGACTTCCACGGACCGTCGTATCAACACCCGCCCGCGTGGGATCTCGTTGGCCGCCGCAGTGATCACGTTAACGGGGTGGTGGGCCGGCGCGCGGCCGAGCGTGCGTTCAGCCACGCCGGGCTGCGGCCCGACGACGTGGACGTGTTGGAACTCTACGACCCGTTCTCGTTCGAAATCATCCGGCAGCTCGAGGCTTTCGGGTTTTGCGGCGAGGGCGAGGGCGGACCCTTCGTGGCAGACGGCCACATCGCCATCGACGGCAGCCATCCGATCACCACCGACGGAGGAACGATGTCCTTCAGCCACGCGGGATCCAATCCGCAAATGATGCAGCGGGCGATTCGGGCCGTTCAGCAGTTGCGCGGCCAGGCAGGCGACCTGCAGGTGCCCGGCGCGCATATTGCGTTGTGCAGCAACGGGGGAGCTGGGGCGTTGTTCACCACGGTGCTGATCGTCGGGGACGAACCGCTGTGACTGCCGGCCCGTTGCGACCTCAGGCCGGCCCCGTGCCGCACGCCAGCAGTCAACTCAGCCTTCCGTTCTGGGAGGGATGTCGATCGGGGGAGTTGCGTTACCAGCGCTGCGAGGCTTGCGGCCTGTCCAATTTTCCGCCGACCGAGCACTGCCGCCAATGCCTTTCGGACACGTTGCGGTGGAAGCAGGGTGGCGGCGTCGGCGAGATCTACAGCTGGACGGTGGTGCATCGGCCGGTGACGGCGGAGTTCGAACCGCCCTACGCGCCGGCGATCGTCACGCTGGACGAGGGCTACCAGATGCTGACCAACGTCGTCGGTGTGGCACCGGACGAGCTGGCGATCGGCATGCGCGTGCGGGTGCAATTCCATGCGGTCGGCCCCGACGTGACGCTTCCCTACTTCACTGGCCAGGAATAGCCGATCGTGAGCCCCGCACGCACCAGCAACGGACTGCCGGTAACCGCCTACCTCGTGCTGGGCGTGCTGGCGGCCAACGACGAACAGCTCACCGCCGGTGAGATCAAGATGCGCGCCGAGCTGTCGGTCGGCCACTTCTATTGGTCGCCATCGGTCAGTCACGTGCGCCGCGAACTGAACCGGTTGCTGGCGCGGGGCATGGTCAGCGAGATCGGCGCCCAATCCGGCAAGCGAGCCATCACGCTGTACGAGACAACGGATTCCGGGCTCGACGCACTGCGCCGATGGGTCCAGCACTTTCCGGGTCAGGATCGGGTCGTCATCAAACACCCCGTCATCCTCAAAACCTGGCTTTCCCGCGGCGAGGACCCGGAACGCGTGATCGATACGCTCGACCGGCATCTCGAGGCGACCCGCGCCCGGCTGGACGAGGCGCTGTGGTCGCGGCAGCGTTCCCGTGACCTCGGCATCATCGACGACCCGGACCAGCGTCTCTCGTTCGCGGTGCTCGACTACGCGATCCGCGGTCTGTACGCGGAGATCTCCAACATTTCCCAGCTGCGCGACGAGATCGCCAGCGGCACAGGCCGAGATCCCGTCAAACGGGTGCGACGGGCGAAGGGGCAGATCCGCCGTCGGGTGCATAGGAATCCGGATTAGGCGTGGGCGCCGCGCGCCGGTAGGCGGTGCCGTGCGGTTCGCGCTCCCAAAGAATTTCGCCCTCGCCCACGGCCGTTCCTTCGGCGATCAGACGCCGCTTGAGCACCTTGTGAGTGGCGGTGCTCGGCAGGTCGGCGGCGATGCGCACGTATCGCGGGCGGGCCTTGGGCGACAGATCGGGCTGAGTGTCAAGGAACGCCTCGAAGGAATCGGGATCGAGGGTCGCGCCCGTATTGCGGACGACGGCGGCCATCACCTGGTCGCCGACGCGTCCGTCCGGGACGGCGTAGACGGCGACGCGGTTGATAGCGCTGTGGCGCAACAGAATTCGTTCGATCGGTGCCGCGGCCAGGTTCTCGCCGTCGACCCGCATCCAGTCGGCGGTGCGGCCGGCGAGGTAGATCCAACCCTCGGCATCGCGGTAGGCGAGGTCTCCGGACCAGTACATGCCGTGGCGCATGCGTTCGGCGTTGGCTTCGGGATCGTTGTAGTAGCCGGTGAAAAAGCCCGATCCCGCCGAGTTGACCAACTCACCCACGGCTTCGTCGGCATTGGCCAACGCGCCGTGGGCGTCGAAGCGCGCGACGGCGCACTCGGTCACGGTCTCGCTGTCGTATACCGCGACCCCGTCGACCCCTCTGCCGATCGAGCCCTTCGGCGTGCCGGGTTCGCGTATCACGATGACGGCGTTTTCGGTTGAGCCGAATCCGTCCTCGACCCGAACGCCGAAGCGGCGCGCAAACTCCTCGATATCCTTGTCGTTGGCCTCATTACCGAACGCCACTCGCAGCGGATTGTCCGCGTCGTCGTCGCGTTCGGGGGTGGCGAGGATGTAGGCAAGGGGCTTGCCGACGTAATTCATGTAGGTGGCGCCGTAGCGGCGGACGTCATCGAGGAAGTTGCTCGCCGAGAACCTCGCCGGCACGATCGCGGCGCCGGAGGCCACCGCGGGTGCCCATCCCGCGACGACCGCATTGGAGTGAAACAGCGGCATGGACACGTAGCAGGTGTCCCCTTCGGTGAGGCCGAAGCGCCCGGTCAGGCTGAGACCGGCGATGGTGGCCATCAGGTGGGATACCGGCACCGCCTTGGGATTTCCGCTCGTCCCGGAGGTGAAGATCATCATGAACGCGTCCATCGCGGTCACTTGCCGATGGGGGACCAGCTCGCCGGCGCCGCCGACGAATTCCGCCCACCGCGGCGTCGAGGTGTCGAGAATCTGCGTGCCCTCGAGATCCAAACCATCCAGCAGCGGCCGATGCTCGGCGTCGGTCACGATGAACTGACAGTCGGCCCGCCGGATGTCGGCGGCCAGCGCTTCGCCGCGCCGTGTGGTGTTCAGGCCGCACAGCACGTAGCCGCCGAGCCCGGCCGCCGCCATCTGGGTCAGCATCTCGGGCGTGTTGCCCAGCAGGGCGCCGATGTGCACCGGTCGGCGTGGATCGGCGGCGGCGATCAGGGCCGCGGCCCGAGCCGTTGACTCCGCCAGGTACTGGATCCAAGTCCATTGCAGGCTACCGTGTTTCACGGCGACCGTCGGGTCGGACAGGCGCTTCTGCAGGAGCGCCTGAATCGTGTCGTCAGTCATCGGATCCACCTTCGCTTACGAGACGAGACGGTCCGTCTTATGGTAGCGGCGGCGCCGCGACGCCCTTTTCCCGCCCTTACCCGCCCACCATGGTCAGGCCGCCGTCGACCGCCAGCAGTTGCCCGGTAATGAAGCCCGAACCCGGGCCGGCCAGAAAGACCAGTACCGGCCCGACATCGCGCACCGGATCTCCCAGCGCCCCACCGAGCGGAATCATCATCTTCATCTGCTGGTCGATGAGGGCACCGGCCTGCGGGCCGAGGAAATCCCGTAACCGGTCGGCGCCCGGCGTCTGCACCGCCGGCGCCAAGGCGTTGACGGTGACATTGTCGGCGGCCCAGGCGCGGGCCGCCGATCGCGTCCACGCCTGCACCGCACCCTTCGTCGCGGCATAGACGGCCGAGATCGGGCTGCCCATAACGGCTTCGGACGATCCGAAGTTGATGATCCGGCCGCCGGCACCTTTCATCACGGCGTGCGCGGCCTGATTGGTGAGGATGGTCGCCTTCACGTTGGTGTCCAACAGGAACGAAATTTCGTCAACGCCGATGTATCCGGGGATTCCGGGCTGCCACAGCCCCGCGGCGTTCACCAACACGTCGAGTCCACCGAGCCCCTCGGCCGCCTGCCGCACCGTCGCCGAGACGGCCTCGGCGGAACGCACATCGCACTGCAGCCAGGTGGCCACCAGATCTTCCGGCGGCGGGGTCCGGTGGTAGGTGGCGGCGACCTCGGCCCCCGCCGCGGCGAGCACGCCGATGGCGGCCGCACCGATGCCGGTGGCTCCGCCGGTGACCAGGATCCGCCGGCCGTGCAGCGGTGATGTCGTCGCATCTGGCATGGCGGCAACGCTATACGGCGACAGCGACCGCCCTGACACCGCCCGCAGTTGCGGGCCACGTGCTCTACAGGCCCCACCAACTGGCGAGATGGGCCATCTCGACATAGAGCGGGATCCCTATGGTGACGTTGTACGAGAAGGTCAAACCCAGTGATGCCGCCAGCGGCAAGGTCGGGCTGGCCTCGGGGATTGCCAGCCGCTGGACGGCCGGGACGGCGATGTAGGACGCGGCGCCACATAGCACCGCGAACAGCACGTATGTTCCCGACTTGAACTCGGTGTTCGTCAGGAAGGCGTAGCCGTGGGCGACGAAGATCCCCAGCGCCGCAAAGACATTAGGCGCCAACAGACCGAAGAAGATGAAACCGAAGCCCGCTGACCGCAGGTCCTTCAACTTGCGCGAGGCCGTCATGCCCATCTCAAGCAGGAAAAGGCAAAGAGCACCCTGGAAGGCCGAGACGAAAAAGGTGTCCTGGTCATGAATCACCTCTTGGCCCTGCAGCCCACTAATGAAGCCAACGACGATGGCGCCGAGGAGGAGACAGAGCCCAGGGTTGAGTAAGACATCTTTCAGCGGCGCGACCTTGGGGACGCGCCGGTTCGCGTGAGCCTGATTTGGAAGCTTCCACTCGGGATACGGAGGCCTTTTCACCGGGATCGTCAGCTCGTGCTCCGACTCCAGGCTCTGGCCGTAGACGGGCCGCGTGGCGGTGCCGGGTCCGGTCCGAACCGTCCCCCGTGGGGTGTAGCCGGGTTCATCCGGCATATTCCCCGCCGCATCCATCCCCCGATTGCGCAGTCGCGCGACCAGGTACAGCGCCACCAGGCAACCGGGAATCTCCATGACGGCCAACATGACCGGCATGTAGGGGTTGAACGCGATCCCCATGCTGGCAAGAATTGCCACGCAGGTGGCAAAAGTCCCCGCCGAATCCGACCCGTAATAACCGGCGACCATTGCCCGGTCGATCCGCCGGATGGTACTCAGCCAGCTCAGCATGAAATAGGCGAGAGCACCGATTACGAAGTTCAACAGGAAGCCAACGACCATGAAGCCGGCGATGCCGCCAACGTTCGCCGGCTTGATCGCGGCGAGCTCCTCGCCCCCGCGCCAGCCGATGGCCAGCAGCAGGTACATGGTCAGGCCCTGGTAGATCACGTGCGGAAACTCGAAGCGCACCTTCAGGATCGGCATCAGGAACCCGAAGTAGAAGAACAGCAGGAGGGGCTTGAACAGGTTGTGGGTGAAGTTATGCCAGAATTCATACAGCATGGGTCTCTCCTGTCACTGGTATGGCGACGGAAGTTGTCAGTGCCGGAAGGCATTTCGCATTACGGGTGTCGACGAAGCTGCGATTCAGCCGATCGGCTGCCGCTGTGAATGATGCGCGAGCCCTTGTCGCGCTGGATTTGCGCCGCCACGTCGTCAGATGACCAGATGACCGGGCGACGCTCAGCTTTCGCGATGCGATCGCCTCGGCCGGTGTCGGCATCGCCCAACACAATGGAGCGGCTGCGACCGCAGCCAGATTCACGACGGCACTGTCCATGACCAGCTCCTACCCTGTCGGAAAGGATCGCCCGCATTGGCGACCCACGGGGTAGAAGCCATTAGCGCCATCTGTCCGGCCGGATCGGCCGGACAACGATGCGTTCAGCGAGCTTCATCGCTTATAGCACGTACTCATAGACTTTACACAGTTTTGCTGCGAGGTGAACACCGAACGTGAATTTTAACGATCACGGCCTTATGCGGCCTGATCGGCGACGATGGCGGCCGCACCGATACCGGTGACTTTGCCGGCAACGCGGGGGCCGCTAAGCGGGCACCGCAATCGTCGACACCAGGTCGGCGAGCCGGTCCGGCCGGTCCACCATCGAGAACGTCCGCGCCTTCTCGATTATCTCGAGGCGGGCGTTCGGGATGGTCGCGGCCAGTCGCTCGCCGTCTCCGAGTTCGAAGAACACGTCGTCAGCCGACCAGGCGATGAGCGTGGGTTTGGTGAACTCGGGCAGGCGGGCGGCGGCGCCGGTGGTGACCTCGGTGCGCAGCGACAGGGTGAACTGGCGCAGGTCTTCGGCGACCGCGGGGTCGGAAAGCGCCGGGCGCACCCAGACCGTCGTGAGGTCGTCGATGTTGCGATGGGCCAGTCCGTCGAACGCGCGCTTGCGCGCCGCCGGTGCCCGCATGGCCTGGATCGCCGTCCGGAACAGCGTCTTTGACTTGGCTGCCAGGATCACCGGCTTGAGGATCGGCGGCGGAAAGTGTTCGAAGGCATCGCAACTCGTGAGCACAAGCGCCCCGAGCCGCTCGGGATGGTGCACCGCGACGAGTTGTGTGACGATCCCGCCGGTGTCGTTGCCGACCAGCACCACGTCCTCGAGATGGAGGGCGGCGAGCACCTCGGCGACGATGCCGGCGACGCCGGTGATGGTTCGGTCGGCGCCGGGACGCAACGGCTGCGGATGCGCGCCCAGCGGCCAGGTGGGGGCGATGCACCGCAGCCCCAAGTCGGCGAGTCGTTCGCTGACCTGGCGCCACAGTTGGCCGCCCATCATGTACCCGTGCACGAACACGACGGGCCTGCCGTCCTCGGGTCCGGTTGCTTCGTAATGGATGGTTCCGGCACTAATGTCGATCGTCGACATAGATGGCTCCTACTCCGAGATGCATTTACAAACAGGCTGTCTGTTCGTAAGTTACCAACAGGTTGTATGGAAATCAAGAGACGGACCCAGGAGGAGCGCTCCGCGGCGACCCGCGATGCGCTGATCTCGGCTGCCCGCAAGCTCTGGGGCGCGCGGGGCTACGCGGAGGTGGGGACGCCGGAGATCGCCACCGCCGCGGGCGTGACCCGGGGGGCGATGTATCACCAATTCGCTGACAAGGCAGCGCTTTTCGGCGAAGTCGTCGAGACCGTGGAGCAGGATGTGATGGCCCGGATGGCCACCTTCGTGGCCGAGTCGGGAGCGAGGACGCCCGCGGACGCGATCCGGGCCGCGGTCGATGCCTGGCTCGAGGCCTCCGGCGATCCGGAGGTGCGTCAGCTGATCCTTCTCGACGCGCCCAGCGTGCTCGGCTGGGCCGCCTTCCGCGATGTCGCCCAGCGGTACAGCCTGGGCATGACCGAGCAGCTGCTCACCGACGCCATCCGGGCGGGGCAGCTGGCCGATCAACCGGTGCGACCGCTGGCCCACGTGCTGATCGGCGCGCTCGACGAGGCCGCCATGGCCATCGCCATGGCCGACGATCCCAAACGCGCCCGCCGGGAGACCGGGGAGGTGCTGCACCGGCTCATCGACGCGATGCTGAACGAACGTTAAGGCCAGTGTGCGAAATCCACTGCGGTGCCGGATCGTTCGGCTTGTTAATCGGGTTACCGGGACGGCAGCGTTCGTATGGCCTGGCGAGCAAGCAGGCGCAGCGAGTGCGGCAAGTCCACGCGCGCCGCCGCAATGTCGGTAAGGGCTCGACGCGATCTCCACAGCTCACGAGGAGACGCCGCTATGGGTAGGCGGGCCAGCTCCCAGTGGATGCCATTGATTGGGTCGTCAAAGAAAACGGCGTAATAGCCGGGCGCGTAGTGCGGGTACTCTTTCGGCTGGTCGGTGACGTGGATTCCTCGTGCGGTCAGGAACTCACGATGGAAGCGGTCGACTTCTCGCCGGCTTTTCGCCCAGAGCGCAATGTGGTTGATTCCGACCGCCTGCTCGGCATGATGAAGCTTGCTCCCTGTCCGTGCGGGCTGAATGCCGATGTAGCTGTGCGGAGCCGGAAAACGAGCCATGTAGTAGGTCGATCGATATTCGATGTCGAGTGTCCAGAAACTCCTATAGCCGAGCCAACCGAACATCGCATCGTAGAAAGCTATGGAGTCGTCGTAATTCAAAACGGCAAATTCGACGTGATGAACACCCCGCCAGCGCATGGTGCCTCCCTACACGACGACAACATCCCCAACCGAAGCATTACGGAACGTAACAATGGAGCGCTCGTCAACGGAAGGGAGATGCAGCGTGCCTTAGCGGCGGCTCAGGGCGAAGAATCGCCAGATGGTGTCGGTCGCGTCAAGCGCCGTCGACGGAGCGGGACTCCCCGCGAGCGGGCCGGGCTCGCCGCCGGGCCATTGATGGCCCGCACCGGCCACCGAGATCAACTCCACGGTGCGCCCGTCGGCGCATCCGGCCGTTTGGGTCGTCACGTCGCCTGCGGTGGCCGCGGTCGGTGGACCGCATGCGTCGATGGCACGCCAGGTGGCGTTGACCGACTCCACCGAGGGGCCGTCGACTCGTGGAGACCCGTTGATTGCGAACGCTTTTCCGGGTCCGCCGTTATAGGGGACCCTGTCGTCGGCCGTGCCGTGGATTTGCAAAACCGATGTCGGGTGCGCCTGGGAGCAGTCGGTCAGCAATGTGCCCGCGACGGGAGCGATCGCGGCGAAGGTATCGGTCTGGCATCCCATCGATCGATCGGGATCTCCTGCTCGATGGCCCCGACCATGGCGGTGATGAAGCCGACGTCGTCGACGCCCGCGCCCGAACTATCGAGCTGACACCGCGTGGTCGGCAGGCGCTGCGCGTAATGCGTTCCAATGCACTCGATTTAGAGAAGCGGTGGGAACAGGTCCTAGGGCGGCGGCGATTGGGCGAACTGCGCGACACCCTACAGATGTTGCTTTACAGCGAATCGAACACGTAGCGGCCAGCCACGCCGAATCTCGGCACCGCTACGGGGTTTTGAGGAAAACGTCGTTGAGCGTGACCGTACGTAGGTCTCGGGACCGGATGATGTCGACGAGTTGCGGGTAGACGTGGGTGACGGGCAGGTGATTGAGGTGTCCGATAACGATGGACTGCGGGGTGAAGTATTGGTCGGCCATCTTCACGATGTAGTCCTCGGTGATCAGCGTGGAATCCGACAACGAACCCGACCACAAGGTCGGGACGGTGTAGCCGAGGTCGGCAGCGACAGCATCGACGTCGGCGTTGCGTTTCGCGTACGGCGGCCGCCAGTACGGTTTGGCGCCGATGCCGTAGGTCCTCTTCAGGAATTCGTCGTTGCGGGTGATCTGTTGAGCGACCTCGTCTTTCGGCAGGGTGGTCAAATCCGGGTGCGACCAGGTGTGGTTGCCCAGCTGGATCTGGCCGGAATCCACCAACGGTCGAAGTATCGCCGCGTTTTCGGTCCAGGACTTATAAATCCCGTTGACGAAAAATGTCAGCCGCACGCCGGTGTCCTTGGCGAATTGCGTGTAGGCCCGCACCACTTCGCTGTTGACGCCGTCATCGACGGTCAATGCCAGCAAATCGCCTTGGCCGGGAATCTTGACCAGTGCGCCGCCACCGGGCAGCGGGATGCGAGCGCTCGGCGGTGGTGGCGGTAACAGGGCCGACGGCGCGGTTGGACCGGCGGTTGCCACGCCAGCCCCAGGGGCCTGCGCGAATGTCCGGGGTTGCGGGTCAACGACGAGGCGGGCCGCACCCACGCCGGCAACGGTGGCCGCGGCCAGCGCCCCGAGGAAACGGCGCCGGTTGAACTCCGACGCGGCACGACCCCGACCGGACGTACCCGCAAAGGGGGAGACGGTGAATCCGACGCGACCTTTCGCGGGCCGTTTGCGGCGCGCCGTCGGCGCACGCGACCCGGTTCGCGTGTTGCCAAACTCCGCCGCCACAGCAGCGAACGGTACCACCGGCGCTGGGATTATGTCCGATTCGTTACGGGAGGGTCAGCTGTGAATTCGGCTTCGAAATGGCAACGATCCTGTATACGGCGGCCCACCCGGATGATCGTCGGCTTTGGCGCTCGCCGGGACAAAATCCCATCAGTGAGGCGCCCCGCCGCCGCGCTGTGGTAACTGGACGGGCTGGGCGCCGGGGGTTCCCAGCGCCGCGGCCAGCCACGGCAGCGACGCGGCGAACGCCTGGGCGGCGAAGGGCCAGTCGTGCCTGCCCGGTTGGGTAACCACCGCGCAGGTGATCCCGTGGGCGGTGGCGACGGCGCACAGCGAATTGGCGGCCGCGTCCTGGCCTTCCGGGTTGGCGGCGGGATCGGTGCTGGGAGCGCTGAGGGTGGGGTTGGCTTCCTCGGCGAAGTTGCGCGGACCGGACGACGCGGGGACGTCGAACCAACCCGATACCCCCGTGTAGTGACCATGCCGATTCATGACGGTGACCGGGTCAAAAGCGGCCCAGGCGGTCGTGTTACCGCCGAACAGCCGAGCGATGGATTGCTCCTTGCTGCCCGTGTTGGGGCTGCGATCGCCGGCGATGTCCACGAATGCGCTGAACATGTCCGGATGCATGACGGCCAAGTCGACGGCGCACGTCCCGCCCATCGACCATCCGGCGACGCCCCAGTTGGCCCGGTCGGCGCTGACGCCGAAATTCGAGACGACGAACGGCACCACATCTTTCGTCAGGTGATCGGCGGCGTTGCCGCGGCTCCCGTTGACGCATTCGGTGTCGTTGTCGAACGTGCCGGTGGCATCGACGAACACCAGCGCCGGGGCGAAACCGTGATGACGGGCGGCGAAGTCGTCGATGGTGCTGAAAGCGCCGCCGGGTCGCAGCCAGTCGGCAGGCGTATTAAACGCCGAACTGACCATCATGACCGCCGGCAGCCGGGGCGGCGGATTGCTGCTGAACCACGCCGGAGGCAGATACACCAGCTCCTGGCGGTGGGGAAAGTGCGACGCGTCGGCGCCGATTGTCACGGGCACCACCACGCCCTTGGTCGGCCTGGTCCCCTCGAGCTGCATTGCGGTGACCCGCAGCCGATCGATTTGATCGGGCAACGGCTGCGACGTCAGCTGATTCCATGCGGCCAGCACGGTGGGGAAATAGCCAACCCAGCCGTTCAAGGCCAATGCGGCGCACAACACGCACAGGGGTACCGAAAAAAACGCCAGGCCCCGTCGCCACCAGCGGGCACCCGGCCATCCGAGCAACAGCACCGCGACCGCGAGTCCACTCATCGCGATCCATAGCCACAGCGGCACCGGTGCCGGGTCCCCGGCCACACCTATCGACGTGATGTACCAGTAGGCCAGTGCCGTCACCACCGCCGCGAAGCCCAGGGCCACCGGTAGCGCCCAGCCGCGCCAACGCCGCCTGCGCCATCCGATCGCGCTGACGGCCACGAGCAGCGCGAGCGCTTGCACCGCCGGCGGCAACCAGCCATGCAGCAACGACAGCTGTTCGACGGAGTGGGGCAACGGTCGTGACCTTCGCTATCCGATCGCTCTGCGAGGAACAGCCCACCGATAGTGGCTCTGGAAGCGGCAGGCCAGACCCACTATCCCACACCGTCCTCGCGGGTCGTGCTTGCGAAGGAGCGCAGCCGCAGGCTGTTGCCGACGACGAAGACACTGGAGAGCGCCATCGCGGCGCCCGCCAGCATCGGGTTGAGCAGGCCGAACGCCGCCAACGGGATCGCGGCGACGTTGTAGCCGAAGGCCCACAACAGGTTTGTCTCGATAGTGCGCAATGTCTGCCGGGAGAGCCGGATCGCGTCCACCGCGGCGCGAAGATCCCCGCGTACCAGGGTCAGGTCGGCGGCTTCGATCGCCGCGTCGGTGCCGGTGCCCATGGCGAGCCCCAGATCGGCGGTGGCCAGGGCCGCGGCGTCGTTGATGCCGTCGCCGACCATGGCGACGACCTTGCCCTCGGACTGCAAACGCTTGACCGCGGCGACCTTGTCGGCGGGCATCACCCCGGCGATAACCTGCGCGATGCCGACCTCGTCGGCGATGCGCCTCGCGACGGTCGCGTTGTCGCCGGTCAGCAGCACCGGCGCCAGCCCCAACCGCTTGAACTGCCGGACGGCTTCGGCGCTGGTGGGTTTGACGGTATCGGCGACGACCAGGATCCCGCGGGCGCGGCCGTCCCAGCCGGCGACGACGGCGGTTTTGCCGTCGCCCTCGGCGCGGGCCTTGGCCGCCGACAATTCGGCGTCGAGGTGCTGGGTCCAGTCGGCCAGCAGGCTCTCGCGCCCGACGACGACGGCGTGGCCGTCGACAATGCCTCGCACGCCTTTGCCCTCGACATTGGCAAAGTCCCGGGGCGCGGGCAGGGTGCCGAGTTCCGCCTTTGCTCCCTTGGCGATCGCCCGTGCGACGGGATGCTCGGAGGCGTCCTCCAACGCCCCGGCGTAGCGCAGCAGCGTTTCGCGGTCGGCGTGCGGGCCGGTGATCACGTCGACGACGGCCATGGTGCCGGTGGTCACCGTGCCGGTCTTGTCCAGCACGATCGTGTCGACCTTGCGGGTGGACTCCAGCGTTTCGGGTCCTCTGATGAGCACGCCGAGCTGGGCCGCGCGGCCGGTGCCGACCAGCAGCGCCGTCGGAGTCGCCAGCCCGAGCGCGCACGGGCAGGCGATGATCAGCACCGCGACCGCGGCCGTCAGCGCCGCGGTGATCGGGAACCCGGCGCCGAGCCACACGGCGAGGGTGGCCGCGGCGATGGCGATGACGACGGGGACGAACACGCCGGAGATCCGGTCCGCGAGCCGCTGCACCTCGGCCTTGCCCGATTGGGCCGCTTCGACGAGCTTGGCCATCTGTGCCAACTGGGTGTCGTCGCCGACCCGGCTGGCGCGCACGACCAGGCGCCCGCCGGCGTTCACGGTGGCACCGGTGACGGCGTCGCCCGCGCCGACCTCGATAGGGACGGACTCGCCGGTGAGCATCGAGGCGTCGACGGCCGAGGAGCCCGAGACAACGATCCCGTCGGTGGCGATCTTTTCTCCGGGCCGCACCACGAACTCGTCGCCCACCACCAGTTGGTCTACGGGGATGCGGGTCTCGGTGCCGGGGACGCCGGGGCGCAACACCGCGACGTCCTTGGCGCCCAGCTCCAGCAGGGCGCGCAGCGCGGCGCCCGCACGCCGCTTGGAGCGCTTCTCGAAGTACCGGCCGGCCAGGACGAACAGGGTCACGCCCGCGGCCACTTCGAGGTAGATGTTGCCCGCTCCGTCGCCGCGGGTGACGGTCAGCTCGAAGCCGTGGCGCATCCCCGGTCGCCCGGCCGTCCCAAAGAACAGGGCGTACAGCGACCACACGAACGCCGACAGCGTCCCGACCGAGACCAGGGTGTCCATGGTGGCCACACCATGTTTGAGGTTGGCCCACGCGGCCGCATGGAAGGGATGGGCCGCCCACACGATGACCGGTGCGGCCAGGACCAGCGATGCCCATTGCCAGTAGCGGAACTGCAGGGCAGGGATCATCGCCATCGCGATGACCGGGACGGCGAGCACGGCCGCGGCAACCACGCGGGTGCGCAGCGATGTCAGCTCGGGGTCGTCGGACGCCGGCCTTGCGGCGGGTTCGTCGTCGTGGTGGGAGGGGGCCGCGGTGTAGCCGGCCTTCTCGACTTCTGCGATCAACGCCCGGGTGTCATACCCGATGGGGACGGTGAGGCTGGCCTTTTCGGTTGCGTAGTTGACCGTCGCGTTGACCCCGTCGAGCTTGTTCAGTTTCTTTTCGATGCGCATCGCGCACGACGCGCAGGTCATCCCGGCGATGTCCAGCTCGACGTTGTTCAGCCCGGCCGCCTCGGGCATGGCGCGCTCATTGATCTGGCGTGGACCCGTTTTCACGCGACCACGACCGCCTCATAGCCGGCCTCGTCGACCGCGCCCAGCACGGCGCTCGCGTCGACGGGAACAGAACTTGTAACGACGAGCCTGCCCGTGCGCGCGTTGACGTCAACGCTGACCACACCCGGGATTTGGCCCACCTCGCCCCTGATGGCGGCCTCGCAGTGACCGCAGCTCATCCCGCTCACCCGAAACTCGCTCGTGTTCATGACGCTCCCTTCGGTATACCCTGCCAGGGTATACCGTCTCTTCAACGCCCGCGTCCCCGGGGCGTATTCCCTCGTCAAGGGGCCGCTGCCGCAGACGGGCGTCAGTTCCGGAGGGGGGTGTAGGGGCGCGGCCGGGATCAGACGTAGCCAACGCCGATATCGACCGAAACCTGGGTGGCGGTAACCAATCTGGATTGATCGGAGGCCAGCCAGGCGACCGCGTCGGCGATGTCTTCGGGTTGGGCGATGCCCTCGGGCAGCAGCGGTTTGTGCATGCCCCGCAGGTGCGGGTAGGAGTCGGCGGCCGCTTGCAGCGCGTCGCGCATTCGTCCGGTGCCCATCGGGGTGGCGACGGCTCCGGGGTTCAGGCTGTTGACGCGGATGTTGTGCCGGCCGAGTTCGGCGGCGAACGCGCGCGCCATCCCGACGACGGCGTGTTTGCTTGCCGTGTAGTGGATCATGAACGATTGCATGTTGATGCCGGCGGCGGATCCGATGAGGATGATCGACCCGCCGCGGCCGCCGTCGATGATGTGATGAGCGCCAGCCATCACGGTGTTCCAGGTGCCGGTCACGTTGGTGTCGATGGTGTCGCGGAACGCTTGCGGGGTGATCTGATCCCAGGGTGCCGGACTGCAGATCCCGGCGTTGGCGACGATGATGTCGAGGCGGCCCAGTTCGCCCACCGCGCGGTCGACGGCGGCCTTGAGCGCGTCAAGCTCGCGGATGTCGACGGCCTCCGTGACGACCTTCCTGCCGTTGGCGTTGACGAGTCGTGCCGTCTCGGCCAGGTCGCCGGGTGTCGGGGAGTCGTAGGGCACGCTGGACGGCAGCGGGCCGGCGATGTCGACCGCGATGATGTCGGCGCCTTCGGCGCTGAGCCGCACCGCGTGCGCCCGGCCCTGTCCGCGCGCGGCCCCGGTGATCAACGCGACCTTCCCTGGAATTGATTGGTTCATCGGTTCCTGAAATTCCTTTCTTGCCAACCTCGATCAACGTCTGGGTCCCGGACACCTGCTGTCACTTCGGCGAAGCGTAGCGTCGACCTCGCTGGCAATAGGAGGGAGACGTCGTGACTGTGACCGTTGTTGACGCCGGACCGCGACAGGTGAGCCGGTCGGTCGAAGTGGCCGCACCGGCCGCGGAGCTGTACGCGCAGGCCGCCGACCCTCGACGTCACCCCGAACTCGACGGATCGGGCACCGTCCGCGACAACATCAGAATGCCGGCGAAACTGGTTGTGGGGTCGAAGTTTTCGACGAGCATGAAGATGTTTGGCGTGCCCTACCGCATCACCAGCACGGTGACGGCTTTGAAACCGAACGAAGTGGTCGAATGGCGCCATCCGGCGGGCCACCGCTGGCGGTGGGAATTCGAGTCGCTTTCACCGACCCTGACACGAGTCACCGAGACGTTCGATTACCGCGACGCCGGCGCGATCAAGAACATGCTGAAGTACTACGAACTGATGGGCTTCCGGAAGGCCAATGCGACGGGCATCGAGGCGACCCTGACCAAACTGCGGGATCGTTACGCCCGGTAAGTCAGTCCTTCCCCGGATCGTCCGCGTCCCACGGGACCACGCCTGACACCCAATGGCTTAGTTGCTCGACCTGGTCGTTGCGATGCAGGTGGCGCGGCGGTGTCGCATAACTCGCGTAGGGCCGACAGCGGATGACCACGCGGTTTTCTCGCTCGGACATCGCTTGGATGTGGGGCCGCGCCTCCTCGCCGAGCGGTTGGCCGGACATTCGGCCGGCAACCGCCATCATGACGTCGACCGCGAGGTCGCGGTCTTGATCCAGGACGGCGTCGGCATAGACCTGGAGGTAGGCGAAGGGCCACCGCTCGTCGAGGACGCACAGGCTGACCTTGCCGTCGCGTTCGATGACGCGGGCTTTGCCGCGGCCGGCCATGGTGGACACCAGCAGTTCGTCGGTGTCGGTGGGGATGTAGTAGACGACCGACATCGCCGGGCCGTCGTTGCGCCGACGGTAACCGAACACACAGGTGCGATGCGTGCGGACGAATTCGCGGCGCTCGGAAGGAAGCATGTCGCGGTCGGTCGGAGGGGTATAGGGCTCCGATGCCAGGGGAAGCAGCATGGCGAGACGTCCTTGCTATCAGGGGGATTGACCCCGCCTTTATTAATGGATACAGTGTGTTCATTAATCGGTACGGTGTCAAGGCGTTGTGGAGGCACTCGCATTGAGCGACGTCGGAGAACCCCCCGAGTCGCCGCCGGGCCGCTCCCGCGGCCGCCCGGCCGTGCCGCTGGACCGGATCCTTACGGCAGCCCTCGACCTCGTCGACGAGCATGGAGCCGACGCCCTGTCGATGCGTGCCCTGGCGCAGCGCCTGGGATCGGGCACCGCCACGCTGTACCGCCACTTCGCCAACCGGTCGGAACTGGTGGCCATGGTGGTTGATCGCATGCTCGGTGACGTCGTACTCGACGCGGAAACGGTTGCCGGGCTGCCGTGGCAAGACGCCTGCACGTCGTTCGCGCAGCACATGTTCGCCGCGCTGGGCCGCCACGGCAATGTCGCAACCCTGTTGATCGGGCACGTGCCCATGGGGCCCAATGCGCTGGCCCAGCGCGAGCTGGTTCTGTCGGTCCTACTGAATAACGGCTTCGCGCCGGTGGTCGCCGCGCACGCCTACGCCACGCTCGCCCGTTACGTACTCGGCTTCGGAATCCAACTCTCCAGATCGGCCACACCCGAACGGGATGCCTCGGTGGCGGCCGCGTTCCACCAGCTCGATCCGTCTCGCTATCCTGCGACGGTCGCGGTCGCCGACGAGCTCCCCGTTCCGCTGGAGGAGGAGTTCGCATACGGGTTGCGGCTCATCGTCGCCGGACTCGAGCGGTCGCGGGATGAACGCGATCCCGGCGTCAATCGTGTCCTGTAGGAACAAATTGCCCTCGACATCCATCGCCGGAAGGACCCTTTCATGGCGCCGTGGCTGACCCGATCGGGACAGCTGATCAGCCGTTACGGCCTGGCGGTCGTCTTGGCCTGGATCGGGTTCGGTAAGTACGTGAAGATGGAATCCCGCGTGCTCATCGAGCACAGCCCGCTGATGAGCTGGATCTACAACGTATCCAGTGTCGCGACGGTCGCGCGGGGGCTGGGAACGATGGAAATCGTTGCCGCGCTTCTCATTGCGCTGCGGCCGGTGTGGCCGCGCGTATCCGCGGCCGGCAGTGCTCTGGCGGTGGTGCTATTCCTGGGAACGCTGAGCTTCTTGTTCACCACGCCGGGCGTCGTCGCGTCCCACGCCGGCGGCCTTCCCGTGTTGTCCGCACTGCCGGGCCAATTCCTGCTCAAGGATCTCGTGCTGGTCGGTGTTGCGCTGTGGACCCTGGGCGACTCGCTTGCGGCGCGAAAAGCGTGCCCCTGATCAATTCCTTGGCCGACCCCAACGTGGCCGCGTAGGCCGCCGGTGCCAGGTTGGCCGCCTGCTCCGTCAGGCCGCGCGTCAACGCGTAGATTGCGTTCACGGCGGCGCGCGGGTTGGTGTCGGGTGGCAGCGCTCCCCGCGACCGGGCGTCCTCGACGATGTCAGTTATTATGTCGCGCAACGCTATTAGCCCTGGGTACCGCGGCCGGCCGTCGCGCAGGTGCGCGGCGCTTTCGGCGCGCATCGCGCGATCGAACGCGGCCAGGTAGGGATAATCGCGCATCAATTGGCCCGACTCGTCCAACACCGCCTCAAGGCGATCGGCGACGTCATGGGCTCGCGCCGCGGCGGACCGCAGCCGCGGCGACGCGATCTCGTCGATTTCGCCGACGGTCGCTTTGAGCAACTCCGACTTGTTCGGAAAGTAGTGATACAGGCTGCCACTGGTCATGTCGGCGGCCTTGGCGATCTCGCGGATCGTCGCCCGTGAATACCCCACTTCCGCCACGCAGCGCATGGCCGCGGTGAGGATTCGGGCGCGGGTCTGCTCACCGGTGGCGCCCGCCGGGCGGCCCAATTGAGACGGCGCGGCGTTCACGGCGCGCCATGCCCGCGGCCGGTCGCTGGTCGACGCGCCGCCCACGTCCGCGCCGCAAGCCAGAAGTAATTGATCATCCGATTATATTCGACGGACAGGACGCGCCAGTGAGGACAACGATGGGAAGGTCGCAGCTAGGTCGCCCGGTCGGCGCCAGCGGCGAGGAGACCCGCCAGCGGATCGTCGCCGCCACCATGCGCTGCGTGGCCACGGTGGGGTACTCCCGGGCCACCATCCGCGAGATCGCCCGCACGGCGAAGGTGACCAGCGCCAGCCTGTACAACTATTTTCCGAACAAGTCGGAGCTGATCAAGGCGGCGGTCGCGGCCCGAACCGAGGTGGCGTTGCCGCGGCTGCGCCGGGCCGCCGGCGGCCCCGGCGATGTCATCGACCGAATCGAAGCGGTGCTCGACGAATCGGGCCAATTGATGCGCGAATACCCCGACCTCGCCGCTTTCGAGTGGGCGATCCGGGCCGAAAGCGCGGTCGCCTTTGATGACCCCGCGGGATTCACGGCGTTCCGCGACATCATCGAGGGCATCGTCGGGAGCGCTGACGGGGGCGCTGTTGAGGCCGTCTACTCCCTGATCTACGGCCTGACCGAGCTGGGCGCCTCGCTGCCGCCGGAGGACTACCACGCGGCGCTGGACTCGGCCAAGAAGTTGATCAGGGGGACGCTGTTGGGATCTGGAGCCGCCGAGACTGCGCCCAGCGCGCCGGTCGGGCCAAAATCGGCGCGCTGAGCGCAGTCTCGGCGCACTCACCGCGGGCTCGGCGCCGAGCAACCCCAGCGCGCCCTTGATATGATCAAGCGATTGATTATATAGTCGGGTCACGAACAGGGAGTCGATGCCGTGACCGAGACCGTTGGCGCGACGTTCGACGTCGAGGCGCTGCGACGGAAGTACGCCGAAGAGCGCGCGCTGCGATTGCGGCCCGACGGCATCGCGCAGTACGTGGAGATCGCGGGTGCTTTCGCCCGGTTCGCCGACGACCCCTGGATGGACGGGGCGTTCGCCCGCGAGCCCCTCACCGATCAGGTCGACGTGGCGATCATCGGCGCCGGTTTCGGCGGGTTGTTGACGGGCGCGCGGCTCCGCCAACTCGGGGTCGACAGCATCCGGTTGATCGACCGGGCGGCCGACGTGGGTGGCACCTGGTACTGGAACCGGTATCCGGGGATCGCCTGCGACGTCGAATCCTATGTGTATATGCCGCTGTTGGAGGAGCTCGGTTACGTCCCCACCGAAAAATACGCCCAGGGGGCCGAGATCTTCGCGCACTGCCGGGCCATCGCCGAGCACTACGACCTGTACCGCGACGCGTGCCTGCAGACCGATGTCCACGAGATCCGTTGGGAGGCCGAAAGTTCCCGCTGGATCATCCGGACAAACCGGGGCGACGAGATGCGGGCCAGGTTCGTCTCCATGGCCAACGGGTATCAAGCGAAGCCCAAGCTGCCCGGCATCCCCGGGATCGGCACCTTCCGGGGAAAGACGTTTCACACCAGCCGGTGGGACTATGGCTACACCGGCGAGAAGCTGGAGAACCTGGCCGGTCAGCGCGTCGGCATCATCGGCACGGGCGCGACGGCGGTGCAGTGCGTGCCGCACCTGGCCGCGGCGGCGAGGCACCTCTACGTCTTCCAGCGCACGCCATCGTCGGTGGACGTGCGGGACAACCGGCCCACGGATCCGCAGTGGGTCAACGCATTACGGCCGGGCTGGCAGCGCGAGCGCATAGAGAACTTCCAGATCCTCACCGCCGGTGGGCGGGCCGAGGAGGATCTCGTCGCCGACGCCTGGACGAGCATCACCCGCAAGCTTCCGGTCATGCGTCACGACACCACCGGTTCACCGGCTCGCGACGTCGAGCTCGCCGACTTCGCCAAGATGGAGGAGATCCGGGCCCGGGTCGACGAGATCGTGGCCGACCGCGCCACCGCGGAGGCGCTCAAACCCTGGTACGGCTACTTCTGCAAGCGGCCCTGCTTCCACGACGCGTATCTCCAGACGTTCAACCGCGACAACGTCACGCTGGTCGACACCCGCGGTCGCGGAGTGGAGCGCATCACCGAGACCGGCGCGGTCGTCGACGGGGTGGCCCACGAGCTCGACTGCCTCATCTTCGCGACCGGTTTCGAGGTCGGCACCGACTACTGTCGACGGACCGGGTTCGAGCTGATCGGCCGCGACGGCGTCACGCTGACCGACCGGTGGCGCGACGGTGTGCGCACGTTCCAGGGCTTGTGCACCAACGGTTTTCCGAACTGTTTCATCGAAAGCATCGCCCAGGCGGGGCTCACGGTCAATTTCCCCTACCTGCTGGACGTGCAGGCGAGCCACGCCGCGTGGATCATTGCGCGTGCACTTGAGCGAGGCGTCACCGAAGTCGAGGCGTCACCCGGAGCCGAAGCCGCGTGGGTGGACACGGTGGTGGCGCGGTCGGCCGCCACCGCCGCGCGCGCGAAGACCTGCACCCCCGGCTACTACAACCGGGAGGGGAAGGCGGACGCCAGGACCCGGCAGGGCAGCTTCTTCTTCGGTACCCCAACCGAATACGCCGACATCTTGGCGGCATGGCGGGCACAGGGGGACCTCGAGGGGCTCGAGGTCCGCGGTGCGGGGACCGGGCCGTGACGAGCCGACGGGCCGGTCGGCGCTATGCGGTCGGTCGGCTGCGGGCGGCGACACGACGCCGACGCCCCCCGAGGGTGGCGATCATCGGCGCGGGCTTCGGCGGTCTCGGCGCGGCGGTGGCGCTGCGCCGCGCCGGCATCGACGACCTGGTGATCATCGAGGGCGGTGACGGCGTCGGGGGCACCTGGCGGCGCAACACCTATCCCGGCGCCGCGTGCGATATCCAAAGCCATCTGTATTCATTTTCGTTCGCGCCCAACAAGTCCTGGAGCCGCACCTACGCTCGGCAGCCCGAGATCCTGGCCTACCTCGAATCGGTGACCGACGATTTCGATCTGCGCCGCCACCTCATGCTCAACACCCGCGTGCGCTCGGTCCGCTGGAACGCGGAAACCTGGAGCTGGGACTGCCAGCTGGACCGCGCCGGGACCCCAGCCACCCTGACCGCCGACGTCATCGTCTGCGCCGCCGGACTGTTCGGATCGCCGAGGCTGCCCGACATCGAGGGCCTGGCCGACTTCGGCGGCCCGCTCATGCACACCGCGCAGTGGGATCACGGCATCGGGCTGGCGGGCAAGAAGGTGGCGGTGATCGGCACCGGCGCCAGCGGGGTGCAGGTGGTTCCCGAATTGGCGAGGGTCGCCGAACGCGTGACCGTGTTCCAGCGAACCCCGCCGTGGATGGTACCCAAGGACGACCGACCCTACAGCGCAACCGAATTGGTGCGGTTTCGGCGCGATCCCCTGGCGGCGCGCCGCACCCGTTGGCAGATCTGGAAATTCCAGCACGACAACACGGCGACCTTCGCCGACGACCCGGTGGTGGCCGCGCGCACCCACATCGCGACGTCGTTTCTGGAGCGCACCGTGGCCGACGAGCGGCTGCGCCGCGCGCTGACGCCGAACTACCCGTTCCGCTGCAAGCGCGTGCTGCTGGGCGACGAGTATTACCGGGCGCTGCAGGAAGCCAACGTCGAGCTGGTCACCGACCCCATCGCGCGGATTGCCGAGACGTCGGTGATCACCGCGACCGGCAAGGCGGTCGACGCCGACGCGATCGTGCTGGCCACCGGGTTCGAGACGGCGCGCTACCTGTCGGGCATCGACGTCATCGGGGTTGGGGGCCAGCGGCTGCACGAGCGCTGGGGAGACGACCCCAGCGCCTACCTGGGCGTGGCCGTCGGCGGCTTCCCGAACTTCTTCATGCTCTACGGCCCCAACACCAACCAGGGCGGCAACTCGATCGTCTACATCCTGGAGGCCGGTGCGCGGCTGGTGGCCAGCGCGGCGAGTCGGGTGGCGCGCCGGGGCGGATACGTCGACGTGCGCCCGGAAGCCGAAAAGTGTTACAACGACCGGCTTTCCGCGGACCTCGAGCGCACCGTCTGGACCCAGTGTGACAGCTACTTCCGTTCGCCCACCGGCCGCATCGTCACCCAATGGCCCTACACCGAACTGGAATACGCCCGACGCACCTGGCGGTTGCGCCCCCGGGAGTGGCTGCACCGCACCGGTGCGGCGCCGGCGGACGCGCAATCAACCAAGCAGGGCGCGCTCGCCGGCGCTGACTAGCCTAGACCGAAATCGATGACGCCGCGGATCAGTTGGCCGGCGGCCAGGTCGGCGTAGGCTTCGTTGATTTCGTCGAGCCCGTAGCGCTTGGTGATCATTTCGTCGAGCAGTAGCCGAGCCGACCCATACAGCGTGGCCAGCAGGGGTATGTCGCTTTTCGGATTGCAAGAGCCAAACACGGTGCCGCACAACGTCTTGTTCATCAGGATGAAATCCTGCAGCGTGATTGCGATCGAGTGTGTCGCCGGCGACGGCAGGCCGGTGAGTACACAGGTGCCGCCCTTGCGGGTGAGCGTCAACGCTGTCCCGACGTCCGCCTCGCCGATCATCGTGGGGGACACTATGACCGCATCGGCCATCACGCCGCGGGTCAGCTCGCGCACCACCTCGATCGCCGTCGCGGCCGTGTGGGTGGCGCCGAAGCTGGGTGCGGACTCGCGTTTGAACTCGTTCGGGTCACCCCAGCGCCCACCTCCACCACGACACCAGAGCCTTCGTGCCCGCCGATCGTCGGCGACATGGCGGGCAACCCGAGGGCGCGCAGGGTATCCGGGGGCCGCGCCAGCTTTCCTTGCCGAATGTGCTCGTCGGAGTGGCAGAGCCCGGTGGCGGCCAGCCGGACGAGCACCTCACCGGCGCGCGGCGGATCCAGCTCGAACTCTTCGACGCACCACGGACGGCCGTACTCGTAGAGGATGGCCGCGCGGCAATGGCCGAATCGGGCCGCTGTCAGGCGGGATCGTCGGCAACCTCGATGTCGCCGGCCGCGGCCGCCGCACGCAGTTGGTGAAAGTCGTCGAGCGACTTGTCGGCGTATGCGTACGACCACTCGGCGACCGCGTCGTGCACGGTGTCGTTGGTGCCGACGTATCCCCGCAGTATTGACGCGTTCGCGCTCTGCGAGTGCGCCCGCGCCAGCAGCACCGCACAGGCCGTGACGTATTCGCGGAACGTCGAGGCCGACATGTCTTCGGTGTCGACGGTGCCCTTCATGTCGTGGAACTGACGGACGTAGTAATCGCGGCCGTCCTTGCGGGTCGTCCCGAGGAACACATCCGACATCGCCTGCAGGATGCGCTGGCCGTCGGTGACGCGCACGCCCTGGCCCTTGGCCTCGACGGCCGCGGTCAGCGTGTCCGGCTGGCGCCAGCCGCCGTATTCTTCGAGCACCGATCGAGTGGCCTCTTTGATCTGCAGGATCAGCGGCGTGCCGTTGGGACCGACCAAGATGACCAGGTAACAGCGGGTGCCGACGCTGCCGACGCCGACCACCCGCAGCGCGATGTCGGTGATGCGAAAGTGCGACAGCAGCAGCGCGACGTCGGCCGGGACCGCGGCCAGATACTCCCGGGCCGACTCCACCAACGGCGCCTCGGTGTCCTCGTCGACATGCTGCAGCACCGGGGCCGATTCCCGCAGCCGTGGGGTCCCGTCGGGCCCAATCTCCGTGATCTGCTTGAAGACTCGCGCCGACGTTCGGGTGCGCGCCCGGGATGTCGTCTTCCGGATCACTCCCAGCATGCCCTTGGATACGTTCCCGGTGTAGCTCTCCGGTTCCACCCGTACGTAGTAGCGGTCCAGCACGTCCATTTCGAGCATCGCGTGCAGACCGGTTTGGTAGCCCAGCAATGCCTGTTCGACGCAACGGCGGATAGCCTTGGCCGGGTACCCGGCATGGCGGCCCCCGATGATCGCGCTGGTGATCAGGCGTTTGACGTCCCACTCGGCGGGCGCCACGGCCGCCTCGTCGAAGTCGTTCAGGTCGAAGACTATTGACCGGTGCGGGGCGGCGTACATGCCGAAATTCGAGACGTGAGCGTCACCGCAACACATGACTTCGATCCCACTGGACGGGCTGGCGGCGAGGTCGGCGGCCATGACCGCCGCGGATCCCCGGTAAAACGAGAAGGGGTCGGCGAGCATCCGAGCGAACCGCAACGGGACGAGTTCGCTTAGCCGGTCGGCATTTTGGGCGACGAGAATCTCCGTGGCCGTGTGCGCGGCGGGAACCAGTTGCGCGAGTGCGCGCCGTGGGACGGACTTCCGCAGCGCCCGGCCGCGGGCCACGTCTTCGCGCGGGACTTCGAGGTCGATAAGGCGTTCACGCAACACCCGCTGGGGCATTTGACCAGCATAGATAAGGGCGCCGAGGCCGCGGTGGGTTTTCGATGGCGCGAATTACGGCGCACGTATTTATCGTCAGAGTGATTCTCATGGCTGTCCCCGGGTGGCCCAATGGTTAACATCACCGAAAATGCCGGGTGCCAAACCAAAATGGCCCGGGGATCGCTGCGAGAGGACGCCTGCCGATGGTAGAAACGCCTCCGTCGACTAAGCGACCCCGTGCCCGGTGGCGCATTCCCTGGCTCAACATCCTTGGTGTTGTCGCCATCGTCTTCGCCGCGACGGCGATCGTGACCAAGAACGTGCCCGGCCTTTCCGCCCACGGGGCCAACCGCATCCTCAACGTGTCCTACGACCCGACGCGTGAGTTATATGCGGCCATCGACAAGGCCTTCATCCCGCAATACCGCTCGCACACCGGAATCACGTTGGACATCAAAGAGTCTCACGGTGGCTCGGGACGCCAGCTGCGCAGCGTGCTGGACGGCAGCCAGAAAGCCACCGTGGTGTCGCTGGCGTTGATCAGCGACGTCGACACGCTGGCCAAGCGGGGGTTCGTCGCCGCCGACTGGCAACGGCGTCTGCCGAACGATTCGGTGCCGTACACCTCGACCATCGTCTTCGTCGTCCGCAAGGGCAATCCCAAAGCCATCCACGACTGGCCCGACCTGATCAAAAATGACGTGTCCGTGGTGACACCCAATCCGCGCAGCTCGGGTAACGGCCAATTGAGCATCCTCGCGGCGTGGGGGTCGGTGACCACTCGAGGTGGCGGCCGGGCCCAAGCGGCCGACTACGTGCGGGCGCTATTGCGGCACGTGGCCGTCTCCGACGCCGGGGCCCGCGGCGCGGGCGACAGCTTCGCGCTGGCGAAGATCGGCGATGTGCAGCTGAGTTGGGAGAACGAGGCCCTGCGCGAGGTCGCCGCCAATAAGGACGAACTCGAGCTGGTCTACCCGCCGGTCAGCATCCTCGCCCAGCCCGCCGTGGCCTGGGTCGACGCAAACGTCGCCGATCCCAAGACCGCAACCTACGCCAAGGCATACCTCGACTACCTGTTCACCGACGCGGCGCAAGAGCAGGTCGCGCAATACGGCTACCGGCCGTTCAAAGCGGACATCCTTGCCAGACACGCCGATCGGCTGCCCCCGCTCACGCTGTTCCCGATCAGCGCCATCGCCAAGGACTGGAGCGACGCGCGCGAGCAGTTCTTCGGCACCAACGGAATCCTCGACACGATCTCAGCGCCACCCGCCGCGGCGTCGACAACATAGCGGAAAGGCTGAACACGACGTGGCCCGCGCTCTCAATTACGACCTGGTGAAGGGCCGGCACGATCTCGTCGCCGGCCTCACCGTCGCCGCCATCTCGTTCCCGCAGGCGATGGCGTACGCGCTGATCGCCGGAGTGGACCCCAGGTTTGGTGTGTATTCGGCGATCGTGGTGACGGCGGTCGCCTCGATCTTCGGGTCGTCCTCGCATCTGATCAACGGGCCGACCAGCGCGATATCGCTGCTGGTCTTCACGGCCCTCGCCTTCCTCGATCCGGAGAACAGCACCGAACTCTTCCAGGGGCTGTTCCTGCTGGCCGTCCTGGTTGGCGCGATTCAGATCGTGATCAGCCTGTTCAAGCTGGGCAACCTGACCCGCTACATATCCGAATCGGTCATCATCGGTTTCATGGCGGCCGCGGCGTTTCTGCTCGCCGTGGGACAGGTGGGAAACGCGCTGGGTGTGCGCGACAAGGGCAACGGTCACATGCAGGTCCTGCGCCGGGTGTGGCTCACCTTGACCCACGGGGACCCGGTCAACTACCGGGCCCTGACGCTCAGCGGCGCCGCGGTAATTCTGGCACTTGTCCTGCGCAAGCTGGTGCAACGCTACCGATGGCCGCAGATCGACATGCTTGCCGTGCTGATCATC
The DNA here is from genome assembly GCF_019645855.1 of Mycobacterium malmoense. Lineage (NCBI taxonomy): Bacteria > Bacillati > Actinomycetota > Actinomycetes > Mycobacteriales > Mycobacteriaceae > Mycobacterium > Mycobacterium malmoense. The sequence continues at coordinate 203,470 of NZ_CP080999.1, forward strand.
ACCGCCCTGATCGCCTATCTCGCGGGGTGGTCGATTCCGGGAGCGAACGGCCATACCGCGGTGTCGGTGGCCGCCAAGATCCCGCGCAGCTTGCCCACCCCGCATGTCCCCGAGCTACACACCGGCTGGCTGCCTCAGCTGTCGACGGGCGCGCTGGCCATCGCCTTCGTCGGCATCATCGAAGCGCTGTCGATTGCCAAAGCCATTGCCTACCAGACCCAACAGAAGATCGACTACAACCGGCAGATCATGGCGGAAGGCCTAGCCAATCTCGCCGGCGGCTTCTTCCAGAGCCTGCCAGGCTCGGGCTCGCTGTCGCGATCGGCGATCGACTTCCAGTCCGGTGCCCGCACCCGTTTCTCCGGGATCGTCTCGGCCGCAACGGTTGCCACGGCGCTGCTGTTGTTCGCGCCTTTACTGCGGTATGTTCCGCAGCCGGCGCTGGCCGGGCTGCTGCTCGTGACGGCCGCGCGGCTGGTCGATTTCAAGCGTCTGATCTACACGCTCAAGGCATCCCGCTATGACGCGGGCTTGGTGATCGTTACCGCATTCACCGGCGTGGCAATCGATCTCGACAAATCGGTGCTGCTCGGCGTGCTCCTGTCGATCCTGTTGTTCGTGCCGCGGGCGGCGAAGCTGAAAGCCAAGGAACTCATTGTCACGCCCGAACGCGTCGTCCGCGAACGCATTCCGGCCGACCCAACGGATCCCTCGATCATCATCTACGATCTGGAAGGGGAGCTATTCTTCGGAGCCGCACCGGAATTAGACCGCTACCTCTTGGAGATCAGCCAACGGATCGTGGATGACGACATTAAGTTCGTGGTGTTGCGACTCAAGCGGGTGCGCCACCCGGACGTCGTCTGCATCGAGCGCATCGAGCACTTCCTCCGCGAACAGGCCGCGCGCGGCGTCACCGTCCTGCTCGCCGGGGTGCGCCCCGATTCGCTTGCCGTTCTGAAAAACGTCGGATTCCAAAAGTGGTTCCCCACGGAGCAGGTGTTCCCCGAAGAAGACGAGGAATACTCGGCGACGCTCAAAGCGGTGCGTTACGCCCACAACAAACTCGCCGAGCTGAAGCTGAACGAGCCGTTCACGGCGACACCCGAGCTCGCCGCGCACGCGGACCTTTACTACCTCGTTTGATCCCGCACCTAACCGGGGCCACCGGCCTTCATGGCCGCAATGACGCCGCCGTCGACGAGCAGGTCGGTGCCGGTAATGAACGACGCATCGGGGCCGAGTAAAAACGCGGTGGCCGAGGCGATGTCGTCGGGAGTGCCGATGCGACCAGTCGCAGAGGCGGCGATCATCGCGCGCATGCCGTCACCGACGGGGGAGGCAAGCTCCTGCTGCCCCATCGGCGTAGAGATGATGCCGGGACTGATCGAGTTGACGCGGGCACCCCGCCGGCCCCAGTGCGCGCTGGCGGCCCGGACTCGAATGTGGTTGGCCTGTTTAGCGATTCCGTAGGCGACACCGGGTTCGGTGATCTTCTGAGGGCTGGCGAAATCCAGCCCGAGCAGTTCACGAGCCGGCGTGTGCGCCAACGCACGTTCTTGTTCGGCGGTCGGCGGCGGAAACATGTGCCCGGCCATGCTGGCGATCACGACGCCCGCGCCGCCCGCCGCGATGACTTCGCCGAATTCCTCGAGCACCAGCGCGGTGCCCAAAAGATCCACGGCCAGAATCGCTGCCGCCGAGGCCTGCGATGGGGACAGGCCCGCGGTGTGTGCCACCTGCGTGACGGCGCCGAGTGAGGCCGCGTGTTCGGCAAGCGCGCGAACCGATTCCGGTGAGGAGACGTCGACCCCGCGGCTATCGACCCGATGGCCGTCTGCGGCCAGCGCATCGGCTACCGACGCCAGCGCCGCCTCGTTGTTGTCGGCCAACAGCACCGTTTTGCCGGCCCCCAGGCGTCGGGCGATCGCGTTGCCCATACCGCCCACGCCAAGCACGGTCAACACCTCGCGAGCCATGGGCGCTCCAAGTCGGAATCGGTTCGAGTCAACTCGCGATGTTATACGCGCCTTCCGGCGGCTACATCGCCAGTTCGGGACCGTCTTCCGCATGGGGATGACCGCTGTGACGGATGGCCCTGCCCACAAAGGGCGCCTGGACGGTGGCGGCCAGGTGGCGGCGGTTGACGATCAGCGCGGCGACGGCCACCACGGCGTAAGTGCCGCAGAGCAGCAGCCGCCCCTGCGTCGAGACGATCGGGAACTGGACGACGAACAACCCCAGCAGCGCCCAGGCCGCGGCTCTGCGGAAACGCAGCCCCAGGATGAGCGCAACCCCCATCAGGGTTTGCGCAGCCGTGAGCAACACTTCCTCGACCTGGCGGGAGTCGAGCGCCAAGGACAATCCGCCACCGCCGAGCACGTGGGCCACCGGCAACGACCCGATCAGCAGCGTCCACTGGTTGACCTTGGAGGAGATCAGCGTGGCGATCGCGGCCGTGCCCTTGCCGCGGGAGGCGAAGATGATCGCGATGATGAACTCCGGGGCCTCGGAGGCTAGCGGCGCAAGCCACTGAACCAGCAGGAACCGGTCGATGCCCAACTCGGTACCCGCGGCGACCAGATTGTCGGCGAACGGCTTGGCGCACAGCAGGATGACCGCGCCCGAGGCGGCGAAGAGGCCCACGACGGCGATGCGCCGGCTGCGATCGGACAGCTCACCGAGGGCGGCGGCGGTACCGATGAGGTCGGGCTCCTCCACATCGCCGTGACCGATCTTGTAGAGGTAAAAACCGAACCAGGCCAGCAGCGTCAACCCCAGCGCCAGGTGGATCTCGCCGGTCGCCGGAATGACGAACGCGACCACGCCGGCGATCAGCAGAAACCCGAGTTCGACGCGATTGGCGGGCTCCAACGCCAAACCGGCGGCTCGGCCGCGGCCGGCCTTGCGCGCCACGACGATGCTGACCAACACCACGACAGGCCAACCCAGCCCCATCAGCAGCCGGTTGGACCCGGTCATGTTGGCGGCGGCGTACTGGGTGTAGTCCGGATTGTGGCCGGACACGTAGGCGTAGTAGAGGTCAACGGCGTATTCGGGCAGGACCGCGACCAGGGCGAGCACCGCGATCGCCAGTCCGCCGGAGACATCGATCTGCGCGGCCTCGGCGGCCCATGCCAGCAGAAAGCTGGCCGCCACCACCGCGGCCCCGAAGACGAGCAGGGCAGCGACCGGGTCCAGATGCACGCCGACAATCCGCACCACCAACGCCGGGGCGATGAATGTGGCGGTGAGCAGCGCGGAACGGGTCAGGATGCGCCACCGCGGGCGTGACGTTGCCGAGACTGCGGCAACGGGCCTGTCTATGGCCAGCATCGTCATCCTTCAACTCGTCGAGGGGTGCCGATCATTGGTGACTACTGCGGCTCGCGTGCCGTGGCGAACTGCCTCCCCAAGCTACCCGCCAAACCCCTGGCCAGCAACATTGTGGGTGGGCAAAGCGGCAGCGTGCCTGGCCCTGTTTTTACTGGCCGCGTGGGCGATCCCGAAAGTTCGACCATGCTGATCCTAAATTTTGGCAAACCTTGCCGACCTTTTCTCGCGTCGTGGTGGCGTTTTGGAGCGGCCTCGCGGCGATGTGACGGCGGCCGGCCGGACCGCGCACCCCGGCCAATCCGCCCGGACTGGGGTCCATGCGTTAGCTCGATTAATTTTCGGCGGAGTGCCCTCCGCCGGACAACGTGGAACATCAACATCCACTACGACGCACTGCTGGATTCCGAGGTTCCGCTCGGGGCCCGGCGAGTTGTCATGACCGCCGACCTGCCCCACATCGAGGCCACTCGTGCGGCACTGGAACGGCTCGCGGCCTTGATCAAGGCCGGCGGAACATTGGCCGTCGTCACCTTTGTCAAACCCTCCCCCGAAACATCTTGTGGCACTTGGCAAGCTGGGTGTCGTGTGGCGTAGCGAATCGCACCAGCATGCGGTGGATCGCGCCGTTCGAATCGCGCTCTAAGCTCGGCACATGGAACTGCGGCAGCTGCGCTACTTCGTAGCCGTCGCCGAAGAGCTGCACTTTGGCCGCGCGGCCCAGCGAGTACACATCTCCGGGCCGGCCTTGTCGCAGCAGATCATCGCGCTCGAGCGTGAACTGGGCGCCGACCTGTTCGTGCGGGACCGGCGCAGCGTGCGGCTCAGCCAAGCCGGACGGTCGTTGCTACCGGACGCGCGCAGGATCCTGTCTCTTGCCGACGACGCCAAGCACCGGCTGCAGCGGGCGGCCGCACTGGACGCTCCGGTGCGCCTGGGCTACGTCAGCTGGCTGCCCGACGACATCCACGGCATCGTCGGGCCCGGCGTGGCGCTACGGATCGACGAATGGGTACTGCCGTCGCACGTCCAAGCCGACCGGGTCGCCGAGGGCACTCTCGATGTGGCGCTGGCATGGGTCACCGCCGACCACGTCAAACGGCATGGGCTCACGGCACACCTGCTGCGGGCCGAGCCGTTGCAAGCGGTGCTTCCCGGCGCGAGCTCACCAGAACACATTGCCGCACAACGGGTTAGGGTGCTCATCGACGCCGACGAATCGGCATGGTCGTCGTGGAATCGATTCGCCGAGGAGTTCGCCGCACACACCGGTGCGCGCATCGTCAGGATCGAGGACGGCGGCATCATCGGGGATGCGTTCTACGTACACGTGCGCAAGATCGGCACGGCCGTGCTCGCCTCACCGAAGCGTCATACCGCGGTAATCCCACCCAGTCTGGGTCAGCGTCCCGTCGCCGACCCGGTTCCCCTGTGGACCTGGTCGCTGTTGCACCGCCAAGACGACGACCGGGCCGGCGTGCGCGGTGTCGTGGACTCACTGCTGGCGGTTGCGCGCAGCCGAGGTTGGCTCATCCCTCCCACGGACCGGTGGTGGACTCCAGCCGACGACCCGCACCGCGCCGCCCTGGATTCGGGCACCGACCTGCGGTAGGAACCCCGACCGAACAGTGGTAAGGGGCCGATCCTGGACGGCGGGTCGTTGCTGCGCTTCAGTGGGAGGTATCGACGGAAGGACGAAAAGCCATGGCGGACAACTACGTTGTGGACGACCTTGCCGGTTTCGTCGTCGGCGCCGAACCTGCGGACCTGAGCGGGCGGCCCCGGGCATTGATGAAACGCAACGTGCTCGACAGCGTCGCCTGCGCCGTCGGTTCCCTCGACGGCGAACTCGTGGCGACGATTCGCGAACACACCGACCAGTTCAGCGGCGTCTCCACGGCGACGCTCGTCGGCGGCGGGCGGGCATCGGTGGATCAGGCCGCGTTTTTCAACGCGGTGCTGGTGCGCTACCCCGATCTGCTCGACACCTATCTGACGGCGGGAGGGCTGTGCCATCCCGCCGACAACTTAGGTGCGGTCCTGGCCGTCGCCGAGCACGTCGACGCCAGCGGAGCGGATTTCCTGTTGGCCCTCGCAGTGGCCTACGAGATCCAATGCCGGTTCAGCGCCCAGGTTCCGGTCATGGCGCGCGGGCTCAATCACGCGCTGCAACTGGCGATGTCGGTGGCGGCAGGATCGGCGAAGCTGCTTGGGCTAGACGCCGAGCGCACCGCCAACGCCATCGCGGCCGCCGCGGCCGACAACGTGTCCCTTGCCGCCGTGCACGCCGAACCGGTGTCGAACTGGAAGGGCATTTCGCCGGCCGTCACCGGTATGCGAGCGGTATACACGACGATGTTGGCCGGCCGCGGAGTCACCGGCCCCAAGGCATTGTTCGAAGGCCCGCACGGCTTGGTGCAGCTCTTCGATCAGCCGATCGACTTCCACACCGCCGACCGTGGACTCACCTGCGTCGAGCAGACCTACCTGAAGCAATACTGCTCACTTATCCACGGACAGAACGTTATTGACGCGGTCTTGGCCATCCGCGACGAAAACGATCTGCGCGGCGACGACGTCGCACGGGTAACCCTCGAGGTCTTCCAAGGGGCGTATGACTTCGCCGGCGGGGGCGCGTACGGCGACAAGGATCATCCACGAACCAAGGAGCAGGCCGACTACAACCTCAAATTCCTGAGCGCGGTTGCCTTGCTCGACGGCGGGGTGGGCCCCGAACAGCTTGAGACCGAACGGATTCTGCGCGGCGACGTCCAGGACCTGCTGGCGCGGGTCGACGTCAAACCCGCCGCCGACCTGACCGCGGACTATCCGCAACGCACGGCGACCCGTGTGCACGTGGTTACCCGCGACGGGCGGGAATTCATGCGCGAGCAGAGCGATTACGAGGGATCGCCCACACGCCCGATGTCGTGGGAACGTGTCGTCGACAAATTCCACTGGCTTGCCGAACCCTTCTGCGACGAAGCGCTGCGCGCCGACATCATCACCGCGGTCGACCGCCTCGACGAGATACCCGTCGCCGAACTCGCCGGCCTGCTGGGCGCGGTGAGTCCCGTCGCCCGACGTCCACGCGGCAAGGCGCGCTTCTGACCCGGGCCGCGTTGGATTGGCGCCGCGCGCGTCGTCTTGCGCAATTCGCTGCCCGCGCTGAATGATCGGCAGGTCCGGTGTCAAAGGAGCGCAGGTGGCCATGCACAAAGATCGCGGCATCAACCGGTGGGAGTTGGTCACCTGCGCGTTCGGGGGCCACGTCACCTATGCGCCGGACGACGAGGCACTGGCTGACCGCCTCAACGGCAAAACCCGGCTGGGCGAAGTTTGGCGCTGCCTGCGCTGCGGAGAGTTCACCCTCGGCAAACCACACGCCCATGGCCACGCCGAAGACGCGCCGATGATCATGCGCGGCAAGGCGTTACGCCAGGCGTTCATCATCCGCGCCCTCGCGGTCGAACGCTTGCTCCGAGCGGTGGCGATCGCACTCGCGGCGTACGCGGTGTGGAAATTCCGAGGCACGCGGGGTGCCATCCAGGCCACCCTCGATCGCGACCTGCCGATCTTTCGAGCCGCCGGATTCAAGGTCGATCAAATGACGGTGGTGCACGAGCTGGAAAAGGCGCTGGCCACCAAGCCGTCGACGCTGACCCTGCTGACCTTGATGCTGGCGGCCTATGCGCTGCTGGAGGTGGTCGAGGGCGTCGGCTTGTGGTTGCTGAAGCGCTGGGGTGAGTACTTCGCGGTGGTGGCCACCTCGGTCTTCCTGCCGCTAGAGATCTACGACCTGACCAAGGGCATCACGATGACCCGCTTGGTCACCTTCACGATCAATATGGCCGCGGTGGTCTACCTACTGATCTCCAAACGGCTGTTCGGTCTGCGGGGCGGCCGCAAGGCCTACGACGAGGAGCGACGAGGCGAGCAGCTTCTCGATGTCGAGCGGGCCGCCATGACGACCTGACGCCTCGTCCGACCGTCGGCGCACACTTCGGCACGAGGAACGGAGACCTTCAATGGGCACCTACGCGATCAGCGGATCGGCTTCCGGAATGGGCCGCGAGACCGCGTACCGGCTGCGGAGCGACGGACACACCGTGATTGGTGTCGACGTCAAAGACGCCGACATCGTCGCCGACTTGTCGACGTTGCACGGGCGCAAAGAGGCCGCAGACGGCGTCCTGGCGGCCTCGGGCGGCAAGCTCGAGGGCGCCGTGCTGGCCGCCGGCCTGGGTCCAAGCCCGGGCAGGGATCGGCCCCGCCGGATCGCTCAGGTCAACTACCTCGGGGTCGTTGAGCTGCTCGTCGCCTGGCGACCGGCGCTGGCCGCGGCCGAACGCGCCAAGGTCGTCGTCGTTTCCAGCAACTCTTCGACGACGGTGCCCGCGGTGCCCGGGCGAGCCGTGCGGGCGTTGCTCGCGCATGACGCCGACAAGGCGGTGCGGTGCGTGCGGCCGTTCGGCCCGGCGGCGCCGACGATGATGTATGCGGCATCAAAGATCGCCGTCTCGCGGTGGGTGCGGCGGCACGCGGTGCTGCCCGAGTGGGCGGGTTCGGGGGTGCGCCTGAATGCCCTCGCGCCTGGCGCCACCATGACACCGTTGCTGCAAGAACAGCTGTCGACGCCCAGGCAGGCCAAAGCGGTTCGGTCGTTTCCGGTTCCGGTCGGCGGCTTCGGCGATGTTCGGCACATGGCCGACTGGATGTGTTTCATGCTGTCGGATTCCGCCGACTTTCTTTGCGGGAGCATAGTATTCGTCGATGGCGGGACCGACGCGTACTTTCGGGCCGACGACTGGCCGAAGGCGGTCCCGGCACGCCGGCTGATCGGCTATCTCCGCCGATTCAGGAGCGGTTCCGGCGCTGCCCAACAGAAAACCGATGTGTGACCAACCCGCCATGGCGCCCGGCTTGTGTCTGACGCCACAGCACGGCTTTTCGTGGCGTTTACCGCGGCGCGGCACACTCGTAAAACGGCCGGGGTGCAATTCAACAAGTCGGCTCGCCGCCGAACAAACAAGGGATTGAAATCGTGCCAACACTGCAAGGCTGGATCAGCCAGAGCCCTACCAACCTCGACGTGGTCGCCCCGATCAAGGCGCGCGCCTGCGACGCGTTACAGGCGGTGCTGAGGAGCAAGGCACGCCAAGGCGGCCCTAGCTCGCGGATCATGCGTAGGGGTGCTGAGCGCTGCTGACGGCGCCGTGCGCCACGATTACATGGCCGGTTCGCGCGGGTGGTCGCGTTCGCGCCGGCGAGCCCGGGAAGCGCGCAGGTTCGCGGCGTTACCGCACGTCTTCACGCTGTGCCACACCCCGCTGTTGTTCTTCGAACGGTCGTAAAACGTTGACGCGCAACGGTGGTTACGGCAGCGCTTGATCCGCCGACGTGCCCAAGAACGACGCGCGGCAGGTGGCGCGGGAAATCGTCGACGGCCTCGAGCGGGGAGACGCCGAGGTGCTGGCCGACGATGACACCCGCCACATCAAGGCGGCCCTGTCCGGACCGGTCGAGGCGCTCCGAGCGGGGTAAAGGCCCGCAGCCCGATGCTGAGGTGGGCGCCGTGTTTGGATAGCGATATGGCCGACACGGAACTAGAACGCATTGTGAGCGCCACCCGCGTAATCTCAGCCAGCGCCGATCGGATTTTCGAACTGATCGCCGACCCGGCCCGGCAGCCGAGCTGGGACGGCAACAACAACCTCGCGTCATCCGCTCCGGGGCAGCGCGTGCGCCGGGTCGGCGACGTGTTCAAGACGACGCTGACCAACGGTGCCGTGCGGGAGAACCACGTCGTGGAGTTCATCGAGGGCAGCAAGATCGCCTGGCGTCCGGCAGAGCCGAGAAAGCCACCGCCCGGCCACCTCTGGCGCTGGGAGCTCAGCCCGATCAACGCGACGCTCACCAGCGTGACCCACACCTACGACTGGACGGAGCTGGCTGACGCCACGCGCCTTGAGCGCGCCCGCGCGACGACGGCCGACATGTTGCGCCGGTCGATTGACCGGCTCGCCGTGCTCGCGCGGGAACCCGACGGCGGAAGTACCGGTTAACCGAACGGCGTGGCCCTAGGTGGTTCCGCGCCGGGCCTGTTCACCGCGACGCCGAGACTGCACTGGCGGCGAGGGCAAGCCGAAATAGCTAGCCCTTTTTGCCGCGTACCCATTGGAACGTGCCGTGGTTCTTGACCCGCACGCTGACGAATCCGTTGTCTTCCAGGATGTCGCCGATTTCGTCATCGTCGAACACATGCGCCCCGACATTGGGCAGCTTTTGCCAAATCCGGGCGGCACGCCCGACGGTGGGGACCATGATGGCCAGCCTTCCGCCGGGTCGCAGCACCCGTGCCATCTCGGCGAGCGCGGCCGTCGGATTCGGAATCAGCTGCAGCACGGCCGTGGAGATCACCGCGTCAACAGTGTTGTCGCGCAATGGAAGTCGTTGTGCGTCGGCCTTTATGAAACCGACTTGTGGTCCCGCTTCATTGCGGACGGCGCGTTGCAGCATGGGCTCGGAGATGTCGACGCCCAGGGCCAGCCCATCCGGACCGGCCGCGCGTGCCAGCGACGCGGTGACGTTCCCCGGACCCGAACCGACGTCCAGGGCTACTCCTCCCGGCGGGATGTTCAACCACTCGATGGGCAGTTGCCACGCGCTGATCAGCCGGCGCGACAGGGCTTGCGCGTTGTCGTAGAGCATCGACCCGATCGGTGATGCCCACGCCGCCTGTATCGGGCCGGTGTTTTTCGGGACGGCTTCCTCGGTCGATCCGGTGCTCAGCAAGTCGAGATAACCCTTGCTCACGTCCGGATCCGCCGGCGGATCGGCAAGCAGATCCAACGCTCGGCGCAACGCGGGGGGAAGCGAAATGTGCACGTCGGTCACGGGTACTCCTTCGATGAAATACCAAGCTGTGCGCCAAAAATCGAGATCGGGAGCGTCGCGAGCCCCGATGCGGACGATCCCCCTAGCAGCCTACGCCGAGCCGCCGGGCGCCTCGACCGTCACCGGATGTCGGGTTCGTTACCGCCTGACGACGGTGTGCTCGCGGACCAGGGCATACAGGCGCCAGTGGCCCGGTACGCCCTTGAGCGCGCTCTCGCCACGTTCGGCGAACCTGTGCCGCGATCCGGTGACGATTTCACGCACCGTCGAGGACACCAGCACCTCGCTCGGCCCGGCCAGCGCCGTCACGCGCGCACCGATGTGCACCGTCATCCCGGCGACGTCACTTTTCGAGGCGCCGCGCACCTCGACTTCGCCGGCGTGAATGCCCACCCGCACCTCGATGCCGAGCACCCGAACCGCGTCCACGATGGCGTCCGCGCAGGCGATCGCGGCACTCGGGCTGCTGAAGGTGGCCACGAACCCGTCACCGGCGGTGTTGACTTCATGCCCCCCGAATCGCTGCAGCTCGTGACGCACGATGGTGTCGTGGTTGTCCAACAGGTCACGCCACCGATCGTCGCCGAGCTCGGCGGCGCGCTCGGTGGATCCCACGATGTCGGTGAACACGATCGTGGTCAGCAGGCGCTCGGTGTCGGCGACGCCGCGGACGCCGGTGATGAACTCCTCGATCTCGTCGAGCATCGGTGCGGTGTCGCCCACCCAATACAGCACGTCCTCGCCCGGCAGTTCGACCAGGTGTGAGCCCGCGATGCGCTCGGCAAGGTACTGAGCGTGCGCGACGGGGCTGAAGCTCGGATTGTCGCGATGCACGATCAGGGTCGGCACGGTGACGCGTTCGAGCCTGTCGCGGACGTCGGCCTCCCTGATCTTCTTGATGAACGCACGCGCCATGCTGGGAGACGCGGCCCGGTTGCCGGCCATGTCCCACCAGGCGCGGAATGCGCCATTGCCCGCCACGGAGGGAGCGATGATGCTGAGGATGTCGAAGCCCTGCTCGACGGCATCCGGCTCGATGCCGATCGTCGTGTAGGGATCGGCGGCGCCCACGTCCGTGCCGATCGGGTAGTCGGGAGCGCGGAGCGTCCGCGCCGCGCCGTTGACGATCACCAGGCTGTTCACCCGGTCCGGGTAATCGGCCGCGAGGACGACTGCGGCCAACGACGTGAACCCGGGGGCGAAGATCGTTGCCCGCTCGCATCCCACCGCGTCCATGACCCCGATCGCGTCCTTCGCCCAACATTCCGGTCCGATCATGTCCAGCGAGGGAATGCGCGACGACAGGCCGATCCCGCGCTGGTCGAACCGGACTACCCGGCAAAACGACGCCAGGCGCCGATGGAAGCGGTACATCGACGGCTCGCTGTCGACGCAGTCGATCGGGATCAAGGGCCCGGGCAGCACGAGCAGGTCGATCGGGCCATCGCCGAAGACCTGGTAGGCGATGTCGATCTCGCCGCAACTGGCGTACCGGGTCCGCGGAGCCGCAGCCCATCCAGCCACTGCTACAGGCTAGTTCAGGGTGCCGACAAGCTAAAACCGGTGCGAGTGGGTGATGATCGGGACCAGATAGCGGGCGGCGTAGTCGCGGACGGCCGCGGCGTCCGACGTGTCGAGCCGGTCGGTGGGAAACACGATGATGCCCAGGGCGACGCGCAGCAGGATGTCGGCGATGTTGGCCAGGTCCGGCTCGGGGACCTCGGCCCCGCAGCGCCGCAGGGTGTGGGCGATCCCGTCGGCGAATTGGCGGATCGGGAAGACGTGGGATCGCGAAAACATGCCGAACAGCTCGGGTTCGCTTTCGACGATCCGCGAATACAGCGGCGAGTCCTGGACCAGGCGCACCCCGAGCGCGAACGCCTCGATCACGGCCTCTTGCGGAGTACATCCGGTGGTGGCCTGGTCGAGCGTGCTGAAGAAGAGTTCGGCCTCGCGGCGCACCACGTGTTCGAACAGGTCGTCCTTGGTCGGAAAACGTCGGTAGATGGTGCTGCGGCTGACCCCGGCGCGGGCGGCGACGTCTTCGATGTTCGCGCGGCGCACGCCGTAGGTCTCGAAGACGGTTCGCGCGGTATCCAGGATGGTCCGGTCGAGGGCGGTGATCGACTCGGTCCCGTGAGTGCGCGTTTGCGAGCCCATCTCGGACTTCATGATTGCCCGCATCGTATCGAACCCACCTGCTTTGCGGACGTACCTGACCGGCTGCTACTTTGAAACAAAGATACTAGTTTGTGCCATCGTTTCATAGCTTGAACCTGTCGCAAGGAGGTCGGCATGGCCGCCCAGCATGACCAGTTGGCGGGGCCAACCGCGGGAGCCCGTTTCGACAGTGGTGTTCGCGAAGCGGTGCCCATGCCCACCGATGGGCCAGCCGGGCCAGCCGCCGACGCCTCGCGGTTGGGGCCCGACTCGTTGATCTGGAAGTTCTACGGCGATCACCGCACGCAGTTCTTCGGGTTCCAGCGCACGGCGGGCGTGGAGAACTGCATCGAGCAGCTCGCCCAGGGTGTGCTCGATCACTCGGTGATTTTCAGCGATACGTTGGGACGGGCGAGGCGAACGGCGCCGCCGTTGATGAAGACCGTCTATTCCGACGACCCCCACACCTGGGGCCGCAAGGTCCGCGATTTCCACAAGCCGATCAAAGGCACCATCAGCGACGGCTCGCGGTATCACGCGCTCAATCCGGAGTTGTTCTATTGGGCGCACGCCACCTTCGTCGACCAGGTCATCTACACGACCGACACGTTCATCCGCCGGTTGTCCCGCGCGGAAAAGGAGCGGATCTTCGACGAGGGCAAGATCTGGTACACCCTCTACGGGGTCAGCGACCGCGGCCAGCCGCAGACGTATGACGATTTCCTCGCCTACTGGGACGAGATGCTCGAGCGGTTCGTCCCGCACAAGACCGTCCTGTACGGCACCGGCTACATCAGGAAGGGAATACCGGGCCCGCGCCGGATTCCCGAGCCGGTCTGGACGATCCTGTCCGCGCCGCTCAACGCCTATACCCGCCTGGTCCTGGTCGGAACGCTGCCGCCGCAGATGCGCGAGGTGTGCCAGCTGGACTGGGATGCGAAGAAGGAGAAGCGATTCCAGCGGTTCGCCGCCGTCATGCGTGCGCTGAATCCGCTCATCAACCGGCTTCCCCTTCGGTTCCTTTACCTGCCCTGGGCGGCCGAGGCGTGGCGCCGCGCGGGCGTCGACCCGCGCGGGCTGCACAACCACGCGGCTTAGCCGATGTGCAGCAGGCGCTCGGCGTTGCCGTGCGCGATCTTCTCCCGGTCGGCGGCGCTCAGCGTCGTCCGCTCGAATCCGTCGACCGCCTCGTAGGAGGATTCGTAGGGATAGTCGACGGAAAACATGATCGCGTCGGCGCCGACCTCCAGCACCGCTCCGAGCATGACGGCCGGGGAGAACACTCCGCTGTTGGTGAAGACGATGTTGGTGCCGAGGTACGCCGAAGGCGGGCGCTGCAGCGGAGCGGTCGTCGCCTCTATCGCCACGGTGGCGTAGCGGGAGTCCAGTCGGCTGCGCTGGAACGGCAAGAACTCACCCAAGTGCCCCAGGATCAGCGTCGCTCCCGGGTGCCGGTCGAACACGCCGCCGAACAGGATCCGCAGCGCATGCCCGCCGACCTCGGCCGCCCAACTCCAGGTGGCCCCGTACAGCTCCGGACGGCCATCGATGACCCGCCAGTGGTCGGCCGGTGGTGTCCCGGGATGCAAATACAGCGGCACGCCAAGGGATTCGATCGCCGACCACAGCTCGTCGTATTCGGGTGCGTCCAAATAGCGGCCGCCCGGGCCGCCGACGCAGTCGTTGACCAGCGCCCCGCACAATCCGTCCTGGCTGACGGCCCGCTCCAGTTCCGCGACGGCGGCCGCCGGGTCCTGCAGCGGCAAGGCGGCGAACCCGCGGAACCGATCGGGATGTTGGGCAATGACTTTCGCCAGGTAGTCGTTGGAGAACCGCGCGTTGGCGCGGGCCCGCTCGGCGTCGATGTCGACCTGCAGACCCGGGGCTGTTAGGGACAACACCTGGATGTCGATGCCGGCGTCGTCCATCTCCGGCAGCCGGAATTCGGTGAAATCGGGCAGCCGGCGCTCGTACCGCTCGCCGGATGCGGGCTTCATCCGCCGCATCAATTCTCGGTGGGCCGACGTGGGCTGTCGCTCGGCCAACTCGGGAATGAAAAACGCTTCCTCCAGGGCGATATAGCGCATTCGTCTTCCTCGCTCTCGATGGGCTCCCGCCGCTCTCCTCCGACTCTGCGCCACGCTCGCGCATTTGTGAAGTCGTGATGCCCACGCCACGGCGCAATCCTCGATCGCCCGAGCTAGCTTCTCGCTGAAAACCGCTGAAAACCGCTGAAAACCGCGCAGCCACAGAGAGTTTGCCGTCGGGTGGGACACCGTTCAATTGTTGTACGCCCGGCGGAGGGCGGGCATGCCTGGCGGGGTCGTCCGGCATGCGACAGGATCGAAGACATGGGCGATTTTTCGCTGTTGGACGTCCCCAGGTCGGTGCCGGTCGACGACCCCGAGGCCTACTTGAGCGCGGCGATCGCCTGGCACTTCGGTGAGGACACCGGTTGCCCGTTCTGGTTGCGGACCGCTCGGACGCTGAGCTTCAATCCGTTGGCCGACGTCAAAACGTTCGCCGATCTGCGGATGTTTCCCAACCTCGTCAACGAACTGCGCAGCGTACCGGTGGAGGACCTGATTCCACGGGGGTACCGGTCTCAGGGATCCCGGGCGCCGCTGCCCCAGATATTCGAATCCGGCGGTACCACCGGCGCTCCGAAACGGACGGTGCAGCTGCCGGATTGGATCGCCCAGGTTGTCCAATGGCAAACCGAGGACTTCGCCACGGGTGGCTTTGTGCCGGGCCGCGGCTTCCTGTGCCTGATGCCGAGCGGCCCGCACGGCGTTGGCTACTTCTCCCGCCTGGTCTCCGAGCGGTTGGGCGCGGTGTTCCACGCGATCGACATCGACCCTCGCTGGGTGAAGAAGGCCGCCGCCCGCAACGCGGCCGCCGAGGTGGCCGCCTATGTCGACCATGTCGTCGAGCAGGCCGTGTTCGTGCTGGAGACGCAGGACGTCGCGAATCTGCACACCACGCCGCCACTGCTCGCGGCCATTGCCCGCAACGACGACGTGGTGGACTTGGTCAACGACAAGATCCGCTACCTGCTGCTCAGCGGTGCGCATGTGGATGCCGACACGCTGGACCTGCTGCGGGAGACCTTTCCGAACACGACGATCACCATGGCCTTCGGCAGCACCATGGTTCTTTCGCAAGCGGTCACCCGGACCACCGACGGCGACGCGTTTGTCTTCGACCCGCGGATACCCTACGTCGTGTTCTGGGTGGTCGATCCCGACACCGGAGAACAGGTGCCGTACGGGCAGCGGGGCCAGGTGGTGATGAACCACATCAGCAAGGGAATGTTCATACCGAACAACCTGGAGCGCGATCTGGCGATCCGGATGCCCGGGCCGGTGGCGCGGCTCAGCGACTCGGTCAGCGAGGTGCGGCCGGTGACCACCTTCGAGGGCGAGGCCGTCATCGAAGGCGTGTACTGAGCATGGGGCACGAACGAGCAAGCATCACAACGGATTTGGTGGCTATCGACGCGCTCGGTGCGGGCGGCGAGTATCGGACCCGCAGCCGTGAGGTCATCAAGAGCACCGCCGGCGCCGCGGTTGCCGAGTTGAGTATTGTTCCACCGCTATATGTTTCGCGCACCATCGGCGCGCAGCGCAAGGTCGGGCCACTGCCGGTGGCGCAGCGCGAAGCGGCGCTGGCCGGGGCGGCCGAGGTCTTTTCGACCGCCGTCATAGGCGGGCTGGATTTCGAAAGCTACGTTCGCCTGGCCAGCCAAATTTCCGGGCTGCCGATCGCGGTTGCCCGCGCGGGGGCGCGCGGCGTTGCCGGCGCCGTCGCGTCGGCATTCGAGGCGGTGCGGCCGGCTCGGCCCGCGGGCGCCGCGCTCGACTGGCGGGAGGGGCGCACCCGCACCGGTAGCGCGGTGTGGGCGCGGCGCGGAGAGGTCTTCGCGGTGCACGCCGCAGGAAACGGCCCGGGCGTGCACGGCGCGTGGCCGCAGGCGCTCGCGCTGGGCTACCGGGTCGCGGTGCGTCCTTCGCGCCGCGAGCCACTGACCGCGCACCGGTTGGTCAACGCCTTGCGCCAGGCGGGGTTTCGGCCCGAAGATGCGGTTTATTTGCCCACCGACCATGGCGGCGCCGACGAGATTATCCGGTCGGCCGACCTTGCCATGGTGTATGGCGGCCAGGACGTGGTCGACAAGTACGCCAACGATCCGACGGTGGTGGTCAACGGGCCGGGACGCGCCAAGGTTCTGATCACGGCCGACCGGGACTGGCGTGACTACATCGACGTCGTCGTCGACTCGATCGCCAACCTGGGTGGGACGGCGTGCGTCAACGCCACCGCGGTGCTTTACGAGGGCGACCCCGCCGCGTTAGCTCGGGCGATCGCCGAACGGTTGGCGACGATCCCGACGCTGCCCATCGAGGACGAGCGCGCGACCCTGCCCACCCGGCCCATCGACAAGGCGCGGGCGCTGGCGAACCACCTGGCGATCAAGGCCGCGGGTACGACGCCGCTGCTCGGCGCCGACCAGGTGGTCGCCGCTTTGGACGACGGCTGCGCCGCGCTGCGTCCGGCCGTGCACGTGGTGGCCGAACCCGGCTCCGGCAAGCTCACCGACAAGCTCAACATCGAATTGCCGTTTCCGTGCGTGTGGGTGTCGTCGTGGTCGCGCGGCGCGGGCACTCGGCCGTTGCGGCATTCGTTGGTGGTCACCGCGATCACCGGCGACGAGGAGCTGATCGACGACCTGCTCGCCGAACCGACGGTCACCAACGTTTACTGCGGCCGCCATCCAACCTTCCACGCGGCACCCGGAATCCCGCACGACGGGTTCCTGGCGGATCACCTCATGCGCAACAAGGGCGTCATCAGGGACTAGCTCATGCTGAGATCGATCAGCTTAGCTACCAAAGCCTCCGCCAGGAGACGCGACCGTCACCGGCGCGCCAGAACCTCCGCCAAGGCGACCCGCCGCAAAGGCCACGCCCTTGTCGATCATCGCCCCGTCGTCCGCGTACGCATCGTGCGCCGCGAAATTCACTCCGTCAGAGCAGACCGGATCCTCGGGAGCGCATACCTTGATGGTCTTGCCCTGATAGAGCGGGCCGATGACAACCGGCGGCTCGCCGAGGAAGTTCATCGCCCGGAGGTTTGGCGTGCCGAAGAGCACGACCGAGGAGACGTGGTCGGCCACGTCGGGTTCCATCGGTTTCGGCACGGTCGCCGGATCGATCCCATCGGGTACGGCGGCCGAGGTGACGAAGCCCATCACGGCCGCGCCCTGTGAATAACCGCCGAGCACCATCTTGGTGTTGGGGCAGTCCTTCGCCATCGACACGACGTGAGCGCCCGCGTCCCTAATGCCGTCGAGGCCTGTGTCCCAGTCGTTGGTGGCGGGGTAGTTGACCGGATAAACGTCGAAGGACTTTGCGCCAACCCGCGACCGCAGCGAGTCGACGAATGCCTGGCCGGTGGGGCCGACGCCTGGAGGCTCACCGGTGCCGCGGGCGAACACCACCTGGACGTCCGGGCACGGCTGCGCGGAGGCGGAGGGGACGGCTGGGGCGAGGATGGAAGCGCTAAGCCCCGACGCCGCGACTACTGCAGGACCAAGGAGACGGGTGAGGTGACGTGCTTTCATGGCGCAATGGTGCCCTTACATACGGTGACCTAAACAGTGGACTTTTTCTGGCAATTATTGCAGGCCCGTAAACGCTCGCGCACCCTTCTAAGCGGGTTGAGAGTGGATTGCCGTTCGACTCGGGGTGTGACGTGTTAGCTAGACGAGGTCACTTCGGGCTAAACGCCGGGCCGGAGCGCGGATCCGGACTTCGGTGTGGTCTGCTGGCCGTAGCCGGTCGAGGCGCAACCCTCGGCGTGCAATCCGGTGAATGCGGGTGAACGTGAACGTGCTGGCGCGGGCCGTCAAACAGGCCTTTGCAGGGGCCACCGGCCGATTGGCCAATCCGGCGCGGGTGTCGGATCCCGACAGTCTGCGCGGCGCCGTGTCCGGCAAGACCGTCCTGGTGACCGGCGCGTCCTATGGAATCGGCGAGGCGACGGCCCGCAAAATGGCCGCCGCGGGAGCGACCGTGCTCGTCGTTGCCCGGTCGGAGGAACGGCTCGACGACCTTGCGGCCGCGATCAACGCCGGTGGCGGCCGGGCCGTCGCCTACCCGACCGATCTCACCGACGAGACGGCGGTCGGCGTGCTGACGAAGCAGGTCACCGAGAACCACGGCCCGGTCGACATCGTGGTGAGCAACGCCGGCAAGTCGCTGCGCCGTTCGCTGCATCACCAGTACGACCGCCCGCATGACTTTCAGCGCACCATCGACATCAACTACCTGGGACCGATTTGGCTGCTGCTGGGCCTGCTACCGGCCATGCGCGAGCGCGGCGGCGGGCTAATCGTGAACGTTTCGAGCGTCGGTGTGCGTGTGGTGCCCGGGCCGCAATGGGGCGCCTACCAGGCCTCCAAGGGGGCTTTCGATCTCTGGCTGCGCAGCGTGGCACCGGAGTTGCACGCCGACGGTGTGGACGTCACGTCGGTCTACTTCGCGCTGGTCCGCACCCGGATGATCGCACCCACGCCGATCCTGGGCCGGCTTCCCGGCCTGTCTCCCGACCAGGCCGCCGACGCGATCGCCAAGGCGGTCATCGAACGGCCCCGCACCAACCAACCGCCCTGGGTCTTGCCGGCCGAGCTGGCGTCGGTGCTGCTGGCCGGGCCCGCCGACCGCGCGGCCCGGCTGTGGCACCGCCGCTTCTTCGCCGATTCCGGTGCCCACGAGGCCCGACGATGACCGCTTTCGTGTCCGAGGACGGCGTGGTCGCCACCGCGGCCCGGGCCCTGCTGCGCTCCCGACTGCTGAGTCCGCCTTCCCCGGCCGCCGGTTTCCGGCTGATTCGCGAGGCCCGCCGCGGCGGCACGAACCCCTACACCCTGTTGGCGGTCACGGCGACTCGATGGCCAAACTGGGCCGCCATCGTCGACGACGACGGCGCCCTCAGCTACCGCGAGCTGCAGTTGAAGACCGAATTCCTTGCCCGTGAGTTGTCCGGGGATGGCGTCGGACCCGGTCACGCGGTGGGGGTGATGTGTCGCAATGGGCGGGGCTTCGCCGCGGCCTTCTTCGCCGCCGCCCTGGTGGGCGCCGACGTTGTGCTCGTCAATACGGATTTCCGCGTCGATGCGCTGGCGGCCGCGATGAGCGCACACCGGATCACAACGATGGTGGCCGACGACGAATTCGCGGAGCGGGTGCACGCCGCCCATGAAGCCGATGCATCGGTCGTCGTCATCGACCCGGCGAAGATCACTGCGCGCGAGGCGGATCCGCGACCCTCGAGACCCGGGGTGACCGCGCCCGGCCGGATCGTCCTGCTGACGTCGGGCACCACCGGCAAGCCCAAAGGAGTGCCGCGTTCACCGCGGCTGCGTTCGGCGGTGGGCGTCTGGGTGACGATCCTCGATCGCACCCGATTGCGTACCGGATCGCGGATCTCGGTGGCAATGCCGATGTTTCACGGGCTCGGCCTTGGCATGCTGATGCTCACGGTCGCCCTCGGCGGCACGGTCCTCACGCATCGCCGCTTCGACGCCGAAGCGGCGCTCGCGCAGGCATCGCTGCATCGCGCCGACGCGTTCACCGCGGTGCCGGTCGTGCTCGCGCGCATCCTCGATCTGCCGCAGCGCGTGCGGGCGCGAAACCCGGTGCCGTACCTGCGGGTGGTGCTCTCCAGCGGGGACCGGCTCGATCCAACCCTCGGGCAGCGGTTCATGGACGCCTACGGCGACATCCTCTACAACGGCTACGGCTCCACCGAGGCCGGAATCGGTGCCCTGGCAACGCCGGTCGACCTGCGGGACGCTCCCGAAACCGTCGGAAAACCGGTCGCAGGCTGCCCGGTGCGAATCCTCGACGAAAACGACGGACCCGTCGACCCGGGCGTCATCGGACGGATCTTCGTCGGCGGCGCGCTGGCGAGTGAGGGATACACGGCGGGCGGCGCTAAGGCCGTCGCCGACGGCATGACCAGCACGGGCGACATGGGCTATCTCGACGACGCCGGCCGGCTCTTCATCGTCGGTCGCGAAGACGAGATGATCATCTCCGGCGGAGAGAACGTCTATCCGCGCGCGGTCGAAAATGCGCTCGGCGAACACCCCGACGTCGCCGAGAGCACGGCCATCGGTGTCCCCGACGAGCGGTTCGGTTATCGATTGGCCGCCTTCGTGGTCGTGTATCCGGGGAGCGGCATCGATGTGCCGGCGTTGCGGGAGTACTTGAAGGACAAGGTTTCTCGCTTCGAACAACCCAGAGACGTCCACATCGTCGGCAGCATTCCACGCAATCCCGCGGGCAAGGTCGTGCGCAGGGAGTTGCCGAGCTGAGGCCATGACCTCGCGGCCTCAACCAGCCACATGGGTCACATCAGCACCGTGCACCGACCATTACACGATCCGCGAATGTGCTATCGCACGTGATATCGCATTCAAAAGTCGCCTATACCTCTTGCTTTGGCTCCATGGCCGCGACCCTCTTGGCCAACCAATTGGGCGCCAGCACCGAGACGGCGGTGGCTCCCGCCGTCGCACTGATGACGCCCGACCAGGCGACCGGCCCCAGCGGTGTGCAGCCGAAAAATTGGCTGACGCCCGGGGTTTGGACGATGGCGACCAAGACGCCCGCGCTGCCCAGCGCCGTGGCCAAGACGAGCGGGCTGTGGCGGCGCGTCAACAGGGTTTGTGCGAGCTGCGTGGTCACCAGCGCGGTGAGACCCATTGTCGCCGTGCGCCGTTCGGTGCCCGGCGTCCAACGCCCGATGGCCCATGCGGCCGTCGCGCCGGCGGCCGTGACGACGCCACGGGTGACGATCTCGCGCATGAGCGGCGCGTCGAGCGAAGGCGCGGGTTCGGACAGCGCCGCACGCTGGAATGCGCGTTGCAACTCCTCTGCGTCGATCTCGTCCTCGTCCTCTTCGGGCTGGGGGTATTGCGGGGTGACGGCAACCGCAAGCGCGGGAAACATGTCGGTGAGCAGGTTCACCAACAGCAGTTGACGGGTGCCCACCGGCGCCCGGCCCGTGCCCAACGCGGTACCGATGATGGTGAAGAGCACTTCGCCGACGTTGCCGCCGACCAGGATGCTCACCGCGTCTCGCACCCCGCCCCACATGCCGCGGCCTTCGACCAATGCGTCGAGCAGCACACCAAGGTCGTTGTCCGTCAAGACGATGTCGGCTGCCCCGCGCGCGGCCGACGAACCGCGACCGCTCACCCCGATGCCCACGTCGGCCATCCGGATCGCGGCGGCATCGTTGGCCCCGTCGCCGATCATCGCGGTCACCTGCCCGTCGCGTTGCAGCGCCGCGACGATCTGTACCTTTTGTTCCGGGCTCACGCGGGCGAAGACCTGGACGTCGGCGGCGAGTTTGGCTCGACCATCGTCGTCGAGGGCGGCGAGTTCGGCACCGGTTACCTCGCGCGCATCCGACGGCAGGCCCAGTTGACGTGCGATCGCCCGTGCGGTTATCGGGTGATCGCCGGTGATCAGCACCACCCTGCGACCGGCGTCCAGCAGCGCCTCGATCAGCGGCCGCGCCGACGCCCGTGCGGTGTCTGCCAAACCGACGAAGCCGATCAACTCGAGATCACGCGCGGCCGCGTCGACGTTGTCGGCATCGGTGTCTTCCTCGGTGAGCCCGTGGTCCCAGCGGCGCCGCGCCACCGCCAGCACGCGCAGGCCTTGCTCGGCGAGGTGCAGCACCAAAGACTCCGCATGGTCCTGAGGGGCCCGGTCGGCGAACCGGCAGCGCGGCAGGATCTCCTCGGGGGCTCCTTTCACCATCAGCATCGGCCCCGTTGGATCGCCGCTCGTGGTGCCGATGGCGGCGGAGTAGCCGCGACTGGACTCGAACGGCACCTCCGCGAGCACGGTCCACTCCGGACCACCTTGGCTGTCAAGAGAATTGGCTGCGGTGAGAATGGCCTCGTCGGTGGCGTGCGCGTGTCCCTGTCCGTTGTGGGGCTGGGTGCATGCGCGCGCGGCGACGCGCAACACCTCGGCGGCACGCGGATCGCCCGCATCGGGGAATGGGCCCTTTGCGTTGGTGGCGTGAGGCACTCCGCAGACCACGCGCAGATGGTTCTCGGTGAGTGTGCCGGTCTTGTCGAAACAAACCGTCTGGACCCGGCCTAGCGCTTCGACGGCGCGCGGCGTGCGCACCAGCGCCCCTCGCCGCGACAACCGCTGGGCGGCGGCAAGTTGGGCCAGGGTGGCCACCAACGGCAGGCCCTCCGGGACGGCCGCCACGGCGATGGCGACGCCGTCGGCGACCGCTTGCCGCAGGGACCCGCGGTGCGCCAACGCCAAACCCGTCACGGCCGCGCCGCCGGCAAGCGTCAACGGCAGCACCTTGCTGGTCAACTCCCGCAATCGTGCCTGCACCCCGGCCGCCGACTCGACGTCGGCGATCGCCGAAATCGCCCGTTGCGCAGCGGTGCCCGCGCCGGTGGCCACGACGATCGCCCGAGCGTGCCCGGCGACGATGGTGCTGCCCTCGAAGAGCATGCTGGCCCGGTCGGCGTCGGCGACGGCGACGGGCTCGACCTGCTTGTCCACCGGCAGCGACTCACCGGTGAGGAACGACTCGTCGACTTCGAGGTCTTCGGCCACCAGCAGCCGTGCGTCCGCCGGCACCACCTCCGGGGCGGCCAGGTCGATGATGTCGCCCGGGTGCAGCGATTTCGCGCTCACCGTGACCGTTCGCTCGGTGGAACGGGCCGCCTCGAGGCGGCGGTGTGCGGTCGCAACCGTCGGGAGAACGACGCGACGCGCGTGTTGGTCTTGTTCGGCGAACAGCTCGGCGACCGCCGCCTCGGCCCGCAACCGCTGCACCCCGCCGGCTATCGCGTTGGCGGTCATCACGCCGGCGACCAGCAGCGCATCGATGTTGCTGCCGACGATCGCCGAGGCCGCCGCCCCCACCGCGAGGATCGGTGTCAGCGGGTCGGCCAGCTCGGCCCGCGTCGCGGCCAGCAGCCGCCCCACCTGGCTTGCCGGGCCCCGCAGCGGCGCGACGACCGGGTTGTAGGACAGGTCGTCGAGGAGCTGCCGCCAGGGCGCGATACCTGGCTCGACGGCCAGGGGTCGTGTGCGTCCGGCCAGCCGGGAGTAGACGATTTCCGGGTCCAGGGCATGCCAGGCGGTCAGTGGTTGCGGCGTGGGATCGGCCAGCCGGAGCACCTGGGTGGCCGAGAAGGCTCCCGATATCAATGCGGCCACGGCGGCGGCGTTGACCGGATTGAGCCAGCGCTGCAGCGCCAACGGGTTGGCCGTGCCGGGGTTGCCGGTGACCAGCAACAGCCCGGCCAACGTGCTGCCGCCCTTGGCAAGTCGCACCGACGACTCGGTGGCCTCGCGGGCCACCGGCAGCGCCGACAAAATACGCACCGCCGAGGCAAGGTCGGTGCCGGTGATGATGTCCGCGGTCCACGGCGTCGCCGCGTGCGGATCGTCGAGGGCCACCCCGACGTCGGCGATGGCCAGCGCCGCCAAGGTGTCGGTCGAGGCGAAGTCCGGGTGCAGCGCGGTGACCAACAGGACGGGCCCGCGATCCGCGCGCAAGTCGCGCACCAACTGCAGCAGCGGCGTGCCGGGTGGGTGAGTCACGGCGGCGCTGGCGGTCAGATCCTCGGTGCCGGCGACGTGGCGCAGGACCACCCGGGCTCCGGTACGGTTCGCGGTCTGCAGCAGCGGGATCGCGAAGGGGTCGACCTCCCAGCCAACCTCGACGCTGCCGACGCGCTCGCCATCGACCACGAGGTCGGCATGTTCGAGCCCCTGGGCCGGCGCCGCCGACGGTCCCTGCGCCCGAACCCATCGCAGGTGGGCGCCGGTCGCCGGTAACTCGTCGGGGTCCGGCTCGGGCGCCTCCTCACCGTGCAGCAGCGCGTCGACGACCTCATAAACCCGGTCCTCGTCCCAACCGGGCAGGTCTCCCCGCACCTCCAGCACGGCGCGGGCATCACCGCGCAGCGCCGCCCCGTCGATGACGATCACCTTCACCCGATCAAGCCGGCGCAGGGCGCCGGGGTCGAGGATCAGTTGTCCGGTGTTGGCAAGCCCGCGGCCCAGCACCGCGGCGAACGACTGCCGGCCCACGTGCGCGGCCCTCGGCACCCCGGCCAGGAGCGCGCCCGCGGCGTCTTCGGTGCCACCCCCGGCCAGCAACGCACCCGCGGCGGCGATCAACGAGGCGTTCGCGGCCTGGCCCGCGTACTCTTCCACGGGCCCCGCCATCGATCCCTTCGCGGTGTCGATGGCGGCATCGATCGCTCCACCGACCATGACGTGTGAAGCCTCACCCGCGGCTGCGGCCGCCCAATTATGCCGCGGGGCATGCGATTTGGGGCCGGCCGACGAGATGACGGGCACCACCGGAGCTTGCGGTCGCTTGGGCGAAGCCAGTTCTGGCTCGCGCTCTCGCCATCTCTCGCGATGCGCCGCCGCTTCGGAGATCTGCAGCCCGCGTTGCGCCAGGTCCAGCAACGGTGTGCCGACCGCCTGCGTCAGCCCGTTGGCCACCGCCGTCGAAGCGCTGAGTGCAATGTCGGTGCCGACTCGACCCAGCCGCGATTCCAGGACGGCCACCACCCGCGGTTGATGGTTGAGCAGAGCGGCAGCGGCACGCGCGCTGCGCGGCGCGACCGGCAGCCGGCCCAACCAGCCGGTGACCGCGGCACCGATCGCCGCGACGTCCATCGCCGCGGCGGTGAGCGGCACCAGGATCGCCAACGGGTTACCCGGGTCGGCGAACGGCGCGGTCCGAGGCGCGGATTTCGGCCCGGTCGACGCGAGGTCGGCGGCCACGGCGCAAACCGTTTCCCGCACCTCGTCCAGGACAAGGTCGCTGTCGGCGTCGCTCTCGAATTCGACCACGAGCCGGCCGAGTGCGCCCTCGACATGGGCCGTGGCCACCCCCGCAATCCTGCGAACAGGCTCCTCCACCGCCGGCGCATGCTCGTGCCAGCCGGGAAACGGCAGCAAGGGGTCCAGGTCCAGGTGCACTCGCCGCCCGCTTTGCCAGCGCACCGGCGGCGCGACACCGTTGGCGGGGCCGTTGGACGGAATGCTTATCCCTATTGCCCGGCCCGTCGTGTGCGCCATCGACTGAACCACCGGGCCGGCCAGCTCCACCACCGGACTGGCCAGCGTCTGCACGGCGCCTGCAGCGCCAGCCGCAGTGGACACACCGGCTCGCACTGCCTGCACGGCTCCGTCGGTCACACCAGCGATGACGCTGGCTATACCGGGAACCTTCATTTAGCCGCCCTTCATTTTCGTCTACCGCGCCTATACTCCTGGCGTCTCCGGCACCTGTCCACACGTGGCCTGGAAAGGCCGGTGACGTGGTGCGTTTCACCCGACATCGCGCCTTAGGGCTGCCCGACGTTCAAGTCCCTTCGGCTAGCCAAGCGGGCTCCGGCATCGCGGAGGCGAGTACCCAGGCTGCGCGGCGGCGCCGCGAAACCGGTTGCTCAAAATTTCCGCCGAACCGAGGTGTGCCCCGGTGGTCGAAGACGCGGATGGTTTTCGGGACCGGAGCGCCTGGATAAGCCCGGCGCGGGGCCGAGGGAGTCCCGGTATCGGGGGTTTGCTGCTCTGTCCGGCGTGATCGAGCAAATTCATGATTATGGTTGTCCGCTGGTAGTTTCATATTGAACTAAAATTCCGGGGGGGGGGTAACTCCAGGCTAAAAAAATCCCATATAAGCACAGGTTACTTGCCTAAATAAAGTTTGCGAACCTCCGCTTATGCTCGACGAAATTCGGCTATATGGGCCAAAGTCGCCCGAAACTGTGGCTCGCCTCAGCTACGTTTTGGCTGTCCGCATCGACAACTGACAAAGGAGATGGTCGTGGAACTTGCAGCCCGCCCCCACATCAGCGCTGGAGTCGCCCTGGCCGCCGCCAGCGTCATCGCCGCAGGCTCGATCGCCCAGCACCTACCCGGCGTTCATGCGGCCGAACACCTGCCCACGGTGAACGTGGCCGACATCAACCTCACCGACGCCAGCAGTGTCATGGACCTGTTCTCCGGAGTGGAGACCCAGCTCGCGTCGCTGGCCAGCGGGGCATCCGCGGCTGCAGTGCCCGCCGACGTGCTCAACCTGAGCCTGCCTGTCCCCATCCAGACATGGGTGACGACCTTCGAAAACGCCGGCGCGAACTTACAGGAGATGGGCAACCTGTGGGCACAGGTACCCGCTCCGGTTCTGCAGCAGGTCGCCGCCAACTTTACTTCCTACGCCAGCACCTACGTGGGGTCATTCCAGACCTCGGCGGCCAACGCCCTCAGCTATTTCACCGGAACTGGCCCGACCGATTTCATTCCGCTCCTACAAAACGTGTGGGCTGATGTGAACACGGGAAACATCCAGGCCGCGACCAAGCTTTTCTTCAGCGCTATCTGGACACAGCCTTATATCCAACTCGGGCTCCCTCTCGAGCGAATACTCCAAATCCCCGTGAACATCACCCAGAATCTCGCAAACGCGACCAAATACTTTGCTGATACCGCCGTCACGCAGCTCGGCAGTTGGCTATTGCTGTTTCAGCAGTTAGTTCCGAACACGTTGGGGCCCGCCCTGCAAGCCGTTTACGATGCCAACGCCGCCGGCGATCCGCTGACTGCAGTGGCCGATTTGATCAACGTCCCAGGCGTCTTGGCGAACGCGGTCCTCAATGGCAATGCGCTTGGAAACAACGGGATCTTGAGCGTCACCGGTATTAATACGGTCGGAAACGGACTGCTCGCGCATCTGTTGTTGGACATCCCCCATAACCTCGCGGGATCAATCGTCGCTCCCGGCGCGGTCAACATCGCGAACGGGGGTAGCCTTGCCAGCGCAATCCAAACGTTCGCGAATCAACTGATCGGCGGCTGGCCGTCGCTGAGCAACATCACCGCGGGCCTGGGCAACCTTGCCGGCGACCTGACTGGAGTGCTGCAAAACGTTCCGTCCGTCCTAGCGGGTTTGCCGACGGTGTTCGGAAATATCGCCAGCACCGTGGGAACACTGCTCGTCCAACTCCTCCGGCTGCTCTAAATCCGCGGGGGTCGCCGATGCGAGCAGGTGACCACCAACGGCGATTGGCCCCCTTCCCAAGGGGGCCAATCGTTTTGTGAGTCGAAAAGTGTGCACCTACTTTGTTGCCCACCTCACTCGAAAATTCAAGGTGACCAGGAGCTGGTGAGCGGGTTGGTCACTGGTGTTAGGCGGCGTCGGTGTGGGGTTGCAGGGTGACGTCGTATCCGAGGGCTTGGAGTTGTTTGATGGCTTTGGTTTTGGTTTGTGTGGGGTGGTGGCGGGTGTAGAAGTCGGGGCCGGGGTCTTGGTAGAAGGTGCCGTTGGTGAGCATGTGCCAGGCGCAGGTGAGCATCTTGTGTTCGAGGGCAACGATGGCGGTCTGCCCGGCAGCGGTCTGGCGGCGCGACTTTTTGGTTCCGGGCCGGTTTGGTCGGCGGCCGGCGATGCGTCGGAAGCGGGCGCCGAAGTAGGTGTTGGTGCTGCGCGATGCCGACAGGGCGGCCACCCCGAGGGCGGCTTTGAGGTGGTGGTTGCCGGGCAGGGTCTTGGCTGATTTGATCCGGCCGGCTGATTCGTTACTGCCGGGGGTGACCCCTGCCCACGACGCCAGGTGTGCCGCGGTGGGGAACACATTCATGTCGGCGCCGGTTTCGGCGATGAACACATCAGCGACGACTTTGTGACCAGCCCGGGATGCTCACGAGGAGCTCTCGGGCGTATTGAAAGGGTTTGATGGCTTCCTCGATGCGGGCATCGAGGCGGGCGATGTCGGCCTCGTGGGCGTCGATGCGGTCCAGATGCAGCCGCACCATGAACGCGTGGTGGTCGTTGAACCGTCCGGCCAGCGCTTCGGTTAGGGCGGGGATCTTTTTGCGTAGCTGCCGTTTAGCCAGATCGGCCAGCACGGCCGGGTCGCGTTGGCCGGCGATGAGCGCTTCGAGCATCGCGCGCCCCGAAACTCCGGTGATCTCGCAGGCCACCGACGACAGTTTGATCCCGGTGTCTTCCAGCAGTGTCTCCAGCCTGCCAATCTCTTTCGTGCGGGCCCCGGCGATGGTGGTGCGGGCGCGGGTCAGATCGCGGAGCACCCGGATGGGTTCGGGCGGCACGAACGAGGCGCGCACCAGCCCATGCGCACCCAGCTCGGCAAGCCAGGCAGAATCGGAGACATCGGTTTTACGTCCCGGGACGTTGCGGACGTGGCGGGCGTTGACCAGCATGACGTTCAGCGCGTCCTCGAGCAGGAAATAGAACGGCTTCCAGTACGCCGCGGTCGACTCGATCACCACGCAGGTCACCCGTTCGGCGATCAGATGTTCCCGCAACGCCACAATGCTGTTGGTCATCGATGTCCACGTGGTCACCGTCGACGACGTGGCTTTGCGGCCGCGGCCTTGGATCCGCACGCACACCTTGGCATCGCGTTTTGACACGTCGATGCCCGCACACCGCGGATGGATCACTTCCATGACAGTTCATCCCCTTTTGCACTCTAATCCGTTGTTATGGAGCGTGTTTCGGGGAGGGCGGAAAAGAAACAGAAGTCTCACTCGCGTGCTCACAGGCAACAATCCACATCCCTCGTACAGCCACCAAGGGAAGCTCTCCAGCCCCACGCTCTAGAGTCGTGCTCCCCGGCAACAAGGCGGGACGGGGTCGCCGAAACACCCCCTAAGCGTCAACCCGCACGACGGCGAACGCAACCACGCGCCCAACCGCACCGGCACGGGATTTTCATCTCCCCACAACGGGGCGCAGCCCCCTGAACGCTCCAAGCGACAAGCGCGGTTGGTTGTCGCTGTGAGTCGGGCACATCGTCGTATGCCGGCCAGCGAATCGCCGATGGACACATGGGATTAATGCGTGACCGACCACATATCAGCGTCCCCTGATGTTCGAAGGAGCCAATGAACCACTCGCGGGGCGACATTGCCGTCTGGACATGACAGCCCTTGGGCGCCAGGAACTCTGGGAGGACTCGCCGGAGGGTTACCCGCAGACCGCGTGTGGCCGAACGCAATCGGCGTTCTCGACGCAAAGGACACGAACGCCGTGAAACGGCTACTCGCGCAATATTCGACCTGGGAAATTCGGTCTACAAAATTCGGTGGTTCGCCCTACCGACGTGGTAACCGGCCGGGAAGGACTTCTCGATGACCTGCAGCTGATGGTCCACTCGGGATTCGAGTTCGAGGACGACACAGCTATCGCCGACGGCCTTCGACTCGAGAACGATGTACCGCTGACCGCCATCGGTGATGGGGTCGCCTGAGTGCAATGTTTCGACGGGCACCGATTCTGGGGTTCCGTGTGACTCCACCCACCACACGTTAGGTCAATTCCGCGAATGAGGGAATAGCTCGCTAGTCGGCCGTCAAGGCCGCGGGACGTCCGATCGACCCGAAAGCCCGCGCAGACCGCTACGCGGTGTCGGCCCCGCGCTGCTTGAAGAACACGCTGACGTGACGGATCAGGCCGTCGTCACCCTGCTCGAACAGGATGCATTCGGGCCACGAGGCGGGAACGCCGTCGATCTCGAACGACTCGGTCAACTCGACGTATGACACTCGGGAGTCGACGTGCGAGACGCGCCGCACCTCCAAGCGGTGCGCCTTGAGGTTGGTGAGTACCTTGCGCAGGTAGGCGACGTAGCGTTGCTTGCCCTCGATGAGATCGCGAAACGGCCCCTCCCGGTTCAAGCCGTCGTCGGCAAGGGTGGCGGCCAGGCCGTCCCAGTCGTGTGCGGCCAGGCACTCGAGGTAGCGCTCAACCACGCCGGCGCCGGGCTCGGTCACATCGGTGACTCCACGCAAGACACGGTAAGGCAAGGCAGCGGACCTCCGAAATGGGATAGTTCGATAATGCGCCCGCGCCGCGGGCAAGAATGGTGCGATGAGTGCATCCAGCGCACCGGAGTCGCCGGCCGAAGCGCCGACCTGCTACCGGCATCCGGGCCGCCGGACGTACGTCCGCTGCAACCGCTGTGAACGCTACATCTGCACGGACTGCATGCGCGTCGCCGCGGTC
This sequence comes from Mycobacterium malmoense, assembly GCF_019645855.1. Lineage (NCBI taxonomy): Bacteria > Bacillati > Actinomycetota > Actinomycetes > Mycobacteriales > Mycobacteriaceae > Mycobacterium > Mycobacterium malmoense. The sequence goes on from NZ_CP080999.1 coordinate 233,968, forward strand.
GGTCACCAGTGTGTGGACTGCGTCCAGGCGGGTGCCCGGACGATTCGACGGCCGCGGATGCGTTTTGGCGGGCGGCAGCGGTCGGCCACGCCGACGGTCACCTATGCGCTGATCGCGGTCAACGTCATGGTTTTCGTAGCGGAGATGGCGTCGGGAAATTTGGAAAAGCAGCTGACCCTGTGGCCGGTGGCCGTGGCCGACGGCCAGCTGTACCGGCTGGTGACCGCGGCGTTCCTGCACTACGGCGCGACCCACTTGCTGCTGAATATGTGGGCGCTGTATGTCGTGGGTCCACCGCTCGAAATGTGGCTGGGCCGATTGCGATTCGGCGCGTTGTACGCGTTGAGCGGGCTGGGCGGGTCGGTGCTGGTCTACCTGCTCTCGCCGCTCGGCACGGCGACGGCGGGCGCTTCGGGCGCAATCTTCGGCCTCTTCGGTGCCACGTTCGTGGTGGCGAAGCGGCTCATCCTCGACGTCCGCTGGGTTGCCGCAGTGATCGTGGTCAATTTGCTCTTCACTTTTGTCATTCCGCTGGTCACTTCGCAGCTGATCAGCTGGCAGGGGCACGTGGGCGGTTTGGCCACGGGAGGGCTGGTCGCCGCGGCTTACGTTTATCCGCCGAGGGAACACCGAAACCCGGTCCAAGCCGCGGTGACGATCGTCGTCGTGGCGGTATTCGCCGCGTTGATCTGGTGGCGCACAGCGGATCTCCTCGCGCAGTTCGGCGGGTATGTCAACCTGGGCTGACCGGCGTCGCCTCGCTGGTGTCGCCAGGTAGGTTGTCTCCCATGAGCTGGTGGGTCGCCCATGCCGAGCGCACGCTGTCCGAAGAGGTACCCGCGCCACCGGCCGACGTCCGCGGCTTCTACGTGGATCTGGACAACATCAAGCTCGTGCACCCGTTGATCGTGTCCGTGCAAGCGACGTCGCGCACCGAGACACCGGACGGTTATCTGCAGAGCTATCGGGTGATAGATCGGATTCCGTTGGGGCGGTTAACCATACGGATCACTTACCGGGCGCGGCTACATGTGACTAACGATGGGGACGTCATCACCGAGGCCGATCAGTTTCCCGGCGTGCACCTACGCGGGACGGTGAGCTTTGCGCCGATCGATGGCGGTACCCGGATCACCGAGCGGATAGGGATAACCGCGCCCCGACCATTGGCCGCGGTGACGACGCGCGAGGCGGTCACGGCTCACATCGCGATGCTGGCGGGTATCCGGCGCCACTTCGAATCCGCCTAATTAATGGAGCTTTCACTCCTTCCACTCCGAGGTGAGCGCCAACTCCGAGAGGTATTTCGTCGAGCTCCAACCGCCGTCGACGACGATCGTCTGGCCGTTGATGAAGGCACCGCCGGGCGAGCACAAGAACGCCACGGTGCTCGCCACGTCCTCGACCGTCCCCAGCCGCTGATGCGGTGTCATCTCGGCGTTGATCCTGCGAAAGCGCTCGTCTTGCAGGCGGTGTTCGGTCATCGGAGTCTGGATGACGCCGGGAGCCACCGCGTTACAACGTATTCCCTGCGCTCCGTATTGGCAGGCGATGTGGGTGGTTAGCGCCGTGAGCCCGCCCTTGGCCGCCGAATAAGCGCCGCCACGAAGACCGCCGACGACGGCGAAGGTCGACGTGATATTGACGATCGCTGAGCCCGGCCGCATGTGTGGCAGCACCTCACGTATCAGGCGAAAAGGCGCGCGCAGCATCAGATTAAGGAAGTGGTCCAATGATTCGTCGTCGGTCTCGTGCACCGGCTTGGGGCTGCCGGTCCCAGCGACGTTGATCAGGAAGTCGATGCGCCCCCACCGGGCGACGGCGAGGTCCGCGATTCGCTTGGGGGCATCGTCGTCTCTCAGATCGACGGCAAGCGTAGCCACCCGATCGGGATCCGCAATGGTTTCGGCCAGCTGGGTGAGCCTGGCCTCATTGCGTCCCGTCGCCAGCACCGCCATGCCCATCTCGGCGAGCTTTGTCGCGCAACCGAAGCCAATCCCGCCGCTCGCCCCGGTTACGATCGCTACCTGCATCACTGGCCTGCCTTCATGAGCGCCGCCTTGATCTGGTGCTTCAGTATCTTCCCCGCGTCGTTTTTTGGTAAGGCATCCCAAATAACCACTTGCTCGGGCGCTTTGAACCGCGCCACCCCCGAGTCCTCCAGGAAGTCGCGCAAGCTGGTTATGTTCAGTTCGGGCTCCGGGCGATACACGGTTGTGGGCACCACGACGGCGCATGCCCGCTCCCCGGTGCGTTCGTCGGGCAGGCCGACGATGGCGATCTCGGCGATGCCGGGATGGCCGGCCAGGATGTCCTCGACCTCCTTGGGCGAGATGTTTTCGCCGTTGCGGACGATGATGTCTTTGGCCCGCCCGGTGACGACGAGGTACTCGTCGTCGACCCAGCGCGCGAGATCTCCGGTCCGGAAGTACCCCTCGGCGTCGAAAGCTTCGGCCTCGTCTTCGGGATGCTGGTAGCCGACGAGCATCTGCGGGCCGCGTGCGCGGATTTCTCCGGCGACCAGTTTGACGTCGGCCAGGCCGACGTGCCCGTCGGTGTCAGCGGCGTGCCCGGCATGCTGCGGAGACCCGATTGTGGTGACCGGCACTTCGGTCGAGCCGTACACGCGGGTGACGATCGCGGACTCGAAATATGCTGCGGCCCCGCGGATCAGCGACGGCGACACGGACGCACCGCCACAGACGAACAGCTTCAGGTCCGGCAGGCGAGTGCCGGCGCGGCGCGCGGCGGCGAGCGTCTGCTCCAAAAACGGTGTCGCCCCCGCCATATGAGTGCACCGCTGCGCTTGCATGAGTCCGACCGCCTCGCCGCCGTTCCACTTGTCCATCAGCACGGCGGTGGTGCCCAGCAGCAGCGGGCATTCGAACGCGTAGATGGAACCACCGATGTGAGCGATCGGCGACGCAACCAGAAATGCATCCCCCCGCTCGACGAGCCAGTGATCACGAATCTGGCGGATCAGCGCGTGGATCGAATTGTGGGTGTGCAGCACGCCTTTCGGGCGTCCGGTGGTCCCCGAGGTGTAGAGGATCATGCGCACGGCATCGGGATTCAGGGTCGGCAGCGCCCTGGTGGCCGTCGGTTCCGCGAGCAGCGAGGCGAACGGGATCTGGTCGGGACCGGGATCCCCGCGCACCACCACGACGTCCGGCGGCGATTCGAGCTGGGCGGTGACCCGCGCCAACATCGCCGTGTAGTCGTGGCGGCCGAAATGCGATGGGACGAAGACCATCCGGCTGTCGGCGTCTTCGAGGATGAAACGCAGTTCACGGTCGCGCAGGGATGACAGGATGGGGTTGGCCGCCATCCCCGCCAGCGTTGCGGCAAGGTAGATCACCGCGGCTTCGTGCCAGTTGGGCAGCATGAACGACACCACGCTGCCCGGGGGAATGCGCGCGTGCAATGCGTGTGCCAGGGTCGTCGCCTGCCGGCACAGGGTTTGACAGTCCACCCGCCGGTCGCCGTCGACCAGCGCGACCCGCCGCGGGGTGCGCTGCGCGGCCTCACGCAGCGAGTCGGCCAGCGTGCCCGAAACCCACCAGCCGCGCGCGTAGGCGTCAGCGGCGCGTTCGTTGTCCCAGCGAACCCAACGTCCGCCGATCAGCTTGCGGTCCTGGTGTTTTGGCATGGCAGCGGTGCCGGCTAGCCTTTCATGCGCCGCATCGTCATCGAGTGACGGAATCGGGACGCGGGATGGGTGTTGATCGTGACCTGGGCGACCCGTCCGTCGGACGTCGTGTAGGTGCGTTGCACCTGCAGCGCTGGCGTTCCGGACTCGACGTCGAGCCCGTCGGCCAGTGCCGGTGTGATGAGCACCGCCGCGATCTCTTGATGAACCTCGACGATACTCAGGCCGAACAGGTCTTCGATCAGCGGGAAGATCGGGCCTTCGTGGCGCTGCAACAGCCTGCCGACCGCGGCAAACGCTCGGTTGATGTAGTACTCGGTGCGGCACAGCGCGGGCTCCGAGGGCTGCGTACGCTCGCCACGCCGGAAACCCCGGACGCCCAGCCACTGTTCGCCGCTCGCTAGCCCGGTCCGGGCCGCCAGCTCCTCGTCGAGGGCGACCATGGCGATGGATTCGATCGCGAAATGCGTACCGGCCGCAAACGCGAGCAGGTCATTGATGGACATGACGTGCTGGACGTAGGAGTCCGACGACGGCCGCGGCACGACGAGGGTCCCGGTGCGCGGGCGCGACGACACCAGGTTGTCTTCGCGCAACCGCCGCAGCGCCTCCCGAATGGTGTAGCGGCTCACCGCAAACCGCTCACACAGCTCGTGTTCGGTCGGCAACTGCGACCCCACCGGATACACACCGTCCACGATCTCTTTCCGCAGGGTGCGCGCGACCTGGAGGTAGCGATGGTCGACGACTTTGGTTTCCGGCAAGTGTTGTGGCCCTTCAGGTTTCCCGCCGCAGGGCCAGCACGCTGCCCTCGGCATCGGCCGAAACGTATAGCGTGCCGTCGGGCCCCGCGGCGATGCCGGCGAACGGCCCCTGCGGCCCGGAGAACGGCGGCATCCCACGCAGTGGCTTGGGGATCACGCCGGGTGGGGCGCCCACCGGCAGCTCGGAAGCGATGACGCGTCGGGCCCCGGTGTCCAGGTCGAACGCGACGAGCTCCTTGGCGCCGGCGTCGACGACATAGAGCGTTCCGTCGAACACCAGGATGCCCTGGGGTCGCTGCAAGTCGTCCCACACGGAAGTGATTTTCGCGCGGCCGCCGTCCAGCTTGACCACTCGCCCGGCTGCCGCCTCGGCGATCAGGCATGCCCCGTCGGGGGTGAACGCCACGCCAACCGGGTCGCCGAGCCCGGACGCGAGCACCTCGACGATGCCCGGCCGGACGGATAGCACCCGTCCCGCGCCCAGTTCGGCGGCCACGATGGTGCCGTCGGGAGCAACTGCCACGCCGTACAACTGGTCGAAACCCTCTGCCACGACGCCACTTTCGTTGCTGTCCGGCCGGTAGCGGGCGATCTGGCCGTTGGAGGTGGTGACCACGAACTCGCCGGCTCCGCTGGGCGCCAGGCCGCGCACAAAGCCCGGATAGCCCGGGCTGAACAACATTCCGACGGTGCGCAGTGCGCTGGGCTTGACGGGCGCCGACTTGCTTCGCCCGGCTGCGCCGAGGGCGTAGAAGTAGGTTCCGTCGGCGATGTAGAGGTTGCCGTCCGCGCCGACGGCCAGATCCAGCGGCCAGTTCAACCCGCCCGGCAGTACGGCCCGGGTATGCCCGTCGCCGAGGATTTCGGTGATCTCGCCGGTGAAATTCGAGACGAACAGCCGCTCGCCCACGAAGGTGAGGTTGTCCAGGCCGGGATTCAGCTGGGCCAGCACGGTGCGCTCGCCGCTGCGGGGGTCGATGCGTAGCACCTGGCCGCTGTGCACCTGGGTCGAAACGATGCGGCCGCGGGCATCGAACTTCACCGCGTCGGGGACGCCAAGATCGCCGGCAACCCGCTCGGGGACACCGCCGTCGGGGTCGATGCGCCAGATCTCGTTGGCGCCCATCAACGGGAAGTACAGCAAGCCGTCGGGCCCGACCTCCATGGCGTTGGGCGACGGTGCGCCCTCCAGCAGCACCCGCGACGCGCCGCCGTTCGGGTCGAGTTCGAGCAGCCGCCCGCCTTCCCGGCACTCACCGATGAACAACCGGCCCCGGTGGAAGGTGATGCCGTTGGCCGACGGCACGTCGTCGCGAAGCACCCGCGTGCGACCCGCGGCGTCGAGCACGCTCACCCGTCCGTCCATGACCTCGGTGGCGTAGAGGTTGCCGCTCGGGTCGAAGGCCACGTCGTCGGGCGCGATGATTTCCCCACCCTTGGCGCTGACGACGTTCAGCCGGCCGGTCGTTACGTCGAGCGCGCTGATCTGGCTGCCGGTTACCTGCGCGATGTAGACCCGTCCGTCCGGACCGGTGCGCAGCCCGTTGGCCCCGAAGAGCCGGCTGGGCGGCGTGAGGCGCTGGAGGCTCCAGCCTTCGGCGACGCTGGGTGGCCGCGCGGCGAAGTAGCGGCCTTGAGAAAGGTCACCGCGCTGCGACAATCCGGTTGCGGCCATCACCGCTCGCACGATAGCAATCGCTCAATAGTCCAGACAATAGCCAATGCCGGGCCGCTCCCACCCTTGACTCGCACGCCGCCCGAAGAGAATCATGCTCTCTAATGAGTGCATGTCATTATCTTATCCGGACAATTATCTGATGACCGGAGACCTTCTCAGCCTTGACGGGCGCATCGTCGTGGTCTCCGGCGCCGCGGGCGGCGGCATCGGCACAACCGTCACGCGCATGGTCGCTCAGGTGGGCGCGACCGTGGTGGCGGTGAGCCGCGGTCAGGACAATCTGGACCGGCACCTCGGATCCCTGCTGGCCGAGGGGCTCTCGATCGTGCCCGTCGTGGCCGATGCCTCCACCGATGAGGGCGTGAGTGCCACCCTCGACGCAGTGCGGCGCGCCGACGGTGAATTGCACGGCCTGGTCAACGTCGCCGGTGGCGCGGATCCCTCGACGTGGATGCCGTCGACCCGGGTGACGCGCGGCGACTGGCGCGAACTGTTCACCCGCAATCTGGAGACGATGTTCTTCATGAGCCAGGCCGTGGCCGCGGAACTGAAGCGGCGCGGGCGTCCGGGCTCGATCGTTTCCATCTCGTCGATCAGCGGGGTGAACACCGCGCCTTTCCACATCGCCTATGGCACAGCCAAATCCGCTATCACGGCGGCAACCCGCACCATGGCGCTCGAACTGGCGGGGCACGATATCCGGGTCAACGCCGTGGCCCCCGGGGTGACCAAGACACCGGCGTCGGGCACCTACGTCGACGAAGATCCGGAGCGTGACCGTCGCGCCGTCGCGATGGGACGCCGCGGCCGCCCGGAGGAGATCGCCGGCGCCGTTCTCTTTTTGCTGTCGGACCTGTCGAGCTACATCACCGGACAGACCTTGCTGGTGGACGGGGGCCTGAGCCTGAAATGGGGGCATCTGGGCGCCGACAACACCTCGTTGTTCCTCAAGGACGAGACCTTCCGTGCCGCCATCAAGCGTGGGGATGATGTCAGAAAGTGAGGTTGCGATGGACGCGGCTGACGAACTGACCGAGCCGGTCACGTTCCCGGTGGAAGCCTATGTCTCCGAGGACTATCTGCGCGCCGAACGCGACAGGCTATGGCGGAAGGTGTGGCAGCAAGTCGGGCGCGTCGAAGATCTCCCCAAGGCGGGCAGCTACCTCACCTACGACGTTCTCGACGATTCCGTCATCGTGGCGCGGACGGGCCCGGACACCTTCAAGGCGTACCACAACGTGTGCATGCACCGGGGCCGCCGGTTGGTGGACATTCCGGAGGGCGCCAAAAGCGCTTGCGGCCATAGGAAGTCGTTCGTCTGCGGATTTCACGGCTGGACCTACGATCAGGACGGCAACTGCATCCACATACCCGAGCGGGCCGACTGGCGGGGCGCTCTGACGCCGGAGAACACCCACCTGGCGACGGTCAATGTCGACACCTGGGGCGGCTGGATCTGGATCAACATGGACCCGGCCTGCGAGCCGCTGCGTGACTACCTCGAGCCCGCCGCCACCATGCTCGATCCCTTCCGGCTGCAGGACATGCGCTGCAAATGGCGCAAGTGGCTGCATTTCGAGTGCAACTGGAAGGTCGCGATGGAGGCGTTCAACGAGACCTACCACGTCGCCACCACGCACCCGCAGTTCAACAAATTCGGCAACTTTCGCGGCTGGGCCATGGCGCAGGGAAGACACAGCAACATCGGCTACGACGCGCCCAAGGACCTGGAAGAAACAAAATCGAAGATCCGGCTCGGCACCGGGGCCGACCCCCGCATCTCGACGGCCGAGATGCAGACCTACACGTTGGAGGAAACCAACGCCACCACCACGCAGACGCTGGTGAACGCGGCGCGGCGGCTGGTCGACGAATTGCCCGAAGACGCGGCCGCCGGCCAGGTGCTGGAGCACTGGCTGTCCTCGGCGCGGCGAGACGATGCCGCGCGCGGCGTGATCTGGCCGGCGATCGACCCCGAGCATCTGGCCAAGAGCGGCACCGCGTGGCAGATCTTTCCGAACTTCCAAATCGGACAAGGCCTGACCACCGCGCTGTGCTATAGCGCCCGGCCCGACGGCTACGACCCCGACAAGTGCATTTTCGAGGCCTCGTGCTACGAGCTGTATCCCAAAGGTGAAGAGCCGCAGACGGAGTGGGTGTATGCGCCGCCGGACGATCCGAACTGGCGCAGCGTGCTGCCGCAGGACTTTTCCAACATGGCCGCCGTTCAGCAGGGCATGAAATCGTTGGGCTTCCGCGGCCCTAAGCCCAACCCCTACATGGAGCGCAGTACCGCAAACCTGCACCGTAACCTCGCCAAGTACATGGGGACTGGGGCGCCTCGACAATTAGCAACGGAGATGGAGCGATGAAAGTCAATCTTGGGTTCGGATCGCACAACTCCCACGACTGGGAGCGCGTGCTGGCTGGAGATTTCAGCCACCCGCCCGCGACCCCCGACGCCGACTGCGTCCAAGCCACACTCGCGATTGCCGATCTGGCCGAACCGCTCGGATTCGACGGCATCTGGATGCCAGAGCACTGCGGGACACCGTATGGCATGACGCCCAACCCGATTCAGGCGTTGAGCTATTTCGCCGGACGTACCGAACGCATCAGCCTGGGCACCTTCGTCGTTGTCGCGCCGTGGTGGCATCCCGTCCGGCTGGCGCACCAGATCGCCTACCTCGACATCCTTTCCAACGGGCGATACACGACGATCGGGATCGGACGAGGTGTGTCGAAGGGCGAGTTCGATGCCGTCGGCGTTCCCCGCGAGGAGAGCAGGCAGCGCTTCAACGAAACCCTCGACATCCTTCAGTTGGCGCTATCCGGGGAGCGGTTCTCCTATGAAGGGGAGATCTTCACGGTGCCCGAGATGTCGCTGCGCCCCGAACCCCAGAGCCGTGACCTGTTCTCCCGCATCTACAGTTCATCGTCAACCGCCGAATCACTGGAGATCCTCGCCCGCCGTGGAATGGTCCCGCTGTTCGTCGGCAACAAGCCGATCGAGGACGCCGGACGAGAAGTGCAGCAGGTGAACATCTTCCGTAAGGAGGAAGGCCTGCCGCCCTGCCAACCGAAGAACGTGATGTTCATGTACTGCACCACCGGGGACCCCGCCAAGTCCGAGGAATGGATCTGGACCGCCAACCGGGACGTCACCGTGCACTACGGATTCGCTGACGCGTCAAACTTCAAGGGCGTCAAAGGTTACGAGGCCTACGCGGCGCGCGAGGCCAGCGCGACCGCCGTCCTTGCCTCGTCGGTCACCGGCGATGCCAAACGTTCGGCGCCCAAGACCCCGGGCTATCACGCGTCCAATCTGCTGATCGGGACGCCGGAGGAGATCTTCGACAGGCTGACCGCCGCCCAGAAGGCCTGTTCGTTTTCCGAGCTGACGATCGTCCCGCAGTTCGGCACCATGCCCCACCACGAGGCGATGGCGAGCACGGAGCTGTTCGCCAAAGAGGTGCTGCCCGCCGTGCACAAGATGGACGCGCCCCTGCACCCCGCGGCACTCCCGGAAAACGCGCTGACATGACGAACCCGGAGTGCCCGCCGACCGAGACGCCGGACGATGTCGATCTCGAGGCGCTGCGCGCAAAGTACCGCCAGGAGCGCGACAAACGGTTGCGCCCCGAAGGGTCCAAGCAGTACGTCGAACTCGTCGACGACTTCGCCGGCTACTACGAGACCGACCCGCATTCGCCACCGTTGGTCCGCGACCCGATATCGGCGGACATCGACGTCGCCGTGATCGGCGGCGGCTTCGGCGGCCTGCTGTGCGGCGCCTACCTGAAGAAGGCCGGAGTCGAGGACGTCCGAATCATCGAGCTGGGAGGCGACTTCGGCGGCGTGTGGTATTGGAACCGTTACCCGGGCATCCAGTGCGACAACGAATCCTACTGCTACATACCGCTACTCGAAGAGCTCAGCTTCATTCCGTCGAAGAAGTTCGCCGACGGCCCCGAAATCTATGACCATTGCCGGCGCATCGGAAAGCATTACGGCCTCTACGATTCCGCGATCTTCTCCACCCAGGTCCGCGAGCTGCACTGGGACCAGGCGATCAAGCGCTGGCGGGTCTGCACGGACCGTGGCGACGATATCCGGGCGCGGTTCGTGGTGATGGCGTCCGGGCCCTTTCACCGGCCGAAGCTGCCGGGGATCCTGGGCATCAGGGAGTTCAAGGGGCACAGCTTTCACTCGTCACGCTGGGACTACGGATACACCGGCGGGGACGTTTCCGGCGGGCTGGGCAAGCTCGCCGACAAGCGCGTCGCGGTCGTGGGCACCGGGGCGACCGCCATCCAGATCGTTCCGTTCCTGGGCCGGTATGCCAAGCACCTCTACGTCTTTCAGCGAACCCCCTCGTCCGTCGGCGCCCGCAACAACGTACCGACCGATCCCGAGTGGGTGAAATCGTTACGGCCCGGCTGGCAGAAGGAGCGGCAGCGCAATTTCCACGCTTGGACGTTCGAGGGAATGGCGCTGGGCCAACCCGACTACGTCTGCGACTTCTGGACCGAACTCGGTCGCAACACCGCCGCGCGGGTCATGACTTTGGACGATCCGGCGTCGATAACCCCCGAGCAGTTCATGGCCATCCGCGAGGAAGAGGATTACAAGGTCATGGAGCGCCTGCGCCGCCGGGTCGAGAGCATTGTCGAGGACCCCGAGACGGCCGAGGGGCTCAAGCCCTATTACCGGTTCCTGTGTAAGAGACCCTGCACCAACGACGACTACCTGCAGACCTTCAACCGCCCCAACGTGACGTTGGTCGACGTGTCGTCGACGAAGGGCGTTGAGCGGGCGACGGCAAACGGCTTGGTTGCCAACGGCATCGAGTACGAACTCGACTGCATCATCTACGCCAGCGGGTTCGAGATCACCACCGAGATCAGCCGCCGGTACTCCATCGACACGATCGAAGGCCGGGACGGCCAGTCGCTCTTCGACCATTGGCGCGACGGCTACAGAACGCTTCACGGAATGACCAGCCGCGGCTTCCCCAACCAGTTCTTCACCGGCTTCACCCAGGTCGGCATCTCGGCCAACATCGCGGCCAACTACGAACTGCAGGGCGAGCACATCGCCTACATCATCTCCCAAGCGCTGGCGCGCGGCGCGGTCACCGTCGAACCCACCCAAGCGGCCCAAGACGAATGGTGCACGACGATCCGCGAAACCGCGATCGACAACAGTCAGTTCGATTTGGAATGCACGCCAGGCTATTACAACAACGAGGGCGGTGGTGCCGGCGCCAAGGAGGGTGAGGGCATCCGCTCGCACCTGGGTGAACCGTACGGCCCGGGTTTCTACGCCTTCGCCGAACTGCTGGCCGAGTGGCGTGACAAGGGTGATCTCGCCGGCCTCGCGCTGGGATCATGATGGCCGAGCTGAGATTCGACGACCGGGTGGCCGTGGTGACCGGCGCGGGCCGCGGACTGGGACGCGAGTACGCCCTCCTGTTGGCTTCCCGGGGTGCCAAGGTGGTCGTCAACGATACCGGCGGCGCCCTGACCGGCGCCGGCACGGATCCCGGACCGGCGCAACGGGTGGCGGCCGAGATCAGGGCGGCGGGCGGCGACGCGGTCGCCTGCGTCGAGTCGGTCGCGACGCCCGAGGGTGGCCAGGCGATCATCGCGGCGGCGCTGGACCACTACGGGCGGATCGACATCCTCATCCACAACGCCGGGAACGTGCGGCGGGGGTCCTTGAAGGAGATGAGCTACCGGGACTTCGACGCCGTCATCGACGTTCACCTGCGGGGCGCCTTCCACGTGGTGCGTCCGGCGTTCCCGCTCATGTGCGACGCGCACTACGGCCGCATCGTATTGACCTCGTCGATCGGCGGCCTGTACGGCAACCACGGCGTCGCGAGCTATGCCGCCGCCAAGGCGGGCCTGGTGGGCCTGTCCAACGTGGTCGCGCTCGAAGGCGCCGCCGACGGCGTGCTCTGCAACGTCATCGTTCCGTCAGCCGTGACGAGAATGGCCGAAGGCCTGGATATTTCGGCGTATCCGCCGATGGGTCCCGAGCTGGTGGCGCCCGTGGTGGGCCTGTTGGCCCATGAAACCTGCCCGGTGACCGGCGAGATGCTGATCGCCGTCGCCGGCCGGGTGGCCAGGGCCATGGTCGCCGAAACGCCCGGCGTGCACCGCCCGTCGTGGTCCATCGAAGACGTGGCCGAGCAGATCGATGCCATCCGCTATTCCGCTGCGCCACTGGTGTTTCCCGTCGTCCCCGACGGTCATACCGATCACATCCGCTACAGCTTCGAGACCGCCGCACGCAAGGAAGGCGCGCACCATGGTTAGCTCGGGCCCGCTGGCCGGCGTGCGCGTCGTCGACCTCACCGCGATGGTGATGGGACCCTACTGCACCCAGATCATGGCCGACATGGGTGCCGACGTGATCAAGGTCGAGCCCCCGCAAGGCGATGACACCCGCTACATCTCGGTCGGGCCGGTCCGGGGCATGGGCGGTGTCTTCGTCAACGTCAACCGCGGCAAGCGCGGTATCACCGTCGACCTGCAGTCCGAGTCGGGCAAGTCCGTCCTGCGGGCGCTCATCGAACGGGCCGACGTCTTCATTCACTCGATGCGGTCCAAAGCCGTTGCGCGGCTTGGCTTCAGCTACGACGAGGTGGCGGCGATCAACCCCGCCATCGTCTACACCAACTGCTACGGGTACAGCCGGCGCGGACCGAACGGGGACCTGCCCGCCTATGACGACACGATCCAGGCGGCCTGCGGGTTGCCGTTCGTTCAGGAGCAGCTGACCGGTGAGCCCAACTATGTGGGCACCATACTGGCCGACAAGGTCGCCGGTCTCACCGCGCTCTACGCCACCATGATGGCGTTGTTCCACCGCGAGCGCACCGGTGAAGGTCAAGAGGTGGAAGTCGGCATGTTCGAGACGATGGCGTCGTTCATGCTGGTCGAACACGCTAATGGCGCCATGTTCGATCCGCCGCTGGGCCCCGCGGTCTACCCGCGCACCGTGGCTCCCAACCGCCGGCCGTACCGCACCAGCGATGGCCACATCGCTGCGCTGATCTACAACGACAAGCATTGGGCCGCGTTCATGGAGGCCGTGCGGCCCCCGTGGGCCAGCGATCTGTACGCCACGCTCGAGCGGCGGGCGCGTCAGATCGACACCGTGTACGCGCTGCTGGCCGAGACGCTCGCGCAGCGAACGACCCGGGAGTGGCTGGAACTGTTCCGCGAACTGGAAATACCGGCCGCGTCGCTGTCCAGTCCGGCGACGTTGTTCGGCGACGATCACCTGAACGCCGTCGGCTTTTTCGAGACGGTGGACACCCCCCACGGCCCGGTGCGGTTCCCGGGCGTGCCGACCTGGTTTTCCCGGACGCCGGGTCGGGTCGCCGGTCCCGCCCCGGAGCTGGGCGCCGATACCGAGGAGGTGCTCGAAGAGCTCGGGCTGGCTACCGCCGATGTCCAATCGGGCGGCCCGATTTAGGAACGCTCGAGGTAGGAAAACCGTTGCGTGTCTTCGCGTGTCTTTCGGGGGTTCCGGCGTGTTCGCCTCTAAGCTTGCTTCGATCAAGAGGAGGGGCAACGACGTATCGGCAGCAACTACGGCGCCGGGCGACAAGGTGGTCAGGGCGCGCTACCAGCGAGCACTGAGCCGGGCGGCAGGTACGCCGCACCGGCGCGTTCTGCTCGGCGGAGCCGATGGGTTGCTCCGGTGCGCCGCGTCGGCCGGCTGGCGATCTGGGACCAACCCGAGCGGCGCGGTGGCATTCCCGCCCTGGACGGGCTTCGTGCGATAGCGGTTGCGCTGGTGCTCGTCGGGCACGGCGGCATCCCCGGTGTGGACGGCGGCTTCATCGGCGTCGACGTCTTCTTCGTCCTCAGCGGATTCCTGATCACGTCGCTGCTCCTGGACGAGCTGGGGCGCACCGGTCGTATCAGCCTGACCGGCTTCTGGATTCGGCGGGCGCGGCGGCTGCTGCCGGCGTTGGTGTTGATGGTGCTCACCGTGGCCGCGGCCCGCGAACTTCTTCCCTACCAGGCCCTCACCGGGTTGCGGAACGACGCGCTCGCGGCATTCCTGTGGGTGGCGAACTGGCGGTTCGTGGCGCAGAAGACCGACTATTTCACCCAGGGCGCGCCACCGTCGCCGCTGCAGCACACTTGGTCGCTCGGGGTGGAGGAACAGTACTACTTCGTCTGGCCGGTCCTGCTGATCGGGCTGACCCTGTTGCTGGCCGCGCGGGCGCGGCGCTACTTCAGGCGGGCCACGGTGGGTGGGGTGCGGTTCGCCACGTTCGTGATCGCCACCGTCGGCGCGCTGGCGTCCGCCGCGGTCGCCATCGCCCTGGCGTCCGACACCACGCGTGACCGCATATATTTCGGCACCGACACCCGCGCGCAGGCGTTGTTGATCGGCTCCGCGGCGGCGGCTCTGCTCGTGAGGGATTGGCCGTCGCTGAACCGCGGCTGGTGCCTGATCGGGACGCGGTGGGGACGGCGGGTCGCCCGCTTCCTGCCGCTCGTGGGTGTGGCGGGGTTGGCGGCGGCGACTCACTACGCAACGGGCAGTGCCGGAGAGTTTCGCCGTGGCCTGCTGATCGGGGTCGCGGCCGCGGCCGTCGTCGTGGTCGCCCCGGTGGCAATGGAGCAGCGCGGAGCGGTCGCCCGCATCCTGGCCCTGCGTCCGCTGGTGTGGCTCGGCACCATCTCCTACGGCGTCTACTTGTGGCATTGGCCAATCTTCTTGGCCCTCAACGGTGAACGCACCGGATGGTCCGGGCTGCCGCTGTTCGCCGCGCGGTGTGGCGCCACGGTGGCATTGGCCGCCGCTTCATGGTGGCTGATCGAACAACCCATCCGGCGCTGGCGGCCGGCGCGGGTGCCGCTGTTGCCGCTGGCGGCGGCCACCGTGGCCAGCGCCGCGGCGGTGACGTTGTTCGTGGTTCCGGTGGGAACCGGGCCCGGCTTGCGTGAGCCCGGCCTGCCGCCCGGAGTCTCGGCGGTCGCCGCGGTCTCGCCGTCGCCGCCGGGCGGGAGCCGTCCCGCCGGGCCACGAGATCCCAGTCGGCCGTTCACCGTTTCGGTGTTCGGCGATTCGATCGGGTGGACATGGATGCACTACCTTCCGCCGACACCCGGGTTCGCGTTCCTTGACCACACGGTCATCGGCTGCAGCCTGGTGCGCGGTACGCCGTATCGGTATATCGGTCAAACCCTCGAGCAGCGGCCAGAATGCGACACCTGGCCAATCAGGTGGTCGACGCAGATCGCCCGGGACCAGCCGGACGTCGCGTTGCTGATCATCGGCCGCTGGGAGACGGTCGACCGCGTCAACGAGGGTCAATGGACTCATATCGGCGATCCGACCTTCGACGCGTATCTCAACGGCGAGTTGCAGCGAGCGCTGAACATCCTGAGCTCCAACGGCGTTCGCGTGGTGGTGGCCACCGTGCCCTACAGCCGGGGCGGCGAAAAGCCGGCCGGTCGCTTGTATCCGGAGGACCAGCCGGATCGGGTCAACCTGTGGAACACCATGCTGCGCAAGACCGTTGCCCAGCACCCGAATGTCGCGGTCCTCGACCTGAACAAAAAGCTATGTCCCGATGGCGTTTACACCGTCAAGGTCGACGGTATCAAGGTGCGCAGTGACGGCGTCCACCTCACCCCGGAAGGGGTGAAATGGCTGACCCCGTGGCTCGAGGAGTCGCTGAGGTAGCCGTCAGTTGCTTGCGCGGCAGCTGATTTCCATGCTGTCGCGCTCCCGAACCGAAAAATTGAAGCTCACATAGCCGTTGTCGGGATTGCGCACCCGGTTGAGGTAAGGCTGGGAGTCCGGGGCATTGGTGTTGTCGGCGACCACCAACGCGCCCGTCGACAGGCGCGGTTCGAGCAGCTCGATCACCGGCAGGTAGAGATCCTTCCACCCGTCGAGCAGGACGAAATCAACGGGTCCGTCCAGGCCGGCAAGTGTGGACAGCGCGTCTCCTTCGAGAACGGTGATCACGTCGTCCAAACCCGTCTCGGTGAATGTCCGCTTCGCGGCGGCGATCTTGGTGGCGCTGAGCTCGGTCGTCACCACCCGGCCGCTGCCGTTGTCGCGCACGGCTGACGCCAGATGGACGGCGGAGATGCCGAACGACATCCCGAATTCGACCACCGTCGCCGGACGCGTCGCCCGCACCAGCGCATACAGCAAGCGGCCGGCCTCGGGCGTCACCGGGATGTAGAACTCGCTCATCGCGTCGGCGCGCTCCTGCGCGGTCATCGGCCTTTCGAAATCACCGTGCCTTTCGCGCAACAGTGACATCTGGTTCTTCGATTCGGCATACATCCGGTCGAGCGCGGTCGCGACCTTGGGGTCCTGCAAAGTTATGGCCATGCCCTCGAGGGTAGGCCGTCACCGGGCGGTGCCGGGGTGGCGCGGGCATGGTGCGGGCACAGTGCCCTGCGCGGCGGCATGACGCCTCGGCCAGAATTCTTGGCCAATGAGTTTGACGAGCACCGGGTCGCGGTGCGAGCATAGAGCGGCAAGCACCTCGGTAGGTGAGGCGTCTGCATGGATACAGGCCACTGACCCCGAACGTCGAGAGACGCCCCGGGTCAGGACAGCTCTTCCCGGACCCAAGGGTTGAGCCCAAGTGGCTTCTGGACGATGTTCCGGATACGCCGTGCAGTGCCGAAGCTCCGACGAGAGGGGTGCGATCGGCGGCCTGTCCGCCGGCCATTCGTGCCTCTCCCGTTCAGGTGAATGTAGTGACACCCGCGTGTGTCCTGGCCGTGAGGAGGTGAGGGCGAGATGAGCAAGAGCAGTCCAGGCGATAGTCCCTATCCGAAATCCATCTTGTCCCGATCCGGTTCCGGCATTCTTTCTGCCGCCTGAACTTCCTCGGGCGCCCGTCGAATCTGCGCGTTAGACGCTTTGCGTGTGCCGCCGCACCCGCCCGGGCGCACGTGATGTTCTGCGCACCGAACGTCGCGCAGCCGATCGGGCCTGCGACAGGAGACGATCATGGCTTTTATTCGTACACACCGTGTTTCCGTTGCTTCGAGGGCGCGCGGACGGTCGATGCTGCGTGCGGGTCGGCAACTGGCGACCAAGTTGTGCGCGCGGCGCGCGCTGACCCCGCAGGAGCGGGCCAACCTGTACGTCTCGCGGATGCCGGTCGCGATGGTCACGGCCTCGCTGGGCGGACATCCGTCGGACGGCACCAATCGCTGAGCGCGCGTTCCGTGCGGCCACCACAGGTCCCCCCACCAGAGCCCGAACTTGTTGAGATAGCGAGAAATCCGATGACGTCGATCTCCACCCAGCTCCGCGGCGGCCTCCGTGCCTCCCCGCTCGGCCGGACCGCTGCCGCGGCCCCCGATGTGGCCGGGCAGGCCGTGCTGGATTCTGCGCATACCGGTGACATCGTCGGCGCGTTCGGCCGTATCCGGCGTGACGACACCGGCGCTACTGGGGCTTTCAGCGGCCGCTGGCGCCGCCTGCGCACATTGATGGTCATCACCGGTCCCGGACTGATCGTGATGGTGGGCGACAACGATGCCGGCGGCGTCGCGACATACGCACAGGCGGGCCAGAACTACGGGATGGCCCTGTTGTGGACGCTGATGCTGCTGATTCCCGTGCTGTATGTGAACCAGGAAATGGTGCTGCGATTGGGGGCGGTCACCCGAGTTGGGCACGCCCGGCTGATATTTGAGCGCTTCGGCAAATTCTGGGGCGCGTTCAGCGTTGGTGATCTGCTGCTACTTAATGCCTTGACGATCGTCACCGAATTCATCGGCGTGGCATTGGCGCTCGGATTCTTGGGCTGCCCCAAGATCATTGCGATCCCGGCCGCCGCCGTGTTGTTGTTCGCCGCGGTAGCCGGGGGATCGTTTCGCCGCTGGGAGGGGCTGATGTTCCTGCTGATCGCGGTGAACGTGCTGATCATCCCGATGGTGCTGCTGGTGCATCCCACCCTGAAAGGGACCGCCGGCGGGCTCATCCCGGGATTCGCGGGTGGGCTCAACTCGACCGTGCTGCTGTTGATCATCGCGATCGTGGGCACCACGGTGGCGCCATGGCAATTGTTCTTCCAGCAGTCCAACGTGGTGGACAAGCGCATCACCGCCCGCTGGATCGCTTATGCGCGAGTGGATTTGGTCATCGGAATTGTCGTGGTCATGGTTGGGGCGACGGCCCTGATGGCGGTGACCGCGTTCGGGTTGGCCGGCACCGCCGACGTCGGCAACTTTACCGATGCCGGCGCGGTCGCATCCGGCCTGTCCAAGCACCTCGGCAGCACGGTGGGGGCGCTGTTCGCGATCATCCTGCTGGACGCATCGCTGATCGGGGCCAACGCCATCGGGCTGGCCACCACCTATGCCATCGGCGACGCGATGGGCAAGCGGCACTCGCTGCACTGGAAGATCAGCGAGGCCCCGTTGTTCTACGGCGGCTACGCCTTGCTTCTCGCGGCATCAGCCGCGGTCGCGTTCGCCCCCGACCACATCCTGGGCCTGGTGACCCAGGGCGTACAGGCGCTCGCCGGTGTCCTGCTGCCGTCGGCGACCGTGTTCCTGGTCTTGCTTTGCAACGACCGCGCGGTGCTGGGCCCGTGGGTGAACAGCGTGCGGCAAAACATCGTCGCGTGGACCATCGTGTGGTCTCTGGTGCTGTTGTCGCTGGCATTGACGGCGACGACCTTCTTCCCGGTCCTGTCGACGGCCACCATCGGGGCCGGGCTTGCGGCCGGCGCGGCGGTGGGCATCGTCGGCGGCGCCGTCACGATCATCGCCGGTCGCCGGTACAGCGACCTGCGTGACGCGGAAGCCGTCGTGGGGACGCTCGGCGGTGGCCTGGACCCTGAGGAGGTCGACGAACTCGACGACACACCGACGCTCACGCGCGCCGAACGACGTGCCGTCCGCCGACAGGACCGGGCGAACTGGCAGACGCCCAACCTCGCCACGCTCGCCCGGCCGACCATGTCGCCGGTCCGCCGGGCGGGGTTGTTCACCCTGCGCGGCTACCTGGTCGTGGCCGTCGCGTTGGTGGTCGTCAAGGTCGCGCAGGCCGGTATGGCCTGACCCGCCAATGATTACGCCCATAAGCTCGTCGGCGCCTCAGGCCCTCGCCAACGAGACCGCTACGGTGAACCGTTCGGCAGCAGAACGATTTTGCCGTGGGTGTGCCGCTTCTCGAGCTCCTCGAAGGCGTCGGCGACCCGGTCGAGCGGAAAGGTGGCCGCGATGTCGAAATCGATGGCGCCCGTAGCGACCAGGTCGGCCATTTCGGCGAGCACCTCCGGCGTCGACGCGTCCATGCTGCCCTCGGTCTTGGCGCCGACTTCGCCCGCCTTCTGAAACGAGATGATGGTCTCTATCCGTTCGGGTGGCACGCCGAGATCCACGGCGAGCTGGACGTACTCCGGACCGAACAAGTCGATGAACGCGTCGATCCCGTCCGGCGCCGCTTCTCGCAGCCGTTCAGCCAGCCCGGCACCGTAGGCGATCGGGACGACGCCGTGCGCGCGCAGCCAGTCGGCGTTGCCTGGCCCCGCGATGCCAAGCACCCGCGCCTTGCGCAGCACCAAAAGTTGCACCACGAGGCTGCCGACCCCGCCCCCGGCCGCCGAAACGGCGACCGTCTCTCCCGGTTGGGGCGCGACCGCGCGGACGGCGGCATACGCGGTCACACCGACCACGTACAGCGAACCCGCTGCCTCCCAACTCAATTGGGCGGGCTTACGGATCAGTTGCCCCACCGGGACGGCGACGTGGGTCGCGTGGCTGGATCGGCGCAGGCTGAACCCCAAGACCTCGTCGCCGACCGAGAACTCGGCGACGCCCGACCCTACCGCGGTCACCACACCGGCGAGGTCGCTGCCCTCGCCGGACGGAAACGTCGCGGGGAACATGTCATGCATCGCCCCGACTCGAATGCCGGCCTCGCCGGGGTTTATCCCCGCGGCGCGCACCTCGACCACCACCTCGCCCGGCCCTGGCGACGGCATTTCCACGTCCGCCACATACAACACGTCACGGCCCCCGTAACGGTCGAACCGCACGGCACGCGCCACCGCAGCAGTCATCTGGCTCTCCTTACACCGCAAACCTGCCCGACCCCACGCCAGCATAGGCCGCCAACCGGCGCCCCAGCCGCGGGCATTTGCGCGTATGTTCGTATGCGCTGCACTTGTCCCGTCGGCATTTCACGGGAGCCTCGGGCGTCACCGGTAGACCTGCGACGTGGATCGGCGTGGATTTGACGGAAGGAACGCCCATGGAGCTTGCTCGAACCACCGTCGCCGGCTGTGCCGTGGCCACCATTGTGACCGGCGCCGCGGTCACCGGCTGCGGCAACGACCACGAAACCTCGTCACCGTCGTCTTCGGCGACATCCTCGAGCGCCCCCGCGTCGTCGACCGGTTCGAGCACCGTGACGGGCCCGGCGCCGGGCCAACCCATGGATTACAGTTCGTTGCTGATCAAGCCCAGCGACATCGGCGGAGACTTCACCACTCCCCAGTCGCCCGTGGTGAATCCCAACAATGCGGCCGGTGTTGCGCAGCTATTTGCCAACGCCGACAACAGCCGCCGAATCGGGGACACCATCTTGATCGTCGCCGATCCCGCGGCCGCGGTGGCCGGGCTGGAGAACACCAAAACCAATTACGCGGGCAAGGTCAGCGGCGCGTGGCAGCCGGTGAACGTCGGTTCCAACGGGGCGATGATTTCCGGTACTTCGCCGAACAACTCCCAAGCGGTGACGGTGCTCTTGTTCACCGAGGGCAAGGCGCTCGTCAACCTCGAATTCGACAGCGCGCCCAACGATCCGATTGATCCGGGCGTAGCGACGGACATCGGCCGCAAGCAAGATGCCGCAATCAAGAACGGATTGCCCGGCTAGCCTAGACCAGGCCCAGCAACTGCAGATCCGACACGTATTTGTCGATCAGGGCCGCGGACAGGTGCGGAATGTCTTCGTCCGCACCGATTTTGGCTTCCCGCACCGCCGCACGGAAGACGTCCGTCGGGGCCGGCGCGCCGCGCAACGGTGTCTCGGGTTTCCGGTAAGCATCGAGCAGCGGTAGGACGGAGTGCTGACGCTGCCCGTCCGGTAGGGCCCGAAGAGCGGTTTCGAAGCGCCCGAGCCATTCGTCATAGTCGTCGATGCGCCGGATGTCGTGGCCGGCGGCGATCAACCAGTCCACGAACACGTCCAGGGAAATGCCGTCGTCGTGCGGGTTCATCACGTCGAAGGAACGAAAAGCGCCGGATGCGTCCGTCTGTTCACCGAGTGTGGTGACCGATTCGGCCACGAAGTCGGCGGGCAGCCCGTCGTAATGCGCGTCGGCCCTGTTGCCGTGATCGTCGGGTACGTAGAAGGATGACGGCGCGATGCCCGTCAGCAGCAGGCTGAAGATCAACCGGGTAAACGCATCTGGCACGTTCAACTGTCCCGCGTAGCGGCTGTGGGCGAGGATCATGTCGGACCGGAAAACGGAGACCGGCAGGCCGCACAGCTCGTGCGCCTCCCGCAGCAGCACCTCGCCGGCCCACTTGCTGTTCGCGTACCCGTTGGCGTAGCCGGCGTCGACGGGTCGGACCGGGCTGACCACCCGGATATCGCCGTCTTCGGCGAACGCGCCCGGGCCGACGGACATGGCGACCGCGACGGTCGACATGTAGGTGACCGGCTTGATGCGCGTGGTGATCGCCAGGCGGATCAACTCGGCAGTGCCAACGACGTTGGGGCCGAACAGTTGCTCGTAGGGCAAGACGTGGTTGACCAGTGCCGCCGGGTGGACGACGAGATCCACGTCCTGGGCCAGCCGCCGCCAAGTCGCTTGGTCCAGGCCCAGGTTCGGCTCGCCGATGTCGCCCGCGACGACCTCGAGATGGTCGGCGGCCAAGTCGCGGAACCGTTGCACCAAGCGCGGATCCCCGCTGTGGTAGACATCCTCCAGCCGCTTGCTGGCCGCCTCGGCGTTCGTGCCGCGCACGATGCAGACGAGCCGCCCGCCCGTCTCGGCAAGCCGCTCCAGCCATTCCAGACACATGAAGCGTCCCAGGTAGCCGTTGGCCCCGGTCAGCAGAATCGTGTGCGGGGTACCGGTGGCGCGCGGCAGTGCGGGCGCTTGGGCCAAAGTCTTTGTGTCGATGAACTTTTCCAGGGTGAGGTCAGCGGCGCGAACCTCGATTGCGTCACGCCCGTGGACCGTCGCGAATGTGGGCCGCCGGGATCCCGAGTTACGCTCGGAATCAACGTATTCCGCCAGCTGACGCAGATCGGTTGCCGGACCGATGATCTGCCCAACCGGCACTTCCACGTCGAAGATGTCATGCAGCAGGTTGGAGAAGGTCAACGCCGACAGGGAATCGCCGCCAAGCTCGACGAAAAGCGCGTCCGGTTCCGGCGGACCGCCGGCCAGGCCCAGCAGCGCCTCGGCGGCGCGTGTCAACGTGTCGATCACGGGGCGGTTCGCCGCGCCGTCGCGCAGCGCACGCAACTCGGCCGCGCGGTTGGCGGCCAGCTCGGCATATAGCTCCTCGAGCCGCTGACCGTAGTGCTCTTTGAGCTTCGGCCGCAGCAGCTTGCCGACCCCCGACAGCAGGCCGGTGTCCTCGCTGAACGGCTCGGGCTCGACCAGAAAGTCGACCGGCACCTCGTAGGACTGTAACTCGGCGAGTTTCGCTGCCCGACGCAATGATTCACTGAGGGCAACCTTGAGGCCGTCGGCATCGTCGGCGAACCTTTCCAGCGCGTCGGCGGTCGGGACGACGACGGCCAACAGGTAGGGGCGCTCGCTGTTGCCGTAGACGAAGATCTGGCGGACCAGGGCCGCGCTGGCGAACACGGCTTCCAGCCGGGCGACGGCGACGAACTCGCCCTGGGCCAACTTCAACACGTTGTTACGCCGGTCGACGTAGGCCAGCCGATCCGGGTCGAGCTCGGCCATCACGTCACCGGTCCGGTAGTAGCCGTCGGGATCGAAGGCGCCGGCGGTGACGTCGGGCCGTTTGAAGTATCCGGGAGTGGCGGTCAGCGACTTCACCAGCAGCTCGCCGCGCGGAAAAGGCTTGTCGGTAAGGAAGTATCCGAGCTCGGGAACGTCGACGAGCTTGTAGTCCAGAACCGGGGGCCGGGTGATCAGGCCGTCCTTGGTCACCATTCCGACCTCGGTTAAACCGTAGCCGTCGAGCACGTGGACGTCCAGGCAGGCCTCGACGAAACCCTTCATCTCGGCCGCCAGCGGCGCCGTGCCGCAAAAGGCCGTGACGATGCGACCGCCGAGGACCCGCTCGCGCAGCTCGGCTTGCGCGTCCGCCTCGGCGGAGGCGGCATCGGCGCCGTGGGCGACCAGCCGGTCGACGGCACTTTGGTAGCGCTGGTACAGCATCTCCGCGACCCGCGGCACCAGGCCCATCTCGGTGGGCCGCACCAGGTTCCAGTCCTCGAACAGCGTGGACAAATCGCTTTCCGGCACAAAGTAACTGGTGCCGCCCGCCTGGAACGACGACGACAGCGGTATGCGTCCACCCAGGTGATTCAGCGGCATGAAGTTGACGTTGAGGACCGGCGTGTCCGCGAAGTCGGGCATCAGGTCGTTGGTCCACACCTTCGAGACCATGCGCTCGGTGTACATGGCGCCCTTGGGCAATCCGGTGCTGCCGGACGTGTACAGGATCATGGCCAGCCGTTGGTCGGTCTCGCCGGTGTACATCGGCTCGGGCGGCAACGCGCGACCGTGAGCGATCAGCTCGTCGAACGTTTCGATGGCCACCGCCATGCCGGCGTTCGTCAGCTTCGCCCGTGCGCGCTCGAGGTTTTCGCGCTGATCGTCGATCCGTGGCTCGTAGTCGAAAACCACCAAGCGGCGCAACGACGTGGCGCCCAGTGCCGCTTCGACGGCAAGATCAAGGTATTCCGCGCCCACCGCGAGAACCCGCGGTTCGACCTCGGCGATGATCGGTTGCAGCCGTGACGCCGCGGCGTTGTGTTGCAGCGGCACGGCCACCAAACCGAGATAGTCACATGCCAGATCGAGGGTAAGATACTCGGCGCTGGCGAAACCGATAGTGGCGACGAAATCCCCGGGCGTCACGGGATTGGCGGCGTCCTGGCGCCACGCACCGGCGATCGCACGCACGCTGGCCCACAAATCGCGGTAGCTGATGGTGTCGAACCGCGGCAACAGCCGCGCGGTGGTGCGTCCGGTCGCGGGATCGGCTGTCAGGGAGCGCGCCCGCCAGCCCAGCGCGGGGCGATCCGCGTAGCCCTCGACGAACATTTCCAGGATCTGTGGGAGCCGAAGACCCGGCTGGCGCGCCGCCTCCCGCAGCGAGGGGTCTGGCTTGGCGTTCCGGAACTGCGCGTCGTCGGCGTACAACCGGTCGACGCGTGGGGCGACCCGTTCCCGTTCAGTCTCGCCCGCACTCGGACGGGCACTCTTTTCGACCCTCGCGTCACCGGTCATGCGCAGCCCCTCGCTCAAATCACTCGTCTACGGACAACTCACCGTCCCAGGCCAGTCTTCCGTTCAAGCGTTGTGAGCGTTATCACACCCCGGCCGTCCGAGTTGTTGGGCTAGACGGTCCCGCGAAATTGCGTGGCAAGTCGACGCTGGCTGGCGCGCATGGAGCCGTGGGCGGGTTTCAGGCCACGACCTCGATGGGATCGCCGACGTTCACCTGGTTGAAATACCACGCGGCGTTGTCCGGACTCAGGTTGATGCAGCCATGGCTGACGTTGCTGTAGCCCTGCGAGTTCACCGACCACGGGGCCGAGTGCACATAGACACCGCTCCACGTGACCCGGACCGCGTACTGAGCGGTGATCTTGTAGCCCTCGGGCGAACTCAGCGGGATACCGATGGTCCGCGAGTCCATCACCACGGTGCGCTGCTTTTCCAGGGCGGTGAAATTGCCGACCGGCGTCGGGCGGGTGGGCTTGCCCATCGACGCCGGCATCGTGCGGAGCACCTCACCGTTTCTGCTGACGGTAAACGTGTGCCCCGAGATACTGGCAACGCCGAGTAACGCGTCGCCGGTGTCGAAGCCCGTCGTCAGGGCCTGCACTCCCACCGAGACATGGGTGTGTGCGGGCCAGTAGTGGTTTGGAACCCACTGCACGACATTGCTCTCGGGCCACTCGAAGTGGCCCGGCATGTTGCTTGGCGACAGGACACGGATGGACCGTTCCGCGCCAACGCGATCGGTGACCGGCGCGGTGAATGTCACCACGACCGGGTGCGCCACACCCACCACCGCCCCATCGGCCGGCAAAATCGAGGCAACCCCGGGAACCGGTTCGGGCACCGGGACCGCGGCCAGGCCGCGGGCGCCGCTTCCCGCCACGCCCAACGCCGTGATCGCCACCATAACGAATAGATAACGAGCCGCACGACGCATGGCGCCCACCCTCCGAGACGGTGCGATCAACACAACGGTATTCTACTGGCTGTCTACCCATTACGGGCTTTAGCAAACACTGGCGTCCCGCCCGGGTCGTGACGATAACGATCCGATCACCCGTTGAGTTCGATCCCGTCACGGGGCGACGGTCGGCGAGGGAGCGGGCGTGACCGCAAACGATCGCTACACGTGTCCGCTGGCGGGCTCGGCCGCGCTGATGCTGATCGACGTGCAGCGCGACTTCCTGGACATCCCGGGCAGCGACGCTCCGATGCCGGTCGACGGCACCCGCGCGGCGATCCCGGCAATGGCCAAGCTGGCGACGGCCTTCCGCGAACGTGGGCTCCCGATCGTGCATGTCGTGCGGCTGTACCGGCCGGATGGGTCGAACGTCGACGTGGTGCGGCGGGAATCGATAGCGCGGGGTGCGCGAATCGCCGTTCCTGGCAGTGCCGGTTCGCAGATCGCCGCGGAGCTATTGCCCAATGTCGTTGAGCTGGACCACGAATTGCTGTTGGCCGGCGGCTTCCAACGACTCGGGCCCGCCGAGCACGTGATGTACAAACCAAGGTGGGGTGCCTTCTACGGCACCGACCTTGATCGACACCTGCGTGAAAGTGGGAGCAATACAGTGGTTTTCGCGGGATGCAACTTCCCGAACTGCCCTCGGACGTCGATCTACGAGGCATCCGAACGCGACTTCCGGGTTGTCCTGGTGTCCGACGCGATATCTGGCTTGTACGACCGCGGCGTTGAAGAGTGCCGCGCCATCGGAGTGGACGTTCGAGACGTGTCGGCGACACTGGATTGGTTGGCGCGGTAGCGACGCGTTAACCTCAGCGAGACCGCCGAGGAGGTGCGGGTGCTATTCCGTCAACTGGAATACTTCGTCGCGGTCGCTCAGGAGCGCCACTTCGCCAGGGCGGCCGAGAAGTGCTACGTTTCGCAACCCGCACTGTCCGCCGCGATCGCCAAGCTCGAACGCGAGCTGAACGTCACGCTGATCAATCGTGGGCACAGCTTCGAGGGCCTCACGCCCGAAGGGGAGCGATTGGTCGTGTGGGCCAAGCGGATTCTTGCCGAACACGATGCGTTCAAGGCCGAGGTGCACGCGGTGCGATCGGGTATCACCGGGACGCTTCGGCTGGGCACGGTTCCGACCGCCTCGACGACGGCCTCCCTGGTGCTTTCGGCGTTCTGTTCGGCGCACCCCTTGGCGAAGGTGCAGATCCTTTCCCGGCTGGCCGCCACCGAGCTGTACCGACGCCTGCGCGAGTTCGACCTGGATGCCGCCATCGTGCACACCTCGCCCGACGACGCTCACGACGTGAACCTGGTGCCGCTCTACGAGGAGCACTACGTGCTGCTCTCCCCGGCGGACATGTTGCCCGCCGGTGCGTCGACGCTGACGTGGCCGGAGGCCGCGCAGTTGCCGCTGGCGTTGCTCACCGCCGACATGCGGGACCGTCAGATCATCGACGAAGCCCTCGCCCGCCACGCCATCACCGTCACCCCGCAAGTCGAAACCGACTCCGTCGCTTCGTTATTGGCACAGGTCGCCACGGGTAACTGGGCGTGCATCGTCCCGCACACCTGGCTGTGGACGTCGCCGCTCGGTGCGGAAATCCGGGCGGTCGAAATGGTCGATCCGGTGCTCAAGGCCGAGATCGCGCTGGCCACCAACTCGACCGGGCCGGGGTCACCAATCGCGCGTGCCCTCATCGCATCCGCGCAACGGCTGGCGCTGAACGAATTCTTCGACGCGCAGCTGTTGGGCATCACCCGTCGGCGCTGACCGCGGCCGGCGGCGGTGCGGCGGCGCTGGTCGGGTTGAGGCTTGCCAGATGTCCGCTTTCCACCCCGGCCGCCGGGTCGAGTTCGCAGTCGATGAGCGACGGCCCGTTGGAGGCAATCGCTTCGGTCAGCGCGGCGCGCAGCTCGGACGGCGTGGTGACGTGATACCCCTTGCCGCCGAACGCCTCCGCGATCAGCTCGTGGCGCGCCCGCGCGTTGAGCACGGTGGGCGCCGGATCGTCTCCGGTTGTCGCTTCGTCGCCGCGGTAGACGCCGCCGTTGTTGAGGATGACGACGGTCACCGGCAGCCGGTAGCGGCAGATGGTCTCGATCTCCATGCCCGAAAAGCCGAATGCGCTGTCACCCTCGATCGAGACCACGGGATTGCCGGTCTCGACCGCGGCGGCAATCGCGTAGCCCATGCCGATACCCATGACGCCCCAGGTTCCCGTGTCGAGCCGGTGCCGCGGCACCTCCATGTCGATGACATTGCGGGCCAGGTCCAGCGCGTTGGCTCCCTCGTTAACCACGTAGACATCCGGATTGTCCTGCAGCACAGCGCGAATGGCGCCGAGCGCGTTGTAAAACCGCATGGGGTGCGGATCTTCGGCCAGCCGCCGACGCATCTTGGCGTCGTTGCGTGCTTTGCGGTCGGCAAGCTCGTCGGACCACTCCCCGGGCACCGCAATCGGATGCGCGGCCACGGCGTCGCACAGCGCCGACATCACCGAGCCGATGTCGCCGACCAGCGGCGCCACGATGGGCCGGTTGCTGTCGAACTCCGACGCCGCGATATCGACTTGCACGAACTTGGCGTCGGCGGACCATTGCGGCGACTCCCCATGGCCGAGCAGCCAGTTCAGCCGGGCACCCACCAGCAGGACCGCATCGGCGCGGGCGACCGCCAGCGAGCGCGCCGCCGCCGCGGACTGCGGGTGCGAGTCCGGCAGCAGCCCCTTGGCCATCGACGTCGGCAAGAACGGAATTCCGGTGGCCTCCACAAACTTTCGAATCTGGCCGTCGGCCCGCGCATACGCAGCGCCCTTGCCGAGCACGACCAGCGGCCGCCGGGCCCGCCTCAGCACGTCCGCGGCGCGATCGACCGCCTCCGGTGCCGGCAGCTGCCGCGGAGCGGGGTCGGCAACCCGCCAAATGGTGTCGGCGGCGACCGAGGCCTCCAGCGCCTGGCCCAGAATGTCACCGGGGATGTCGAGGTAGACACCGCCCGGCCGGCCGGACGTCGCCGTGCGAATGGCGCGCGCGACACCGCGCCCGATGTCCTCGATCCGGCCGATCCGATAGGCCGCCTTCGCGAACGGCCTTGCGGCACTGAGCTGGTCGAGCTCTCCGTAATCGCCCCGCTGCAAATCGACCATCGCTCGATTGCTCGAACCCGAGATCTGGATCATCGGAAAACAATTCGTCGTGGCGTTCGCCAGCGCGGCGAGGCCGTTGAGAAAACCGGGCGCCGACACCGTCAGGCACACGCCCGGGCGGCCGGTGAGGAACCCGGCCGCGGCGGCCGCATTGCCGGCCGAGGTCTCCTGCCGAAAGCCGATGTAACGAATTCCGGACGACTGCGCGACGCGGGCGAGGTCGGTGATCGGGATGCCGACGACCCCATAGACGGTGTCGACGTCGTTGGCCTTGAGGGCATCCACGACGAGATGGAAGCCGTCGGTCAGGCGCGCCGACTCGGCGGCCTCGCTGGGAGATGCCGAAACTGTGCTCATGGTGGCGACTCCTCGTGTGCATGCGGTCGGCGGACCGGTTCGCCCGCCCGGCGCGGTGATGCCTCATCGACCACTGTGGTCCGGGCGCCCGCGGGTGTCCAAGACTAAGCCACTATGCAGCGATTCACGCCGTCTATCGACAACCGCTCGGCAACGGCGACGCCGGCTCGATAGCAGCCGGTTATCGATAGTGAGCGGATCGGTATTGGACGGACGGGAGGCCGGCGCGGCATGGTGCGAGTAGCAACGTTTCACCGTCAACACGGCTTGACACAGGAGGGAGTGCGGCGATGACGCCTCGGATCACCGGCGACGAGGTCGCGGCCGAACAGTTTGCGGTGCCGCCGACCGATGAATTCGGGGGCCAGCGCATCGCCGACCTGGTCGAGGAGGCGGCCCGTCGGTCGCCGGACGCGCCGGCGCTTGTGGCCGCCGCCGATCGCCTACCGGTCAGCTACCGCGACCTGCTCCGGCTGGTCGACGACCTGGCGGGACAGCTGAAGCAAGGTGGCCTGCTGCCGCGCGATCGGGTGGCGCTGCGCGCCGGCAGCGGCGCCGAATTCGTCGTCGCCCTGCTGGCGGCGTCGCGAGCGGACCTGGTCGCGGTCCCGCTGGACCCGGCCCTGCCCGTCGGCGAACAGCGCGCCCGCAGCGAGGCGGCGGGCGCGCGGGTGGTGCTGGTCGACGAGGACGGGCACGGCGCTCAGCAGGAGACGACCCTGCGGTGGTGGCCGATCGCCGTGACCGTCGGCCGCGACGACCACGCCCCGGCGGTCAACCTGGACGCCGCCTCGACGCCGAAGCGAGGCGTGCCGACGCCCCAGGGGCTGCGCGACGACGACGCCATGATCATGTTCACCGGCGGAACCACGGGGGTGCCGAAAATGGTTCCGTGGACTCACGAAAACATCGCGAAGTCGGTGCGGGCGATCATCGCCGGGTACGAGCTCGGCCCCCGGGATGCGACGGTCGCGGTGATGCCGCTCTACCACGGTCACGGGCTGCTGGCCGCACTGCTGGCGACGCTGGCATCCGGCGGGACGGTGTTGCTGCCGGCGCGGGGACGGTTCTCGGCGCACACGTTCTGGGACGACATCGACGCCGTCGGGGCCACCTGGTACACGGCGGTCCCGACGATTCACCAGATCCTGTTGGAGCGCGCCAAGACTGAGGGGCCCCGGAGCACGCGAGCCACGCTACGCTTCATCCGCAGCTGCAGCGCGCCGCTCACCCCGGAGACGGCTCGGGAACTCCAAGAGACGTTCTCGGCGCCGGTGGTGTGTGCCTTCGGCATGACCGAGGCGACCCACCAGGTGGCCACGACACCGATCGATCAAAGCGAAAATCCCGCTGCCACACCGGGTCTCGTCGGCCGGTCGACCGGACCGGAAATCCGGATCGTCGGCAACGACGGCCGGCCCGTGCCCGCCGAAGCCGTCGGGGAGGTGTGGCTGCGCGGCCCCACCGTGGTGCGCGGCTACCTCGGCGACCCGGCGATTACCGCCGCCAACTTCACCGACGGCTGGCTGCGCACCGGCGACCTGGGATCGCTGTCGGCGGCCGGGGACCTGCGCATCCGCGGCCGCATCAAGGAACTCATCAACCGCGGCGGCGAGAAGATTTCGCCAGAGCATGTCGAGGGCGTGCTGGCCACCCATCCCGACGTTCTCGAGGTGGCCGTGTTCGGCGTCCCGGACAAGATGTACGGGGAGACGGTGGCCGCGGTCGTCGTTCCCCGCGAATCCCCGGGACCTGCTCCGTCCGAGCTGGCGGCGTTTTGCCGCGAGCGGTTGGCGCCCTTCGAGGTGCCCGCCAGCTTCCAGGAAGCCGGCGAGCTGCCGCACACCGCGAAGGGCTCGCTGGACCGCCGCGCGGTGGCCGAGCGGTTCGGCCGCGGGGCGACCACGCGCTGACCGTGAGAACGACCGGGCTGCAAGGCGTTTGCCGACGGGACGCTCAGTGGGCGGACGACGTCACGTTTCCCCACGCGGCCCGCGCGCCCGAATCGCCGATGCGGTAGGTCTGCACCAGGGTGGCCACGGCGGCGACGATCACCAACACCCCGACCATCGAGTGCGCGGCGAATTTGACCGCACGCCCGCGTGCCTGGCGAATGTGGACGGCGGCCAGCAGCGTGACGGCGGCCACCAGCGCCGCCACGAGGTAGACGAGGGTCTTGCCGAGTTGCTCGTGCGTCGTCAGCGCGGGCGACGCATCGACCCGGGCCGCCAACCACGCACCCGAGCTGGTGGTCAACGGGGTTATGACCAGCGTGCCCAGCGCCAGCAGCACAACCAGCCAGATCAGCCGTCGTCGCGCCGCCGGCCACAGCGCGCAGAGGATCGCCAGGATCGCCGTCAGCGGGGCGAGGACGACGACGAAATGGTTGAGCAGGATGTGCGCGGGGAGTCCGTTGAACGTCGACATGCATCAACTAGGCTGTCACGCCGTGGCTTTCACCCGCGCGGCCGCGGATTCCGGCATGGGTTCGTAGCGGACGAACGAACGAGTGAACGACGCGGCCCCGTGCGCCAGCGAGCGCAAGTCGATCGCGTAGCGGGTCAGCTCGACCTGAGGCACCTCGGCCCTTACCACCGTGCGTTCGTGGCCCGCGGTGTCGGTGCCGAGCACACGGCCGCGACGCCCCGACAGGTCGCCCATCACCGCACCGACGAAATCGTCGGGCACCAGCACCGAGATCTCGTCGATCGGCTCGAGCAGGGTCACCTTGGTCGCCGCCGCCGCTTCGCGCAACGCCAGCGCGCCCGCGGCTTGGAACGCGAAGTCCGACGAGTCCACGCTGTGCGCCTTGCCGTCGAGCAGGGTGACCCGGATGTCGACGACGGGGTAGCCGGCGAGCACACCCCTTTCCATTTGGGCGCGCACGCCCTTCTCCACGCTCGGGATGAACTGGCGCGGCACCGCTCCGCCGACCACCTTGTCCACGAACTCGAATCCGGAGCCCTCCGGCAGCGCCTCCACCTCGATGTCGCACACCCCGTACTGGCCATGTCCGCCGGACTGCTTGATGTGGCGGCCATGGCCTTTCGCCTTGCCGCTGAAGGTTTCCCGCAGCGGGACGCGGAGTTCGACCGTGTCCACGGTGACCCCGTACCGGTTGGCCAGCGCGTCGAGGACAACGCCGGCGTGGGCCTCGCCCATGCACCACAACACGATCTGGTGCGTTTCCTGATTCTGCTCGATCCGCAGCGTCGGGTCTTCGGCCGCCAACCGCCCCAGCCCGACCGACAGCTTGTCCTCGTCGGTCTTGGCATGCGCCGCAATCGCGATCGGCAGCAGCGGCTCGGGCATTGTCCAGGGCTTCAGCACCAGCGGCTCGGCCTTGTCCGAGAGCGTGTCGCCGGTTTCGGCCCGGCTCAGCTTGCCGATCGCACAGATGTCGCCCGCCACCACGGCCGGCGCGGGGCGCTGCTGCTTGCCGAGCGGGAACGAAAGGACCCCGATGCGTTCGTCTTCGTCGTGGTCGGGATGCGTGTTGCCGTTCCCGTTGGTCCCGCCGAAGAACGACGCAAAATGGCCCGACACATGAACCGTCGTGTCGGGCCTGATGGTCCCGGAGAACACCCGGACCAGGCTGAGCCTGCCGACGTAGGGGTCCGACGTCGTCTTCACCACCTCCGCGAGCAGCGGCGCGTTGGCGTCACAGGCCAGCTTCGCGTGCGCGGCACCGTTGGGCGTAAAGACCTCCGGCAGCGGGTGTTCCGTCGGGGACGGGAATCCGCGGGTGGCAACCTCCAGCAATTCCAGGGTGCCGACGCCGGTGCCGCTGCACACCGGGATCACCGGGAAGAACGAACCCCGGGCGACCGCTCGCTCCAAGTCGTCGATCAGCACCGACTCGTCGATCTGCTCCCCGGCGAGATAGCGGTCCATCAGGGACTCGTCCTCGGACTCTTCGATGATTCCTTCGATCAGGCTGCCGCGGGCCTCCTCGATGCGATCGGCGTTCGACGGATCCGGCGGATGCGTGGTCCGCTTGCCACCGGAGTACTCGTAATGGGTTTGCGACAGCAATCCGATCAGGCCCTCGCCGGCCGGAAGGTAAAGCGGTAAAACCTTGTCGCCGAACGCCTCTTGCGCGGCGGCCAATGCCTCCTGATAGTTCGCCCGGGCGTGGTCGAGCTTGGTGATCACCACGGCGCGGGGCATGCCGACCTGGCTGCATTCCTGCCAGAGCGACTTGGTCGGCTCGTCGACACCCTCGTTCGCCGCGATCACGAACAGCGCGCAGTCCGCGGCTCGCAACCCGGCCCGCAGCTCGCCGACGAAGTCGGCGTACCCGGGCGTGTCGATCAGGTTGATCTTGATGCCGTCGCGTGACAGGGAGGCGACGGCAACGCCAACCGACCGCTGTTGCCGGATCTCCGCTTCGTCGTAGTCGCAGATCGTGCTGCCGTCGGTGACCGAGCCCGGTCTGGACAGCACTCCGGCGGCGACCAGCAGCGCCTCGACCAAGGTGGTCTTGCCGCCCCCCGACGGACCCACCAGGACCACGTTGCGAACATCGCTCGGACCGTTCGCGGTGGGAGCGGCCGCCCCGCCCTGGGAAGCGTTCGCCTTGTCCGCCATGACCTTCCTCCAGTTCTGCAGGTCGCTCGTATGCACCCGCTGACGCGGTGTGTCCCGGTGT
Source organism: Mycobacterium malmoense (assembly GCF_019645855.1). Lineage (NCBI taxonomy): Bacteria > Bacillati > Actinomycetota > Actinomycetes > Mycobacteriales > Mycobacteriaceae > Mycobacterium > Mycobacterium malmoense. The sequence goes on from NZ_CP080999.1 coordinate 267,646, forward strand.
GTTCTAGACCACAGGACCCGGTAAGCAACTTTTCCCCCAACCGCCGCCCAACACAAGGCCACCGGCCGGCCACAATCGGGTTGGCCCGTCCCGGTCGGGCCCGTCGTCTCAGGCGTGCCAGCCGGACCAGCGGCGCACCGTGACCGCGATGACCGGGCCGTCCAACGGAACGGATTGATACTGAGGGTATTTGGCGCGCAGCAACCGGTAACCGGTGTCCATCGCCTGGCCCTCGGAATGAATCGCGGCGATGCCGTCGGCCCGGACCCACCACAACCGCGTCCAATCGTCGGCGTAGTGGTCGACGAGCAGGCTGACTCGTGGGTTGCTCTCGATGTTGGCCAGGCGGCGCAGCCGTCGCGTGGTTTTGGGCTTCGCGTCGACGGCGGTGTACACGACGTCATGGCCGGGGTGGGAGTCGCCGTCGACGGCGAAGACCACCGGCACCAGGTGTGGTGTGCCGTCGGGTGTGCTGGTGGCCAGCCGGGCGATCGGGGACCGTGTGAACCTGGCCTTGGGGTCGAATTCGCCCACCGTGTCAGCCTAAGGCCGGCCCGCGTCGTCGCCGCGCTAGGTTAACGGGGTGCGGGCGGAGACGCAGATCACCAACCTTTTGTATCGCTATGCCGAGTGCATCGACACCGGCGATCTGGCGGGGGCGGCCGCGCTGTTCGAGCACGCTCGCATCAGGATCGGCGGCACCGACCAAGACACCATCGATGCGGCCCGGCTCCTGGGCATCTGGAAGTCGCTGATCGTGCTCCATCCGGACGGGACACCGCGAACCAAGCACGTGACCACCAATCCGATCATCGACGTCGATGAGGACGCCGGCACCGCGAGTTGCCGCAGCTACTACACGGTGCTGCAGCAGACCGACGAGCTTCCGCTGCAGACCATCGTCACCGGCCGCTACCACGACCGATTCGAACGCGTCGACGGCCGGTGGCGGTTTTCCTACCGCGACCTCACGCTCATCGACATGGTCGGCGACGTCAGCCACCACCTGACCTATCCGATCGCGCCGGCCGGAAAGGCCCGAGCAGAGATCCGCAGGGGTGGAGAGCCAAACAGGGCCTGACGACTGTCCCAAATAGCTACCTGCATTACGGTTATACGGATTGAGTCGCGTCGCCCAGACCCGGAGGCTGGGCCAATTCTGGTTCTTACCGCGATGCAGGAGGTAACGGGATGAGCAAATGGCACCACCGCCCAGTTTGGTGGTCATGGCTGGTCAGCGTGCTGGCCGTGGTCGGACTGGGCCTGGGTCTGGCCACGGTGCCGGCGTCCGCCACAACTCCTGGGCGATCCACCCTGGCGGTCGACCGGTTCGGCGACTGGCCCGCGGCGCCGCTTGATCCCTCGGCGATAGTCGGCCAGGTTGGGCCGCAGGTGGTCAACATCAGCACCAAATTCGGCTACAACAACGCGGTAGGGGCCGGAACCGGCATCGTCATCGATCCGGGCGGTGTCGTGCTGACCAACAATCACGTGATCTCGGGCGCCACGGACATCAGCGCGTTCGACGTCGGCAACGGGCAGACTTACGCCGTCGACGTGATCGGCTACAACCGAACCGCGGACGTCGCGGTGCTGCAGCTTCGTGGCGGAGGTGGCCTGCCCACCGCGAACATCGGCGGCGGGGTCGCGATCGGCGAGCCGGTCGTCGCGCTGGGCAACGCCGGTGGCCAGGGCGGCACGCCCAGTGCGGTGGCCGGGAAAGTCGTCGCGCTCAACCAGACCGTCTCGGCGACCGACACCCTGACCGGCGCCGAAGAGACGCTGGGCGGGTTGATCCAGGCCGACGCCGCGATCAGGCCCGGCGACTCGGGCGGGCCGTTGGTCAACAACGCCGGGCAGGTGGTCGGCATGAACACCGCCGCCACCGACAGCTACAAGATGTCCGGCGGGCAGGGTTTCGCCATTCCGATCGGGGCGGCGATGGGGGTCGCCGGCCAGATCCGGGCGGGTATGGGGTCGAACACCACGCACATCGGCCCGACGGCCTTCCTCGGCCTGGGCGTCGTGGACAACGGCGGCAACGGCGCGCGGGTCGAACGTGTGGTCGGCAGCGGGCCGGCCGCGGCGGCCGGGATCTCGGCCGGCGACGTCATCATCGGGGTCGACAACGTTCCCATCAACGGGGCCACCGCGATGACCGATGTGCTCGTCCCGCATCACCCCGGGGACACCGTTTTCGTGCACTGGCGCGCTAACGGGGACGGCGAACGGTCCGCGAACGTGACGTTGGCCGACGGACCTCCGGCCTGACATCCGCGCGGATAATGCCCGCATCCCGCCCAATTCCTTTGCCGCCAGGCGTGATTCCCAGGGTCGCGTCTCGGGTACCCGTGGCATCGTGGATTTGATGAACGACGCACGGAACGCTGTCGAGCACGATCCCGCCGGGGGCAGTCACGTCGAGGGGGGTGTGGTCGAGCACCCGACCGTCGAAGATTTCGGCAACGCCGCCGCACTGCCCGCCGATCCGACCTGGTTCAAGCACGCCGTCTTTTACGAGGTGCTGGTTCGGGCGTTCTACGACGCGAGCGCGGACGGTTCCGGGGACCTGCGTGGACTTCTCGAGCGCCTGGACTACCTGCAGTGGCTCGGCATCGACTGCATCTGGCTGCCACCCTTCTACGACTCGCCGCTGCGCGACGGCGGCTATGACATTCGGGACTTCTATAAGGTGCTGCCCGAATTCGGCACCGTCGATGATTTCGTCGCGCTCGTTGACGCCGCTCACCGCCGCGGAATCCGGGTCATCACCGACCTGGTGATGAACCACACCTCCGAGTCGCACCCGTGGTTCCAGGAGTCCCGCCACGACCCCGACGGGCCCTACGGCGACTACTACGTGTGGAGCGACACCAGCGAGCGCTACACCGACGCCCGGATCATCTTCGTCGACACCGAAGAGTCGAACTGGACGTTCGACCCGGTCCGCCGCCAGTTTTATTGGCACCGGTTCTTTTCTCACCAGCCGGACCTGAACTACGACAACCCGGCCGTGCAAGAGGCGATGATCGACGTCATTCGCTTCTGGCTCGGGCTTGGAATCGACGGGTTCCGCCTGGACGCGGTGCCCTACCTGTTCGAGCGCGAGGGCACCAACTGCGAGAACCTGCCCGAGACGCACGCGTTCCTCAGGCGCGTCCGCAAGGTCGTCGACGACGAGTTCCCGGGCCGGGTGCTGCTGGCCGAGGCCAATCAGTGGCCGGGTGACGTCGTCGAGTACTTCGGCGATGCCAGCACCGGGGGCGACGAATGCCACATGGCTTTTCACTTCCCGCTGATGCCGCGCATCTTCATGGCGGTCCGCCGGGAGTCACGGTTTCCGATCTCGGAGATCCTGGCCCAGACGCCCGACATCCCCGAGATGGCTCAGTGGGGGATCTTTCTGCGCAATCACGACGAGTTGACGCTGGAGATGGTCACCGACGAAGAACGCGACTACATGTATGCCGAGTACGCCAAGGATCCGCGGATGAAGGCCAACGTGGGAATTCGTCGCCGGCTGGCGCCACTGCTGGACAACGACCGCAACCAGATCGAGTTGTTCACCGCCTTGCTGCTCTCGCTGCCCGGCTCGCCGGTCCTGTACTACGGCGACGAGATCGGCATGGGCGACGTGATCTGGCTGGGGGATCGCGACGGGGTGCGCATCCCGATGCAGTGGACACCGGACCGCAACGCCGGGTTTTCCACCGCCAACCCCGGCCGGCTGTACCTGCCGCCCAGCCAGGACCCGGTCTACGGCTACCAGGCCGTCAACGTGGAGGCGCAGCGCGACACCTCGACGTCGCTGCTGAACTTCACCCGGACGATGCTGTCGGTGCGCCGGCGGCACCGCGCGTTTGCGATCGGCACGTTCGAGGAATTGGGGGGGTCCAACCCGTCGGTGCTGGCGTTCGTGCGCCAGGCCGCGGATGACGGCGACACCGTGCTGTGCGTCAACAACCTGTCGCGGTTCCCGCAGCCCATCGAACTGAACCTGCAGCATTGGAACGGCTGGACGCCGGTGGAGCTGACTGGGCACGTGGAGTTTCCGCGCGTCGGCCACCTGCCCTACCTGCTGACACTGCCGGGACACGGGTTCTATTGGTTCCGGTTGTCGGCATCTGAGGAGAACGCATGACCCGCACCGGAGACGATGCAGAACGAAGCGATGGGGTGGGGGAAGGAGCGGCGCCGATGACTCTGCCAGCCAAGCTGCCTTGGTCTGAATGGCTGCCACAGCAACGTTGGTACGCCGGACGCAACCGCGAGCTGTCCGCCGCGCAGGCCGCCGTGGTTGTCCCGCTGCGGGACGATCTCGACCTGGTGCTTGTCGACGTCGACTATGCCGACGGTTCGTCGGAGCGCTACCAGGTGATCGTCGGGTGGGATTCCGCGCCGCTCTCGGAGTACAGCACCGTAGCCACGATCGGCGCCGCGCAGGATCGGGCCGGCTTTGACGCCCTGTACGACACCGAGGCGCCGCGATACCTGCTGTCGTTGATCGATTCCTCAGCCGTCCGCGCTTCGTCGGAAGCCGAAGTGAAATTCGCCAAAGAACCCGACGTCGAACTGCCGCTGGAGGCGATGCCGCACGTCTCCGACGCCGAGCAGAGCAACACCAGCGTGATATTTGATCGACGCGCCATCTTCAAGGTGTTTCGTCGGGTCAGCGGCGGCATCAACCCCGATATCGAACTCAACCGGGTGCTGGGCCGCGCCGGTAACCCGCACGTGGCCCGGTTGCTCGGCACCTACGAGACAGCCGCGCCGGACCCCCACAGTGATCCGGACAGCGACGAGTTGTGCCCCCTGGGCATGGTGACCGAGTTTGCGTCGAACGCCGCTGAGGGATGGGCGATGGCCACCGCCAGCGTTCGCGACCTGTTCGCGGAGGGCGACCTGTACGCCTACGAAGTGGGCGGCGACTTTGCCGGCGAGGCCAACCGCCTCGGCGAGGCCGTCGCCTCCGTCCACGCCACCCTGGCCGAGTGCCTCGGAACGGCACAGGCGCCGTTCCCGGTTGACACCGTGCTGGCGCGGCTGTCGTCGACCGTGGCGCTGGTTCCCGGACTGGAGGAGTACGCGGCAACGATCGAAGAGCGGTTCCAAAAGCTCGCGGGCGAGACGATCACGGTCCAGCGCATCCACGGCGACCTGCACCTGGGACAAGTGCTGCGCACTCCGGAGAGCTGGCTGCTGATCGACTTCGAAGGCGAGCCGGGCCAGCCGCTCGACGAGCGGCGGGCGCCGGATTCACCGTTGCGCGACGTGGCCGGCGTCTTGCGTTCCTTCGAGTACGCGGCCTACGGGCCACTGGTGGACCAGGCCCCCGACAAGCAGCTGGCCGCCCGCGCCCGGGAATGGGTCGAACGCAACTGCGCCGCGTTCTGCGACGGCTACGCGTCCGTGTCCGGGTTCGACCCGCGGGATTCGGCGCAGTTGCTGGCCGCCTACGAACTCGACAAGGCCGTCTACGAGGCCGGCTACGAGTCGCGGCACCGGCCCGGATGGCTGCCGATCCCGCTGCGCGCCATCGCCCGGCTGACCGCTGTTTAGATCCGCTTAGATCGCCGCGCTGCGCGAACTGGCCGGTGTCTGAAAGCATGTCCGCGTGGCGACTGAGATTTTCGACAGCGAGGCAAGGTTGTCGTGGGTGTTGGCGGTGCTGGCCGGCGTGCTGGGAGCGACCGCATTCAGCCATTCCGCCGGATACTTCGTGACGTTCATGACCGGCAACGCTCAACGCGCCGTACTGGGGTTCTTCCGGGGCGACGTGGCGCTCTCGGTCACGGCGGCGCTGCTACTGCTGTGCTTCGTCGCCGGCGTGGTGATCGCGTCGGTGTGCAGGCGGCATTTCTGGGTGGCGCACCCCCACGGCCCGACCGTGCTGACGACCTTGAGCCTGGTCGCCGCCACCGTGCTGGACGTCATCGATGAGGGATGGGAAGAAAGCCTCCTTGATTTCCCGCCAATCATGTTGGTGGTCTTCGGCATTGGCGCTTTGAACACGTCGTTCGTCAAAGATGGCGAGGTGTCGGTGCCCTTGAGCTATGTGACCGGCACGCTGGTCAAGATGGGCCAGGGCATCGAACGCCACATCGCCGGCGGAAACGCGTCGGACTGGCTCGGCTACTTCCTGTTGTTCGCCAGCTTCGCCTTCGGCGCCGCGGTGGGCGGCGGCATCAGCCTGGTCGTCAATGGAACCGCGATGCTGGTGGTCGCCTCGGTCGTGTGCGCGTTGACTACCGGATACACATACTTCCACCAGGACCGCCGGGCCCTCTTGGGTTAGCAGGTCGGCCAAAAAAGCATCGGCAGCGGCGCTGACCGGTGCGCCGCTGCCGATGCTGGCTTGGTGTGCTCAGGCAGCGTTGTTGCCGCCGTTGAGCACCTGGATGATGTCGGGCTTCATGGCAACCAGCTGCTGATTCCAGTAGGGCCACGAGTGCGTCCCATTGGCCGGGAAGTTGAACACCCCGTTGCGTCCACCCGCGGCCACGTAGTTGTTCTGGAAGGCTTCGTTGGTGCGCAGCGTGAGGCCCTCCAGGAACTTCGCCGGCATGTTGTCGCCCCCGAGGTCGCTGGGGGTGCCGTTGCCGCAATAGACCCAGACCCGGGTGTTGTTCTGCACCAGCCGCGGAATCTGAACCATCGGGTCGTTGCGCTTCCACGCCGGGTCGGTGGACGGGCCCCACATGCTGTTGGCGTTGTAACCGCCCGAGTCGTTCATCGCCAGACCGATCAGCGTCGGCCACCAGCCCTCGGACGGGTTGAGGAAGCCGGAAAGTGAAGCGGCGTAGGGGAACTGCTGCGGGTAGTACGAGGCCAGGATCAGCGCGGAGCCACCCGACATCGACAGCCCCACCGCCGCATTGCCGGTCGGCGAAACCTGCTTGTTGGCCTGCAGCCAAGCGGGCATCTCCTGGGTCAGGAACGTCTCCCACTTGTAGGTGTAGTTCTGCCCGTTGCCCTGCGACGGCTGGTACCAGTTGCTGTAGAAGCTGGATTGGCCGCCGACGGGCATGATCACCGACAGCCCCGACTGGTAGTACTCCTCGAAGGCCGGGGTGTTGATGTCCCAACCGTTGTAGTCGTCCTGTGCCCGGAGACCGTCAAGCAGATAGACCGCGTGCGGCCCGCCCCCCTGGAACTGGACTTTGATGTCGCGGCCCATCGACGGCGATGGCACCTGCAGGTATTCCACTGGAAGACCCGGCTTTGAGAATGCCCCCGCGGTAGCCGAACCGCCGACGGCGCCGACCAGGCCGGACAACAGCGCGGCCCCCACAGCCGCGATAGCCAGCCGGCGCGGCATGGTTGCCGTTGCACCACGCAACTTCCGCACCTCTTCGAAGAACGTCATAGTCCCTACCCATCCCAACTTTCATCTGCCGCACAATGCGGTCGAATCCGTTCTCGGGGAGTGAAACACAGGGGGAGGGCCTATTTCGCCTGTCGCGGCCGCAGCGCGACATCGCGGTTGGCTAACGATTGAGCCTCGGCCTGAAATCGTCGCGCTGAGATTACGATTGGCTATCGGAACCGTGCGGGCGTCTTCCATTGCGGCAACGCATGCGCTATCGCAATGGGGATTCGCTGGGGGCGGCGCACGTTTCGGTGCCTAGCTACTTTTCGAGGCGATGCAGGACCACGTCCGTCAGCGCCCCGTCGTCGATGCTCGCGGTCATGTAGCTGCAGAACGGCTGCCGGCGACGATCCGTTGGCGAGCCCGGATTAAGCAGGCGCAGACCGGTTTTCGTCGTCGTGTCCCACGGGACGTGGCTATGGCCGAACACCAGCACGTCACTGTCCGGGTAGAGCCGCGACATCCGTGCTTCCCGGCCCGCCGCGGCGCCGGTCTCGTGGACGACGGTCAAGTGCAGCCCGCCCAGCATCGCGTCGGCACGTTCGGGCAGTCGCGCACGCAACACCGGACCGTCGTTGTTCCCCCAGCACGCCACCAGCCGGGCGGCCCTAGCCTCCACCTCGTCGAGCAACTCGGGCGCTACCCAGTCGCCGGCGTGGACGACGACATCCGCCTTCGCGACCTCGTCCCATATCCGCGCGGGCAGGTCGCGGGCGCGCCGGGGGACGTGGGTATCGGCAATCAGCAGCAGCCTCACGCGATCATTTTGCGCTAATCGCGCCGGCGCTAATCTTGTTGGCTGCGCGCTTCGGCGCCCGTCTCGCCGGCGTCGATGGCGTCGTCCGGACTGGTCGCTCCGACATAAGTGCCGTCGTCTTCCCCTGCGGCGGCGCGGGACCGTGACTCGTGGGTTTCGGGTTCGACGTCGGACTCGGCCTTGTGGCCCTTCGGTTCAGGCATGCTGCGCTCCTTCCGTGCCGCTCGCAATGTTCAAACGAGGGTTCCCCCGACGATCGCGGCGAAACGGGCGCAAAGGCGGTCCGCCGCGTGAAGGCACCGGCCGAAGAGCGAGGCCATACGGCTCCGGCGCTATTGTTGTCACCCGGAACCAATGGAGGGAGACATCGAATGCGCACCTTCGAATCGGTAGCCGACCTCGCCGCCGCCGCGGGCGAGACCCTCGGGCACAGCGACTGGGTGACCATCACCCAGGAAGACGTCAACCTGTTTGCCGACGCGACCGGCGATCACCAGTGGATCCACGTCGACCCGGAACGGGCGGCGGCTGGCCCGTTCGGCAAAACCATCGCCCACGGTTTCTTGACCCTGGCGCTGCTGCCGCGGCTGCAGCACCAGATTTACACGGTCAACGGCATCAAGCTCGCAATCAACTACGGCCTCAACAAGGTTCGCTTTCCCGCCCCGGTGCCGGTCGGCTCGCGAGTGCGGGCGCAGAGCTCGTTGGTCAGCGTCGACGACCTCGGCAACGGCGCCGTGCAGGCGACCGTGTCGACCACCGTCGAGATCGACGGTTCGCCCAAGCCGGCGTGTGTGGCCGAAAGCATCGTCCGCTACGTCACCTAAGCGTGCCGAGCAGACGCGGAATCGCACTTTACCGGCCGGCGCAGTGCGATTCCGCGTCTGCTCGCCCGGGATATCCGGCCCGGGATATCGGGCCCGGGATATCCGGTCAGAATTCGGCGATCGCGTGTTCCAGGCGCTCGGCCAGCCGGGCCTGGGCTTCGGCGCGCCGGGTCGGTATGTGCGCGGACGGGAAAGGCGTTGTCACGGGCTGGTATTCACGCAGCGTGCGCCGGGCCACTGTCATCTTGTGCAGTTCGGTGGCGCCGTCGGCGATACCCAGCGACTCGGCGGCCACCATCATCTTGACGAACGGCATCTCGTCGGAGACGCCGAGCGCGCCGTGCAGGTGCAGGGCCCGCTGCGCGACGTCGTGCAGCACCTGGGGCATGGCGACCTTGACCGCCGCGATGTCGCGCCGCACCTTCTGGTAGTCGTGGTGCTTGTCGATCAACCACGCGGTGCGCAGCACCAGCAGCCGGAACTGCTCGATCTGGATCCAGCTGTCGGCGATCTTCTCCTGGGTCATCTGAAAATCGGCCAGCCGCCCATGTCTGGTCTTTCGCGACACCGCGCGCTCACACATCATGTCAAAGGCGCTGCGCGCCAACGCGATTGTGCGCATCGCGTGATGGATACGGCCACCACCGAGCCGGGTCTGCGCGATCATGAACGCCTGGCCCTCGCCGCCCAGCACGTGATCGGCCGGCACCCGGACGTCGTTGTAGCGGACGTAGCCGTGACTGGCACGCTTCGAGGACTCGGCCCCGACGCCGACGTTGCGCACGATCTCGATGCCCGGCGTCTCGGCCGGCACGATGAACAGCGACATCTTGTCGTAGGTGCGCGACTCGGGATTGGTGACGGCCATGACGATGAAGAACGACGCGTGCTTGGCGTTCGTGGAAAACCACTTCTCCCCGTTGATCACCCAGTCGTCACCGTCCCGGGTTGCCGCCGTAACGAACTGCCCGGGGTCGGAACCACCCTGCGGCTCGGTCATCGAATAGCAGGAGGTGATCTCGCCGTCGAGCAGCGGCTGCAGGTAACGGGCCTTCTGCTCGTCGGTGCCGAACAGCGCCAGGATCTCGGCGTTGCCCGAATCCGGTGCCTGGCAACCGAATACCGACGGCGCCCAGCGTGAACGCCCGAGGATCTCGTTGAGCAGTGCGAGCTTGACCTGCCCGAAGCCCTGGCCGCCGAGCTCGGGGCGCAGATGCGCGGCCCACAGTCCCTGGTCCTGCACCTGCCGTTGCAGCGGCCGCAGGACGGCCATCACCTCGGCGTTCTTTTTGTCATACGGGTCGACGGCGACGAGGTCGAGCGGTTCGAGTTCGTCGACCATGAACTTTTCGACCCAGTCCAGCTTCGCCTGGTATTCGGGGTCCGTTTCGAAGTCCCACACCGTGGCCAACCGTTCCCCGGCGCAACGCCGCACCGGCATCGTTGATGGAGCCACACCATCGTAGAGGCATCTACGGTTTCGGTCACCGCGAGAGGAGACGCCACGATGGTTGCGCGAGGAAATGCCGGCCCTTGACTTACTGAGTACACTCATTAATGAGCATATTCATTAAGGAGATCGTTGGGGTGACGAGGCAGCAGGTTCGCGATCGGGTCAGGAACGGCAGACGCACCCGGAACATGCGCGAGAAGCAAGAGCGGATACTGGTGTCGGCGACCACGCTCTTCGCCAAACATGGCTTTGCGGGTGTCACCGTGCAGGAGATCGCCGACACCGCCGACGTCGCCGCAGGCACGCTGTTTCGGTACGCGTCGTCGAAAGCCGAGCTGTTGCTGATGGTCTACAACGAACAGTTCCGACGCGCGATCGATCTCGGTATCGACGCCGCACGCCAGTGCGACGAGCCCGTATCGGCGGTCTATGCCATGGTCACCCCGATCATCGAGGCCGCGGAGGACCATCCCGGAAACGCGATGGCATATCAGCGCGAACTGCTGTTCGGCGATCCCAGCGAACGGTATCGGGCCGAGGGCTTGGCATTGGTCGGCTACCTGCAGGACAGCATCGCCGAGCGGCTCGTCCAGACCCGGCACTCGGCATCCATCGAAACCGATGCGGTTCTGCTGTGGGCCGCGCGCGCCGCCCGCAGCGTGTTCGCCGTCCTGCACCTGTTGTTGGCCCGGCCGTCGACCGCAGCTGATTGGGGCACAGACACGAATAACGAACTGCGACAACAGATTGCGCAGATAGTCGTTGGGTTCTTCGCTTCGCTGCCATCGGTGGGGCACCCGGCAGTTGAACAGTCACACAACTAGAATCGGTAAGGAGATCGGTCAACGATGGTCGAAACAATCAAGAAAATTACGGTTTTGGGAACCGGCGTGTTGGGTTCGCAGATTGCATTTCAGAGCGCGTTCAAAGGATTCACCGTCATCGCTTATGACATCAATGACGACGTCCTCGCGGGCGCCCGGAAACGCTTCGACGGGCTCGTTGACACCTACGATCGTGAGGTCCCGGCCGCCAAAGACGGCGCCGCCAAGGCCGCTCTACACCGATTGACGCTCACCAGTGACCTGTCGGCCGCGGTGGCCGACGCCGACCTCGTGATCGAAGCGATCCCGGAAGTCCTTGATCTCAAACGGGATACCTTCGCCAAGGTCGGCAAACTCGCTCCGGCGAAGACGATCTTCGCCACCAACTCCTCGACGCTGCTGCCCAGCGACCTCAAGGACTCTACGGGCCGGCCGGATCGTTTTCTGGCGCTGCATTTCGCCAACCGGGTCTGGCAGTTCAACACCGCCGAAATCATGGGCACCCCCGACACCGATCCCAGGGTATACGAGAAAGTCATCGAATTCGCCAAGGCAATTGGCATGGTTCCGATCGAATTACACAGGGAAAAAGCGGGTTACGTACTTAATTCGCTGCTGGTGCCGTTCCTCGAGGCCGCGGTGGAGCTAGCGGCCGGTGGTTACGCCGACCCGGCTGGCGTCGACACCACCTGGCGGATTGCCACGGGCGCACCTTTCGGGCCATTCCAGATGCTGGACATCATCGGCCTCGAGACCCCACACAACATCCTGGCTCACGGCAACCCCGCATCGCAGAAGCTGGCCGCATGGCTGAAAGACAACTACATCGACAAAGGCAAGCTCGGCGTCGCCGCCGGCGAAGGATTCTACAAGTACGCGTGACTCGAGGGAATTGAAATGTATTACAGCAGCGGTAATTACGAAGCGTTCGCACGTCCCCGCAAGCCCGCGGGCGTCGACGACAAGACCGTCTGGTTCGTCGGAGCCGGCCTGGCATCGATATCCTCCGCGGTATTCATGATCCGCGACGGCCAGCTACCCGGCAGCAAAATTACCATTCTGGAACGCCTCAAACTGCCCGGCGGCGCACTCGACGGCATCAAAGAACCCAAGAAGGGCTTCGTCATCCGCGGCGGCCGCGAAATGGAAGATCACATGGAATGCCTATGGGATCTATTCCGTTCCATTCCCTCCATCGAGGTCGACGGTGCAAGCGTCCTCGACGAGTTCTACTGGCTCAACAAGGACGATCCCAATTGCAGCCTTTGTCGTGCCACCGTCAACCGCGGACAGGATGCCCACACCGACAACAAGTTTGAACTGAGCGCTAAAGCGCAACGAGACATCGTCAAGGTCTTCCTGGCCACGCGCGAGGAGATGGAGAACAAGCGCATCGACGAAGTCTTCAGCCAAGACTTCCTGCAAAGCAACTTCTGGATGTACTGGCGCACCATGTTCGCCTTCGAGGAATGGCATAGCGCACTGGAGATGAAGCTCTACCTGCACCGCTTCATCCACCACGTCGGTGGGTTGCCGGACCTATCGGCGTTGAAGTTCACCAAGTACAACCAGTACGAGTCGCTGGTGTTGCCGATGTACAAGTGGTTGCTCGACCGGGGCGTGACGTTCCACTTCGACACCGAGGTCACCGATATCGACTTCGACATCACGCCGGAACGCAAGCAGGCCACCAGGATCCACTGGGTCAGGGAGGGCCGGCAGGGGGCCGTCGACCTCGGTCCCAACGACCTGGTGCTGACCACCATCGGGTCCCTGACCGAGAACTCCGACGACGGCGATCACCACACGCCCGCCAAGCTCAACACCGGTCCCGCGCCGGCGTGGGACCTATGGCGCCGCATCGCCGCGAAGGACCCGTCGTTCGGTCACCCAGACGTTTTCGGCGGCCACATCCCCGAGACCAAATGGGAATCGGCGACGGTCACCACCCTCGACCACCGGATCCCGGAATACATCCAGAAGATCTGTAAACGAGATCCGTTCTCCGGCAAGGTCGTCACCGGCGGGATCGTGACGGCGCGGGATTCGAAGTGGTTGATGAGCTGGACGGTCAACCGCCAGCCGCACTTCAAGCAGCAACCCCAGGATCAGATCGTGGTGTGGGTGTACGCGTTATTCGTCGATACCCCGGGTGATTACGTCAACAAACCGATGCAGGAGTGCACGGGTGAGGAAATCACTCAAGAGTGGCTCTACCATCTTGGCGTTCCTGAGGACGACATCCGCGAGTTGGCCGCCAACGCGGCCAAGACCGTGCCGGTGATGATGCCCTATGTCACCTCGTTCTTCATGCCCCGCAAGGCCGGGGACCGCCCCGATGTGGTGCCCGAAGGCGCGGTCAACTTCGCGTTTATCGGACAGTTCGCCGAAACCACCCGCGATTGCATCTTCACCACCGAGTATTCGGTGCGTACCGGCATGGAGGCCGCCTACCAGCTGCTCGGCATCGAGCGCGGCGTACCGGAGGTGTTCAACTCCACCTACGATGTCCGTAAACTCATTGCTGCCACGGTACATCTACGCGACGGCAAAGAGGTCAATCTGCCGGTTCCGGAAATCATCCGCAAACGACTGGTCAGCAAGGTCACCGACAACGAGATCGGCGAACTGTTAGCCGAATACGGATTGATACCGGGAGAGGTCTGAGCCGGCAGGTCTCCGCCGTTATAACCCGTTGAGGACAAAGGCTTTAGCGCAGCTTGGGTAGGACATTGCCGCTGTAGAAGTTGATCGCGGTGATGGGGTCGTCCTGGGGGAAGTGCAGAAAGGGAACGGCGCCGGCGTCGAGAACCTTTTGCACGGCGTCGATGTGGGGGGTCGAGTCGGTGCCGACCGTCCAGTTGGCGAGCACCTTGTCGATGGGGTTCGACTCGGCGGCGCGTTGGATGTCAACGGGATTGGGCTGGTCGACGGCCCCGGCGGTAAAGCGCCACAAGGTGGCAGCGTGGGCAGCCGCATTGTTATCGCCGACGACGGCGAACAATTCGGCGCGTTTACCCAAGCCGGCCGCGTCGCGCCCGGCGGCTTGCGCGCCCGCGCTGAATGCGGAGAGCAGTTTCGAGTCCGTGACATTGCGGGCTTGGGTGATCCAGCCGTCGCCGTATTGGCCGGCCAGTTTGGCGCTTTTGGGGCCGCCGGCGGCCACGAAGATTGGCGGTGGCGTGGCCGGTACGTCGTAAAGCTTCAATGAGTTCGTTTGAAAATAGCGGCCCGCGAAGGAGATTCGTGATCCGCTCCACAGCTGGCGGATCAGGTCGATGGCCTCCACCAGCCGGTCGTGGCGCTCGGTGTAGCTGCCGAACGCATTGGTGGTGGCCTGTTCGTTGAGCCGCTCGCCGGTGCCCACTCCCAAAAACACCCGGCCCGGGCTGAGGATCGCCAGGGAGGCGAATGCCTGGGCCACGGTGGCGGGGTGATAGCGGTAGATGGGGCAGGTCACTCCCGAGCCGAACGAGATGCGGCTGGTGCCGTTGCCCACCAATGCCAGGGTCAGCCACGGAAACATCGAATGGCCCTCGTTGTCCTGCCACGGCTGAATGTGGTCGCTGGCCCACACATATTGAAAGCCCGCCTGTTCGGCCGCCTGGGCTTGCGCCACCAGCTGATCGGTGCGGAATTGCTCGCTCGAGAGCACGACCCCCACGCCCTTGCCCGCTGCTGGCGGCGGACCGGTGGGCTTGCCGCGGCCGGCTTCCGGTTTCCCGCAGCCTCCAGACACGGTGCTGAGCATGCCCGCGCCGGCGGCCATCCGCCCGAACGTTCGCCGCGAGATCACCAGGTGAAAGTACCCGCCACGCTGGTCATCACACCTCTGGGACGCCGCCAATCCGGGCTCGCCGGTTTGTCGCCGGCGCGGGGGACGTCACCCGATTAGCCTGGTTCGGGTGAGCCCGCAGGCGCGTCCGGCGCGCAAAGCCGATGTCCGCGACCTGTCACGCACCCTGGCCCGGGCGTTTTACGACGACCCGGTGATGATCTGGCTCCTCCCGAACGAGAAGGCGCGGACCGCGCAGCTATACCGGTTGTTCGCGACGATGACCCGTCACCACCATCTGGCCCGCGGCGGCGTGGAGGTGGCCTGCGACGGGCCGGGCATCGGTGCGGCCGCGCTGTGGGACCCGCCGAATCAATGGCAGGAAACGCGCCGCGGGCAGCTCGCGATGACGCCGACGTTCATCCGGGTCTTCGGGCTCCGTTCGATGCGGGGACGTGCCGTACAGGAACTGATGAAGCGCACACACCCCGAAGAACCGCACTGGTATTTGGCCGTGATCGGAAGCGACCCGACGGTCCGCGGTCGGGGCTTCGGGCAGGCTTTGCTGCGGTCGCGGCTGGACCGCTGCGATGCCGAATATTGTCCGGCCTATCTCGAGTCGACAAAACCCGAAAACGTGCCGTATTACGAGCGTTTCGGCTTCACGGTCACCCGCGAGATCGGGTTGCCCGGTGGCGGGCCGCCGCTGTGGGCGATGTGGCGGGCGCCGCGATAACAGGTCGCCGCGTTTAATCCCCGGGGGCCGGGGCAACCGTTGCGTATGGCTGGTGACAATGGCGACTTCGATGCGGGCGACTTGGTCGACCCCGCGGACTTTCCCGAGGAAGGCGGCCCCGGCGCGCTCACCGCGGCTAGATGTTCACTCCGAGGGCGAAGCGAACGTTTTCAGGGGCTGCTTCGCCAGCCGGCTATGCCGACGGCGATCATCCGCAATTGCTTGACGGCGATCCGCCGGATGTCTTCCAGCGCCTCGGCGCTTTGCGCGTCCTCGATTGCCTCGGCGATGACGATCATCGCGTTCACGAAAAGCGTCGCCAAGACATTGAGGTCCTCGGTGGACCACTCGTTGAGTCCCGGGAAACGCGCCAGGTCGGTGGCCAGCTCGGAGGTGATCAACCGGATCTCGGTGCGGATGGCGTAGCGCAGCACGCTCACCCCGCTGTTGCGCTCCCGGGCGATGAAACGCCAGTGCTCCCGTCGTTGGGCGACACTGGCGATCAGGATCTCGACGGATGACTCGATCACCCGGTTCGGGTCGAGCCTGCCGGTGCGGGCCTCGCGCAGGGTGTCGCGCAAGCTGCGAAACGATTCGTCGATCAGCACCAGCCCAAGGGCCTCCATCGACTCGAAATGCCGGTAGAACGCCGCGGGCACGATCCCGACCTCCCGGGTCACCTCGCGCAGGCTCAGGCTGGAAAAGCTGCGGTCGTGCAGCAGCTTGAGTGCCGCGGCGATGATGGCACGGCGCGTGGCCTCCTTGCGCTGCTCACGCGACGGGTTTTTGCGTGAACGCTCGCGGCTCGACCGGTGCGGCCGTGAGCTAGGAGTACGGCTGTTCACTGTGTGAACCGTACCACAGACCTGCGGTAAACCCTTGACTATCCCCGCACGACGGTCGCACGGTGTACATATGTTCACTCAAAATCCTGCTCGAAACCTCGCCCAAACGCTTGGGAAGCGAGTCCTGGGTTCGGACCTGGTAGACCTGCTCACCGGTCCACACGGCGTGGACCGCTACACCGAGCTGGTGGCGCCAACCTGGACGCTGGGCGAAGCCCGCGCCAAGGTCATCGACGCGCGCCGGACCACGCCGCGCAGCGTCACCCTCACGCTGGCTCCCAACGCGGCCTTCACGTCCACCTACACCGTCAAGGCCGGCCAGCACGTCAACCTCACCGTCGACATCGACGGTCGCCGGCACGCCCGCTGCTATTCACCGGCCAACGCCGAATGCAGCGCCACCCTCGAGCTCACGATCGGTCATCACGAGGGCGGACTCGTCTCGACCCACCTATATGAGCGGGCCCGTCGCGGCATGATGGTCGGCCTGGCCGGCGTGGGTGGTGACTTCGTGTTGCCCGCGGCGCGGCCGCGGCGGATCCTGTTTGTCTCCGGCGGAAGCGGCATCACACCGGTCATGGCGATGCTGCGCACGCTGATCGCCGAGGGCCATCGGGGTGAGATCGCGTTCGTGCACTACGCGCGCGCCGCTGCGGAGGCGTGCTATCGCGACGAGCTGGCCGCCCATAAAGATCGGCCCGGCGTTCGCGTGCTGCACGGCTACACGCGATCGGATGCCGGCGACCTGACCGGTCGCTTCGGGCCCGAGCACCTGGCCGCCGCCATGCCCTCACCCGATGCGGTGTTCGTCTGCGGTCCAACGGCTTTGGTCGAGGCCGTGCGAGAACACTGCGACAACGTGTACACCGAGAGCTTCGTCCCGCCCGTGCTCGAGCCGCCGGCCAATCCGTCGGGTGGGCGAATCACGTTCGCCGACAGCGGTGTTGACGTGGTCGACGACGGGCGCTCGATACTGGAACAGGCCGAATCGGCCGGTCTGACGCCAGAATACGGATGCCGGATGGGCATCTGCCACACCTGCACCCGGCGCAAGGCCGTCGGCACCGTGCGCAACCTGATCACCGGCGCGGTCTCGACGGCCCCCGACGAAAACGTCCAGATCTGCGTGTCGGTCCCCGTCGGCGACGTCGATCTGTCGCTGTAAACGCCCCGAGATGATGGGAGAAAACGTCATGTCAGATAACAAGATCACCCTGATCCCCGAGCAGGCCGACGCATTCGGCCGCGAACTCGACGCCATCAAGGAACGCGTGCTGGCAGACCTCGGCGAACAAGACGCCGAATACATCCGCCGCGTCATCAAAGCCCAGCGTGCACTGGAAGTCGGCGGACGCGCCCTGCTCTTCCTGCCGCCGGCCTGGCTGTTGGGCACCGCGATGCTGGGCCTGTCGAAAATCTTGGACAACATGGAGATTGGCCACAACGTCATGCACGGCCAGTACGACTGGATGCGTGACCCGGCGATCTCGGGTCGCGCCTTCGAGTGGGACACGGCGTGCCCGGCCGATCAGTGGCGGCATTCGCACAACTACATGCACCACACCTACACCAACATTGTCGGGATGGACCGCGACATCGGCTACGGCATCCTGCGGATGAGCGAAGACCAGCCTTGGGAGCCCTACTTCCTCGGCAACCCGCTCTACGCGTTCTTGCTGATGGTGTTGTTCCAGTACGGCGTCGCGCTGCACGAACTGGAAACCGAGCGCATTCGCTCGAGGGAGATCAGGCTCGTCGACAAGCGTGAGGTGCTTCGGGAGATCTGGAAAAAGACGCGCCGCCAGACGCTCAAGGACTACGTCGCGTTCCCGCTGCTGGCCGGGCCGTTCGCCCCATTCGTCTTCTCCGGCAATCTCTCGGCCAACCTGATGCGCAACGTGTGGTCGTACATGATCATCTTCTGCGGCCACTTCCCCGACGGCACTCAGGAATTCACCGTCGAGGAGACCAAAGACGAATCCCGCGGTCAGTGGTACTTTCGCCAGGTCCTCGGTTCGGCAAACTTGACCGGGGGCAAGGTCTTTCACCTGCTGTCCGGCAACCTTTCGCACCAGATCGAGCACCACCTGTTCCCGGACATACCGGCGCGCCGGTATTCGGAGATCGCGCCCGAGGTGCAAGAGATCTGCGAACGCTACGGCATCCCCTACAACCGCGGTCCACTGCCGCGACAGTTCGGCACCGTCGTCCGCAAGATCGTCAGGCTGACCTTCCCGGACTCCTGGTCCCCGCGGCGCGCGGCCTCGAGCAGGCCGGCCGATCGAGCGCCCGCCGTCGCGTGAGCCCGCGCTGACGGCGCCGAGCCTGCGCACAGGTGCGTCTCTTGGACGGCGGTCCAGCACTGGACGCAGTCTCGATCCAAGCGGGGCACAATGGGGCCCGTGGAATGGACCGGCGCGCGCTACGCAGACAAGCCAACGGTGGAAGCCTCGACGTGGATCGACGCCGACCCCGCCCGGGTGTGGAGCCTGGTCTCCGACGTCGAGCTGATGCCGAGCCTCAGCAACGAGCTGCAGTCGGTGGAGTGGGTCGGCGGGGCCGACAAGCCCCGAGTCGGCGCCCGTTTCGTCGGACACAACGAACACCAAGCGTTCGGGCAATGGAGCACCACCTCGCAGATCGTCTCCTACGACGAGCCACGCGAATTCGCCTGGGCGGTAGGCGACTCCGACAATCCCGCGGCGACGTGGCGATTCCGGCTGGCACCCCGCGACGGCGGCACCGTGCTCAGCTACTGGATGCAGATGGGCCCGGGACGTTCGGGGTTGTCGGTGGCGATCGACTCGATGCCCGACAAGGAACAAAAGATCGTGTTCGTGCGGCTGCGGGAGTTCGAGACCGCCATCGGCAGGACCCTCGCGGCGATCAAGAGGCTGGCCGAGCACGGGGTGCGGTGATGCGCACCGCGACGACGGTCGAGTTGTCCGGCGTCGGTAGGGATGCGATCGATTTCGTCGTCGAGGCGGAGAAGCTGGGTCTCGACGTCTGCTGGGTCGCCGAGGCGTGGGGTGCGGACGCGCCGTCGGCGCTGGGTTACCTCGCGGCCCGCACCCGGCGGATGCTGCTCGGCTCGGGCGTCCTGCAGGTCGGCACCCGCTCGCCCGTCCTGGTCGCCCAGACCGCGATCACGCTGTCCAACCTGTCGAACGGGCGATTCCTGCTGGGCCTGGGCGCCTCCGGCCCACAGGTGATCGAGGGCCTGCACGGCGTCTCGTTCAGCCGGCCGCTGGCACGCATCGCCGAAACCGTCGACATCGTGCGTCAGGTCTTCGCGGGAGGCAAAATCTCCCACTCCGGCAACGAGTTTCAGATCCCGCATCCCGGCGGCGAGGCGGTGCCGATGCGGTTGTCGACTCGGCCCGAGCACACCATTCCGATCTACCTGGCCGCGCTGTCACCGGCGATGCTGCGGTTGACCGGACGGATCGCCGACGGCTGGCTGGGCACCAGCTTCGTTCCCGAGGGCGCCGGGGACGCCTACTTCTCCCACCTCGACGCCGGGCTGGCGGCCGCCGGTCGCACCCGCGCCGACATCGACATCTGCCAGGGCGCCGAAGTCGCCTTCGCCTCAGACGAAGACGAGCTCCGCGGCATGGTCGCGGCCCGCAGGAAGGAGCTGGCGTTCAGCCTCGGCGGCATGGGGTCCTCGAGCACCAACTTCTACAACCGGGCCTACAGCCGGCAAGGCTGGGCCGACGTCGCCGCCGAGGTGCGCGACCGCTGGCAGCGGGGCGACCGCGACGGCGCGGCGGGGCTGGTGACCGACGACATGGTCTTGGCGACCACGCTCATCGGGACCGAGGACATGGTTCGCGCGCGGCTGGCGGTCTGGCGCGATGCCGGCGTGAACACCGTGCGGCTGTATCCCGCGGGCGACACGCTCGACGTCAAGCTTTCGACGCTCGGCCGGGCCATCGAGCTGGCCCGCGAGGTTTAGCGCGCCCTTAATGCACCGCCGTCGGCGCTTCCGACACCTTCACGAGTTTTACCTCGGGCCGCGCCGGCACCCCGTCGGCGAGAAACCAGCGGAAGGCGAGGTTGCCTCGCGGATAGCCCAGCGCGGTCACCGAATTCGGGTGGGCCGTCATCGCGCGGGACAAGACGATCGTCACGGAGCCGTCGCCGTTGGCGATGGCGCTGTGGCCGTTGATCGAGCAACGGGCGTCGGGGCCCTCCGAGGCGCCATAGGTGGCCATGAACTGGTTCCACACCACCATGTTCCAGAACCTGCACGACGGCGGCCGGTGCGTGATGACCAGTGCTTCGTCGTCGTCGAGCACGAAGCTGCCGTAGGAGTAGCAGGCATCGCGCGCCGACCAGCCGAAGTTGGCGTCGGGCACCTGGTAGGGATCGGCGAATTGGTTTGCGGCGTGGGCGGTCTCGTGCCCCAGCGCGTGCGCGTCGTCCGCTCGCGCCCCGACAACCAGCGGCACGATGGCGAACATGGTGCGCATCCAGGTCGCCGCCGCCCGCAGCCGGGCGGCGGTCTCCGCGTCGCCGTGTCGTATGGGGTCCGGCTCGTCGAGTGCCTCGATGCGCCAGACGACCGGGCGGCCGGTCAGTGGGTCGGCCTGGTAGTCACGGGTCATCAGCACCGCCGCGCCGGGCGTGGGACCGAGCTCGAAGGAGAAGTTGCCGTCGGCGTCGACATCGAGGTCGCTGTCACGGACGATCGCGACGACCCGGTCCGACCACGCGCCGGGCGACGGTTCGTTGTAGGCGGTCACCGAGAAGTACACGCTGTCGCCCCGATTGCCGCTGATGCGGTAGCGCCGCTCCGGATCGACCGGGCACAGGAAGTAATAGGCGTCGGTGTTGTCGCCGCCCCACCGACGATCGCGACGGAACGGCGTGTTCACCGCGACGAACTGCGGCCGGCCGGGTTCGGGGAACAGGTAGGCATCGAACGCCACGCCCAGCGTGGCGGCGAGCATGCGATAGCCGTCGGCGATGTGCCGGTCGTCGGTAACCGCACGATCGCCCTCGAGGAACGAACGGTCAAGGTCGCCGATAGTCGCCAAGAGCTCTTTCCACGCGGTGGCCGATTCGTGCGTCATGCTGTGGTTCCTTTCAGGATTCCTTTCAGGAGCAACGTGGTCGTGCGGTCGACCCAGGCGTCGTCAAGGTCGGCGCCGCGCGTGAGCAGGGCCATCAGGGTGAGGCCGGCGATGGCTTCTGCCAGTTCGGCGGCCAGTTCGGCAGCGGTCACATCGGCCCGGACCTCACCGGAGGCCGCGGCGCGTGCGAGCCGCTCGACGAGGCCGCCGGCGATGATGCCGGCGAAGCGCTCCAACAGCGCCGAATGCAGGGTCGGATCCGCCGCCATCTCGCCGATGAGTCCCGGCAAGGCCGCCTTGGCGGCCGGCGTCGTCAGGAAAGCCATTGTGCGGCGGACCATTTCGCGCAGGTCCCCGGGCAGCGAGCCGGTGTCGGGAATCGCCGTCGCGGCGCCGATCGGGAACACCGCCTCGTGTACCAGGTGCGCCTTGCTCGGCCAGCGCCGGTAGATCGCGGGCTTGCTGGTGCCGGCCCGCTCGGCGATGGCGGAGACCAGCAGCCCGGCGTAACCGGTTTCGGCGAGAAGCTCGACCGTCGCGCGCAGCACAGCGGCGTCAATACGTGGGTCACGGGGCCGGCCAAAATCAACAACCATTACGAAACTCAGAGTAACATAAGTCGCCGTGACCCACGTCCGGCTTGACGACCTAACCCAGCCCCGATTTAGCGCCGAGGCCCAGCAGATCCTCGACATGATGGCCGCGATGGCGCCCCAGTGCCCGTTGGACGCCGACGCGCTGCACGCGCACGCCAGCGCCGACACCGGCCTGCACAATTTCGGCCCCCGGGGAGTCCGCGACTACCGCGACTACCGCGAAAGGCTCGACGTCTACCTCGCCGCGCTGCGTGACATCGGCGGGCTGCACGCGGCTGGCGTGGTCAACTTCTACGGGCAACTGCTGCAGTTGCTCAAGAACCGGCTCCTGTTCACCGACCTGCTAAGCCGGCACCCCGAGATCGACGACATCGAACTGCGCCCGCCGGTCGTGATCGCCGGCCTGCCCCGCACCGGCACCACCCACCTGCACAATCTGCTGGCGGCGCCGCCCACCTTCCGCACCATGCCGTACTGGGAAAGCGTCGAGCCGTTCCCGTTGCCGCGGGAGACGGGGGTTCAGCCGGATCCGCGGCGGACGCGCATGGACGTCGCGGTCGGGGTCATCAACACCGTGATGCCCCATTTCGCGCTGATGCACGAGATGACCACCGATCATGTCCACGAAGAAATCCAGCTGCTCGCCAACGACTTTTCGACGATGTTCTTCGAGACCCTTGGCGACGTGCCCCGCTGGCGCGACTACTACCAGGCCCACGACCAGACGCCCCACTACGAATACCTGGCCGGGCAACTCAAAGCGATGCAGTTCCTGCGCGGCGGGCGGCGCTGGCTGCTCAAGTCACCCCAGCACCTCGAGCAGGTGCCGGTGCTGGATCGGGTTTTCCCCGGCAGCATCGTCGTGTTCACGCACCGTGATCCGGTGCCGGTGGCGCTGTCGATGATCGCGATGATCACCTATTCCGCGCGCATGCACCGCTCGCCGGTGCCGGTGGAGGAGATCGCGCAGTACTGGGTCGACCGTCTGCACCAGATGTTCTCCGCACTCGTCCGCGATCGTGACACCATCGGCCCGGACCGTTCGATCGACATCCGTTTCGACGACTTCATGGTCGACGAACTCGGCGTCGCCGAGCGGGTCTACGCCCTGGCCGGCGAACCGTTCACCGAAGACGCACGAACGCCGATCGCCGACTACCTGGCGGGCCACCAGCGTGGCCGGTTGGGAAACGTCGAAACATCGCCCGAGATGTTCGGGTTGACCGAGGACGGTCTGCGCGCCCGATTCGCGCCGTATGTCGAGCGGTTCCTGTCATAGTTCACGCGCGAGCGCTACGTTCTCAAAGATGGTCACCATGCCCGCCCTGGACGGCGTCGAACACAGATTCGTGGAGCTCGGCGAAGGGGTCACGATCCATGTCGCGGACGCGGGTCCGGCCGACGGACCCGTCGTGATGCTGGTGCATGGCTTTCCGCAGAACTGGTGGGAATGGCACGAATTGGTCGGTCCGCTGGCCGCCGACGGCTACCGGGTGCTGTGCCCGGACCTGCGCGGCGCGGGCTGGAGCTCGGCCCCGCGGTCGAGCTATTACAAGAACGACATGGCCGACGACCTGGCGGCCGTGTTGGATCGATTGGGCGTTGCGACGGTCAAACTCGTCGCCCATGACTGGGGTGGACCGGTCGCGTTCATCATGATGCTGCGCCATCCGGACAAGGTGGCCGGCTTTTTCGGGTTGAATACCGTTGCCCCCTGGGTGCGCCGAGACCTCACGCTGCTCCGCAACATCTGGCGGTTTTGGTATCAGATCCCGATCTCGCTGCCGGTGATCGGCCCGCGGCTGATCGGGGATCCCAAGGCACGGTTCTACCGGGTGCTGGCGTCGTGGGTCGGCGGTGGATTCTTGGTGCCCGAGGACGACGTTCGCTTGTACATCGAGTGCATGCGCCAGCCCGGGCACGCGGTGGCCGGTTCGCGGTGGTATCGCACCTTCCAGGGCAGGGAGTTGCTGCGCTGGCTGCGCGGCGAGTACGACCTCAAGGATGGGGCCCGCGTCGACGTGCCGGTCCGCTGGCTAAGTGGCACCGAAGATCCCGTGCTCACCCCGGAACTGCTGGACGGATACGCCGACCGCATAAGCGATTTCAAGGTCGAGCTGGTCGACGGCGTCGGCCACTGGATCGTCGAGCAGCGACCCGAGCTGGTGCTCGGCCGGCTCCTGGCCTTCCTTGGGGATTCGTAGCCGCCGAAACCCGCGGCTGCGCTCAGTGCCGGGGACCGAGCAGCGCCACGGACGCATCCACGGCGGGTTCGACGATCTCGCGGATCGGCCGCCTGTCTTCGACCGCAAGCGCGGTCAGTTCGCGCAGGCCACCCAGCAAGATCACGGCCAGCGGCGATGTCAGCGGCGGCAGGCCGGCCCGCCGGAACCCGGGGCTGGCACTGAGGTCGATCAGCAAGTCGGACAACAGTTGCAGCCCGCGCCGCTGGACGGGCCGAGCGACGGCACCCAGCGACGGGAGTTCACGAATCCAGCTCAAGGTGATGGCCGGGCGGGACTCGATGCGTTCGACGTAGGCCTCGACGGCCTGGCGGATCTGCTGGTGCCAGTCCGCCTCGGGGTCGACCGCCGCGGCGATGCTCGCACCGAGCGTCTCGACGTCGGCCCGCAGCAGCTCCAGGAAGCACTCTTCCTTGCCGGCGAACCGGTCGTAGAACGTGCGCTTGGAGGTGCGGGCGTGGCGGACGATGTCGGAGACCGTGCTGGCACGATAGCCGCGCTCACCGATCGAGGTGGCCAGGCCGTCGAGCAGCCGCATCCGGAACGGGTCTCCCGCGGCCGGTGGGCCGCCGAGCGTCGCGTCGCCGGCCGCCGCTGTCATCACCGATGTCACCGACGGCGCCCCTTTCGCTGG
Source organism: Mycobacterium malmoense (assembly GCF_019645855.1). NCBI lineage: Bacteria > Bacillati > Actinomycetota > Actinomycetes > Mycobacteriales > Mycobacteriaceae > Mycobacterium > Mycobacterium malmoense. The sequence continues at coordinate 292,783 of NZ_CP080999.1, forward strand.
AAACGGCAACCCTTGTCAGGCTTGGTACCACAGAGTACCGTACCGGGAAAGGCCTGTGGTACACCGTCGTACCATCCCGATCACGGGGCGGATGTTGGGAGCAATCACCGTCATGAGCGAAGTAGCCACCGCCCCACCGGCGCCCCCCGCGGTCAAGTTGCCCCCGGCGGCCCCGATACCGAAGCTGTTGTGCGGCATCATCTTTGCGATTTCACGGCGGGGGATAATCAAACGCCTGGCGCGCCGCTACGGCAACGTCTTCACGCTGGACATCCCGATCTACGGTCGGGTGGTGATCGTCGGCGACCCGCAGCTGGCCAAGCAGGTCTTCACCGCCAGCCCCGAGGAGCTCGGCAACATCCAGCCCAATCTGAGCCGCCTGTTCGGCTCGGGTTCGGTCTTTGCGCTCGACCGCGATGCACACCGCCGCCGCCGACGGCTCCTGGCGCCGCCGTTCCACGGCAAGAGCATGAAGAACTACGAGGCCATCATCGAAGAGGAGACGCTGCGCGAGATCGCCGGCTGGCCGGAAGGCCGGCCTTTCGCAACGCTGCCGTCGATGATGCGCATCACGCTCAATGCCATCCTGCGCGCGGTTTTCGGGGCTGACGGCGCCGAGCTCGACGAGCTGCGCCGGCTCATCCCGCCGTGGGTCACCCTGGGCTCGCGCTTGGCCGCGCTGCCGAAACCCCAACGCACCTATGGTCGATTCAGCCCCTGGGGCCGGCTGGCCAAATGGCGGCGCCAGTACGACGTCGTCCTCGACAAGCTGATCGAAGGCGAGCGGGCGGATCCGAACTTCGAGGAACGGACCGACGTGCTCGCGTTGATGCTGCGCAGCACCTACGACGACGGTTCGGCCATGTCGCGCAAGGACATTGGTGACGAGCTGCTCACGCTGCTGGCCGCCGGGCACGAAACCACCGCGGCCACGCTCGGCTGGGCGTTCGAGCGGATCACCCGACACCCCGACGTGCTGGCGGCCCTGGTCGAGGAGGCCGACAATGCCGGTGAGGATGCCGGCTGTGAGCTGCGCCAGGCGACAATCCTGGAAGTCCAGCGGGCCAGGACGGTCATCGATTTCGCCGCCCGTCACGTCTATCCGCCGGCCTTCCAACTCGGCGAGTGGAGCATTCCGGGCGGGCATTCGATCATCGTGGCCATCACGCGGATACACGAAAGCGCCGACGTCTATCCGGACCCGGAGCGCTTCGACCCGCAACGCTTCGTCGGAAGCAAGCCGTCCACGTTCGCGTGGATTCCGTTCGGCGGCGGGACCCGGCGGTGTGTGGGGGCCGCGTTCGCCAACATGGAGATGGATGTGGTGCTGCGAACGGTGTTGCACCACTTCACCATTGAGACCACTACGGCGCCGGGGGAGCGGTGGCACTGCCGCGGTGTGGCCTACACCCCGAAGGACGGCGGGCGGATTGTGGTTCGCCGGCGCTGAACCCGCTTTGAACCTGCGGCGAACCCGCGGCGCCGAATCAACTGCCGGTGGCCGCGCGGCGCGGCAACTTCCAGCCGGGGCGCACGTAGTGGCAGGTGTAGCCGTCGGGGTAGTGCTGCAGGTAGTCCTGGTGCTCGGGCTCGGCCTCCCAGAAGTCCCCGGCCGGGCTGACCTCGGTCACCACCTTGCCGGGCCATAGGCCCGACGCCTCGACGTCGGCGATGGTGTCCAGCGCGATTCGCTTCTGCTCGTCGTCGAGGTAGAAGATGGCCGACCGGTAGCTGGTCCCCCTGTCGTTGCCCTGGCGGTTCTTCGTTGTCGGATCGTGGATTTGGAAGAAAAACTCCAGCAGTGTGCGGTAATCGGTGACCGCCGGGTCGTAGACGATCTCGACCGCCTCGGCGTGCGAGCCGTGGTTGCGGTAGGTCGCGTTGGGGGTATCGCCGCCGCTGTAGCCGACGCGGGTCGAGATCACACCGGGCTGTTCGCGGATCAGCTCCTGCATTCCCCAGAAGCAGCCGCCGGCGAGGATCGCTTTTTGCGTGTTGGCCATTGCTTATCCTCCTAACCGGCCGTGACGGTGCCCACGCTACACTCCGCCGGTGAGGTGTAACGGGGCGTGAGCACACCAGCGTTTTCTCGCAGCGAGCTGGCCGCAGCCTTCGAGACGTTCGAGCAGACGGTCGCCCGCGCCGCCGAAACCCGAGACTGGGAGGCCTGGGTCGGCCAGTACACGCCGGATGTCGAGTACGTCGAGCACGCGGCGGGCACCATGCGCGGCCGCGACCAGGTGCGCGAGTGGATTCAGCGAACGATGACGGCCTTCCCGGGCAGCCACATGGTGGCGTTCCCGTCGTTGTGGTCTGTCATCGACGAGCCCACCGGGCGGATCATCATGGAACTGGACAACCCGATGCGCGACCCCGGCGACGGCAGCGTCATCAGCGCCACCAACATCTCGATCATCACCTACGCCGGCGACGGTCAGTGGTCTCGTCAGGAAGACATCTACAACCCGCTGCGCTTCCTGCGGGCGGCGATGAAGTGGTGCCGCAAGGCGCAGGCGCTGGGCACGCTCGATGAGGACGCCGCGCAGTGGATGCAGCAGTACGGAGGAGCGGCGTGAACGCGCCCAAGCTGGTCATCGGCGCCAACGGTTTTCTGGGTTCGCATGTGGCCCGCCAGCTCGTCGCCCAGGGAGCTCCAGCGGAGTATGAGGTGCGGGCGATGGTCCGCCCGACCGCCAACACCCGCGCCATCGACGACCTCGCGCTCACCCGAATCCACGGCGACGTATTCGACACCGCCACTTTGCAAAAGGCGATGGATGGCGTGGACGACGTGTACTACTGCGTCGTCGACACCCGCGCGTGGCTGCGCGACCCGTCGCCGCTGTTCCACACCAACGTCGAAGGCCTGCGCAACGTCCTCGACGTCGCCGTCAAACAACCCGATTTGCGCAGGTTCGTGTTCACCAGCACCTACGCGACGGTGGGCCGGCGACACGGGCACGTCGCGACCGAAGAAGACGTCGTCGGCTCCAAGGGCCTGACTCCCTATGTCCAATCCCGGGTTGCGGCCGAAGACCTGGTGATGCGGTACGTGGCCGAAGCCGGGTTGCCCGCGATCGCGATGTGTGTCTCGACGACCTACGGCAGCGGCGACTGGGGCCGCACCCCGCACGGCGCCTTCATCGCCGGCGCGGTCTTCGGCAAGCTGCCCTTCCTGATGAACGGCATCCAACTGGAAGCCGTCGGCGTCGACGATGCCGCCCGGGCCATGATCCTCGCCGCCGAGCGCGGGCGCGTCGGCGAGCGGTACCTGATCTCCGAACGGATGATCGCGCTCAAGGAGGTGGTGCGGATCGCGGCCGACGAGGCCGGTGTGCCGCCGCCGCGACGCTCGATTTCGGTGCCGACGCTCTACGCGCTGGGCGCGCTGGGCAGCCTGAAGGCCCGGCTCACCGGCAAAGACGCCGAACTCAGCCTCAAGTCGGTGCGCATGATGCGGGCCGAAGCCCCCGTCGACCACGGCAAGGCGGTCCGCGAGCTGGGCTGGCAGCCGCGCCCGGTCGAGGAATCCATCCGCGAGGCGGCCCGGTTCTGGGCCGCCATGCGCGCAGCTAATAAAAAGAGCAGCGCCCCCGCCCAAGCCGAATAGGCTCGGCCCCGTGGAACGCATTCAGGTCGACCTCCACGGGCCGCCGCAGACCATGCTGGCGACGTTGTACGCCAAGGCCCTCGACGCCGACTTGCCTAACCCGATACTGGGCGATCGCCACGCCAAGGAGATCGTCGAGCGGATCGACTACGACTGGACGAAAACCGCCATTTCGGCGCGCAATTCGCCGTCGGTGACGACCCGGACGGCGCACTTCGACACCTGGGCTCGCCAATTTCTCGCCGCGCATTCCAGCGCCTCGAAAGCCATTGTCCTGCACGTTGGGTGCGGGCTGGACGGCCGATATTTCCGGCTCCAACCGGGCCCGCACGTCGAGTGGTACGACGTCGATTACCCGGACGTCGCCGAGCTGCGCACCCGGCTCTACCCGGCCGCGGACCACTACCACGTCGTCGCCGCGTCGGTAACCGATCCGGCCTGGCTGGCCGAGATGCCCAACGACCGGCCCACGCTGATGATCGGGGAAGGGCTGACCATGTATCTGAGCGAACGGGACGGCGTTGCGCTCTTGCGACGGGTCGTCGATCGCTTCCCGTGTGGGGAGTTGCAGTTCGACGCGTTCAACCGGCTGGGCATCAAGTCGCAGTGGATGAACACGGTGGTGCGGCGTTCCGGATCGACGTTGCGCTGGGCAATCGACGGGCCCGGCGAGATCCTCGAGGCGGTGCCCGGCACTCGGCTGCTTTCCTGGGTGCGGTGGTTCGAATCGGACACCTTCGGGCGGTTACCGCGCGCCTACCGGGCCATGGGCAGGGTCATGTCGCTGGTTCCGGCCGTTGCCAACATGGCGCAATACCACCGCTACGCATTCGGACCGGCGTGACGCCGGGAAGCGTTGAGCGCGGGCCGCTGTTGCACCCGTTGTCTGCGTCTCTAGGAGGTATCAACCATGGCCCATCGGCAAGTCTTGGAGCCCAGCGCTGGGCACCCGATCACCATCGAGCCGACAAGGGGACGGGTGCAGGTTCGCGTCCATGGCGAACTGGTCGCCGACACAACGGCGGCGTTGGAATTGCGGGAAGCGACTTTGCCTGCGGTGCAATACATTCCGCTTGGCGACGTGGTGTCCGACCGGCTGATCCGCACGGACACCAGCACCTACTGCCCGTTCAAGGGTGACGCGAGCTACTACAGCGTGCGGACCTCCGCCGGCGACACCGTCGAGGATGCGATCTGGACGTACGAACAGCCGTATCCGGCTGTCGCGGCGATCGCCGGGCACGTCGCCTTCTACCCCGACAAAGCCGAAATCAGCGTGCAGGCTCAGTAGATCCGGCTGGGTGGCTCGGGCAGCGCCCGCGCCTGCGCGCGGGTGTCGCTGTATTCGCGCATCGAAACGATCAGCCCGTCGCGGGTCTCGAAGATGCACACGAACGGGCTGTCGTATCGGACGCCGTCGGTGGTAGTGCCGACGGCGTTGGCCTCCACCACCACCGTGTCGCCCTCGTTGAGGCAGCGGAGCAGGTCGATGGTGACCTCGAGGGTCTGTTTGCGCCAATCGATCACCCGCCGCAGGGTCTCCTTGTCGAAGGAAACGCGGGTGAAAAGGCTCCAGTAGGTGAAGTCGTCGCTCAGCAGCGTGAAGCCCTCGTCCAGGTCGCCGCCCTCGCTCATGCTCTGCAAAAACATCCAGGCCAGTTCTGCCTGCGGGGCATCGAACGGCGTCACCACATCGCAATATTGTCTTGGCAGATAGCCAACGGTCAATCAGCGCGGTCCGTAAAACCAGCTGGACCTTTTGGGACTGAAGGGTTACTGGTTGAAGAGCGCGCGCACTGTCACCTTCCCCGGGGCGACCAGCTTCGGGCACACGTTGGCGCCGCTGCGCCGGGGGCCTCGGGATCCCTGCTTCCAAATCCCCGGTGACGGCGCCATCTGGCGAACCAGCCTGGTGCCCACCGGACCCGTGACGGCGCGGATCAGCCGCGCGGCTCCCAACGCGGCCGAATGCCTGGCGTGGGGTAACGGCGCGCCGGAGTTCATCGAGATGCTGCCCGCAATGCTGGGCGCCGATGACGACGCCTCGGATTTCGTGCCGCGGGACCCGACGGTCGCGGCCGCGCACCGCCGGGTTCCGCACCTGCGGCTGGGCCGCACCGGGCTGGTGCTGGAAGCCCTGATCCCGGCGGTCATCGAGCAGCGGGTGCCCGGCGCCGACGCTTTTCGATCGTGGCGCCTGCTGGTGTCCAAGTACGGGACGCCGGCGCCCGGACCGGCACCGGCCGGCATGCGGGTACCGCCGCCGGCCGAGGTCTGGCGAAACATCCCGTCGTGGGAATTTCACCGGGCCAATGTCGACCCGCGACGGGCGCAGACGGTGGTGAATTGTGCGCGGCGAGCCGCTTCGCTGGAACGGTTGGCGTTATGGCCGGCGGGGGCCCGCGAAGCGTTGACGACGCTGCCGGGTGTGGGCGAGTGGACCGCCGCGGAGACCGCGCAACGGGCCTTCGGTGACGCCGACGCCGTATCGGTGGGCGACTACCACATCCCGAAGATGATCGGCTGGACATTGCTGGGCCGCCCGGTCGACGACGCGGTGATGCTCGAGCTGCTCGAACCGATGCGACCGCACCGCCACCGGGTGGTTCGGTTGCTCGAGACCAGTGGGCTGGCATCCGAACCGCGCCGCGGTGCGCGGCTGCCGGTGCAGCAGATCAGCCGGCTTTGACGCGGCCCGCGGTTTTCGGCAACGGCCATCGGGTATCCCACCGGGAAAGTGACAGCGCGGAACCAGGAGGAATCGATGACGCAGTTCACTATTCCGGGACTGACGGACAAGCAGGGGGCGCGGCTTGCCGAGCTGCTGCAAAAGCAACTGAGCACCTACAACGATCTTCATCTGACGCTCAAGCACATTCACTGGAACGTGGTGGGCCCCAACTTTATTGGCGTACACGAGATGATCGACCCGCAGGTCGAGGCGGTGCGTGGCTATGCCGACGAGGTGGCCGAGCGCATCGCCGCTCTCGGGGCGTCGCCACAGGGCACCCCGGGCGCGATCGTCAAGGATCGCACCTGGGACGACTATTCGGTCGGCCGCGACTGCGTCCAATCGCATCTGGCGGCGCTGGACCTGGTCTACACCGGCGTCATCGAAGACATCCGCAAGGCGATCGCCGAGACCGAGGAACTGGACCCGGTCACCCAGGACATCCTGATCGAGCACGCCGCCCACCTGGAGAAGTTCCAGTGGTTCGTTCGGGCGCACCTCGAAAGCGCCGGCGGGACGTTGACCCACGAGGGCTCGGCCACGGAAAGGGAGGCGGCCAGCAGCGCGCGTGGCAAGTCCGCGTAGGCACCGCGATGCTTGCGCTTCGCCGTGGTCTCACGATCGAGTCGCCGTATCCTGGCCGCTCGTGCCGTTTTTGGGAATGAGGACGTTGATCCGGTCGCCCGCGGCGAGTCGCACGGCCGCGTCGGCGTCGACGAGCTGCCGGTTATGGAGAACCGACACGGGGAAGTGACCGGTGGGCCAGTCGAGTTCGCCGACGATCCGGCCGACCGCGGCCGAATCGGGCGTGAGGGTGTGTTCGACGATGCGGTATCCGGCGAGCTGGCTTCGCGGATCGTGTTCGGCGGTCGGGGCTTGCGGGTCGGCCCATTCGGCGGCCTGGTGGCTGGCCGCGATGTCCGGTTGGGCGTCGGCGAGGTAGGCGTCGACCGCGCGCAGCACGTTCTGGTTGGTCAGCCAGCCCTGGACGCGCCGGGCCTCGGTGTCGATGACCGGCAGCCCGTCGCGGCCGTAGAGGACGAGCTGCCGCAGGGCCTGGGCGAGGCTGTCGTTGGCGAAGAGCGCCTGCGGTTCGCGGACCCGGGTGACCGGGCCGAGCAGGGTCGTCCAGTCGGGGTCGGCGTCGCCCGCCAGGCCGGTGAGGTCTAGCGGAACGGTGAACCGGTGCATGGCGTCGGCCGCGGTGAGGTTGGCGAATGCATGGGTGGGAGTGACGCGGTCGATGTCGATGCCGCGGCGCAGCAGTTTGGTGGTGTAGATGGTGCCGTAGGAAAGCGCGCGGGACACGGTCGTGCCGACGGCGACGGCCAGCATGACCGGCAGGGTGAGGGTGAAGTCCCCGGTCATCTCGACCGTGCTGGCCAGCGCCGTGAGCGGGGCGCGCGCGGCGGCGGCAAACACGGCGCCCATGCCGACGATCGCGTAGAGCGCGGGATGCCCGACGGCGGTGCCGATTACGTGCTGAACGATCAGCCCGAAGGCCATGCCGGAAGTGGCTCCGACGAACAACGCGGGCGCGAACACTCCGCCCGAGCCGCCGATGCCGATGGTGAGGCTGCAGGCCAGTATCTTGCCCGCCGCGAGGATCACCAGGAACCACAGCGCGTAGTGGCCGGCGAAGGCGGCGTACACCACCGGGTAGCCCACCCCGTACAGCTGCGGCACCGCCAGTAGCAACAGGCCCAGCGCGATCCCGCCGACCGCCGGCCGCGCCCAGGCCGGACGCTGGCCCCACACCCGGTCGCACAGATCCTCGGTCGCGTACAGGACCTTGGTGAACACAACCCCGATCAGCCCCGCGATCGCCGCGAGAAGGGCCACCAAAAGGTAATTGGCGATGTGGTCCAGTTCGATGCCGGCGGGAAGCTGGGTCAGGAAAGGGGCGGAGCCGAAGAAGACCCGGGCGATCACGTCGGCAACCATCGCCGAGAGCATGATGGTGAAGACCGCCTCGACCGAGAGCTCACGCAGGATCAGTTCGACGGCGAAGAACACCCCCGTGACGGGGGCGTTGAACGTGGCCGAGATGCCGCCGGCGGCGCCGCAGGCCACCAGCACCCGCAGCCGGTTTTCCGGCATCCGCACCCACTGACCGAGGCTGGACGCCAGCGCCGCCCCTATCTGCACGATCGGGCCCTCCCGCCCGACGGAGCCGCCGGCGCCGATGCACAGCGCCGAGGCCAGCGCCTTGACCACCGTCACCTGGGGACGGATGCGGCCACCGTTTTCGGCCACCGCGATCATGACTTCCGGCACGCCGTGGCCGCGAGCCTCGCGGGCGAACCGGGAGATCAACGGCCCGTACAACAACCCGCCGAGCACGGGGACGATCACGAAAAAGCCGACCCCCAACCAAGGCAGGTGGCCGCTAGCCACCCGCCCCTGCTGCCCGAACTCGTCCTGCCCGGTCGCCAGCCAGGTGAAGCCGTAGATCAGGTAGCGGAACGCCACCGCGCCAAACCCGGCGCCAATCCCCACCACGATCGCCACGCAGAACAATCCCAGGCGGTTCGCGCGCAGCCAGCCGGCCACCCTCCCCACCACGTCGGCCACCGATCGCGGCGCCCGCACCGGATCGGCGGCCGCCTTGTCCTGCTCCATCCGCGTCACCTTCCCGCCGTCGACCCTTTCAGGCCCGGGCATGCCGCGACAACCATCTACCACGGCAAATATTGCACTATAAAACGATCGTCTGCCGCCCACGGTAGCGAGGTTCGCAAGGTTGCCATCCAGTCGCCGTCCTCACCCGTGGCGCACCGGGGAATAACCGGACCGAAGTCCGGTTATATGAGGTGACGCTAAATTTGGAGGTAAGCATGCCTGCTATCACCGCAGACACGATCGCGCTGCCGCGGATCAGCCCCGCCGGTCCGACCGACACCGAGCGGCCGGTCCGGTCGATCACCACCGGGCCGCGAGGATACGAAGGCGAGGGTTTCCCGGTGGTTCGCGCGTTCGCCGGGGTCGGCACCGCCGCTCTGGATCCATTCGTGCATATGGACCAGATGGGGGAGGTGGAATATCAGCCGGGCGAACCAAGGGGCACCGACTGGCATCCGCACCGCGGCTTCGAAACCGTCACCTACATGATCGACGGAAAATTCGCGCATCAGGATTCCCACGGCGGTGGCGGCCTGATCACCGACGGCGCGACGCAATGGATGACGGCCGGCTCGGGCATCTTGCACATCGAAACCCCGCCCGCCGAGCTGGTCGAAAGCGGCGGCGTCTTTCACGGCATCCAGCTGTGGGTGAACCTGCCGAGGAAAGACAAGTTCGCACCGCCTCGGTATCAGGCCATCGAGGGCGAGGACGCCAAGTTGCTCGCATCCGACGATGGCGGAGCGCTGGTTCGCATGATCGCCGGCGAGATCGACGGTCAGCGCGGGCCCGGCGTCACGCACACGCCGATCACGTTGGCGCACGCGACGATCGAAAACGGAGCCCGGCTCAGCATTCCGTGGCGGCGTGATTTCAACGCGCTGGTGTACGTGTTGTCCGGCAGCGGATACGTCGGCCCGGTCGCGCACCCGATTCACCAGGGTCAGTTGGCGGTGCTTGGACCCGGCGATCGGATCACCGTGGGAGCCCGGCCGGCCCAGGATTCGCGCCGCGTGACGGCCATCGATGTGCTGATTCTGGGCGGCCGGCCCATTCGCGAACCCGTTTTCCACTACGGACCTTTTGTGATGAACTCGCGGGCCGAATTGATCGAAGCGCTGGAGGACTACCAAGCCGGAAAGTTCGGCAACATTCCGCCAAATGCGCTAATGCCACACCATGGCGGTGGCACACTTTAGCAATGCGGCCAACGGCGAGTCGCCGGCCAGGACGCCCCCCTGCCGCGACGGCAGACGAGACGCGTCAGCGCATCATTCAGGCCGCTCGTCTGGTATTCAGCGAACGCGGCTACGCCGGTGCGACCTTCCAGGCAATTGCCGTCCGCGCCAACCTGACCAGGCCGGCGATCAACCACTACTTTTCCACCAAGCGGGCGTTGTACCGGGAGGTGTTGGAGCAAACCAACGACCTCGTCATCAGGACCGGCATCCGGGAGGCGGAGCGCGCGCCCACGCTGATGGCGCGGCTGACGGCGTTCATCTCCGCCGCGGTGCGCGCTAATTCCGACAATCCCGCCGTGTCAGCGTTTTTGATTACCGCCGTGCTCGAATCGCAACGGCATCCGGAATTGAGCCGAATCGAAAACGATTCGGTGCGAATTAGCCGGGAATTTCTGATGTGGGCGGTCAGCGACGCGATTGAGCGTCGCGAGGTCGCCGCTGACATCGACGCCTGCGCACTGGTCGAGACGCTGCTGGTGGTGCTCTGCGGTGTGGGGTTCTACGCCGGCTACGTCCGCAGCTACGAGGAAATGCTGGCCGTCACCGACATGCTGCGCCAGCTGCTGGAGGGTGCGCTCTGGCGGCCCGAGGCCTGAAACGCGCGGCGTCGACGCGCGCCCAGTGACGTGGCGCACAGACCGCATAGTTTGCCTAACTTACTCGGTAGCATTGTCGCGACATGACTGACCTGGATTCCTCGTTACCGCCGTCCTTGAGGACCGCCGGCGACAGTTGGGCCATCACCGAACTCGTCGGCGCCACCGCGTTGGGGGTCGCCGCGTCGCGTGCGGTGGAAACGGCCGGATCCAGCCCGCTGATCCGTGACGATTTTGCCCGGGTATTGGTGTCGCCCGCCGGTTCGGCGTGGGCGCGGCTGACCGACCCCGAGCTGGCCTGGCTCGACGGCGACGAGCAGGGGCAACGGGTGCATCGGCTGGGTGTCGACTATCAGGCGGTGCGCACCCACTTCTTCGACGAATACTTCGGCAACGCCACTCAAGCCTCTGCCGACCGGATCCGGCAGGTGGTGATCCTGGCCGCCGGGCTGGATTCCCGCGCCTACCGCCTGAACTGGCCCGCGGGCACCGCGGTCTACGAGATCGACCAGCCCCAGGTGCTGGAGTACAAGACCCGAATCCTGGAATCGCACGGCGCCGTTCCCACCGCGCGCCGGCACCCGGTCCCGGTCGACCTGCGTGAGGATTGGCCGGCGGCGCTGACGGCCGCGGGATTCGACCGCACCCAACCGACCGCGTGGCTTGCGGAGGGGCTGCTGCCCTACCTGCCCGGCGACGCCCAAGACCGGCTCTTCGAGATGTTCACCGCCCTCAGCGCGCCGGGCAGCCAGGTTGCCATCGAGGCGTTCGGCATGAATTCGAGGGGCAACACGCAGCGCTGGCGGCGGATGCGGGAGCGGCTCGGCCTGGACGTCAACGTCGAAGCCCTGACCTACCACGAACCCGACCGTTCGGATGCCGCCCAGTGGCTGGCCGACCACGGCTGGCAGGTGCACTCCGTGAACAACCGCGAAGAGATGGCCCGGCTGGGCCGCCCGGTTCCCGACGACCTGACCGATGACGCCGTCCGCAGCACGCTGCTGCGCGCGCGTCTCGGCGCGCCACCCAACCGACCATCGAACAGCGGGAGTACGCGATGAGCTCACTGCGCACCCACGACGACACCTGGGACATCAAGACCAGCGTCGGCAGCACCGCCGTGATGGTGGCCGCGGCCCGGGCCGTCGAAACCGAGCGGCCCGACGCGCTCATCCGCGACCCGTACGCGCGACTCCTGGTCACCAACGCCGGTGCCGGCGTCCTGTGGGAGGCCATGCTCGACCCGGCGATTGCCGCCAAGGTCGAAGCGCTCGACGCCGACTCCGCGGCCCAGCTCGAGCACATGCGTGGTTATCAGGCGGTGCGGACGAACTTCTTCGACACGTACTTCGCCGACGCCGTCGCCGACGGGATCCGGCAGGTGGTGATTCTGGCGTCGGGTCTCGATTCGCGCGCCTACCGGCTGGACTGGCCGGCCGGCACCGTCGTGTACGAGATCGACCAGCCCCAGGTGCTGGCGTACAAATCCACCACGCTGGCGGAAAACGGCGCGACTCCTTCGGCCGATCGCCGCGAGGTGGCCATCGACCTGCGCCAGGACTGGCCGGCCGCGCTGCGCGCCGCCGGCTTTGACCCGACGGCGCGGACGGCCTGGCTAGCCGAGGGCCTGCTGATGTACCTGCCCGCCGAGGCGCAGGACCGGTTGTTCACCCTGGTCGGTGAGCTGAGCCCCGCCGGAAGCCGGGTCTCGGCGGAAACCGCGCCGGCGCATGCCGACGAGCGTCGGCAGCAGATGCGCGAGCGGTTCAGGAAGGTGGCCGACGAGCTGGGATTGGAGGAGACCGTCGACGTCGGGGAGCTGATGTATCGCGACGACCACCGGGCGGACGTCGCGGAATGGCTCAACAACCACGGCTGGCGGGCTCGGGCGCAGCGATCGGCCGACGAGATGCGCCGACTGGGCCGCTGGATTGAGAATGTGCCGCTCGCCGACGACAAGGACGCGTTCTCCGAGTTTGTCATCGCGGAGCGGTTCTAGTGGCGCGCACCGCCGATGACTCCTGGGACATCGCCACCAGCGTCGGGGCCACCGCGGTGATGGTCGCGCTGGCCCGCGCCGCCGAGACGGCCAGCGCCGACCCGCTCATCCGGGACCAGTTCGCCCAGGTGCTGGTGTCCACTCCCGAACTCGAGGGGGTTCGGGAGCAGGTCGCCGCGTGGTGGGCCCCCGAGCCGGACGACGACTCGGATTTCGCCCCCGACTCGCAGAACATGATCGACTACCAGGCGGTGCGCACGCATTTCTTCGACGCGTACTTCGCCGACGCCACTCAAGCCTCTGGGGCCGGCATCCGCCAGGTCGTGATCCTGGCCGCCGGCCTGGATTCGCGCGCCTACCGGCTGGATTGGCCGGCCGACACCGTCGTCTACGAGATCGATCTGCCCAAGGTGCTGGAATACAAGGCCGAGACGCTCGCCGCCCACGGCGCCACGCCGACCGCCGACCGGCGGCCGGTGCCGGTCGACCTGCGCCACGACTGGCCCCAAGCGTTGCGCGACGCCGGTTTCGACGCGACCCGCCCGACGGCCTGGCTGGCCGAAGGGCTGTTGCCGTTCCTGCCGGCGGCGGCGCAGGAAGCCATGTTCGCCTCGATCGACGAGCTGAGCGGGCCGGGCAGCCGGGTCGCGGTTGAAATCTTCGGGGTCGACGAGGAGAAGCGCCGCGAGGCCGAGCAGAAGTGGCAGGAGCTGCGGGCCAAGCGCGAGGCGCGCGGCCAAGACACCTCGTTCAACCCCTTCGACCTCTGGTTTGACGACGGGGACCGCGCGGACTGTGCCGACTGGTTCGGCGGGCACGGCTGGACCGTGCGCACCGTGAATGCGCGCGAGGAGGCGCTGCGACTGGGCCGCGCGCCGCAGCCGGAGGAGCGGCCGTTTACCAACAGCTTCGTGACGGCAACCAAATCCTGACCGGTCCCCGGCCGCGCCTCCCAGGATCTTTTTCACTGCTCTCCCAACCCGATGGTTAGGATCGCGATTACCACGTGTGCGCGCTTTCCCGACGAGCGGCGGGCACGCTCCGGGAGGTCCGAGCAGGGTCCAGGCAGGGAAGGACAACGATGACCACCGAATCGGTCGCACCGAAGACATCCGAGTCCACGGGCGGGTCCCCGGCGGCCGCGCCGGTCGACATCGCCGCGACGGTGGCCCGGCTCCGCAAAACCTTCGCCACCGGTCGCACCCGTGACATCGAGTGGCGCAAGCGGCAGTTGCTGCAGCTGCAAAAGTTGATGGAAGACAACGAGGCCGCGATCGGCGCCGCGCTCGCCGACGATCTGGACCGCAACCCCTTCGAGGCATATATCGCCGACGTCGCGACCACCGCCGGCGAAGCGAAGTACGCGGCCAAGCGTGTGCGCAGGTGGGCGCGCCGCAGGTACCAATTGCTCGAGCTGCCGCAGCTTCCCGGCCGCGGCTGGATCGAGTACGAGCCGTACGGCACCGTGCTGATCATCGGCGCCTGGAATTACCCGTTCTACCTGACGCTGGGTCCGGCGGTCGGGGCGATCGCCGCCGGAAACGCCGTCGTGCTCAAGCCCTCGGAAATCGCGCCCGCGTCGTCGCGGTTGATGGCCGAGCTGGTGCCTCGCTACCTCGACAACGACGCGATCGCGGTGGTCGAGGGCGACGGCGCGGTGAGCCAGCAGCTCATCGCGCAGGGCCTGGACCGCGTCATGTTCACCGGCGGCACCGAGATCGGCCGCAAGGTCTACGAAGGCGCGGCGCCGCACCTGACCCCGGTCACGCTCGAGCTTGGCGGCAAGAGCCCGGTGATCGTCGCGGCCGACGCCGATGTGGACGTCGCGGCCAAACGCATCGGCTGGATCAAACTGCTCAACGGCGGTCAGACCTGCGTTGCCCCCGACTATGTGCTGGCCGACGCGAAGATCCGCGACGAACTCGTGGACAAGATCGGCGCGGCCCTCACCAAGTTCCAGTCCAAGGAGCCGCACGGGATACGCATCGTCAACCGGCGCCAATTCGACCGCATCAGCGGCTACCTGTCGGGTAACGACGGCAAGGTCATCGTCGGCGGCGGCTGCGACCCGTCGACCCTGCGGATCGAACCGACCGTCGTCGTCGACCCCGACCCGGACGGGCCGCTGATGCGCAACGAGATCTTCGGTCCGATCCTGCCGGTGGTGACCGTCCAAAACCTGGACGACGCAATACGTTTCGTCAACTCGCGGCCCAAGCCGCTGTCGGCGTATCTGTTCACCAAGTCGCGCGAGACCCGCGAGCGGGTGATCAAGGAGGTGCCGGCCGGCGGCATGCTGGTCAACCACCTCGCCTTCCAGGTGTCGACGGCCAAGCTGCCGTTCGGCGGGGTCGGCGCGTCGGGCATGGGCGCCTACCACGGGCGCTATGGTTTCGAGGAGTTCAGCCACCGCAAGTCGGTGCTGACCAAGCCAACCCGCCCCGACCTGTCGAGCTTCATCTATCCGCCCTACACCGAACGGGCCTTCAAGATGGCCCGCAGAATGTTCTGACGCCGCCGGCGCCGACCGCCGATCGCCAATAACCCCTATTTCCAATAGGAGAGAGGAACCTAATGCCCGGAGTGCAGGATCGTGTCATCGTCGTCACCGGAGCCGGCGGGGGACTGGGCCGCGAATACGCCCTCACCCTCGCCCGCGAGGGCGCCAGCGTCGTCGTCAACGACCTCGGCGGAGCCCGCGACGGCACCGGCGCCGGACACAACATGGCCGACCATGTCGTCGCCGAAATCAAGGACGCGGGCGGCCGCGCGGCCGCCAGCTACGACAGCGTCGCTAGCGAAGAGGGCGCGGCCAACATCATCAAGACCGCGCTCGACGAGTTCGGCGCCGTGCACGGCGTGGTCAGCAACGCCGGCATCCTGCGCGACGGCACCTTCCACAAGATGACGTATGAGAACTGGGACGCCGTGCTCAAGGTGCACCTCTACGGCGGGTACAACGTGCTGCGCGCGGCCTGGCCGCACTTCCGCGAGCAGAGCTACGGCCGGGTCGTCGTCGCCACGTCGACCAGCGGGCTGTTCGGCAACTTCGGCCAGACCAACTACGGGGCCGCCAAGCTCGGTCTCGTCGGCCTGATCAACACGCTGGCCCTGGAGGGCGCCAAGTACAACATCCACGCCAACGCGGTCGCGCCGATCGCGGCGACCAGGATGACGCAGGACATCTTGCCCCCCGAGGTGCTGGAGAAGCTCACCCCCGAGTTCGTCGCTCCGGTGGTGGCCTACCTATGCACCGAGGAAAACCCCAACAACGGCTCGGTTTTCGTCGTCGGCGGCGGCAAGGTGCAGCGGGTCGCGCTGTTCGAGAACGACGGGGCCAACTTCGACAAGCCGCCGTCAGTGCAGGACATCGCCGCGCACTGGACCGAGATCACCGACCTCTCGGCCGCGCAAAAGGCCGGCTTCAAGCTGTAGGAGCCATGAAAGCCTGTGTGGTACAAGAGCTGTCCGGGCCGGACGGCATG
Source organism: Mycobacterium malmoense (assembly GCF_019645855.1). Lineage (NCBI taxonomy): Bacteria > Bacillati > Actinomycetota > Actinomycetes > Mycobacteriales > Mycobacteriaceae > Mycobacterium > Mycobacterium malmoense. Next base: position 309,067 of record NZ_CP080999.1, read on the forward strand.
GTGTACACCGATATCGACGACGTCAGCGACGGTAACCACGTCGTCATAGACGTTCGCGCCGCCGGGGTTTGCTTTCCGGACTTGCTGCTGAGCAAGGGCGAGTACCAGCTGAAGTTGCCGCCGCCGTTCGTGCCCGGAATGGAAGCCTCGGGCGTGGTGCGTTCCGCGCCCGCGGGATCGAGTTTCCATGTAGGCGAGCGGGTTTCGGCGTTCGGAATCCTGGGAGCCTACGCCGAGCAGGTGGCCGTTCCGGTGCCTAACGTGATGCGCAGTCCCGCGGAACTCGATGACGCCGAAGCGGTTTCGTTGTTGGTGAACTACAACACCATGTATTTCGCGCTGGCTCGCCGCGCCGCGATGCGGCCGGGCGACACGGTGCTGGTGCTGGGTGCCGCCGGCGGGGTGGGCACCGCGGCGATCCAGGTCGCCAAGGCGATGGGCGCGAAAAAGGTGCTGGGCGTGGTGCACCGGGAGGCCGCGGCCGATTATGTCGCCTCGCTCGGCGCCGACTTCGTGGTGCCGCTGTCCGACGGCTGGGCCGACCGGGTGCGTGAGCACACCCACGGACGCGGGGTGGACATCGTCGTCGACCCCATCGGGGGTTCCGCCTTCGACGACGCGATCCGGGTCCTGGCGGTCGACGGCAAGCTGCTCGTGATCGGCTTCGCCGCGGGCGGTATCCCCACCGTCAAGGTCAACCGGCTGCTGCTGCGCAACGTCAGCGTGATCGGTGTCGCGTGGGGCGAGTACCTCAACAAGGTCCCCGGTTCGGCGGCGTTGTTCTCCTGGGGGCTAAGCCAACTGGTTTTCCTGGGGCTGAGACCGCCTCCGCCCCAACGCTATCCGTTGTCGGAGGGCCAGGCCGCGTTGCAGAGCCTGGCCGACGGCGGTGTGCTCGGCAAGCTCGTGCTCGAACCGTAGCGCCACCGATCAGGGCGTCGGGTGCGGTGCGCCGGTCAAGATGGTTTGAAGTGCGAGCACGAAGATCAAGAACTCGACACCGCCGGAGACCGTGCCCAGCCCGACATTGGCGGCAATCGGATCGCCGATCGCGTTGATGAGCCCCTGAATGGGCTGGCCACCGATCGCTTGCGAAATCCCGTTCAGGAACAGGTTGGCGTCATACGACGGCAGAGTGGTGGTGAGGGCGGTGGCGATGTCCGCCGTCGGAAGCAGGGTCGCGTACGCCGTCGAGGCCGCGGACGCGATGTCGTTGACGAGCGCGGTGTTCGCCGCCTGGATGCCCGAGATGGCGCCGTCGAGCGCGGAGACCACGGACGTTCCGGTGGGCAGGGCCAGCGCGCCGGGCGCCGCGAGGTTCGACGTGAGCGCGTGCGATATGCCCGACAGGTCCGGCAGCGACGGGAGGCCCTGTGCGGACAAGGTATTGGCGGCGGCGACGATTCCCTGCTGGGCCCCGCTGAGCAGGTCGCCGGGCAGCGCGGCGGTCGCGGCGAGCGGCGGGAACAGGCCGAACGGCGTGGTCACATTCGCCGGTCCCGTCGACCAGCCATAGGCCGGGTCGCCGTAGCCCCAGTTGACCAGGTACCGCAAGTCCGGCTGGAGCAGGTTGGCGAGCGGGTTCCCGACGTACGGAATTGCGCGCAACGGGTCCAGCAGCGGCAGGTTCTGGGTCGGAATCATGTGGTAGACGGTGCCGCCGTTGTAGCCCGGGGACGTCGGCAGGGTAATGGCCGATTCGATCTGTGCTTGCGAAATGGTGAGATATGTGGGGTGCACGAACACGATGCCCGCAACGGCATTGAGGTCGGAGAGGAAGTCGATCGGGTACTGCGGAAAATCGGCAAAGCCGTCGTATTCGAGCGTGTTATTGATAACCGTGTACCCGGTATTTGACGCCATCCCGCCGTAGAAGGGCAGGCCCAGACTCGGAATGTTCAGGTCGGGGAAGCGCGCGAGCAGGCCGCCGTTGGGCGTCATCTCGTTGCCGACCAGCACGAAGTTTACGGCCGAAGTCGGTATGTGGGCGGCGGCGAGCTGCGGCAGTTCCAGCGCGGCGAGGATGGCGCCCTGCGAATAGCCGAAAACGTTGACCGGGGTGTTTCCCAGCGTGATCTGTCCACTGGGTCCGATGAGGGCGTTGTTGAGGATCGTCAGGCCCCGGTCCACCGATATGTTCAAGGTCAGGTCCTTGATGCCGGTGATCGGATATAACCCCTCGGGAGTGAATACGGCTTGCAAATTGGCGGTGGTGAAAAACGGGGAAATGTATTTGCCGTAAGCCTCGGCCACGTAGCTTAGCGACGGGATCGGCACGCCGCTGGCACCCAAGATCAAAGAAATGGCAACGGGTTCCGCCGTGGCCGCGTTGGCCGCCGCTACCCCCGCGGCACCGGCGGTCGACGGCGCCAACAGGGCCTCGGCCGGCGCGGCGAGTCCGCCGAGCGCGCCCGAGGCCGCGATCTCGGCCTCCGTGTAGGCGCTCCCGGCGCCGGCCAACGCCGCAGCGAACCCGTCGTGAAACACCGCCGTCTGTTTGACGAGCGCCTGGTACTCCTGGGCGTAAGCGTTGAACAGCGTCGCCGTCATCGCCGAGACCTCGTCGCCGGCCGCGGCCACCACACCGGTTGTCGCGCCCGCCGCGGTCTCGTTGGCCGCGTTGATCGCCGAACCGATGGCCGTCACGTCCGCGGCCGCCGACGCGATTATCGGTGGTTGCGTGAGGACGTATGTCATCGGCTCAAATCCTTTCCGGGCCTTTCCATACCGGCGCGCCGTCGGCGCCGTTTAGGCGAGACTGTTCAAGTCGGCGACAATCGTGTCAGCCGCGTGCTCGAAAACGCGGAATTCGAAACCGCCTCCGAGCGTGGCCAATGCGACGTCGGCGGCCACCGGAGCGCCGAATGCATAGATCAGTCCCCCGGTGGGGTCGCCATTGATCACCTGCTGCACCCCGTCCAGGAAGAGGTTGGCGTCATAGGACGGCACAGAGGTAAACAATGCCGTCACGATGTCGGCCGTCGGAAGCAGGGTCGAATAAGCCGTCGAGCCGGCGTCCGTGAGCGCGTTGGTGATTCGGCTGTTGGCCGACTGCAGGGCGGCGATGAAGCTGTCGGGCGAGGACAGCGCCGACGTCAGTCCTGTGGGCAGGGGATAGGGCCCGCCGGTCCCGATCGATCCCGTGATCGAGGCCAGGCTGGGCGGTGAGAGAGACGGGATCCCGGCGATCCCGGCGCTGATGTCGCCGGTGAAGGCGCCGATTCCCTGCTGGGTTCCGCCGGCCAGGGCGGCAAGGACGGCTCCCGGGCTGACGGGCGGGATCACCCCGAACGGCGTGGGAACATTGGGCGGGTCAGGCGACCAGCCCTGGCTGGTGCTGCCGTAGCCCAGGTCGACCAGGACTTTCAAGTCGGGTTGGACCAGGTCCGCGATGGGGTTACCGATGACCGGTATCGCCCGCACCGGATCCAAAAGCGGCAGATTCTGGGTTGGCAGGATGAAGTACTGGGTCAGCGGATTGCCCACCGTGTTCGTCAGTTGGATAGCCGAATTGATCTGATCGAGTGTGTAATACGGATACGTTCCGTGCAGCTCGACGATCCCCATAAAGGCGTTGAGGTCGGACAGGAAGTTGATGGGGTATTGCGGGAAGTCGGCGAAGCCGTCGTATTCGATCGTGAAAATCTGGGTCGGGAAGGAATTGTCTGGAGTCGCGGTGCCGAACGTCAGGCCCAGGCTCGGCAGGCTCAAGCCCGGGAAGCGTGAGAGCAGGCCGCCGTTGGGGTTCGCCGGGTCACCGATCAGCGAGAAATTCAGGCCGACACCGGGGGGCAGCAGGCTTCCGCCCGGCGTGTTGGTGGGGTTGAGCACCTGCATCTCCAGCGAGGCGATGATCGCGCTCTGCGAGTAGCCGAAGACGTTGATCGTGTTTGTGCCCGAGCTGACCAACGACTGAATCTGGTTGTTCAGGATCGTGAGGCCTCGGGCGAGTGATATGTCGAGGGTCAGGTCCTTGACGCCGGTGAGCGGATACAGGCCCTCGGGCGTGGCGAGGCCCATCGCGGTGCCCACGGTGTAAAAGGGCTTGACGAACAACATGGTGAGCTGGTTGATGTAATCGGTCGCCGGTATCGGGTATCCGCTGGCGCCCATGACGACGGTGACGGTCGTGGCCTGGCCGGACAGCGCCTGGATTATCGGAGCCGCGACCCGGGTCGCGCTCACCGCCGAGGTGGTGCCGCCGAGCAGCGAAAAGGTGTCCGCTTCCAGGGAACCCAGCGCATTCGACGCCGCGGTTTCGGCGCCGGCATAGGCGTTACCGGCCGCGGACAACGCCGCAACGAACTCGTCGTGGAATGCCGTCGCCCGCTGGAGCAGCGCCTGGTATTCCTGGCCGTACGCACCGAACAGGGACGCGGTGAGCGCCGACACCTCGTCTTCGGCCGCCGCCACCAGGCTGGTTGTCGGTGCGGCGGCGGTCGCTCTGGCCGCGCTGATTGCCGAACCGATCTCCGACACATCCGTCGCGGCCCCCGCCAGCAATTGCGGCTGAATAGTCAAGCCCGTCATCGGCCAGTTCCTTTACGACTAGGTGCTGATAACCTGATAACACTGTCAAGCCGATGATCCGGCGAACCCGTCACCGTGAAGCCAGCAGTGGCCAGCGTAGATCGATCCCACCCCGTTTTTCGGCGGTTTGCGCCAAAGCCATTCCGCCCACGGATGCTCGGGGCTGAAATGGTCTCCGCTTCAGCGGCCTTCAGCCGCGAAAGACGGCTGTCAGTTGGGGCCCGGGTTCGGTGTCCCGGTCAAGATCGTGTCGAGCGCATTCTCGACGGTTATGAGTTCGAAACCGCCCGCGAGCGTGCTCAGGCCGACGTTGGCCGCGATCGGATCGCCGAACGCATTGATGAGTCCCTGAATGGGTTGGCCGTTGATCGCCTGCGAGATCCCGTTCAGGAACAGGTTGACGTCATACGACGGAAGCGAAACGGCAAGGGCCGTACCGATGTCCGCCGTCGGAAGCAGCGTCGCGTAGGCGGTCGAGAAGTCGGTCGTCAGGGTGCCGACGATGTTGCTGTTCGCCGACTGGATGCTCGAGATGATGCTGTTGATGGTGGATGGTATGGACGCCGGGGCGGCCAGGGGCAGTGCGGCACCCGACGATCCGGCTCCCGCAAGCAGGCTCGTCAGCGACAGGGCGGGCAGCGACGTCGGTGTCAGGGAGGACAGGTCGCCGACGAAGGCGCCGAATCCCTGCTGGGCGCCGCTGATCAAGTCGGGCCCCAGGGCCGTGGTCGCGCTCAGCGGCGGCAAGAACCCGAACGGCGTCTGCACGTTGGCAGGTCCGGTCGAGAAGCCGTACGCCGGGTTGCCGTAGCCCCAGTTCACGAGATATGTCAGATCCGGTTGCACCAGGTCCGCGAGCGGGTTGCCGATGAGCGGGATGGCACGCAGCGGCTCGAGCAGCGGCAGGTTCGTGGTGGGAATCATGTTGTAGGTGGTCATGGACGGCGCCCCGGACTGCGGCAATTGGAAGGCCGTGTCGAGTATCGCTTGCGTCAGGTGCGGGTAGGTGCCGTGTATGAACACGATGCCCGCAAGGGCGTTGAGGTCGGAGAGGAAGTCGATCGGGTATTGCGGGAAGTCGGCGAAGCCGTCGTATTCGAGCGTCCAGATGGTGGTCGGGAAGTCATTGCTCGGCGTCGAGGCGCCGAATGTGACACCGAGGCTGGGGAGGCTCAGGTCGGGGAAGCGCGAAAGCAGGCCGCCGTTGGGATTGGCGGGATCACCGAGCAGGGTGAAGAACGCCTGGACCGGCGACCCGCCCGTTCCGTTTGTAAAGCCCTCGGCGAGGAGTTTCGGCATTTCCAGCGAGGCGATGATCGAGCTCTGCGAGTACCCGAGAATGGAAACGGCCTGGCTGGTGCCGGGCTGGATCGCCAGGTTGATGGCGTTGTCCAGCTCGGTGACGCCGCGGGCCAGGGATATGTCTAAGGTCAGGTCTTTGACACCGGTGAACGGATACAACCCCTCGGCCGTGGACACGGCCTGGAGAGGTCCCGTGAAATCCTGCAAGTAGAGGCCGGCGACGCTTTGCAGGTAGGCCATCGACGGTGTCGCGGTGCCGCTGCCGGTCATGATTAGGTTGGCGACGACGCTCGGGTCCGCCCCCTGCGTTACCGCCGCGAATACCGGGTTGGCCGTGGCACCGCCGGCGAGCCCGAGCGTGCCGGCGATCTCGGCTTCGGCTTGCGTGTAAGCGTTTCCGGCGGCGGTCAGCGTCGCAACGAACTGCTCGTGGAATACGGCCGCCTGTTGGAGGAGCGCCTGGTACTCCTGGCCGTACGTGCCGAAAAACGTCGCGGTGATCGCCGACACCTCGTCTTCGGCCGCCGCCACCAGGCTGGTTGTCGGGCCGGCGGCGGCGGCCTTGGCCTCGTTGAGCGCCGAACCAATTGCCGAAGCATCCGCGGCGGCCGTGGCCAAGAGCTGTGGCTGGGTGATCAAGCTCGTCATCGGCGTTTCCCTTCCGGACGCACGAGTTCCCGTATTGGTACCGACGACGCTGCCAAACCGATGACCCGGCGCATCGCTGAACCGGCACGCAGCTAGCTTAGAGCGATCACGCGGTCGTGTTGGCGTTTTGCGCCACTGTATTTGGTTCTTCCCCGCCCGCGGGCCGAGCGTGACAATCCGGCCGGCGACGGCTCGCGCCGCCGCGGTCGGCCGGCACCGCGGTCCTCGTGCGAAAACCGTTGCAGCCCTGGCGTTTTCCATGGTGCCCGACTGGAGTCAGGCGAGCAGCGCACCCCGCAGCCGGTCGAGGTCGGCCTCGGTGACATCCGCGTCACGCAAATACCCGTCCAGCGACCCGAATTCCTCGTCGATCGTTTGGCGGGCGGCGCCCAGGTACTCGGGACGGACGCCGAGAACCCCGTCGGAAAGCCGGGCCTCGGTGAAGGTCACCACCTCCGGGGTCAGTTCGGTGTCCGCGCGCTGCCGGATCATCTCCGAGATCCGGGCCCGCAGCTCGGGCACGGCCTCATTGCTGCGCAGGAAGTCGGCGACGATGGTGTCGCGATCGACGCCGATCGTTTCCAGCACCGTCGCGATCACGAAGCCGGTGCGATCCTTGCCCGCGAAGCAGTGGGTGAGCACGGGGCGCCCGGCGGCCAGCAGTGTGATGACGCGGCGCACCGCGCGTTGCGCTCCGTTGCGTGTCGGGAATTGCCGGTACTCGTCGGTCATGTAGCGAGTGGCAGCCTCGCTCACCGACTCGTCGGAGTCGCCGCCTTCGCCGGTCAGGAGCCGCTGGAATGCGTGTTCGTGGGGCGCCTGGCCGTCGGTGTCGGACTCGTCGTCGGCGAGGTCGGGGAAGGGCAGCAGGTGGATGTCGACGCCGTCGGGAACCCGTCCCGGCCCGCGCCGGGCAACCTCACGGTTTGCGCGCAGGTCGGCCACGTCGGTGATTCCCAGCCGCCGCAGCGTTTCCCGGCCGTCGTCCTCCAGCCGGCTCAGCTCGCTGGACCGGAACAGCCGCCCGGGGCGGAGCGCCGCGGTGCTTTCCGCGACGTCACGGAAGTTCCACGCGCCCGGCAGTTCTCGCAAAGTCGCCGCCATGTCAGGTGACCGCCGCGGCGAACGCGGATCGTTCCCGGCCGATCTCGGTGCGCGCGATGGTCCGCATGTGCACCTCGTCGGGCCCGTCGAAGATCCGCATGGCGCGATGCCAGCCGTATAGCCGGGCCAGCACCGTGTCGTCGCTGACACCGGCGGCCCCGTGCACCTGGATGGCCCGGTCGATGACGTCGCAGGCCACCTGCGGCGCCACCGCCTTGATCTGTGAGACCAGCAGGTGGGCGGCCCTGTTGCCGTGCTGGTCGATCGTCCAGGCCGCCTTCTCGCACAGCAATCTTGCTTGGTCGATCTCGTTGCGGGACTTGGCAATTGCTTGCTGCACGACGCCCTGCTCGGCCAGCGGACGGCCGAACGCCACCCGGTTTTTGACCCGGTCCACCATGAGGGCCAGCGCGCGTTCGGCCCCGCCGAGCGCGCGCATGCAGTGGTGGATGCGGCCGGGTCCCAGCCGGGCCTGGGCGATCGCGAAGCCTGCGCCCTCTTCGCCGAGCAGATTGGTGGCCGGCACCCGGACGTTGTCGTAGATCACCTCGCAGTGGCCGTGCTGGTCCTGCCAGCCGAACACCGGCGTCGAGCGGACAATCGTCACGCCGGGAGTGTCCATCGGCACCAGGACCATCGACTGCTGCTGGTGGCTTGCCGCGTCGGGGTTGGTGCGGCCCATCACGACGAGGACCTTGCAGCGCGGGTCCGATGCGCCCGACGTCCACCATTTGCGGCCGTTGATGACGTAGTCGTCGCCGTCGCGCGTGATCGTGGTCTCGATGTTGCGGGCGTCGCTGCTGGCGACCGCGGGCTCGGTCATCGAGAAGGCGCTGCGGATGTCGCCGTTGAGCAACGGTTGCAGCCACCGGACGCGTTGCTCGTCGGTGGCGAACATGTGCAGGATCTCCATGTTGCCGGTGTCCGGGGCCGCGCAATTCAGCGCCTCGGGCGCGATCTCCAGGCTCCAGCCGGTGATCTCGGCCAGCGGAGCGTATTCCAGGTTGGTCAGGCCAGACTCGGCCGGCAGGAACAGGTTCCACAGGCCCCGCTCCTTGGCCCTGGTTTTCAGCTCCTCGACGACCGGCGGGACGGTGTGGTCGTGCGGGCCGGCCTCGTCGCGGTATTTGTCGTATTCGGCCTCGGCCGGAAAGACGTACTCGGTCATGAAGTCGGACAGCCGCTTGTGATAGTCGACGGCCTTGGCCGACATCGCGAAGTCCATGTCCGCCACGATAGGACACGCGCGATATGCCGGCGCGAGCAATGCGGCGCGAGCAGTAGCTCCTATGTCAAGCTGCGCTGGGTTGGGTGCGGGCTTGGTAGTCCTTGAGGAGTCGGCGGTAGACGTTGCGGGATATGCGGCGTTTGATGCAGCGTCGTGCTGCGGCTTTGGTTTTTCCGTTGGCGATAAGCCGTTGGTAGTAGGCGTGGGTTTCGCTACTGGTGATGCGGATCTGGGTGAGGGCGATGCGATGGATGGCGGTGTTGATTTGGCGGTTACCCGAGCGGCTTAATCGCACTTGACCTTCGGTGTTGCCTGACCATACCGGGATGGGGGCTATTCCGGCGTGGCAGGCGAAGGCGGCCTCGCTTTTGAACCTGTCCACTGCGGCGGCTTCGCCGACGATTTTGGCCGCGGTCAGCTCTGCGCAGCCGGGAATGTCGAGCAGTGTGGGAGCCACGTCGCGGACCCGCTCACCGAGGCGCTTTTCTAGGGTGTCGATCTCGGTGGTGAGTCGGATGATGTCGGCGAGCTCGGCGCGCGCCATTTCGGCCACCACGCCTGGCTGGGTGTCCAGCCAGGCCGCTAGGGCTTGCTGGTGTTTGATCGCTCTAAGCGCACGCGGTGCTGGCTCGCGCTCGGGGTCGAGCTCGTGGACATGCCAGCGCAGCCGACTGATCGTCGACGTGCGGTGGGCGACAAGGACATCACGGCGATCGGTGAGCAACTTCAACTCCCGCGAGATTTCATCATGGGAAGCGACGGGCAGGTCGGGTTCGCGCAGCACCGCCCGCGCCACCGCCTGGGCATCGATCGGATCGGACTTACCCCGGGTCCGCGCCGACTTACGCACCGCGTGCATCAACTTCGTCGGCACCCGCACCACCTGCTGCCCGGCGCTCAACAGGTCGCGCTCTAGGCGCGCGGACATATTCCGGCAGTCCTCGATACCCCAGATCAGTGCGGTACCGAACTGCTCACGGGCCCATAGGACAGCCAGGGTGTGACCGGCTGTGGTGGCCTTGACCGTCTTCTCACCAAGCTTGCGGCCGACCTCATCAACGGCGACAAAGGTGTGTTTGCGCTTGTGCACATCAGCTCCAACAACAACCATGAAGGTTGCCTCCTTCACTTCCTGGATGGGGGTGTTGAGGTTGGGCCGGTCGGCGGACACATCTCAGTCGGGGCGAATGCCAGGCTCCTATCAAGTCACGCCGGCCGGTCCATCTCACCGGTGCCGGCACTACTGCTCAACGCCAACCCGCAGGCGGCAACACAAAATCGAGCCAGACACCAGTGATCCGGAACCAACCACCACGCGCGGCACCTGTCACGAAGACACGCCCCAACACGGCACACCCACCCTGACACTAAGACACAGAATCGCCCAAAACCACGTGGTTTTGGGCGATTCTGTGTCTGCTCACGGGGGGAGGATGGGCCTCATGACCGAAAGCCGCCCCCCGTTTCCGCCGTTCACCTTCGAGACCGCCATCCAGAAGGTTCAGGCCGCCGAGGACGCCTGGAACACCCGCGACCCCCAACGCGTCAGCCGGGCCTACACGCCGGACTCACACTGGCGAAACCGCGGCGAGCACATCATCGGCCGGGACCAGATCGTGGCGTTCCTGACCCGCAAGTGGCAGCGCGAACTCGACTATGCGCTGCGCAAGAGCTTGTGGGACTTCCACGGCAACCGCATCGCGGTGCGGTTCCAGTACGAGTGCCACGATCACACCGGCCAGTGGTACCGCAGCTACGGCAACGAGCTGTGGGAGTTCACCCCGTCGGGGTTGATGGCGCGCCGCGAAGCCAGCATCAACGACGTGCCGATCGACGAATCCGAGCGCCGCTACTTCGGGCCCCGCCCGGCGTCGGAGCGCGGCCAGGAGATCCCGCTCTGGTGACGCCGGTAGGGTACGCGCCATGACAGATCCGCAGACGACGGTCGGGGTCGTCGCCGAGTCCGGGACCGGCGAGCGACGCGTCGCGCTGGTCCCGAAGGCGGTCGCGTCGCTGGTCAACAGCGGTGTGGCGGTGGTGGTCGAGTCGGGCGCGGGCGAAGGGGCGCTGCTTCCCGACGAGCTCTACACCGAGGCCGGGGCCAGCATCGGGGACGCGTGGGCCGCCGACGTGGTCGTCAAGGTCGCACCGCCGACGGCGGGCGAGGTCGGCAAGTTGCGCAGCGGGCAGACGCTGATTGGCTTCCTGGCGCCCCGCAACGCCGACAACGCGATCGGCGCGCTCACCGAAGCCGGGGTGCAGGCATTCGCGCTGGAGGCCATCCCGCGAATCTCGCGGGCCCAGGTGATGGATGCGTTGTCGTCGCAGGCCAACGTGGCCGGCTATAAGGCCGTGCTGCTGGCGGCCTCGCAGCTGACCCGCTTCTTTCCCATGCTGACGACGGCGGCCGGGACCGTGAAGCCGGCCACCGTCTTGGTGCTCGGTGTCGGTGTGGCCGGGCTGCAGGCGCTGGCCACGGCCAAGCGGCTGGGCGCGCGGACCTCCGGCTACGACGTGCGTCCCGAGGTGGCCGACCAGGTGCGGTCCGTGGGGGCCCAGTGGCTCGACGTCGGCATCTCAAAAATTTCCGCGTCCGGCGAGGGCGGGTACGCCCGTGAACTCACCGAAGACGAGCGCGCCCAGCAGCAGAAAGCCTTGGAAGAGGCGATCAGTGGATTCGACGTGGTGATCACCACGGCGCTGGTTCCGGGCCGGCCCGCGCCGCGACTGGTGACCGCCGCGGCGGTCGAGGCGATGAAGCCCGGCAGCGTGGTGGTGGACCTGGCCGGGGAAACCGGGGGCAACTGCGAACTCACCGAGCCCGGACGGACGGTCGTCAAGCACGGCGTCACCATCGCCGCGCCGCTGAACCTGCCGGCAACCATGCCCGAGCACGCCAGCGAGCTGTACAGCAAGAACATCACGGCGCTGCTGGACTTGCTGATCAAGGACGGCAAGCTGGCCCCCGACTTTGACGACGAAGTCGTCGCGGCGTCCTGTGTGACCTTGAACGCGGACAGTAAGGACGCATAAATGTCTGGGATGTACGACGAGCTGTTGGCCAACCTGGCGATCCTGGTGTTGTCCGGATTCGTCGGGTTCGCGGTGATCTCCAAGGTGCCCAACACGCTGCACACGCCGCTGATGTCGGGGACCAACGCCATCCACGGCATCGTGGTGCTGGGCGCGCTGGTGGTGTTCGGGGAGGTCGAGCATCCGTCGCTCGCGGTGCAGATCATCCTGTTCGTGGCGGTGGTGTTCGGCACGCTCAACGTGATCGGCGGTTTCATCGTCACCGACCGGATGCTGGGCATGTTCAAGGGCAAAAAGCCTGTGCCGCAGGGCAAGTCGGATGAGGCCGCGAAATGAGCTACCTGGTTACGGTCCTCTACATCATCGCGTTCGCGCTGTTCATCTACGGGTTGATGGGCCTGACCGGGCCCAAGACCGCGGTGCGGGGCAACCTGATCGCCGCGGTGGGCATGGCCATCGCGGTGGCGGCGACGCTGGTGAAGATTCGGCACACCGACCAGTGGGTGCTGATCATCGCCGGCCTGGTCGTGGGTGTGGTGCTCGGCGTCCCTCCGGCACGGCTGACCAAGATGACCGCCATGCCGCAGCTGGTGGCCTTCTTCAACGGCGTCGGCGGCGGCACCGTCGCGCTGATCGCATTATCGGAATTCGTTGAGACAAGCGGTTTTTCGGCCTTCCAGCACGGCGAGTCGCCGACGGTGCACATCGTGGTGGCGTCGTTGTTCGCCGCGATCATCGGGTCGATCTCGTTTTGGGGATCGATCATCGCGTTCGGCAAGCTGCAGGAGCTCATCTCCGGATCGCCGATCGGCTTCGGCAAGGCCCAGCAACCGGTCAACCTGCTGCTGTTGGCCGCGGCGGTGGCCGCCGCGGTGGTCATCGGCGTGCACGCGCATCCCGGCACCGGTGGGGTGTCGCTGTGGTGGATGATCGGCCTGCTGGCCGCCGCCGGTGTGCTGGGCCTGATGGTCGTGCTGCCCATCGGCGGCGCCGACATGCCGGTGGTCATCTCGCTGCTCAACGCGATGACCGGGCTGTCGGCCGCGGCGGCGGGTTTGGCGCTGAACAACACCGCGATGATCGTGGCGGGCATGATCGTCGGCGCGTCGGGTTCGATCCTGACCAACCTGATGGCCAAGGCGATGAACCGGTCCATTCCCGCGATCGTGGCGGGCGGTTTCGGCGGCGGCGGCGTGGCCCCCAGCGGCGGCCCGGATGGTCAAGGCGGCGACAAGCAGGTCAAGTCGACGTCGGCCGCCGACGCGGCGATTCAGATGGCCTACGCCAACCAGGTGATCGTGGTCCCCGGCTACGGCCTGGCCGTCGCGCAGGCCCAGCACGCCGTCAAAGACCTGGCCAATCTGCTCGAAGCCCGTGGCGTGCCGGTGAAATACGCGATCCACCCGGTCGCGGGCCGGATGCCGGGGCACATGAACGTGCTGCTGGCCGAGGCCGAAGTCGACTACGACGCGATGAAGGACATGGACGACATCAACGACGAGTTCGCCCGCACCGACGTCACCGTCGTCATCGGCGCCAACGACGTCACCAACCCGGCGGCCCGCAACGAGACGTCCAGCCCGATCTACGGCATGCCGATCCTCAACGTGGACAAGTCGAAGTCGGTGATCGTGCTCAAACGGTCGATGAACTCCGGCTTCGCGGGCATCGACAACCCGCTGTTCTATGCCGACGGGACCACGATGCTGTTCGGCGACGCGAAGAAATCCGTCACGAAGGTCGCCGAGGAACTCAAGGCTCTCTAGGAGTTTCCTAGACGGGCGGGTAGGCCTGCGGCGGATATCCGTTGCCGTCGGTGACCCCGCGCAGACCCCAGGGGACGTACTTGAAGAAGAACTCGATCTCGTCGCTCATGTCGTAGTCCGGACTCGGGTCCATTGGTCCACCCCTTAAGGTCGCGACTTGGTTCGTCAGCGAGTTTAGTCCCATCCGCATCGGCGCGACACCCAGCGTTTTAAACTGTCCAACCAGTTGATTGATAATTTGCCTTGCCGGGGGTTTACTCGCCCCTGCCGGCAGTGACGATAGTGAGTACCGATGCCATCCGAGAACGGGCTAACGCGCCGCGAGGAGTTGCTGGCCGTTGCCACCAAGCTGTTCGCCGCCCGCGGCTATCACGGTACCCGGATGGACGACGTCGCCGACGTGATCGGCCTGAACAAGGCGACCGTCTACCACTACTACGCCAGCAAGTCGCTGATCCTGTTCGACATCTACCGCCAGGCGGCCGAGGGCACGCTGGCCGCCGTGCACGACGATCCATCCTGGACGGCGCGTGAGGCGCTCTACCAGTACACGGTCCGCCTGCTCACCGGGATCGCGGCCAATCCCGAGCGGGCCGCCGTCTACTTCCAGGAGCAGCCCTACATCACCGAGTGGTTCACCGCCGAACAGGTCGCTGAGGTCCGCGAGAAGGAGGCTCAGGTTTACGAGCACGTGCACGGGCTCATTGACCGCGGGATCGCCAGCGGCGAGTTCTACGAGTGCGACTCGCACGTGGTGGCCTTGGGCTACATCGGGATGACGCTGGGCAGCTATCGCTGGCTGCGGCCGAGCGGACGGCGCACGGCCAAGGAAATCGCCGCCGAGTTCAGCACCGCGCTGCTGCGGGGGCTGATCCGCGACGAGTCGATCCGCCAGCATTCCCCCCTCGGGCCTTGAGGCCGTGCCCACAATCGGGTCTTAGCAGTGTCTTAGCAGCCGCGAGCGTGACGCCACTGCGAAAATCCGGGCGCGTTTTCGCACTGACGTCACGCTCGCGGGCATCCGGGCAGGCCGGCGGTGGCCGCGACAGGTAGGAATCAATTCAACACCGGCGGAATGAGTTTGAGTACGTCCCCGGCGCCGCCGCTGAGCACCGACAGCAGTGTCGTGCTCGGTTGGCCGAGGAAGAAGTTCAGGCCCGGATCGATCGAGGGGACCCACGGGTAGGCGTTGGGGAACAGCGACGGCGACAACAGCCCGGCCTCCACCCCGATTTCCACCGCGGCGCCGTAGGGTCCCTGCACGGCGCCCAGGGCCAGGTCGGGGATGATCGTGAACGGGTTGCCGATCGAGAACAGCCCGGCCGGGGTGGGGATGTTCGCATAGTTGAGGCCGGGTCCGTAGTCGGCGTAGCCCATGTCGACCAGCACCCGCAGATCGGGCTGGAAGATGTCGGCGATCGGGGGACCGGCGTAGGGGATGTCGCGGATCGGCTGCAGCAGCGGCAGGTTCTGGGTCATGAGCATGTAGTAGTTGGTGCCGGTGTAGCCCGGAGACGTCGGCAGCGGCACGGCGTTGGCGATCTGGGTCGCCGTCATGAGCGGATACGTGTTGTGCACGAAGAAGTAGCCCATAAAGGCGTTGAGGTCCGAGATGACATTGAGCGGGTACTGGGGCAGATCGGCGATGCCGTCGTATTGGGCCGTGAAAATCGTGGTCGGGTAGGGCGAATTCGGCGGGGTCGCGCCGTTGAACGCCACATCCAGGAACGGGATATAGAAGCCGGGGAAGCGCTCGAGGATGCCGCCGACGGGGTTGTTCGGATCACCGACCAGCATGAAGGACAGCTGGCCTTGATAGGGCGAGCCCGCCGCCATAAGGGCGTTTATTTCGTTGGTGGCGATCGTGGCGCTCTGCGAGTAGCCGAAAACGAGGGCGCTATTTCCCTGCGCGAGCACCCCGGTGGTGGGATTGAGCAGCGCGTTGTTCAGGAGGGCGACGCCCTGGGCGACGGACTGGCCGAACGTCATGTTGCCAAGCTGCGGGGTCACCGGCCAGAACTGCTCCGGCGTGAACAGGCCTTGCGGGATGGCCGAAGAGAACAGGGGATTGGACCTGATGTACGAGTTGAAAATGGCCGCCACATAGTCGGCGTCGGGTAGCGGGTTATTGGTGCCGCCCATGATCAACGCATAGAGCGGGTCCCCGGAGGTTAACTTCATGATCGACGTCAACGCACCGCCCGAACTGCTGGCGACCGGCGCCTGCCCGAACAGCTCGTTCGATACGTGAGACATCAGCGCCGCGTTGGCGGCCTCGGCCTGCGCGTAGGTGTTCGCCGCGGCCGCCAGGGCCTGGGTGAACTCGTTGTGAAACGCCGCGGCTTGCGAGACGATCGCTTGGTACTCCTGGCCGTATGCGCCAAAGAGATTCGCGATGGCCGCCGAGACCTCGTCCTCGGCCGCGGCCAGCAAGCCGGTTGTCGGGCCGGCCGCATTCGCGCCGGCGGTGCGAATCGCCGTACCGATGCTTTCCACCTCGGCGGCCGTCGATGCCAGCACCTCAGGGGCAGCGGTGAACAAATACGACATCTCCCCGTCCTTCCCATGGGCCGGGACCCCGTCCCGGCCCAAACGGGACTTACCCGCGACCGCGGGTATTAGGTATTGACAGAGGGTAGAACCGTGCCGCCGGGAAATTTGGCGTTTCGCGCAAGTTTGTGCGGGGTCAAACGCTCACGCGCTTTTCAGGTGCCTGTCGAGGAAAGCGAGTTGGTCGGCGACGACCCGCTCGAACGCGTCATCGACATAGATCGCGAAATGCCCGTCGGGATACATCCTGACTTCACCGCGCGGGGCCTTGGCCGCATAGCGCAGCGTCGGCGCCGCGGGGGCCACCGAGTCGGTTTCGCAGACGCAAAACAGGATGGGGCAGCCGATCTTCGCGGCGAGGCGGCCCGGGCGATAGGTGATGGCCTTCAACCCGATTCGGGCGGCGACTTCGTTGGGCACGGTTTGGCCCTCGGGCATCAGCCTCATGTAGCCCGGGTACACGTCGGGCGCATTCATCAGGGCGACCTCGCCTGGCTTGCCCGCCGTGGCGACCATCACCGCCGGTTTGCCCAGCCGGGCCGCGACGACGTCACGCACCGCCCGCGCGGTGACGCGTGCGATGGCCGACGGGTTCAGCATGCGCGCGGAGGCGACGCCGTCGGTAAACGGGCATTGGGCCACGGCGGCGGCGATGCCCGGGAGCCGGGCCGCCGTGGCGATCACGTGCCCGCCGCCAAAAGACGTGCCCCACAAGCCGATCCGGTTTCGGTCGATGCCGTTCAGGGTGCGGGCGTAGGCTACCGCCGCGGCCCAGTCGGCAAGCTGCATGCCGATGTCGAGCAGTTGCCGCGGCCGCCCTTCGCTGTCACCGAAGTTGCGGTAGTCGAACACCAGGCAGGCGTAGCCGGCCGCGCTGAACCGCTCGGCGTAGGCGTCCAGCCGCATGGTGCGCACCGCGCCCAGGCCGTGGGCCATCACCAGCAGCGGCGCGGGATCGTTGCCCGCGGGACGGTAGAGCCACGCGCTGATGCGGTCGTCGCCCGAGGTGAATTGGACATCCGCGCGTTGTGCCATAAGCGATTCCATTCTGTCCGCGCCGACCCGGGTCGGGCCCGGTAGGCGCCTTGAGAGTCATGGACTAGTGTCTAGAAAGTTTTTAGTGCGTTCAAGGGACGGAGACTCTCATGGCGATCCGCGTCGCGCACATCGGCACCGGAAATGTCGGAAGGCTCGCCCTGGCCGAGCTCATCACCAATCCAGCGTTCGAACTGACCGGAGTATGTGTGTCGTCGCCGGAGAAGGTGGGCAAGGACGCCGGAGCGCTGTGCGGCGTCGGCCTGGACGTCCCGACCGTCACCGGCATCGCGGCCGTCAACGACCTGGACGCCGTCCTGGCCACCGGACCCGAATGCGTCGTCTACTGCGCCATGGGCGACACCCGCCTGCCCGACGCGATGGCCGACGTCATGCGCATCCTGGCCGCCGGAATCAACGTCGTCGGGTCGTCGCCGGGGCTGCTGCAATACCCGTGGGGTGTCATGCCCGACAAGTACATCGCCCGCGTGGAAGACGCCGCCCGGCAAGGTAATTCGAGCATCTTCATCAGCGGCGTCGACCCCGGATTCGCCAACGACCTGATCCCGTTCGCGCTCGCGGGGACCTGCCAGCGCATCGAGAGTGTGCGGTGCATGGAGATCCACGATTACGCGAGCTACGACGGCGCGGAGGTCATGCACTACATGGGGTTCGGCCGGCCGCTGGACGAGGTGCCGATGCTGCTGCAGCCCGGCGTGCTCGGCATCGCCTGGGGCACGGCGATCCGCCAGCTGGCGGCCGGCCTAGGCGTCGAGGTCGACGAGATCACCGAGTCCTATCAGCGCGAGCCGGCGCCGGAAGACTTTGACATCGCGGTGGGGCACGTCGCGAAGGGAACGCTGGCCGCGCTGCAATTCGAGATCCGCGGCATGGTGCACGGCCGCCCCGCCGTCGTCATCGAGCACATCACCCGGTTGCGGCCCGACCTGCGACCCGACTGGCAGCAACCCGCTGCCGGCGGCGGCTCGTATCGCGTCGAGATCACCGGCGAGCCGTCCTACGCCGTGGACATCGTGCCGAGCAGCCGCAAGGGCGACCACAACCATGCCGCGATCGCCGGCGCGGCGGGGCGCATCGTCAACGCCATCCCGGCGGTGATCGCCGCACCGCCCGGCATCCGGACCACGCTCGACCTGCCGCTGGTCACCGGAAAAGGGCTTTACGCGCCAAGCGATCTGGTGGCCACCTAAACCAATAGATAAGGAGCTCCTCCGATGGGACATGTAGGACGGGTAGAGGGCAAAGTTGCACTCATCAGTGGTGGCGCCCGCGGGATGGGGGCTTCGCACGCTCGCCTGCTCGTGGAGGAAGGCGCCAAGGTAGTGATCGGCGACATCCTCGACGAGGAGGGCAAGGCGCTCGCCGACGAGATCGGGGACGCCGTGCGCTACGTCCACCTCGACGTCACCCAGCCCGACCAGTGGGACGCCGCGGTCGCGACGGCGACCGGCGAATTCGGCAAGCTCGACGTGCTGGTCAACAACGCCGGCATCGTGGCCCTCGGGCAACTGAAGAATTTCGATCTGACCAAGTGGCAGAAGGTGATTGACGTCAACCTGACTGGCACCTTCCTGGGCATGCGGGTGGCCGTCGAGCCGATGACCGCGGCCGGTGGCGGTTCGATCATCAACGTGTCGTCGATCGAGGGGCTGCGCGGCGCGCCGATGGTGCACCCCTACGTTGCGTCGAAGTGGGCGGTGCGCGGCCTGGCCAAGTCGGCGGCATTGGAGTTGGCGCCGTTGAACATTCGGGTGAACTCGATCCACCCCGGCTTCATCCGTACCCCGATGACCGCCAAGCTGCCCGAGGACATGGTCACCATCCCGCTGGGCCGCCCGGCCGAGCCGAGGGAGGTGTCGACGTTCGTGGTGTTCCTCGCCAGCGACGAGTCGTCGTATGCGACCGGCAGCGAGTTCGTGATGGATGGCGGGCTGGTAACCGACGTGCCGCACAAGGAGTTCTAGCGCCACGTGAGCGTGCTGGCGGGCCTGGCGACCGCGGTCGGATCGAACCATGTCGTTACCGACCCCGACATACTCGCCGGCTGCAGCGTCGACCATACCGGCCGCTATCGCGGCCGGGCCAGCGCCCTGGTGCGGCCGGGCTCGGCCGAGCAGGTCGCCGAGGTGCTGCGGGTGTGCCGCGACGCCGGCGCGCACGTGACGGTGCAGGGCGGCCGCACCTCGCTGGTGGCCGGCACCGTTCCCGAGCACGACGACGTGCTGCTGTCCACCGAGAGGCTTTGCGCGGTAAGCGATGTCGACACCGTCGAACGCCGCATTGGGGCCGGGGCCGGGGTCACGCTGGCCGCGGTCCAAAGGGCCGCGGCCGCAGCGGGTTTGGTGTTCGGCGTGGACCTGGCGGCCCGGGACACCGCGACCGTCGGCGGCATGGCCTCGACGAACGCCGGCGGCCTGCGCACGGTGCGCTACGGCAACATGGGCGACCAAGTCGTCGGCCTGCAGGTAGCGCTGCCCGACGGTTCGCTGATGCGCCGGCACAGCCTGGTGCGCCGCGACAACACCGGCTACGACCTGCCGGCGCTGTTCGTCGGCGCCGAGGGCACCCTCGGCGTCATCACCGCGCTGGACCTGCGGCTGCACCCCACGCCGTCGCATCGGGTGACGGCGGTCTGCGGGTTCGCCGAGCTGGAGGCGCTGGTCGACGCCGCCCGGACCTTTCGGGACGTGGACGGGATCGCGGCGCTGGAGCTGATCGACGGCCGGGCCGCCGCGCTGACCGCCGAGCATCTCGGGGTGGGCGCACCGGTGTCAGGCGACTGGCTGCTGCTGGTGGAGCTGGCCGCCGACCACGACCAGACCGATCGGCTCGCCGACCTGCTTGATGGCGCGCGGCTGCGCGGCGAACCGGCGGTCGGGGTGGATGCCGTTGCGCAGCAACGGTTGTGGCGCGTCCGCGAATCCCTGGCCGAGGTGCTCGGCGTGTACGGGCCGCCGCTGAAGTTCGACGCGTCGTTGCCCCTGTCGGCGATCGGCGGCTTCGCTCGCGACGCGGTCGCCTTGATCCACGCGCACGTCCCCGATGCGCTGCCGCTATTGTTCGGTCACGTCGGCGAGGGCAACCTGCACCTGAACGTGCTGCGCTGCCCGGTCGAGCGGGAAGCGCGGTTGTACGAGCCGATGATGGATCTCATCGCGCGGTGCGGCGGCAACGTCAGCTCCGAACATGGCGTCGGCAGCCGCAAGCGCGCCTACCTGGGCATGTCGCGGGAGGCCGCCGACATCGCCACCATGCGGGCGGTCAAGGCGGCCCTCGACCCCACCGGCTACCTCAACGCGGCGGTGCTGTTCTGATCGCCTCTGCTGCGAAACTGTATTCCGCGACGGGTCTTCTCGGGAAATAGGTAGCGGAATACAGTTTCGCGGCAGAGGTTAGCCGTTGCCCTTGATCCCGACGGCGTGGCGCAGCTGCGCCAGGAATTGGTCGGCGTCGTCGCTACGCACGATGTAGTGCGAGATCGCGATCCTGATCACCGTCGCCGCCTTCACCGCGCCATTCGGTCCGGGCAGGAGCCGCTGCAGTCCCTCCCGCATCTGCGGGATGACACGGGAGACCTGGGCGATCACGTGCTCGGGCTCGACGTCGACCATGCGCACGCCGGAGTACGAATGCTGGTAGTCGACGATGAAGCGCAGCGCGGCGTCGAGCTTGTCGACGCCCTTCAGCCCCGACGTTGCCTTGGCCAGGCCGCTTTCGAACACCTGGCGTTCGTAGCCCGAGAATGCCGACAGCAGCTCCTCTTTCGAGGCAAACCAGCGGTAGAGTGTCGGGCGCGAGACCCCGGCCTGGGCCGCGACGTCCGACAGGCTGAGCTTGGTCTTGCCGTTGCGGCCGAGCACCTCGGCGGTCGCCGCGAGGATCCGCCGACGCGTCGAGGTGTCGGTATCTGTCGCCGGGAACGGCTGGCTCATGTCTCTATTTTCGCCCCACCCGAGGTTCGCCCGGGCCGCGGGCGTACCAGCACGGACTGCTGGATGGCGCCGACCGCGCCGTGCTCGTCGAACAGCGTGCCCACCGTCGTCCCGATGCCGTCGGGACCATAGTTGGTTTCCGCGCGAATGCCGACCCAGTCCCCGTCGGGGATCCGGAACATGTGCACGGCCAGATCGGTGTTGAGGAACGTCCACCTGGTGATGTCCAGTTTGCTGCCGATGCCGTTGGCGCAGTCGGCCACCGCGAACAGTCGTTCCAACTGGGTCATGGTCTCGCCCTTGACGAGGTCGACGGTCGGTGTGATCCAGGACTCTCCCGGACCGTCGTTCAGCGGCGCGGTGAGCCATCGCCAATCCAGGCTGTGCACGTAGTTGCGGTCCCAGTCCTTCGCGAGGTCGCGGCTTCGTGCCTCGGTCAGCGGCCCGGGCAGGGGCGCCGCCGCGTGGGCCAGCGCCGCGGTGTCGAGCTTGTGCAGGCGCCATCCGCTGGCGCGGGCGACGGGCCGGGGCAGACCGTCGGGGCCAAGCCCCAGCATCTCGGCGCCGACCAGCTCGATCTGTTTGCCGCCGCGTTCCAGCCGCGAGCGAACCCACAGTTCGCCCTCGGCCGGCACCGGGCCCAACAGATCGACGACGACCCGGCTCAGCCGGGTGTCGTCGCGCCGGTCGCATCGCTCCAGGGCCCGAACCAGCAGCGCCGACACCGGCGCGGCGTGCTGTATCGCGGCCGACCAGGTGCTGCGCACCAGATCGGTCGCCCTGAACTTCTCGCCCAACGGGTCGGTGTCGTCGATCAGCTCGTAATAGCAGTCGGTCACTCGGGCACCTCTCGATGTCAGGGCAGGCCCGCGCCGGGAGTGGCAACCGTGACGGTGTCCAGCCGGGAGAGCCGGGTACCTATCAGGCGCTGAGGGTATGCGTCGACGCTCGACAGCAGAAACAGCGTACGGCGCTGCGGGCCGCCGAGTGCGCAGGCGATGGCGACCCGCTCGCCCATGTCGATGCGGTCGGTCACGACGCCGCCCTCGATGATCCGCTCGAACTGGTGAGCCAGCGTCATCGCTGCCCACACTCCGCCCTCGGCGTCGAGCGCGAGGCCGTCGGGCGGCCCGTCGAGGCCGTCGGCGAAAACCCGGCGGTCACCCAGCGCGCCTTTGTCGCCGTCGTCGCCGATGGTGAACGCGCTCAGCCGCCGGCCGGTCGATTCGGCGACGATCAGCGTTCGGTCCGGCGTGATCACCATTCCGTTGGGGAAGTCGAGGTCTTCGGCGACGACGGTGGCGCTGTCGTCGGGATCGAGGCGGACGATCGCGCCACCCGAGAATGCCTGGCATCCGATGTAGGCGCGCCCCGCGTCGTCGACGACCATGTCGCCGAGGTTGGCCGGCGCCAGGTCGGTGAGATCGGCGATGGTGACGACGGTTTCGCCGTCGTAGCGCAACACCTGCCGGTCCTCGGTCGACGCGATCAGCAGTGACCCGTCGGGACGAAACCCCAGGCCCGACGGGCGGTGCCCGGGCAGCGGCAGTGTGGTCAACGAGCCGCGCATGTCCACGGTGTGCACGGCCTCACCGAGCATGTCGGAGAACCACAGCAGGCCCTCGAACCAGCGCGGGCCCTCGCCGAAGCAGAATCCGTTGGCGAGCGGCTTGGGGATCATCCGCCGATGCCTTTACAAAACACCGCAAAAGTGTCACGCACCGCGGGTGCCGGTGTCAATCTCGCCCGGCACGCGCGGCAGCCCGCCGGCGAGCTTTACAAGTCCTACGCGAAGTGTCACGCTGAGCCGTGAGCTGCTACTGCGAGAGGCGGGGTGGGTTTGACGAAAATCTCCGAGGATTCTGACCGGGCCCAATGGTCGGTGCAGGGCCTGCTGGACCTGTTCGAGGTGCGGCCCGACGGGCCCGACCGGTTCACCGGCGACACCGCCGGTGACGTCGGGGCCGGCCAGGACGAGCGGCAGGTGGTGGAAGGCACCCAGGTGGTCGCGCAGGCGATTGTCGCTGTGGCGCAACGGTTCCCGGACAAGTCGGTGCGTTCGGCGCACGCGGTGTTCTCCCGCGCCGTGGCCGTCGGCCCTCCGGTGGAGCTCATCCTCGACGTGGTGCATGAGGGCCGGTCGACGGCCACCGCGATCGTCGCCGTGCACCAGAACGGCCGGCGGTGCCTGAGCGTGACGGTGCTGGCCGATGTCCCGACGGGCGACGTCATCCGCCACCACCTGCCGCGGCCCCAGGTGGCCGCCCCCGCCGCCGCCCACACGTCCGAGATGCCGATGACCGGGCGAGAACTGCGGCTCGTCGACGTCGTCGACGTCAACAGCCCCGACGAGGTCGGGCCGCCGGAGTTGTACGCGTGGCTGCGCTACGACCCCATCCCGACGCGTGACGACCTGGCCAAGGCGCTGGTTGCGTACTTCACCGGGCACCTGGGGATTTCCACCACCATGCGTGCGCACCCGGGCATCGGCACCAGCCAGGCGCACCTGACCGTGTCCACCGCGCCGATGAGCATCTCGGTCGCCTTCCACGAACCGGTGCGCTGGACCGGTTGGCTGCTCTACACCCACGAGAGCACCCAGGTCGGCGCGGGGATGTCGTACGTTCGCGGCACCGTGCACACCGAGGAGGGCGAGCTGCTGGCGTCGTTCGCCCAGGAGGCCCTGATCCGTCCCCTGCGCACCAGCGACACGGCGATCGACGCCCGATCACGGTTCTAAGGCCATGCGCTTCACCATCACCCATCCGATGCACACCCATCACTACAACCCAGAGTTGTTGAACGGGAACAGCATTGTGGCGGTGGCGGCGGCCGCCGAGTCGGCCGGGTTTCACGGGTTCGGCTTCACCGATCATCCCGCCCCGTCGCAGCGCTGGCTGGAGGCGGGCGGTCACGATGCGTTAGATCCTTTTGTCGCACTGGGTTTCGCCGCGGCCCGAACGACGACGCTGCGCCTGATTCCCAACATCGTGGTGCTGCCGTATCGAAACCCGTTCGTGGTGGCCAAGTCCGGCGCGACGCTGGACCTGCTTTCGGGTGGCCGATTCACGCTGGCGGTCGGCGTGGGTTATTTGAAGCGGGAGTTCGCGGCGCTGGGTGTGAACTACGACGAGCGCACCGAGCTGTTCGAGGAAGCGCTACAGGTGATTCGTGCCGTGTGGACCGGCGATGACATCTCCTTTGAGGGAAGGCATTTCACCGCGCGGGGGATCACCGCCCACCCCCGCCCGATCAGCCGGCCGCATCCGCCGATCTGGATCGGCGGCAACACGGCGGCGGCCCGCCAGCGCGTGGCCCAGTACGGCGACGGCTGGTGCCCGTTTCCCGCGCCCGCGCGGCTGGCCCAGACGGCGGGCACCGCGACCATCGACTCGCTGGACCGGTTGGCCGCCGGTATCGACGATCTACGGCGTCGATGCGATGCGGCAGGCAGGGACTTCTCCGCGATCGATATCACCTTCACCAACTTCGACGGCGGCAGCCCCGCGAACGACGAGTTCAACGCCGACGCTTACCTTTCGGGCCTGGAAAAGCTGGCGGCGCTCGGGGTGACGTGGGTGCAGGTCGGCCTGCCCGGCGACAGCATGGCGCATGCGCTGGAGAGCATCGACCGTTTCCGGACGCTTGTCATCGACGCGGTCTGAATGGACTTTTCGCGGGTCGCACTTTCGGCCGAGGACAAGGCTTTTCAGGAGCAGACGCGGGCGTTGTTGGGGGTGCTGGTCACCGACGAAGTGCGGCGGCGTGATCGGGAGTCCGGCGAAAACTTCGACGAGCACGTGCATCTGGCGCTGGGTGAAGCGGGATACCTGGCCGGGGATTGGAAGTTGGAGTCCGAAGGTGGGTTCAGCCCGGTGCGTCGGCGGATCTTCGAGCTGGAGATCAGCCGCGCCCACACGCCCTGGTACCACTGGGGCACCACGTCCGTCGTCGCGCGGCTTGTGCAGCAATTCGGCGCGCCGGAGCTCAGTGGACGGGTGTTGCCGGGAGTCCTGTCGGGCAAGATCCGGCTGTGTCTGGGCTACACCGAGCCCGAGGGCGGTTCCGATGTCGCCACCTGCAAGACGCGGGCGGTGCGTGATGCCTCGGGTGCCTGGATCATCAACGGCTCCAAGATGTTTACCTCGAACGCGCAGAACGCCCAGTATGCTTTCCTGCTGACCAACACCGACCCGCAGGGGCCCAAGCACAAGAACCTGACCATGTTTTTGGTGCCGCTCGATTCACCCGGCATCGAGATCCAGGGCATCCACACGGTGGATGGCGACCGCACCAACATCGTCTATTACAGCGATGTCCGCGTCGACGACCTCTACCGGATCGGCGAGGTCAACGGCGGCTGGACGGTGATGCGCTCGGCGCTCGATTCCGAGCATGGCGTCGTCGATACGGAAGACCATGGCTTGCAAAATATTGCGGCGATGTCGGGCCACGGGCTGCTGATGGCCGAGGCGGTGGACACGGTCGCGGCGCTCGCGTCGGGGGCGGAGTCCAATGGACGGCGTCTGGTGGATGACGGGTCGGTCAAGTACCGGTTGGGGCGCAGCGTCGCCCGGATGGAGGCGGCGCTGTCCACGCCCGGGATGTTCGGCCGCGTCGCGATCGCGCAGACGATGCGCGACATCTCACCGGACTTGATGGATGTGTTGGGGGCCGCGTCGGCGTTGCCGACCGATGCCCAGGGTTCCGTTGACGACGGCGCGACCGAGTACCTTTTCCGGCTGGCGCTCCCCACCGGGATTTACGGCGGGACCCTGGAGGTTTTCCGCAACATGATCGCCCAGCATGCGCTGGGGCTGGGACGCCCTCGCCGGTCATAGGTGGTATCGCTCAGAGTATGGCAAACATACGGCTAGCGTCGCCTCAGGGTAGTTGCGCTCTGAACTAAAATTCGGGGGGGGGGGTAACTCCAGGACTTCTAAAATCTCTACAAACATTGGTTTCTTTATCTCGAATAGTTTGCGAGATTCGATGTCTGCGAGGCGAACTTAAGTAACTTCATCAGAACTCGCCCGAAACTCAGCTTGCTCTCAGCTACCTTCTGACCATCCTTATCCGAATGTCCGATCGAAGGAGATGGTCGTGGAACTTACAGCCCGCCCCACTGTCACCGCTGGAGTCGCCCTGGCCAGCGCCGCTGTCCTCGCCGCAGGCCCCATGGCCCAGCGTCTACCCGAGCTTCGCCTGGCCCAGCACTTGCCCCAGGTCAGCGTCTCCGACATCAACCTCACCGACGCCGCCGAAGGCATGGTTGACCTGTTCGCCGGCGTGGAAAACGAACTCGTATCACTCGCCAACAACGGAGTGGCCTCGGCCGAGGTGCCCGCCGCTGGCCTAGCCGATGTCATCAGCGCTGCCGGGCTGCCGCTACCGCTGCAAACCTGGATCGACACGTTCGAGACCGCGGGCGCCAACCTGCAGTACATTTTCGACGAGTGGAGCAAGATTCCGTTCCCGGTCGCGCAACAGCTCGTCGCAAACTGGTTGCAGTACGCGAGTATCTACGTTGGGTCATTCCAAAATGCCGCGAACGGTGCCGTGGGTTTCTTTACCGGGACGCAGTCCTTTGACTTTTGGCCGATCGCCGACGCGGCTTTTGGTCAGCTTATGTCGGGCGATATCTCGGGCGCATTCGACACCATGCATCCGGCGCTGTTTTTTTGGCCACTTATATCCATCTTGGCGCCGCTCGAAAAGACTTTAACCATCCCCATCGACATCACCGACAATCTCTACAAAGCAACCGACTATATGCTCACCACCGGTGTAACCCAGCTTGGTAACTATCTCTTCTCTGACATGCCTGGGCAAGCATGGAACGCGCTGGGTAACAGTCTTCAAGCTGTCTACGATTCGTGGACCGCGGGGGATGCGGTGGCCGCGCTGTCCAACCTGGTCAATACGCCCGGCGCGATGACCAATGGCCTCCTCAACGGATTGACAGGAAGCTATGGCTTGCTCAGCAGCCCGGCCTCTGGGAGCCGCTATGGCTTGCTTTATGTTCTGGCAACCACGCTCGCCCCGACTCTGGCGAAGGAGATCGTCGCTCCTAACGCACAAAACGTTGAGGAGGGCGGGAGTATCAGCGTCGCAATCCAGGACTTCTTGCACCAACTGATCAATGGCTGGCCTTCACTGCAGACCATCGTCGGCAACCTAGCGAATCTTTGGGACACCTATGGTGGCGTAGGGTCGGCGGCCGCCACAATGGCGGCGGCGTTGAGCCCGGCTGATCTCTCGACTGGCGCCGGCGTGATGGCCGGTGCGGCGGTCGAGCTGCCCAGTCTGCTGCAGGGCTTCGACCCGGCCGCGGTGACCGATATCGCCGGTTCGCTTGGACCGTCGTTGGCGACCGACCTCGGGGGAGCGCTGGGAACGACGGCGACAACGCTGGCCACCGACTTCTCCACGATCGCGCTCGACATTCTCTCGGCATTGTGAGCCCTCGGGAGGCCAGCCGGCACGGTAGCTGACCGGGTCTGCAAACAACTGTCCTCTTCAACGGTGAGCGGTGAAAGCGCAGGACGAAGGGCACCGATTGTTTGATTGATGTGTGCGATATGTCCTGGTATACCACTCGGCGATGCCACGTCGCCTGCACCAAATAGCAAGCTGCAGAAGGGTTCTCAACGCAGCAGTGCAAGCGCAGGGCTGCCCCGTGTCGTGATCCGATACGTCCTGCGGTTCTGGCGAGCCCGCAGCGGTGACGCGGCTCAAAATGGTCGACGCTTAAAACATGCGTGAACTGCGCGTAGGAAATCCTCTACACTAGAGCGATTGGTGTTGAGGTTTACCTACGCACACGTGAGGAGATCGCGTCGTGGATGAGCAGTATCCGGACATCCTTGCGGCCCTGCCCGACACCTTCAGATTCTCTGAGGCGTTGCAGCACATCAACGAGCGCCAGCTCCGCCAGTTGATCGCCGATCGCGAGGTCACCCCGCTGGCGCGCGGGCTATACCGCAAAAGCGGTTGGCGCGGCGACGAAGACCTCACCGAAATTGCGGCCAAATCGCCACACGCCACTATCGCGCTGCAATCGGCACTGGCCCGCCATGACCTCATCGACGACATCCCCGCCGTCATCGACCTCGCCATCCCTCGTGGATCGTGGACTCCCGAGATGACCATGCCTATCCGCTGGCATCACTTCAGTCTCGAGACTTTCGAGATTGGCCGCGATTCATTTGATACCGGAGCGGGCCGCCGCATCGGCATCTACTCGGCCGAGCGCAGCATCATCGACGCCTTCCGGCTGCGCCACCTGGTCGGCGGCGAAATCGCCAACCAGGCACTGAAGCGGTGGCTTCGCCAAGGCGGCCAACCCTCGACCCTGCTAGGCATGGCGCGCTCGTTTCCCCGCGCGCAGCGGGCGCTGCACACGGCATTGGAGATCCTGCTGTGAACGCGGTGAGGCGGGGAACCCCCGCTGGAGATGCCTACCTTGACCTGCAGCGTCAGGCACGCGAAACCGGCAGACCCACCAACGAACTCCATCAGCTATATGCGCTGGAGGGATTCCTGGCCAGGCTGGTTGTTAGCCCAGTGCGTGATCAGTTCGTCCTCAAAGGCGGTGTGCTGCTGGCAGCCTTCGGCAATCGCCGTCCGACACGCGATGTCGACCTGTCGGGCCAACGCATCGGCAACGACACCTCGACGATCCTCGAACTGGTCCGTTCCGTTCTTACGGTTACTCTTGCCGACGATGACGGCTTGGCGTTTCGACCAGATTTGGCTAGGGCAGAGATGATCCGGGAAGATGACGACTACTCCGGTGTGCGAGTCAGCACCACAGCAATGCTGGATCGTTCGCGCCTGACATTTCATATTGACGTCAGTGTCGGCGATCCGATCCACCCTGGGCCCACCTATGTATCGGTTCCTCGGTTACGGGGCGGGGAACCAATCGTTGTCGCGGGTTACCCGATGCACATGGTCCTCGCCGAGAAGATCGTCACCGCTGTTCAAAGGGGAACGGCCAACACCCGCTGGCGCGATTTCGGTGATATCTGGATACTGTCGCGTCACCACCCGATCGCCGGGTCAGACCTTCAAAACGCCCTTGTCGCCGTCGCCCAGCACCGCCGCGCCGCCGTCGCACCGCTTCGAGAAGTGCTTGACGGTTATAGCACCATCGGCCAAGGGAAGTGGACAACCTGGCGACAACGAAACAACTGCTCGTGGTTGCCCGAACGTTTTGGTGACGTCCTGGATACGGTCATCACCTTGGCCGACCCTGTGCTTGCCGGCGCCGTCAGCGGACGAACTTGGAAGCCGAACACCATTACGTGGTCGTAAGAAGCCACCGTCACGCGACCGGCCAGCTTTTAGATCGCAGCGCTATGAATGAAAATTGCGTGGACCGTATGGCGGCGTGCTATCAGTCTGATCAGGGCCTCACCGCATCGGTATCAAAGGCCCCGTGGCCGGGCCGGGTCGTTCGCGTTGGACCGCATCAGCCCGAGAGGCCAATTGGACCTTGCCCTGACGCCCCGTCAATATGTGTCGACATGTTGACCCGAAATCCCGTGAGAGCAAGGGTATTCCGGCGCGCCAACTACGCACGGCTCTGTGAGCATACTTACGGCCCCGCTACGAAAGTGGTTGCAGGACTTACGGTCATCGCCTGTGCAGATTCGACCGAAGCCTCCTGCTCGCACCCGAGTCGAAGCAGCAACCGACAGGAAACCCTGAAAATGGCTGCGCCATCCCCGTCTAGCAAGTCGGAATCCCCTAACTGGTAGGCCCGGCGTTGGAGGGGTTTGCCGGTGGTACCGCCTGAGTGTGGCAAATATATGTCAAGCGTCGCCTCAGGGTAGTTGCGCTCAGAACTAAAATTCGGGGGGGGGGTTAACTCCAGGCTATGAAAAGTTCTTCGACCATAGGTTACTTGACTAAATAAAGTTTGCGAAGCATTGTGCTTGCGCCACCAAATTCCACTGTCAGGCCCGAAGCGGCCCGAATCTAGCGTTCCGCTCAGCTACGTTCTGACCATCGTCATCCGAATACCCGATCTAAGGAGATGGTCGTGGAACTTACAGCCCGCCCCCACATCACCGCTGGAGTTGCCCTGGCCGCCGCCAGCGTCATCACCATCGCCCCGGCAACCCACCACGTACCCGACTTTCGGCTGGCACACCAGCTCTCCCACGTGAGCATTTCCGACATCCAGCTCACCGATGCCGCCGGCACCATGATGGACCTGTTCTCTGGCGTGGAGAGCGAACTCGCGTCGCTCGCAAGTGGGTCAGTCGCGGCTGACGTGCCTACGGATATCTTCGCCGGTGTGGTCAATCCGGCCCAGACGTGGATCAACACGTTCGAGACGGCCGGCAGCAACCTGCAGACGTTGTACAACCAGTTCAGCCAATTGCCTTTCCCGACCTTGCAGCAAGTCGGCGCGAACGCAGCGCAATACGGGACAAGCTACGTCTCGGCATTTCAAAAGGCCGCGAACAATGGCGTTAATTATTTCCTCGGTAGCAAAGCGACGGACTTTGTTCCCATTATCGCAAAAGCCTGGACTAGTCTTCTGAAAGGTAACATCAGCACGGCGACGTCCCAGCTCTTGACGGCCTTTTATTCAGATCCGATTATCAATGTGGGGGAACCGCTCGAAGCGATCCTTCGGATCCCGGTCGCCATGTCGCAGAACTTCGCCAACTTCGTCAACTCATTTCTCACCTACGCTCCGCTTTTGGTTGTGAACCCTGCTTTCTCCATCATCGGCGACCCCATAAATGCGGCGGGCGCCAGCCTCCAAGCGGCCTATACGGCGTGGAATGCCGGGGAGACGCTGGGCTCGATCAGCGATCTTGTCGATATGCCCGGCCAGATGGCCAATGCCCTGATCAACACCGCCATATTGAACAGCCGCCAAGGCTTGGCCCCTGAAGCCCTAATTACCCTGCCTAAGCTAATCGCGGGCTCGATGGTCACCTCTGGCGCCCAAAACATCACGGGCGGCGGCAGCCTCTCGGCCGGAATCCAAAGCTTCCTCACCAGTGCGACCAACGGTTGGCCAGCGATGAACACCATTACCACCGGTCTCAACTATGTCGGCGGCCAGTTGACGGTGGCGCTGCAAAACATCCCCTCCGTCCTGGCTGGTCTCCCGGCCCAGCTGGGCGGCGCGCTCGGATCGCTCGCAACCCACCTTGGAAGCCTGGTCTTAGCCATCCTCAAGATGCTCTAGGTCCAGTGGTGGTCCCCGATGCGAGCCGGTGACCGCCAACGGCGATGGCCCCCTTCGCAAGAGGGGGCCATCGTTTATTGGTGTGCTCTCGACTGGGCGCGGAGCCGTCAACGATGACCTGACCCGTGAGCCGGATGACACTCGACCGGGTTTCACCCATGATGCCTTCGTCGTTGCGGGCCAACCGGTGGTGGCGCACAACTCGTCGAGGATCCGGCCCTTGCCGCTCTTATCCGTCCACGCGTACTGGGCCGCAAGCGCCTTCGTCACGGCCTTGCATGGCTCAGCGGTCGTAACTGCGGCGGATGAGCGACAGTTACATGCCGCGAAAGTGTAACTACCGACGGTGGCACTCGGGAAATGCGTTGCCAGTTGCAGTTTCGCGGCCTTAGGAGGGCGGCAGCTCGGCGACGACGTCCACACGAGCGGCATCGAAACTGAAAAACCCTTTGATAGGAAGGCTTTCCGGGGGTGGATCCTCGTAACTCCAGGCGGCGTCGTCGATAACCAGGTCGTCGAGAACAATGGACCAATATGTCGCAAAGCCCTTGTAGTTGCAGTAGCTCGTCGTCTCCGTGCGGCGCAGCGGATCGGTGCGCACGTGTGCGGGATCGACGTAGAGCCGCGGCTCGAGCGCGGTCTCGAAAAGGATCACCGTGTCGTGCGTGTCCACCAGGGTGGTGCCAGAGACCGAGACGCGCAGGTGGCGTCGGGTAGGGCGGCAGTCGACGCGATGGTACGGATTTGGTGGGTAGTGAACGAGTTTTCGGCCTTCCTCCAACCAGGTGTCGACAGCATCCCACGGCACATAGACGAAGCCCGGCGCTTCAGGCTCGGGCTGGGTTGGTAGATCCCCGACCACATCGGCCGGAAAGACGTAGCTCAGTGGCCGACCGCGTCGGTGCACCATCAGCGCCCGCTCGGTGTCGATCACCAAACGCCCGCCCAGGAAGGCTTGCACGCGCCGTGGGTGTGGCTCGATGAAGACAACCTCGGCGGGTACCGGGGGAGAGAACCGCCCGGCCGGATCGGCGCTGAGCGGACCACGTCCCGCCACCAGAGTCATGGTGTCCCTTCCCGCGCACAACACCAGCGAGATCCAACGATACGGCTCAACCAATCCCGTGCAGCCCGGGTCCATAGCCAAACCTCAAAGCGCCCAGTGTCCTTGAGACAACGGTAAGGAAACGCTGCAATCACAAACCTTGACCTATTCGTGTTGTTCCTGTGACCTAAGTCATCCATTGTTACCAAAGTGAAACGATTGCAGTTGCGATCCGTTATAGCGAGGAGCAATGAATGACCGCACCAACGACGTACCGCCCATCGACCCAGCGGACGGTTCATCGCGTCCCAGGGATCCTTCCGCTCGCGGCGCGGGCGAATCTGATCAACGCAGGCTTGGCGGTGCTTCGTCCGCTCGCGGTCATGGGCGGCGTCCTCGTCGCGGGGACAGCCTTGGTGGCCCCCGTGCACGCCGATCCTCCCACCGGATCGATCACCACCGTGTTGAACCATGCGGGTTTTGGTAACGACAGCTCATTGAGCAACGCCCTTGCAGGAGTGGGGCAGTCCATCTGTCCGATGCTGGTGAAGCCGGGCGCGACGTTGGCGTCGATAGCGTCGCAATTGTCGGGGAACACGGGGCTCTCACCGGGAATCGCCGGATTCGTCGCCAGCATGGCGATACAGATGCAATGCCCGGGTTTCATGACATCGCTTGCCAACGGCCAGATGCCATTCCCGTTGCAAGGCTTGGCCGCCAACCCGGGCTTGCCCAGTCCGTTCCGGGCGCCGGGGGCCAGCCCTGTCCCGGCCATGCCCTTCTCGCCGCCGGGCGCCGGCCCCGCAGCGACAAACCCGTTGAAATTGCCGGGCATGTAGCGGCTTGACCGCGGCGGGTGTCCGCCTGCGCGCGGCGACAAAAAGAAGGTGGTGACTCGCCCCAATCCGCTACCGGATGCCTGGGGCCTTGTGAGAATCGCCGGTGACGATTCAACGCAGCCCGCGGGGGACGTCGACCGGCCGACCCGAGAGTAACGGGCAGCAAGAGCGCGGGTAGGAACTGAGCCATGGCAGGACCGGTAGAAGGCATCAAGGTAGTCGAGCTCGGGGTGTGGGTGGCCGGGCCGGCCGTCGGGGGCATCCTGGCTGATTGGGGCGCCGACGTCA
The DNA here is from genome assembly GCF_019645855.1 of Mycobacterium malmoense. Classification (NCBI taxonomy): domain Bacteria; kingdom Bacillati; phylum Actinomycetota; class Actinomycetes; order Mycobacteriales; family Mycobacteriaceae; genus Mycobacterium; species Mycobacterium malmoense. The sequence goes on from NZ_CP080999.1 coordinate 342,604, forward strand.
TCAAGATCGAGCCGCCGGGCGGCGACCCGGGGCGGATGTTCGGCCGGATGCTCGGCTGCGATCTCGGGGTCAACCCGCCGTTCGAAATGGACAACCGGTCCAAGCGCAGCGTCGTCTTGGACCTCACCACCGACGCCGGCCGCGACACCGCGTTCGAATTACTCGCTGACGCAGACGTTTTCGTCACCAACGTGCGCCCGGGCGCGCTGCAACGCCTTGGGCTGGACTACGAGTCGGTGTCGGCCCGCAACGCCCGCCTGGTCTACGGGCTGATCACCGGTTACGGCGACACCGGGCCCGACGCCGACCGCGCCGCCTACGACGTGGCCGCGTTCTGGTCTCGCGCCGGCGTGGCCCACCTGCTTACGCGGCCGGGCGACACGCCGCCGTTCCAGCGCGGCGGCATGGGCGACCACTCGGCCGGCATGACCCTGGTCGCCGCCATCTGCGCGGCGCTGCTCGCCCGCGAACGCACCAGAACGGGCCAGCTGGTGACCACCTCGCTGTACCGGCAGGGCGCCTACACCGTCAGCTTCGACCTCAACACCTATCTGCTCACCGGCCAGCCGATCGCGATCGGGCAACGCGAATCGATGGGCAACCCATGCATGAACAACTACACCGCCGGCGACGGGCGGCGATTCTGGATCGTCGGGCTCGAAGCCGATCGCCACTGGCCCGCGCTGTGTCGCGCCGTGGGTCGCCCCGACTGGCTAACCGATCCCCGCTTCGGCGACGCCCGGGCCCGCGCCGCCAACGCCGTGCCGCTGATCGCCGAGTTGGACGAGATCTTCGCGACCCGCCCGCTCGACGAATGGGCCCAGATCTTCGCGGGCGAACCGGACCTGTTCTGGTCGCCGGTCAACACGCTCGAGGATGTCGTGGCCGACGAGCAGTTCCACGCCGCGGGCGGCTTGGTGGAAGTCCCTCTCGACGTGCCGGACGAAGGAGCCAGCGTCCCGATGGTGGCCACACCGGCGGATTTCCATGGCACTCCGTGGGCGCCGCGTTCTGTCGCACCGGAACTCGGCCAGCACACTCAGGAAGTTCTCGCCGAGCTCGAGGCCCGCCGCAGGTCGTGAACCGCTAGCGGTGCTTTACAAATATCCGTCGAAGTGTCACGCTGTCCGATGAGTCGCATCACCCGATTCGCCGGGCCGGGGCTATCCGGCCGCGGCGCAGCGTGAGGCGGCAGCCCACACGAGAAGCCCACGACGAGCGCTGCAGCTATGCCAACGCACCGAGCCGGTGTGGCGGTGAGGAACGAATCGATGGTCACTCCATACATCAGGCCGAGCAGCCGGATCAACACCGCGCGAGCAACCCGCGCGGACGGCGAGCATCTGCGATACCGACTTGACGTTGTCGCCGGCAGCGCCGCCGACGTCGTGCAATCGGCCGGGGGCTGGCTCTACGACCGGGCGATGGCCGGTTGGGAGGTGACCGTGCTGCTACCCGACAATTGCGACACCCGGTCGCTGAGGATCCTCGGCGCGCGGGCGGCGCGGGCCGGGTTCGACGAAACCAAAACGACAAGCCAGAGCCTGGCGGTCAGCGCCGAGGCGTTCACCGCGGACGCACGCGCACGTGACAGGGTGCTCAAGTCCCTCGACGACCGGTTGACCGAAGTAGCGTTGTGGGGCGACGGGTGGCCGCTGGGAGTCGATCGCGCGATGACCAGGGCCCAACACGTGCTGAGCGCGGCGGCGCGGACATTCAAGGGCCACGCGCTCGCCGCGGCCGGGATCGCTTGCGGCTCAGTCGATCCCACCGAGACACTGCTGTGCGACGCGGCGACCTGTTCGCGGCTCGACTAGCCCATGAAGAAGTACTACGGTCACACACTGCTCTACCTGCACGAGACCATCTCGCTGGGCTCCGGGCGAAGTGACTGCTTCACCGAAATGTTCACCGACACCTACCGACCGATGATGGACGAGCTCGGCGCCCGGCTGTTCGCGATCTGGGAAACCACCCCGTACAACGGTCACTGGCCGCAGGTGACGATCGTCTGGGAGATCGACGGATTCGCCGACTACGCCAAGATCGGGGCAGCCCAGGCGCCCGGCGGCAGCCACCACGCGGCCGCCGGTAAATGGTCGGCGTATCTGGCCGACATCGGCGCCTCGGGGGAGGGCCGCATCATGTACCCCGGGCCCAGAAACAAGACGCTGGCCCAGCTGCGCGAGGCCAATTTCACTGCGCCACTGGTGATTCAGGAGATCATGCAGACCAAGCCGGGACGCCAAGACGACTACATCCGCGAGCTGGAGCGCCTCTACGTCCCGTGGTCGGAGCGCACCGGCAAGCGCTGGCTGGGCTCGTTCACCACCACCTTCCGCTACAACGAAGTCATCCACTACTGGGCGCTGGACGGCGGCTGGGAGTGCTTCGCCAATCACTACCCCTCGTGGAAGGAGAGCCCGCCCGCCGAGATTGTCACCTGGATGAGCGTGGCGCCCGCGCTGCGCGACGGCTGGGAAGACTCGATACTGCAGGCCCTACCGCCCTCGCCGCTGCAGTGAGCTTCTCCTACGACCCGTTCGACCCCCAGGTGATGGCAAACCCCTTGCCGTACTACCGAATCCTGCGCGATCGCCATCCGGTCTACTACATGCCGCAGTGGGACACCTTCGCGCTGTCCCGCTTCGAAGACATCTGGCGGGTCCTGGAAGTCAACGACGGCACATTCGTCGCGTCGGAAGGAACCTTGCCCGCGGCGTCGGTGCTGGCCACGCACAACACCGGGCCGGTAGACGACCCGCCATTGCACCCATTGCCATTTCACGCGGTGTTCGACACCGACCTGTACGGCGAGATCCGGCGCGCGCACTCGGCGCCGCTGCGGCCGAAAGCGGTCGCGGGCCTGGAGAGCCGGATCCGAGCGCTGGCCAACGAACGACTCGATCTGCTGCTGCCGCGCGGCTCGTTCGACCTGACCCAGGACTACGGCGGCATCGTGGTGGCGTCCGTCGTGTGCGAACTCCTCGGCATCCCAACCGATCTCGCTCCGCAGGTACTGGCCGCGGTCAATGCCGGCAGCCTCGCCGAACCCGGCGTCGGCGTGGACACCGCCGAAGCGCGGCCCAACTACATGGAATACCTTGTGCCGGCGGTCGAGCGCCGCCGCGCCGACCCGTCCGGGGAGCCGCTCGGTATCGTCGACGGCCTGCTCGGCTACCGCCTGCCCGACGGTAGCGCGCTGTCCGACGTCGAAGTCGCAACCCAGATGCTGTGCGTCTTCATCGGCGGGACCGAAACGGTGCCCAAGATCGTCGCCCACGGGCTGTGGGAGCTCAGCCAGCGGCCCGGCCAGCTCGCCGCGGTGCGCGCCGACCCGGAGAACACCGTGCCCGTCGCCCGCGAGGAGATGATCCGGTTCTGCGCGCCGGCGCAGTGGTTCGCCCGAACGGCACGCAAGCCCTTCACCATTCACGACGCGACGATCCGGCCCGGCCAGCGCATCATCACGCTGCTGGCGTCGGCCAACCGCGACGAGCGGGAATACCCGGAGCCCGACGAGTTCGTCTGGGACCGGCCCATCCGCCGCTCGCTGGCGTTCGGCCGTGGCCAGCACTTCTGCATCGGCTACCACCTGGCCAGGCTGGAAGTCGCCGTGCTGGTGCGGGAATGGCTTCACCGGGTGCCCCACTACGCGATCCACGGCGAGGCCGCCACCCGGCTGCCGTCCAGCTTCCAGTGGGGATGGAACACGATCCCGGTGGAGGTCTGACGTGTGGTCCTACCGGATCGTCGCCCCGTACCTGTTCGAACGGGCGTCGATCCCCGACAACACACCCGATCGTTTGACCGACGGTCAGGTGCTGCTCCGGTTTTCGGCCGCCGGCGTCTGCGGCAGTGACCTGCCGGCCTTTCGCGGCAACCGCGGCCGGCTTCCCGGCGACGACGGCCGCGGCGCGGCGGAAAAGGACGGCTTCCCGATCCACGAAGTGGCCGGCGAGGTGATCGCCAGCCGGCATCGAAATCACCGACCCGGCGATCGGGTGGTGGGCTGGGCGTCCGGGTTCGACGGCCTGATGGAACGCGTGATCAGCGACGGTGACGGGCTGGCGCCGTACGATCCGGCGCTGACCCCGACACACGCCATCGGCCTGCAGCCGCTGGCGTGTGTGCTCTATGCCTGCGAGCAATTGCCGGACCTGGCCGGCCGGCACGTCGCGATCATCGGCCAGGGCTCGATAGGCCTGCTGTTTTCCTACGTCGCTAAGGCGGCCGGCGCCCGGCGCATCACCGGGGTGGATCCCGTCGACCGCTCAAGTGTCGCAACGGCATTCGGGGTTGACGACGCGGTGCGCGCCACCAGCGACCGGTGGGTGAGCCAACTCGCCCCGGGTGACCGGGCCGATGTCGTCATCGAGGCCGTCGGTCACCAGGTGGCCACCCTGGGCCACGCCATCGAGGCCGCCGCTCCCGGCGGCACCGTCTTCTATTTCGGGGTTGCCGATGACGACGCCTACCCGATTAGTATGCGCCTCATGCTGCGTAACAACCTGACGCTGAAATCCGGTGTGACGCTGGACCGGCGGCGAATGCTGGAACTCGCCGGCAAGTTCGCCGACGAGCATCCCGAGCTGCTCGGCTCCTACCGCACCCACACCTTCGGCGTCCACGATGTTCAAGACGCGTTCGAGCTGGCCTGCCGGCCGGTTCCCGAACGCATCAAGATCGCGATCGCGGAGTGACGGTGACGGTGACGGACAGCAACCTGCGGCGGGCGCTGAACCGGGCGACCCCGGCATGGGGCGGCTGGATCACCGGGCCGACGCTGCTCGGGCCAGAGGAATTCGCGAGGGCCGGTTACGATTACGTGGGCTTCGATGCCCAGCACGGCTACCTCGACGACGCCGAGATCGCCGGCATCCTGCGACGCCTCGAACACGTGCCCATCGGCACCCTGGTGCGGCTGTCCAACGCCGACGCCGCACCGATCGGGCGGGTGGCCGACGCCGGCGCCGACGCCGTCGCCATCGCGATGATCGAGTCGGCGGACCAGGCCGCCGCGGCGGTCGCCGCCACCCGCTACCCGCCGGCGGGTATCCGCAGCTTCGGCCCGCTGCGCGCCAGCCTGGGCCTCGAGCCGGCCGCTCTGGAGTCCCGGGTGAGCGTGTTCGCGATGATCGAGACCGCGGCGGCGCTCTGGGATATCGGGGCAATCTGCGCAGTCGACGGCCTGGCCGGAATCTATATCGGCCCGGCCGATCTGGCCATCTCGATGGGTGTCGACGCCGTCGGCTCGACCAAACACCCGGCGGTCCTGGACGCAATAACGCGAATCCACCGAACAGCCACCGACGCGGGACTGGTCACCGGCATTCACGCCGGAGACGGCAAGACCGGTCAAGCCATGGCGCGGCTGGGATTTCGGATGATCACCCTGGCGGCCGAAGCGCAGGCGCTGTGGCGCGGAGCGGCCGAACACCTACGCGAGGCGACCAGCCGCGGCCCATCCGACGACGAAACCGAGGCTGCGTCATCATGAGTCAACGCGTCGCGCTGGTGACCGGCGCAGCCGGCGGCCAGGGCTGGGCCATCGCCAAACGGCTGCGCGCGGAGGGCTATTCGGTGGCCGCCTGTGACCGGCGAGCCGGCGAACTCGCCGCCGCGACCGGCGAACTGGGTGACGACGACGTGATCGCGGTCGAGCTCGACGTCACCTCACCGGCGCAATGGGACGCCGCCGTCGGGCGGGTCGTCGACCGATTCGGGGCGCTGAGCACGCTGGTCAACAATGCCGGCGTGCTGCACCGGGCGTCGCTGGCCGACGAGACGGCCGAAGCCTTCGAAAAGGCTTGGCGCGTCAACTGTCTGGGAGCCTTCCTCGGCATACGCGCAACGCTGGCCCGGCTGCGGGAGGCCGAACACGCGTCGATCGTCAACATCTGCAGCACGGGAGCGATCCGCCCCTTCCCGCAGCACGGTGCCTACGGGTCGTCGAAGTGGGCGCTTAGGGGCCTGACCCAAACGGCGGCGGCCGAACTCGCCCCGTCCGGCATCCGCGTCAATGCCGTCTTCCCCGGACCGATCGCGACCCCGATGCTCGACGAGGCCACGCAGACACGGCTGGCCGCGGCGTCGATGTTCGGCCGGCTCGGCAGCCCGCGCGAGATCGCCGACGCCGTGGCGTTTCTGGTCTCCGACGAGGCGTCGTTCATCACCGGCTCGGAACTGGTCGTCGACGGTGGGCAATGCCTACAGATCCGATGAAGGCCGGCATCGTCGGCGCCGGCAAGTATGGTCTGCGGCGGCATCTAAGCGGTCTTGCCGACGGCGGCCGCGCGGCGCGCGTAGCTTCTGGGGGATGACCCGTAGATTCAAACCGGCCGATTTCAGTTTCCGAGCGCCATCCGTGTCCGCCGTCGACGAGGACCCGCTGACCGCGCTGGACGGGCAACGCCGATGACGGAATTGGACGGCTTGGATGGTTTTGACCGGCTCGATCCCGCCCTGCGCGCCGTCGCGACGACGCGGACCGATTTTTCGCCGGCCTCGATCCAGCTCATCCGCGAACCGTTCAACCAGCGCCGGCGGGAGGCCGCCGAACAGGTTGACACGCAAGGCATTCGGATCGTCGAGGACAACGCGGCGGACGAATCCGCCGACGTGCCGGTGCGCCTCTATCACGGCGGAGAGTCCCCGGCCCCGGCGGTCGTCTATTGCCACGCCGGCGGGTTCGCGCTGGGAAACCTGGACACCGATCACCGGCAATGCGTAGAACTCGCGCGCCGCGGCCGCTGCACGGTGGTGTCCGTCGACTACCGGCTGGCCCCCGAGCACCCGTATCCGGCCGCCCTCGACGACGCGACCGTCGCGCTGCGCTGGACGGCGGCCCGCGCGGCCGACCTGGGCATCGACCCGGCGCGGCTGGCCGTGGCGGGCAGCAGCGCCGGCGCCACGCTGGCCGCGTGCCTGGCGCACGGTGCCGCCGACGGGTCGCTGCCGGCAATCGCGTTCCAGCTGCTGCACCAGCCGGTGCTCGACGATCGAGAAACCGCGTCGAAGGCGGAATTCTGCACCAGCCCGGCCTTCGACAGCGAGGCGGCGGACCTGATGTGGCGCCACTACCTGGGCCCGGCGACCGGATCGGTGGCTGCCGTCCCGGCGCGGCGAGATCAAGTGGGCGGCCTGCCGCCCGTCCTGATTACCTGCGCGGAGATCGATCCCTTCCGCGACGAGGCGATCGACTACGCGCTACAGCTACTTCGCGCCGGGGTCTCCGCCGAGCTGCACGTGTTTCCACGCACCTGTCACGGATTCGACACGCTGCTGCCCGACTGGTCCGTCTCCCAACGGTTGTTCGCGCTCCAGGGTGAGGCCCTCCGCCGCATCTGGGACGGGGCCTGAGCGGCGCGGGACTTTCGCCTCTACTGCGGACGCCCGACCCGGCGGAACAATCTGCTGTCATGAAGATCACCGGCCTGCAGGTCGTACCGTTCGAGACGTTCGTCGACCGAATCTCGTTCGGCCAGTTGAACACCGACTACCGCGTGGTGCAGACGGTGACCAAGGTGCTCACCGACGAGGGGGTCGAAGGCTACTACTTCGGTGGCCATTTCCACGGAGACCAGGACGGCCTGCTCCCCGGGGACCGGGCGCTGATCACCCAATTTCTGAGCCCGCTTCTCGCCGGCTACGACCCATTCGACCGCGCCGAGATCTGGCGGCAGCTGTGGGCGGCGAAGCTGCCCGAAAACGTGTGCAGCGTCATCGATCTGGCGCTGTGGGATTTGGCGGGTCGCGTTGCCGGGCTGCCCGTGCGCAAGCTGCTGGGTGGCGCTCGGGACCGGGTCAAGGCCTACGCGAGCAGCTTCAACAACCTCGGATCGCCCGAGGCCTATGTCGCCCACGCCGTCGAATGCCAACGACAGGGCTACCGCGCCTACAAGATCCACCCGTACCACTACTGGAATCCCGCGACGGGTCAACCCGCCCTGCCCCGACCGTCCTACGTGGACTGGGACATCCAGGTGTGCCGGGACGTTCGGGCGGCGGTCGGTGACGACATGCTGCTGATGTTCGACCCGTGGGGCACCTACCACACCTACGCGGACGCGCTGCGGGTCGGCCGCGAGCTCGAACGGCTGGGCTTCTACTGGTACGAGCATCCGATGCCGGAGCACCTGGTCGATTCCTACGTGAAACTGGCTGCCGCACTGGACATCCCGATCTGCTCACCCGAGATCGCGGAGGGCGGCATCTACACGAGGGCGGACTGGATCCTGCGCAACGCGTCCGACATCAGCCGCATCGACGTCCTGCGCGGGGGCATCACCGGCGCCATGAAGCTGATCGGAATGTGCGAGGCGGTGGGCATGCGGTGCGAGATCCACATGAGCGGCTTCGGCAACCTGCAAGTCCTGGGCGCCACCAGCGAAGACGTCTGCGAATACTACGAGCGCGGCCTGCTCGGCCCGGGGGTGCGCTACGACGCCGCACCACCCTATCTCGAGGCGCCCTGCGACCCGCTCGGCCCGGACGGGTTCGTCGACCTGCCCGACGCGCCGGGACTGGGTTACCGGATCCGGTGGGACTACATCGAAAGTCACCGCCTCCCCGAGACGGCGGTGGAACCGGTCGCACCGCTGCATCCGCGGTGACTAGGTCGGTGTTTGGCCGCGTGCGGTAGATTGCCGTCGCGACCGGCTCAGGAGGACGGATGGCGTGCTGCGACCTTCCCATTGCCGCCGAGGACTGCGACCGAGCCTTCACCGTCGACGCGTCGCGGGTGACCTTCGGACGCGGTTGCCTGGCCGAGGTGGGTGAGCGGGCCAGCGCCCTCGGGCTGCGGCGGGTGGCGTTGTTCTCCGACGCCGGCGTGGCCGGGCTGCCCATCTTCACGACGACGCGCGACTCGCTCGTCGCGGCCGGACTGGACGTCGCCACCTACACCGACGTTCACGTCGAGCCCACCGACGCCTCGTTTCTGGACGCGGCGCGTTTCGCTCGGGAGTTGAACCCCGACGGTTACGTATCGCTGGGCGGCGGCTCCGTCATCGACACGTGCAAGGCCGCCAACCTGTGCGCTACCTATCCGGCCGAGTTGCTGACCTATGTCAACGCGCCCATCGGCGAGGGCAAACCCGTGCCCGGCCCGCTCAAGCCGCACATCGCGTGCCCCACCACGGCGGGCACCGGCAGCGAGGTGACCGGCATCGCGATCTTCGACCTCGTGTCGCTAAAGGCGAAGACGGGCATCGTCTCTCACGCGCTGCGTCCCACCGAGGCGCTCGTCGACCCCGACTGCACCGCGAGCCTGCCCCCTGAGGTCGTCGCCTCGGCGGGGCTCGACGTGTTGTCCCATGCCTTGGAGTCCTACACCGCGCGACCCTACGTCCGGCGCCGCGCTCCCGAACGGCCCAGCCTGCGACCGATGAGCCAGGGCGCCAATCCGTGGAGCGACCTGGGCTGCCGCGAGGCGCTGCGCCTCCTGGGGCGGTTTTTGGAGCGCGCGGTGCACGACGCCTCCGACGACGAGGCGCGTGAGCAGATGATGTGGGCCGCAACGCTTGCGGGCATCGCGTTCGGCAACGCCGGCGTTCACACACCACACGGCATGGCCTACGCGGTGGCGGGGCTGGTGCGTGACTTCCGCCCCTCGGGCTACCCGGCCGGTGAGCCACTTGTGCCGCACGGCATGGCCGTCATCCTCAACGCGCCGGCGTCGTTCCGCTTCACCGCGGAGGCAAGCCCGCAGCGGCACCTGGAGGGCGCGCGCCTGCTCGGCGCCGACACGCGGGGCGCCGGCGTGCAGGATGCGGGCGAGGTGCTCGCCGGCGAACTCATCCGCATCATGCGGGCGGTGCGCATGCCGAACGGCCTCGGCGGGGTGGGCTACACCGAGGACGACGTGGCGGCCCTGACGGCGGGCGCGTATCCGCAGCAGCGCCTGTTGCAGAACGCCCCGCGAGAGATGAGCAAACCGGTTCTGGCGGACCTGTTTCGGCAAGCCATGCGGTACTGGTAGACCATGAGTCCAAGTCCGCCGAACGAGCTGACCAGCAACGACTTTCCGGTGCTGTGGGCGGTCGGCACCCGATGGGCCGACAACGACATGTTCGGCCACCTCAACAACGCCGTCTACTACCAGCTCTTCGACACCGCGATCAACGCCTGGATCAACACGAGCACCGGCCTCGACCCGCTCACCACGCCGTCGCCGGGCATCGTCGCCGAGTCGGGCTGCCGCTACTTCTCCGAGCTGCGTTTCCCGGAAGCGCTCGTCGTCGGCCTGGCGGTGACCCGGCTGGGGAACAGCAGCGTCACCTACCGGCTCGGCGTCTTCCAGTGCGGGGAAGGCCACGAGGAACAGCCGGCGCGGCCCATCACCGCGCTGGGGCACTGGGTGCACGTCTACGTCGATCGGACCACCCGCAAGCCCGTCCCGATCCCCGCCGCCATCCGTTCCCTCTTGTCGACGGCCCGCGTGGACCACTAGCTGAGGCGCCGAGACTGCGGTGGGAGCGACGCTGAGCGCTCAAACGCGATCTGAGTGCAGTCTGGATGCCACCAACGCAGACTCGGTGCCGGCGACCACTAGGTTTCGGCGGAACCGAAGCCAGCCGCACGCCCGGCTATGCTTCGCCAATGCCAGTTTTGAGCAAGACCGTCGAGATCGGCGCCGACGCCGCGTCAATCATGGCCATCGTTGCCGATTTCGAGCGTTACCCGGAGTGGAACGAGGGGATCAAGGGCCTGTGGGTGCTCGCCCGTTACGATGACGGGCGCCCCAGCCAGCTGCGGCTCGACACCGAGGTCCAAGGCATGCAGAGCACCTTCATCCAGGCGGTCTACTACCCGGGGGTCAACCAGATCCAGACCGCCCTGCAGCAGGGCGACCTGTTCTCCAAGCAGGAACAATTGTTCAGCGTGGTGGAGACCGGGGCGTCCAGTCTGCTGACGGTGGATGTGGACGTCGAGACCGTGATGCCGGTGCCCGCGCCGGTGGTGAAGCAGCTTCTCAACAACGTGCTCGAGCGCCTCGCGGAAAACCTGAAGCAGCGCGCCGAGCAACCGGCCGCCAACGGCTAGGGCCCGGGCGGCTCAGCCGAAAATTCCCGTGCGGTCCAGCATCTCGGTCAGCCGGCTTGCCGCGTCGGTGAATTGCCAGACCGTGTGCTCGATGACGGCGGCGGCGTCGCGCCGGCGCAGAGCGGCGATCAACTGCCGGTGGTTGTCGACCGCGGCCGCGCGCCACTGCGGATCGGCCGCGTACACCAACGCCGGCATGTAGCGCGCGGCGTTCAGCAGGAACCACGCCAGTTTGATCCGCCCGCTGGCCTGGTTGAAGACGCGATGAAACGCGAACTCGATGCCGGCGACGGTCTCGGCGTCGCTGGACTCGACGGCCGCCGCGAGCGCGTCGTTGATGCGCTCCAGCTCGTCGATCTCGGCGTCGGTGATGCGGTCGGCGGCCGCGGCCGCCAGCTCCTTGGCGATCGTGGCCTGCAGCCAGAAGATGTCCTGGATGTCCTGCCGGGTCAGCGGCAGCACGACGTGACCGCGGTGCGGCTCGAGCTGCACCATGCCCTCGCCGCGCAGCTTCAGCAGGGCCTCACGGACCGGCGTGACGCTGACCCCGAGTTCGGCCGCGGTCTCGTCGAGTCGGATGAACGTTCCCGGACGCAACGTCCCGGACATGATCGCCGCCCGCAGGTGGCCCGCGACCCCGTCGGACAACTGCGCCCGGCGCAGTCGCCGCCGGGTCCTCGGCTGCATGGATGTCGGTGCGTTCACGGGGGCTGCCAGGACTTTCAGGGGCTTGGCGGGGCTTGACCGGGTCTTGTCACGGGGGCGTCAAAGCCATAGTGTGATCCACACAACACTATGTTTTATCAAATATCAACCTGGCGCAAGCGGTGTGCGAGTGAAGGGGAGACAGTTAGTTGACCGCGCAATTGGCCAGCCACCTGACGCAAGCTTCTTCGCCTAAAGAGCAGCCGTATCTGGCCCGGCGGCAGAACTGGGTCAACCAACTCGAACGGCACGCGCTCATGCAGCCCCACGCGACGGCGCTGCGGTTCCTGGGCGACACGATCACGTGGGACGTGTTGCGCCGCCGGGTGGTGGCGTTGGCCGACGCGCTGAGCCGCCGGGGGGTCGGCTTCGGCGACCGGGTCATGATCCTGATGCTCAACCGCACGGAATTCGTCGAGTCGGTGCTTGCCGTCAACTCCCTGGGGGCCATCGCCGTCCCGCTGAACTTCCGGCTCACCCCGGCCGAGATCGCCTTCCTGGTCGAGGACTGCGAAGCGCGCGTGATGATCACCGAGGCGGTGCTTGCCCCGGTGGCCGTCGGGGTGCGCGACATCCAGCCGTTGCTCGACACGATCGTCGCGGCCGGCGGCTCGACCGGCGACGGCGTGTTGGGCTACGAGGACCTCGTCAACGAGCCCGGCGATGCGCACGGCCCCAGGGACATCCCAGACATCCCGGACGACTCGCCGGCGCTGATCATGTACACCTCGGGCACCACCGGCCGCCCGAAAGGCGCGGTGTTGACCCACACCAACCTGACCGGTCAGACGATGACCGGGCTCTACACCACCGGCGCCGACATAAACGGTGACGTCGGTTTCGTCGGGGTCCCCTTTTTCCACATCGCCGGAATCGGCAACCTGCTGATCGGCATGCTGCTGGGCACTCCCACGGTGATCTATCCGCTGGGCGCGTTCGATCCCGGGCAACTGCTCGACGTGCTGGCCGCGGAGAAGGTCACCGGGATCTTCCTGGTGCCCGCCCAGTGGCAGGCGGTCTGCGCCGAGCAGCACGCGCGGCCCCGCGACCTGAAGTTGCGGGTGATGTCGTGGGGAGCCGCTCCGGCGCCCGACGCGCTGCTGCGGGAGATGTCGGCGACGTTCCCCGGAACCCAGATACTGGCCGCGTTCGGCCAGACGGAGATGTCTCCGGTCACCTGCATGCTGCTCGGCGACGACGCGATCCGCAAACGCGGATCGGTCGGCAAGGTGATCCCGACCGTCGCCGCCCGCGTGGTCGACGAGAACATGAACGACGTGCCGGTCGGAGAAGTGGGCGAAATCGTTTACCGCGCACCGACGTTGATGAGCGGCTACTGGAACAACCCCGAGGCGACGGCGGAGGCGTTCGCCGGCGGCTGGTTCCACTCGGGAGACCTCGTCCGGATGGACGAGGAGGGCTACGTCTGGGTGGTGGACCGCAAGAAGGACATGATCATCTCCGGCGGCGAGAACATCTACTGCGCCGAGGTGGAGAACGTGCTCGCCGGCCATCCCCGGATAGTCGAAGTCGCCGTCATTGGCCGGGCCCACCAGAAGTGGGGTGAGGTGCCGATCGCGGTCGCGGCCGTCGCCGGCGATGAGCTACGGCTCGACGATCTGGAGGAGTTTCTGGCCGAGCGGCTGGCGCGCTACAAGCACCCCAAGGCGCTCGAGATCGTCGACGCGCTGCCCCGCAACCCCGCCGGCAAGGTCCTCAAGACTGAGCTACGGGTGCGCTACGGAGCCATATATACAGCTGAAAGCCATTCAGCTGCAAGTGATTCAGCAACCAGAGAGGAAGGCTGAGGAAACTGTAACGTTTGCCCGCCATTAACGAAGGGGTAATTGTGCGGATGTGGTTCACACGGAAAGAACCATCGGGTACATTCCTGTGGTCTCCGTTACTACTTGCGAGTAGGGAACCGATGAGCACACACGAGTCGGTGCAAGGAGGAGGCATCCCCAGCCGCGTAGCGGCGAGGGGGCGAGGCGTGCAACACGATTCGCCGCGGCGCCCACGGGCACGCGGCGCCAGGGTGAGGGAGCAGCGGTGACTTCGACGTCGACGGGCCCCTACCTGGTTGGTTATCTGCGTGATCAGCTGCAGACGCCGTTGACCCTCGTCGGTGGGTTTTTCCGGATGTGTGTGCTGACTGGAAAAGCGTTGTTCCGCTGGCCCTTTCAGTGGCGCGAGTTCATCTTGCAGTGCTGGTTCATCATGCGGGTGGCGTTGCTGCCGGCCATCTTGGTCTCGGTGCCGTTCACGGTGCTGCTGATCTTCACGCTCAATGTGCTGCTGGCCCAGTTCGGTGCCGCCGATCTGTCCGGTGCGGGCGCGGCGATCGGCGCGGTGACCCAGCTCGGGCCGCAGGTCACGGTGTTGGTGGTGGCCGGCGCGGGGTCGACGGCGATCTGCGCGGATCTGGGCGCGCGCACCATCCGCGAGGAGATCGACGCGATGGAGGTGTTGGGCATCGACCCGATTCACCGGCTGGTGGTGCCCCGGGTGGTCGCCGCCACGGTCGTTGCCACACTGCTGAATGCCCTGGTGATTACGGTCGGTCTGGTGGGCGGCTACCTGTTCGGGGTGTATCTGCAAAACGTGTCGGGCGGGGCGTATCTGGCCACCCTGACCACCATCACCGGCCTGCCCGAAGTGGTCATCGCGATGGTCAAGGCGGCATGTTTCGGCTTGATAGCCGGGCTGGTCGGCTGTTTTCGCGGGCTGACCGTGCGTGGGGGCTCCAAGGGGCTGGGCACCGCCGTCAACGAGACCGTCGTGTTGTGCGTGGTCGCGCTGTTTGCCGTCAACGTGGTGCTGACCACGATCGGTGTGCGATTCGGAACGGGGCACTGACATGTCGACCACCGCCGTGTTGCGCGCCCGCTTCCCCCGAGCGGCCGAAAACCTCAACCGCTACGGCGGTGCGGCCGCCCGCGCGCTCGACGACATCGGTCAAATGGCCTGGTTCGGGGCGGTCGCCGTCGGACATATGGCACACGCGCTACGTAACTATCGCAAGGAGACGCTGCGGCTGATCGCCCAGATCGGCATGGGCACCGGGGCGATGGCCGTCGTGGGTGGCACCGCCGCGATCGTCGGTTTCGTGACGCTGTCGGGCAGCTCGCTGGTGGCCATCCAGGGTTTTGCCTCGCTGGGCAACATCGGGGTGGAGGCGTTCACCGGGTTTTTCGCCGCGCTGATCAACGTGCGCATCGCCGCCCCGGTGGTCACCGGTATCGCGATGGCCGCCACGGTCGGTGCCGGGGCGACCGCGGAGTTGGGGGCGATGCGGATCAGCGAGGAGATCGACGCCCTGGAAGTGATGGGCATCAAGTCGATCTCGTTTTTGGCGACCACCCGGATCATGGCCGGGCTGGTGGTGATTATTCCGCTGTATGCGCTGGCGATGATCATGGCATTCCTGTCTCCGCAGATCACCACCACGGTGCTCTACGGGCAGTCCAACGGCACTTATGACCACTATTTCCGCACGTTTTTGCGCCCCGACGACGTGTTCTGGTCGTTTCTGGAGGCCATCCTGATCACCGCGGCCGTGATGATCACCCACTGCTATTACGGGTATAACGCGGGCGGCGGGCCGGTCGGTGTGGGTGAGGCCGTGGGCCGGTCGATGCGCTTCTCGCTGGTCACGGTGCCGGTGGTTGTCCTATGTGCCGCGTTGGCGCTTTACGGCGTCAACCCCAACTTCGCGCTCACGGTGTAGCGGCCATGACCTCACCGGTGAAGGGCCCCGCCAAGATCAATGCCCCGCGCAACCCGCCGTATAAGTTGGCCGGGATCATTTTGCTGGTCGTCGGGGCGCTGGTTTTGGTGTTGGTGTATGGGCAGTTCCGGGGTGATTTCACGCCCACGACCCGGTTGACGATGGTGGCCTCGCGGGCGGGGTTGGTGATGGATCCGGGCTCGAAGGTCACCTATAACGGGGTGCAGATCGGCCGGGTGGGTTCTATTTCGGAGACCGTGCGTGATGGGAGGCCGGCGGCCAAGTTCAGCCTGGACGTCTACCCACGGTATTTGTCGTTGATTCCGGCCAATGTGGATGCCGATATCAAGGCGACCACGGTGTTCGGCGGCAAGTATGTGTCGTTGACGACGCCGAAAAACCCGTCCCCGCAACGCATTACCCCGCACACGGTGATTGATGCGAGGTCGGTGACCACCGAGATCAACACGTTGTTTCAGACCATCACCTCGATCGCGGAAAAGGTGGATCCGGTCAAGTTGAACCTGACGCTGTCGGCGGCCGCGCAGTCGTTGGCCGGGCTCGGTGATCGGTTCGGGCAGTCGATCGTTAACGCCAACGCGATCCTCGATGATGTCAATCCGCGGATGCCGCAGGCCCGCCGCGACATTGCGCAGTTGGCGGATCTGGGTGACACCTACGGCGCCGCTTCACCGGATCTGTTCGACTTCCTCAACAACGCGGTGATCACCTCGCGCACCCTTAACGCGCAGCAAAAGGATCTCGATCAGGCGTTGTTGTCGGCGGCCGGGTTCGGCAACACCGGCGCCGACATCTTCGGCCGCGGCGGACCGTATCTGGCGCGCGGCGCCGCCGACCTGGTGCCCTCGGCCCAACTGCTGGACACCTACAGTCCCGCCATTTTCTGCGCTGTCCGCAACTACCACGACATCGAGCCCAAGGCCGCCTCGTTCCTGGGCGGCAACGGCTACTCGCTCAATAGCCACACTCAGGCGCTGTCGGGGTTGGGACTCATTGCGAATCCGCTATCGCTTACGGCTGCCAGCGTGCTCACCATGGGACTCGGGGGTCTTGCCGGATTGGTCGGCGGTGCGCCGAATCCTTATGTTTATCCGGAGAATTTGCCGCGGGTGAACGCTCGTGGTGGACCGGGAGGCGCCCCGGGGTGCTGGCAGCACATCACCCACGACCTTTGGCCCGCACCCGAATTGGTGATGGACTCCGGCAACAGCATTGCGCCGTATAACCATCTGGACACGGGTTCGCCGTATGCGCTCGAGTATGTCTGGGGCCGCCAAGTCGGGGATAACACGATCAACCCATGAAAATCACCGGTACCCTCGTGCGGCTCAGCGCCTTCTCGGTGGTGCTGTTGATCTTTACCGTGATGATCATCGTGGTGTTCGGTCAGATGCGTTTTGACCGCACCTACGGGTATTCGGCGGAGTTCGCCAATGTCAGCGGTCTGCGACAGGGTCAGTTCGTGCGCGCCTCGGGGGTGGAGATCGGCAAGGTCTCCTCGGTGCAGCTGGTCGAGGGCGGTAGGCGGGCGCGGGTGGAGTTCGCCGTGGATCGCGCGGTGCCGCTGTATGAGTCGACGACCGCCCAGATCCGCTACCTGGACCTGATCGGCAACCGCTACCTGGAGCTCAAACGCGGTCAGGGCGAAGGCGCCGAGAAGGTCTTGCCGCCGGGGGGGTTTATCCCGCTGGCGCGGACCGCCCCGGCCCTAGATTTGGACGCGCTGATCGGCGGGTTCAAACCCTTGTTTCGGGCGCTGGACCCGCAGAAGGTCAACACCATCGCCACCACGCTGATCACGGTGTTTCAGGGTCAGGGCGGCACCCTTAACGACATCTTGGATCAGACCGCGCAACTGACCACACGGCTGGGCGAGCGCGACCAAGCGATCGGTGAGGTGATCACGAACCTCAACATCGTGTTAGACACCACGGTGCGGCATCGCCAGCAATTCGATCAGACCGTCAACCACCTCGAGGTGCTCATCACCGGGCTCAAAGACCACGGCGATCAGCTGGCCGGCGGGACCGCCCACATCAGCAACGCCGCGGGCACGGTCGCCGATCTGCTGGCCGAAGACCGCTCGCTGCTGCACAAAACCCTGGGTTATCTGGACGCGGTGCAGCAGCCGCTCATCGATCAGCGCGACCAGCTCAACGACTACCTGCACAAGGTGCCGACCGCGTTGAACATGATCGGGCGCGGCATCGGGTCTTATGGCGACTTCGTGAACTTCTACGCCTGCGACATCACCGTCAAGCTCAACGGTCTGCAGGGCGGCGGCCCGGTCCGCACGGTGCGGCTGTTCCAGCAGCCGACGGGGAGGTGCACGCCGCAATGAGAACGCTGGAACCCCCCAATCGGCTGCGTATTGGGATCATGGGCATTCTGGTGACGGCCTTGGTCATCGGCGTGGGTCAAAGCTTCACCAGTGTGCCGATGCTGTTCGCCAAGCCGAGCTATTACGGGCAGTTCACCGATTCGGGGGGCATCAATACCGGGGACAAGGTGCGTATCGCCGGGGTGGACGTCGGCAAGGTGGAGGGCCTCAAGATCGACGGCGACCACATCGTGCTGAAGTTCTCCATCGGCGCTAACACTATCGGCACCGAGAGCCGGTTGGCGATCAAGACCGACACCATTTTGGGTAAGAAGATTCTCGAGGTCGAGGCGCGGGGCTCCCAGACGTTGCGGCCCGGGGCCGCGTTGCCGCTGGGTCAAAGTACGACGCCTTATCAGATTTATGACGCGTTCTTTGATGTCACCAAGGCCGCTTCGGGTTGGGATATCGACACGGTCAAAGAGTCGCTGCACGTGTTGTCGCAGACCATCGATGCGACCTACCCGCATTTGAGCGCCGCGCTCGATGGGGTGGCCAGGTTCTCCGACACCATCGGCAAACGCGACGAACAGGTCACCCATCTGCTGGCCCAGGCCAACCAGGTGGCCAGCGTGCTGGGTGACCGCAGCGAGCAGATCGACCGGGCGCTGGTCAACGCCAAGACACTGCTGGCCGCCTTCAACGAACGCGGCCAGGCTATCGACGCGTTGCTGGGCAACGTCGCCGCGTTCTCCGAACAGGTGAAGGGCTTGATCAACGACAACCCCAACCTCAACCACGTGCTGGAGCAGCTGCGCACTGTCAGCGACATCCTCGTGCAGCGCAAGGACGACGTCGCCGCCGGACTCACCGAGGTCGGCAAGTTCCTGCCGTCGCTCAACGAGGCCATCGCGTCGGGCCCGTTCTTCAAGGTGGTGCTGCACAACCTGGCGCCGTATCAGATCCTGCAGCCCTGGGTCGACGCGGCCTTCAAAAAGCGTGGCATCGACCCGGAGAACTTCTGGCGCAGCGCCGGACTGCCCGAATTCCGGTGGCCCGACCCCAACGGCACCCGGTTCCCCAACGGCGCGCCGCCGCCGGCGCCGCCGGCGCTCGAAGGCACCCCGGAGCATCCCGGGCCGGCCGTCCCACCCGGATCACCCTGCTCCTACACCCCAGCCAATCCCGGCGGCAACGTCACCGTGGGCGACGAGGGTCTGCCGCGGCCGTGGAATCCGTTGCCGTGTGCGGGTGCTGCCGCTGGCCCGTTCGGCGGGCCGGGGTTCCCCGCGCCGATCGATGTGGCGGGGTCGCCGAATCCCGGTGGTCTGCCGCCCACGCCGGGCATCCCGATCGCCGGGCGCCCGGGACAGCCGGCTCCCAATGTTGTCGGTACCCCGGTGCCGCTACCGACGCAGGCGCCGCCGGGCGCGCGCACTGAGGGGGTGGCGCCGGCCGGGCCCACGCCGCCGCCGTCGACGTTCGCGCCGGGCCTGCCCCCGGGCCCGCCGGCACCAGCCGGGCCCGGTGAGCAGCTGCCGGCCCCGTTTATCAACCCCGGCGGTGCGGGAGGCAGCGGCGCGGCGGGAGGGGGTAGCCAGAATTGAGCACCATCTTTGACATCCGCAACATTCGGCTGCCCAAGCTGTCCCGCACGTCGGTGATCCTCGGGTCGCTGGTGATCGTGCTGGCCCTCGTCGTCGGGTATGTCGGTTGGCGGCTGTATGAGAAGTTGACGAATAACACGGTGGTGGCCTATTTCCCGGCGGCCAACGCCCTGTATGCCGGGGACAAGGTCCAGATCATGGGGTTGCGGGTGGGGGCGATCGATGCGATCGAACCGGCCGGGGACGCGATGAAGGTCACCTTCCACTACCAGAACAAATACAAGGTGCCCGCCAACGCCTCGGCGGTGATCCTGAACCCGACGTTGGTGGCCTCACGGGCGATTCAGTTGGAGCCGGCCTATAAGGGTGGGCCGGTGCTGGCCGATAACGCGGTGATTCCCCAGGAGCGCACCCAGGTGCCCGTGGAGTGGGATCAGCTGCGTAACAGCATCACCAACATCATCGCCAAACTCGGCCCCACCCCCCAGCAGCCCACCGGCCCGTTCGGGGAGGTCATCACCTCGTTCGCTGATGGGCTGGCCGGCAAGGGCAAGCAGATCAACACCACACTGAACAGCCTCTCGCGGGCGTTGACCGCGCTCAACGAGGGCCGCGGCGACTTCTTCGCCGTAGTCAAAAGCCTGGCGCTGTTCGTCAACGCACTGCATCAAGACGACGCGCAGTTCGTCGCCCTGAATCAAAACCTGGCCGATTTCACCACCCGCCTGGCGAGCTCCGACGGCGCCCTGGCCAACGCCATCGGCCAGCTCGACGGGCTGCTGACCACGGTGCGCCCGTTCCTGAACAAAAACCGCGAGGTGCTCACCCACGACGTCAACAACCTGGCCACCGCGACAAACACCCTGCTGCAACCCGATTCGCTCAACGGGCTGGAGACCGCGCTGCATGTTCTTCCGACGGCCGCCGCGAATATTAACCAGATCTATCACCCGTCGCACGGTTCGGTTGTCGCCGTTCCGGCGATCACCAACTTCGCCAATCCGATGCAGTTCATCTGCAGCTCGATTCAGGCCGGCAGCCGGCTCGGGTATCAAGATTCCGCCGAACTGTGCGCGCAATATCTGGCGCCGATCCTTGACGCGATCAAGTTCAATTACTTGCCGTTCGGGTTGAACCTGTTTTCCACCGCCGAAACGCTGCCTAAGGAGGTCGCCTACTCCGAGCCGCGGCTACAGCCACCCAACGGGTATAAGGACACCACCGTGCCCGGGATCTGGAGCCCGGATACGCCGACGTCGCACCGCAACACCCAACCCGGCTGGATCGTGGCCCCGGGCATGCAGGGCCAACAGGTCGGGCCGATCACCGCGGGCCTGATGACCCCGGACTCGCTGGCGGAGTTGATGGGCGGACCCAACATCGCACCGGTGCAATCGACCCTGCAAACCCCGCCGGGACCCCCCAACGCCTACGACGAAAACCCCATCCTGCCGCCCATGGGGCTCAACGCTCCCGTGCCCATCCCGCCGCCACCACCCGGACCAGAGGTAGCCCCGGGTCCCGTCGCTCCCACGCCGGTGCCGGTGGCCGCGCCCGCACCCAACGCGGGTGGACCCGCTGACGTGGGAGGTGGCCAGTGAGCGTGCTGGGTTGGATCCGGCGGCGGGGTTGGCAGGGGCTGGTGGTGTTGGTGGCCGTGCTGGTGGCCAGCTCGTGTGGTTGGCGGGGGATCTCTAATGTGGCGATTCCGGGTGGTCCGGGCAGTGGGGCGGGCTCCTACACCGTCTATGTGCAGGTGCCCGACACGTTGGCGATCAACGGCAACAGCAAGGTGATGGTCGCTGATGTGTTCGTCGGTTCGATCCGCGCCATCGCGCTCAAGAACTGGATCGCCACCTTGACGCTGGGCATCGACAAAAACGTCAAGCTGCCCAAGAACGCGATCGCCAAGATCGGCCAGACCAGCCTGTTGGGATCCCAGCATGTGGAGCTAGCCGCCCCACCCAACCCCTCCCCGCAGCCGCTCAGGGACGGCGACACCATTCCGCTGAAGAACTCCTCGGCCTATCCCACCACCGAGCAAACCCTGGCCAGCCTCGCCCTGATCCTGCGCGGCGGCGGCATCCCAAACCTGGAGGTGCTGCAAAACGAGGTCTACACCATCTTTCACGGCCGAGGCGAGCAGATCCGGTCCTTCCTGGGCAAGCTAGACACCTTCACCACTCAACTCAATCAACAACGCGAGGACATCACCCACGCCATCGACTCCACCAACCGGCTACTGACCTACGTGGGCGGGCGCGCCGACGTGCTCGATCGGGTCCTGACCGACATCCCGCCGCTGATCAAACATTTCGCCGACACCAAACAACTACTCATCAACGCCACCGACGCGGTAGGACGACTCAGCGCAGCCGCCGACCACTACCTGGCGGAGGCGCGTGGGCCCCTGCACACCGACCTGCAAGCCCTGCAATGCCCACTCAAAGAACTCGGCCGCGCCTCGCCATATCTGATCGGCGCACTAAAGCTAATCCTGACCCAGCCGTTCGACATCGACACCGTTCCCAAGCTATTCCGCGGTGACTACGTGAACGTGTCGCTGACCCTCGACCTGACCTATAGCGCGATTGATAATGCGTTTCTTACCGGGACGGGGTTGTCGGGGGCGCTGCGGGCTCTTGAGCAGTCTTTTGGGCGTGATCCCGAGACGATGATCCCCGACGTGCGCTACACCCCTAACCCCAATGACGCCCCGGGCGGGCCGCTGGTGGAAAGGGGGGACCGCAATTGCTGACCCCCTTCATCCGACGCCAGCTAGTCGCCTTCGGCATCTTGACGGTCATTTCCCTGCTCGTGCTCGGGGTGTATTACCTACAGATCCCGAGCCTGGCCGGCATCGGCCGCTACACCCTGAAGGCCGAGTTACCCGCCTCGGGAGGCCTATACCCCACCGCCAACGTGACCTACCGCGGCATCACCATCGGCAAAGTCACCGACGTCGAACCCACCGAACACGGCGCCCAAGCCACGATAAGCATCGACAGCCGCTACAAAATCCCGGCCGACGCGATCGCCCACGTGCACTCGGTATCAGCAGTCGGTGAACAATACCTAGACCTAGTCTCCACGGGAAACCCCGGCAAAAACCTCTCACCCGGGCAAACCATCACCCACGGCACCGTGCCCGCCGAGATCGGCCCAGCACTAGACACCGCCAACCGCGGACTCGCAGTACTACCCAAAGACAAGATCGGCTCCCTGCTCGACGAAACCGCGCAATCCGTCGGCGGCCTAGGCCCCGCCCTGCAACGACTAGTCGACTCCACCCAAGCCATCGTCGGCGACTTCAAAACCAACATCACCGACATCAACGACATCATCGCGAACTCCGGACCGGTGATCGACAGCCAGGTCAAATCCGGTGACGCCATCGAGCGCTGGGCACACAACCTCAATACGTTGGCCGCACAGTCAGCCCAGCAAGACCGGCATCTGAAAAGCGTGCTGTCGCAGGCGGCACCGACCGCCGATCAAGTCAACGAGGTATTCAGCGACGTCCGGGATTCGCTGCCGCAGACGCTGGCGAATCTCGAGGTGGTGATCGACCTGCTCAAGAAGTACCACACCGGCGTGGAGCAGGTGCTGGTGTTCCTGCCGCAGGGTGCGTCGATCGCGCAGACGGTGGCCGCGCCGTTCCCGAACATGGCCGCCCTGGACCTGGCGTTGTCGATCAACCAGCCGCCGCCGTGTCTGACCGGGTTCATTCCGGCGTCACAGTGGCGATCACCGGCCGACACCAGCATGCAGCCGTTGCCCTCGGGCACCTACTGCAAGATCCCGATGGACACCCCGGCCAACAGCGTGCGCGGATCACGCAACATCCCCTGTGTCGATGTCCCGGGCAAGCGCGCGGCCTCGCCGCGGGAATGCCGCGACCCCAAACCCTACGTGCCGGCCGGGACCAACCCCTGGTACGGCGACCCCAACCAACTCCTGACCTGCCCCGCGCCGTCGGCGCGCTGCGATCAGCCGGTCAAACCGGGCCTGGTGATCCCGGCACCATCAGTCGACACTGGCCTGAACCCCGCACCCTCGGACCGGGTGGCGGGGACCCCCCCGCCCACCAGCGATCCGTTGTCGCGGCCGGGAACCGGAACCGTGCAGTGCAATGGCCAACAGCCCAACCCGTGTGTTTACACTCCGAGCGGGCCTCCTGTAGCCGTCTATAGCCCCCAAAGCGGTGAACTGGTAGGGCCCGACGGAGCCAAATACTCCGTCGAAAACTCGACCAAAACAGGAGACGACGGATGGAAGGAGATGCTGGCACCAGCCGGCTGAATCGACGCGAACGATTCGTTGCAGGATCAGGTAACGGCCGAGGATTCGGCGGACTCCGAGGCCGGGAGCGGGAATGTCGAGCGCCGTCCGTCGCGTCTGGGTCGCGGGTGGCTGGCCGGCATCGCCGCCGCGCTGGTGCTGTGCGCCGGTGCCCTCGGGGCCGGCGGCTACTTTGCGCTGCGTTTCCACCACGAAAGCCAAGCCATAGCGCGCAACGATGCCGCGGCGCTCAAGGCGGCGGTGGATTGCGTGTCGGCGACCCAGGCGCCCGACACCAACGCGATGGCCGCCAGCGAGCAGAAGATCATCGACTGTGGCACAGACGCTTTCCGTTCGCAGGCGCTCCTGTACACCAGCATGATGGTGCAGGCTTATCAGGCCGCGAACGTCCACGTTCAGGTGTCCGATGTGCGGGCGGCGGTGGAGCGCAACAACAACGACGGCTCGGTCGACGTGTTGGTCGCCATGCGTGTCAAGGTGTCCACCGATCAGTCCCAAAACGAAGCCGGCTACCGCCTACGGGTCACAATGGCACTCGCCGACGGTCAGTACAAGATCTCCAAGCTCGACCAGGTGACGAAGTGACGGTGGTGGTCGACGAGGCTCAGACCACGGCGGCCGTCCAGCGGTCACCGCGGGATACGTTGGCGCCGTGGAATTTTCGTGCCGGCGCATTCGCCGTCGACGTCCTTCCGGTTATCGCCGTGGCCACGACGATGGCGTTGGTGGCTTTGACCGTGCCCGGACGCGGCGTGTGGTGGTGGTCGTGCGTTTCCGTCATCGGGCTGGCCATCCTGGCGATGTTGGTCAACCGGTTGCTGCTGCCGGCGGCCACCGGGTGGAGCCTGGGACGCGCCCTCTTCGGAATCGCGGTGGCCCGCCGCGACGGGCCGGCCGCCGGGCCGTGGAGGCTGTTGCTGCGCGACGTGGCGCACCTGCTCGACACCGCATCGGTGGTGGGATGGCTGTGGCCGCTGTGGGATTCACGCCACCGCACCTTTGCCGACCTGCTGCTGCGCACCGAAGTGCGACGCGTCGAAGCGGACCGCCCGCCCAACATGCGACGGTGGACCGCGATGGCGGTGCTGGCCGCGGCGGCGCTGTGCCTGGGAGGTGCAGCCGTGAGCTATGCGGTGGTGTACTCCCGGGATCGGGCGAGCGACCACACTCGCGCACAGATCGCGACGCAGGGGCCGAAGATCGTCGCGCAGATGTTGACGTACGACCCAAAGTCGTTGAACGACGATTTCGCGCGCGCCCGATCGCTGGCCACCGACAAATATCGCGGTCAGCTGGCGGCTCAGCAAGGCGTTGTGCAGCACGGGAACCCGGTGATCAACGAGTACTGGGTGACCGACGGCTCGATCGAATCGGCGACGCCGAATCGCGCGACGATGCTGTTGTTCATGCAGGGCCGGCGGGGCGCGGCGCCGGAGGAACGCTACATCAGCGCGACCGTCCGGGTGAATTTCGCCAAGGGCGGCGACGACCGTTGGCGCGTCGACGACCTCACCGTCCTGACCAAGCCGAAACCGCCCGGGAACGGAAAATGAGTCCCCGCCGCAAGTTTCAACCGGGTGAGGAGCCACTCCTCGTCGCGCACCCGGCCCCACCGCGGCGACCATGGGGCCTGCCGCTGGCCGCCACGGCCGCCGCGATGCTGATGGCCGCCGCGATCCTGGTCTGCACGCTGATGCTGATCTCGCACGAATCCCGCGTGCGTGCCGCGTCAAAGGACCGCGAAGTGCTCAACTACGTGACGGGGTTCATGGCCCAGTTCACCTCGGTCGACCCCTATCACGCCAACGACTATGTGGCCCGGATATTGGGCCAGGCGACGGGCGATTTCGCCAAGCAGTACCACGAGGAAGCGAACGAGATCCTGCTCCAGGTCGCCCGGGCCGAACCCGCGACCGGCACCGTCCTGGGCGCCGGCGTGGAACGGTGGAACGACGACGGCAGCGCCACGGTGATGGTGGCCACCGAGGTCACCTCCAAGTCGCCGGACGAAAAGCAGGTATTCGAAAACACCAATCGCTGGACGGCAACCGTTACGCAGGAAGGGAATCAGTGGAAGATCAGCAACCTGCTGCAGGTGATCTGACCGCCGACGCGGACACGGACGCCCCGGAGGGTGACGCCGCGCGGTGCGACGAAAGCGACGGTACTGCAACGGAATCCGCTGAGGCCGCCCCCGACGAGACCGACGGTGACGCGGCGCGACAACCCGACGCCGAGGCCGAAACGGTCGGGGTCACCGAAGGCGGCCGTACCCGGACCAAACTGCTGGCCGGCAAGCGGCTCGCCATCGCCGTCACCGCCGCCGCCGCGCTGTTCGTCGGCTCGGCGGCATTCGCGGGCGCGACAGTCCAGCCATACCTCACCGATCGCGCCACCGCCACGACCAAGCTGAAAGTGGCCCGGACCGCGGCCAATGCCATCACGACGCTGTGGACCTACACGCCGGAGAACATGGACACCCTGGCCGATCGCGCCGCCACCTACCTCAGCGGCGATTTCGAGGCCCAGTACCGCAAATTCGTCGACACGATCGTGGCCCCCAACAAGCAGGCCAAAGTCACCAACAACACGGAAGTCACCGGCGCCGCGGTCGAATCGCTGGACGACCCGAATGCCGTCGTCATCGTCTACACCAACACCACGTCCACCAGTCCGCTGACCAAGAACGTCCCGGCGCTAAAGTACCTGTCCTACCGGTTGTTCATGAAACGCGCCAAAGGCCGCTGGCTGGTGACCAGGATGACAACCATCACTTCGCTGGATTTGACGCCGCACGAGTGAGTGCGCTCCGGCCCGGCGAACTCTGCTGAAAGACATTGCATCCCATGGCCGTTACCTCGCCGGTTGCCGAGCGATTCACCGTCGTGGCGCTGCTGTTGCTGACCTTTGCGACCGGTTTGGCCGACTCGATCAGCATCCTGGTCCTTGGCCACGTCTTCGTGGCCAACATGACCGGCAACGTGATCTTTCTCGGCTTCTGGCTGGCGCCGAGGACCAGCATCGACCTGACCGCCGTCGTCATGGCCCTGCCCACCTTCGTCGGCGCCACCATCCTCGGGGGCCGGCTGACACGGTATTTCGGTGAGCGGACGCGGCGCTGGCTCACCACGGTTTTCGGGATCGAGATCGCGCTGTTAACGGGGCTGTCGATCCTGGCGGGCATGGGCGTGCTGCGCTATGACGACGACACCAAGCTCATCGTGATCGGCATCCTGGCGGTGACATTCGGCCTGCAGCACTCCACCGCCCGTCAATTCGGGATCCAGGAGCTCACCACCACCGTGTTGACGTCGACCATCGTCGGCCTCGGCGTGGACAGCCGGCTGGCCGGCGGCACGGGCACCCGCGAAAAGCTGCGTGCCAGCGTGGTTTTCACCATGTGCGCCGGCGCCCTGGTCGGCGCGACGATGTCACGATTCGTCGTGGCGCCGGTGTTCGCGGTCGCGGCGACGGTGGTGGCGGCCAGCCTGCTGATCTTTCTGTTCGGGCCGGCCAATAGCAAAAGCCCTGCGGGCGTGGCTAGTTGAAGGCCAGCCAGCTGGGCAGCGCCCGCTCGTGCGAGTCGCACAAAACCTGGCGGGTGTCGCACGATCCCCTGGGCGACCCGGCACCGGCCCACATGCCCCCGGTGTCGCGGCGCAGCACAATGGCCGACGACCCACCGCCGTCGAGCAGCACCGCGGTGTCGCTGCCCAGGCCGCGGAACAGGTCCTGAATGTTGTCCGGGGTGTAGCTCCCGCCCTCGAAGACGTACATCTCGTCCTTTTGCTTGGCGTAGGCCAGGGCCGTTCGCGCCGCGCTGGGGCCGCCGTCGTGAAGCTGTCCGGTGTTGCCGGGAGCCAACAACCCGATTCCGGATACCGCGACGAACCTCTCGTTCTTGTTGAGCAAGTCCTGGACCACGGGGGTGGCGGCGTCGTAATCCTTCTTGCCCCGCGGCCAGACCACGTACGGCGCACCGCCCGAGGGCAGGATCATCGTCGTCAGCGCGCTCCAGCTCTCACCTCCACCGGAGAGGCCTTGTTTGCCGGGATACGCGACGGTGCCGGTGACCGCCTGGTTGGCCCGGCCCTGGCCGTGGGTGTTGTCGACGAAGGCGCCCAGCGGCGAACTGCAGCCGGTCTGGCGCCACGAGCCGGCCTTTTGCGGCCGAATGTCAAAGAAGTTGGCGTTGATCGCGATCGTCGGCTGCCCCATCCGCTGCCACGCCTGCAGCGGCGGGTAGATCTCCGACGCCTGCCACAGCCCCTCGCCGGTGCGGGCCCCGGGATTGTGCTCGCAGCGCGCCTGATCACCCCGGTGGCTGTCCACCAGCAGGTGCGGCGCAAGGCGTCCCGCCGCGTTCTTGATGATCATCAGATGGCCGCCGTTGTTCATCTCGTACCAGCCGCCGCCGGCATTGAGCATCGGCGTGGGGTGGCCGGGCCCGAAGTTGTAGACCAGGTACGAACCCCGGGTGGCGTTGATGGCGTTAGCCAGCAGATCCCGTCCGTCGGCGGCGTGGGCGACGGGCTGTCCCGCGGTGCACGCCAGCGTCACGCATGCGACCACGGCGGCGCAGCAGGCCACCAGCCGGCGCAAGCTGGCAGTTGAGGTCGGCACGGTAGCCCTTCCGGCACTGATCTAAACGCAACACTCACAGCATCAGTCACACAAACCACACTGTCAACTTTGATAACAAACGCATGACGCTTGAGCCGCGCCGGAATTACGTTTGCTCGCTTGCACTTTCGCGCTTGCTCTGGCGGGCCTGGTGTTGCGCTTGATGTTCCATGGCGATCGCCATCTCGACCGCCCCCTGGATCCGGTGGAAGCCCTTGCGGTCGTAGAGGTGCGTGACGATGCCCCCCAGCAACAGGCCGATGACCAGGCCGACCGTCGTCATGAGCAGCGCCTGGGACAACCCGGTTCCCGCGTGGCCGTTGAGGTAGAGCAGCGACCGCGTGCCCAGGAACACCTGGTGCATCGGCTCGAACTCGGCCAGCCAGTGAAAGAACGGCGGCGTCGCCTCCAGCGGGACGGTGGCGCCGGCCGACGGCAACCCGAGGATCACGAAGATCAGCATGCTGACCAGCAGCCCGCCCGTGCCCAGCACGGAGAGCAACGAACTGGATGTGATGCCGACCGCGACGATCGCGAAGACCCCGTACGCCCACAATTGCCAGCCGAGGTCGATGGGCATGCCGAGGTCGTCGGCAATCGCCAGGTAAACCAGCGACGTGAGCAGCGCCAGCAGCACCATCATGGCCCATTTGAGCAGCAACGTCTGGAATCGCGAGATCCTGACCTGCTCGGCGAAGCGATACACCGGGCCGAATTCTGCCGGCACGTAGCCGAGCAGCGCATCCACCAGCGTGCTGACCACGATGCTGCCGGTAAATCCCGCCAGCAACAGCAAAAGCGCGTAATAGAACGCCGACAGCCCGTTGCCGGTG
Source organism: Mycobacterium malmoense (assembly GCF_019645855.1). Lineage (NCBI taxonomy): Bacteria > Bacillati > Actinomycetota > Actinomycetes > Mycobacteriales > Mycobacteriaceae > Mycobacterium > Mycobacterium malmoense. Next base: position 371,791 of record NZ_CP080999.1, read on the forward strand.
CCGTTGGGCAAGGGGTTGTAGACGGTCGACTTGATGTCGATCGGGCTGGCGATCCCCGACTGCGACGCCCCGGCCAGCGGCGCCCCGCCGGTCTGCGCCGCGACTTCCGCCGTAAGCCGTTGTCCCACTTTGCCATTGACCACGGCCATCGCCTGGGTCAGGGTCTGGCCGGCGATGCTGGAGCCCAGCGTGCCCGCCCGCGGGTTGGTCGAGATCGTGATCGCCGGCCGCTCCGCACGGGTGGGCTCGACCGCGCTTGCCCCGAACTCGCGCAGCGTCGACGAGAAGGTCGGCGGTATCAGGGCCGACCCGTAAACCTGGGCCCTGTCCAGCAGCCGGTGGGCCTCGTCATGGGTCACCACCCGGACGTCGAACTTGTTCTTGTCCAGCCCGGCGACCAGGCCGTCGACGATCTGGGCGCCCGTCGGTCCGGCGTCCTCGTTCACCACGGCGATGGGGAAGTGCCGCAGGTTGGTCATCGGGTTCAAGATGCCCCCGAGGTACAGCGCGCACAGCGCCGACATCAGCGCCAGGGTGATGACGAGCGGCGCCACCCAGAATCGTACGGTCCGAATTGCCTTGATGTTCCGCTTGGGGTTCGGCGCCGCGTGCCGCGGCTGCGCTTGGGACATGCGGGCTCCTGTCTGTCGTGCCCACTCTATGCGGCCTCAGTCGCCCAGCTTTGCGTGCATCTCCCAGATCAGCAGTTCCGACGGCTCGATTGCGGTCACCCGCCGGCCGTCGGTGTCGGTGAACCGGACCGCGTCACCCTCGTCCAGGTCGCCGACGCCCTCGCAGGTGAGCCGGCCGCGCGCGACAAATAGGTGCAGGTAGGGCGCGGCTGGCAGGCTCACCGTGTCGCCGGGCCGCAGCCGCGCGCCGTGCAGCGCCGCGCGGCGGTTGTGCAGGGTGACGGCCGCGTCATGGCCGGGCATGCCCGAGGCGATGGTGACCAGGTTGCCGCCCAACAGTTCCTTGTCGACCTCGTGCTGTTGGTAGCTCGGGGAGATGCCGGTCTCGTCGGGGATTACCCACATCTGCACGAAACGGACCGGCTCCGTCGCTGAATCGTTCTTCTCCGAGTGCAGGATTCCGCTGCCGGCCGACATGCGTTGGGCCAGACCGGGATAGACGATTCCGTGATTGCCGGCGGAATCCTGATGTGTCAGTTCGCCATCCAGCACCCAGGTGATGATCTCCATGTCCCGGTGCGGATGGGTATCGAAGCCCGCAGTTTTACTCGGTCGTCGTTGTTGACCAGGAGCAGCCCGTGGTGGGTGTTGTGCGGATCGTAGTGGTCGCCGAACGAGAACGAATGCCGGGATTCCAGCCAGGATGTCGTGGTGACGGCCCGGTCGGTCGCACGCCGGATCTGCACGGTGGCGGGCATGAACCCCAGCCTAATGGCCCGCCCCGGCGGTGAGCAGCCCCTGCGCGTGCAGCAGCGCGGCGTCGAGCGCGGCCAGGGTCAGCCCGGCCGAGCGACCCAGGTGGATCTCGATTTGGTATTCCGGCTGGCCGTCCTGCCCGAAGATCGGCAGGACAACGAATTCCGTTGCAGCCACCTCGGTTTCGAGCGTATCGGTGACGGACTGCAGCGTCACCATCGTCATCAGGGTGGTGAGCTGGCGGGTCACCTGCGCGGTCGGCTCGAGCGATGCCAGCACGTCAGACAACCGGTTGTGCAGCGATTGGTGGGTGTCGTCGAACCGCCATGCGCCGTAGCCGCGGGCGCGGATATCGGCGAGGACCCGCTGATGCTGGGTGATTTCGGTGCGGGTCAGGCGTGGCATCACTCGGTGCAGCCAGGCTTGGACGAAATCCGCGTCGCGCCAAGCCATCGCGACCAGGCCGAATGGCGGGTCGATGGGGAAGCGCTGGCCGACGGCGTGCTCGCCGTCGGTGCCGTGGCCGACCGCGTCGACGGTGGTGAGGTGCCGGCCGCCGATCTTCGACATCGAGCAGCCGGCGTCGAGCGTATCGTGCAGGAAGCGCAGCGCCTCACGCCCGCGGTCCAGCAGGGGGAACTGCGTCCGCAGGCCGTGCACCAGGCCGAACAATCCGCTACCCAGCACGTAGCGGCGGTCCTCGAGCCGCGTCACCCAGGCGCGCCGTTCCAGTTCGGCCAGCACCAGGGCACAGGTCGAGGTGCTGATCCTGCAGGTCTTCGCCAGCTCGGCCGATGTCCGCCCGTTCGGTGAATCCGCCAGGGCAGCAAGCACATCCATCACGCGGCCGGTCGGCGGCGACTTAACGGTTGACGCGGCGGTTGACGTAGCCACGATCACCTCCTTACGATCCGTCCAAAAGCTCAGAATAGATGTCCTAATCTTAGGAGACTTTGGTGTTCAAGGTGGGAGTTTGGGGTCCTGGTTCCATGGGCGTGATCGCCCTGCGCGGGGTGATCGACCATCCGGAGCTACAACTGGTCGATGTCGTCGTGCACAGCGATGCCAAAGCGGGTCGCGACGCGGGTGAGCTGTGTGGCATCGCGCCGGTCGGGGTGGTGGCCACGCAGGACCCGGCGGCGATGCTCGCCGGCGACGCCGACGCGGTGGTGTATGCCGCCGGCGCCAACCTGCGGCCGCTGGAGGCCGTGCAGGACATGGTGTCGATCCTGCGGGCCGGAAAGAACGTGGTGTCGTGTTCGGTGGTGCCGCTGGTCTTTCCCGACGCCGTCGACGCGGCGTTCACCGATCCGCTGCGGCAGGCCGCGCTGGACGGCGGCGTGTCGTTCTTTACCACCGGCATCGACTCCGGATTCGCCAATGACGTTCTGCCACTGGTGCTTTCGGGTGTCTCTCGGGTCATCGAGTCGATTCGGGTGACGGAGATGTTCAACTACGCGACCTACCCGGACCGGTCCGCCGTCTACGAGATCCTTGGATTCGGCAAGCCGCCGGAGTACCAGGCGTTCGCGGCCCAGCCGGGAATATTCACCTTCGGCTGGGGACCCGTCGTGCACCAGCTGGCCGCCGGATTGGGCGTCAAGGTCGACAACATCGAGGAGAGCAACGAGCGGGTGCCGGCCGCCGAGTCCTTCGACACGCCAACGGGTCACATCGAGGCCGGGACGATCGCGGCGATGCGTTCGACGCTGACCGGTCACGTCGGCGGCAAACCGACATTCGTCATCGACCACGTGACGCGGATGCGCGACGACATCGCTCCGGATTGGCCGCAGCCGCACATCTCCATCGAGCCCAAGGACCTGGGCTACGGGTTGGCCTCGGGCCGTGGACTTTACCGTGTGGAGATCGAGGGTTCCCCGAGCATGCGGTGCGAATTCGAGATGGCCGAGGACCACGACCACGACCTGGGCGCGCGTGTGGCGGGCGCGTCGCGGATGGTTAATGCCATCCCGGCGGTGTGCGCGGCACCGCCCGGTCTGCTGTCCGCGTTGGACCTGCCGCTGATCACCGGGGCTGGCCTGGTCCGCCCGGTGCCAGGGCCGTCACCGGATAGCCGCCTGTTCTAACGGGGGATACGTCGCGGCGGCGAGCTGAAGGATCTCCTCACGGTCCGCCGGCAGGATGAACCCGGCGCGGATCGCCGCGTCGAGCGCGGCCGTAAAACGTGACAGGTACTCATCAGCCCCGTTCGGGTAGAGCCGGCTCAACGTGGCGGCGTCAAAGGGCTCACCGGAGCCGAAGATCGCGGACATGATGCTCTCTTCGCCGCCGAGACCAGAGGTCCGGGCGATCGGCACGTCCACCCATGGGGTTCTGACTCCACCCTCGGCAAGTCCGTTGTTATCCAGAATGGGTTGGGGCCCAGCGCCTTCGCGGACCTTGATGGGCTCGGCGGTGTGCGCTGGCTCGCCGGTTCTCACCCATTCGTTCAAGGCGGCGACCGCCGCCTGCACCACATAGTGATGTTGTGGGGCGAAGTTAATGTAGTGCGCCAGTTGCTGTCCCATCAGCATGTTGGTCGGCGCGTAGGCCGCCACGATGGCGTCCAGCGGCGCAGAGCCGCTGTCGATCGGGGCTACTTGAATCGTGTAGTTGTCGGCATGGGCGGCGCCGGGGATCTCCCAGACCCGCAGCCGCGGGTTGTCCGGCTGCCGCGCGGAGTAATAGCCGTGATCCGCGCCGCCGAAGAGGTCGGTTTCGGTGATGATCGTCAGCAGCGGGACGCGCAGGTCCGGGCGGAACTTGACCGCTTGCGACGTACCGAGTCCATCGAAGATGGAAGCGCCGTCCAGCGGTGCGGCAGAAGCGAATCGGGAATGCACGAGAAAGCCGTCATAGGTGCGGGCCAGGGGATCGACGGCGTTGATGTAGGTCGTCAGGAACATGGCCGACTGAGACTCGCCGAGGGCGACGACGTGTCGCGGGCGCAGGCCGCGCAGGACGCCGTTGCGCTCGGCGCCTTCGACGAGCCTCCCGATCTGGGAAAAGATGTCATAGCAGAAGGCGTCACCGGGATGGCCTAGGGACGCATAGCGTTTCGGGTCCTGGCTCTTCAAGGACATGTCCGCGCCGAGCAGACTCGCACCGCCCTCGATCCCGACCCGCTGAGCCGAGACCGCAACGTATGCGTAGCCCGCGCGCACTATTTCGCGGTGTGCCATCATCCACACGGCCGGAGCGTCGATTCCGCCGCTCACATTGAGCCATTCGACGAGTGCCGTTCCGTTGAACCGTGCCGGATCGGCAGGGGTCAACGCCACCATCCGAGTAGTGTAATCGGCGGTGCCGGAAGTCGTTACGTTCCAACGACCGTCGGGACTCGGCCCGTTTTCAGGGGTGTAGGACGATGCCGTCCCGGAAACGAAGAACTCCTCGGCAACATAACCGACGCTGCCGATGTCAAAGGCGCCCAACAGCAGAAGCGGCTTGCCGTGCACGGGTACAACGTTGGTGCCATCCGTCATGTGCTGCGCATCCTTGACCCCGGTCTCATAACGAGCTAGGCAACCCGAATTTGGGGAACAACGTATCGTCGAGGAACGCCACCACACGTGACACCCCGTCGTCGCGCACGTCCAGCACGTGCAACTGAAACGGCACGTGCACGTCGCCGGCACGCATGTACATGGCCGCGCCGGGCTGACCGTTGGCGACCAGCGGCAGCAGGCGCATGTCGCCGGCGGACTCGGCCGGGCACTGCTGGTGAATCAGGGTGATGATGTCTTGCGCGCCCCGATACCAGCCGACGTACGGCGGCATTTCCCAGACCGCCTCGGCGGTGAATAGCTCCACCAAGCGGTCGATGTCGTAGGACTCGAACGCGGCGATGTAGCGGTCCAGCAGGTCCCGCGCCTCCGGCGAATCCGGTGCCGCCAACCGGTCGTCGGAGCTGGGCCCGACGGCATCCAGCTGGGAACGGGCCCGCTGCAGCAGGCTGTTGACGGCGGTCGTGGTGGCGCCGATCGCCGCGGCGACTTCGGCGGCCTTCCACTGCAGCACGTCGCGCAGCAGCAGAACCGCCCGTTGCCGGGGTGAAAGGTGTTGCAGCGCAGCGACAAACGCCAGCCGCACCGACTCACGCGATCCGACGATGACGGAAGGGTCGGGCAGGGGCTCCAGCCAGGGCACCTCGCGGCGTTCCACCAGTTCCGCGGTCGGGTCCGCGCTCGATCCCCCCAACCCGGTCGGCAACGGCCGGCGCTGCCGGCCCTCCAGCGCGCTCAGGCAGGCGTTGGTAGCGATGCGGTGCAGCCAGGTCCGCATCGACGACTTGCCCTCGAAACGGTCGTAGGCCTTCCAGGCCCGCAGCAGCGTCTCTTGCACCAGGTCTTCCGCGTCGTGCACCGATCCGGTCATCCGGTAGCAGTGCGCGAGCAGTTCACGACGGTACGGCTCGGCGTGCGTCGAGAAGTCTCCGCCGGCCGCCGGGTCGCCTTCGGAGTTTTGCGCGAGAAGGCTCACCCGCACGAGCGTACGCAGTGTCTGGCAACGCGACCCGGATCGGCAGCCACTACGCTGCCCGTAATGACCACCACCCGCACTGAACGGAATTTCGACGGTGTCGGCGGCGTGCGCATCGTGTACGACGTCTGGACGCCGGACGTTGCGCCACGAGCGGTGGTCGTGCTGTCGCACGGGCTCGGCGAGCATGCCCGCCGCTACGACCACGTCGCGCAGCGCTTCGGTGAAGCCGGGCTGGTCACCTACGCGCTGGATCATCGTGGGCACGGCCGCTCCGGCGGCAAGCGGGTGCTGGTGCGGGACATCTCCGAGTACACCGCGGATTTCGACACCCTGGTCGGCATCGCGACCCGGGAGCACCCCGGCCTCAAGTGCATCGTGCTCGGGCACAGCATGGGCGGCGCGATCGTGTTCGCCTACGGCGTCGAACGCCCGGACAACTACGACATGATGGTGCTGTCGGGGCCGGCCGTGGCCGCCCAGGATCAGGTGTCGCCGCTGCTGGCGTTGGCCGCCAAAGTGCTCGGCGTTCTGGTGCCCGGTCTGCCGGTGCAGGAACTCGACGTCGACGCCATATCCCGGGATCCCGCGGTGGTGGCGGCCTACAAAACCGACCCGCTGGTGTACCACGGGAGGGTCCCCGCCGGCATCGGCCGCGCGCTGCTGCAGGTCGGCGAGACCATGCCGCGGCGGGCACCGGCGTTGACCGCGCCGCTGCTGGTGGTGCACGGCGCCGACGACCGGCTGATCCCCGTGGCCGGCAGCCGCCGCCTTGTCGAGTGCGTGGGATCGAGCGACGTCACGTTGAAGGTCTATCCCGGGCTGTACCACGAGGTCTTCAACGAGCCGGAGCGCGACCAGGTGCTCGATGACGTGGTCTCCTGGATCGTGAAACGGCTCTGATCTGCTATGAACGACGTGTCGTACCGCTCCCGTAGCTTGGCGCCATGACCCGCGCCGGCGACGATGCGGTGCGAAGCAACGGGGAGGAGCGGCGCAGATGACCGACGCCGGCGACGATGCGGTGCGAAGCAACGGGGAGGAGCGGCGCAGATGACCGACGCCGGCGACGATGCGGTGCGAAGCAACGGGGAGGAGCGGCGCAGATGACCGACGACAAAATGCTGGCCCGCATCGGCGCGCTGCTGCGCCAGGCCGAAGGCACCGACAACCCGCACGAGGCCGACGCCTTCATGGGCGCCGCGCAACGGTTGGCGACGGCGGCCTCTATCGACCTGGCGGTGGCGCGGTCTCATGCGGCCAACCGCTCGCCGACGCAGGCCCCGATGCAGCGGACGATCACCATCGGGCCGGCGGGGACCAAGGGGTTGCGGACGTATGTGCAGCTTTTCGTGCTGATCGCTGCGGCCAACGACGTGCGCTGCGATGTGGCGTCGAATTCGACGTTCCTCTACGCGTACGGGTTCCCCGAGGACATCGACGCCAGCCACGCCCTGTACGCCAGCCTGGTTGTCCAGATGGTGCGGGCCTCGGACGCCTACCTCGCCTCGGGCGCGCACCGGCCCACCCCGACGATCACCGCCCGGCTCAACTTCCAGCTGGCCTTCGGCGCCCGCGTCGGTCAGCGGCTGGCCGAGGCCCGCGACCAGGCCCGGCGCGAGGCCACCGAGGACCGCCGTCGTCCACCGGGCACCGCTATCGCCTTGCGGGACAAGGAAGTCGAGCTGCACGACTACTACCGCGGCGCGTCCAGGGCGCGCGGCACCTGGCGGGCCAGCAGCGCCACGGCCGGATATTCGTCGGCGGCGCGCCGCGCCGGTGACCGGGCCGGCAAGAGGGCGCGGCTGGGCAATAGCCCCGAACTGCCCGGGGCGCGGAGCGCGCTCCGCGGGTGACTCCGGGGGATTCGCTACGGGACTCTCAGCGCGCGAGGGTCTATGCGGCCGAGGAGTTCGTCCGGACGCTGTTCGGCCGGGCCGCCGAACACGGATCACCCGCCGTGGATTTTTTCGGCACGCAGCTGACGCTTCCGCCCGAGGGCCGATTCGGGTCGGTCGCCTCGGTACAGCGCTATGTCGACGACGTGCTTGCGCTGCCGGCGGTGCGGCAACGCTGGCCGGACGTGCCGCCGCTGCGGGTGCGGGCGCGGCGGGCGGCCACCGCGGCGCACTACGAAAACCATGATGGCGCAGGCGTTATCGCGGTTCCCGATCGTGACTCCGCCGACTGGGCGCTGCGCGAGCTGGTGGTGCTCCATGAGGTGGCGCACCACCTGTGTCAGGCGCAGCCGCCGCACGGTCGGGAGTTCGTCGCGACGATCTGTGGGCTGGCGGAGCTGGTGATGGGGCCGGAACTGGGGCACGTGCTGCGTGTCGTGTACGCCAAGGAGGGCGTGCGGTGAGCCAACTAGACGACCCCGACGCCCGGGCGTGCGAGATCGAAGCCCAGATGACCGACGACGAGCGATTCTCGCTGCTGGTCGGGGTGATGGGGGCCAGCGAACTGTGGCCGCTGCGGGATGAGCGCATCCCGCCGGGCGTTCCGATGAGCGCCGGGTATGTGCCCGGGATTCCGCGGCTCGGTGTGCCGGCGCTGCTGATGAGCGACGCCGGCCTCGGCGTCACCAACCCCGGCTACCGCCCGGGCGACACGGCCACCGCGCTGCCCGCCGGGCTGGCGCTGGCCGCCGGTTTCGACCCGTCGCTGGCCCACGCCGCGGGTGAGGTGATCGGTCGAGAGGCGCGCGGCCGCGGGTTCAACGTGCAGCTCGCGGGCGCAATGAACCTCGCCCGCGACCCGCGCAACGGCCGCAACTTCGAATACCTTTCCGAGGACCCGCTTTTGACCGCGGCGATGGCCGCGGAATCGGTCACCGGGATACAGCGGCAGGGCGTCATTTCGACGGTCAAGCACTACTCGCTGAACTGCAACGAGACCAACCGGCACTTCTTGAATGCGGTCATCGATCCCGACGCGCATCGCGAATCCGATCTGCTGGCCTTCGAGATCGCCATCGAGCGCTCGCGGCCCGGCGCCGTGATGACGGCCTACAACAAGGTCAACGGCGCCTACGCCGCCGCGAACGACGCCTTGATCGACGAGGTGCTGAAAGGCGCCTGGGGATATCGCGGTTGGGTGATGTCGGATTGGGGCGCAACGCCGAGCTGGGAATGCGCTCTGGGCGGCCTCGACCAAGAATGCGGTGCGCAGCTCGACGCGCTGCTGTGGGGGTCGGAGGCGTTCGGCGAGAGCCTGCGGGCCGCGCATGCCGACGGCAGGCTGCCCAATGAGCGCCTGTCGGACATGGTTCGGCGGATTCTGCGGTCGATGTTTGCGGTCGGAATCGACCGGCGCGAAGCGGTGCCGGCGCCGGATATGGACGCGCACAACGAGATTGCCTTGCAGATCGCGCGGCAGGGCATCGTCCTGCTGACCAACCGCGGGGTGCTGCCCCTGGGGCGCGAGTCGACCGCGCGCATCGCCGTGATCGGCGGCTACGCACACCTGGGCGTTCCGGCCGGCTACGGCTCGAGCGCCGTCGTTCCCCCGGGCGGCTATGCGGCCGTGATCCCGATCGGCGGCCCGGGCCTGGAGGCGGGCCTGCGGAATCTGTACGTGCTGCCGTCGAGCCCGCTGGAGGAGTTGCGAAAGCAACTTCCCCACGCGCACATCGAATTCGATCCCGGCGTCGGCCCGGCCGAGGCCGCGCTGGCGGCGCGGCGGGCCGACGTCGCGATCGTGTTCGCGCTCCGCGCCGAAGGGGAGGGCTTTGACGGCGCCGGCCTGTCGCTGCCGTGGGGCCAGGACGCGCTGATCACCGCGGTGTCCGCCGCGAACCCGAATACCGTTGTGGTGCTGGAGACCGGGAACCCGGTGGCCATGCCGTGGTTGGGCTCGGTGAACGCCGTCGTGCAGGCGTGGTACCCGGGTCAGGCCGGTGGCCGTGCCATCGCGGAAGTCCTTGCCGGCCAGGTGAACCCGTCGGGCCGGCTGCCGATCACCTTCCCAGTCGATCTCGGCCAGACGCCGCGTCCGGAGCTACCCGACCTCGGCGCGCCGTGGGGGACGCCGACCACGGTCGACTACTTCGAGGGGGCCGACGTCGGCTACCGCTGGTTCGCGGCGACCGGCCAGGCACCGCTGTTCGCGTTCGGGCATGGCTTGTCCTACACCGGGTTTGAGTACCGCGATCTGGTCGTCGGCGGCGGTGACACCGTCACCGCGAGCTTCAGCGTCGTCAACGTCGGCGACCGCGGCGGCGCCGACGTCCCGCAGCTGTATCTGACCGCGGTCCCCGGCGGGCAACGCCTACGGTTGCTGGGATTCGAGCGGGTCGAGCTGGAACCGGGCGCCACGCGCCGGGTGACCATCGAGGCGGATCCACGCCTGCTTGCCCGCTACGACGCGAGCACCTGGCGCATCGCACCGGGCGGTTACACGGTGGCGGTCGGCACCTCGGCGATCACGCCGCGGCTGTCGGCCACGGTCGAGCTGACCGGCCGCGCGTTCGGGCGGTGATCGGCTCGAGCGGTAAGGCCCGAACGCAGTACCGGACCGGGTTGAGCTCTCCTATGTCGTGGCCGTTCCGCTACAGGCCGGGCCGAGGCGGGCGCGCCCGGCTAGCGTTGGCGGCATGACCGACAAACCAACTCCGCAAGACGTCGACGCTTTCTTGGACAGCACAGTGGTTGGCGACGATCCGGCATTGACCGCGGCGCGAGAGGCCAGCGACGCGGCCGGGCTGCCCCCGATCGCCGTATCGGCGCAGCAGGGCAAGTTCCTGTCCCTGTTGGCCGGGGCGATCCAGGCGCGCCGCATCCTCGAGATCGGCACGCTGGGTGGCTTCAGCACCATCTGGCTGGCGCGCGGCGCCGGACCGCAGGGCCGGGTGGTGACGCTGGAATACGAGCCCAAGCACGCCGAGGTCGCGCGAGCCAACCTGGAGCGCGCCGGCGTCGCCGACCGGGTGGAGGTGATCGTCGGCGCCGCGCTGGACACGTTGCCGACGCTGACCGGTGGCCCCTTCGACCTGGTGTTCATCGACGCCGACAAAGAAAACAATGTCGCGTATCTGGAGTGGGCGGTCCGGCTGGCCCGCCCCGGCTCAGTCATCGTGGTGGACAACGTCATTCGCGACGGCCAGATCCTGGAGCCGGAGTCCGCTGACGCCCGGGTGCGGGCGACGCGCCAGACGCTGCAGGTGATGGGCGAGCACCCTCGGCTGGACACGTCGGTGATCCAGACCGTCGGGGCCAAGCACTGGGACGGTTTCGCGTTCGCGGTGCTGCGGTAGCGGGCCCGCCGAGGCCCGATTTTCGTTGCTGGCGCGCGGCATTCGGGCGTAACCTTGACGGCAGATGGATGGTTGCGACGGGCCCGCAGTGCTTGTTGCGCAACGGGCTTGCCGCGTAACAGAAAGGTTGCGAAATGAGTACAGTCCATTCATCAATCGATCACCACCCCGATTTGTTGGCTCTGCGCGCCGGCTACGAGCGCGCCGCCGAGTCGATGAGCGCGCACGTCACCTTCGGCCTGGCCCTGCTGACGGGCCTGTATGTGGCTGCCTCACCGTGGATCGTCGGGTTCAGCGCGACGAGATCCCTTGCCCGCTGCGACTTCATCGCCGGGATCGCGGTCGCGGTCTTGGCGTACGGGTTCGCGGCGGCACTGGACCGCACGCACGGGATGACGTGGACGCTGCCGGTGCTCGGCCTGTGGATCATCGTCTCGCCGTGGATTCTGCCGGGCCTCGCGCTGACCGCCGGCATAATCTGGTCGAACGTCGTCGCCGGCGCGGTGGTGACCCTTTTGGGCATGACCGCCACCTACTTCGGCATGCGCACACGCGCCGCCACCTAACCCCCTTGGCGCGAGCGTGCGCAGAATGCCGCCGCTAGCCGGCGTGTCGTGTGCAGACACGCACGCTCGCGCCGAGAAAAGTCAGCCGCAGACTGCGCCGGTCGCGGCCGAGCCGACCAGCTTGACGTACTTGGCCAACACGCCCGTCTGGTAGCGCGGCGGGGGTGGGGCGAAACCCTTTCTCCGCGCTTCGAATTCGGCCGGGTCGACCAGCACGTCCAGCGCGGCGCCCTTGACGTCGAGCCGGATGCGGTCGCCGTCTCGCAGCAAGGCGATCGGCCCGCCGTCGACCGCTTCCGGGGCGATGTGTCCCACGCAAAAGCCGGTCGTCCCGCCGGAGAACCGGCCGTCGGTCAACAGCAGAACGTCCTTGCCCAGACCCGCGCCCTTGATGGCGCCGGTGATAGCGAGCATTTCGCGCATCCCGGGGCCGCCCTTGGGGCCTTCGTAGCGGATCACCACGGTGTCGCCCTTGGCGATGGTGCCGTCTTCGAGGGCGTCCAGGGCGGCCCGCTCGCCGTCGAAAACCCTTGCCGTGCCTTCGAATATGTCGGAGTCCAGGCCGGCCGTCTTGACCACCGCCCCCTCGGGCGCCAGTGATCCGCGCAGGATGGTGATGCCCCCAGTCGGGTGAATGGGGTTGTCCAGCGCCCGCAGCACCTTGCCGTCCGGGTCGGGCGGGGCAATGGCGGCGAGATTCTCGGCCACGGTCGCACCGGACACGGTCAGGCAGTCACCATGCAGCAGGCCCGCGTCCAGCAGCGCCTTCATGACCACCGGCACGCCGCCGATGTGGTCGACGTGGGACATGACGTGGCGGCCGAACGGCTTGACGTCGGCCAGGTGCGGCACCTTCGACCCGATCCGGCTGAAGTCGTCGAGGGAGAGCGCGACGTCGGCCTCGTGGGCGATGGCCAGCAGGTGCAGCACCGCGTTGGTCGAGCCGCCGAACGCCATCACCACCGCGATCGCGTTCTCGAACGCCTCCTTGGTGAGGATGTCGCGGGCGGTGATGCCGTGCCGCAGCAGCTCGATGACGGCCTGACCGCTGCGGCGCGCGAACCCGTCGCGGCGGCGGTCGGTCGCCGGCGGCGCCGCGCTGCCCGGCAGGGACATGCCGAGCGCCTCGGCGGCACAGGCCATGGTGTTGGCGGTGTACATGCCGCCACAGGCCCCCTCGCCGGGGCAGATCGCCCGCTCGATGGCGTCGACGTCCTCCCGCGGCATCAACCCGCGAGCGCACGCGCCCACCGCCTCGAAGGCGTCGATGATGGTGACCTCGCGCTCGCTGCCGTCGGAGAGTTTGGCGACGCCCGGCAAAATGGAGCCCGCGTAGAGGAACACGGCCGCCAGGTTCAGCCGTGCCGCGGCCATCAGCATCCCGGGCAAGGATTTGTCGCACCCGGCCAGCAGCACCGAGCCGTCGAGGCGCTCGGCCTGCATCACGGTTTCCACGCTGTCGGCGATCAACTCCCGGGACGGTAGCGAGAAATGCATCCCCTCGTGGCCCATCGAGATGCCGTCGGAAACCGAGATCGTGCCGAACTCCAGCGGGTAGCCGCCCGCCGCGAACACCCCCTCCTTGACCGCCATGGCGAGTCGTTCCAGGGAGAGGTTGCAGGGCGTGATCTCGTTCCATGACGACGCCACCCCGATTTGCGGCTTGGCGAAGTCCTCGTCTCCCATGCCGACGGCCCGCAACATGCCGCGGGCGGCGGCCTTCTCCAGGCCGTCGGTGACGTCACGACTACGCGGTTTGATGTCGGTGACTGGAGACGAATCGGTGGTTATGGCCATCCTGCAAGTATGCGCGGGCCGATCGCGCCGCAAATGCGCGGGGTCATACCCCGCCGGGGTATGAGGTAGACTCGGCGCACGCGGGATCGACGACGCGAGGCCTCGAGGCAGACGCGCAGCGGGAAGGTTTGGCACGGAAATGACGACCACACACGGGTATTCGCAGCAGAAGGACAATTACGCCAAGCGGCTGCGGCGCATCGAGGGCCAAGTCCGTGGCATCGCACGGATGATCGAAGAAGACAAATACTGCATCGACGTCCTCACCCAGATCAGCGCCGTCAACAGCGCCTTGCGTTCGGTGGCGCTGAACCTGCTCGACGAGCACCTGAGCCACTGCGTGACCCGCGCCGTGGCCGCGGGCGGCGACGACGCCGACGAGAAGCTTGCCGAAGCCTCCGCCGCCATCGCGCGCCTGGTTCGCTCCTGACCACCGACTTTGTCGATAGGCGTGTTGAAACGAAAATTTGGGTGAACCCGCCGCTGCAGTGCGTACGGTAAGAACAGTGTGATCGGGCGGGGAACTACAACCCGCCGATTCCACAACCGACGCCATGACCGCCGAAACCGCAACCGCCACCACCGCCGCGCGAACGTGGACGCCACGGGTCGCGGCGCAGCTGGCGGTGTTGGCGGCGGCGGCCTTTACTTATGTCACCGCCGAGATCCTGCCGGTGGGGGCGCTGTCGGCGATCGCGCGAAACCTGCACGTCAGCGTGGTCCTGGTGGGAACCCTGTTGACGTGGTACGCGCTGGTGGCGGCCCTGTCGACGTTTCCGCTGGTGCGCTGGACGGCGCACTGGCCGCGCCGGCGCGCGTTGGTGTTCAGCCTGGTCTGCCTGACCGCCTCCCAGCTCATCTCGGCGCTGGCACCCAACTTCGCGGTGCTGGCCGGCGGGCGGGTGCTCTGCGCGGTCACGCACGGCCTGCTGTGGTCGATCATCGCCCCGATCGCCACCCGGCTGGTGCCGCCGAGCCATGCCGGCCGCGCCACCATGTCGATCTACATCGGAACCAGCCTGGCGCTGGTGATCGGCAGCCCGCTCACGGCCGCGATGAGCCTGATGTGGGGCTGGCGGCTGGCCGCGGTCTGCGTCACCGTCGCCGCGGCCGTCGTCACCGTCGCGGCCCGGCTTTTGCTGCCCGAGATGGCGCTCAGCGCCGACCAGCTCAAATGCGTGGGTCCGCGGGCGCGTCACCATCGCAATCCCCGGCTGATCATCGTGAGCCTGATCACCATGGTCGGCGTCACCGGCCATTTCGTGTCATACACCTACATCGTGGTGATCATCCGCGACGTTGTCGGCGTGCGCGGACCGAATCTGGCCTGGGTGCTGGCGGCCTATGGCGCCGCCGGGGTGGTTGCCGTCGGGCTGGTGGCCCGGCCCCTGGATCGCCGCCCCAGGGGAGCCATCATCGTGTGCATGGCGGGGTTGACGGCCGCGTTCGTGGTGCTGACCGCGCTCGCGTTCGGCGGCCGGACCGCCGCGACCCATTACTCGATGGTGCTGATCGGGGCGGGTGCGATCGTGTTGTGGGGCGCGATGGCCACCGCCGTGTCGCCGATGATGCAATCCGCCGCGATGCGCAGTGGGGCCGACGATCCCGACGGCGCTTCGGGCCTGTACGTGACGGCGTTTCAGGTGGGCATCATGGCCGGCTCGCTGCTGGGCGGGCTGCTCTACGAGCGCAATGTTGCGCTGATGCTGACGGCCTCGGCTGCGTTGATGGGTGTCGCGCTGGCCGGCGCCGCGGTCAACCGGCAGGTGCTGGACGTTGCCACGCTGAGCTCACGCAATTCATAGCTGCGCAGGTCAGTGGCGTGAATCGCACCGCCGGCCGGCCCGCCGCCGGCCTGCGACGAGATAGCTGGCACCAGCGCTATGCCACACTGTTTCCAGAAAGTGACGGGAGGGGTGCATATGTCGGGCTGGACGAGGGGAAGCGTCTTCGCCGCTCTGCGGGCAGCCGGATTGGCTTCGGTGTTGGGCGGGGTGCTGGTGCTGGGTGCGGGCCCCGCGCTGGCGGATCCGGACCCGGCGCCCGGCGATCCCGGGGCGGTTGCCGCGCCACCCGGCCCGCCCGCGCCGCCGCCCGACCCGTTGGCGGCGCAGCCTCCCGCCGACCCGCTGGCGCCGCCGCCGTTCGCTTTCCCCGGGGCGCAACCGGTGTTCGCGGGCCCCGCCGCCGGGCAGAACCCGACGCCGTTCACGGGCACGCCGCCCTTCGGGCCGCCGTCGTTCGTCCCGAAGAGCGGCTCGACGGTGGGGGTGGGTCAGCCGATCATCATCAATTTCCCGGGGCGCGTCGATGACGCCGGCGCGGCCATCGACGCCGTGCACGTCTCGTCGGTCCCGCCGGTGCCCGGCAAGTTCTATTGGATGACCCCGACCCAGCTGCGCTGGCGGCCGTTGAGCTTCTGGCCCGCGCATACCGCCGTGACGGTTGACGCCGGCGGCACGGTGTCCAGCTTCCAGACCGGGGACACCCTGATCGCCACGGCGGACGACGCGACCCACCAGCTGACCGTCACGCGCAACGGCACCGTGGAAAAGACCATCCCCATGTCGATGGGCATGTCGGCCGGTAATCACCAAACCCCCAACGGCACCTACTACGTGCAAGAGAAGATGCCCTCGGTGGTGATGGATTCGTCTACCTACGGGGTCCCGGTCAACTCGACATACGGCTACAAGGTGACCGTCGACCTGGCCGTCCGGTTCGACAATGTCGGCGACTTCGTGCACAGCGCCCCGTGGTCGGTGGACGATCAGGGTAAGCGCGACGTCAGCCACGGCTGCATCAACATCAGCCCCAGCAATGCGAAGTGGTTCTTCGACAACTTCGGCGCCGGGGATCCGATCATCGTGAAGAACTCCAGCGGCGGCGACTACAAGAAGAACGACGGTTCCAACGACTGGCAGACCTAGCCTGCCGCTACTGGCGAGCAGACGCAGAATCGCACGCCGCCAAGCGGATTCGTGCGATTCTACGTCTGCTCGCGAGGGGACGCGACCCTAGTTCCAGATGCGGACCCTGCGTTGGGGGTCCAGGAATAGCGCGTCGCCCTCGGCGACGCCGAAGGCGTCGTAGAAGGCGCCGATATTGCGGACGACGCCGTTGCATCGGAACTCCGGCGGCGAGTGCGGGTCCACCGCCAACCGCCGGATCGCTTCTGCCTCACGTGATTTGGTTCGCCACACCTGAGCCCAGCCGTAGAACACGCGCTGCACGCCGGACAGACCGTCGGTCACCGGTGCACGCTGACCGCCAAGCGACAGCTGGTAGGCCAGCAGCGCGATGGACAACCCGCCCAGGTCGCCGATGTTCTCCCCGACGGTGAACGCGCCGTTGACGTGGTGCCCGTCGCCCAGCCCACGCGGCACGAAGCCGTCGTACTGCTCGATGAGAGCCTTTGTGCGGGCGCCGAACTCGGTGCGGTCGTCGTCGGTCCACCAGTCGACCAGGTTGCCGTCGCCGTCGTACTTGGCGCCCTGGTCGTCGAAGCCGTGCCCGATCTCGTGTCCGATCACCGCGCCGATCCCGCCGTAGTTGGCGGCGTCGTCGGCCTCGGCGTCGAAGAACGGTGGCTGCAAAATGGCTGCGGGGAAAACGATTTCGTTCATCCCCGGGTTGTAGTAGGCGTTGACGGTCTGCGGTGTCATGAACCATTCGTCGCGGTCCACCGGGCCGCCGAGCTTGGCCAGCTCGCGGTCGTGGTTGACCGCGTAGCCGCGTTGGTAGTTGCCGTAGAGGTCGTCGCGGTCGATCACCAGCTTCGAGTAGTCGCGCCACTTCGCCGGGTAGCCGACCTTGGCGGTGAACTTGTCCAGCTTGGCCAGCGCGCGCTGCCGGGTCTGCGGCGTCATCCAGTCCAGTTCGCCGATGCTGACCCGGTATGCCTCTTGCAGGTTGTCCACCAGGGCGTCGATGCGCGCCTTGGCGCCCGGCGGGAAATGCCGCTGCACGTAAAGCTTTCCGACGGCATCGCCCATCAGGCCCTCCACCAGCGACACCCCGCGCTTCCAGCGGTCCCGGATCTGCTCGGCTCCGGTCAGCAGGCGGCCGTAGAAGTCGAAGTCCGCGGCGATCAGGTCGTCGGTCAGCCAGGGGGCGCGGGCGCGGATCACGCGCCAACGCGCCCAAGACTTCCAGGCGTCGAGGTCGACGCTCTCCCAGAGCGCGGCGAACGCGGTGAGGTAATCCGGTTGGCGCACAACCAATTCCGCGAGGGCATCCGGAGTACCGCCGAGCGCGGTCACCCAGCCGGTCCAGTCGAAGCCCACCGCATCGGTCTGCAGCTCGGCGAAGGTGCGCAGGTTGTACGTGAGGTCGGCGTCGCGGCGCTTGACCACATCCCAGTGCGCGGCGGCGAGCTTGCTCTCCAGCTCCACGATCCGCGCCGCGGTCTCGGCGTGATCGCGTGTGTCGCCGCCGAAGACGAGGTCGAACATCCGCGCGATGTGTCCCGGGTACGCCGCCAGCACCTGGGCGTGCCGCTCGTCGCGGAAATACGATTCATCGGGCAATCCGATGCCGGACTGGGCGAAGTGCACCAGGTAACGGGCCGAATCCTTGGCGTCGGTGTCCACATACAGCGCCACGCCGCCGCCCACCCCGGTGCGCTGCAGGGCGCCCAACGCCGCGGCCAGCTTGACAGGGTCGGCCGCGTCGTCGATCAAGGCCAGCTCGTCGTGCAGCGGTTGCAGGCCCCTGCGTTCGACGGCCTCCTCGTCCAGGAAGCTGGCGTAGAGGTCGCCGATGCGTCGTTGATCCGTGCCCCCTGGCGCGCCTTCCTGGCTGGCTTCGACGATCAGGTCGCGCACCTGCTCTTCGGCCCGGTCGAACAGGTCGCGGAAGGCGCCGTCGGTCGCCCGGTCCGGGGGTATCTCGTATTCGGCCAGCCAGCGGCCGTTGACATGGCCGAACAGGTCGTCTTGGGGTCGGGCGTTCGCGTCGACGTAGCTCAGGTCGATGCCCGATCGGATGGCCTCAACTGTCACCCCGCCATCCTTCCATCTTCTTTTGGGTGCGACGATCTGGCCATGTCTGACGGCGAGCCCACCGAGCCACCGACCGGCGGGATCTTTTCCCACTACGGCATCGCGTCGACGGTCCTCGGCGCGCTGTCGGTCGCCGCGGTCTCGCTCGGCGCGACCGTCTGGTCCGCGCACCGCGACGAGGCGGGCGAACGCGCCTACCTGACCCGCGTCATGCAGGCCGCGGCCGACTGGACGGGTGTGCTGATCAACATGAACAGCGGCAACATCGACACCAGCCTGCAGCGGCTGCACGACGGGACCGTCGGCGAGCTCAACACCGACTTCGACGCGGCCATGCAGCCCTACCGGCAGGTGGTGCAGAAGCTGCAGTCGCAAAGCGCCGGCCGGATCGACGCGGTGGCCATCGAAACGGTGCGCCACGACCCGGACACCCAGCCGGAGGGCGTAAGGCCTCCAAGAGAAATAGTCACCACCACGCTGCCGCCGTTCGCCAGCCGGATGGACGCGGTGATGTTGGTCGCGACGTCGGTCAGCGAGAACGCCGGCGCCAAGCCGCAGACGGTGCACTGGAGCTTGCGGCTCGACGTCTCCGACGTGGACGGCAAGCTGATGATCTCCGGGCTGGAATCGATCCGATGAGAAACCTGTGGCGGCTTTTGGCCTTCGACATCGTGGCGCCGCTGGCCGCGATCGCCGCGCTGCTGGCGATCGGAGTGGTGCTCGGCTGGCCGCTGTGGTGGGTGTCGGCCTGTTCGGTGCTGGTGCTGCTGATCGTCGAGGGCATGGGCGTCAATTTCTGGCTGCTGCGCCGCGATTCGGTCAGCGTCGGCACCGACGACGACGCGCCGGGGCTGCGCCTGGCTGTGGTCTTCCTGTGCGCGGCCGCCCTGTGCGCGGCGGTGCTGACCGGGTTCACGCACTGGACGAGGCCGGACCGCGACTTCGACAAGGATTCCCGAGAGGTGGTCCGGATCGCCACGGGGACGGCCGAGACGATGGCGTCGTTCACCCCGGGCGCCCCGACAACCGGCATCGACCGGGCCGCCGCGATGATGGTGCCGGAGCGGGCGGCCGCGTTCAAGGAGCAGTACAACAAGTCCAGCGCCGATCTGGCCCAGCACAACGTCACCGCACAGGCCACCACGTTGGCGGCCGGCGTCGAGGCCCTCGGGCCGTCGGCGGCCAGCGTGGCCGTGATCCTGCGGGTAACCCAGACCGCGCCCGGCCAGCCGGCCAGTCAGGCGGCGCCCGCGCTGCGGGTGACGCTGACCAAGCGCGGCGGCGACTGGCTGGTGTCGGATTTGGCGCCGGTCCGCTAGCGGATCAGTTGGATTCGGGCGACCGTGCGGACTTCACCTTGACGAACCGATCCGACAGCCGACGCATCCGGATCATCAGCGACGCCGACGGGCTGGTGCTGCCGTCGAGGTAGGCGGCCAGGTCCTCGGGAGCCACCCCGATGCGGGACGCGAATTCCTGTTGGTCGAGCCCGGACCGGTCGATCAGTAGCCGCACGTGACGGGCCACCTCGGCGCGTTCATTGGCCTCCAGGTGGGTGCGGGCGCGCTCCAGCACCTCCCACAGCGCCTTGGAGATGCCGTAGGGCCGCGTCCCCTCGAGCACCTCTTCGACCTGGCGGGCGGTGCGCCCGTACGGGTCGCGTTTCAGCGCGGCGGCGATGCGCTTCCAGGTGTCGATGTCGCCGCCCTGCAGCGCCGACCGGATGGCGGCCGTCGACCAGAACTCCACCGGCTGGTCGGAATCCTGAAAGGGCCCGGAAGGCCCGCGCTGTTCGCTGGCGGGCCGCCGGGGTGGCGGTGCCTGGCGCCGTTCGGATGCCAACGTCACCTCGCCTCCTCCAGCATCGCCACGGCCACCGACAGGCAGCGCTGCCTGACCGCGTCCCAGTCCGCCTTGGCGTCGGGTTCCGACCATTGGTCGTCACTGAAATCGCAGGGATGTGGGTCCGCGAGCCGCCGGACCAACTGGGTGGCGATCCATTGCTGCCTGGGCGTTTGACAACAGTAATACTTGTCCATCCCGGCCAGCACCACGGCGGCGGTCTCGGGCTCTACCGTTTCGACCATGTCAGCAAAGTCGGCGTAATCGCGGCTGCTGTTACGGCACATGATCAGGTAGCCCTTGAGACGCAGCGTTTCGGCGCCGGTCGGGACGAGCAGCCGGTCGCCGGTGGGCAGTTGCACGTGGGTGGTCTCCACCGGGCTGCGCCGTTCGTACGTCGGCCGGTCGGTGGTGTCGGTCTCCAAGTCGGTCTCGAGCGCGTCGATGGCGACCGAGAGCCGTCCCCGCCACAGGGTGACGGGATGGACCGGCCGGTCGCTCCCGGCGATCGCCCTGGCAATGCCGTTGCGCGACGCCAGGCCGCCGACCAGCTTCTTTGCCCCCGAGTTACCGTTGGTGCCGGTCTTGGCTTCGGCCGGGGCCCCGGCGCCCTCGTCGCTGATGTCGACCTGGTGGGGGATCTGCCCGGGGCCCTGGCCTCGATCCTGCTGTTCAGGGCCGCCCGGGGTCTCCTTGCCGTTGCGTCCACAGCCGGTGAAGGCGAGCGGGTCGGCCACGCAAATGGCGTCGGGCGCCAGGTGCTTGAGCTTCGCGGCCGACTTGAGCACCATCCGCAGGTCGGCACTGGGCGCCGTCAGCGCCGAGATGTCGTCGGGAATGACCACGATGTCGCTGAGGTCGACCTCGGGCAGCGGCCGGTCGAAGTCGACTGACGGCAGCATGCGGGACAGCCACCGGGGCAGCCACCAGTTCCACTGGGCGAACATCGCCATCAGCGCCGGGACCAGGACAAGCCGCACCACGGTGGCGTCCACCGCGATGGCGACGGCGCACGCCACGCCGATCTCGGCGACCAGCGGCATGCCGGCGAACGCGAAGCCGATGAACACCGCGATCATGATCAGGGCCGCGCTGGTGATCGTGCGGGCGCTGGTGCTCACGCCGTACGCCACCGCGTCACGGGTGTTCCCCGAGTGCAGGAAGCGTTCCCGGATGCGGGTGAGCAGGAAGATCTCGTAGTCCATCGACAAGCCGAAGGTCATCGCCAGCACCAGCGGGGGAACGGTGCTGTCGATCGAGCTGATCCGGGTGAAACCGAGATCCTGCAGCCAGCCCCACTGGAAAACCATCACCAGGCTGCCGTAGGCGGCCGCGACCGACAGCAGCGTCATCAGCACGCCCTTGAACGCCAAGAACGCCGAGTGGATCGAGATCAACAGCATCACGAACGCGATCAGCGCGACGAACACCAGCACCAGCGGCTCGGTCGCCGACACCCGGTCGTCGAAATCCTTGATCAGCGCGGTCGGTCCGCCGACATCCACGCGCGCCGTTCCCGCGTCGGGAATCTTGGGCAGCTGCGTGCGCATCCAGCCGACGGTGTCCCGGGCCGCCATGTCCTCGGGATCGACCGACAACACCGCGGACAGCAGGGCGCTGCCGTTGTCCTCGGCGAATTGCGGCGGCGACACCGAGACGAGGTGGGGAGCCTGCGTCATCCGCTGGCGGATCGCGGCGATCGTCTGGCTGTGCTCGGGTGAGGCCGCGCCGCCGTCGGGAAAGGTGATCAGCACCTGGATCGGGCCCAGCGCGCCGGGCCCGAGCGCCTGGGCCGCCGCGGCCACCCCGGCGCGGATCTCGTGGGAGGAGTCGAACTGGCGCAGCAGGCTGTTGCCGAGCACCATCGATGCCGCCGGCACGGCCATGACGAGCAGCACCACCGACGCCGCCACCGCGGATACCCACGGCCGGCGCATCACCCGTCCGATCCACCGGTTCCAGAACCGGGACTGGGTGCTCTCCGGCCGCCGCGACCAGTGCAGCAGGCGTGACCTCTTGGCGGCCGACCGCCCGAACGTCGCCAACACGGCCGGCGTCAGCGTGGCCGACGTCAGCATCGCCACCGCGACGGCCATGATCGCCCCGGTGGCCATCGACTTCAGCGCCGGGGTGTTGATGATGTAGATGCCGGTGAGGGAGGCGACGACGGTCGCCCCGGACAGCACCACCGCGAGCCCGGACGTGGCCATCGCGGCGTCCACGGCCTCGGTCGGCTGGCGGCCGGAGCGCAGTTCCTCGCGGAAGCGCATCAGGATGAACAGCGAATAGTCGACGGCGAGCGCGATCCCGAACATCGACACCGTCGACGTCACGAACACCGACATGGTGGTGTATTCCGAGAGCAGATAGACCAGGCCCATGGTGACCACGACCGTGCAGACGCCGAGGGCCAGCGGGATCGCCGCGGCGGCCAGCGAACCGAACACCGCCAGCAAGACGATCAGGATGATCGGCAGGTTCCAGCGTTCCGCGGCGGCGATGTCGTGCTTGGTGTTGGCCGCCGCGGCGGCGCTGAGCGCGCCCTGCCCGATGACGTAGAGCCGCACCCGGCCGTTCGCGGTCTGGCCCGGCTGGTCGCCCCTGACGCCAACCTTTTCGCGCAGCTTCTTGGCGACGTCACTGGTGCCCGAGTTGCGGGCGTCCAGCCGCAGCGACACCACGTACGGCCGGTCGGGTTGCGGCGGCCGCTGGGCGGGGTTGGGCGCCTCCGTCACGCCGGGGAACTCGCCGGCGATCCGCCTCAGCAGCGCGACCGCGTCGTTGATGTCCTGGTAGCTGGCGTCCGGGCGGGGCGCCGCCACCAGCGCTAACGAGGACGCGCCCTGGTCGTGGTAGAGATCCTCGAGCTGGTCGTGCACCGCCAGCGACTGCGAGCCGGCCACGTCGAAACCACCGCCGGTGAGATTGCCGGCCTGCGTCATCGCCAGATAGATCGCCGGCACCAATGCCAGCAACCAGCCTGTGAAGACCAACCAGCGGTGCTTACGCAGGCTGCGGCTGAGGCGCATCATGAGCTGCTGGATTTCTTCGCTCCCCGGTATCTCGCGCAACGCGTGCAGGCGAGAATACCGCAGCAGCCTGTGGATTATGTCGGCTTATCTGGTTCCTGAGCTGCAAAGACACGGATGTTGCCGAGACGCTGCCAAGTCGTTGTGAACCGGTGACCAACCGGGATTTCGGTCACACGAGGCGGCGGTGGCTTGGCAGTGACCGGGCCGGGGATGGCAGGATGTCGAAGGGCCGCGGGGAATCGGGAATTCCGGGGGACTTCCGCAACGCAGAGCCATCTATCGCAGCCGTTCGCGGGGCGTCAGGACCGGGCGCACCTGCGCAAACTCCTAAGGAGTGATCCATGACGACAGGAACCAGGCTCTTCGCGGGGCTGATCGCCACCGCGGTGCCCGGCGCCGCCATCGCGGTGCTGGCGGGGCCGCCGGCGACCGGTGCCGCCGATCCGTGCGCGGCCAGTGAAGTGGCCAGGACGATCGGTTCGGTCGCCAAGTCGATGGGCGACTACCTGGACTCGCATCCAGAGACCAACCAGACGATGACCTCGATGCTGCAGCAGCAGGCGGGACCGCAATCGTTGACCGGGTTGAAGTCGTACTTCGAGGCCAACCCCAAGGTTGCCGGCGACATGACGTCGATCGCCCAGCCGTTGAGCAACCTTTCGCTGCAGTGCAAGCTACCGATCTCGCCCACCCAGGCAATGGGAATGCTGCAGCAGGCGCAGGGCGCAGCGGGCGCGCTGCCGATGGGCGGCACGGGCGGCACCCCGCCCGCGGGGACCAACCCGCTTCCCGGTCCGCCGCGGGGCAACACCGTCGGCTAACTGCGGCTTCCACCGCCTTCCGGATCGCGATCGGGCGGCGGCAACGGGCCCTGCAGGGCCGTCTCGGAGGGGTCGCTCTGGTGCCGCACCACGGGCAGGGGACCGGTAATCGGCTCGACGTCGTCCGAGTCGGCGATGTTCTCGGTGCGGAAGACGAAAAAGAACACCACCCAACCGACGGCGGCGATGAGTAACCAGCTGATCAGCCGGTAAATCAGCATCGCCGAGATGGCACTGGGCAACGACATGCCGCTGGAGACCAGGCCGGGCACCAGCACCGCCTCGACGACCAGCAGCCCGCCCGGCATCAGCGGTATCGTGCCGACCGCCCGCGCGGCCGCATAGGCCACCGTCAACCCCGCGACCGAAGCGTGGTCGCCGGCGGCGTAGGCGGCGAAGCCGAGGCAGGCCACGTCGGCGATCCAGTTGAACAGCGACCAACCGAACGCCACGCTCAGGTCGCGCCGGCCCAGGCTCACCGATTCGAGCTGCATGAGCGTCTCGCGCCACTTGTCCAGACCGGTGTCCGCCGGCCTGCCGCGAATCGAGTTGACCCACGACAAAACCCGGCAGCCGATTCCGTCGATCAGCTCCGGCCGTGACGCCACCGCCTGGGCAAGGAGCAACAACGCGACGAAACCGCCGAGCGTGAACAGCAAGGAGAACGGATTGTTCTTGGCGCCCAGGAAGAAAGCTCCGCCCAAGCCGAGCAGCGCCAATCCCACCGCCTGCAGCACACCCGACATCACCAGCTGCCACGAGGCCACCACCGTCGAGGCGCCCCAGATCCGCTGTTGACGCAGCAAAAACGTGGCCGACAGCACCGGTCCGCCGGGCAGCGTGGTGCTCAGCGAGTTGGCGGCATAGAACGCGGCTTCCGATCGAAGTTGCTTGACGTGCACGCCGGCCGATTTCAACAGGGTGCGCTGGATCTGGGCGAAGCTGTGCATCGATGCGGCCGCCGCCAGCACCGCCGCGAGCAACCACCACCAGTTGGCCTCGTACATGCTCATCCAGGCCTTGGCTAGCTGATCCCAGCCCAGTGCGACCTCGACGGCAAGCACGACGGCGACGATCGCGAGGATCACCCATCGCACCCACCAGTACTTGCCGCGCGTTGTCTGTTCACGCGGCAAGTGGAGCTTGCGGGCGGGTGCGTCGTGCGACACGTGCTTTAGGGTAACCGCGCAGGTGGCGCGGCCATCGAGGCGTGGCACCGACTGTGTCGTCGTCGTAACCGGATCGTGCCGGCCGCAACGGCCGCCGGAGGCCGCAGCCGCCCCCGAAACGGCCGTTGGGCGGCCATCGGGGCCAGATAGGCTGGCCAGATGTCAGCAAACCCCGATTCCGCCTCGGTCGAACCCCTTGTCCGCAAGGCCGCGGCCTGGGCGTGGCGTTTGCTTGTCATCCTGGCCGCGGCGGTCGCCCTGCTGTGGGTCGTGAAAAAGCTCGAGATCATCGTCGTCCCGGTGTTGCTGGCATTGATGATCAGCGCTTTGCTGGTGCCGGCGGTCGACTGGTTGGACCGGCGGGGCCTGCCGCGCGGTGCCGCGGTGATGCTGGTCTTGCTGGGCGGATTCGCGATCCTGGGCGGCATCCTGGCGTTCGTCATCATCCAGTTCGTCTACGGTTTGCCCGATCTGACCGAGCAGGTGACCCGAAGCATCGACTCCACCCGCAGGTGGCTGATCGAAGGGCCGATGCATTTGCGCGGCGAACAGATCGACAACGCCGGTAACGCCGCCATCCAGGCGCTGCACAACAACCAGGCCAAGCTGACCAGCGGCGCGCTGGCCACCGCGGCCACCATCACCGAGGTGGTCACGGCGGCCGTGTTGGCGCTGTTCACCTTGATTTTCTTCCTCTATGGCGGCCGCAACATCTGGCAGTACGTGACGAAAATCTTCCCCGTCACCGTCCGGGAGCGGGTGCGGGAGGCGGGGCACGCCGGATACGGGTCGCTCATCGGGTACGTGCGGGCGACGTTCCTGGTCGCCCTGACCGACGCCGCGGGCGTCGGCACCGGGCTGGCGATCATGGGCATCCCGCTGGCCCTGCCGCTGGCCTCACTGGTGTTTCTCGGCGCCTTCATCCCGCTGGTGGGTGCCGTGATCGCCGGCTTTCTCGCCGTGGTCGTGGCCCTGCTGGCGAAGGGGTTCGTCTACGCGCTGATCACGCTGGGTTTGCTGATCGCAGTCAACCAACTCGAGGCGCATTTGCTGCAGCCGCTGGTGATGGGTCGCGCGGTGTCGATCCATCCGCTCGGGGTGGTGCTGGCCATTTCCACCGGCGGGGTGCTCGCCGGGATCGTCGGCGCCTTGCTGGCCGTCCCGACGGTCGCGTTCCTCAACAACGCGATACAGGTGCTGCTCGCCGCGGATCCGTCCGCCGAAGCCGAGAAGCAGACCGAAGGCGCCAATGCCGATGAGGCCGGGGTGATCGTCCAGGCGAAGCCGGACGAGCCCGGCGAGGAGCCCGACTGAGGTTCTGAAACGCCTATAACCGTCCCTCGCGGCGCAGCAAATCCTGGGCACTGAGGCCCCCGCCGCCGCGCCGGCGCCTGTCGCCATTATCGCCATGGCCGCTCTGTCCGCGGGCGTTCAGCTGCTCGGTGGCCGCGTCGGAGTCGTTGGCCTCCGACCGCATGACGGGAAGGGCGGCGGTGGGGTCGGCCGGGTCGGTCTTGTTGTCGCCGGAACGGTTGGCCGGGAGGGGCATGGCCAGGGTCTGACCGCTGGACGGTGTCGGGGCCGGCGGGGGCCGTGACACGTCCGGCGTCGCGGAGCCGGCCAGGCCGCGCGGGTCGGCCGGTCGCTGGTGGCCGGCCGCGGTCTGGCTGCCGGGGGTCGCGTTGGCGGTGGCGGGGACCGACAGCCGCGTCGTTTTGGCGTCCGTCGGCTGGCCGGGCCTGGCCTGCATGCGCGTGGTGTTCGAGCCGGACGGCGAGGACGGTTCCTGGGCGGGCCTGGCCTCCGGCGGGGCGCCCAGGCCCGGACGTGCCGGCCGCGACGGCTCCAACGTGCCGGGGTGCGTGGGGTCGTGCGGGGGACGCGGCGCCGCGGCGACGAGGCTGGCCGCCGCGACCGGAGGCCTCGCGGGCCGCCCATTGAGGGTGGGCCGCTTGCGCTCGTCGGGCAGGTCGATCTCGCCCAGCCCGATCCGGTTTTGCAGGCGCCGTGCCCAGCGCGGAGCCCACCAGCAGTCGTCGCCGAGCAACTTCATCACCGACGGCACCAGGAACATCCGCACCACGGTCGCGTCCAGCAACAGCGCCGCCATCAGGCCGAAGGCGAGGTACTTCATCATCACCAGGTCGGAGAACACGAACGAACCGGCGACGACGGCAAGGACCAGCGCGGCCGCCGTGATGAGGCGCCCGGTGGTCGCGGTGCCGATCCGGATGGCCTCCGCGGTGGACATGCCGCGTTCTCGCGCCTCGACCATTCGGGACACCAGGAACACCTCGTAATCGGTGGCCAACCCGTAGCCGACGACCGCGACCAGCGCGATGATCACCACCATCAACGGTGTCGGCGTGAAATTCAGCCACGTCGAGAAGTGCCCGTCGACGAAGATCCACGTCAGGATGCCCATGGTGGAGCCCAGCGTCAGCACGCTCATCACCGCGGCCTTGATCGGCAACACGAACGACCCGAACGCCAGGAACATCAGCAGCATGGTGGCGGTGATCAGCACGACCACCATCAACGGAGCCTTGTCGACCAGGCTGTGAATCGAATCCTCCATCAAAGCCGGCGTACCGCCGACCAATATGTCGATTCCCTTGGGCGGGGTGATCGCCCGCAGCTCACCGATCTTCTTCGCCGCATCGTTCGGGTTGACGAGTCCGTTCTGCAGCACCCGCACCGACGGGTCCTTCGACGCGCCCGGCGCGACGCTGCGCTCCTGCCACATGTTCGCGGGGTTGTTGTCCTGCTCGCTGAATCCGCTGATCGTCATCGCCTTGCTGCGCACGTCCGCGATCTGCGCGTCGGTGACCGGCTGGTGGTTGGTGGATTGGATGACCAGCGTGAGCGGATCGGTGCGGTACCCGGGGAAGAGCTTGTCGAAGTGCTCCTGCGCCTGGCGCACAGGGTTGTCCGGCGGCAGATACTTCTCACTCATGGCGCCAAACGACAGGTTGCCCAACGGGATAACCAGCAGGATCATCCCGACGACGATCGGGATGGCGAACACCAGCGGCCGCTTCATCACCCAGTTGACCAGCCTGCCCCAGAACCCGGCCTCGACCTCTTCCCGGGTCTTGGTCTTCTGCAGGCGATCCGCCAACCAGTTGAGGTAGGCACGCGACACCTTCCAGTTGCGCAGGAAGGGCACCCGGAACAGGGTCCGCACGCCGAGCGCGTCGACGTTCTTGCCCAAAATCCCCAGGCAGGCCGGCAGCAGCGTGATCGACAGCAGCGCCGCAAGTGTCACCGCCGCGATGAGGGCGTAGGTCAGCGACTTGACGAAGCCCTGTGGCAACAGCAGCAGGCTGGCGCCCGACGCGGCAATGAGCACCGCCGAGAATGCCACCGTGCGGCCCGCCGTCATCACCGTGCGGCGCACGGCGGCCTCGGTGTCGTAGCCTTCGGCGATCTCTTCCCGGAACCGGCTCACCACGAAAAGCCCGTAGTCCACCGCGATACCCAGGCCGATCAGCGAGACCACCGGCTGGGCGAAGAAGTTCACCGGCCCGAACACCGCGATCAACCGCATAATGCCCAGCGCGCCCGCGATGCTCAGGCCGCCCACCATCACCGGCAGGCAGGCCGCCACCACGCCGCCGAATACCAGAAACAGGACTATCGCCACCAATGGCAGAGCGAGGACTTCCATTCGTTTCTGGTCGGTGGCTATGGTGCCCGTCAACGCGTTGGCCACCGGCTCGAGGCCGGCGAGTTGGACGGTGCCGCCGTCGAGCTTCTGCAGGTCCGGGGCGACGGTTTTGTAGTTGTTGAGGATGGTGTCGTCGTCGTCGCCTTTGAGCGGGATGGAGACGAACGTGTACTTCTTGTCCTGGGTGGCCATGCCCTGGATGACCTGGCTGGTGGTGTCGGGCGCTCGCAGGTAGCCGGCCCAGCCCAGGACCTGGTTGGGGTGGTCCTGCTGGAACTTGTTGAGCTCGTCGGTGATCTGCTTGGCCCACGCCGGGTCGTCGACGCTCTTGCCGCTCGGCGCCTTGAAGATCGCGACGATGTGCCCGGTCCGGTCCCGGCCGTAGACCTTGTCCCCGATGATCGAGGCCTTGACGGATTGACTGCCGTCGTCGTAAAAACCGCTCTGCGTGACGTGCTTGCCCAGGCTCAGCCCGAATGCGCCGCCGAGGAGGCACAGGGCCACCGTGACCCCGATCACGACGTACCGATAGCGGTACACAGTTCGACCCCACCAGGCGAACACGTAAGCTCCTTACTGGATCTGTAGCGACCCGCGCTGTGTCTTTCGGTTTTTCACGCCAGTGTCACACACGCGTGGTCAACAGCGCGGACAGCGGCCGGAACGGCTGCAGCCACGCGCCCTGGTCAGGCAGCGAATCCAGGCCGATTCGCGGCAACGGTTCCCGGAAGACACCGTCGATGTCTTCCAGGTCGACGAAGTCCAAGGTATCCGACGCTAGCGCCCAACTGACGTGTTCGCGAAATCCGATCACGTGCACCGGGATCCCGTCGCGTGCGATTTCCTCTAGCGGTTGACGGAACGCTTGACCGTCGGCCGAAGCCACGACCAACGCCGCGAGCCCCTCCTGACGCCGCCGCTCGATGTGGGCGAGCATGTCGCGGTCGACGTCGCTGCCCTCGTCGATCTTCGGCTTGGCAAAGACCGCGAAGCCCACGTTACGCAGCGCGTCCACCCACGGTCTGACCACCTCGGCGCTGCCCGGCGCGATGTTGGTGAAAACGGTGGCCTCCGGCTCGATCACGACGCCCGGGCGGCCGGCGCTGACCTCCGCCGTGCGTGCCAGCAGCCACCGGCCGAGCGCGTCGAAACGCGGGCGTTCCAGTGCCGTCGGGCGACGGCCCAAGATCGAGCCCAGGCCCATGTCGAGGTTGGGAGCGTCCCACACCAGCAAGACGCGCCCACCCGGCGGTTGGAAGCTGCTCAGGCCCTCGGCGGACAGGACCGCCGGCGAGTCGAGCGGTTCCGGTGCTGCCGTGGTCACTTCCGTCAGGCTCATGCTCATCGCCTACTCATCGTCTAAGCCAGACGAATTCGCTCACGGCGCTGCCCGCTTCGTGCGCCTTCGTCTCGTACTTGGTGGTCGGGCGGACGATCGAGATCGGCAGCCGGTCGCCGGGACCGACGCGGCGCAGCCTCGGTTCGCCCATGCCGACTTCGGCGATCTGCTCGGCGTAGCCCGGGTGGTCCGTCGCGGCGTGCAGGACACCTCCAGGGAGTAGCCGGTCCGCGATCAGCCCAATCGTGGCCGGTTGCAGGAACCGGCGTTTGTGGTGGCGCGCCTTCGGCCACGGATCGGGAAAGAAGACGCGAACCCCGGTCAGCGACTGCGGGGCGATCAGATGCTCCAGCACGTCGATCGCGTTCCCGCGGATCAACCGGATGTTGCCGGCGCGCTCGCGCTCGATCGCGCACAGCAGCTGCGCCAGGCCGCGCCGGTAGATTTCCACCGCGATCACGTCGACGTCGGGCTCGTCCTTGGCCATCGCCAGCGTCGACGTGCCGCTGCCGCAGCCGATCTCGAGCACCAGCGGCGCGCGGCGGCCGAACCACGCATCATTGTCCAGCGGCTCCGTGCGGCCGGATGCCCCTTGCGAAGACACCCCCAGCGAGATGCCCAGTTGTGGCCACAGCCGCTCCCAGGTCTGGCGCTGGGCTCCGGAAAGGGCGGAACGCCGCGAGCGGAAACTTGTGGCCGGGAGATAGCGCCGCGGCTCCGGCGCTGGGATAACCGCCGCTCCACCAACCTCGCCGGCGGTCTCTCCGGCCCCCGCCTCCACCGGCGCGTCGGGACACGTCCCGACCCCGGGTTGCGCATCCATTTGTCCATGGTGGCCCATGAACGCCCGATGTAGCCGCCCCTGGTCCAGATTGATACCCAACAGTTGCCTTCAACTGGTAACAGATAAACGGTGGCTCGCATCTCGAGGACCCAGGTGCCACCATTCGGTGGGATCACTCGGCGACGATCCGGACGGCGCAGGCGGTCCGGCAACCCGGGCAATCGAAATCCGTCGGCCGCCAGGCACACGGCGATAGCCTCGGCGACGATCCCGCATCCGGCGGGGGCGACGCTGGCCGGGCGATCAGGCCTATCGGATCGAACGGGCAGGACATGAGGGGACAAGGGCACCAGATTTTCGTCGACGAGCTGGCACGATTTGCCGCCGACCGCGCCGACCCGCGCCTGACGGCCATCGCCGAGCGGGCCGCGGTGCCGCTGCACGCGGTCGTCCGCGGACGCCCGGGGGTGGGTCGCGGCACGGTGGCGCGTGCCCTGCACCGCGCCGGAACCGCGTTGGGGATCTCGGTGACCACGGGAGCCGGCGACGTCGTCGTCTACGTCACCACGGAGGTGGTCAAACCCGAGGACACCGACGCGATCGCCGCCGCCGGCCGCCCGGTGGTGGCGGTGCTGAACAAAGCCGATCTGGCCGGCTCCCTTTCGGGCCGGGCCGGCGACGGGCCGATCGCGGCGGCACGCAAACGCTGCGCCGAGTTCTCCGCGCTCGTCGGGGCGCCCATGGAGCCGATGATCGGCCTGCTCGCGGTCGCCGCGCTGGACGACCTGGACGGCGAGCTGTGGGCGGCGCTGCGGACGCTGGCCGCCCATCCGGGCGGCGCTACCTGCCTCGACGGATCCTTTGCCGGCTTCCTGGCGGCCGACATTCCCTTGCCGACCGACGTGCGGCTGCGCCTCCTGGACACCCTGGACCTGTTCGGCACCGCACTCGGTGCCGCCGCCGCCCGGCGGGGCAGGACGCCCACCCAAGTCCGGGCCCTGCTGCGCCGGATGAGCGGTGTCGACACCGTCCTGAACAAGGCCTGCGTCGCCGGGGCCGAGGTGCGCTACCGACGGGTGCTTCGGGCCGTCGCGGAGTTGGAGGCGCTGGCCGTGTCGCGGGACCACATGGCCGAGGCGATCGGCGGCTTCCTGTCCCGCGACGACACCGTGGTCGCCCGCATGGCGGCCGCCGTCGACCTGGCCGAGGCGGCCGGTCTGGAGCCCGTCAACCTGGACCGCGATGATCCGGCCGCACACCTGCCCCGCGCGGTGCATTGGCAGCGCTACAGCCGTGAAGGCCTTGGCAGGCTTGGCGCCGTGAGCGATCTGCACCGCGCCTGCGGCGCCGATATCGCCCGGGGATCGCTGCGGCTGTGGTCGCAGGCCTGCGGGTCGCTGCCAGGAGAGTCATGGTGAGCGGCGAGGCCGGCGCCGACCCGGCCGCCCAGGTGGACGCGCTGGTGGCAACGATCGGGTCCCGGCTGGACTCGCCCGCCATCAACCGCCGCGACGTGGTACTGGTGACCGGCCCGTGGATGGCCGGCGTGACCGCGGTGGTCGAGGCGCTGCGCGAACGGCTGCCGCAGCACAAATTCGTCGAGTCGACGGACCTGGGACCCGGTGACGCGCCGACCGCGGTGGTGTTCGTCGTCTCCGCGGCGGCCCAACTCACCGGATCCGACTGCTTACTGCTGGACGCGGCCGCCGAGCACACCGACGTGGTCGTCGGTGTGGTGTCCAAGATCGACGTGCACCGCGGCTGGCGCGACGTGGTGGCCGCCAACCGCGACATGCTGGCCGCGCACGCACCGCGCTACGACAAGGTGCCCTGGGTCGGTGCGGCCGCCTTGCCCGACGTCGGCGAGCCCAGCGTCGACGACCTGGTCGAAACCGTCGCGGCACAATTCGCCGATCCCGACATCGCGCGGCGAAACAGGTTGCGGGCGTGGGAATCCCGGCTCCAGATGGTCGCGCGGCGGTTCGACCGCGACGCCGAGGGCGCCGGCCGGCGGGCCCGGGTCGACGCGCTGCGCGAAGAGCGCAGCACGGCCTTGCGGCAGCGGCGCCAGTCGAAGACCGAGCGCACCATCACGCTGCGCGGCCAGATCCAGCAGGCGCGCGTCCAGTTGTCCCACTTCGCTCGCAACCGTTGCTCGTCGGTGCGCACGGAGCTGCAGGAGGACGCCGCGGGTTTGTCCCGGCGGAACATGCCCGGCTTCGAGGCGTATACGCGCGGCCGGGTCGACGAGGTGGTCGCCGAGGTGGGCGAGGGTGTCACCACCCATCTCACCGACGTCGGGCAGGTGATGGGCGTGCCGGTGCCCCTGCCGGACACCGAGAAGCTGCCGACGGTCGAGGTCTCGCCCCCGCCACTGAAATCACGGCGCCAGGAAACCTGGCTGTTGATGCTGGTGGGCGCCGCGTTCGGACTGGGCGTGGCGCTGACGCTGAGCCGGCTGGTGGGCGGGTTGGCCTCGCGGCTGAGCCCCGGCCTGGGCCCCTTATTGACCCTGGCGGGGGCCGTCGGCTGCGTGGCGATCGGGCTGGCGGTCGCGTTCATGGTGATCCACATCCGCGGCCTGCTGCGCGACAGGGCGTTGCTGGACCGCTGGGCGGGCGACGTGACGTCGTCGCTGCGGTCGGTGGTCGAGGAGTTGGTCGCCACCCGCGTGCTGGTCGCCGAGTCGGTGCTGAGCACCGCGCTGGTCGCCCTGGACGAGGCCGACAACGCCGTGGTGGCCGATCAGGTCAGCGCCATCGACGGCGAACTGCGCGAGCACGCGATCGCCGCGGCGCGGGCCGCGGCGGTGCGTGACCGGGAGATGCCCACGGTTAAGGCCGCGCTGGACGCCGTGCGCGCCGAACTGGGTGAACCGGGCATATCACAGCCCGCGGACCCCGCCGCCGCCGCCGATCCGGGCGAAACCGAGAAACCCGCCCCGAGGAGCGCAAACGGCGATCCTTCGTGAGCTTCTGAATCGTTGTTGTGAGGAGGCTTATACCCGCCCGAGACTTCCCCGACAAGTAGCTCGCGATAACCTGTAGTTAACGCCACCATGAAGACGGTTGTGTGGGCGATCGCATATGCAACCAAGGGACGCCGTAAGCACGCAGACGAATCCAGGAGAGTTCGATGACTTCAGCCACCATTCCCGGTTTGGACACCGCGCCGACACAACACCCGGGACTGCTGGCCTGGGTGGAAGAGGTCGCCGAGCTCACCCAGCCGGACCGGGTGGTGTTCGCTGACGGCTCCGACGAGGAGTGGCAGCGGCTGAGTGAGCAGCTCGTCGAGGCGGGCACGTTCACGCGGCTGAACCCCGAGGAGTACCCCAACTCCTTCCTGGCGTTGTCCGACCCGTCCGACGTGGCGCGGGTGGAGTCCCGGACCTTCATCTGCTCCGAGCGCGAGATCGACGCCGGACCGACCAACAACTGGATGGACCCCGCCGAGATGCGGTCCACGCTGACCGACCTGTACCGCGGCTGCATGCGCGGCCGCACCATGTGGGTGGTGCCGTTCTGCATGGGCCCCCTCGGCGCCGACGACCCCAAGCTGGGCGTGGAGATCACCGACTCCGAATACGTCGTCGTCTCGATGAAGGTGATGACCCGGATGGGCACGGCCGCCCTGGAGAAGATCGGCGACGACGGGTTCTTCGTCAAGGCGTTGCACTCGGTCGGGGCGCCGCTGGAGCCCGGCCAACAAGACGTGCCGTGGCCGTGCAGCGACACCAAGTACATCACCCACTTCCCCGAGACCCGGGAGATCTGGAGCTACGGCTCCGGCTACGGCGGCAACGCGCTGCTGGGCAAGAAGTGCTACTCGCTGCGCATCGCGTCGGCGATGGCCCACGACGAGGGCTGGCTCGCCGAGCACATGCTGATCCTCAAGCTGATCTCGCCGGAGAACAAGGCGTACTACGTCGCGGCGGCGTTCCCGTCGGCCTGCGGCAAAACCAACCTGGCGATGATCCAACCCACCATTCCGGGCTGGCGCGCGGAAACACTCGGCGACGACATCGCCTGGATGCGGTTCGGCAAGGACGGCCGGCTGTATGCGGTGAACCCGGAGTTCGGCTTCTTCGGGGTGGCGCCGGGCACCAACTGGAAATCCAACCCCAACGCCATGCGCACCATCGCCGCGGGCAACACCGTGTTCACCAACGTCGCGCTCACCGACGACAGGGAAGTGTGGTGGGAAGGCCTGGAGGGCGACCCGCAGCACCTGATCGACTGGAGGGGCAACGACTGGTACTTCCGCGAGACGGAAACCACGGCGGCGCACCCGAATTCGCGGTACTGCACGCCGATGTCGCAATGCCCGATCCTGGCCCCCGAGTGGGATGACCCGCAGGGCGTGCCGATCTCGGCGATCTTGTTCGGCGGCCGCCGCAAGACCACCGTCCCACTGGTCACCCAAGCGCGCGACTGGCAGCACGGCGTGTTCATCGGCGCCACCCTGGGCAGCGAACAGACCGCCGCCGCCGAGGGCAAGGTCGGCAATGTGCGCCGCGACCCGATGGCCATGCTGCCGTTCATCGGCTACAACGTCGGCGACTACATGCAGCACTGGATCGACGTGGGCAAGAACTCCGACGAGTCCAAGCTGCCGAAGGTGTTCTTCGTCAACTGGTTCCGCCGTGGCGAGGACCACCGCTTCCTGTGGCCCGGCTTCGGCGAGAACAGCCGGGTGCTGAAGTGGATCGTGGACCGCATCGAGCACAAAGCCGGCGGCCGGTCCACCCCGATCGGCATCGTTCCCTCCGTCGAGGACCTGGAGTTGGAGGGGCTGGACGCCGATCCCGCCGACGTGGCCGAGGCGCTGGTGGTCGACGCCGGCGAATGGCGCCAGGAACTGCCGCTGATCGAGGAGTGGCTGGAATTCATCGGCGAGAAGCTGCCGACCGGAATCAAGGACGAGTTCGAGGCGCTCAAGCAGCGGCTCGCAGATGCCGATTAGGTCTCGATTAGATCGAAGTAGCACCCCTCGACGGAATGCTCGCCCCACCCCGCACGGGGCGAGTCCGTCAATCTCACGCGCCGCGCGAGCCGCGCCGCCGCCGACCGGCCCTGATCGGCGTCACCGTCGCCAGGGTGTCCCGCTCCTCCTGCGCGTGGAGCGAGGGGTGCGACGCGCCGTACTTCTTGATCAGCCGATCGCGCTTCTTGCCGAACAGGTCGATCACGACCGCGGTTGGTGCCCCGTCCCGTCGACCCTGATTGTGGTTGAGCACCGGAGACCTCCTCGGGCGTTCGGCCGCCTGCCGCGGCGCGTGAGGCCACGCTATGGCGAGGATTGCCGGGCGCACATCCGTAGCCGGGTACGCGATTTCGCCCGTCCCGGCCGCCGCCGGCACAGGAACCTACTCGGTCCCGATCGGTTCCCCGGCACGCGCCCGCGCCGTCCGGGACGGCCACCGCGTAACTTGCTACGCGGTCACGCGCGGGCGGCGCGTCGCATGAATTCCGCCAGGGCTTTCCGGTCCCCGACGCCGAGTTTGGTGCAGGCGTGCAGGATGTGGCCCTCGACGGTTCGCGCCGAGACCACCAGCCGCTCGGCGATCTCGCGGGTGCTCAGTCCCGTCGCCAGCAGGTTGGCGATCTCACGCTCCCGGGCGCTGAGTGGCAGCGGCTGGGCGGCCGCGCTCAGCGCCGGGGTCCGCAGGCCGCCGCAGCTCTGGGCGATGCGGTCGGCGTTGGCGGCCGCCTCGGTGGCCCGGCGGCGATCGTCGCGGGCGCGGAACATCTCCGCGGCTTGGGCGGCCGCGTCGGCGGCGCACAACAGCGCCCCGATCTGCTCGAAACGCTCGCTCGACGCGCACAGGGCCACGGGATCGCCATCGCGTAGCGCCGCGCCGTAGTCGGCGTACGCGCGCGCCAGGCAGCCGTCGACCACCGCGGTGGCGTCGACCAGGCGTGGGAGTGAGGCTCGGTCCCCGAAGCGGGCCGCGGCGACGAGGGCCAGCGTTTCGATCGCCCGCTGACCGGACTGGCGGGCCAGGTCGGCGGCGTCGATGGCCGCCGCGATGGCCCCGGTGACGTTGCCCTGCGCCGCGGCGAGCCAGGCGTCGACGATGCGCAGCTGCGGGCGAAACGCCGCATGCTGCGCGCCCGATCGGCTGTGCAGTTCGGCGACGGTCGCGGCGGCCGCCTCGACGCGGCCGAGCCCGCAATAGGCCTGGGCCAGAGACATTCTGGGCATGCTCCACCAGGCGGCCGACTCCGTGGTCAGCGCCGCGACGGTCTGTTCCATGCGCGACGCCGCCGCCGCGAAGCGCCCCCGCGCGACGTCGACGGTGCCGGCCGACATGTTGTCCAGCCCCCAGTCGAGGTATTGGTGGGTTGAGAAGATCCGGCCGCGGTCGGCCAACCGGGCGTCGGCGGCGTCGAGTCTCCCGGTCAGGACCAGGGCGCAGACCTCGGCGTAGGCCATCAGGTGTCGCAACACCCCGTCGACCTCGCGTTCGACCCGGCGGCCGCGCTCCGCCAGGACGGCGACCTGATCGCCTTGCCCGGTCAGCGCCAACGCGAGGCCGCCGCCGAACACCGCCCACCCGAGGGCGGCCGGCGGCGCCGCCGGATCGGCCAGCACACCGCGGGACAGTTCGGCGGCCTCCTCCAACCGGTTTGCCAACGCCAGGGAACCCGACGCCAGGCCGTCCACCACCGGCCTCAGCCTCGGATCACGGACGCGGCTGCGCAGCAGGTCGAGCACGTCGTTGGCGGCGTCGGTGTCGCCCATCGACAGTTGAAGGTTGACCATGCGCGCGACGCCCCAGCCGAGCAACTCAGCCTCGTCCATCGTGTCCGGGTCATAGGCGCTCAGGGCGAGATCGGCCTCCACCGATTTGCCTTGCCACAGCAGCGATCTGGCCAGCAGTTCGCCGGCGGCCAGGCCGGCCCCGCGGTCGACGGCGGCGCGGGCCAGGCGCTCGCCCAGGGTGACGTTGGTCAGCGCGATCGCGTCGTCGGCGGCCTCAACCAGCATTTCCGAGGTGGGGCTCGTGTCGCTGTCCAGCGTCAGCTCGGCCAGCCGGATCCGCTCGCTTGGCCCGCGGATCGGCTTGGCGGACAACGCCCGGACGAGTTCGCCGCGCAATCGGCGGGCGGCGGCAACCCCGAGGCGTCGCCGCATGACATCGCTCAGCAGCAGCTGGTTGAACTGCACTTCGCTGCCCTCGGTGATGCGGATCAGGCCCCGCCTTTCGGCCTGTTCCACCGCGCTGGCGCCCGCCAGGCCGATCAGCGTGTCCAGGTCGAGCGGCTCGCAAAACGCCAGCAGCCCCAACGCGCGCGCGACGTCGTCGGGCAGCTGCGCGATGCGCTCGTCCACCAACGACGCCAGTTCCTCGCGCACCACGGCAGGCCCACGCAGCTGCCAGATCCCGCGGACCTGCCGCAGCGTGCCGGCCTCCACCGCCCCCTCCACCAGTTGGCGCAGCAGCAGCGCGTTGCCGCCGGAGTCCCGCCACATCACGTCGGCGCTCAGCCCCTCGACCGGCCCGCCCAGCACCCGTTCGACCAGCTCCACACACTGCTCCCGGCTGAACGGCCGCAGCTCGATGCGCCGCAGGTAGCTGTCCTTCCACAGCGAGGTGATCGCGTCGGGCACCGGCTGGTCGGCCCTGATGTTGGCCACCATCGGCACCGATCGCTCCAGCGCCAGCTGGTGCACCAGCGTGGCGGACAGGTCGTCGAGCAGGTGCGCGTCATCGACACCGAGCACCGTGCCGCGATCGGCGGTCAGCGCGTCACGGGCCGCCGCCAGGCAGGCCACGGGGTCGCGGGTGGTCGCGGCCCCGACCAGGTAGGTGAACGAGCCCAGGGGGATGCTGCGCGACGACTCCGTTCCCGCCACCCAGCGCACCCGATTGGGCAGCGACTCGGTGACGTCGCGGGCCAACGTGGTCTTTCCCACGCCGGCCTCCCCGACCACCACGACGCCGGCGGTGCGGCTTTGTTGGGTGAGGGCAGCGCGAACCGCCGCGAACTCCGGCTCGCGGCGTACCAGCGGCCAATCCTCGACATCCACCAGAGCCAGAACTCTACAGATCGTCGTCCGCGTCCGGGTAGCGCTGAGCAGACGCAGAATCGCACGTCCGGGCCCCGGATCGTGCGATTCTGCGTCTGCTCGGCCGGCGCTACAGTCGGCGTATGGAGATCCGCCCCCATATCGGCGCGGGCAAACCCGCCGTCATCCTCCACCCCTCCGGCACGGTGATCACGTTCGACGAGCTGGAGGCGAGGGCCAACCGGCTGGCGCACCGGTTCCGCGGGGCCGGCCTGCGCGAGGGGGACACCGTCGCGATCCTGATGGAGAACAACGAGCACATCCACGCGGTCATGTGGGCGGCGCGGCGCAGCGGGTTGTACTTCGTGCCGATCAACACCCACCTGACCGCGGCCGCGGCCGCCTACATCGTCGACAACAGCGGCGCCAAGGCGATCATCGGGTCGGCGGCGCTGCGCGCGACGTGCGCGGGGCTGGCGGAGTATTTACCGGGCGGGCTGCCGGGCCTGCTGATGATCGCGGGCCCTTTTTCGCAGGGCGACCTCGACGGCTGGGAGCGCTATCCGGAATGCGTTGCGGACCAACCGGATACCCCCATCGACGACGAGCGCGAGGGCGACCTGCTGCAGTACTCGTCGGGCACCACCGGC
This sequence comes from Mycobacterium malmoense, assembly GCF_019645855.1. Lineage (NCBI taxonomy): Bacteria > Bacillati > Actinomycetota > Actinomycetes > Mycobacteriales > Mycobacteriaceae > Mycobacterium > Mycobacterium malmoense. Next base: position 411,607 of record NZ_CP080999.1, read on the forward strand.
CGGCCCAAGGGGATCAAACGCGAACTGCCGCACGTCCCGCCCGCCGAGGCGCCCGGCATGATGTCGGCGCTGGTCGGCTTCTGGATGACCCCCGAGTCGGTCTATCTAAGCCCGGCCCCGCTGTACCACACCGCGCCGTCGGTGTGGTCGATGAGCGCGCAGGCCGGCGGCATCACGACCGTCGTCATGGAGAAGTTCGATCCCGAGGGCGCGCTGGACGCCATCCAGCGCTACCGGGTCACGCACGGCCAGTTCGTGCCGGCCATGTTCACCCGGATGCTGAAACTCCCTCAGGCCATTCGTGATTCGTACGACCTGTCCAGCCTGCAGCGGGTGATGCACGCCGCCGCGCCGTGTCCGGTCGAGATCAAGAAGCAGATGATCGACTGGTGGGGGCCGATCGTCGACGAGTACTACGCGTCCTCCGAGGCGATCGGATCGACGCTGATCGGCGCCGAGGACTGGCTCGCGCATCCGGGGTCGGTGGGCAAGCCCATGGCGTGCCAGATCCACATCCTCTCCGAGGACGGCACCGAGCTGCCGCCGGGCCAGCCCGGCGAGATCTACTTCGAGGGCGGGTTCGCCTTCGAATACCTCAACGATCCAACGAAAACCGCCGCGGCATACGATAAGCGCGGCTGGGTGACGGTCGGCGACGTCGGTTACGTCGACGACGAGGGCTACCTGTACCTGACCGACCGGCGCCACCACATGATCATCTCCGGCGGGGTGAACATCTACCCGCAGGAGACCGAGAACCTTCTGGTCACCCACCCGAAGGTGTTGGATGCCGCCGTGTTCGGCGTCCCGGACGACGAGATGGGCCAGCGGGTCGCGGCGGCCGTGCAGACCGTCGACCCGGCCGACGCCACCGACGAATTCGCCGACGAGCTGCTGGGCTGGCTGCGAGACCGCCTGGCGCACTACAAATGTCCGCGGTCGATCGCGTTCGAGGCGCAGCTGCCGCGCACCGACACCGGAAAGCTCTACAAGAACGGGCTCATCGAGAAGTATTCGGTGTGACCATGCTCCGCGTGGTCCACGTGTCCGACGGTCCCGATGCCCCCGCGGCATCGCCGCCGGGCGTGATCGTCGCCGTCGGCACGGCCACCGACGTCGCGGCGGCCGAATATTGGCCGCGGGCAGCGACTTTCACGCTCACCGAGGACCCCTGTGCCGACCGCAGGGCGGTCACCGTCGATTCGGTGCCCGAGGCCCTGGCCGAGCTGACCCGGCGCTGCCAACGCTGGCCGCACGCCAGCGCCGTGTGCGACGACGTGCTGCGGGCGATCGACCCCGAGGGCCCGACGCTGGCCGGGGTGGTCACCGAGTCGTTGGCCTACTCGACCCTGCAGGCCGGGCCGGAGTTCGCGCGCTGGCTCGACGAGCGCGGCCCGGCCGAAATGCCCGACATCGCCGACCCGGTGCAGGCGGGGCGCGACGGCGACACCCTGCGCATCGCGTTCAACCGGCCGCGGCGCCACAACGCGTTTTCCACCGACGTGCGCGCCGCGCTGCTCGAGGCGTTGGCCGTCGCGCAGCTGGACCCGTCGGTGACCGGGATCGTGTTGAGCGGCAACGGGCCGTCGTTCTGCAGCGGCGGGGATCTCGCGGAATTCGGCACGTTCGCCGACCCGGCCAGCGCGCATCTGGCCCGCACCCGGCACAGCCCCGCCCTGGCGCTCGACGCGCTGACCGCCAGGCTCGGCCGGTCGTGCCGGGCCGAGGTGCACGGCCGGGTGCTGGGCAGCGGATTGGAGATGGCGGCGTTTTGCGGATGGGTTGCGGCGCGCGACGATTCGGTGTTCGGGCTACCCGAATTGGCTCTGGGGTTGATCCCCGGCGCCGGCGGTACCGTCAGCGTCACCCGCCGGATCGGCCGTTGGCGCACAGCGTATCTGGTGTTGTCCGGGCGCACCGTCGGTGCCGAGATCGCACGGGCCTGGGGGTTGGTGGACGCGACTTACGTTGGCGCTCAGTAGCCCGAAAACGTGGTGGTGGTAGTGGACGGCAGGTTCGAGACGGCCACCGCGAAAAGAACAAACCACAGCACCGCCAAGGTCACATAGGCGACGACACCCACGACCGCGCCGATGATGGCCCACTTTTTGGCGTTCTCGGATGCGGCCTGCGCCTCGGCAAACCGCCCTTGGGCCCACAGCCCGGAGACCTTGGTGGAGTAGACGATCGACACGATCCCAAACGGGAGGCAACACAGCACCGTGCACAGGACCGCCCAGACGAGGTAGTTGTCCGGCTCGCGCTGGCCGGGCCAACCCGGCTGCGGGGCTTGCCAACCCGGCTGCGGGGCTTGCCAACCGGGCGGCGGCGGGGGTTGCCAACCGGCCGGCGGCGGCTGGCCCTGCCATTCCGGGGAACCTTCGTACGGCCCCTGGGGATAACTCATGGCAACCGACTTTCTTTCGTTCCAGTAGCGTTTGCTCCCGCGTAGCTTTGCTGGCATGAGAAGTCAGGCAAATATACAGCACGTGGTGACGTCGGACCGGAAGGCCTAGGTTCCTCCCTAGATCCCGCCCCGGGCGACCAGCTGGCCGGCGATCACGTTGCGCTGGATCTCGTTGGTGCCCTCGCCGACGATCATCAGCGGCGCGTCGCGGAAGTAGCGTTCGACGTCGTATTCGCATGAGTAGCCGTAGCCGCCGTGGATGCGCACGGCGTTCAGGGCGATCTCCATCGCGGTCTCGGAGGCGAACAGCTTGGCCATCCCGGCCTCCATGTCGCAGCGTTCGCCGCTGTCGTAGCGCTCGGCGGCATAGCGGGTGAGCTGGCGGGCGGCGGTGAGCTTGGTCGCCATGTCGGCCAGGTAGTTGCCTATCGCCTGGTGCTTCCAGATCGGCCGGCCGAAACTCTCCCGCTGCTGGGCGTAGGCGAGCGCGTCCTCGAGCGCCGCCGTCGCCACGCCCAGGGCCCGGGCAGCTACCTGAATGCGGCCCGTCTCAAGCCCTTTCATCATCTGCGCAAAGCCCTCGCCCGTCCGGCCGCCCAGGACCGCCGCCGCCGGTGCGCGGAAGTCGTCGAACGACAGCTCGCAGGCCTCGACGCCCTTGTAGCCCAACTTGGGCAGGTCCCGCGACACCGTCAGGCCCGGGCCGTGCTCGACGAGCACGATCGAGATGCCCTTGTGACGCGGCGCGGCGTTCGGGTCGGTCTTGCACAGCAGCGCGATCAATCCCGAGCGGCGCGCGTTGCTGATCCAGGTCTTGGAGCCGTTGATCAGCAGGCCGCCGGAGTCGTCGGGTAGCGCGGTCGTCGACATGTTCTGCAGGTCCGAGCCGCCGCCCGGCTCCGTCAGCGCCATGGTGGCCCGCAGCTCGCCCGTCGCCATCGACGGCAGGTAGGCCCCCTTCTGCTCCTCGGTGCCGAACAGCGTCAGCAGCTTGGCCACCACGGTGTGCCCGCCCATCGCGCCGGCCAGGCTCATCCAGCCGCGGGCCAGCTCCTGGGTGACGCGCACATAACACGGCATCGACACCGGCGACCCGCCGTATTCCTCGGGAATCGCCAGGCCGTAGATGCCGATCCGCTTCATCTGCTCGATCCACGCCTCGGGGTAGGCGTTGGCGTGCTCGACCTCGCGGACGCTCGGTTTGACGTCGCGGTCGACGAACGCGCGCACCGTGGCGACCAGCATGTCCTCTTCTTCATTCAGCTCACTGCCCACCTGTGCCATATTGGCCCCGTGACTTATGCGCGTGCACGCGAGGGCGGCCCCTACTTCGACGACCTTTCGGTGGGCCAGGTCTTCGACTGGGCGCCGGCGGCGACGCTCTCGGCGGGGCTGGCCGCCGCCCATCAGGCGATCGTGGGGGACCGGCTGCGGCTGTCCTTGGACACCGACCTGTGTGCCGCGGTGACCGGCGCGCGGGGGCCGCTGGCGCATCCGGCGCTGGTGTGCGACGTGGCGATCGGGCAGTCGACGCTGGCCACCCAGCGGGTCAAAGCCAACCTGTTCTACCGCGGCCTGGTGTTCCACCGCTTCCCGCTCATCGGCGACTCACTTTATACACGTACGGAAGTGGTTGGGCTGCACGCGAATTCGCTCAAGCCGGGCCGGGCGCCGACGGGGATGGCGGCGCTGCGGATGATCACCATCGACCAGGCCGACCGATTGGTGCTCGACTTCTACCGCTGCGCCATGCTGCCGGCCAGCCCGGACTGGAGTCCCTCTGGCGCGGCCGGCGACGACCTGTCGGCCATCGGCGCCGACGCGCCCGGCCCGGCCCGCGATCCGACCGCGCAGTGGGACGCCGACGCGTTCCGGAACAAGGTGCCGGGCCCGCACTTCGACCCCGGGCTGGCGGGTGCGGTGCTGCGCAGCACCGGCGACGTGGTCACCGGCGCGCCCGAACTCGCCCGGCTCACGCTGAACATCGCTGCGGTGCATCATGATTCGCGCGTCGGCGGCCAGCGCCTGGTCTACGGCGGGCACACCATCGGGCTGGCACTTGCGCAGGCCAGCAGGCTGCTGCCCAACCTGGCGACGGTCCTGGGCTGGGAGTCCTGCGACCACACCGGCCCGGTGCACGAGGGCGACACTTTATATAGCGAGCTGCACGTGGAAACCGCCCGGCCGGCCGACCACGGCGGCGTGCTGGGGCTGCGGTCGCTCGTCTACGCGGCCGGTGAGCCCGACCGTCCGGTGCTGGACTGGCGGTTTCACGCGCTGCACTTCTAATCGGCTCGCGAGCGTAACGCCACGGCGAAAAATCCCGCCATTTTTCGCCGTGGCGTTACGCTGGCGGCCGAGGGCGCGGCCAGTACCACCGCTCTCACGGCGAGACCCCTTTTTGCCGCGCCCGGTCCGGCGCGTCCGCGCCGCGGGCCCACGCATCCAGCGATGCCGGCAGGTGATGGCGATCGGCATCGTGCGGGATGCCCAGGGCCGCAAGGACGTTGAGCAGCATCCCGGTGGACAGGAACCGGGTGATCTCCGCCGGGTCCTCGCCGGTGACGTCGGCGACCATGCGCCACAGGCCGGCCAGGTGGTGACGGCCGAGCTCGCGGCTGCGCGGGTCGTCGGGTGCGGCGGAATACAGCTGCAGCTGGAATTGAACGCAGGTGGAGTCGGCGATCAGTTGCCGATAGCGGCTGCCCATCGCGGCGATCGCCTCCGGTCCGGTGAGCCCGCGGGCCGATTCTCGCAGCGAGTCCTCGGTGTGCTGGAAGGACCGCTCGATGCACTTCAGGAAAAGGTCATGCTTGCCGGCGAAAAGCCGAAACAGGTAAGGCTGGGACACGCCGGCGCGCCTCGCGATGGCTTCCGTCGAGGTTCCCGCGTAACCGCGGTGCGCGAACTCGATGATCGCCGCGTGCAGCACCTCCTCGCGGCGGTCCTCGGCACTCATCCTCGCCACGAGCGGCCCCCGTTGTTCCAGCGTGCCGTCGGCCCGAAGGCTTGCCGCGCACCCACCTGCACGTACCGCATTTATGGGCCGCCGGTCAGCGGTTGGCTTCGCGGATCTGCTCGCGCAGCGGTGTTGTGGCCTCAGACCGGCTCCAGTTGGGCGCGAAACCCCGATGAACGACGCCGTCTATCTCGACGGCGCTGTAGATCTCATTCCCGTCGTGCTGAGTGAATTCCACGTTGAAGTAGCGGTCGTCGGCACCGAGGATCTCCACCGCGACGTCGACAAGAGCGTCGGCCAACCGGGAGCGCTGCTCCTCGGTCCGTCCCCGCCTGATGTCGCACGACAGCACCGCCGAAGGATGCGGTTCGTCTCCGCATCGCCACACTCCGCCGGGGCCGTGCTCACGGATCGTCACGTCGACGATGTCGGCGGAGGTCTGCATCGCCTGGGCATAGACCACGCCGAGCCGGCGGGCGAACTCGCGCTTGACGTCGACCGAATAGGGACCCGCCGTGTCCAACTGCAAGTGCGGCATGACTTCCCCTTCCAAGAGGCGCGATGACGACACTATATTAGTGATTGATCACTAATTCAAGCCTCAAGGTTGCAACGCGACGTTCCGCTCTGAGCCACGCGCACAATGGTGGGCGTGAGCTCGGCCGCGTCGAAGTGGGGCAGCAGCGGGCTGGCCTACCTGACGGGACTGCCCGACGGGCCGCCCGACTTCTCCCGCGCCAACGTGCTGGCCCGCGCCGAGCGGGTGGCCGCCGCGGTCGGTCGGCGACTGGATATCGCCGTCGATGCGGCCGGCCTGCTGACCGGGCGGGCGGCATTGCTCGGATTGGCCCGCCGCGGCCGCGTGTCGGCCGGCGGCGCCACCCGGTTGCTGGCGGCCCTGGACGGGTGGTGCGCGATCACGCTGTCGCGCCCCGACGACATCGCGGCCGTGCCCGCGCTGCTGCAGGCCGACGAAGTCCCCGTCGATCCGTGGCCGACGCTGCAGCATTGGGCCGCAACGCATCCGGTGTCCACGATCACCGAGCGGGCGGCCCTGCTCGACATCCCGGCGGCCGGCCTGGGCGAGGCCATGGCCACACCGCCACTGACACGCCCAATGGGCTCGCGCGCGGCCCCGCGCGAGTCGGCCGGCCTGCTGGTGGCCGACCTGTCCTCGATGTGGGCGGGCCCGCTGTGCGGCCGACTGCTGGCACGCGCCGGAGCCACCGTCGTCAAGGTCGAAAGCCCGCGCCGCCCGGACGGTACCCGGGCCGGCAACCGCGCCTTCTACGACTGGATCAACGGCCAAAAGCTGTCCTACTGCATCGATTTCGACGACCAAGCCGACGAGATGCGGGAGTTGCTCGCGGTGGCCGACGTCGTGATCGAAGGCTCGCGTCCCGCGGCGCTGGCGCGGCGCCGGCTCGGGCCGGATCACATCGCATCCCGAGCGGGCCGAATCTGGTTGCGCATCACCGGGTATGACGAGGGGCGGCCGGCGTTCGGCGACGACGCCGCGGTGGCCGGTGGCGTGGTCGGCGCCGCCGTCGGTGCCGACGTAAAAGGGCCGGTGTTCTGTGGCGACGCCATCGCGGACCCGCTGGCCGGGCTGGAAGCGGCCCTGGCGGTGGCCGACTCGCTGAGCCGGGGCGGCGGCGAATTGATCCAGGTGTCGATGGCCGCCGTCGCCGCGACCTACGCGGCGCTGCCCGTCGAGGCGTCGGTCTCGGGGGACCCGGCCCCGCCGCCGCGGACGCCGCCGACATGCCGTCCCGCAGCGGAACTCGGCGCCGATAACGGCGCCGTGCGCCAATTGGTCTCCGAAAAGCGCTGCTTATCATGCTGATTCGGCGAGGCGCACTGCTGGACGGGACGATCGCCGACATCCGGGTCGGTGCGCGGATCGAGGAGGTACGCGAGAGCCTGGTCGCCAAACGTGGGGAAGGCGTGCTCTACGCCGGCGGCGGCACCGTCCTGCCGGGGCTTTACGACCACCATGTGCACCTGCGCTCGGCGGCCTCCGCGCTGGACTCGTTCTTCGTCGGGCCGCCCGGCGTCAGCACCAAAACTCAGCTGATACAACTGCTCTCGAACGCCACGCCGGGACCCGACGGGTGGATTCGCGCCGTCGGCTATCACGAGTCGGTTGCCGGGGAGCTGGACCGGACCGCTCTCGATGCCGTGGTGGCCGACGTTCCGGTGCGCATCCAGCACCGCAGCGGCGCGCTGTGGATCCTCAACTCCGAAGCGCTGGCCCGGGTCGGCCTGGCCGAACATCCCGACGGCCGCCTGCGCAGCGCCGACAGTGGCTGGTCGGACGCGCTGCAGCGGCGCGAAACCGACCTGGCGGAACTCAGCCGCCGCATCACCGCGACCGGCGTCACCGGCGTCACCGACGCCACCCCCGACCTGGACGCCGACGACATGGTCGCGCTGTTGGTCGCGCACCGTCGCGGCGAATTCCGGCCGCGGCTGCGTTTCTTGTCCCCGGGCAAGAAGATCCTGCACGACGATCGCCTCGACCTGGACGGGCTCGCCCAATGGATCACCGATCACCACGACGCGGGCCGGCCGGTCGCCGTGCACTGCGTCACCGCGGCCCAGCTGGTGGTGACCATCGCGGCCCTGCGCGCCGCCGGCAGCCATCCGCTGGATCGCATCGAGCATGCCGCCGTGGTGCCCGACGACAACCTGACCGACCTCGCCGACCTCGGGGTCACGGTGGTCACCCAGCCCAACTTCGTCGCCGAGCGCGGCGATCAGTACCTCGCCGAGGTGCCCGCCGCCGAGCACGATCAGCTGTGGCGCGTCGCGTCCCTGCTCAACGCGACGGTGCCGGTGGCCCTGTCTACCGACATGCCGTTCGGCCACGGCGACCCGTGGACGGCGATGCGCGCCGCCGTATACCGCACCACACCGAGCGGGGCCGTCCTCAACGCGAACGAATGTGTCTCGGCGCTAACGGCTGTGACGATGTTCCTGGGCCGCTCGGATCAGCCCGGCCGGGCGCGGACCGTCGAGCCCGGACAGCCGGGGGACCTGTGTGTGCTGACCGAGCCGCCGGCGACGGTGCTGGCCGAGCTGGACGCCGGCATGGTGGCGGCCACGATCGTCGGCGGCGAGCTCGTCTACTTCGCCATGTGACCGGCGATCAACCCGCCGGGGCGAGCGCGGCGCGCAAGCCGTCGCACTGGCTATCGAAAAACCTTTGCGACACTTGGGCTTTCGGTGCCAACAAGTCGAAACCGTGGAAGGCACCCGGAACGACGTCGACGTGGCACGGGACGCCGGCTTTGGTCAGGCGTTCGGCGTAAGCCAGGTCTTCGTCGTGGAACAGGTCGTGGGTGCCCACACCGATCCACGCCGGCGGCAGCCCGCTCAGGTCGTCGCGGCGCCCGGGGACGGCGATCCGCGGGTCGGCATCACCGAGGTACGCGGTCCAGCCGAAGTGATTGCTGCGCGTGTTCCACAGCCGGTAGTTCGGGCTGTCGGTGGTCGCCGAACTTCGGTCATCCAGCATCGGGTACGCCAGCAGCTGGAAGGCCGGCGTGACCTCGCCGCGGTCTCGAGCCAGCAGGGCCAGGGCCGCCGCAAGGCCGCCGCCGGCGCTGGCGCCGCCGATCGCCACCCGGCCCCGGTCCACCGCGGGCAGGCCGGCCAGCCACGTCAGCGCCGAGTGGCAGTCTTCCAGCGGAGCGGGATATGGATGTTCGGGCGCCAGGCGGTAGTCCACCGACGCGACGGCGATGCCCAGCGTCGTGCTAAACCGGCGGCACAGCCCGTCGTCCTGTTGGGCGGTGCCGATCACGTATCCGCCGCCGTGGATCCACAGCAGCGCGGCCGTGGGTTCGGGCACGCCGACGGGACGGAACAGCCGCACGCCGGCTCCGGATTCCAGGGTGATCGCCTCGATGTCGCCGTCCGCGCCGGGCCTACGAAGGCGGCCCGTCAGCCCACTCAGTGCCCGCATGACCGGCAAGCTCCGGGGTCCGATCATGCGTCGCGGGGCGATGCGGGCGATGCGTCGCAGGTCGGGGTGAACGTCATTGTCCGGCATCGGTCCAGTATCCATCCGGGCTTGCTTCGGCACCGAATCACTCTGGGTTAACCGGATCGAGGATGGGGTATCGATCCGAGTGATCGAAATGCCGGTGTAATTCGTGAACATCAGCATGTCGGCGATGCGGCTTCGTTGCGACGTCCCCAGCGGGGGCCGAGGCGCGTCCGGTCCGCCTGGTCGGTCACGATGCGAGAGGCGTGAAATGCTGGGCCATCTGTACGACCGGGCGCTGGACGGCGAGCGTTGCTGGGTTCGTCACGAGGACGGCGAGGTTCGGCCGCTGCCCGCCCACCGTTGGTTGGGCGCCCGACGTCCCGATGATGAGCCCGGTGAGGGCTTCGACGAGGTCTTCGACGAAGCCGTCGCGCAGATGTGCACCGGGCCGGCGATCGAGCTGGGATGCGGGCCTGGGCGGTTGGTCGCGCGGCTGATTCGGCGGGGCATACCCGCGCTTGGCATCGATCGCTCCGCGACCGCCATCCGCCTGGCGGGTCGCGGCGGCGCGCCGGCGCTGCTGGGCGACGTGTTCGAGCCGTTGCCCGGAATGGGCATTTGGCAGACGGTTTTGCTGGTCGACGGCAACGTCGGCCTTGGGGGAGACCCGCGGCGGATTCTGGGGCGCGCCGCCGAACTGCTGGGCCGCGGTGGGCGTTGCATTGCCGAGTTCGACAGCGGGGTCATCGGTATCCGGGCGCGATGGGTGCGTCTGGAGTCGGCCCGCGAAGTCGGGCCGTGGTTCCGCTGGGCGTCGGTCGGCGTGGACAGCGCCGCCACGCTGGCCGCGCAAGTGGGTCTGACGCTGACCGGTGTCCGCCTGATCGGCGGCCGGGTGATTGCCAGCCTGGCGGCGCTGTGAAGCCCCGGTGAGCGGCCATGGCTTTCCCGCCAAGCTGTGGCGGGCGCTCGACCGGCATCCACCGCCGGGCGTGCGGCGGCTGGCCCGGTTTCGCAGCCCACTGCGCGGCCCGTGGTTGACGTCGGTGTTCGGGTTGGTGCTGTTGGTGACGCTGCCGCTCGTCACCATTACTGGGCTGCTGTCCTACATCGCCTACGCGCCGCAGCTCGGCCAGGCGATCCCCGGTGACGTCGGCTGGCTGCACCTGCCCACCTTCACCTGGCCCACCCGGCCGTCGTGGCTGTACCGGCTGACCCAGGGCCTGCACGTGGGGCTGGGGCTAGTGATCGTCCCGGTGGTGCTGGCCAAGCTGTGGTCGGTGATCCCGCGGCTGTTCGTGTGGCCGCCGGCCCGCTCGATCGCCCAAGTGCTGGAACGGCTTTCGTTGCTGATGCTGGTCGGAGGGGCGCTATTCGAAATCGTCACCGGGGTGCTCAACATCCAGTACGACTACGTCTTCGGGTTCAGCTTCTACACCGGCCACTATTTCGGGGCCTGGGTCTTCATCGCCGGCTTTCTGATGCACATCGCGGTCAAGGTGCCGCGCATGATCACCGGGCTGCGGTCGCTGCCGCTGCGAGAAGTGGTGCGCACCAACCGTGCCCATACCCGTCCGCAACCACCCGATCCCGACGGGCTGGCGTCCGTCGATCCGGCCGAACCGACGATGAGCCGGCGCGGCGCCCTGGCCCTGGTCGGCTCCGGCGCGTTGCTCATCGGCGCGCTGACCGCGGGCCAAACCCTCGGCGGGGCCGCCCGCGGCGCCGCCCTGCTGCTGCCGCGCGGTCGAGGCCTTCGTGATTCCAAAGGCGATTTCCCGGTCAACAAGACCGCGATCGCCGCGGGGATCACACCCGAAAATATCGGCGCCAGTTGGCGGTTGACCCTGGGGGGCGGCCCCGCGGAGGTGGTGCTCGACCGCGCCGCGCTGGTCGCCATGCCGCAAACCACCGCGCGGCTGCCGATCGCCTGCGTCGAGGGATGGTCGACGGTGCAGACCTGGAGCGGGGTGCGGCTGGCCGAGTTGGCCCGGATCGCGGGCGTGCCGGCACCACGCGCGGCGCGCGTGGCATCGCTGCAACGGGGCGGCGCATTCGGTGCGGCGACGTTGCAGGCCAACCAGATTGGCGACCCCGACGCCTTGCTGGCGTTGCGGGTCAACGGCGCCGACTTGTCGCCGGATCACGGCTATCCGGCGCGGATCATCGTTCCGGCGCTGCCCGGCGTGCACAACACCAAATGGGTTTCGTCCATCGAGTTCGAGCCGAGCTGAGATGTCTTTATTACCAACATGTTTCAGCGGGATCTACGGATCTCGCCCATTGCACCTGCTGACGATGCTGTCCGGTTTCGCCCTGTTCGGCTACATCCTCGCCACCTTCAAGCCGGCAACGCTGTGGAACCCTGGTGCCTGGTGGCAGTCGATCGCCGTCTGGTTGGCCGCCGCCGTCATCGGCCACGACCTGCTGCTCTTCCCGCTTTACGCGCTGGCAGACCGCGCGCTGTTCGCGCGGATCCCCCGGCGAACCGCCGCAGACCGTTTAAGTCACACAAACATCAGCGCCCGCAACCACATTCGGGTGCCTTTCCTGGGCGCCGGACTGACGCTGCTGATTTTCCTGCCCGGCATCATCGAACAGGGCGGGCCGACCTACCAGGCGGCCACCGGGCAAACCCAACAGCCGTTCCTGGGCAGATGGCTGCTGCTCACCGCGGCGATGTTCGCGGCCAGCGCGCTCAGCTACGCCACCCGGCTCGCCGTCGCGCGTCGGCGACCCGCGCATAAGCCCGGCGAGCAGACGCGGAATCGCACGATTTCGCGCGAAATCGTGCGATTCCGCGTCTGCTCGCGCCACCGCTCACGGGGCAAACGCAAATAGGCACCCGTACACCGCGAGCGCTCCTGGCAGCCAACTTCGGTCGCGACGAGCTTTCGCGCCGCGGCGCGCCCTTTAACGCAATCGTCAGTTTTCCCCGAACGGCGCGGGGTACGCTCCGCTGCATGACTGCGAGGGGACCCCTCATGACGCCCTGCGTGAGATGGCTTCTGCGGGCTCGTCCCGCCGATTACGCGCTGGCCTTGAGCGCCGCGGGCGCTTCGCTGCCGCTGGTGGGCAAGCACCTCGAGCCGCTGGGCGGCATGACCGCGATGGGCGTCTGGGGCACCCGGCAGGCCCCGCAAACCCTCTCCGCGATGACGAAGGATTGGCTGACGCCGGGCATCAACGACGTGCGCCGCCGCGATCGGGAGACCACCTACGAGGTCACCCTCGCGGCCCTGCGCGGCGTGGTGTCGGCCGCGGATCTCGACACCGAGTGGCCGACGGTGGAAAAGACGCCGCCGATCTGGGACGCGCTGCGTCAGCGCCGCTACCTCTATCGCCGTGGCGTCCACTACGGGAACAGCCCGGCGCAGGTGCTCGAGGTCTGGCGCCGCAAGGATCTGCCCGCGCAACCCGCGCCGGTCCTGATCTTCGTCCCGGGCGGCGCCTGGATACATGGCAGGTCGATGGGCCAGGGGTCCGCGCTGATGTCCCGGCTGGCCGAGCAGGGATGGGTGTGCCTGGCGATCGACTACCGAGTCGCGCCGCACCACCGCTGGCCGCGCCACATCACCGACGTCAAGACCGCCATCGCGTGGGCGCGGGCCAACGTCGACAGGTTCGGCGGCGACCGCAATTTCGTTGCTATAGCGGGGTGTTCGGCCGGCGGACACCTGTCCGCGCTGGCCGGACTGACCCCCGACGACCCGGCACACCGGGCGGAGCTGCCGGAGGGCGCCGACAGTTCGGTCGATGCGGTGGTCGGGCTCTACGGCCGCTACGACTGGCAGGACCGTTCCACGCCCGAGCGCGTCCGGTTCGTCGACTTCCTCGAGCGAGTGGTGGTCAAACGCAAGATCGCCCGTCACCCCGAGGTGTTCCGCGACGCGTCGCCGATCGCCCGCGTGCATCGGAATGCCCCGCCGTTCCTGGTGATTCACGGCAGCAAGGACAGCGTCATCCCCGTCGAGCAGGCCCGCGGCTTCGTCGAGCGGTTAAAGGCGGTGTCGCATTCGACGGTCGGCTACCTGGAGTTGCCCGGCGCGGGCCACGGGTACGACCTCGTCGACGGCGAGCGGGCCGGGGTGGCGGCGCATGCGGCGTCGCTCTTCCTCAACCAGGTCTATCGCACCAAGTCACGGATCGGGGCGAAAGAGGTTATCTGAGCTCGCGCCCTGAGTATGGTCCCCCTATGGGTAAGGGGCAGCGGTGAAACGGCTGAGCGGCTGGGACGCGGTACTGCTGTACAGCGAGACGCCGAACGTGCACATGCACACCATCAAAGTCGCCGTGATCGAGTTGGCTCCGGGCAGGCGTGACTTCGATATCGACGCGTTTCGCCAAGTCATCGCCGGCCGGCTGAACAAGCTCGAGCCCTTCTGCTACCAGCTCGTCGAGATCCCGTTCAACCTCCACCATCCGATGTGGCGGGAGCACTGCGAGGTCGACCTCGACTACCACGTCCGCCCATGGCGGCTGCCCGCGCCCGGCGGTCGTCGCGAGCTGGACGAGGCGATCGGGCGGATCGCCAGCACGCCGCTGGACCGTGGTCGTCCGTTGTGGGAGATGTACTTCGTCGAGGGCCTGGCCAACCACCGGATCGCGGTGGTCGGCAAGATCCACCACGCGCTCGCCGACGGCGTCGCCTCGGCGAACCTGATGGCCCGCGGCATGGACCTGCAGCCCGGCCCGGAGGGCGGTCCGTACGTCTCCGACCCGGCTCCCACCACGCGGCAGCTGATGAGTTCGGCCTTCGCGGATCACCTGCGCCACGTCGCGCGAATCCCGGCGACGATCCGCTACACGGCGCAGGGGCTGGACAAGGTCCGCCGCAGCTCGCGCAAGCTGTCCCCGGAACTGACCCGGCCCTTCGAGCCACCGCCGACCTTCATGAACCACAAGATCACCGCCGAACGCCGGTTCGCCACCGCCACACTGGCGCTCGCCGACGTCAAGGAGACCGGCAAGCGGCTCGGGGCGACGATCAACGACATGGTCCTTGCCATGTCGACCGGCGCGCTGCGCACCTTGCTCTTACGCTACGACGGCGCGGCCGATCCCCTGCTCGCGTCGGTACCGGTCAGTTTCGACTTCTCGCCGGAGCGCATCTCCGGGAACCGCTTCAGCGGAATGCTGGTAGCGCTGCCCGCGGACCTCGACGACCCCCTCGAGCGGGTGCAAGCCTGCCACGTTAATGCCATCTCCGCCAAGGAAAGTCACCAGCTGATGGGCCCGGAGCTGGTCAGCCGCTGGGCGGCGTACATGCCGCCCGGTCCTACCCAAGCCTTTTTCCGGTGGGCGTCCGGCCGTGACGGGCAGAACAAGATCCTCAACCTGAACATCTCCAACGTTCCGGGTCCGCGCGAACGCGGCCGGGTCGGCGGCGCGCTGGTCACCGAGATCTATTCGGTGGGGCCGCTGACCGCCGGCAGCGGCCTCAACATCACCGTGTGGAGCTACGTCGACCAGCTCAACATCTCGGTGCTCTCCGACGGCGCCACCCTCAAGGATCCGCACGAGGTGACCGACGCCATGGTCGCCGACTTCATCGAAATCCGCAGGGCCGCAGGGCTTCCCGAAGAGCTCACCGTCATCGAGACCGCGATGGCACCCGCCTGAGCCGTCCGGCCGCGGAAACGGCACTCTCGCCTGGTGTCAATGGCGTTCTAATCGGCCGTTACCATCGTGCCTTATGAGCACTGGGAGCGACGAGGCCAACGAACCGGAAGTTCTCGTCGAACAACGGGATCGCATCCTGATCATCACCATCAACCGGCCGAGGGCCAAGAACGCGGTCAACGCCGCGGTGGCGCGAGGCCTGGCCGATGCGATGGACCGGCTCGACGAGGACCAGGGTCTCTCGGTGGGCATCCTGACCGGCGCGGGTGGCTCGTTCTGCGCCGGCATGGACCTCAAGGCGTTTGCCCGCGGCGAGGTTCCCATCGTCGAGGGCCGCGGCATGGGCTTCACCGAGCGCCCACCGGTCAAGCCGCTGATCGCTGCGGTGGAGGGATTCGCCCTGGCCGGCGGCACCGAGCTGGCGTTGGCCACCGACCTGATCGTGGCGTCGAAAGACTCGGCGTTCGGCATCCCCGAGGTCAAGCGTGGCCTGGTCGCCGGCGGCGGCGGACTGCTGCGGCTGCCCGAGCGCATCCCCTACGCCATCGCCATGGAGCTGGCGCTGACGGGGGAGAACTTTAGCGCCGAGCGGGCCCACGCCCTGGGCATGGTCAACGTGCTCGCCGAGCCCGGGCAGGCGCTTCAGGCCGCGATCGAGCTGGCCGAAAAGATCACCGCCAACGGCCCGCTGGCCGTCGCCGCCACCAAACGCATCATCGTGGAATCCCGCGGGTGGAGCCCCGAGGCCAGGTTCGCCGAGCAGTCGAAGATCCTGATGCCGGTGTTCTCCTCGAACGACGCCAGGGAGGGCGCGATCGCGTTCGCCGAGAAGCGCCCACCGCGCTGGACCGGCACCTGAGCTTTCGAATTTGATCCTGCGTCCACCAGGGAAAGGTGCGAGTAGGGCCCCTGGTCAGCGCAGAGTCATTAACGCCCGCGGGAGGCTGGATTACACTATTGAGCAGTTTTGTAAAGACGCAAAGGGGTCGTGGATGAGCATTTCGTTGCTCCTGGAGATGGCCGCGTCGAGCAACCCCGAGCGCACGGCCCTCGTCTCCGGTTCCACGCGGCTGACGACGCAGCAGCTCAGCGACCTCGCCGACGGCGGCGCGGGGATTATCGCGGGTTCGGGAGTCAAGCACGTGGCCTACATCGGCACCGGAGGGGCGATGCTGCCGACTCTGATCTTCGCGGCCGCGCGCGCCGGGCTGCCTATCACCCCGCTCAATTACCGGCTGTCCGCGGAGGGGCTCCAATCGCTGATCGAGCGACTGCCCGAACCGCTGGTGATCGTCGACGACCGCTACCGGGACATGCTCGGGGACAAGTCCGCCCGGGTGATGGCCTCCGATGAGTTCTTGGCGGCGGCCCGCGGCAGCGAGCCGGCCGCCGAGGTTCCTGCATTCCCCGACCCCGATTCCGTTGCGATCGTGCTGTTCACGTCGGGCACCACGTCGCAGCCCAAGGCCGTCGAGCTCTCGCACAACAATCTGACCAGCTACGTCACCGGCACCGTGGAATTCGGGTCGGCCGACGCGAGCGACGCCGCGCTGATCTGCGTGCCGCCCTACCACATCGCCGGGGTCAGCGCCGCGCTGTCGAACCTGTACGCCGGGCGAAAAATGGTCTACCTGCCCAACTTCGACGCCCAGGAATGGGTGCGGCTGGTCAACGCCGAGAACGTGACCACGGCGACGGTCGTGCCCACCATGCTGGACCGCATCGTCACCGTGCTGGAGACCGGCGGCCATCAGCTACCGTCGCTGCGCAGCCTGGCCTACGGCGGCTCGAAGGTCGGCCTGCCGCTGGTCCGCCGGGCGCTCGAACTGTTGCCACACGTGGGCTTCGTCAACGCCTACGGCCTGACCGAGACGAGTTCGACGATCGCCGTGCTGACCCCCGACGACCACCGCGAGGCGCAGTCGGCGTCCGAACCCCACGTCGTGAAGCGGCTGGGATCGGTCGGGCGGCCGGTGCCCAGCATCGAGGTGCAGGTCCGCGACGAGCGCGGCGCCGTGCTCGGGCCGGGCGAAAGCGGTGAGCTGTTCGTGCGCGGCGAGCAGGTGTCCGGCCGCTACACCGGGATCGGCTCGGTGCTCGACGAAAATGGTTGGTTCCCAACCAAAGACATCGCCATGCTCGACGAGGACGGCTACCTGTTCATCGGCGGACGCAGCGACGACACTATCATCCGCGGCGGCGAGAACATCGCGCCCGCCGAGCTGGAGGAGGTGCTCATCGAGCACTCCCATGTCCGCGATGTCGCCGTGGTCGGCGTCGACGATCCGCAGTGGGGCCAGGCGATCGTCGCCGTGGTGGTGCCGGCCGCGGGCGTCGATCCCGATCCCGAGGAACTCCGGGAACACGTCCGCAAGAGCTTGCGCGGGTCACGTACGCCCGACCGGGTAGTGTTTCGCGACGAGCTGCCGACCACACCCACCGGCAAGGTGCTTCGCCGGGAGATCATCGAAGATTTAGAAGGACTGCACGCATGATCAAGAACGGAACCCGCCTCGCCAGCCAGGTGTGCGACACCCAGGTCATTGTGGTCCGAAGCGCCGACAGCCTCGACGACCTGCGCTGCGGTGGCGCGCCGATGGTGCCGATCGGCGCCGAGCGTTCGGGCGAGCCGGACCCGGCGTTTTCCGACGGCACCGTGATGGGCAAACGCTACGTCGACGAAACCGGCGCCGAGGTGCTGGTAACCAAGCCCGGTGCGGGGAGCCTGAGCGTCGGCGCGACCCCGCTGCGGCTCAAAGAGGTCAAGCCGCTGCCGGCCAGCGACTGACGCTTACTGCCCGATCTTATTGCGGACGACGAATTCCCTTGCCTTGATGAGGAATTCGAGCTGATCACCAACCTGACGCAGCGGGTCGATGCTGCGAGTCGAGCGAGACAGGACGATGCCGCCTTCCAGGGCGGCGATCGACATCATCGCGAGCGACGCGGCATCGGCGTCGCCGAAGCCGTCGTTGACGAACGCCCGGGTCAGCGCGGTACACCAGCGGCCCAGGATCGCGCCGGCCTCGCCGGAGAGCTTGGGGTCGTCGTCCGAGCCGATCGCCGCGGCAACCACGGGGCAGCCGGCGTTGAAGTCGCCCTCGGTCAGCAGCCGTTCCCAGAACTCGACGAACTCGCGCAGCAGGGCCCTGGCGCCCCAGCCGGCGGCGTCGTCGATCATCGCGGTGATGGAATCACCCGAATACCGCAGCGCCTCGGCCAGGATCTGATTGCGCCCGTCGGGAAAGTGGTAGTACACCGAGCCCCGTGGCGCGCCGCTGCGGGCGAGCACCTCGTCGATGGTCACCCCGGCCGCCCCGCGCTCACGCATCACCTGGGCGGCGCTGACCAGCATCTTTTTCCGGGTGTCGCAGCGCTTCGCCGGAGCGGCGTCCTTGGCGTCGGCGGTAATCGGCACGGCAGTACCTTCCGTGGCTAGCGTCATGCGGCGTGCGAATGCCGCAGTACCGGCCAGTGCATATTACGAGCGCGGAAGCGGAAGCGCTTCAAGTCGGGCACCTCGCGGGTGAATTGGTAGCCGACGACGTTGAGCTCGATGATCCACATGTTTTTCTCCCGGCCTATGTGCTGCACTCATGCGTCGGGGCCGGCGGCCCATGATTATGCAAGAAAGCATATGAAACATCAGTCGAGTAAGCAAGTTTTATTCCCTATGCAAGGCCGGCAGCACCAGGAATGGCCGAGCGCGTGGTGTCAAGCGTCCCAATCGTGGGGAACGTAACGCGGCAGTTTATGCCCTATTGCATAACACCTAGGGTTTGGAGTTCACTGTGCCGATGGCTCCTTCCGACATTTCCCCGCCCGGGCTGCCGACCCTGGACACCGTGTCCCTCGAGCGCGACGGGCACGTCCTGCTGATCGGCCTGAACCGCCCGCACAAGCGCAACGCGTTCGACCGGGCGATGCTCGCCGACCTCTCCCGCGCCTATGCGCTGCTGGAATCCGACGCCTCGGTGCGGGCCGGCGTGCTGTTCGCGCACGGCGACCACTTCACCGGCGGCCTGGACCTCGTCGACGTCGGTCCCGCCATCGCGACCGGGGAGTTGGCGTTTCCGGACGACGGCCGCGACCCCTGGCGCCTCGACGGCCCGTGGAGCACCCCGCTGGTCGCCGTCGCGCAGGGCTGGTGCATGACGCTGGGCATCGAGTTGCTGCTGGCCGCCGACGTCCGCATCGCGGCCGCCGGGACCCGGTTCACGCAGCTCGAAGTGCAACGCGGGATCTTTCCCTTCGGCGGCGCGACGATCCGGCTTCCCCGCGAGGCCGGCTGGGGCAACGCCATGCGCTGGCTGTTGACCGGGGACGAGTTCGACGCCGCCGAGGCGCACCGCATCGGGCTGGTCCAGGAGGTGGCCGACGACGCCGCGGCGGCTCTGGCCCGGGGGCGCGAGATCGCGCGCACCATCGCCGAGCGCGCCGCGCCGCTGGGCGTGCGAGCCACGCTGGCCTCAGCCCACCTGGCTCGCCAACACGGCGAGGCGGCCGCGATCGAGCGGCTGCGGCCCGACGTGACCGCCTTGTTCGCCAGCGAAGACGCCGCCGAGGGCACGCGATCATTCGTCGAGCGCCGGCAGGCGCGGTTTGTGGGCCGCTAGTTTCCGCGAACGTCACGGCAGCGTGACGCTCGACGCCGAACGTCACGACAGCGTGACGCTCGACGGTGGGTCACTCGACGGTGTAGCCCATCGGCATCAGCACGCTCTTCTGCTGCGTGAAGTGCTCGACGCCCTCCGGCCCGTTCTCGCGACCGATCCCGGAGTTCTTGTAGCCGCCGAACGGGCAGCACGGGTCGAACGCGTACCAGTTGATCGCGTACGTCCCGGTGCGGATCTTCTCCGAGATCTCGATGCCGCGCGGCACGTTGGTGGTCCACACGCTGCCGGCCAGGCCGTACTCCGAGTCGTTGGCGATCTTGATCGCGTCCTCCTCGGTGTCGTAACCGATGATGGACAGCACCGGCCCGAAGATCTCCTCCTGGGCGATCGTCATCTTGTTGTCGACGTCGGCGAACACCGTGGGCTGCACGAAGAATCCGTCGTCCAGGCCCTCGGGCCGGCCGCCGCCGCACACCAGCCGCGCGCCCTCCTCGACGCCCTTGGCGATGTAGCCCTCGACGCGGGCGCGCTGCTTCTCGCTGATCAGCGACCCGATCTGGGCGGCCGGGTCCGACGGCGGGCCGACCGGCAGCGCCTGCACGAAAGCGCTTACCGCATCGACGATTTCGTCGTAGCGCGAGCGCGGCGCCAGGATACGGGTCTGTCCCACACAGGCCTGCCCGGTGTTCATGATCCCGGAGAACACCAGCATCGGGATCGCGGCGGCCAGGTCGACATCGTCGAGGACGATGGCCGCCGATTTGCCGCCGAGCTCCAAGGTGCACGGCTTGAGCAGCTCCGCGGCGCGCTTGCCGATCTCCTTGCCGACGGCCGAGCTGCCGGTGAAGGTGAACAGGTCGACTCCCGGGTTGGACGTCAGCGCCTGGCCGGTCTCCACCCCGCCGGGTACCACCGACAGCACGCCCTCGGGCAGGCCCGCCTCAGCGAACACCTCCGCCAAAGCGTTTGCGGTCAAAGGTGTTTCGGCGGCCGGCTTGAGCACCACCGTGCAGCCGGCCAGCAGCGCCGGGCCCAGCTTGTTGACCGCCAGGAACAGCGGCACGTTCCAGGCCACGATCGCGCCGACCACGCCGATCGGCTCACGATGGACGATGGTCTGCCCATAGGACCCGTTGCGGATCTCCCGCCACTTGACCTGGTCGACGGCTGGGCCGGCGAAGAAGTTCATTGCCCCCATCGTGCCCATCCAGTGCATCGTCTCGATGGTCATGGGCGGCTGGCCGGTCTCGTCGGCGAGCAGCTTGGCGAAGTGGTCCTTGCGGTCCTCCATCAGCTTGGCCGCCGCGGCGAGGACGGCCGCGCGCTGGTTCGGCGGCGTCGATGGCCACGGGCCGCTGTCGAACGCGGCGCGCGCCGCGGCGACCGCCGCGTCGACGTCGGCCGCGGCCGCCAGCGGCACCTTGCCGACGTACTCGCCGGTGGCCGGACAGTGCACCTCGATGACCTCGGGGGTCGACGGTTCCGTCCACTTGCCGCCAATGAAAAGTTTGTCGTATTCGGTCGTCTGGCTGTCGGGCATACGCGCCGCTCCTCCTCATCGCTCCGCACTGCATCGTCGCCGGCGGCTATGGCGCCACCCTACCCAAGCCGAAGCAAAACGAGAACATGTTTCATCGCGCTCGGAGCACCAGCACCAGATTGCTCACCAGGAACTCCCGCAGGACCGGCACCGACGTCAGCCACCACGCCCATCGGGGGTGGTAGCGAGGAAATGCGGCAACCAAGGCGCCGGTGCTGGCGGCCCAGGTCAGACCGTCGGCGGCGGACACCGCGAACAACGACGACCCGTAGTTGTTTTTCGCCGGATGGCCGTGTTTGCGGGCATACCGGGCGGCGGCGCGCTCCCCGCCGAGGTAGTGGGTCAGGCCCATCTCGTGGCCGCCGAACGGGCCCAGCCACACGGTGTAGGACAGCACGGCCAGCCCGCCCGGCCTGGTCACCCGCAGCATCTCGGCGCCGAGCCGCCAGGGCCGCGGCACGTGTTCGGCGACATTGGACGACAGGCAGATGTCCACCGAGTCGTCGGCGAAGGGCAGCGCCATGCCCGACGCCCGGACGAACGCGCCCGGATCGCGCTCGAAAGCCGTTCCGGCGGCATGCATTTCGTTAGGGTCGGGTTCCACGCCGATATACCGGATGCCGGCATCGGAAAAGGCCGACGCGAAATACCCCGGCCCGCCGCCGACGTCGAGCAGCGTGCACCCGGAAGGGGGGCCTCCGCGGGCCGCCAGCCACAGGTCGCCGACCATGGCGGCGGTGTCGGCGGCCAGGAAGCGGTAGAACCGCGCCGGATCCGACCGCTCGTGGCGGAACTCCGACAGCAGCCGCACCGAGCGGCTCAGGGTCGCGCGCCGCGCAAACAGGTCGGTGACCGCCACCGGCCACACCCTACGCAGATTTGGCCAGTTGGGGCGCCACCAGCAGCGCGAAGTCTTCGAGTGAATTGATCGACACCGTCGGGTCGGCGATCGCCTCGTGGAACACCGCGATGCGCCGGGCGCCGGTGGTCTCGATGAAGCGTCCGAGTTCGTCGACCACCTGCGACGGCGGGCCGACGATCGCGTTCTGGGCCACGTAGCCGGCCATGGCATCCGGGCCCAACGGCTCGCCGTCCGGCCCGCGATGAGGGTCACCCGCTTGCGGCACATGCGGGTGATCGCCATCGCGGAACGAGCGGCGGAGCGCGCCGGCCAGCTGGTCCCGGCGGCCGGGTGTGCCGTCGACAATGACGATCAGCGTGTGCAAATGCTCCGGGCCGCTGTCCGATTCGCCGCGCAGCTCGCGGTAGCGGGTCTCGATCTCCACACGTTGCGGTGCCGGCGTGGCGAAGTAGTGCTGTAGCGCGAGCCCGTTGCGCGCGGCGTACGCGATGCCGGGCGCGCTCGTGGTGGCCAACAGCAGGTTGGGGTGGGGCAGCGTGCGCTGGCGCGGTTGAACGTCCGTCGGGGGCCGCGTCCACGCGTCGAGCAGCCGCCGGGCGCTAAAGTGCGGTTCCTCGTCCCATCGCGCGAAGTCGACGCCGAAGACCTCGTAGTCGCGCCGGTAGCCCCCGCGGCCGAGACCCAGCTCGAACCGGCCGGCACTCAGTTGGTCCAGCAAAGCGGCGCGCTCGGCCAGCTCGATCGGGTGGCATAGCGGTGACAAGACGACGGCGGTGCCGACCCGTATGCGGCGTGTGCGGCCCAGCAGGAACGCCGCGGTGGTCAGCGCGCTGGGATTGATCCCGAAGCGAATGAAATGGTGCTCGGTGACCCATAGGTCGGCGTAGCCGAGCTGTTCGGCGGTGTCGGCCTGTTCGAGCGTCAGGCCGAAAATCGCCTCCGGGGTGGCGCCCAGCACCGCCCCCATGTTGAGGAGGACGCCGAATCGCGGCCGCCGACGCATGAAGTAAGGGTACCCTCACTCAAGCTGGGGCGATCGGGTAGCCAGGCTCGCGCCGCTGTGCGGCGCGCATCGTCGCCAGGCTAAGCTACCGACCGATGTGTGCCATAAAGCGTGAGCCCGGTCTACGTGCGGTATTGCTGCTGTGCTGGCGCGACACCGGGCACCCCCAGGGCGGCGGCAGCGAAACCTACTTGCAGCGCATCGGCGCGCAGCTGGCCGCGTCGGGGATAGCCGTCACGTTGCGCACGGCCCGCTATCCCGGAGCGCCACGACGCGACGTCATCGACGGCGTGCGGATCAGCCGCGCGGGCGGGCACTACTCGGTGTACGTGTGGGCGTTGCTGGCGATGGCCTTAGCCCGGTTCGGGCTCGGACCGCTGCGGCGCGTGCGGCCCGACGTCGTCGTCGACAGCCAGAACGGCCTGCCGTTCCTGGCCCGGCTGGTGTACGGCCGACGGGTCGCGGTGCTGGTGCACCACTGCCACCACGAGCAGTGGCCGGTGGCCGGGCCGGTGCTCGGCCGGCTCGGCTGGTTTGTCGAGTCGAGGTTGTCGCCGCTAGTGAACCGCCGCGGCCAGTATGTGACGGTGTCGCTGCCGTCGGCGCGCGATCTGGTCGCGCTCGGCGTGGACGACGAGCGGATCGCGGTGGTGCGCAACGGCCTTGACGAGGCGCCGGCGCTGTCGATGTCCGGCCCGCGGTCGGCCGCGCCGCGGGTGGTGGTGCTCTCAAGGTTGGTGCCGCACAAGCAGATCGAGGACGCGCTGGAGGCGGTGGCGGTGCTCCGACGACGGAATCCGGGGATGCCGGGCCTGCACCTCGACGTCGTCGGCGGCGGGTGGTGGCGCCAGCGGCTTGTCGACCACGCGCACCGGCTGGGCATTTCCGACGCGGTGACCTTCCACGGCCATGTCGACGACATGACCAAACACCATGTGCTGCAAAGCTCCTGGGTGCACGTGCTGCCGTCGCGCAAGGAGGGCTGGGGCCTGGCGGTCGTCGAGGCGGCGCAGCACCGGGTGCCCACCATCGGCTACCGATCCTCGGGCGGCCTGTCCGACTCGATCGTCGACGGCGTGACCGGGATCTTGGTGGACGATCGCGCCGAGCTGGTGGACCGCCTCGAGGAACTGCTCACCGATCCGGTGCTGCGCGACCAGCTCGGCACCAAGGCACAGATGCGCAGCGGCGAGTTCTCCTGGCGCCAAAGCGCCGAGGCGATGCGCGGTGTGTTGGAGGCGGTGCACGCCGGCCGCCTGGTCAGCGGCGTGGTGTAGCCAGGCGCCGCCAGACGCAGGCCACCGCGCCCACGATCAGCATCGCCAGCCACGCCAGGTGCGCGACGACCGTCGCGGTGCGACGGGCGGAAGAGACGCCGCCGGTGTCGCCGCCGATCCGATAGAGCGCAAGCTCGTCGTCGCGGTAGACCGGTGTCAGCGCGTCGAGCGTGCGGGCGGCCGCGCCCATGTCACCGGCGCTGTCCGATTCGACGACCAGCCACCCCACCCCGGCCGGGGCCAACGCAGAAGGATCGGGCCCGCCCAGAAGCAACTCCTGTACGGCCCGCGCGCGCTTGCCCTCCCCGGGGACGACGACACAGGAGACGGCCAGGTCACCGGTGGCCAGCACGTCGGCGCGCACCCAGCGCGGCAGCGGATCCAGCACCGGCACCGGGCCGGACCAGGAGAACCGCCGCATGGTGCCGGCGGGCAACACCGCGACGGTCCGCGGATCGGCGTTGATCGTCGCCGCCACCGCGGCCCACGCGGGCGGGTAGCGCACCGGCTCAACCCTGCCCCACACACCCCAGGCCAGGTCGGGCAGCGCCAGGATCAGCGCGAGGCAGCAGACCGGCGCCGTCACCCCGGGCCGCAACCACCGTCGCAGCGTCACCACGGCGCCGGCGCCCGCCAGTGTGTAGCCCGGCACCGCCAGCGCCACCCACTTCTGCCCGTCGCGCAGCACCCCGAGGCCGGGCGCGGCGTCGATCACCGCCCGCAGCACGTGCAGGCCCGGGCCGGTGGCCAGCGCCGCCGGCACCAGCACCGACACCGCGGCCAGCGCCAGCAGCGGCACCGCGGCCGGACGGCGCGCCGCCGTCGGTAACCCGGCCACCACCACACCCAGCAACACCACGGCCGACACCACCGCGAAAAGCGTTGTCCGCGAAGCCGGTACGGCATCGCCGTTCCAGATTCCGCCGAGGCTGGCCAGGCTGACGAGCGTGCCCAGACCCGGCTCGGCGCGCGGGGCGAATGCGGTCACCCCGAGCGCGCTTGCCGGCGTGTGGGCGGTCAACGACGCGCCCATCACCGTCGCGGTCAGCCAGGGCAGCGCCGCCACCAGCGCGGCACCCAACGCCGCCGCGGCACACAGCCAGCGCGGCCTAAACCCGCCGGGGCCCTCAACCGGGGCAGCCACACAGACGAGCGCCACCGTCGCGGCCAGCAGCAGGCCGGTCGGCGTCAGCCCGGCCAACGCGATCCAGAACGCCAGGGCGAAAAACCCGCCGCCGTCCCCCGATCGCAGCGCCAGCATCGCCGTCGCGATCCACGGCAGGCAGCCGTAGCCCACCAGCAGGCTCCAATGACCCT
This sequence comes from Mycobacterium malmoense, assembly GCF_019645855.1. Taxonomy (NCBI): domain Bacteria; kingdom Bacillati; phylum Actinomycetota; class Actinomycetes; order Mycobacteriales; family Mycobacteriaceae; genus Mycobacterium; species Mycobacterium malmoense. Next base: position 437,204 of record NZ_CP080999.1, read on the forward strand.
GCAAAAGCCGTTCGGCGACAAAGGGATTCCAGATCGCCAGCGTGATCGCGACGAACTGGCCCGCCGAGCCCGCGCAGGGCAGCGCCGCCCCGACCAGTCGGGCCGCACCCCACCCCGCGAGCCACAGGCCCGCGACGAGCAGCGCCTTCACCACGATGCCGCCGTCAACCAGGTGCGAGGCCAGCGCCACCGCGAAGTCTTGTGGCGTCGCCCGCGGCGCCGCCGCCAACCCCAGCGCGCTATCGGAAAGATACGACCGCGGCGTCGACACCGCGTCGCGCAGCAGCAGGTAACCCGGCTGCAGCAGCGGACCGACCACCAGCAGCGCCAAGGCCAGTGCGTATAGCGGACGGGCCCAACGCACGGTTAGCGCATCCGAGCGGGGCTAGTCGCGTTCGGGCGGGCCGGGGGACTCCGAGGGTCCCGCGTCGGGCGGCCCGGAATCGCCCGAGCCCGAGCCTGAGCCCGAGTCCGAGCCGGCGGTCGGCGGATCCGAGCCGGGCGGGTCCGGGTCCTGACGAGGAAGGGGGCGCTGCGTGGGTAGCTTCTCGGTCTCGGCTTCGGCGCCGGGCACCGGTTCTTCGAGCCCGCCGCGGCCGACGAACTCCTCGCCGCGGTCCAGGCCGGGGTCGGTCAGCGCGCTCTCGGTCCGCAGGCTGAACGAGGCGAGAATTCCGCCGCCGATCAGCGCGATCAGGCCGACCGCGGTGAAGGTGATCGGCAGCACCCGCGACCACAGCGCCAGCCGGTCGCGCTCATCGCGGGCGGAGTTGACCTGGGACTCGACGGTGTCCTCGTTCGAGGTCACCTTGTAATCGACCAGCGTCACCTCGGGCTTGAGCGGATCGCGGGCGAAGTAGTGGTTGGCGTGCTCGGTCTCCTTGACGATGGTGCCCGACACCGGGTCCACCCAAAACGTCCGCTGCGCCGCGTAGTAGCGGGTCATCGTGACCTGCTCGCCCGGATCGCCGGGCACGCCCCACATCGCCGCGGACGCGGTGACCTTGCCGTCCTCGTTGCCGGGGTACAGCGACGGGTACACGACGGGCGCCGCCAGCTTGCCGTCGGGGTTGTAGCCGACGTTCTGCGTGAAGCGATAGGTGGTCAGGCCGTTGACGTCTTCCTGGCTGTCATAGTTGACGTCGAACGGCTTCTGCGCGATCGCATCGAAGTAGGGGTAGGTCTTCTTCTCGGTGTGGAACGGGAACCGGTAGGACAGCCCGTCGTGGCGCAGCGGGATCGCGGTGGGCGGGTTCTCGTCGCCGAAGGCGCGCGGCTTCTGCACCGAGCCGCCGGTGTGGGTGTCGTCGGAGACGGCCATCGCCGTCTTGCGGTTGAGGGTGACGGTGTCGACGATCGCCAGGAGCAGCCCGCCGTCCTTTTGCTTGTCGGTGCGCCGGACCGACGTGCCGGCCTGCAGCGTGACGACGTCGGCGTTGGCGGGCGACTCGACGGTGATCTGCTGCTGGGACACCAGCGGCACGTTCTGGTTGATGACGATGTGGTCGGTGGCCAACGACGCCGAATCGAGCGCGGTTCCGGTGCCGTCGCTGACCAACGTCGTGTCGATGTCGAGCGGGATCTTGGTGATCCTGCTGCTGGTATACGTCGAGAGCAACAGCGCGGCGATCAGCAGGGCGGCTCCGAGTCCGATGATCCCGCATGCTGCGAATCGCAACATGACTGCTCGGTTCACGTCGCTGTGCCCTCCTAGTGGTCTTTTGCCTCGTCGGCCACGAACCGCTCCGACCCGACCAAGCGGGGTGGCAAACCCGTTCGACCCTAACAGCAGAATTTAAGGCCTCGGCTTACCGACCCATTGCCGCCTCGCCCGGTGGTTTCGATGTGCCCGATTCGCCCGGCACACTGTGATGGTGACCGATGGCCAGCAGGTGGGAGGCGTCCGCAGCTTCCTGCCCGCCGTGGAGGGCATGCGCGCGTGCGCGGCCATGGGCGTGGTCGTCACGCACGTCGCCTTCCAGACGGGACACTCCAGCGGCGTCGCCGGCCGGCTGTTCGGCCGCTTCGACCTTGCCGTGGCGGTGTTCTTCGCGTTGTCGGGATTCCTGTTGTGGCGCGGGCACGCGGGGGCGGCACGGGATCTGGGCTCGCGACCACGCACGGGCCACTACCTGCGGTCGAGGGTTGTCCGCATCATGCCGGCCTACGTGGTGGCGGTCGTGGTGATCCTGTCGTTGCTGCCCGACGCGGATCACGCCAGCCCGACGGTGTGGTTGGCCAACCTCACACTCGCCCAGATCTACGTGCCGCTGACCCTGACCGGCGGCCTGACCCAGATGTGGAGCCTGTCCGTCGAGGTCAGCTTCTACCTGGCCTTGCCGATCCTGGCGTTGCTGGCCCGGCGTCTCCCGGTCCGGGCGCGGGTGCCGGCGATCGCCGCGCTGGCCGCCCTCAGCTGGGCCTGGGGCTGGGTGCCGGTGCACGCCGGATCCGGCCTCAACCCGCTGAACTGGCCGCCGGCCTTTTTCTCCTGGTTCGCCGCCGGCATGTTGCTGGCCGAGTGGGCCTACAGCGGGATCGGGTTGCCGCACCGGTGGGCGCGACGGCGCGTGCCGATGGCCGTCGTCGCGGTGCTGGCCTACCTGGTGGCGGCGTCGCCGCTGGCGGGTCCCGAGGGCCTGGTTCCCGGCACGGCCGCACAGTTCGCGGTGAAGACGGCGATGGGCGCGCTGGTGGCGTTCGCGCTGGTGGCCCCGCTGGTGCTGGACCGGCCGGACACCCCGCACCGGCTGCTGGGCACCGTCGGCATGGTGACCCTGGGGCGTTGGTCCTATGGGTTGTTCGTGTGGCACCTGGCCGCGTTGGCGATGGTGTTCCCGGTGCTCGGGACGTTCCCGTTCACCGGCCGGATGCCTTCGGTGCTGGTGTTGACGCTGATCTTTGGTTGGGCGATCGCGGCGGTCAGCTATGGGCTGGTCGAGTCGCCCTGCCGGGAAGCGCTGCGGCGTTGGGAGAAGCGCGAGAAGCCGGCTGACGCACGGGTCATAGACGCTGAGGCGGACGCGATCGCGCCATGATGTCGGCGCGGACCGCCGACCGCCGGGCCTTGCCGGCGTCGTCCCGCAGCGGAGCGTCGACGAATTCTATGAAGCTGGGGGTGGGCGGCACCTTGTATGACGAAATTCGTTCGCGCAGAAAGTCTTTCACGCCATCGGCATCCAGTGTGGACCCGTCGGCGGCGTGCACCACGGCGTAGGGCACCTGGCCGAGGTCCTCGTGGGGTATGCCGACCACCAGGCAGGACAACACATCCGGGTGCGCCGACAGGGCGTTCTCGATCTCGGCGGGGTAGACGTTGCGGCCGCCGACGGTGAACATGTCCACCCGGCGATCCGATAGATACAGGAACCCGTCTTTGTCGAAATAGCCCAGATCGCCCGCGAGTCCCAGCCGTCTCGGCTCTTCGCGGTGGCACCGACGTACCGGTAGGTGGGCGCGCTGCCCGGGGCGGGCCGCATATAGATTTCGCCGACCTCGCTCGGCGGGCAGGGATTGCCGTCGTCGTCGAGCACCTTCATCTCCCCGGCGACCACCACGCCGACCGAGCCGCGGTGGGCCAGCCACTGGTCGCCGCGGATGAAGGTGAGCGCCTGTAATTCGGTGCCGCCGTAGAGTTCCCACACGACCTCGGGACCCAACAGGTCGATCCACGCCTGCTTGATGGCCGGCGGGCACGGCGCCCCCATGTGCCAGAACCGTCGGATCGAGGAGAGGTCGTAGGCTTCCGGGTCGGCGTGGTACGCCGGCAGCGCCCGCTGCATGATCGTCGGCACGGTCGTCAGGAACGTGACGCGATGGTCGGTGATCAGCCGGAGGAACCGCTGCGGGTCGAACCGGCTCATCAGCACCAGGTGATGGCGCATCAGCAGCGCGATCGTCGCGGTGGTGAAGCCGGTGTTGTGGGATAGCGGAATCGGCACCAGGGTGGTGTCGCCCTCCTGCGCGCCGAGTGGATAGCCGATGGCGGCCGGTATCCGGCTGTCACCGCCGGATTCGATCAGCTTGGGCCGGCCGGTGCTGCCGCCCGAGCCCATCGCCTTCCACACCGGCGATACCGCTTCCGGTAGCGCCGCGTCGGACAACGCCGGGTCGGGACTGAAACCTGCTGGCACGCTTGGTATTTCGGGGCGATCTCCTCGATGCCCCACCAGCAAGGCGGGCCGCCGCAAGTCCAGCAGGCCCCGCAACTCCGCGGCCGGCAACCGCGCGGACAGCGCCTGGGGCACCGCGCCCAGCTTCCAGCACGCCACCGCGGCCTGAATCCACTCGAGGGAGTTGGGCAGCACCATGGTCACGTAGTCGCCGACGCCGACGCCGCGCTCGGCGTAGGCCCGCGCCAACCGGTTCGTCGACCGGTCGAGCTCGGCGCGGGTGAGGGTCAGCCCATCGCAGGTGACGGCCGGCTCGTCGGGAGCGAGTTCGGCCAGCTGTGAAATCTGGGTGCCGATCGGCGGGACCGGCTCGGTCATTCGTAGGCGCCCGTCTGCTCGAAGATGCGGCGCGGGTTGTCGACCAGCATCGTGTGCAGCTGCTCGTCGGTGACGCCGCGCTGCTTGAGCGCGGGGATCACGTCGTTGTGGATGTGCAGGTAATGCCAATTCGGCATGACGACCGGCACCAGCTCTTCGGGAAGCGCGTCGAAGTAGCAGTTGGCGTCGTGCGACAGCACCATCTTGTCGGCGTACCCGCGCTCGCACATCTGCGCGACGACGTTCACCCGGTCCTCGAACGGGGAGATCACGTCGATGCCGAATCGGTCCATCCCGAGGTAGGAGCCGGCGGCGATGAGCTCTTCGAGGTAGCCGACGTCGGTGCTGTCGCCGGAATGGCCGATGATCACCCGGCTCAGGTCGACGCCTTCCTCTTCGAAGATGCGCTGCTGCTCCAGTCCGCGCCGCAGCCCCGCGTGGGTGTGCGTCGAGATCGGCACCCCGGTGCGTTTGTGCGCCTGCGCGACCGCGCGCAACACCCGCTCGACGCCGGGGGTGATGCCCGGTGCGTCGGTGGCGCACTTGAGGATCCCGGCCTTGATGCCGGTGTCGGCGATGCCCTGCTCGATGTCGCGGACGAACATGTCGGTCATGATCTCCGGCCCGCCTAGCTCCCCGCCCGGGCCGAGGTAGTGGAAGTAGAACGGCACGTCGTTGTAGGTGTAAAGTCCCGTCGCCACAACGATATTCAGCTCGGTGGCCGCAGCGACGCGCGCGATGCGCGGAATGTAGCGGCCCAGCCCGATCACCGTGAGGTCGACGATGGTGTCCACGCCGCGGGCCTTCAGCTCGCCCAGCCGGGTGATGGCGTCGGCCACCCGCTTTTCCTCGTCGCCCCAGGCTTCGGGGTAATTCTGGGCGATCTCGGTAGTCATGATGAAGACGTGCTCGTGCATGAGCGTCACGCCGAGATCGGCGGTGTCGATGGTTCCGCGAGCGGTATTTACTTCTGACACGTGTCTGATGCTAGGTCGCGTCAGCGCCTGACCAACAGTGCCTCTTCCTGTGTCGAGATCGACGCTGGCGTGCGGTCTACCCGGCGCTTTCCCGCGCTCGGTGGACAACAGGTCGGCGACGAGCAACGCAACAATGGTCACACTCAGACCGGCCGCACCGTTGGTTACCCGCGTGGGGTCATGATGTTTTCTGAAAATTTGGTATCGCACGCGCCGTCACGTCGGTGATTCGTCGTGGAGAAGTTCGACGGTGCTGGTGTGGCCGCAGGACGGATTCGCCGGCTGACCAACGGTGCCGTTTCTCTGGGTCCGTCCCAGCGGCCGCGCCAGTGCAGTACCGTCAGCCTCGTCTTTATCGACGTCTCTTTAGGCCCCTGGGAGTCCGCCATGTTGCTCAATCCCAACCAATTGCAACGCCGCTACCCGGACCGTCGCTCCGGGGAGATCATGGCCGCGACGGTCGACTTCTTCGAATCCAGGGGGAAGGCCCGGCTCAAGCACGACGACCACGAGCGGGTGTGGTACTCGGATTTTCTAGACCACATAGGGCGGGAGCGGATCTTCGCCTCTCTGCTGACGCCGGCCGAGTACGGCGCTGACGATTGTCGCTGGGACACCTACCGAATCAGCGAATTCGCCGAGATCGTCGGCTTTTACGGGCTCAATTACTGGTATCCCTTCCAGGTGACGGCCCTGGGCCTGGGCCCGATCTGGATGAGCGCCAACGAGGACGCCAAGCGCAAGGCCGCCGCTCAGCTGGAGGCCGGCGAGGTATTCGCCTTCGGGTTATCGGAGCAGACCCACGGCGCCGACGTCTACCAGACCGACATGATCCTGACGCCCTCGGATCACGGTTGGACCGCCAATGGCGAGAAGTACTACATCGGCAATGCCAACGTGGCCCGGATGGTTTCGACCTTTGGCAAGATCGCCGGATCCGACGAGTATGTGTTCTTCGCCGCCGATTCCCAGCACGAGCGGTACGACCTGATCAAGAACGTGGTGAACTCGCAGAACTACGTCGCCAATTACGCGCTGCGCGACTATCCGGTCACCGAGGCCGACCTGTTGCATCGCGGTCCCGGCGCCTTCCACGCCGCGCTCAACACCGTCAACGTCTGCAAGTACAACCTGGGCTGGGGCGCCATCGGCATGTGCACCCACGCCATGTACGAGGCGGTCACCCACGCGTCCAACCGCATCCTGTACGGGACCGTCGTCACCGACTTCACCCACGTGCGACGGCTGCTCACCGACGCCTACGTGCGGCTGGCCGCCATGAAGCTGGTCGCGACCCGGGCCTGCGACTACATGCGCGGCGCGTCGGCGGCCGACCGCCGCTACCTGCTCTACAGCCCGCTCACCAAGGCGAAGATCACCAGCGAGGGGGAGCGGGTGGTGACCGCCCTGTGGGATGTCATCGCCGCCAAGGGCGTGGAGAAGGACACCTTCTTCGAGGCGGTGGCCCGCGAGATCGGGTTGCTGCCCCGGCTGGAGGGCACCGTCCACATCAACATCGGGCTGCTCGGCAAGTTCATGCCCAACTTCCTGTTCGCCCCCAACGCCGAATTGCCCGTGATCGGCCGCCGCGACGACGCCGCCGACGACACGTTTTTGTTCGCCCAGGGGCCCACCGGGGGCCTGGGCAAGGTGCGCTTCCACGACTGGCGCGTGCCATTCGAAAGCTTCGCCCACCTCCCCAACGTCGCGCTGTTCCGCTCGCAGGTCGAGGTGCTCACCGAGATGCTGGCCAGCGCTACCCCGGATGCGGTGCAGCAGAAGGACATCGACTTCGCCTTCGCCGTGGGCCAGTTGTTTGCGACGGTGCCTTACGCGCAGCTGATTCTCGAGGAGGCCGGGCTGTCTGGCGTGGATCCGGCGTTGATCGACGAGATCTTCGCCGTGCTGGTGCGCGACTTCAACGGTTACGCCGTGGAGCTCGGCGACAAGCCCGCGACGACGGACGCCCAAGCGCGTTTCGCGACGCGGATGATCCGGCGTCCGGTGCACGATCCTGCGCGCTATGAGCAGATCTGGAAGGAACACGTGCTGCCGATCAATGGCGCCTACCAGATGCGCCCGTGACTTGGCGTGTGCTGACCGAGCTGAGGCGGGGACGAAACCCGCAGCGACGCAGGCTTTTTCGCCTGTTGGCGTGATGGCGTGTGGCGAGAAGTGACGTGCCGTTGACGGCTGTTGGGCACGGTCGATCGCGTCACATGCGTAGCCGTGGGTTGCGCGCTGGTTTGGTGGGCCCGGTGGAGGTCTGTGTCGGGAGTTTGCCGGTTGTGCTGCGTGGTGTGGCAAATATACGTTGACGATCAGTCAATGGTAGTTTCGCTCTGAACTAAAATTCCGGGGGGGGGTTAACTCCTGGCTTTCTAAAATCTCCACAATCATGGGTTATTTTCTCTCGCATAGTTTGCGGCTCTCGATGTTTGCGGGGCGAAGTTGACCAAGCTCGGCCAAACTCACCCGAATCTCAGGTTGTTCTCAGCTACGTTCTGACCATCCGAATTGGACTCACCGATCAAAGGAGATGGTCGTGGACCTCCCAGCCCGCCCCCACATCACCGCCGGAATCGCTCTGGCCAGCGCCGCCGTTATCGCGGCGGGTCCAGTAGCCCAGCACCTGCCCAACCTCCACCTGGCCCAACACCTAGCCGAAGCGAGCGTGGCCGATATCCGCCTCGCCGACGCCGCCAGCGGCATGGTGGACCTGTTCGCCGGCGTGGAGAACGAACTCGCCTCGCTCGCCGGCGGCGCCAACGCCGCCGCCGTGCCCGCAAGTTTCCTCAGCGACGTCGTTAACCCCTACGTCAGCACAATCGAGGCCGCATGGGCCAACATTCAGACGATCGGCAACGACTGGCTCGCCAACCCTTTCCCGGTCCTGTCACAGGTTCTGACCAACCAAGCCAACTACGCAAACATACTCATTCCGGACGTGACGAAATTCCTGCAAGCGGAGTTCAGCTACCTGACGACGGGAATGGTGCCAGCCTTCCAAAACGCAGCCTATATGTTCTTCAACGGCCAGGCCGCGACGGCGATGACAAAACTCACCGCATCGCTATACAGCGGCTTCTTTATTACCCCCGGATTTAATCTGTTTTCTGCCCTAGCACTGCCGGGTGATATGGCAACCAACTTCACAAACGTGGTCAAAACACTGACGAGCTCGACTGTTCTTTTGGCCAACGTCGGCTCGCTTTTCCGGCCGTTCCTGCAGGCGGTGAACGCGTTCGGAATTGCCGCACAAGATTTTGAAGACGCAACCACTCCGGCAGCGGCGCTAGAGGCTATCGCACAGGCTCCGGCGGTGGTAGCGAACGGATTCCTCAATGGTGCCGCCAACAACTTCGCCGGGTACCCGGGAATCTTTGGCGTTCCCACCAGAACAACCAATGCAGGGACCGTCTACGACTGGCTGATTTCTCTGCCCCAGTCGGTCGCGACGTCGCTGGGGGCGAAGGCCGGAACAAACACATTCGCCAACCTGCCAACAGTATTCAACGGAGTTTTCAATACGCTGTCGACCAACCTTGGCAATTTCGCCAACAGCATCGGTAGCGGATTGACGTCGATTCTGCAAGGCATTCCGTCGGCACTCGCGAATCTGCCCTCGATGGTAGGTGCCCTTGCTACCCAGATCGGATCGTGGATCACTACCCTCCTCAAGTTGCTCTAAGTCCGGTGGTAGTCGCCGATGCGAGCCGGTGACCGCCAACGGCGATGGCCCCCTTCCTCAAGAAGGGGGCCATCGTTTTATTGGCTTTTGCCCGCGCCCACAACGCCTTCCAGGGCCACAGGCACAGGCCGGTCGCGCCTCAAGCGCCGTGCAAACATGACGTGAGGGAGAATGCTTAACACTTGACTGTGACCTAGCTCACCATAAAACGACCAATGGTTCATCGATGCGAGGAGACCACAATGCCGACGGTGACTTGGGCGCGCGTAGACCCGGCTCGTCGCGCAGCCGTAATCGAAGCCGCGGAGGCCGAATTCGGGGCGCACGGGTTCTCCCGCGGCAGCCTGAACGTCATCGCCCGCAAGGCCGGCGTCGCCAAAGGAAGCCTGTTCCAGTATTTCGCGGACAAGCGCGATCTGTACGCGTTCATCGCCGACATCGGCAGCCAACGGGTGCGCGCCTACATGGAGGACCTCATCCACGAGCTCGATCCGGGCCGGCCGTTCTTCGAATTCCTCACCGACCTGCTCGACGGCTGGGTCGCTTACTACGCCGAACATCCCCGGGAACGCGCGCTTCATGCCGCGGCGACCCTGGAGGTCGACACCGAAGCCCGCGTCAGCGTGCGGAACGTCATTCACCGTCACTACCTGGAAGTACTGCGGCCACTGGTGCACGGCGCGCTGGTGCGAGGCGACCTGCGCGCGGATGCCGACACCGATGTGCTGTTGTCGTTGCTGCTGTTGATCTTTCCGCACTTGGCCCTGGCCCCCTACATGCGTGGCCTGGACCCCATCCTCGGCCTCGACGAGCCCACACCGGAGCAGCCGGCGCTGGCCGTGCGCAGGCTCGTCGCGGTGCTGGCGGCCGCGTTCTCGGCGAACCTGTCCGTCAAAACCGAGGGGGAGGTCAGATGACATGCACGCATTCGGGCTCGCTCACCCAGGGCGCGGACTCAACTGGGATGGCTTGCCGCTCAAGCTATTTTCCGGCGGCAACGCGAAATTCTGGGACCCGGCCGACATCGACTTCTTCCGCGACGACCCTGACGCAGCTAGCGCGAGCAGACGTAGAGTCGCACGATTTGCCGGCAAATCGTGCGACTCTACGTCTGCTCGCCAGCGGAACCGCTACCCGATCCACACCGTCTTGGCGTTGCAGAATTCGCGGATGCCGTGGCCGGAGAGTTCGCGGCCGTAGCCGGAGCGTTTGACGCCGCCGAACGGTAGTTCGGGGTAGGACACGGTCATGCCGTTGATGAAGACTTGGCCGGCTTCGATGTCGTCGATGAAGCGCCGTTGTTCGGCCCCGTCCTGAGTCCAGGCGTTGGAGCCCAGCCCGAAGGTGGTGGCGTTGGCGATCGCGACGGCCTCGTCGATGTCGGCCACTCGGTAGATGGAGGCGACCGGGCCGAACACTTCTTCGGTATAGAGCGCCATGTCTTTGGTGATGTCGGTGACCACCGTCGGCGGGTAGTACCACCCCGGACGGTCCAGACGGGTACCGCCGCAACGGATCACCGCGCCGGCCGCGGCGGCGTCGTCGACCTGCTTGGCGACCTCATCGCGGCCGGACTCGGTGGCCAGCGGACCCACGTCGGTGTCCGGGTCGGTCGGATCGCCAACCCGCAACGCCTGCATGCGGGCGACGAACTTGTCGACGAACGCGTCATAGATATCCGCGTGGGCGATGAACCGCTTGGCGGCGATGCAGGACTGGCCGTTGTTTTGCACCCGCGCGGTGACCGCGGTGGCGACCGCGGCGTCCAGATCCGCCGAGGGCATCACGATGAACGGGTCGCTGCCGCCGAGCTCGAGCACGGTGGGTTTGATCTCGTCGCCGGCGATGGCTCCGACGGATTGGCCGGCCGGTTCGCTACCAGTCAGCGTGGCCGCGGCGACCCGCGGATCGCGCAGGATGCGCTCGACGGCGCTGGAGGGAACCAGCAGCGTCTGAAAACAGCCGTCGGGAAACCCGCCGCGGGCGATCACGTCGGCCAGATACAGCGCGCACTGCGGCACGTTGGAGGCGTGCTTGAGGATGCCGACATTGCCGGCCATCAGCGCCGGCGCGGCGAACCGCACCGCCTGCCACAGCGGAAAGTTCCACGGCATCACCGCCAACACCACCCCCAGCGGCTGATAGCGGGTGTAGGCCTTTGTCGCGCCCACCGCCGCCGCGTCGGCCGGCTCGTCGGCCAGCAGCTTCTCGGTGTTCTGCGCGTAGTAACGAAAACCCTTGGCGCACTTGAGCACCTCGGCCTTGGCGGAGGCCAGCATCTTACCCATCTCCAGGGTCATCACCGCCGCGGTCTCGGCGGCCTCGGCCTCCAGCAGATCGGCGGTGGCGTTGGCCCACCCGGCGCGCTGGGCAAAACTGGTGCGCCGATAGCCGGCGAACCGCTCATAGCCGCGGGCGATCGCGGCCTCGACTTCGTCATCGGTGGCCGGACTGAACGTCTTGACCGTCTCGCCGGTGGCCGGGTTGATCGTGGCGATGGACACGCTGACATCCTTCTTGTGGGTGGGTTTGGTGAAAACGTCCGACACCCAGCCTGCCACTATCGTGGCCAACGGGAGGTGCCGGATGAGTAAAGCCGCTCAGCTGATGGTCAAGTGCCTGGAAAACGAGGGCGTGTCCGTCGTCTTCGGGTTACCCGGCGAGGAGAACATCCGCTTCGTGCAGGCGTTGGCCTCCTCGGACATCCGCTATGTGCTCACCCGGCACGAGCAGGCCGCGGCGTTCATGGCCGAGATGTACGGGCGCGTCACCGGCCGGGCGGCGGTGGTGTCGGCCACCCTGGGTCCGGGCGCAATCAACATGCAGCTCGGCGTGGCCGACGCCACCACCAACAGCACCCCGATGGTCGCGATCTCCGCGCAGGTCGGCCAGGATCGCGAATACAAAGAGTCGCACCAGTACGTCGACCTGGTGTCGATGTTCGCCCCGATCACCCGGTGGTCCGCGGGGGTGCCGACCGCGCGCGCCATACCGGAGATGTTCCGCAAGGCGTTCAAGGTCGCCGAGGCCGAACGCCCGGCCGCGGTCTACCTGGCCGTGCCGGAGCACATTGATGCAGACGCCGCCGACTATCCCGACCTGACACCGTTGCCGCGCAACGTCGTTCGCGCCGAAGCCCCTGCCGCCCGTCAGGTTGAACGAGCCGTCGACATCCTGCGCGCGGCGAAGCGACCGGTGGTGCTGGCGGGGCATGGCGCCGCGCGCGCCGACGCGACCGCGGCCCTGATCCGCTTCTCGGATGAACTCGGTGTCAAGGTGGCCAACACCTTCCACGGCAAGGGCGTGATGCCCGACGATCACCCCAACAGCATCGGGACCATCGGGTTCATGCGGCACGATTACGTCAACTTCGGGTTCGACCATGCCGACGTCGTCGTCGCGGTCGGCTACGAGCTACAGGAATTCGACCCCATCCGGATCAACCCGCAGGCCGACAAAAAGATCATCCACATCCATCGCTTCCCGGCCGAGGTCGACGCGCACTATCCCGTCGACGTCGGCATCATCGGCGACATCAGCGCCTCCCTGAACGCGCTCGCCGACGCGCTTGCCGGCCACCGCTTCGAAGCCGATCCCGACGTGCCCGGGTCCGGCCTGCTCACCGAGGAATTCACTCGGGGACAACAGGATTCGCGCTACCCGCTGGCGCCGGCGCGGGTGGTCTCCGACACCCGCGCCGCACTGGGCCGCGGCGACGTCGTGCTGGTCGACACCGGCGCCACCAAGATGTGGATGGCGCGCCTCTACCCGACGTACGAACGCAACACGTGTCTGGTCTCAAACGGACTGTCCGCCATGGGCTTTGCCCTACCGGGCGCCCTCGGTGTCAAGCTGGCGCGGCCCGACTCCAGGGTGCTGGCCGTCGTGGGCGACGGCGCGTTCATGATGAACTCCCAAGAAATCGAGACCGCCGTTCGGGAGCGCATACCGCTGGTGGTGTTGATCTGGGAGGACGGCGGCTACGGCCTCATCGAATGGAAGATGGACCTCGAACTCGGCGCGCATTACTACGTGAAGTTCGGCAACCCCGACATCGTGAAGTATGCGGAAAGCTTCGGCGCCAAGGGGTATCGGATCAACAGCGCCGAGGAACTGCTGCCGACGCTGAGAGCGGCGCTGGACGACGACGGGGTGTCGCTGATCTGCTGCCCGGTCGACTACTCCGAGAACCTGCGGTTGACCGACCGGCTCGGCGAGCTGGACGAAACGCTGTAGGTCACCGCAGCATCGCGGTGCCGAACCAATGGCAAAGCAGCAAAGCAACTTCGACATCGAGCCGGTCGTCGGTGATCGGCCGGCCACGGCGCTCGACTGCTCGGTGCACGCGGTACTTGACCGAGTTGGAGTGCAGGTGTAGCTCTTCGGCGGCCGCCTTGTGGCTGGAGCCGGTGCGCAGGAAAACTCGCAGCGTTTCGCGGAGCCGGTCATCGGCGTCGGTGTTGCGGGCGAGCGGGCCGAGCACCTCGCCGACCCACGCCGCCGCCTCCCCGAGGTTGTCGCCGAGCAGGGCCGCCAGCGGCAGGCCGGGATCGCTGGCCAAGACTACCCGGCGGGCGGCGCCCGACGCGATCGTCACGGAACGGCCGTACTGCGCCTGCCGATGTGACCGGCGAAAGCCCTCGATCCCCGGCAGCGGATCGCCGACCGCGAGATACGGTGCGTCAATTGCCTTCTCGGCGAACCGGCGCACCTTCGCCGGCACGTCCGGCCCGTGGTTGTCCTGTAGTGGAATCCATGCCCATCCGGTCACCCGGTCCACCGAAATGAACAACGGACTCTCTTCGGTGCCAACAGATTCGGCGAGTTTACGGACGAATCGTTCCATCATGCCCAGCCCATCGCCGTCGGTGGGCTCGGGACACCATGTGACGATCGCGACGTGGATGCGCATGAGCGGGTAGCGGATCGCGGTCGTGGCCGCGTCGAGGTCGACCTCGTCGCCGGCGAGCAGATCGCCAACCTGGAGCGCGCGCAATGTATTTCGATTGCCCAGCCAGCGCTCACGCTCGTCCTGGTAGGTGGCGACCACGCGCTGGGAGATCAGGTCGATATACTCGAACGAGACCGCCGCCATTCGCTCGTACACATCCAGGCTCAGCTTCGGATCCAGTTCCGATGCCCGGATCTCGTCGAGCACGACATCCAGTGCCGCCCGATGGCCGAGCCGATAGGCGCGTACCAGCGCGTTCGCCGACACCTCCCGCTGCGCCAGCCGGCGGGCATACTCGAGGGCGGCCGTCGGCGGCTCGATGTGCTCGACGGGTATGCCGTTGCGAACCGCCGAGAAGAACGTGTCGACGTTAGCCGCGACCGTGTCGCGCAACAACTGCACCAACTGCGCGTCGCCACCCAGCTCGGTGATCTCGGTGACCAGCAGCCGCTGGATCGCCCGCGTCGCCTCCGCCAGCCGGTTGTCGAGCCTGCTGGCGACCAGTGCCGCGGTCTTCGCGACGATCGCGTCGGCGGCGCCGCTGCCGTCCGCCATGATTCGACCGTAGTCGGCGCCCGGTCCGGCCAACTCCTCGGGTTGGGCCGACTGCGGCGGGCCTTGTCCCCGGAAGACAACCGCGCACCGATATTTGGTCGGCGCACGACGTCGATGCGGTGCCGCCCGATCCGTAACGTCTCTCACGAACGCAACGGCTTTCACCGCCGGGGGACCCGAACCCCAGCGTTTCGCGAACGAATCCCCCTCTGCGGAAAGCGGAAAAAGGAGAAACCCATGCTCGGATTGATCGGAATCATAACCATGGTCCTGTTGCCGGTGCTGATCCCGCTTGCGGTCAGCGGCACCCACGCGGTCGGTCAATGGCGAAGCGGCCGCGATGGCTTCCTCGGTTCGCGTCAATCTTTGCCGTCAAACCGTTTACCGTCAAGGCGCGGCGGCGCACACTGAACATCATCAGCCCATCCGACGGCGAGGTTCCCGCCGTAAGCCGAAATGCGAAGTAATTCAACTTAAGTACAAGGACCTACGATGACAGCCCTGCACCAACAGGATCTCGACACGCTCGACCTGGCCGATCCGGCCGTCTGGGATGACGGTCCGCCCTATGACCTCTTCGCGCGGATGCAGCGGGAGGCGCCGGTGCACTTCAGCCCGCAGCGCAACCTGCCGGGCGAGGGCGGGTTCTGGTCGATCACCCGCTTCGACGACGTCCGCGCCGTGAGCCGGGACCACCGGACCTTCTCCTCGGAACGGCGCGGCATCTTCCACATGGACGACATCGGTGTGCCGCTCGATCTTCAACGGCTGCAATTGATTTCGATGGACCCGCCCCGTCACGACCGGCTCAAGGCGCTGGTGATCAAGGAATTCACGCCGGAGAAGGTCGCCGAGCACGAGGAACATGTCGCGCGGATTATCGGCGGTGTTCTCGACGGTGTCGCCGAACGCGAACGATTCGACCTGGTCGCCGATGTCGCGCGGCCCATCCCGGCCCGCGTGATCGGTTCGCTGCTGGGCACGCCGCCCGAGGACGATGCCACACTGGTGCACTGGACGAACGTCTTCACCGCGTTCGAAGACCCGGCCATCCGGGGGCAATGGCAGGACGCCATGGCGGTGGTCAACGAGATCGTCGAGTACGTCAACACACGGCTCGCGCAGCGCACCGACACGGCGAGCGGCAAGCTGGTCACCGCCATGCTCAACGCCGAGGTCGACGGCGAAAAGCTCAACGAGCTGGAAATCGCCACGTTCTTCGTCCTCTTGATGTCGGCCGGCAACGACTCGACCCGGGCGACCTACAGCGCGACCATGCTGGAGCTGCTGCGTAACCCGGAGTTGCTCGCACAGGTGCGGCGGCAGCCCGAGCTGGTCGACGCGGTGGTGGAGGAGGGGCTGCGCTGCTACCCCGCGTTCGCCTTCATGGCCCGGGCCGCCACCCAGGACACCGAGCTGCACGGCAAGACGATCAAGGAAAACGATCGCCTGCTGCTGTGGTACATCGCGTCCAACCGCGACGAGACCGTGTTCCCGGAGCCGCACAAGTTCGACATCACCCGTCCTGGCCTTGCCGATCGGCATCAGGCCTTCGGTGGACGCGGCCGCCATTTTTGCCTGGGCGCCAATCTGGCGCGCATGGAGCTCAAGCTGTGGATACAGCAGACGCTGGAGCGGTTCCCCGATCTGGAACTTGACGGTGAACCGACCCGGGTGCGGGCGCTTTTCCTCAACCAGTACAACTCGATCCCGGTCCGGCGGGCGTCGTGACCACGATCGTGCAGTCCACCCGCGACAGGGCCGCCTACCGCGAGGTCGAGGTCGACGTCGAGGTCCGGCGCCGCGATGTGGTCGCCGACGGGGTGGTCGCATTGACGCTGGCCGCCGCCGACGGCACCGACCTACCGGAGTGGGCGCCGGGCGCGCACATCGATCTGGTGATGACACCGTCACTGGTGCGGCAGTACTCGCTGTGCGGCGACACCGCGAACCGCGCCGAGTGGCGGGTCGGCGTGCTGCTCGATCCGAACAGCCGCGGCGGATCTCAGTTCGTGCACGACAAGCTGCATGAGGGCTCCACGGTCCGGGTCCGCGGGCCCCGCAACCACTTTCCGTTGGCGAACTCGGCACGGTATCAGTTCATTGCGGGCGGGATCGGCGTCACCCCGATGCTGCCGATGATCGAGGCGGCCGAGGCGGTCGGCGCCGACTGGCACCTGCTTTACGGCGGCAGGAAACGCTCGTCGATGGCCTTCCTCGACGAGCTGAAGCGCTATGGCGAGCGCGTGACGGTCTGCGCCCGGGACGATTCGAGCCGGAACTTCAGGACGGGTCTGGACGCGGTGCTCTCCGAGCCTGATCGGACCACGCTGGTGTACTGCTGTGGACCCGAAGGGTTGCTGAGCGCGGTCGAAAGGGCATGCGAGTCATGGCCCGACGACAGCCTGCACGTGGAACGTTTCTCCGCCAAGGCGCTCGAGGAACCCCCGGCGGATGCGCCGGTGTCGTTCGACGTCGAGTGCCAGCGCAGCGGTATGACTTTGACTGTGCCGCTGGGCAAGTCGATCTATCAGGTGTGCGAGGACGCGGGTATCGACGTGCTGGGCTCCTGCATGGAAGGCGTCTGCGGCACCTGCGAATGCGACGTCCTCGAGGGTGAGCCGGACCACCGGGACTCGGTGCTGAACGACGCCGAGAAGGCCAGGGGCGACACCATGATGATCTGCGTCTCGCGGTCCCGTTCGGAAAGGCTGGTGCTCGACCTATGAGATCCAACTACCCGTTCAACTGTTGGTATGTGGCCGCCACCAGCGACGAGGTCGGGCAGGGCCTGCTCGCCCGCCGGCTGCTCGGCAAACCCGTCGTGTTGTACCGCCGCGGCTCCGGTGACGCGGTGGCGATGGAGGACCGCTGCGTCCACCGGGCTTATCCGCTGTCGGCCGGGCGGCGCGACGGCGATCGGGTGGTGTGCGGCTACCACGGCTTCGCCTACGATCCCGACGGCTGCCTGGTCGACGTGCCGTCGCAGGAGAACGTGCCGCCCGGCGCGGGCGTGCGCACCTACCCCGTTCACGAGCAGTCGCCGTTCGTCTGGATCTGGCTGGGTGAACCGGGAGCGGCCGCGCTGCGCCCGCCGCCGCGAGTGCCGTGGTACGGCGACGGCGCGGGATGGGCGGGCACCGTCGAGGTGCTGCGCGTCGAGGCGAATTATCTTCTGCTGCACGAGCATTACCTCGACCTGACCGACGTGTTCGTGATGCATCCGGAGGCCGTGCCGCCGGACATCGAGGCGTTGCCGCCGCTGGACGAGGTCGAGGTCTCGGAGCGGTCCGTCTCCTATTCGCGGGTGACGCCGCCAAGCCGGCTCGCCGCCTGGGAGGCCGAGACCAGCGGGCTTCCCGCCGACACCGTGGGCATTCGGCGTGAGGAAGGGACCTTCGTCTCACCGGCCCTGCACGTCCAGCATTACGTGATCGATCCCGAGCAAGGAAAAACATACGAGCTGTTGCGGATTCAGGGGTTCACGCCCGAATCGCCCGACGCGACGCACGTCTTCCTGCAGATGGCCCGCAACCACGCGACCGACAGCCCGGCGATCGGCGAGTTTCTGCGCGCCATGTTCCACGAGTGGGCGATGCGCGATGCGGCCGTGTTGGAGACGATCCAACGCCGCCTGGGTGAGGACGCCTCGCCGCGGCGCGACATCAACGTCAAGGCCGACCGCGCCGCCGTCCGGGCGCGCCGCATCGCCATGGAGATGCTCGACGAGGAATCCGGCCGGTTCACGCTGAACCGGATTCTGGCCGCATCCGGATAACGACAGGTGCCGACATGGATACGTTACGCCCCACCACCGGGCCGGCCGCGCCCCAGCTGGAAGTCCTTGCGCGGCAGGTGCGGACCGCCGACGGCCCCGGCGACATGGTGGTCACCAACGCGATGACGGGGGAGCCGCTCGGACACGTCCCGCACTGCACCCCCGACGACGTGGCGGCGGCCGCCCGGCGCGCCCGCGCCCTACAGCCGGGCTGGGCCGCGGTGCCGATCCGCGAGCGCGCGGCGATCCTGCTGCGCTTCCACGACCTGGTGCTGGCGCGCCAGGACGAAGCCCTCGACCTCATCCAACTCGAGAACGGCAAAGCGCGCAGGCATGCGTTCGAGGAGGTCCTCGACGTCTGCCTGACGGCGCGCTACTACGCGCACACCGCGGCCGGCTACCTGAGCCCCAAACGCCGGCAGGGCGTCCAACTGTTTCTCACCCACGTGACCGAACTGCGCCACCCCAAGGGATTGGTCGGCGTCATCTCACCGTGGAACTATCCGCTGACTCTGGGCATCAGCGACGCGTTGCCGGCGATCGTCGCCGGCAACGCGGTGTTGGCCAAACCCGATAGCCAGACGCCATTTTCGGCGCTCTGGGCGGTGCGGCTACTCGAAGAGGCCGGCATGCCACCCGGCCTGATACAGGTCGTCACCGGCTCGGGTTCGCGGCTCGGCGCACCGATCGTCGAGCATTCGGACTTCCTGATGTTCACCGGCTCCACCGCCGTGGGCCGCGACGTCGCCGCGCTGGCGGGCCGGCGGTTGATCGAGTGCTCGATGGAGTTGGGCGGCAAGAACGCGCTGCTCGTCCTCGATGACGCCGACGTCGACAAGGCGGTGGCCGGCGCGGCGCGGGCGGTGTTCTCCAATACCGGGCAGCTGTGCATCTCGGTGGAACGCATCTATGTCCCGGCGAAGCTATGGGACGACTTCGCCGGTCGCTTCACTGCGGCCGCGCAGGCGATGAAACTCTCGGCGGGACTGGACTATTCGGCGGACATGGGATCGCTGATCTCCGAGAAACAACTCGCCACGGTGAGCCGCCACGTCGACGACGCGGTGCAGCACGGCGCCACCGTGCTGGCGGGCGGCAGGGCGCGACCCGACATCGGCCCCTACTTCTACGAGCCCACCGTCCTGTCCGGGGTGCGCGAAGGCATGGTGGCATTCGCCGACGAGACGTTCGGGCCCGTGGTCTCGCTCTACCGCGTCGACAGCGAGGAGGAGGCGATCGAAAAGGCCAACGACAGCAGCTATGGCCTGAACTTCAGTGTGTGGACGTCCAATCCGAGGCATGGCCGACGGGTTGCCGCCCGCTTGCAGGCGGGCACCGTGAACGTCAACGAGGCCTACGCCGCCGCATGGGCGTCGATGGACGCGCCGATGGGCGGCATGAAGGACTCCGGCATCGGCCGCCGTCACGGCGAGCACGGCATCCTCAAATACACCGATGCGCAAACGATTGCGGTAGAGCGCCTGCTTCCGGTGGGCGCGCCCAAGTGGCTTTCACCCCGGCGCTACGCCCGGATCATGACCACCGGACTGCGCGTGCTGCGCCGGCTGCCCGGCGTCAAATAGAAGGGCACGCGATGTCTGGACAATTCGACTACGACGTCGTGGTCATCGGGTCGGGTTTCGGGGGATCGGTGGCGGCGTTGCGACTCACCGAAAAGGGCTATGCGGTAGGCGTTCTGGAAGCCGGGCGGCGATTCGCGGACGACGAATTCCCCAAGACCAACTGGCAGGTGCGGAAGTTCTTCTGGGCGCCGAGGCTGGGCTGTACGGGCATCCAGCGCATCCACGTCCTGCCCGACGTTCTTGTCCTCGCCGGCGCCGGGGTCGGCGGCGGATCGCTGGTGTATGCCAACACGCTGTACGAGCCGAAATCCGATGCCTTCTATCGTGATCCACACTGGGCGCACATCAGCGACTGGAAAGCCGAACTCGCGCCTTTCTACGACCAAGCCAAGCGCATGCTCGGGGTGGTGACCAACCCGACCATGACCCCGTCGGATGAGGTGCTGCTCAGCGTGGCCAAACAAATGGGGGTCGAAGACACCTTCGGCATGACGCCGGTCGGGGTGTTCTTCGGGCCGGGCAACACCAAAGCGCCCGGTATCGAGGTGGACGACCCGTTTTTCGGCGGCATGGGTCCGCGCCGGCGAGGGTGCCTGGAAGTCGGCGAATGCATGACCGGTTGCCGGCACAACGCCAAGAACACGCTGCTGAAGAACTATCTCTACCTGGCCGAGGGCGCGGGCGCACAGATCCACCAGCTGACGACGGTCACGGCGGTGCGGCCGCTCGAGGGTGGCTATGCGGTGGACACGGTGCGCACCGGTTCATGGCGCGCCGGAAAGAGTGCGAAAACCATTACCGCCGAACAGGTTGTCTTGGCGGCCGGCACCTGGGGCACCCAGCAACTGCTGCACCGGATGAAGGCGACGGGGGTGCTGCCGCGGGTCTCGGACCGGCTGGGCGAGCTCACCCGGACGAACTCGGAGGCGCTGTGCACGGCCAGCGTCACGCTGCGGCACCGCAAGGACGCCGAATTCAACCGGGGCGTTGCGATCACGTCGTCGATCCATCCGGACGACAAGACCCACATCGAACCGGTCCGGTACGGCAAGGGCTCCAATTCGATGGGGCTGCTGACGACCGTGATGACCGACGGCGGTGGAAGACTGCCGCGATGGGTGAAGTGGTTGGGCCAGGTGCTGCGCCATCCCGCCCAGGCCACGTCGCTGTACGCCGGGCTGCGCGACTGGTCGCAGCGCACCGTGATCGCGCTGGTGATGCAGACCGAGGACAACTCGCTGACCCTGTTTCCCAAGCGCACCCGATTCGGCCGGATCAAGCTGTCGTCGCGCCAGGGCCACGGCGTACCGAATCCGACCTGGATACCGGCGGCCAACGAGGCCGTGCGCCGGCTCGCCCGCGAAATCGGCGGCGCCCCCTACAGCAGCATCGGTGAGATCCTCGACATCCCGATGACCGCACACTTTCTGGGCGGATGCGTGATCGGCGAGTCCGCCGACCGCGGTGTCATCGACCCCTACCATCGGGTGTTCGGTTACCCGGGTTTGCATGTCTTCGACGGCTCGGCGATCTCGGCCAACCTCGGGGTGAACCCGTCGCTGACCATCACGGCGCAGGCCGAACGGGCCACTGCCTTCTGGCCGAACAGGGGCGAACCCGACACCCGCCCGTCCCTCGGCGCCGCCTACCGCCGGATCCGTCCCGTCCAGCCCCTCAAGCCGGTCGTCCCGGCCAACGCACCGGCGGCATTGCGGCCGAACTGATCTCGCGGCAGCGCCCAGCGGTCGGCGGCGCGTCCAAAAAGGACTCCAAGAGGACCTCCAAGAGGACAATGTCGATGAGGTGATGGGTCGCGCCGAGCGGCGGGGCGGGCGTGGTCGAATAGGTGATGCTGTTTCGTCAGCTCGAGTACTTCGTCGCGCTGGCCCGGGAGCGTCACTTCGCCCGCGCCGCGAGCGCGTGCCACGTGTCGCAGCCCGCGCTGTCGGAGGCCATCCGCAAGCTCGAGCGCGAGCTGAAGGTGCCGCTGGTGCGGCGCGGCCAGAAGTTCGAGGGTCTGACTCCCGAAGGGGAGCGGCTGGTGCATTGGGCGAGGCGCATCCTGGCCGACTGCGACGCTTTGAAACTTGAGGTCACGGCGCTGCAGACCGGCCTCATCGGCGAGCTGCGGCTGGGTGTGGTCCCGGCCGCCGCGACCACCGTCGCGCTGCTCACCGACCCGTTCTGCACCGCGCACCCGCTGGTGCGGGTCCAGCTGGAGACCAACCTGCGCTCCGCCGAGATCGTCGAACGAATCCGCAGGTTCGAGTTGGACGCGGGGATTCTCTATCCCGACCACGACACCGCCGAACTGCTGGTCACCCCGCTGTATCAGGAGCAGCAGGTGCTCGTCGTCGGCGGCGAGCTGCTCACCGGCAAATCGGACACCATGAGTTGGCCGGAGGCACTGGAATTGCCGCTGTGCCTGCTGATCGAGGGCATGCGGGGGCGCCGCGTCATCGACGACGCGCTGGACACCCAGGGGCTCGCGGCCGCACCGCAGCTCGAAACCGATTCTGTCGCCACGCTTTTCGCCCATGTGGCCACCGGCCGGTGGGCCAGCATCGTCCCGCAGACCTGGATTCGCATCCTTGGCGTGCCCGCCGGGGCTTCCGTGCTACGGCTGCACAATCCGTCCGTCACGGCCCCGATGGTGCTCGTCACCAACGCGGCGGAACCGGGCTCCGTGGTGACCCGCGCGGTGGTGCAGACGGCGCGCGCCGCCGGCATCGGCGACGCGTTCACCTGGCCGTCGACGAGGGCGAACGAGCGCGTCTACGAGGCCTGATCGGCCGGGCCTATCGGCCGGTCGGAATTACGTCTTGGACAACCCGGCCGTCGTCGGACGAGACTGAAAGCGGTTCTCAGCAAACACGTCCAGTCGTCGCAAGGGAGAAAACAATGGCCAAGTGTGTGATGGTGCTCTACCCGGACCCCGTCGACGGGTACCCGCCGAGATACGCCCGCGACAGCATCCCGACGATTAGCAGCTACCCGGACGGCAGCACCGTGCCGTCGCCGTCGAAGATCGACTTCACTCCGGGCGAGCTGCTCGGCTGTGTCTCCGGCGCGCTGGGGCTGCGCAAGTTCTTCGAGGACGGCGGGCACGAGCTGGTGGTGACGTCGGACAAGGAGGGCCCCGACTCGGAGTTCGAACGCGAACTGCCCGACGCCGACATCGTGATCTCCCAACCGTTTTGGCCCGCGTACCTGACCAAGGAGCGCATCGCCAAGGCGCCCAAACTCAAGCTGGCGCTCACCGCCGGCATCGGCTCGGACCACGTGGACCTCGACGAGGCCAAGACGCGCGGGATCACGGTCGCCGAGGTGACCTACAGCAACAGCATCAGCGTCGCCGAGCACGCGGTGATGCAGATCCTGACGCTGGTGCGCAATTTCGTGCCGTCGCATCGGTGGGCGGCCGAGGGCGGCTGGAACATCGCCGACTGCGTGGAACGCGCGTATGACCTGGAGGGCATGGACGTGGGGGTGATCGCCGCGGGCCGGATCGGGCGGGCGGTGCTGCGCCGGCTGGCGCCGTTCGACGTCAACCTGCACTACACCGACACGCGCCGGCTGGCGCCCGAGGTCGAGAAGGAACTCAACGTCACGTTCCACCCGGACGTCGAGTCGCTGGTGCGCTCGGTCGACGTGGTGTCGGTCCACTCGCCGCTGTACGACGCGACGCGCCGGATGTTCAACGAGAGGCTGCTGGGCACGATGCGGCGCGGCTCCTACATCGTCAACACCGCCCGCGGGGAAGAAACCGTGCCCGAGGCGATCGCGGCCGCGCTGCGCAGTGGCCAGCTGGCGGGCTACGCCGGTGACGTGTGGTATCCCCAGCCACCGCCGGCCGACCACCCGTGGCGGACCATGCCGAATAACGCGATGACTCCGCACGTTTCGGGAACCACGCTGTCGGCTCAGGCCCGCTACGCCGCCGGCACTCGGGAAATCCTGGAAAGCTGGTTCGCCGGCAAGCCCATCCGTCCGGAGTACCTGATCGTCGAAGGCGGAAGGCTCGCCGGCACTGGAGCGCTCTCCTACCAAAAGTAGGGCACCGCATCACCTTTCCGCCGCAACGGGTCGAGATCAGGTTTCACGAAGTGCAGCGCGGCAGCTACGATGGCCACTAGTGGTCTGGTCCGTAGGTTCGTCGGGGTTGTGGCCAGACGCCGCTGGCGCCGAGTCTGCGCTGGTGGCATCGAGCCTGCGTCCAGGGCTGGCTTTTCGCCTTGGCCGCCGCTACCATCGCAGTCTCGACGCCCAGCCAACAGCGCCCCGACGAACTTCCGGGCGAGACCGCTAGCGCTAATCCGGCCCGGCGGCCATGCCGATCGAGGCGGATTCCCAGACCGAGGCTGCGGTAGTCAAACCACGGATCGCGCGGCCGCGGCGCCCAAAAACCCTATACCCGAAACGATTTGGGCACCGACCCGGGACGGGCCGAGGGCCACACTTCCCGCAGTCAAAACGGTGGCGAAGCCGTGCTTGCTGACGAGCAGGATCAATGCGGACGATGCTTTGCGTTCGCTACCCGGCTTGTTTACCGCGTATCCGAATGGCTAAACGCCAGAAGCAGCTCCACGAACCGCCGGGCGCCTTGCCCGTGGCCGGCTAGCATTCACTCTTAGTGCCGCCACTTGAAATCCGGTGTGCCCTTAACTGTCGCGGCGACAGAACCTTTAGACCGCCCCCCAAATCGGCGCTGGCATTTGGGGTTTGGTGCTCAGCCCTTGCCGCCAGGTTGGAGTTGTCGTGGGCAGTACGCCTTCGCGGATATCGTCGCGAACTGGGCGGCGCCGTTGGTGGTCAGGGCGGGGTTGTTGTCCCGCAGGTCGTTGAGGAGTTGAAGGCCGGATACGCCGCGAGCCATCAAGCCGCATACCGCTTTGCCGGCGCTGACGGCGTGGTCCGGGTCCTGAAAGCTGATCCCCACCGCGTGTAGGTCGGAGAGGAAGGATTCGTTGTTGTCATCGACGGGCTCCTCATCCTCGCCTGGAATGGCGTGCGCGGGCACCGCGGTCACGATTCCCATCCATACGCCGAGAAGCGCTAGTAGCAGTTTGATGGATCCTTTTTCGGTGTGTCGCATCATGTTCTCCCTGTTGCGGGCCGTTTGCCTGTCTTGTTTCTCACGGAGGGAAATGGCCGCATCGCTGCCATGGCCTACCCCAGCTGGGGTTCGGGCGCGGGCGCGGCCTCCTGTTCGTCGCTCACGTGTACCGCGTGGACGCCGGGTGTTGTTCTCAGTCTGGCAACCAGATCATCGAGACCGGCCTCATCGACATTCCAGTGCTGCACCTGATCGGGCATCTCCTGCAGTTGCGCGATGATGCGGTCGAGCTTGACCGGCCCTGTGCGACGCTCACCGGTGATGGGGCGGGTCTGGATGCCGGTTGAGCGCACGACGCGGGAGGCGGGGCTGCCCAGCGCACCGCCCGCCAGGCTGCCCAGGGTCGCCTCGTTGACCAGGCCGGGCGGGAACCCCGCCGCGGGAGCCGCAGCCACGTTGGTGGCTGGTAATGCGATGGAGGACAACCTGATCGCGGGTGCGGCGGTTGCCCAGCTCGACGGCACCGACAACTTGCCCACCGTGGGCGCGTTGCCCAGGATCGCCGATATGGGCTTTACCGAGACGCCGGCGGCAAGACGTCCCGGCGACCCCAGACCAGCCCCCAACACCGCCTTCGGCAAGCCGGCGCTCCAGGGCGCATAGACAAAGCCCCCCTTCCACCCCGCAGTGCCCGTACTAAAGCCGGCACCGACGGTGTTGGCCCAGGTGACCTGACCGCTAATATTCTTGACGCTGGAATACAACTGCTCCCACGCCGGTGCTATCTGCGAGTTCCCCGTTCCCCCAAGCAGATTCTCCCAAGATGAGGTGTATTGCTTGGTGAGCGAGTTGATGTAGCTCTCCAACTGTGTCAGCCACGACGACAAAGACGTGGTTGATGACGTGGACGACGCGCTCGCCGTCTGGGTCGCGTTGCTGGTGTCTTTTGTCGTAGCCGGTGCTTCCTCGAAGGGGGTGAGCTGACCGGCGGCCGTCGACGAGCTGGCGTAACTGAACATCGCGGCGACGTCCTGGGCCCACATCTGGCCATACTCGGCTTCGGTAGCCGCGATGGCCGCGCCGTTTTGCCCCAAGATGTTGGTCGCCTGCAGTGATGCCAGCTGGCTGCGGTTCGCCGCGACAACCGCTGGCGGGACGGTGGCCGCCAACGCGGCCTCGTAGGCGCTGGCCGCGGCCCGGGCTTGGGCGGCGGTCTGCTCTGCCTGAGCCGCCGTGGTCGATATCCAGTTCACATACGGTGCGGCCGCCGCCGCCATGGACGCTGATGACGGACCCTCCCACGACTCGCTGATAAGCTCCGAAATCGCCGATCCGTAGGAGGACGCGGTGGAATGCAACTCGGCGGCCAGCGCATCCCAAGCGGCGGCGGCGGCCAGCAATGACTGTGCGCCCGGGCCCGTATAGATCTGGGCGGAGATTATCTCCGGTGGCAGTACTGCGAAATCCCCGAAAACCATTGCCGCGCCCTTCCTTATTTCGCGTTCGGCGGTATCACGATCACCGTGGAGGTGGTGGCGATGTCGTCGACGGCCACGGCACCGGGAATGCGGACGGCCGTCCCAGCCACGGCGCGGGTGGCCGTCCCGCCGATAGCACGCCCGGCCAGGCTCGACAGGGCCGTAGGGCCGAACATGCCCTGCTCAGCATTCGCCGCCATCGCGGGAGCGGCGTCGAGCGTGGTCTCTGGCAGCTCCGAGGCGACCGTCCTGACCGCCGGGACGGCCGAGGCCCAGTTCGACGGCACCGACAGTGACCCGATGACGCCGGCCCGGCCCGCCGTCGCCAAGACCGTTCCACCACCCGCCGACCGGAATGCGGTGGAGCCGGTTAAAAGATCGCTATGCAGCAGGGGGGCCAACAACCCAATGCGGGCCCCTGGGTGAAGTGTGGGGGCAATGGATGCCAAGGCACGGCTCTGACCCCCGATATTGAGGGCAAGGTTAATAAAGCTCTTCGACACGGTCGCGAACCCGCCCTGTGAGTATGCCCCGGTCGCATCGCTAAAGATGTTGTTGAAACTTGTCAGAACCCCCGTGACGTCCGAAAGGCCTAGCGAAGTCCCAGTCGCTTCGGCCGTCGATGTCGCAGCCGCGTTCGTTGCCCCGCTTTGTGTCGTGGCCGAAGCTTGCAAAACCGCGTTTGATACCGCCGTTTGCACACCGGAGCTGGCCGAAGACTGGGTCGTGGAGGCGACCGCGGCCGACTGGTTCGTTTCCCCACTGTTGCTGGTGGTCGCCGGTGGTGCGGTGAACGGGGTCAGCTGAGTCGCGGCCGCCGAGGAGCCGGCGTAGCCGTACATCGCGGCAGCATCTTGGGCCCACATCTCGGCGTACTGAGCCTCCGTGGCCGCAATGGCCGGGGTGTTCTGGCCCAGGATGTTGGTCGCAATCAGCGATGCCAACAGTGACCGGTTGGTCGCGATGATCGGCGGCGGGACGGTGGCCGCAAAGACGGCCTCATACGCTCCCGCTGCCGCCTGCGCTTGAACTGCCGTTTGCTCGGCTTGCGCGGCGATACTGCTTAGCCACGCGATGTACGGTGCGGCCGCGGCCACCATCGACGCCGACGAGGACCCAAGCCAGACGGCCCTTAGCCCTGAGATTGCGGAGCTGTAAGCCGTTGCTGCTGAATGCAATTCGGTCGCTAATCCGGCCCAGGCGGCCGCAGCGGCCAGCATGGGTGCCGGACCGGGCCCTGAGTAAATTCTGCCGGAGTTGATCTCCGGCGGTAACGCTCCGAAATCCATCTGCTTCCTTCGCCTCCGGCTGTGATCACCGCCGGCTCCCGCTTGCCATCGCCGATAGCGTTGAGTGCCAACAACATCGAGCGCTTCTGGCAGCGATGCCAGGCGCTCGGATGCTTGCGTGTCCAGAAGAGTAGCCAGCATCGCCGGCAGAAACTATTGCCAACGGAAGCAGATGCCGCATCGTCCCACGCGTTCCAACGGCAGGGGCTGAAACGCCGACGGTTCGGCAACCAAGGCCCCGATTTGTCCCTCTACCTCGGACAAATCCAAACGCCCCACAGGGTGAATGAACGGTGAACGCGAGAAAATGGACGCGAATCAAACAGTTTCGGTGAGAAAAAATCTCACCTTACAAAATTCATAAACGGCGCTCTCGACTGGAGTCACCTAGCAGGGTTGCGCTCGAAACCTCGCCACCGGGCACGGTTTGTTTGATGTGGTCGGCGACGCAACCGACGAAGGCTTGGCACGCGGCGGACCGCTTTTCCGGGTGCGGGGCCACGAGGTTTACCCGGCGGTGCAAGTCAGCACCGGCGACCGGTCGCAACGCCAGTCTCGGATCGGCGTTAGCGCGGGTACGTGCAACGGATTCTGGCAGCAACGCGACGCCCAGGTCTTTGCGGACGAAGTGGGTGACCTCATCGACACGCGTCACTTCGAAAGCCACACGCCGGGTTACGTTGGCGAAGCCGCGGTCGGTTTCGTGTCGAAGACCGTAGCCGGGGGGAAAGTCGATGAACGGTAATGCGGCCAGCGCGGTGATGGACACCGATGATTTTTTGGTGAGCGGGTGGTGGGCGGGCATCACGGCGATGAGTGGCTCGCTGAACAGACGGATGGAGGTCAAGACATCGCCGGTGCCGGATACGTTGGAGCCCACGATTGCCACGTCCAGTTTCCGGTCGCGGACCGCCTCGATCAGCGCGTCGCTGCCGCCGCTGCGCAATGTCACGCTGACGTCGGGATAGTGCGAGTGGAAGGTCGCCATCAGGGTTGCCACATCGAGGCTTTCGGACGGGATCTCCATCATCCCGACGGTGAGCCGGCCGCGAACCGTACCGGCGAGAGCCTGGGCGTCGACCAAGATCTGGTCGACGCCGGTGACCACTTGACGCACCAGAGGCAGCAGTGCTTCGCCGGCCGGAGTCAGCGACACCGAGCGGGTAGTCCGCTCGAAAAGCTTTAGCCCGATTTCGCTTTCGAACCGGCCGACTTGTTGGCTCAAGGCCGACGGCACGACGAACATGGCCTCGGCCGCCTTGGTGAAACTGCTGGCCTCGGCCAGCGCCACCACATAGCGCAGCTGCTGCAGGTTCACAACTATTCATGATCCATGATTAATCGCGTCATATCTATTCACTGGACTCTGGGGTGCGTTGGCCTCAGGATTTAGGCCATGTCCGCGGACCCGTCTACACGCACGCCCTCGTCGGGTGCGGGTGTTGTGGTGCGTCCACAGCCGGCGTTGACCGGTAATGACTGCTCGGTCGCGGTGGTGCGCGACGAGATCACCGCGCAGTTCGACGGCCTGCCCTTTCTGGGGGAGCTGCGTTGCTCGCACCACCGGGTGGTCGCGGGTTCGCTCGAGGAGGTGGTGTTCACCTACACCGTCGGAGGATCGGGCATCGCGGACAGCGGTTGGCTCAAGCTGTGCTTCCGCTACTACTCGGATTGGGATCTGCAGACGACGACGCCGGACGGTCGCGACTTCGCGACCGCCCGCGTGGTGAGTCGATCGCTGATCGGAGGGGCATCCGAGGGCGGCGCCGCGACGGTGCAGCAGCTGGTCACGAGCTACGACATCAAAGGCGGGGAGCGGCCGTTTCAGAAGTCGCTGCTGATCCATGTCGTGGATGGGTACCTGCGGCCCGGCGACGTGATCGAGATCCGTTGCGGCGACCGCCGTTTCGGCGGCCCGGGTACGCGGATGCAGACCTTCGTCGAAGACGAGTTTGAAGTCCACTTGTTCGTCGACCCGCTGGGTACCTCCCGCATGGCGCACGCAGGTGTGCATCGAATCGCCGTCGTGCCGGGCGCACCCGAACGGGTCGTCGTACAGGGTCCCCGCCTCGTGCGCAGTGACGCATCGGCCGTGCACCTGCACGCGCACCTCGAGGACCGGTGGGGCAACACCTGTTCCGATACCAGCGCGACGCTGCACGCGATCATCGATGGCGTCACGGTGGCCAGCGCTGGTACGCCTGCGACAGGGTGGTCCAGGGCATCACTGTGCGTGCCCGCGGCGTCCGCCCGCGTCGGTGTCGTCGCCCAGACAAGCACCGCCGTGGTGGCCAGCGGCGAGACCGTGGTCGACGTCGTCGACGACTTCCCGGCGCCGCGAGCCTACTTCTGCGATCTGCACGTCCATTCCAATGACACCGTCGGCACCCAGGACACCGACTGGAACCTTCGCTACGCTCGCGATGTCGCCGTACTCGACGCAGTTGGCTACACGGCCAACGATTTTCAGATCACCGACGATGCTTGGGATGACGTCGTCAAGGCCTGTAGGAAGATCTCCAAGGACGGCGCTTTCGTCTGCTTTCCGGGCGTGGAATGGTGCGGCACCCCAGGTGCCGGCGGCGACCACAACGTCGTCTTCCTCGGCGAGGACACCACATTGGCGCGCTCACTGGAATGGCATCAGCGCATGGCAACCACGGCTCTTACGCCGCAGACCTGGCCGGTCACCCAGTTATATGCCGCCTACGAGAAGGACCCGGAGTCCTACCTGTTGATCCCGCACGTCGGCGGCCGTCGAGCGATCCTGGACTGGCATCACCCCGAGCTGGAGCGGCTGATCGAAGTTCACTCGACCTGGGGGAGCAGCCCATGGTTCCTCGAAGACGCCCTGGCGCGGGGGCTACGGCTAGGAGCGAGCGCCGCCAGCGATGAGCACCGCGGGCGACCCGGCGCGGGGGCGCCAGGAGCCAACATCTTCGGTGGCTTCGGTGGACTCACCGGCGTCATCGCACCGGCCCTTTCGGCCGGAGACATCGGTCGTTCGTTGCGTGCCCGGCGTACCTGGGCCACCACCGGAGCTCGTGCCGTAGCCCTTTTGCGTAGTGGTGATAACTGGATGGGCGACGAGTTCACCACGGATACCAATGAATTGGGTATCGAGTACGCCCTGTATGGCACCACGGGATGGGATGACGTGGCCGTCTACGACAGCGCCGGCCTGATCTGGCACCGCGACTTGCACGCGGAGGCTGGGCTTTCCCGAGACCTGGTTCGCATCCGTTGGGGCGGAGCGCGACACCGCGACCGCTACCGCTGGGCAACGTGGTCAGGCGGGCTGCGTATCGACGGCACGGCAGTCGAAGACGTAATTCCTTGGGCGATAACACATCCCGAACAAATCATCGATAGCGACGGACCTACTGTCGCCTGGGATACCAAGACTTACGGTTCGGATATCGGCTTCGTGGTCCGACTCGCCGACCTTAGCCGCGCGCGATTCGAATTCGACACGACGGTGCGGGAAGAGAAGCTGAGCGCCAGCGCGATCCTGTCCGGGGCAGACCTCATGGCCGAAGGGCACCGCGACATGACCGTGGGCGCTCTCAATCTGCGTGTCCGCCTCGAGCGCATCGCCGACCCGAAGGCGCTGCCGACGACCGCCACCGGCGGGCTCAACCTGCACCTGCCCGAGGGCAACAGCGCAATATATCTGCGCGGCAACCAATTCGACGGGCACCAGGTATGGACCAGCCCGCTGTTCGTGACCCGCACCGCGGGAAGGCCGCAGTGACCCAACTTCGGCCGTGTCTTACCCGTCGCCTGCACATTGACTTGCGACGCGTTACCTGTGCCGCCTGTCCGCCGCCGCTCGTCGCCGTCTGACCCGCTGCGCACCGCCCACGCCACCAGCGCTCGGCGCGCCCAGCGCTAGGCAACGATTCGCCTAGGTCACCCGCGGCCAAACCAGCCAAGTGCTCATTACGCCCGGATTCGAGGAAACCATGCCATTGCGCCGACCCGACATCAAGCCCATCGCGCTGATCGCCGCGTTAGCAACCGTCGCGCTACTGGCCGGGTGCTCCGGCGCCACGCCGACCTCCTCGGCGTTGCCGCTGCGCCTCGGCTACCTGACCCGCATCACGCACGCCTCGGCGCTGGTGGGTATCACCGAGGGCTTTTTCACCAAGCAACTGGGTCCCCGCGTGAACTTCACCGCACAACCATTCAATCAGGGCACCGCGGAAGCGACCGCACTGCTGTCGGGCCAACTCGACGCCGCCTACGTCGGTCCCAACCCCGCCTTCAACGCCTGGCAGAAATCGGGCGGGAAAGCGATCAAGATCATTTCCGGTGCGGCCAGCGGAGGTACGTCGATGGTCGTCAAACCCGGCATCACCAGTGCTGCAGACCTCAAAGGCAAGACCGTGGCCGACCACGCGCTCGGCGGAACCCAAGACGTCAGCCTCCGTGACTGGCTTGCCCGCAACGGTTTGAGAACGAATACCCAAGGCGGGGGTGATGTTTCGGTCAAGCCGACCAGCCCGGACTCGGCCATGGTGCAACAGTTCCTCACCAACCAGATCGCCGGCGCCCTGGCGTCGGCGCCCTTTGACGTGCAGATGATCAAGGCCGGCGGGGTGCGCCTGTGGTCGGACCCCAACACCATCACCGTGCTGGTTGTCCGCCAAGACTTCCTCGCGGCCCATCCCGACGCGGTGGCCGGACTGCTGCGCGCCCAGGTCGAGGCCACCGACCGTATCGCCAGCGACCCCACCGCCGCCGCGCGATCGGCCAACGCGGCGCTGGCGAAAACCCTCGGCAAGGGCCTCGAGCCCGACGTGCTCGCGGCCTCATTTCAGGAGACCACCTTCACCAACGATCCCGGAATGGCCTCGCTGCGCGACCAGGTCGACAAGGCCGTGGCCATAGGGCTGTTGCAACCGCTCGACATTGGTGGCCTGTACGACCCGGGACCGCTCGACAAAGTGCTCGCCGAGCCCGCAAGCCGAAAGTGACCCATGATCCACTACGCCCACGCTGATCACCGCACCGGGAAGGGGCCCGAGGTCAGTTCACCAAAGCCACCGGCCCTGCGGCTCACGGATGTGACCAAGCGGTACGGAAGGGGGCGGTCGGCAGTCTCAGCGCTCGATCGAATCACTTTGACCGTCGGTGCCGGTGAATTCGTGTGCGTCGTAGGGACATCCGGTTGCGGCAAGAGTTCACTGCTATCCCTGATCGCAGGATTGGACCAACCGTCCGCCGGCGAGGTCAACATCTTTGAGCGACGGGTGGCTTTGATGTTCCAGCAACCAGCGCTGTTCCCGTGGCTGACGTCGGCCGCCAATGTTGA
Source organism: Mycobacterium malmoense (assembly GCF_019645855.1). Classification (NCBI taxonomy): domain Bacteria; kingdom Bacillati; phylum Actinomycetota; class Actinomycetes; order Mycobacteriales; family Mycobacteriaceae; genus Mycobacterium; species Mycobacterium malmoense. The sequence continues at coordinate 470,369 of NZ_CP080999.1, forward strand.
ACTGGCGTTGCGGGCATGCGCGATACCACGCCCGGAACGCCACGAACGCGCGACTCGCTTGTTGCACACGGTCGGCCTGGCGGACTTCGCCGATAAGCGCCCGCATCAGCTATCCGGCGGCATGCAGCAGCGCGTGGCGCTGGCGCGTGCGCTCGCCCAAGACGCCGACGTCTTGCTGATGGACGAGCCGTTCGGTGCGCTGGATGCCCTGACCCGTAGCCGTCTGCACGAAGAGCTTGAGCGCATCGTTGCCGAAAGCGGCCTCACCGTCGTGTTTGTCACGCACAACGTCCGCGAAGCAGTGCGACTCGCCGACCGCGTCGTTTTGCTCAGCCCGCGACCGGGTCGCATCGTCGAAGAGTTCGCCGTCGCGGTGCCGCGGCACCACAGGGTCAACACCCTGGCCGTTGCCGAACTGGCCGACCACATCTCCGCTCGGCTACGGAACGAAGGGAACCGTAGTGGTGGTTGATAGCCATACGTCCTCGCGGAGTCACCAACTTACCCCGCTGCGTCAGGCGCCGAGCCGGAGCCGATCGCGGATCAGGTCGGCACTGGTATCGGTGCGAACGAAAGCCATTGCGGTTGCGTTGGTTCTGTTGCTCTGGGAGCTGGTGTACCTCACCGGCTGGAAACCGTCATTCGTGCTGCCCGGCCCGGGAACCGTTGCAGTCAACCTCTGGCAGCGACTGCATGAGGCATTGCTCTGGGAAGCGATCGCGACCACGATGTGGCGGGCGCTGGCCGGTTTCGCGCTGGCATTGCTCATCGGGTTGGTCGCCGGTGCGGTGATCGCGCAAAACACGCTGCTGCGCACGGCTTTCGGACCGGTGATCACCGGTCTGCAAACCATGCCGGCCATCGCCTGGTTTCCCTTCGCCATCATCTTCTTCGGGCTTCACACGTCCGCGATCCTTTTCGTCGTCGTCATCGGCGCCGCGCCGTCGGTGGCCACCGGCGTTATCGCCGGAGTCGGCCAAATCCCGCCGATTCTGTTGCGGGCGGCAAAAACCTTGGGATTACACGGATTCAAGCTATACCGGCATGTAATCCTGCCCGCGTCGCTACCGATGTTCGTCGGCGGGCTGCGCCAGGGATGGGCGTTCTGCTGGCGCAGCTTGATGGCCGGCGAGTTGGTGGTGCTAGTCAGCGACACCGCGTCGATCGGGGTGCTGCTGGAAAACGCCCAGAACCTCAGCGATATGCCCTCGGCGATCGCCATCATGATCGTGATCCTTCTGATCGGCATCGCGATCGACGCTGTTTTCAATGCTGCGGATCAGCGCGTCCGCCGGTACTGGGGACTGATCGAAACCGACTCGGAATGAACTCGACCACCCGTTCAGACGAGGAATGCCATGCCTGACGGCCACCAAGCTCATCACTCGCCAGGACGCCCATTTCGGCTTTGGGCATTCGGTGACGCGCACGTCGGGACGGACAAGAGCCATGGCAGGCAGAGCCTGGCTGAGGCGATTACGCAATCGGAGTCCGGCGGATCTGAAGGCGGGCCTCCCTTCGAGTGGGACATCGCCATCGACGTCGGCGACATGTCCGGGGCGCACCACCACCTTCCCGACGACGCCGAGGGATCCGAACTTCGCCGCCAGTTCGCCAGCCTGCGCCGCCACCGGCGCGAAGACATCTACAGTGTCTGCGGCAACCACGACCGCAGCGGCCTGCACGAACCCGAGGCATGGTGGTGGCAGAAGTGGGTGGATCCACTGGGGCATCACACCGAGTTCTCCGGAGTCGACCCCAACGCGCGACCCTACCCAGTCCAGGGTGTGTGGGATCATTATTCGTTCCGGGTGGGCAACCTCTTGTTCCTCATGCTCAGCGACCGCAACGAACCCACCCAGACCGTGGGGCGCGGGACGCTCGGTGGCAACCCGGGCGGCGTCGTCACCGGGGAAGCCTTCCGCTGGTGGAAACACATGGTGCTGACCAACCCCGACTCGATCATCATCGTCGTCCACCACTACGTCCTCAAAGACACCACCGTGGCCTCCGGCGAATGGGAAGGCGTTCGCAGGGCGCCGGACGGCCAGTTGATAGAGCACTACCACCGCCCGTTCGAACTAGGCACCCCACAAGGTGCGTCGTACCTGTATTGGGTTGATAGCAAACCAGACTCCGGTGCGTTCGAGAACTTCCTCATCGAACATCCCGGCCGGGTTCACCTGTGGATCGCCGGGCACACGCACACCCACCCCGACGACGCCTACGGCGGCAAAGCGCATATTGAAAACCGCTGGGGAACATGGTTTCTCAACGTCGCATCATTGAGCCGCCACCATATGCCCATCACCACGCTACCGATAAGCAGACGGCTCACCTTCACTCCCGGCAGCGCTGAGGTGCGTGTCCAGTGCTACCTGCACACCAGCCAATATGCGCCCCAAGGCTGGTACCCCAACGCCGAGAGGACCGTCACACTGAACAAGGCCTTCACGGCTCCGCCGAATTATTCGTCTAAGCGGACAGACGATGCGTTGCCCGCACTCGAGCATCGATAAGGGTGGCGAGTACGGACGTTTGCCGATATCGCGTTGCAGGCCCAGCGGGCCTGCCGCCCCGTGCGCGACCGGCCCGCCCGGGCCGAAACCCACCTACCGCCGGCCGCCCCAGTTTCTTGCGATGACACCGCGGACGAACCTCGTTCGTGTTGTCGGCCGCACCCCCGGGTTGTACGGTTGTCACACTTTGGGTTTGTGGCGTGCCGGTGGAACTCGACGATGGCAGCTAGCCATCGCGATGGCCGCTGCGCTCGGTGTTTTCGTCGCCCTGATTATCGGCTCGTCGCTGCGTCCTCGTTATTCCGCGGCCATGGTACCCATGCCGGCGGCATGGTCGCATACGACCTCCGGCGTACGTTTAGATGCTCCACGCGTGCACTCTCATGCCGTAGCGTGGCTTAGCCGCGATCATGACCGTGACTCTTCGCCAGCGTCCTCATCGACGGTATACAACACGAATAAGAAGCCATTTCATAGCATGTGGTTGAAGCAAGACCGCCCATCGACCTGGGCGCGTCTATCACCACAAACTCTCTGGCTGCCGTTGCCGGCTTCATTTGCCTTCTCGCGGGCCGGCTTAGCGTCGCAGCCGATCGCTCACCAGGGCAGCGCCCTTCCGGGTGGCCGTGCCGACCACGATATTTTGACCGAGCTTTGCGTCGCTCGTCGCTGACGGGTTAGCGCGCGGCGCCACTGGAATCTCAGCGCCAGCTTCCGATTCCAGTTGCCGGCGCGCCGCGTGTGTAAAAAAGCTCACGACGATTCGAAATCACCTTTCCCTATGCAACACGTACGGCAATCAGGCATTAATCAGGCATTGCTCTGGGCTGTCGTCGGATCGCTCGACCACTACAGGGGGCCGCCAAGCGGTCTCGGCTCTGCATGCTTTGAAGGAAAGTCCATGACTTTAGCGATCACTCACAGTTCTGACCCGCAACTGGCACCAAGTGCCGCGGCCATGAAGTGAGACAGCAGTGCACTTCGGAGCGCTGTCACCGGAAATCAATTCCGGCCGAATGTATTCAGGTCCCGGCCCAGCCTCGATGAGCCTGGCTGCCCAGACCTGGGATGAAATGGCCGCGCGGCTATCTGACATCGCGGAGGCTTATAGTTCGGTGACCTCGACGCTGGTCGAGGCGCGGCAGGACCCTGCGGCGATCGCTGTTGACGAGGCGGCCGCATCTCACATCGGATGGCTCGAAGCTGTTGCAGTACAAGCCCAGCAGGCCGCGAGCCAGGCGAGAGCGGCCGTCGACGCCTTCGACTCCGCGCTGGCGGCGGTGGTGCCGCCGTCGATGATCATCGGCAACCGGGCACTGCGAATCTCATTGGCGACGACGAACTTCCTGGCCCAAAACAGCCCGGAAATCGCCGACACAGAAACCGACTATGACCGGATGTGGGCCCAGGACGCCGACGCCATGTATACCTATGCCGCAGCCGCGGAAGCCGCATCGACTATGACGCCATTCAGCTCTCCGCCCCTTGCGGCCCTGGGGCTGGAGCATCAAGGTGCCGGTGCCACGGAAGCCCCCGGCAGGTGGAGTCTGATGACGGCGCCGGAAATCGTATCGGCCGGCCGCCAGGTGATGCCTACGATCCCCGAAGCACTCAAGGCGCTTTCCCTGTCGCCAACGACGACGTTGGATGCGTGCCTTTCGGCGGTGACATCGACGCTGTCAAAACTGAGTTCACAATCTGCTCCGACGAATTTCGCGATAGGCCACCTGAATTCTCTCAACAAGGCATCGGCCTTGGACACGGCAACAGCGCGCCTGTCGCGTGGCGCTAAGCCCGCCTTGGCTGCGAGGTCAGGTCGCGCGGCTTCGATCGGGGCACTGTCGGTGCCGCCATCCTGGGAGACAGCCACGATCCCCGACCGAGTCACCCGCGAGCCATTGGGCGGGGACTATCTCGTCATCGACCCTTCCGACCTCATATGGTGACGCCGTCTCGTTGACGCACTCCGTGCCCTGCGCGCGATTCACTCCGCATAGAGCGCTACTCACTATCGCGGGCCGCGTGACTTCGTGACCAAGAGGCCAAATCCCTTGCGGGTCAGCGAGTTTCCGCGGTGTCGTTGAAGCGACGATCCACCCAGTCGCCGAAGTGCGGCGCGGACTGGATCTGGCCGGCGGCCGCCAACAGATCGGTGAGGCGCTGCTCGGCGTCCACCACGGTGTCGTCGAGCGGGATGGGCTGTCGCAAGGTGCGGCCCTGCGCGACGGCGGCGACGGCGGGGGCGATGCCGGCGGACTCGGCGTACTCAGCAGCCCACTCCTGCGGATGCTCGCGCGCCCAGACCGCGGCTCTGGCGTATCGCGTCAGCAGATTCCCCAGGGCCGTGTTGCGTTTGGCGTCGGCCAGCGTCTGATCGGAGGCGGACCCAAACGAGTACTTGTGCTTGCGTGCGACCAGGCCCCGCACCGGGAGCTGCTGTTCGGCCTGGGCGGTGTAGGGATCCCACACCGCCCAGGCGTCGACCTGACCATTACGAAATCCCGACAGGGCATCGGCTGGTTGCAGGAACACTAGGTGGACATCGGCTGGCTTGAGACCGGCCTTGTCCAGCTGATCAAGCACATTGGCGTGCGCTGAACTGCCCTTGGCCAGGGCGATGGTTTTGCCGCGCAGGTCGGTGACGGATTGTATTGGGGAATCGGCGTGTACCAGAATCTGGTCGCCGGGGCCGCCGCCGTCGTATGCGGACACCACCTTGATGCGGGCGTTGGCTGCCGCGGCGAAAATCGGTGGTGTGTCACCGGTGATTGCGAAATCGATCTTGTCCGCGGTGGCAGCCTCGATCATCGGCGGTCCGGATGTGAATTTGGAGAATTCGATCCGGTAGGGAAGGTCCTGAAGCTCGCCGGCGGCACGCAGCATGGCTTCGGTGCCGACGGCCTTTTGATCGCCGACCTTGAGTGTCAGATCGGCCAGCTGTGACAGCGGAACCGGGTTCGGTACCTGGCTGGGACCGGTGGCCTGTTGGCGGGAGACGCATGCCGGCACCAGCAGAGCGACGGCAGCCAGCAGTGCCGCGGTATGGCGTCGTGTCGACATTGAGCTCCTTAGACTCGGACACCGAGCGGGTTGAGTAGGTCGGTGCGGTACGGGGGTCGGCCGGCGGATGCCGGGATCGGTGATATGGATTTGGCGCACGGTGCTCCCGTTGTCGAGAACCAGCACCCCGGTCGGCCAGCACGACCACTTCGTCGACGTCATGGGCGACCAGCAGCACACCGAAGCCGTGCATGCTGTGGAGATCGAACAGCGGCGCAGACTGGGAAGCAACGTTATGGCAGACCAGTTGAGCTAACAATGGTTTGAATTGCGGTGAACGGAACCGTCCACTTCGAGCTGTTTTGCGTTACGCCCTGGCCAATATGATGTGCGACGCAGTGACTGAATGCTCGGCGCGCGGCCGAGCCCGCTCTCCCGTGGTGACGAGATTGACCTGTAGCGCAGATCGGTGTCGCGCAACGGCACAATGGCGCCGGCCGCCCTGGTTGTAGTTTGGTCTGCTGATGGACCGGAGTGGAAACACGGCGCCGCCGCGACGGACCGTCGATCGTGCTCGTGGGCCCGAAACACTGCTCAATTGGCGTTGGTCGCCGTCGACAGTGCCATGGGCGGGACGTAACGACCGATCAGCGTTCGATGCCACCACGCGCGATCGCGGCGCAGCTCGGCCGCCGTGGTGAAGCGGTACTGGTAGAGCTGTGCCCGAACATGCCGCGGCGGTGAATCCGGAAAGGGATTGTGCCGCAACAGGCGAAGCGTCGGCGCATCGTTGCGCAGCAGCCGCTGCAGCAGCGGGACCAGCCAGGGCTGGGCGTAGCCCCGCGAGATGGCCGCGAACCACATCAGCCAGTCCAGGCGCAGGTGGTAGGGCGCCCATTGGCGGGGTAGCCGGCGCACGGCACCGGGCTTGCCCTTGAATTCGTATTCCTTCCAGACGGTGTGCTGGGTGAGCCTCTCCTCCTCGGTGCCCTCGATCACCACCTCTCGCCGGACGCGCCCGATGCTGCCGAAGGCCCCGTAGGTGTTCACCAAGTGAAAGGGGTTGAACGACATATTCATTCGCTGATGTGAGGACACCATGTTGCGCACCGGCCAGTAGCTCAGGAACAGCACCGCGCCGGTGAACGCGGTCACCAACACGACAAACCACGGCGGTGCCGACGGCGCCGCATGCGAGGGCACGGGAAGCAGCGTTCCCGCAGCCGAGTCGTCGATGGCGCTGAACGCCAGGATGATCGTCACCCAGTTGAGCCAGGCGAAGTTCCCCGACGCCACCAGCCACAGCTGGGTAACCACGACGATCCCTCCGGCCACGCTGGCCACCGGCTGCGGCGCGAACAACCCGAACGGCACGACGAGCTGGGCGAAATGGTTGCCCGCCACCTCGATCCGGTGCAGCGGCTTGGGCAGGTGATGGAAGAACCAGCTCAACGGTCCCGGCATCGGCTGCGTCTCGTGGTGGTAGTACAGGCAGGTCAGGTTGCGCCAGCACGGGTCGCCGCGCATCTTGATCAGCCCGGCCCCGAACTCGACCCGGAACAACAGCAGCCGCGCCATCCACAACGTCAGGACCGGCGGCGCCACCCGGTCGTTGCCGAGGAAGACCATCAAGAACCCGGTCTCCAGCAGTAGCGACTCCCAGCCGAACCCGTACCAGACCTGCCCAACATTGACGATCGACAGGTACAGCACCCACAGCGCCAGCCACATCAGCATCGCGGCCCACAGCGGCGCCAGGTCAGCCACGCCGGCGACAATGGCCGCCGACACCGCCGCACCGAGCCACGAGACGCCCGCGAAAAGCGGATCGGAATAGCGGAGATGAAAGAGGCTCGGCGTTCTCCAGAACGACTGCCCGGCCAAAAACCGTGGCACAGGCAGGATTCCGCGCTCGCCGATCAAAGCCCGGAACTGAAGCGCGGCCGCGACGAACGCGATCAGGTAGATGGCCGCGACGCCGCGTTCCAGCACCAGCCTGCCCAGCCAGTATTCGGGTGCCGTAAACCATCCCATGGCGGTAACTCCTCGGACGGTAACCGTTCCACCAATCCGCGCATCCAGTCAACCAGTAGCCAACTAGTCGTCGTGCGCCCGGGGCGCCCGGCCAGGCATGCTAACTGCCGAAGCGGCCAGTACGGCGAGCGAAATCAGCGCCAGCAGTTGAACATTCGCGGAATGCCCGGCGTATCCGTCGACCGAGCGCCAGGGATGCCGGGACAGCACCGCCCCGGCCAGAATCAGCCCGCCCGCGCTGAGCGCGACGGTCACGGCGTCGGAGTGGCGGTGGCGCAGCGCGCGCCGCAGACCAAAAGCGGCACCGACCGCGGCGAGCCCCGCCGCACCCGCGATGACCGCCCCGGCCGCCAGCACCGCGACCGCGGCCCAGGGCCCCGGCGTCCATGGTTGCGCGGGCGCGTCATCGCCGGGCCTGCGCCGGGTGCGCCACAGCGCCGGCCAGAAAGCCAGCAGCGCCAGCAGCGGCAGCAACGCCAGCCCCACCGCCAGGCCCGCCCGATACAGCGAGTTGGAGGCGAAGGTCAGCGTGATGGTGCCGGGGTCGCCCGCCGGCACCACCCAGCCCTGCTGCCACCCGTTGACGGCGACCGGGGTCAGCCGGGCCCCGCTGCCGGTGCGCGCCACCCAGCCGGGGTTGATGCTTTCGGGGATGACCAGCACCCGGGAGGTGGCCGACGGGGGCGCCCGCACCTCGCGGTGCGCCGGGCCCCACGCCCCGGTGTCCACGGAAATCGTTGTGACGCTGGGTAATTCGGCTGCGCTCGTCATCGACAGCCGGGCCCCGTCGACGACGAACGCCGCACCGGGGCTGATCAACAGCTCCTGCTGGCCCGCCGGCAGCGCGATCGGGTCGCGTTCGCAGGGCACCGCCGCGATCGGATCGCCGTCCAGCAGCGCGCCCACCGTCGTCCTGATCGAGGTGTGCACGAACCGGCCCGCGACCGCGATGACGGGGCCCCGGGGATCACCGTCGCAGCCGACGGTGATCGCGCGGGACCGGTTGCGGGCGGCGTCGGCGGGCGCGATCGGGCTGCCGTCGGCGCCGAGCACCGCGACCTCGGCCAGCCCCGGCGGCTTGAGCTGGTCGAAGCCCAGGGCGTTGCGGTCGATGACGTCTTCCCAGTCGAGCAGGCTGACGCTGACGGTGTCGGTCACCCGGGGTTTCAGCGACAGGGTTTGCGGCCGGCCCGCTTTCAGCTCCCGGACCTGCGGGCCGTCGCCCAGGTTGACGGCCACCACCGTGGGGTGCGCGGGCAGCGCCGACCGGCTGGGGACCAGGCGCAGCCCGGCGACCTCGGTGGGCCGCGGCAGGGTGACGGTCAGCGTCGGCGGGGTCTTGTGTTGCACCACTCGCTGCGGCGCCGTCCAGGCGGTGGCCGGGTCGCCGTCGGTGGCCGCATAGGCCGAGCCGAGGATGTCCACCGGGTCCGAATCACCTTGGGCCCGAGTGGTATTCGGTTCGGCGATCAGGTCGGCGAGCTTGGGTCCCTGCCGTGGCCGCACCCACACCGTGGGGGTCACCGACACCGGGGCGGGCACGGTGAGGGTGCGGCTGAAATTGACGGGCTCCTCCGGCGCCAGCGCCATCGACGCGGCGCAGCGGACGCCGTCGGGCGCCGGGGCGCAGCCCGGCCTGCCGAGCAGTTCGGATCCCAGGTCCCAGCCGTTGATCGCCGAGCCCGACGGCGGCCCGGGCACCCGCACGGTGTGCCGCAGGTCGACCGGGTGGGCGAATCCGGACGCGTCGTATTGGGTGATGGACAGGTCGGTGATGCCGAACTGCACGCCGGCCGACCCGTCGTCGGTGGCGGCCGCGGTGATCCGCACCCACGGGGTCTCGCCGTAGGGCAGCGCCGCGGCGAGCGGCTTGCCGGGCTCGTCGAACCGCAGCGTGGTGCTGCCGTTGGGGGTCTCGATCAGGATGCGGCGGACCTGGGCGCCGACGGCGGTCGCGCTGGGGGTGAGGGTGATGGCGGCGTTGGTCACCGGGTGGTCGAAGTCCACCCGCAGCCACTGCCCGACGGCGGCCTGCAGCGCGTTGGACACCCACGCGGTCGTGGGGTCGCCGTCGATCGCGGCGGCGGGGGAGGTCGCCGGGGCGACGTCGGGCATCGCGGTGGAGTCCGACGACGAGCTCGACACGGTGATCCGGCCGCCGGTCCAGGCGCCGTAAACCGTGGCGGCGCCCGGGACCGGATAGTCGGGCACCCGGTTATAGGTGTGCCGGGCGTCGCCGGGGGCCCGGATCGCCGACGAATGCTCGTCCACCCGGCCATAGTCGGTCTCGCGTGCCATCGGGGTGTCGGTGACGGTCACCAGGGGGGTCGGCAGACCGGCGGCGCGGGCGGCCGCAAAATCCGGGGCCATCAGCACCGGGCCCAGCGGCGGCTGGCCGAGCAGCCGCCGCCGCTCGTCGAGCCGCAGCAGCGCCTCGGGTCCGCCGTCGACCCGGGCCAGCCCGTCGGCATCGACGAAATAGGGCGCGCCGGGATTACCGTCCAGGGCGACCCGGTAGATCTCGACCGCGGGGTAGCGTGGGCGCAGCCCACTGTCGGCGACGAAGCCCGCCACCGTGCCGGGCCCCACCGGCGCGCCGAACTGCGCCACCCTCTGCAGCCGCGGCGACCCCTCGATCGCGCGGTGTACCAGGATGGGCCGCGCCGAGCGCGACGTATCGGGATCCAGGTCGTTGCGCAGCACTACATACGAAATGCCTTGTCGGGCAAGGGTATCGGCCAGGCCGACCGAGGGGCGCCCGGCGGCGAACAGGCGTTGCACCGAATCCAGCGCCCGGATGGTCTGCGGCGGGGTCAGCGGGATGGAGTCGCGCACCCCCCACGGGCCGCTGCCGAGCACCTGCAGCGGCTCGTCGTGGCTGGTGCCCCACACCTGGGTGGCGAACGGCGCGCCGGGAATCACCAGCACGCGGCCGGGCGCCGGCGAGCCTACATTGTGTTCGCTGAGCCAGGCGGCGGCGTCGCGCCAGTACTGCGGTATCGCCCTGAACGTGCCCGGCGGGGTGAGCCGGCCGGTCCACGCCAAAGACGTGCCGACCAGCAACGCCGTCAGGACCACGATCGTCACCGCGACCCGCTTGTCGCGTTCCGGGTGGGCGAACGCGCGCAGCCACACCGGCGCCGGCACGCTGCCCGGTAGCGGTATCCGGCCCAGCAGTTGCGCGATGCCCAGCGCGACGGGGATCCGGATCACCGACTCCAGCTTGTGCACGTTGCGCAGGGGTGCGCCGGCGGCGTCCAGGAACGCTTGGACCTGGTGGGCGAAAGGCGACCCCAGCCCGCCGCCGTAGCCGGCGGCCATCAACACCACGCCGATCAACAGCATCGTCACCAGCCGTCCCCGTGCCGGCATCCGCGGGCCGGCCAGCCCGGCCAGCCCGGCCGCCGCGACCAGGCAGGTGCCCAGGATCGCCGCCGATCCGGTCACCAGTGGTGCGCCCGCGGTGGCGGTCGGCGCCACGAACGGGGTCCAGCTGTCGGTGCCACGCAGCATCTCGGTCAGCGACGACCATTGCGTCGTCACGCCGGAGGATTCGATGAAGTCCAGGAACGGGGGACTGACGTGGCGCAGGCAAGCCAGCGCCACCACCCACCACGCCATAGCCAGGGACAGGGCCAACAGCCACCACGCGGTGTAGCGCCACCACAACCGGTTCGGCCGGTGACACGCCAACCAGATCACCGCGGGCAGGCAACCGGCCAGCGTCGCGATGGCGTTGACCGCGCCCATCAACGCGACGGCCAGGCCGGACTGCGCGGCCAGCGCCCGCACGGACCGGTCGGAGGCCCCGCGCAACGCCAGGATCGTGGGCAGCAACACCCATGGCGCCAGCATCATCGGCAGGGTTTCCGACGAGATCGACCCGAGCGTGGTCAGCACCCGCGGCGACAGCGCGAACGCCGTCGCGGCGATCACGCGAGACGCCGGGCTGCCGATCCCCAGCGCCTCGGCGACCCGCAGCAGCCCCCAAAAACCCGCGCCGAGCAGCAGCGCCCACCACAGTCGCTGGGTCATCCATCCGGGCACCCCCAGCAGGTGGCCGGCTAGGAAGAAGGTGCCGTGCGGAAACAGGTAGCCGTAGGCCTGATTCTGCGCCTGGCCGAAAGGCAGGTCGCTGTTCCACAGGTTGGTCGCGCGGGCCAGGAAGCGCAGCGGGTTGGCGGTGAGGTCGAGTTTGGTGTCGGGGGAGACCTGGCCCGGGGATTGCGCGAACGTCAACACCAGCGCAATCGCGCCGACCAACGGCAACCACCGGCGTGACAGCGGCGCGGCCGGCGGGCACTGGGGCGGCGCACCGGCCCGCGTCCGCGCCGCTGAATCCGACGGCGGCGACCCGCTTCGCCCGGCTTCGCCGCGCTTGCGATCGCCGCTAGCTACGGTTGCCGTACTCGACCCGGTTGAGCACTGACGACTGCGGATCGCCCCCGGGGAGTGGCGGCTTCGTGTCCTGTTGCACCATCAAGGTGACCCCGAAAATCGCGGCCGCGCCCAGCAAGAGACCAACCACCACGCTCGCGGCGGCGGGCGCAATGATCCGATTCATCGATGGCTCCTCGGGCTTTGCGGTCGTGACCTTCAACCTAGCGTCAACCTAGCAGAAGAGCCGTTGAGCCCCTGGAACGCGAGTCACCGCCGGGGCCGCGGTTCGGGCGGCAGCTGGTTCAGGCAACCCTGCTTGCCGCCGCACGGCAGGCAGCGCCCGTGAAATGCCCAGATCGGTTTCGCGGGGTTGGTGGGCTGCGCGAAATGCCCGTCATGACACCATGTCCCGATGGCCTTTTCACGCACCTTCGCCGCGCTCGCCGCAGCGTCGGCGCTGGTGGCGGGCTGCGGCCACCACGCCGCGCGGCCCCCGGGCGCCGCTCAGCAGTCCACGCCCACGGTCAGCAAGCCGCCGCCGGTTTGCGCCGACCCGACGGCCGTCCCGGCCGCGTTGTCGACCCGCGACAAGCTGGCCCAGCTGCTGATGGTGGGGGTCAAGAACGCCGCCGACGCCCGGGCCGTCGTCGACCGCTACCACGTCGGCGGCATCTTCATCGGGAGCTGGACCGACCTGTCGATTTTCCAGGGCCCGTTGACCAATATCGCGGGCGGCGTGGGACCACTACCGCTGGCGGTCAGCGTCGACGAAGAAGGCGGCCGGGTTTCGCGGTTGAAGTCGCTGATCGGGACGGGGCCGTCGCCTCGGCAGCTGGCACAGACGCAAACCGTCCAGCAGGTCCACGACCTGGCGGCCGACCGCGGCAAAAAAATGCGCGACCTAGGCATCACCATCGACTTCGCCCCGGTGGTCGACGTCACCGACGCCCCGGACGACAGCGTGATCGGGGACCGCTCGTTCGGCTCGAATCCCGATACGGTCACCGCCTACGCCGGGGCCTACGCGCAGGGTCTGCGGGACGCAGGGCTGCTGCCGGTGCTCAAGCATTTCCCCGGTCACGGGCACGGCTCCGGTGACTCGCACACCGGTGGCGTGGTCACGCCGCCGCTGAGCGACCTGCAAAACGTTGACCTGGTGCCGTACCGGACGCTGGTGACCGCGGCCCCCGTCGCGGTGATGGTCGGCCACCTGGAGGTTCCCGGGCTCACCGGCGACGAGCCGGCCAGCCTGAGCCGGGCCGCGGTGCAGCTGCTGCGCACCGGCACCGGCTACGGCGCCCCGCCCTTCAACGGCCCGGTGTTCAGCGACGACCTGTCCAGCATGGCCGCGATCTCCGACCGCTACGGCGTCGCGGAGGCGGTGCTGCGCACCCTGCAGGCCGGCACCGACGTCGCGCTTTGGGTCACCACCGACGAGGTGCCCGCGGTCCTGGACAGGCTCGAAAAGGCTTTGGCCGCAGGCGATTTAACGATGCCGACCGTCGACGCCTCGGTGGTGCGGGTGGCGACTATGAAGGGCCCCAACCGGGCGTGTGGACACTAGCCCGCCACGCCGTCGTTACCCTGGAGACAGAAAACGGACGAGAAAGGCACAGTGATGGCAGGTGGCACCAAGCGATTACCGCGTGCTGTCCGCGAACAACAGATGCTCGACGCCGCCGTGCAGATGTTCTCGATCAACGGCTACCACGAGACCTCGATGGACGCCATCGCCGCCGAGGCGCAGATCTCCAAGCCGATGCTCTACCTGTATTACGGCTCCAAGGAGGACCTCTTCGGCGCGTGCCTCAGCCGCGAGTTGAGCCGGTTCATCGACGCGGTGCGCGCCGGAATCGACTTCAACCAGAGCCCAAAGGACATGGTGCGCAACACCCTCATCTCTTTTCTGCGCTACATCGACGCCAATCGCGCGTCGTGGATCGTGATGTACACCCAGGCCACCAGCTCGCAAACCTTCGCCCACACGGTGCGCGAAGGGCGCGAGCAGATCATCGACCTGCTGGCCGGGCAGCTGCGGGCCCGTAGCCGCACCCCGCGGACCGACGCCGCGCGCCAGATGATGGCGGTGGCGCTCGTGGGCGCCGGCGAGGCGATGGCCACCCGGGTCAGCACCGGCGACATCGACGTCGACGAGGCGGCCCAGCTCATGATGGAGCTGTTCTGGCACGGCTTGCGGGGAGCGCCCGAGGACCGCGAAGCCGCGGCCGAGGCGGGCGGCCCCAGCGCGGCGGCCGGCTAGACCCTACATTCGTAGGGTGGCCCAACCGCCCCGCCGCGACGTCGACTTCTTTTGCGCGGTAGTCATCGTCGGATTGCTGGCCGGGATCGCCGGGCTGGCGACGACGGCGGTGCTGCGTTTCGTCGAGCACCTCACCTACCACTACAGTTTCGGCACCCTGCTCGTCGGGATCACCGGCAGCAGCCCGGTGCGCCGCGCTCTGGGACCGATGGTCGGTGGCGCGCTGGCGGCGGCCGGCTGGTGGGCCCTGCGGCGCAGGACCCCGGTGCCGCCGCTCGCGGAGACCATCGCGCGTCACGACCGGATACCGCGGTTGGCATGGAGCGTCGACGCCGCGTTGCAGGTGCTGCTGGTTGGCTCCGGGGCATCCCTTGGCCGGGAGGGCGCCCCGCGCCAATTCGCCGCCGCGCTAGGCGATTTCGGCACCGGATTGCTGACGAGGCTGTCGCGCCGGGACCGGGAGATCTTGCTGGCGTGCGCGGCCGGGGCCGGGCTCGGCGCCGTCTACGCCGTGCCACTGGCCGGCGCCCTGTTCGCGGTGCGGATCATGCTGAACACCTGGCATCCGCGGGCGCTGGGCGCGGCGCTCATCACGTCCAGCCTGGCCGTCGCGATGGGCTCGGTCGTCACCGGCGATCAGCCCGACCTGGACTGGCCCGGAGCGGAATCGACGTACCTGCTGACCGCGCACGCCCTGGTCCTGGTGCCGGTGACCCTCGCGGTGGGCCTGGCGTTCGACCGGCTCATGACCGCGGCGCGGCCGGCCGCGCCGATGCGAACCTGGGTACTGATCCCCGCGCTCGCCGCCGCGGGGCTGGTGATGGGGATCTGCTCGCACTGGTGGCCCGAGTTGCCCGGCAACGGCCGAAGCATCCTGACCGTCAGCCTGGCCAGCGGGATGACGCTGTCGGCGGCGGCCGCGATCCTGGCGTTGAAACCGCTACTGACGGCGTTGTTCCTGCGCGCCGGCGGGGCGGGCGGAATGCTCACGCCCTCGCTGGCCACCGGCGCGGCGGCGGGATCGGTGCTGGTGCTGGCGGTCAATTGGGCGGCCGGGACGCACCTGCACGTGCCGGCGGTCTCACTCGCCGGTGCCGCCGGGGTGCTCGCGGTCACCCAGGGCTCACCGATCTGGGCCGCGATCTTCGTCTGGGAGCTCGCCCATCCCCCGCTCCGGCTTCTTCTCGTTTTCCTGGTGACCGCGGTCGGCGCACACGGGCTGAAAGCGCTCGTCGCGCGCCGCGGTGCTGCCGCGCCGGCGCCCCACCGACGCGCCGGTTGAGCGTGCCCGAATTTCCGCTCGCGACTCGGCTGTCAGATCCCCGGTGGAACATGAGCTCATGGCTACAGTCAGTTCCGACCGAGGCGACCGAAGGAGAGCGCGCTGTGACGGACCTATTGGTCGCCGCGGCAGTCACCGAGGCCGTGGAGAACCTGCGGCCTCTGGGCTCCCGAGGTTCGCGCGGAGACCTCGCAACCACCTCGGCGAGCGACCTGACACCGGCCGCGGCCGCGGTCCTGGCCGCGATCCCGGCATGGTGGCGGCTGCGGGCACAAGCGGTCGGCCTCGACGGCCGCTGGCTCGAGGTCGACCGGGCCGTCGACGCGCAACCGCCCATGGACCTTCCCGCCGACCCGGATCTCGGCGCATCGTGGGCCTCGCTGACGGCCGAACAGGTCGGGGCGGCCTACGTCGAAGCGCTGACCCCGGCGATACGCGCGCGCCACGGGCGCCATTACACCCCAACAGAATTGGCTTCCCGCCTCTGGGCTCAGGCGCGTCGAGCCCTCGACTTCGCCCCGCGCAGCCAACCGCTGGGCGGGCTCGTCCGTGACCCCGCGTGCGGCGCGGGTGCGCTGCTGCTGCCCGCGCTTCGTGAGCACCTGCACGGGTCGTACGACGTGGACCCGTCACTCGTCCTCGCCGGATTGCCCAGCGTGATCGAGGGCGTGGACGCGGACCCCGCGGCGGTGTGGATCGCGAATGTCGTCATGGCCGCCGAGATGCTGCCGACGCTGGCCCGGGTGCCCAAGGCCATCCGCAAGCCCCTGCCGTGCCTGGCCCGCGTCGGGGATGGCTTGTCGGGCTTCGGATCCCGGGCCATGGCGGTGATCATGAATCCGCCCTACGGCAGGGTTCGGCTGTCACCGAAGGAGCGGGCTCGCTTCGCTCACCTGGTGTATGGCCACGCCAACCTCTACGGACTGTTCATGGGGACGTCCGTCGAGGCGCTCGCGGAGCGGGGCGTGCTCGCCGCCCTGGTGCCAACGTCGTTCATGAGCGGCAGGTACTTCACGAACCTGCGCGCCTATCTCGGGCGCACGGCCGGCATGGGCGCGGTGACGTTCGTCGAGGACCGCAGCGGAGTGTTCACATCGGTGCTCCAGGAGACCTGCCTGGCCGTCTTCGAGCGGCGCCGACGGCAGAAGACGCGCATCACCAGCTTCGGCAGCCGGGAGCAAACCATCGCGACCGTCCGTTTGCAGCGATCCGAGCAGCCGTGGGTTCTGCCCCGTCGATCCGACGACGCGTCCGTGGCCGCCGCGGCGTCGGCGATGCCCGAAACGTTGTCGTCGTTGGGTTGGACGGCGTCGACCGGCCCCCTCGTTTGGAACCGGCGCGCCGACGACCTCTCCGCCACCTGGGGGCCGACGCGCTCCCACGTGATTTGGGCCGCCGATCTCGACGGCGGGAACCTTCATCGCGATCCGGCCCGCGACGGGATGCGGTATCTGTCGTTGTCTGTGCCGTCGGACCCCACGGTGATGCTCCTGACGCGACCCGCGGTCCTGGTGCAGCGCACGACTTCGCCAGAGCAGAATCGCCGACTGGTCGCCGCGCACCTCGGGGATCAGGAACTGGCCGCCCGGAACGGCCGCGTCACCGTGGAGAACCACGTCAACGTGCTGCGCCCCGCCCCGGACGCCGCGCTTTCCGAGGCTGCGCTCACGCGCGTGTTGTCCACGCGCACAATGGATCAGGTGGTCCGCACCATCTCCGGCTCGGTTGCGCTCAGCGCCTACGAATTGCAGTCCATCCCCATGCCCGATCGTTCGACGGTGACGGCGTGGGAGGACCTGCACGGCGACGCCCTCGAAGCGGCCGTCGCCGCCGCCTATGACTGTGGTTCCAGCCGATGCGCCCCGTGATCGCTCCCGACTTCGCCGAGCGGCGGCTCCAACTCATTTTCCCGAGGACCGCGTTCGATTCCGTCCTCTCGTCACCGCTGGCGGGCCACGCCGTCGCCGCACTGATCTACGTCGACGCCGTCAGCGCGCCCGACCAGGATGCGACCGCCGTGTCGTGGGCCCGGCCGTCGACCGTGATCTGGATGTCGAAAGAGGTGTTCGCCGCCGCTGACGATAAGCGACGCGTGGAGTGGCGGGACGCCTCGGCCAGGAGTCAAAGACACGTCGAAGAGCTGCACGCCTCCTGGGGCATCCCCTTTTCGCCGGCCTACCGGGAGAACAGCCGGGAGACGCTGCGCGACGAGACCTTTCGCAAATGGCGCGAACTCGGGGCCCTCCGCAGGCGGACCGGGTTGGCCACGTCGAGCAGCAAGCCCCGCTGGGCGCTTCTGGGCGACTTCGCGGATCTCTTCGACCCGTCCCTGACCGGTGAGGATTTCACCGAGGCCGCGGCCGCCTGGCGAGAAAACCGCCTCGATCCCGGCACCCGGCTCAAAGCCAACTTCGCCCTCGACAAAGAGCGCGCCCGGCACGCGGTCAGGGTGACGTTGCCCGGCGGGCAGGTCCGCACGCTCGAGCCGGGCATGTCGAGCGTCATACTCAAGGGCGTCATCGAGGCGTGGGCCCCGCGCCGCCTGGTCGAGCCGGTCGTGCTGGCGATATCGGAGCCCGGCGACAAGGTGCACCTGGGCGATAAGCGGGTTCTGCAGGAACTGGGAATCAAGATCGACCAGACGAATCTGCTTCCGGACACCCTTATCGCGGACATCGGCGCCGAGCCGGTTCGCTTCTGGATCGTCGAGGCGGTGGCGACGGACGGGGCGATAACCGCGGAACGACGCCGGGCGCTGCTCGATTGGGCAGCGCGCCAGCATATTTCGGCCGACCGCTGCTCATTCCTGACGGCGTTTCAGTCCCGCAACCACCCGGCGGCGAAGAAGCGGCTCAAGGACATCGCCCCGAACACGCGGGTGTGGTTCGCCGACGAACCCGATCACGAGCTCGCCTGGTATCGGCTCGACTGAATTCAGGCCAGCGCCCGGATGCCGCCGGTTAGGTGCGGATATCCCTTGGCGATATTGCGCAACGAGAGATCCCAGCCGTCATCGCGTTCGTCGAGATAGAGCCCGAGGGTAGCCGGCAGCAGCACCGGCTTGCCGAACCGCACCGAGTACCGCACCGCGTCGGGAAGCCGGGCTTCGATGTTGGCCAATACTGCTGCGGCGCTGAACATTCCGTGTGCGATGACGGTCGGGAATCCGAACAGCCTGGCGGCGATCGGGTTGGTGTGGATCGGGTTGTGGTCGCCGCCGACGGCGGCGTAGCGCCGGATCCGGCCGGCGGTGATCCGCAGCACGGTGCCGGGTGGGGGCAGCTTGGGCTGCTTCTGCGGTGGCGGTTTGGGCTCGTCGGACAGGCTGGTGCGCTGCTGGTGCAGGAAGGTGGTCACCTGGTGCCACGCGGTGTCTTGGAAATCTCCGCCGACGCTGAGGTCCGTCACCAGGTCGACCAGCAGGCCCCTGCGATGCTCGCGCAGGTTCTCGGCACGCATGCGCACGGCGACTTTGTCGGTCACCGCGATCGGGCGATACTGCGTGATCTGGTTCTCGATGTGCACCGATCCTATTGCCGCGAAAGGAAAGTCGAATCCGGTGACCAGCGACATCATCGTCGGGTAGCTCAGCACGAACGGATAGGTGAGCGGCACGTTGTTGCCGTAGCGCAGCCCGGTGACCGCCGCGTACTCGGCCACGTTGGCGCGATCGATGGGCACGTCGTTGACCGTCAGTGTCCGGCCGGGCAGCCGATTCCCGCGCGGCACCAGCGGCAACGCCCCCGCCGCCGCGCGCAGCATGTTCTTCAGCCCGCTTGGCTCGCTCATGACTCCTCCCGATTGTCCAGCTTCTCCTCGGGCCGATCGGCCCGTATCGTCACCAGACGCTACGCTCCCAGCAGCGCCTGGCCGCAGACGCGAATAACGTTGCCGGTCACCGCGTTTGATGCCGGGCTGGCGAAGTAGGCGATGGTCTCGGCGACGTCGACGGGCTGCCCGCCCTGCAGCAGCGAGTTCATCCGGCGGCCCACCTCGCGGGTGGCCAGCGGGATGGCGGCCGTCATCTGGGTTTCGATGAATCCCGGTGCGACGGCGTTGATCGTGATGCCCTTGTCGTAAAGCCCCGGCGCCAGCGCCTGGGTGAGGCCGATCATCCCGGCCTTGGTGGTGGCGTAGTTGGTCTGCCCGCGGTTGCCGGCGATGCCGGCCATCGACGACAACCCGATCACCCGGCCCCCTTCGCCGACGCTGCCGTTGCCCACCAGCCCTTCGGTAAGCCGTTGCGGGGCAAGCAGGTTGACGGCCAAGACGGCGTTCCAGCGGGCGTCGTCCATGTTGGCCAGCAGCTTGTCGCGGGTGATGCCGGCGTTGTTGACCAGGATGTCGGCGTGGCCCGCGTAGTGGTCGCGCAGGTGCTCGGTGATCTTGTCGACGGCGTCGTCGGCGGTGACGTCGAGCCACAGCGCGGTGCCCCCGACCCGGCTGGCGGTCTCGGCCAGGGACTCGGCGGCGGACTCCACGTCGATCGCGACGACGCGGGCGCCGTCGCGCGCGAACACCTCGGCGATCGTCGCACCGATTCCCCGGGCGGCGCCGGTCACGACGGCGACGTGGGAGTCCAGCGGCCGTTCCCAGTCGGCCGGCGGCGTGGAATCGGCCTCCCCGACGTAGAAGACCTGGCCGTCGACGTACGCCGACTTGGCCGACAGGATGAACCGCATGGTCGATTCCAGGCCCGTCGCAGCGGGTTTGGCGGCCGGCGACAGGTATACCAACTGCACGGTGGCCCCGCGGCGCAGTTCTTTGCCCAGCGAGCGGGTGAAGCCCTCCAGCGCGCGCTGCGCGATCCGCTCGTCGGTGCTGGTCGCCAAGTCGGGCGTGGTGCCGACGACCACGACGCGCGCGCAGCGGCCCAGGTTGCGCAGCAGGGGTGTGAAGAACTCGTGCAAGGCCGTCAGCCCGGCCGGCGTCGTGATGCCGGTGGCGTCGAAAACCAGGCCGCCGAACTGGTCGGCCCAGCGGCCGCCCAGGTTGTTGCCCACCAGGTCGTAGTCCTTGTCCAGCGCCGCGCGCAGCGGCTCGACCACCCTGCCTTGCTGATCTGGGGGACCGCCGATCAGCAGGGACCCGGCCAGCGGCGGATCGCCGGGTCGGTAGCGTCGAAGTGTCTCGGGTTGCGGAATGCCAAGTTGCCTTGCCAGAAGCGATCCGGGGCCGGAGTTGACCACCTGCGAGAACAGATCGGACGAGCGCTTGGGAGCCACTAGCTGCCTTCCAATTCTTCCTGGGTTTCGTTCTAGGTCGGGCGTGCCGTTATTAGGGCAACCGTATCGGGGACGAACTTACTTCAGAGTAAGAACAGTGGGTAGTATGGCCCCCAACGGCCGATTCAAAACCGATGTACACGGAGATAAAAAGTGGCCCCTGCAAGTTCACAGACCGGGCGGCGAGTCGCCGTGCTGGGCGGCAACCGCATCCCGTTCGCGCGATCCGACGGCGCCTACGCCGAGGCGTCCAACCAGGACATGTTCACCGCCGCCCTGGGCGGGCTGGTGGACCGGTTCGGGCTGGCCGGCGAACGACTGGGTGTGGTGGCCGGCGGCGCCGTACTCAAGCACAGCCGCGACTTCAACCTGATGCGCGAATGCGTGCTCGGTTCCGAATTGTCCTCGTACACACCGGCGTTCGACATTCAGCAGGCGTGCGGCACCGGGCTGCAGGCGGCGATCGCCGCGGCCGACGGCATCGCGGCCGGCCGTTACGACGTGGCCGCCGCCGGCGGCGTGGACACCACCTCCGACCCACCGATCGGCCTGGGCGACAACCTGCGTCGTCACCTGCTGAAGTTGCGCCGGTCCAAGTCCAATCTCCAACGGCTCAGGCTCGTGGGCACGCTGCCGGCCACCCTCGGGATCGAGATCCCGGCCAACAGCGAACCGCGCACCGGGTTGTCGATGGGCGAGCACGCCGCCATCACCGCCAAGCAGATGGGGATCAAACGCGTCGACCAGGACGAGCTGGCCGTCGCCAGCCATCGCAACATGGCCGCCGCCTACGATCGCGGCTTCTTCGACGACCTCGTCACGCCGTTCCTGGGGCTGTACCGCGACGACAATCTGCGGCCCAATTCCAGCGTCGAAAAGCTGGCGACGCTGCGTCCGGTCTTCGGGGTGAAGGCCGGCGACGCGACGATGACGGCCGGCAACTCGACGCCGCTGACCGATGGCGCCTCGGTCGCGTTGCTGGCCTCCGAGGAGTGGGCGGCCGCGCGTTCGCTGGCCCCGCTCGCCTACCTGGTGGATGCGGAGACCGCCGCGGTCGACTACGTCAACGGGCGCGACGGCCTGCTGATGGCGCCGACCTACGCGGTGCCCCGGCTGCTGGCCCGCAACGGCCTGAACCTGCAGGACTTTGATTTCTACGAGATCCACGAGGCGTTCGCGTCGGTGGTGCTGGCCCATCTGCAGGCGTGGGAATCCGAAGATTACTGCAAGGAGCGGCTGGGCCTCGACGCCGCGCTCGGGTCGATCGATCGGTCCAAGCTCAACGTCAACGGTTCGTCCTTGGCCGCCGGCCACCCCTTCGCGGCCACCGGCGGGCGGATTCTCGCCCAGGCCGCCAAGCAGCTTTTCGAAAAGAAAACAGAGCAAAAAGGCGGCGGCACGGTCCGGGCGCTGATCTCGATCTGCGCCGCCGGCGGCCAGGGCGTGGCCGCGATCCTGGAGGCCTGACCGGGCCGGTCATTAGGCGGCCGTTCGCCCACCAATAGCCCGCCGCGGCCCGGATGATTTCCGTCACAGTCGGTTTCTAACCCGAGCGGTTGGGTACCCACACGTCCGGATAGCCCCGTGTTGTGGTCTGACCCCCCGACCCCGACGGCAATACGGGGCATCCCTGGAATCGACCGCCGGTCAGCGGACGGGCGTACGAAAAGGGCCGCCGCTGGAGTGAGGGGATCCAGCGGCGGCCTTTTTGGTAGGCAATCCCGATACGGCCGTTCACGCCGACTGCCGCTCCGCGGCCGCATCGTCGTTGGCCGTCAGAAAGCGACCTCGTCGAGCTCCATGATCTCGTTGTCCAGCGTCTCGATCACCTCGCGGGTGCTGGCCAGCAGCGGCAGGAAGTTCTTGGCGAAGAACGAAGCCACCGCGACCTTGCCCTCGTAGAAGGACCGCTCGGCGCCACTGGCGCCGGCGTCCAGCGCTTCCACGGCCACCGCGGCCTGACGCTGCAGCAGCCAGCCGATGATCAGGTCGCCGACGCTCATCAGGAAGCGCACCGAACCCAGGCCCACCTTGTAGAGGCTGGTGACGTCCTCCTGCGCGGCCATCAGGTAGCCGGTCAGCGTGGCCGCCATCGCCTGGACGTCGGCCAGCGCCTTGGCCAGCAGCTCGCGTTCGGTCTTCAGCCGGCCGTTGCCGGACTCGCTGTCCACGAACGCCTGGATCTGGCCCGACACGTGGGCCAGCGCCACACCCTTGTCGCGGACGATCTTGCGGAAGAAGAAGTCCTGCGCCTGGATGGCCGTCGTGCCCTCGTAGAGCGAGTCGATCTTGGAGTCCCGGATGTACTGCTCGATCGGGTAGTCCTGCAGGAAGCCGGACCCGCCGAACGTCTGCAGGCTCTCGGTCAGCTTCGCGTAGGCCTGCTCGGAGCCCACGCCCTTGACCACCGGCAGCATCAGGTCGTTGACCTTGACGGCCAGGCCGGCGTCCACGCCGTGCACCGCCTCGGCGACGGCCGCGTCCTGGTAGGTGGAGGTGTAGAGGTACAGCGCGCGCAGACCCTCGGCGTAGGCCTTCTGGGTCATCAGCGAGCGGCGCACGTCCGGGTGGTGCATGATGGTCACCCGCGGCGCGGTCTTGTCGGTCATCTGGGTCATGTCGGCGCCCTGCACCCGCGACTTGGCGTACTCCAGCGCGTTCAGGTACCCGGTCGACAGGGTGGCGATCGCCTTGGTGCCGACCATCATGCGGGCCTGCTCGATGACGTCGAACATCTGCGCGATGCCGTTGTGCACCTCGCCGACCAGCCAGCCCTTGGCGGGCACGCCGTGCTGGCCGAACGACAGCTCACAGGTCGCCGAGACCTTGAGGCCCATCTTGTGCTCGACGTTGGTCACGAACACGCCGTTACGCTCGCCCAGCTCGCCGGTCTCGAAGTCGAACAGGAACTTGGGCACGAAGAACAGCGACAGGCCCTTGGTGCCCGGACCGGCGCCCTCGGGGCGGGCCAGCACCAGGTGGAAGATGTTCTCGAACAGGTCACCGGAATCGGCCGAGGTGATAAACCGCTTCACGCCGTCGATGTGCCAGGAGCCGTCGTCCTGCTTGATCGCCTTGGTCCGCCCGGCGCCGACGTCCGAGCCGGCGTCCGGCTCGGTGAGCACCATGGTCGAACCCCAGCCGCGCTCAGCGGCGATGACGGCCCACTTCTGCTGCTCCTCGGTGCCGAGGTGGTAGAAGATGTTGGCGAAGCCGGCGCCGCCGCCGTACATCCACACGGCGGGGTTGGCGCCCAGGATGTGCTCGTGCAGCGCCCACAGCAGCGCCTTGGGCATCGGCATGCCGCCGAGTGCCTCGTCGATGCCGACCTTGTCCCAGCCGGCTTCCTGGACCGCCTTGACCGACTTCTTGAAGGCCTCCGGCAGCGCCACCGAGTGGGTCTCCGGGTCGAAAACCGGCGGGTTGCGGTCGCCCTCGACGAACGACTCCGCGACCGGCCCCTCGGCCAGTCGGCTGATCTCGGCGAGCATTTCCTGGGCGGTGTCGACGTCGAGGTCGCTGTATTGGCCTTGGCCTAACGCCTTGTCAACGCCGAATACTTCAAACAGGTTGAACACCTGGTCACGCACGTTGCTCTTATAGTGGCTCACGATGTTCCTCCTCGTTGAGAATGCCACTTTTGTGGTTGGGTACTAGGGCTAAGTTACCCACCAGTAACACGACTAAAATATATCCGTTAGCTTCTTCAACGCAAGCGAGTGTGAGCTACATTTCACCGTCTAACTAACCAACCGGTTGGGAAGGCTGGCATGGCCCCGTTGACCTGCGGAGATGATCGTCGATGACGGACGTGAGTAGCGTCACTGCCTTGCCCGTGGTGGATCTGCGTGCCGACCCCGAACGGCTGCGGGCAGGCCTGCGCGAGGCCGCCCACGAGGTCGGTTTCTTCTATCTCACCGGCCACGGCGTGCCCGACGAGCTAGCGGGCAGGGTGCTCGAGGCGGCGCGCCGGCTGTTCGGGCTGCCGGACGCCGACAAGGATGCCGTCGCGATGGTCCGCAGCCCGCATTTCCGCGGCTACACCCGACTCGGCGGCGAACTCACCCGGGGCGAGGTGGACTGGCGCGAGCAGATCGACATCGGACCCGAACTCCCCGCGATCGGCGGGCCCGGCAAGCCGGGCTACCTGTGGCTGCAGGGTCCCAATCAGTGGCCGGCCGCGCTGCCCGAGTTGCCCGGGGTGATCGACGAGTGGGACGCCGCGCTGTCCTCGGTGGCCCGCACCCTGCTCCGGCAGTGGGCGGCCTCGCTGGGCAGCCCACCCGACGCGTTCGAGCCGGCCTTCGCGGACACGCCCGCCACGTTGATCAAGATCATCCGGTACCCGGCCCGCGCGGCCAGCCCGCAGGGCGTGGGCGCGCATCGAGACTCCGGGGTGCTGACGCTGCTGTTGGCCGAGCCGGGCAGCCGTGGCCTGCAGGTGCGACGGCCCGATTCGGGCGAGTGGGTCGACGTGCCGCCTCTGGACGGTGCGTTCATCGTCAACGTCGGCGAGCTGCTCGAGGTGGCGACGGGCGGCTACCTGCGGGCCACCGAGCACCGGGTAAATCTGGGCGGAGCGGCCGAGCGGATTTCGGTGCCGTACTTCTTCAATCCGCGCCTGGACGCGCGGATCCCGGTGCTGTCGCTGCCCGAGGAATTAGAGGCACTGGCGTCCGCAAGGCAGGACCCGTCGGATCCGATCTTCTCGGTCTACGGCCGCAACGCCTGGAAGAGCAGGCTGCGGGCCCACCCGGATGTGGCCGCCGCGCACGGATACTCGTCGAGTAGGGTCGGATAGGCAGAAAGGGGCGAATGAGGTCCGGTGAACTCGACGAACAAGCTGACACCGTCATCGCTTCGTGAGGCCTTCGGCCACTTTCCGTCCGGCGTGGTGGCCATCGCCGCCGAAGTCGAAGGCGTCCGGGAAGGCTTGGCGGCCAGCACCTTTGTCCCCGTCTCGCTCGACCCGCCGCTGGTGTCGTTCTGTGTACAAAACACGTCGACGACATGGCCCAAGCTCAAGCGCGTGCCGAGGCTGGGCATCAGCGTGCTCGGCGAGGCCCACGACGAGGCCGCACGCGCGTTGGCCGCCAAGACCGGTGACAGGTTCGCCGGCCTGCAGACGGTGTCGCGCACCAGCGGCGCGGTCTTCATCAAGGGCACCGGCCTGTGGCTGGAGAGCGCGATCGAGCAACTGATCCCGGCCGGCGATCACACCATCGTGGTTTTGCGGGTCAACGAGGTGACGGTGGACGCGGAGGTGGCGCCGATTGTGTTCCACCGCAGCACGTTCCGCAGTCTGCTTTGACCGCGAGACTGTAACTACCGACGCATTCCCCGAGACGTGGCGTCGGTAGTTACAGTCTCGCGGGAAATTAACGCCGGAACAGCTTGTTGCCCAGCCAGACGATCGGGTCGTATTTGCGGTCGGCGACCCGCTCCTTCATCGGAATCAGCGCGTTGTCGGTGATCTTGATGTTTTCCGGGCACACCTCGGTGCAGCACTTGGTGATGTTGCAGTAGCCCAGGCCGTAGTCTTCCTGCGCCTGGTTGCGCCGGTCCAGGGTGTCCAGCGGATGCATTTCCAGCTCGGCGATGCGCATCAGGAAGCGCGGCCCGGCGAACGCCTTCTTGTTCTGCTCGTGGTCGCGGACCACATGGCAGACGTTTTGGCACAGGAAGCACTCGATGCACTTGCGGAACTCCTGCGAGCGCTGCACGTCGACCTGCGCCATCCGGTACTCGCCGGGCTGCAGCTCCTTGGGCGGCGCGAATGACGGTATCTGGCGGGCCTTTTCGTAGTTGAAGGAGACGTCGGTGACCAGATCGCGAATCACCGGGAAGGTCCGCAGCGGAGTGACGGTGACGACCTCGTCCTCGGCGAACGTCGACATCCGGGTCATGCACATCAGCCGCGGTTTGCCGTTGATCTCCGCCGAGCACGACCCGCACTTGCCAGCCTTGCAGTTCCACCGCACCGCGAGGTCGGGCGTCTGGGTCTGCTGCAGGCGATGGATGATGTCGAGCACCACCTCGCCCTCGTTGACCTCAACGGTGAAGTCCCGCAGTGCGCCGCCGGCCTCGTCGCCGCGCCACACCCGCATGCTCGCGTTGTAGGTCATTTACTTCTCCGTCCTGGAGGTCCGTCCTGGATGCTCGGCCAGTTCGCCGTCGGTGTAGTACTTCTCCAGCTCGGAGATCTCGAAGAGCTCCAGCAGGTCCGGGCGCATCGGCACCTGGTCTTCACGCGTGACGGTGATGTCGGGAATCACTTCGTCGCCGCCGGCCGCACGGCAGACCAGCAACACCTTGCGCCAGTTGGCGTCCATCGACGGGTGATCGTCGCGGGTGTGCCCGCCGCGGCTCTCGGTGCGCTGCAGCGCGGCCTTGGCGACGCATTCGCTGACCAGCAGCATGTTGCGCAGGTCGATGGCCAGGTTCCAGCCGGGGTTGTACTGGCGATGTCCCTCGACCTGGATGTTCTTGAAACGCTGACGAAGTTTGTCCAGCCAGCCGAGGGCCTGGGTGATTTCGTCCGCGTTGCGGATGATGCCCACCAGGTCGTTCATCGACTGCTGCAGTTCCAGCTGCAGGGTGTAGGGGTTTTCTGCCGCGGCGCCGTTTGCCGGTGTCTCGAAGGGGGCCACCGCCCTCTTCGCCGCCGTGTCGACGGCGTCCTGGTGGACCGCCGGGCGGCTGCTCAGCGCGCGCACGTAGTCGGCGGCGCCCAGGCCGGCCCGCCGACCGAAGACCAGTAGGTCCGACAGCGAGTTGCCGCCCAGCCGGTTGGAGCCGTGCATGCCGCCGGAGCACTCGCCGGCGGCGAAGAGCCCGGGGACGACGGCCGCACCCGTGTCGGCGTCGACCTCGACACCGCCCATCACGTAGTGACAGGTGGGCCCGACTTCCATTGGCTCCTTGGTGATGTCGACCCCGGCCAGCTCCTTGAACTGGTGGTACATCGACGGCAGCCGGCGCTTGATTTCGTCGGGGGTCAACCGGGACGCGATGTCGAGGAACACGCCACCGTGCGGGCTGCCGCGCCCGGCCTTGACCTCCGAGTTGATCGCGCGCGCGACCTCGTCGCGGGGCAGCAGGTCCGGGGTGCGGCGGGCCGAGTCGTTGTCCTTGAGCCACTGGTCGGCCTCTTGCTCGGTTTCGGCGTACTGGCCCTTGAACACCGGCGGGATGTAGTCGAACATGAACCGCTTGCCGTCGGAGTTTTTGAGAACCCCGCCGTCACCGCGAACGCCCTCGGTGACCAGGATCCCTTTCACGCTCGGCGGCCACACCATGCCCGTCGGGTGGAACTGGACGAACTCCATGTTGATCAGCGTCGCGCCGGCGCGCAGCGCCAGGGCGTGCCCGTCGCCGGTGTACTCCCAGGAATTCGAGGTCACCTTGAACGACTTGCCGATCCCGCCGGTGGCCAACACCACCGCGGGGGCCTCGAACAGGACGAACCGGCCGCTTTCGCGCCAGTAGCCGAACGCCCCGGCGATCCTGTCCCCGTCTTTGAGCAGCTCGGTGATCGTGCATTCGGCGAACACCTTGATCCGCGCCTCGTAGTCGCCGAGCTCGGCCTGGTCCTCCTGCTGCAGCGAGACGATCTTCTGCTGCAACGTGCGGATCAGCTCCAGGCCGGTGCGGTCGCCGACGTGGGCCAGCCGCGGATAGGTGTGACCGCCGAAGTTGCGCTGGCTGATCTTGCCGTCCTTGGTGCGGTCGAACAGCGCGCCGTAGGTCTCCAGCTCCCAGACCCGGTCCGGCGCCTCCTTGGCGTGCAGTTCGGCCATCCGCCAGTTGTTGAGGAACTTCCCACCGCGCATCGTGTCGCCGTAGTGAGTCTTCCAGTTGTCCTTGGGGTTGGCGTTACCCATGGCCGCCGCGGCGCCGCCCTCGGCCATCACCGTGTGCGCCTTGCCGAACAACGACTTGCACACCACCGCGACCTTGAGGCCGCGCTCGCGCGCTTCGATGACCGCACGCAACCCCGCGCCGCCGGCACCGATCACTACCACGTCGTAGGAGTGCCGCTCGACCTCAACCATGAATCCTCACTTAAGCTTTTCTGATATTCCTGAAAAGGCTTTTCAGCCAATGAATCTCAAGTCCGGGATGGTTCCGCTGGCGACCAGCATGACGTAGAAGTCGGTAATTACCAGCGTTCCCAGCGTGATCCACGCGAACTGCATGTGGCGGGTGTTGATCCGACTGACCTGTGTCCACAGCCAATATCGGATCGGATGTTTCGAAAAGTGCTTCAGCCGGCCGCCGGTGACGTGGCGGCAGGAGTGGCACGACAAGGTGTAGGTCCAGAGCAGGATCACATTCGTGACGAGAATGACGTTGCCCAAACCGAATCCGAAGCCCGACGGGGAATGGAAGGCCTTGATCGCGTCGTAGGTGTTGATCAGCGAGATGATCAGCGCCACATAGAAGAAGTACCGGTGGCTGTTCTGAATGATCAGCGGCAACCGCGTTTCGCCGGTGTACCCGGCTCGTGGCTCGGGGACTGCACAGGCGGTCGGCGACTGCCACACCGAGCGGTAGTAGGCCTTGCGGTAGTAGTAGCAGGTGATCCGGAAGGCGAGCAGGAACGGCAGCGAGACCGCCGCGAACGGAATCCACCACGGGAAGTGCCCGAACCATACCCCCAGGTGACTGGCGCCTGGAGCGCACGATGCGCTGACGCACGGTGAATAGAACGGCGTCAAGTAGTGGTATTCGTCAACCCAGTAGGCGCTGCCCCAGATGCCGCGGATGAACCCGTAGATCAGGAAGGCTCCGAGGCCCAGGTCGGTCAGTAGCGGCGCCTTCCACCAGCGGTCGGTGCGCAGCGTTCGCTCCGGGATTTGCGCGCGGGTAGGTGAGAAAACGCCGGACTTAGAACGGTTCGCCGTGGGTGCGCTCATCTAATGTTCCTCTTCGAACGGGCTGTCACGTCGAAGGGTACACAGAGAGTACCCCCACTTTTCGGGGGGCTTGGGTTGTCAGGACCTGCTGTGACCTCCGACACCCTCGTCGTCGACATCGCGCCAGAAATCGCTGTCGTACTGGGTGTCAGGAATGACGATCTTCTCGCCGGATTGCTGCACGGTGGCGCGCGACAGGTCCAATTCGGACACGTCGGTGTCGAGCAATTCGACGTCGCTGAGAATCCGATCGGCGTCGATGACGATGCGGCGCATCGCCGGGCTGTCGCCGTAGCGCGCCTTCAAGGAGCCGACGCACCGCCGCAGGCCGCCGATGAGGTCGTGAAGTTCGGCGAGTGCGGTGACGCCGGTAGGGCTCGACAACGGATCTCCTCGACTTTCCCGGGCTCTCGTGGGTTCTCGCGGGTTCTCGCGGGCCGGACGGTGGTACGGATCACAGTACGCCCCGATACTATCCACGGCACGGGCCTGACGTCAGGCACGTCACTTCGGGCGAGCCAGGGAGCAAACACCCCATGACGGGCGAAACCACCGCGCGGCGCGCCACGGCGCTGCTGGAACTGCACCAGCCGGGCAACCCGGTGGTGCTGCCGACCGTGTGGGACGCCTGGTCGGCGCGGCTCGCCACGGACGCCGGATTCGTCGCCCTCACGGTGGGGAGCCACCCGCTGGCCGATTCCATCGGCAAACCCGACGGCGAGGGCATGTCGTTCGACGACGTGCTCACCCGCGTCGCGCAGATCACCGCCGCGGTCGACGTCCCGGTATCGGTGGACATCGAATCGGGGTATGGGTTGCCGGCGGCGCGCTTGATCGAGGGCTTGCTCGGCGTGGGCGCCGTCGGGCTCAACATCGAGGACACCGTGCACTCCGAGGGCAAGCGCCTGCGGTCCGTCGGTGAACACGCCGAATTGGTTGGCGCGCTGCGGTCGGCGGCCGACGCGGCCGGGGTACATGTCGTGATTAACGCCCGCACCGATCTCTTTCTGCGGAAGGACGGCGACGACGCGGATCGCGTCGACAGGGCCGTGGCGCGGCTGACCGAGGCCGCCTCCGCGGGAGCCGACGTTCTCTATCCGGTCGGCCGCCACGACCCGGAAACGTTGCGGCGCTTGGCCACCGAGTTGCCGCTGCCGGTCAACGCGATCGCGCTGCCCGACCGGGACGACCCGGCGTCGTTCGGCCCGCTGGGTGTGGCGCGGATCAGCTTCGGGCCCTTTTTGCAGGCCGCGCTGGCGGCCCGGGCCGGGGAGCTGCTGGCCCGCTGGAGTTAGGGCGCGCTCGGGCTTTCGGGGTGAATCCAGGGCTTTGCCCGTGAATCCAGGGCTTTCAGTATGTAACCAGGGCGTCGATCCGGCGACTTTTCCGCCCACGCTTCACGGGCAAAGCCGAGGTCTCACAAGCAAAGCCGTGGCCTCACGGGCAAAGCCCACGCTCACGGGCAAAGCCGGCGAGGCCGCCCGAGGTTGATGCGGCCCAGCCGGATTGCTCGGGACTTACTTCGTGATCGTGATGCGCTGCGCCTGAGCCCCGGCGTAGGCGCCGGCGACTCGCACCGTTAACACACCCGCGTCGTAGGACGCCGTGACGGCCTCGCTGGTGACGTGCGCGGGCAGCTGGAACGACCGGCGGAACGATCCGTAACGAATCTCACGCAGAGTGCGGCCGCCATCCTCCTGCGCGCGCTCGTCGCGGTGTTCGCCGTGGATCACCAGGCGGCCCTTGTCGACCTCGACGTTGACGTCTTTCTCGACGTCAACGCCTGGCAGTTCCACGCGGACCACCGCGTCGTCACCATCCTTGACGATCTCCGCGGCCGGCCTAAAATCACTGGTCACCGGTTTGACCCAGTCCGTTGTGGCGGCGGGGCCGAAAAAGTCGCGCAACCACCGGTCGGTGTCCCAGGCCGGTCGCGACCACAATGCGAGGTTGCTCATGGGCTTCTCCTTACGCTTTCTTGTGAGTTAGCTGTGACCGGCGCCTTCCCGGCCGGCTATTCCTAGAAACATGAGTCGGCCCCGCTTAAGTTCCACCTGGGTGTTCGCCCGCAGCGAAAAGTTTCACACTGGTCCCTGTGAGGTGTGAGGCCGCTGTCATGTGGGCGTCACATTTCGCGATTTTTCCTTAATCTCCTGCCCCTACCCTCGTGGCATGGCCCCGTCCGAGAATTCGCGCGCGCACTGTGCTGCGCGTCACGTCGTCGTGGTCGGGCATGGCATGGTGGGCCACCGGCTGGTCGAGGCGTTGCGTGCCCGCGACACCGAGGGGTCTTGGCGCATCACGGTTTTGGCCGAGGAGGCCGACGCGGCCTATGACCGCGTCGGCCTGACCTCCTACACCGAAAGCTGGGACCGCGCACTGCTCGCGCTGCCCGGCAACGACTACGCCGGCGACGAGCGGGTTCGG
The DNA here is from genome assembly GCF_019645855.1 of Mycobacterium malmoense. Taxonomy (NCBI): domain Bacteria; kingdom Bacillati; phylum Actinomycetota; class Actinomycetes; order Mycobacteriales; family Mycobacteriaceae; genus Mycobacterium; species Mycobacterium malmoense. Next base: position 502,414 of record NZ_CP080999.1, read on the forward strand.
TTGTTGCTGAACACGCGCGTCACCGAAATCGACCGTGCGACAAAGTCGGTGGTCACGGCCGACGGCCAACGGCACGGCTACGACGCCCTGGTGCTGGCCACCGGTTCCTACGCCTTCGTCCCGCCGGTGCCCGGCCACGACCTGGCGGCGTGCCACGTCTACCGCACGCTCGACGACCTCGACGCCATTCGCGCCGATGCCCAGCGCACGCTGCAGGCCGGCCACGCCCCTGCGGGGGTGGTCGTCGGCGGCGGCCTGCTGGGACTTGAAGCCGCTAACGCATTGCGCCAGTTCGGGTTACAGACGCACGTGGTCGAGATGATGCCGCGCTTGATGGCCCAACAGATCGACGAGGGCGGTGGGGCGCTGCTGGCCAGGATGATCACCGACCTCGGCATCGCGGTGCACGTTGGGACCGGCACCCAATCGATCGAACCCGTTGAGCGTCCGGACGGCTCGACGTGGGTGCGGGTGCGCCTGACCGACGAGGACGTCATCGACGCCGGCCTGGTGATCTTCGCGGCCGGCATCCGGCCGCGCGACGAGCTGGCGCGAGCGGCGGGGCTGACGCTCGCCGAACGGGGCGGTGTGCTCACCGACTTATCTTGCCGCACGAGCGATCCCGACATCTACGCGGTCGGCGAGGTCGCCGCGATCGGGGGCCGCTGCTATGGCCTGGTCGGGCCCGGTTACACCTCCGCCGAGGTGGTAGCGGACCGGCTGCTGAACGGCGCCGCGGAGTTCGGGGAAGCGGACCTGTCGACAAAGCTCAAACTGCTTGGCGTCGACGTCGCCAGCTTCGGCGACGCGATGGGGGCGACCGAGAACTGTCTCGAGGTCGCCATCAACGACGCGGTGAACCGGACATACGCCAAACTGGTGCTGTCCGACGACGCCAAAACCCTTCTGGGAGGGGTGCTGGTGGGCGATGCCTCGTCGTACGGAGTGTTGCGGCCGATGGTCGGCAGCGAGCTGCCGGGGGATCCGCTCGCGCTGATCGCGCCGGCCCAGTCCGGCGGTGGCGCGGCCCTGGGCGTTGGGGCGCTGCCGGATTCGGCGCAGATCTGCTCGTGCAACAACGTCACCAAGGGCGATCTGAAGTGCGCGATCGCCAACGGCTGCGCCGACGTTCCCGCGCTGAAGTCGTGCACGGCAGCCGGCACCTCCTGCGGGTCGTGCGTGCCCTTGCTCAAGCAGCTGTTGGAAGCCGAGGGCGTGGAACAGTCCAAGGCGCTGTGCGAGCACTTCAGTCAGTCGCGGGCGGAGCTTTTCGAGATCATCTCGGCCACCGAGATCCGAACCTTCTCGGGTCTGCTGGAGCGCTTCGGCCGCGGAAAGGGTTGCGACATCTGCAAACCCGTGGTCGCGTCCATCCTGGCCTCGACCGGTTCCGACCACATCCTCGACGGCGAGCAAGCCTCCCTGCAGGATTCCAACGACCACTTCCTGGCCAACATCCAAAAGAACGGCAGCTATTCGGTGGTGCCGCGGGTCCCCGGCGGTGACATCAAGCCCGAGCATCTGATCCTGATCGGCCAGATCGCGCAGGACTTCGGGCTCTACACGAAGATCACCGGCGGTCAGCGGATCGACATGTTCGGTGCCCGGGTGGACCAGTTGCCGCAGATCTGGAAGCGGCTGGTCGACGGCGGCATGGAATCCGGCCACGCCTACGGCAAGGCGCTACGCACGGTGAAGAGCTGCGTGGGCAGCGACTGGTGCCGCTATGGCCAACAGGATTCGGTGCAGCTGGCCATCGACCTGGAGCTGCGGTATCGGGGGCTGCGGGCGCCGCACAAGATCAAGCTCGGTGTCTCGGGTTGCGCGCGGGAGTGCGCCGAGGCGCGCTCCAAGGACGTGGGCGTCATCGCCACCGAAAAGGGCTGGAACCTCTACGTCGCCGGCAACGGCGGCATGACGCCCAAGCACGCACAGCTGCTGGCCAGCGACCTGGACACCGAGACGCTGGTCCGTTACGTCGACCGGTTCCTGATGTACTACATCCGCACGGCCGACCGGCTGCAGCGCACCGCGCCGTGGGTCGAGACGCTGGACGGCGGACTGGATCACGTGCGCGAGGTCGTGTGCGAGGACTCGCTGGGATTGGCCGCGGAATTCGAGGCCGCAATGGAGCGGCACGTGCAGAACTACAAGTGCGAATGGAAGGGCGTGCTGGAGGATCCGGACAAGCTGTCGCGGTTCGTCTCCTTCGTCAACGCCCCGGACGCCGTCGACTCGACGGTGACGTTCACCGAGCGCGCCGGGCGCAAAGTGCCTGTGCCCATTGGCATGCCGCGGGTCCGCTCATAACTCGGGAGGCAATATGACTGTTCTCAACGACATTCAGGTGTGGACGACCGCCTGCGCGTACGATCGCCTCATTCCGGGCCGTGGTGTCGGGGTGCTCCTCGACGACGGCACGCAGGCGGCCCTGTTCCGGCTGGACGACGGGTCGGTGCACGCGCTCGGCAACGTCGACCCGTTTTCCGGGGCGGCGGTGCTCTCGCGCGGGATCGTCGGAGACCGGGGCGGTCGCGCCACCGTTCAATCTCCCATTCTGAAGCAGGCTTTCGCGCTCGAAGACGGTTCCTGCCTGGACGACCCGCGGGTCTCGGTGCCGGTGTACCAGGTGCGCGTCACCCCCGAGGGCGAGATCCAGATCGGGCGGATCGCCGCGTAGACATCAGCGCGTGATGTCACCGACCAAGTAGCGCTGCATCGTCGGGCCGATCGCGTCGACGAGCGCGTCCACCGGCATCGAGTGCAGCGGCTCCGAGCGCACGCCGTAGCGCATGATGCCCAGGCCCACGAGCTGGGAGGCGCACAACGACGCCCGTACGGCGACCTTGTCGGCTCCCAGGATTTTCAACAGCGGGCCGAAAACCGGGCCGATGAACAAGCCCTCGACGATTTCGGCGGTCTTGGCCAGCCCGGTGGACGCGATCGCGCTGGCCGCGAAGGGGCCGCCGCCGGCGGCGTCCCAGGTGGTAATCAGCATGTGCAACGTCCGGCGGCCCACCTGGTTGACCCCACCGGTGACGACCCGATCGATGAATTCCGGTGTGCCGAAGGGCAACCGCAGCATCTTCGCGACCGGGTCAAGGAGCCCACGCGACGGCTCTTCGCGGCGAGGCATGCTGCCAGAATCGTCCGGATGTGAGCAAAGATCAAGCGTCGCGGGCGTCGGCGTGCCCCGTCGGCAGCGCACTGTGGCTGCGCCCCAGCGAATTCAGCAGCCCATGAGGCCCGTGAGGCCGCAGGCCGAGCCGGCGCGACGCGTGCCGCGTTGTCACGGGCATGGCCCCGCGGAATCCGTTGGCAATCAGGTGGGCCAGCCCGGGATGAGTGCCCAGCGGCCGGCTGACCAGGTCGGCGCCGCAGCCGCGCAGCCGTTCTTGAAACAGGCCGTCGGCCAGCAGATAGGAGGCGACCGCGACGCGGCGGGCGCCGTCGCGGCGGGCGGCGGCGACCGCCTCGTCCACATAGGGATCGCCGGTGGCCGCAAATCCCAGCCGCACCCGCGACCGGACCAGCGCGGACAGTGTCGTCGCGGTCGTGTGCACATCGGCGCGCGCCCGGACATCCGTTGTGCCAGCCGCCCCGAGGATCACCGAATCACCCACGCGCCAACCGGATTTCGCCAACTGGTGGGCGAGGATCCGCGCGATCTCCTCGCTCGGTCCCAAAGCGGGGGTGACGATGACATCCGGGTGTCCGCTGGCGGCGACGTGGGCCGGCAGATCGGTGCGCACGTGATAGCCGCGCGCTAAAAACGCGGGCACCACGACGGCGGGCCGGCCACCGGCCGCCGCCCGCGACAGCACCTCGGTGGGCGTGGGCCCCAACACGTCGACGAACGCAACCTGCACCGTGCGGTCGAGAAGCGCGCTCACCCGTGCCGCAAGGTCGGCGATCATCGCGACGCCACCCGGTCTGCGGGTGCCGTGCGCGGCCAGGATCAGGTCCATGGGGAGCCCGGCGGGTCGTCGATGGCGAGCCGGTAGCCACGTTTGACCACCGTGGCGACGATGTTCTTGTCGCCCAACGCCGTTCGCAGCCGTAGCATGGCTGTGTCGACGGCGTGCGGGTCGTTGCTGTTGCCGGGCAGCACCCGCAACAGGTCGGTGCGCGCGACGACGTCGCCGGGCCGTTGCGCCAGCGCGCGTAGCATCGCCATCCCGGACGGCGACAGCAGCTTGATGGAACCGTCTACCAGCACGCAGGTTCCGCGGATATCAACCGCGTGGCCGGCGGCCTTCACGGTGCACGACCCCAGCAGTGGCAGCTCCTCGGCGATATGCCGGGCCAGCGCCCCCAATCGCATCCGTTCCGGCGCCGAGGTCGGAACGCCCTTCCGGATCAGCGGTTTGGACGTCACCGGGCCGACGCACATCGCATGCACATCGGTGCGCAGGGCTTCCAACACCTGGTCTTCGATATTCAGTTCCCGACTGCGCTCCAGGACCGCCGCGGCTGCGGGCGCCGACGTGAAGGTGACCGCATCGAATTGTCGTCGGGCGATCCCGGTGACCAGCTGGTCAAAATCGCCGCCCAACGGCGTTGGCTTCCACCGGTACACCCGGAGGGGCACCACTTCGGCGCCCGCGAACCGCAAGCCGCCGATAAATTCCGGAAACGGGTCCCAAGCGTCGGCGGCGCCGTGCAGTTGAATGGCGACGCGCTTTCCGGACACGCCCGATTCGAGCAGATATTCCAGCACCTCCTGTGAGGATTCGGACTCAGGGGACCACTCCTCGTGCAGGCCAGCGGCGCGCACCGCGCCAGTTCCCTTCGGTCCACGCGACACGATCCGGGCCTTCGACAGCGACGTGATGAGTTGGTTGGCCAGCCCCCATCCCTCGGCCGCGGCCAGCCAGCCGCGGAAGCCGATGCCCGTGTGCACGACCAGGATGTCGGGCGGCTCGGCGATCAAAGCCGCTGTGTTGCTGTGCAATTCGTCATCGTCGGGCAGCGCGATCATGTTGATCGCGGGCGCGCTGCAGACCTCGGCGCCCTGTCGGCTCAGCAACGCGCACAGCTCCTCGGCGCGGCGAGAGGACGTCACCGCAATCCGGTAGCCGGTCAGCGACGCGGTTTTCGGTTGAGCCATATGACCTGTGTATGCCCGGGACGTTTCCGCCGCGTTACCAAGCAATTGCTGCCGCATTGCCCCTGATTGCCCCTGCCGCGACCACGGTCACACCCGGGCGGGCTCGGCTTCCGGTGCGGATTTCGGCGCGCCCGGGGCCGATGCCGGCCGGCGAACATACAGCATCCAGGTCATGATCGCGGCGGCGCAGTAGGAGACCAGGAAAATCCAATACGCCGACGTCTCGGTGCCGCTGCTGAGATAGGACTGACGCAGCGCCATGTTGATTCCCACGCCGCCGAGCGCGCCCACCGCCGAACAGATGCCAATCAGCGCTCCCGACTTAGCGCGCGCCCAATGGCGGCGTTCGTCCTCGCTGACCTTCAGGGAGCGGCTGCGCGCCTCGAAGACCGACGGGATCAGTTTGAACACCGAACCATTGCCCATCCCGGACAGGATGAACAACACCATGAAGCCGACGACGTAGCCGATCATGCTGGTGGATCGGGCGCTGGCGTGGTGGTCGTCAAAGGTGCTGATGGTGACCAGCAGGCCGGCGCCCAGGATCATGCCGGTGAGGACGCCCAGGGTGACGCGGCTTCCCCCGAGCCGGTCGGCCAGCCGGCCACCGTAGATCCGGGCCAGCGACCCCAATAGCGGTCCCACGAAGGCGATCTGCGCGGCGTGCAGCGCCGCGTGCTTCGCGGTTTCCCCGTTGGCCAGGAAGTTGACCTGCATCACCTGGCCGAAGGCGAAGGAGAACCCGATCCAGGAGCCGAAAGTGCAGATGTAGAGCAGCGAGATCACGTGGGTGTCGCGCTCGAACAGGATCGAGCGCATGGTGTTCACCTCGGTGCCGTGGTGGAGGTTGTCCATGAACAGCGCCGCCGCGATGCCGACGACTGCCAGCAACACGATGTAGACCGCGCATACCCAGTACGGCGCTTCGTGGCCCGCGGTGGCGAGCACCAGCAGTCCGACCAATTGGATCACCGCGACCCCGAGGTTGCCGACGCCGGCGTTGACCGCCAGCGCCGCGCCCTTGAGCCGCTCGGGGTAAAACGCGTTGACGTTGGCCAGCGAGGCCGCGTAGTTGCCGCCGCCCAGTCCGGTCAGCGCGGCGCAAACGAGGTAGGGCCACAGCGGCAGCCCGGGATTGGCCAGCAACACGATGGTGCCGACCGTCGGAATCAGCAGCACGAACGCCGAGAACACCGTCCAATTGCGGCCGCCGAAGGCGGCGATGCCCAAGGTGTACGGGATGCGCGCGCAGCCACCGATCAGGGTGGCGACGGCGCCCAGCAACAGCTTGTCGCTGGCCGAGAAGCCGTACACGGACACCGGCATGAAAAGCGCCATCACGGGCCACAGGGTCCAGATCGAAAACGCGACGTGGTCGCCCGCCACCGTGCAGAGCAGATTGCGGCGGGCGACTTTCTTGTTGCCGGCCTCCCAGGCCGCCGTGTCTTCCGGATTCCAGTCCGTGATGCGGTGGTTGCGGCCCATGCGATCTCGATTCCTTTCCTCAGGCCGTCCCAGGAATTCGCTGAATTCGCTCAGCCCAACCCGGCACCGGGAGAGCTGTCTGAGTCTGGCGTCGATGGCGCATGGGCACCCCGGAGTGAAGAGGCATGCCCTGCCGTATGTTTCGATGCTCACATTAAGGATGGAAGCCCGTCAACTCGATTTGGCCGATATCGCCTGTAAGTTGAATCCCAGTTGTCTGGTAAACACCTGAGGGGCAAACGGGCCGGCAAAGGAGCAGGTCAGGCGGGCCGATTGGCGGGTGCGCGGTGCGGTCAATAATCACGCGCGCCAAGCGAATTCGTGAGGTGCGGAATTTGGTGTGAGCTGGAATACATTTCCCGCTACGCGGTTTCTTTACCAAATCGGTATGGGACCTATGCGGGCGAACATGTTGCGGCCCTGAAGGATCGATTCCCGCGCCGCCGCCAGTGACGTTCGGCGACGGCGAAGCCGACCGAATTAGCCTATGAAGCAAGGAAATTCCGAACCCCGCCCAAGCGGCAGCGAGGTCGCGCCTACCATACGTCGCCGGCGCGCCAGTCGCACATCAGGTCCTCGGAGGTGTCCAGGCCCATCCCGACTGGCAGGACGAACACCGTGCCGTCGTCGTCGGGAGTGCGGGTCGGACCGGTGGGCGCCAGCACCGACGTCGGCCCGCGCCAGGGCAGCCAGCCGCGCCCCGTGTACACCCTGCGGGCCTGAGTCGACGAACTGACGGCACCCAATTGGTAGGCGCCGCGGATCACCTGTTCGCAGCCGTCCAGCAGGGCGTGCGCCAGGCCCTGGCCACGCCAGTCCTCCCGCACGGCGATGCCTTCGACGTACCCGCAGCGCAGGGCGTCGCCGCGGTACAGCAGTCGCCGCTGCACCACGGCGGCGTGCGCGATGATCGCGCCGTGCTGCCAGATCAGCGCATGCATGCCGCCCAGCGCGTGCTCCCAGTCGTCCTCGGTGAACTCTCCGCCGAACGCGGCGGTGACCATCTGGCGGACGCGCTGGCGGGTCTCGGTGTCGAGATCGGCGGTGTGGACCAGGCGGGCGGTGTGTACCTGCGCGGTGTGTGCCTCGGTGTGCACAGTCCTTGTCTACCAGCCCTGTCCAGCGGCCGGCACTACGACAGCGGCCAGCCCGCGGCCCCCGAAAGCGGCCGCGTCCCCAGCGCCGACCGGGGTCGCGCCCAGTGCAGCCGCACGTGCTGGCCCGGGCGCACCTGGGCGGCCTTGTCGATGTCCTCGTCGGTGACGACGCCCACCACCGGGTAGCCGCCGGTGACCGGATGATCGGGCCCCAGGATCACCGGTAATCCGTTGGGCGGCACCTGGATAGCGCCGCGGGTGGCGCCCTCGCTGGGCAGCTGCCGATCCGGCCAGCGGTGCTGCAGCGGGCGGCCCTCCAGCCGCATGCCGACCCGGTCGCTGCGGTTGGACGCCATCCAAATCGTGTGCACCAGGGCGTCGGGGTTCACCAACCAGTCGTCGCGCGGGCCCGGGACCACCAGCAGTTCCACCAGATGCTCGGTGATGGCCGCCACCGGGGCCTGCTCGAGTGCGGGGTAATCGTCGGTGTGCTCGCCGACCGGCAGCCGGTCTCCGGGCTGCAGCGGTGCCGGGCCGATCGCCGACATCACGTCGTAGCTGCGCGAGCCCAGCACCGGCTCCACACAGACGCCCCCGCGCACCGCCAGGTACGTCCGCAGCCCGGCGCGCGGGGCGCCCAGGGAGATCACCTGGCCGTCTCGGACATGGTGAATGCTGTTGGTGCCGAACTTGATTCCGTTGACGGTCGGGTCGGTGTCGGCACCCGTCACGGCGATATCGACGTCGCCGCCGCGGACCCGGGCCGACAAGCCGCCGAACGTCACTTCGACGGTGGCGCGGTCGTCGGGATTGGCGACCAGCCGGTTGGCCAGCTTGTGTGCGCGCCGGTCGGCGGCCCCGGACCAGCCGACGCCGAGGTGCGTCAGCCCCGGCCGGCCGAGGTCCTGGACGACGGCGAACGGTCCGGTGCGCAGGATTTCCAGGCTCGTCACGGTTTTCTCCTCGCGGTTACACGGCCCGGAACCGGACCCACATGCCCTGCGTCAGCAACGCCGGATTGGGTCGCTCGAGGTCCCACACCACCGCGTCGGTCCGGCCGATGAGCTGCCAGCCGCCGGGCGATTGGCGCGGATAGATCGCGCTGAATTCGCCGGCCAGGCCGACGGAGCCGGCCGGCACCGAGGTCCGCGGCTCGGACCGGCGCGGCACCCGCAGCCGCGCGTCGCCGTCGACCAGGTACGCGAAACCCGGTGCGAACCCGCTGAATCCGACCCGCCACAGGGTGCGGGTGTGGGCGCTGATCACCTGCGCCGCGGTCAGCCCGGTGAGGTCGGCGACCTCGGCGAGGTCCGGCCCGTCGTACACGACGTCGATCACCAGATCCGGGCCGCGCCCCGCCGGGGCCTCGGCGTCCGCGGCGACCCGCATGTTGCGTAGCCGCCGGCGGATGACCCCCTGGAAGCGGGGGCCGTCGAGCTTCACCAGCACCGTGCGGGCGGCCGGGACGATGTCGACCACACCCGGTAACGCCGCCGCGCGTAGCGCTTCCACCCACGCCAGCACCTCGGCGGTGCTGCCACATTGCAGCATCAGCGCTTGATCGCCATAGTCCACGACGGAATTGCCAACCAGGTCGGTGGGCAGGTCGCTGGCGAGGCCGGTGAGGTTGGTCACGCTCATTACTCGACGGTAACCCCGGAATCGGGGCGGGAGCGAGGGGAAGCGGCGGGATTTTGGAGCACTGCCAGAGGTGCCTTAGCAAACGCTCAAACAGGAGGGATTGGGCGGGGCTCTCACCCAGCTCTAACCCAAGACCTTGCCGATCAGCGGGGGCAGTTGGTCGGCCACGAACGGGTAGCTCAGCGGCGACGAAAAGGCGATCGCGCCGGCCTGGTCCTTGGTGGTGAAGACGTGGCGGTTCTGGGCGGTGGCCGCCGCTCCGGCGATTTCGGGGTCGGCCAGCAGCGCCTTCTGATCGTCGGGGCTCTCGGTCGTCCAGATCACCACGTCCGCGGAATCGAGCACCGCCTTGATCCGGTCGCGGGGGATGACGGCGCGGTGATCGCCGCCGAAGGGCTTGATGCTGTCGGCGATGACGAGGCCCATCTGGTTCAGGAAATCGGTCCGCCAGCCGGCCAGGGTTGCCACCACGGTGCCCTGCCAGAGGGTGCCCTGCATCAGCAACGCCTTCTTGCCGGTCCATTGCGGATTCTTTTGGGCGACGGCGGCAAACTTCTGGTCGACGGCGCCGATCAGCGACTTCATCTGGTCGGCCTGGAACACCGCCTGGCCGACGGCGGTGGCCTGGTCCTTCCACGGCTCGAAGAAGGCGTCGCCGTCCGACTGCGGGACGGTCGGGGCGATCGCCGACAGCTTCTGATAGGTGTCTGCGTCCACCCCGGCATTGATGGCCACGATCAGGTCGGGTTTGAGCCCGGCGATCTGCTCGATCGGAATCCCGTTGTCCAGGCTCAACACCACCGGCTGCGCGCCGCCCAGCCTGGGCTGGGCCCACGGCCACACCGCGAACGGCTGGTCGCCGAACCAGTTGGTCACCGCGATGGGCACCACACCCACCGCGAGCAGGTCGTCCTGTTCGGTGTAGCCCGCGCTGACCACACGCTTGGGTGGTTGCTTGATGACGGTCTGGCCGAAAAGGTGGGTGATTGTCACCGATCCGCTGGGGGCGCCCGGCGCCGGTTTGCGCGCCGAGCACCCTTGGGCCACCCCCGGGTACCCGGCGACCGCGACGACCCCTGTGGCCCCTGCGAGCTGCAAGAATCCCCGTCGATTCCATCCGTGTCGCACCGCGTGAGAGTATCGCGTGCGCGATGCGCTCTGCTCCAAAGTTCTGACAAACGCTTACGGGTCGGTGCGATCTTCACGTATCGCCGGCGTAACTGCGCACACCCAGACCGGTAACAGTCCGTCCCTACCGTCGAGCCGTGACCATCACCCCGGAAACCATCACCCCGGTCCTAGCGCCCGCGCCGCGGCGCGGGCATCACCAGGGACGGCACTGGATCGACGACTGGCGGCCCGAAGACCCCGCGTTCTGGGAGACGACCGGCAAACCGATCGCCCGGCGCAACCTGATCTTTTCCATCTTCGCCGAGCACATCGGGTTCAGCGTGTGGATGCTGTGGAGCATCGTGGTCGTCCAAATGACTTCGGTGGGTGCGCTCGGACACCCGAGCCATCCCGCCGCGTCCGGCTGGGCGCTGACCCCAAGCCAGGCGTTGTGCCTGGTCGCCGTCCCGAGCGGTGTCGGAGCCTTCCTGAGGCTGCCGTACACCTTTGCGGTGCCGATCTTCGGCGGCCGCAACTGGACGACCATCTCGGCGACGCTATTGCTGATCCCCTGTCTCCTGCTGGCCTGGGCGGTGGCCCATCCCCATATGCCGTTCGCGGCGCTGGTGGCGATCGCCGCGACCGCCGGCCTCGGTGGCGGCAACTTCGCCTCGTCGATGGCCAACATCTCGTTCTTTTATCCGGAGAAGGACAAGGGCTGGGCGCTGGGCCTCAACGCGGCCGGCGGCAACATCGGTGTGGCGGTCGTGCAGAAGATCATTCCGCCGATCGTGATCGCCGGTGGCGGGATCGCGCTGTCGCGCGCCGGGCTGTGCTACGTGCCGCTGGCCGTCGTGGCCGCGGTGTGCGCTTTTCTGTTCATGAACAACCTCACCGAGGCCAAAGCGGACGTGAGGCCGGTCTGGCAGTCCCTGCGCCACCCCGACACCTGGATCATGTCGCTGCTCTACATCGGCACGTTCGGGTCCTTCATTGGCTACTCGGCGGCGTTCCCGACCCTGCTCAAGGCCGTGTTCAACCGCGGCGACATCGCGTTGGGGTGGGCGTTCCTCGGCGCCGGCATCGGATCGGTGATCCGTCCGCTCGGCGGCAGGCTCGCCGACCGGATCGGCGGGGCCCGCATCACGGCCGTCAGCTTCGTCATGCTTGCCGCCGGCGCCGCGTCCGCGCTCTGGTCGGTCAACGCCAAAAACTTGCCGATGTTCTTCGCCAGCTTCATGTTCTTGTTCGTCGCCACCGGCATCGGCAACGGCTCCACCTACCGGATGATCTCGAGGATCTTCAAGATCAAGGGTGAGCTCGCCGGCGGTGACTCGGACACCATGGTGCACATGCGCCGGCAGGCCGCGGGCGCGCTCGGCGTCATCTCGTCGGTCGGCGCCTTTGGTGGGTTCGTCGTGCCGCTCGCGTACGCCTGGTCGAAGTCGCACTTCGGCGGCATCGAGCCCGCGCTGCGGTTCTACGTGGCGTTCTTCCTCGCCCTGCTGGTCGTCACCTGGTACGCCTACCTGCGCAAGGAAACCCCGATGGGGAAGCTGGGCGTCTAGCGGTTCCCATACCTCGCCCAGGGGGAGTAGTCGGCGATCAGCTCTTCCTGCGGCGGGCGCCGGTCGGCCGGCACGTGCTGCAGGTTGATCCGGATCCGGTACCAGATCGAGCTCGGCCCGCGCATGCCGTCGACCAGGACGTCGGCCGGCTGCAGCAGGCCGGCCGCGTCGGGATGGCGGTCACGCCAGGCGTCCAGCGCGGCCATCGCCTCGTCCCTGGTCTTGGTGCGGGCGATCTCGATCAGCGGCTTCGAGGGCTGTCGGCGGCGGCTCGCGTCGCCGGCGCCTTTCGGTGCGCGCTCCGGAGGCCCCATTTCTTCGGCCAGCATCAGCAGCCGATCGAGGGAGCCAACCGCTGCAGCGTTGGAGGAGTCCATCCCCGCCCACGGGTCACCCCGTTCGGCGAACCGGCCGGGCACGGTGTCGATGGTGAACGCCTCGGGCCTGCAGTCGGCGACCTCGTCCCAATCCAGCGGCGTCGACACCCGGGCATCGGGAGTGGCCCGCACCGAGTAGGCCGACGCGACGGTGCGGTCCTTGGCGTTCTGGTTGAAGTCGACGAATACCCCCTCGCGCTCCTCCTTCCACCAGCGGCTGGTCGCCGCCTCGGGCGCCCGGCGCTCGACCTCACGGGCGACGGTCTGGGCGGCCAGCCGCACCTGGCGGAAGTCCCAGCGCGGGGCGATCCGGGCATAGATGTGAAAGCCCCGGGACCCCGACGTCTTCGGCCACGCGACCAGGCCATAATCCTCGAGCACCTCGCGGGCCACCAGCGCGACGTCCACGATCCGCCGCCACCCGACCCCGGGCATCGGATCCAGGTCGACCCGCAGTTCGTCGGGGTGGTCGAGGTCGCCGGCGAGGACCGGGTGCGGATTGAGGTCGACGCACCCCAAGTTGATCACCCACGCCAGCCCGGCGGCGTCATGGATGACGGCCTCTGCGGCGGAAGTGCCCCGCGCGTAATGGAGTTCGGCAACGTCGATCCAGTCCGGCCGTTTGGTGGGTGCCCGCTTCTGGAACACGGCTTCTTGCGCGATGCCGTGGACGAAGCGCTTGAGGATCATCGGCCGGCCGGCCACACCGCGCAGCGCCCCCTCGGCGACGGACAGGTAATAGCGGATTAGGTCGAGCTTGGTGTAGGGGCCCCGCGAGTGGCCTGGGCCGCCGCGGCGTTCGAACACCACCTTGTCCGGATGGGTGACGGTGACCCGGCGTCCGGCCACGTCCAGCAACATGGGACCGGCCATGGGGTTCATGGTAATTCGGCGAGACTTTCCGACCCGCAGTGCGACGGACGTCACATATGGTGAATTCATGCCTAACCTGATTGACCTGCCCGGCCGGGCCGTGACCAAAGTTCAGCAATACCTCGAACGCGGCGCGGCCGAATTGCACTACGTGCGCAAGATCATCGAAGCGGGCGCATTCCGGCTGGAGCCGCCGCAGAACTATGCCGCGATGGCCGCGGACATCTACAAGTGGGGCGAGTTCGGCATGCTGCCGTCGCTCAACGCCAGGCGCAATCCCGGCGGCGCGGCCCTCGTCGACGAAGAGGGGACGCTGACCTACGCCGAGCTCGACGAAGCCGCCCACGCGGTGGCCAACGGCCTGATCGACAAGGGTGTGCGCGGCGGCGACGGCGTGGCCATCCTGGCCCGCAATCACCGCTGGTTCGTCATCGCCAACTATGGCGCGGCGCGCACCGGCGCCCGCATCATCCTGCTCAACAGCGAGTTTTCCGGCCCGCAGATCAAGGAGGTGGCCGAGCGCGAGGGCGCCAAGGTAATCATCTACGACGACGAGTACACCAACGCCGTCAGCAAAGCCGAGCCGCCGCTGGGCAAACTGCGCGCGCTCGGCACCAATCCCGACGCCGTTGATTCGTCCGGTAGCACCGACGAAACGCTGGCCGAGCTGATCGCGCGCAGCAGCAAAGCTCCCGCCCCGAAGGCCGGCAAGCACGCGTCGATCATCATCCTGACCAGCGGGACCACCGGCACCCCGAAGGGCGCGAACCGCAGCACCCCGCCGACGCTGGCGCCGGTCGGCGGCATCCTGTCGCACGTTCCGTTCAGGGCCAACGAGGTGACGTCGCTGCCGGCGCCGATGTTCCACGCGCTGGGGTATCTGCACGCGACCATCGCGATGTTTTTGGGGTCGACGCTGGTGCTGCGCCGGAAATTCAGGCCGCCGCTGGTGCTGGAAGACATCGAGACGTACAAGGTGACCGCGATGGTCGTCGTCCCGGTGATGCTGTCGCGCATCCTCGATGCGATCGAAAAGATGGAGACGAAGCCCGACCTGTCCAGCTTGCGGATCGTGTTCGTATCCGGGTCGCAGCTGGGCGCCGAGCTGGCCAGCCGGGCGCTCAAGGACCTCGGTCCGGTCGTCTACAACATGTACGGCTCGACCGAGATCGCGTTCGCGACCATCGCCGGGCCCAAGGACCTCGAACGCAACGCGGCCACGGTCGGCCCGGTGGTCAAGGGCGTCAAGGTCAAGATCCTCGACGACAACGGCAACGAGCTGCCCCGGGGTGATGTCGGCCGGATTTTCGTCGGCAACGCGTTCCCGTTCGAGGGTTACACCGGCGGTGGTCACAAGCAGATCATCGGCGGGCTGTTGTCATCGGGCGACGTCGGCTACTTCGACGAGCACGGCCTGCTGTATGTCAGCGGTCGCGACGACGAGATGATCGTCTCCGGTGGTGAGAACGTCTTCCCCGCCGAGGTGGAGGACCTGATCAGCGGGCATCCCGACGTCGTGGAGGCCACCGCCATCGGCGTCGAGGACAAGGAGTGGGGGCACCGGCTGCGCGCCTTCGTGGTCAAGAAGGAGGACGCCGACCTCGACGAGGAGACCATTAAGCACTACGTGCGCGACCACCTGGCCCGTTACAAGGTGCCCCGGGAAGTGATCTTCTTAGAAGAGCTGCCGCGCAATCCCACCGGCAAGGTCCTCAAGCGTGAACTGCGCGAGATGGAACTCGACTAAAGACCACTCGTCCCGGGTTTGACCGGCCGGTCAGCGCCGTTCCCGGATGGCGCGGGTGATCTGGGCCGCGAGTTTGGGGTCGACCAGCAGTTGGTCGATGAGCGCGGCGAGGACTTCTTGCCCGGTAACCCGCGCGACGCCCAAGCGGTCGGCCGCTTCCCGCTGCCAGATGTCGAGGGCCCGGTGGGTGGCGGCTGGGAGGTCGACGGTGCGTCGCGTCCGCTGGTTTCGTGCCGGCGGGGCGGCTGCCGGTTGTTTGATCACTCGTTGGGCGGCCGGCTGCCGGAAGCCGCTCAGGCGCTCGGTGGGCGCGGCGTCTCCGGAGGGTGTGCCGGCCGACATCTGTGCGGAGACCGCTCCGGCGGTGCGTCCGATGTGGCTGGGGATGAAGTTCACTGCGGCGATCGTCCCTCCGTGGGTGCAATCAGTAGATCAGTGCTTGGGGGTTAACACGTGGTGGTACCGATTCTGTCACTCACGCCCGCGTAAGTCGCGCTACCGAGCCGTGGACACCACCGGCCGGGTGCCAGGCGGCGAGGGCCCCGTCCGGGAGACCCGGGCTCTACCAGCGACGTTGACGCCTTTTTCAAACCGATAGCCACCGAGAATTTTCACCCGTGGGTGCCAACGCTCCATACAAGGGATTAAGCAGTTTGCTAGTTTATTTTTTGTACCGATACAGATGAGCATGCGATGGCGGAAACCAGAAGGCACTGAGATTCGGATATCCGTACGTCAGTAGTTCAGTATTTCCCGTGCGAACTGGTAAGATAGGAGGCACGGAGATACTGATGGTGGTATTTGCGAAAACCCTGGAAGACGTAAATAAGTATTTGAACAAAGGGGCATAAGTGGGAGTGCTGAATTCAGTAGATATTGGCTAGCCAGCAGCAGAATTATTACCCAATTCACAGCATAATTTTTGCGCCATCGAATTGTTTGCCCTCAAATTTCTGAGTAGCGTTTTAGGCATCGCCATCAAGGTCTCGGAAAGGAGCTCACCGATGATGATTTCACCGCGATCCGTGCGCAACGCGGCCGCCGGTGCGGCGGGTGCCGGCGCGATAGCCGCAGCGATGCTGTTCGGCGGCATCCCCGCGGCACAGGCCGCCCCCGCACCCGCGCCCGCCACCAGTTTTGCGGTCGCCGGTCCCCACGGGGACATCCCCCAAGCCCCCGCTGTCGTGCCGACCCGGTGGGGCCACGGCGGCTGGGGCCACAGGGGCTGGGGCCACCATGGTTGGGGCCGCCACGGCTTCTGGGGCCACCGGCACTGGTGGAACTGGTGGTGGTGAGCCACCGTCGTTGCGCGACCGCCGGCCGGCCTCGTCCTGTCGCGAGTTACTAGGTTGACCGGCGCGCGCACGGGGGGGATCCATGCCGGCCCGAGCCTGTCTCGGGCCGGCATGGCACCGTTTACGGGTCGCGGGGCAGGCCCAGCAGCCGCTCGGCGATGATGTTGAGCTGCACCTCCGACGTGCCGCCGTAGATCGTGGTGGCCCGGCTGGCCAGCAGGTACTCGCCCCACTTGCCGGCCAACTCGTTGGTGTCGCCGATCGCGGCGTCGGTGCCGAACGAGGACACCGCGAATTCGGCGTAGCCCTGGCCGGTGCGCATCGACAACAGCTTAGAGATGGCGGCGGACGGCATCGCGTCCCCGCCCGCCAGCGTCAACAGCGTCGAACGCAGGTTCAGCACCTTGGCGGCATGACCTTCGGCGATCAACTGCCCGGCCCGGTGCTGCGCGACCTGATCGAACTGGCCGTCACGGACGAACGCGACGAAATCGGGCAACGTGGCCAGGAAATTCGCGTCGCTGCCGCCGATCGACACCCGCTCCGCCGTCAGGGTGTTGCGGCTGACCTCCCAGCCCCGGTTCACCTCGCCGAGCACGCACTCGTCGGGCACGAACACGTCATCGATGTAGACGGTGTTGAAAAACTCCTGGCCGGTGAGCTCCCGCAGCGGCTTGACCGTCACGCCCTCGCTTTTCATGTTCAGCAGGAAGTAGGTGATGCCATTGTGTTTCGGGGCGCTGGGGTCCGTTCTCGCCAGCAGTGCGCCCCATTGCGAGAACTGCGCGGCGGTGGTCCAGATCTTCTGCCCGGTGATGCGCCAGCCGCCGTCGACCCTGGTGGCCTTGGTGGTCAGCCCGGCCAGGTCGGATCCGGCGCCCGGCTCGGAAAACAGCTGGCACCAGAAGATGTCGCCGCGGAAGGTCGGCGGCAGGAAGCGCTGCTTCTGCTCCTCGGTTCCGAACGCCACGATCGACGGCACGATCCATGCCGCGATCGCGATCTGCGGCCGCTTGACCCGCCCGGCGGTGAACTCCTGGGCGATGATGATCTGCTCGACCGGGCTGGCCGCGCGCCCCCACGGTTTCGGCAGATACGGCAGCACCCACCCACCTTCGGCGATGGCGACCGTGCGCGGCTCGCGGTCCATCGCCTTGAGCGCGGCGACCTCGGCCCGGATCTCGGCCCGCAGCTTCTCGGTGTCAGGATCCAGGTCGATGTCCACGGCGCGCATGCCCGTGGTGGTCGCGGTGTCCACCACGCGCTGCGGGTACTCCGAGGCGCGGCCGAACGAGGCGGCCAGCATCAGTGCCCGGCGGTAGTAGACGTTCGTGTCGTGCTCCCAGGTGAAGCCGATCCCGCCGTGCACCTGAATGCAGTCCTGCGCGCATCGCTGGGCGGCCGTCGGCGCCAGCGTCGCCGCCACGGCGGCGGCGAACTCGACATTGGAAGCGGCTATGTCCCAATCGTTTTGGCGGGCCTCGTCGAGCGCGCGGGCGGCGTCCCACACCGCGGCGGTGGCCCGCTCGGTGTCGGCGATCATCTCCGCGCACTTGTGCTTGATGGCCTGGAACTGGCCGATCGGCCTGCCGAACTGCTCGCGGATCTTGGCGTAGTGCGACGCCGTGTCGGTCGCCCAGCGCGCCACGCCGATGGCCTCGGCCGACAGCAGTGTGGACATCAGCGCGTGCGCGGTTGCCATGCTCAGGTTGCTCAGCGCGGCGTCGTCGCCGACCTCGACGGCGTTGGCCCGCACGTGGGCGATGGGACGCGCCGGGTCCAGGCTTTTCACCGGCTCGATATCGAGCTGTTCGGCGCGCAGCACCACCCATTCTTCGCCGCTGTCGATCGCGACCGGCAGCACCAGCACGGACGCCTGCGCCGCGGCGGGAACCGCGCGGACCTCGCCGCGGATCACCAGCCCTTTCTCATCAGGACCCTGCCGGGTGGCGGTCAGCCCGGAATCCGGCGCATAGGCGGCGATGGCGGCACCCGACGCCAGCTCAAAGAGCACCTTGGCTTGCGCGTCGTGCGCGGAGATCAGCGCGCTGGCGATCGCCGACGGCACGAACGGCCCGGGGACCGCCCCATAGCCGAATTCGGCCAGCACGATGGCCAATTCGAGGATCCCGAAACCTTGTCCGCCGACGGATTCGGCAAGGTGCACACCCTGCAGGCCCTGTTCGGCCGCCGCCTGCCAGTACGGCGGGGGATTTTCGATCGGGCTGTCCGGCCCTGTTTCCAAAGCCGCGTGCAACACCTCCGACGGCGCCACCCGTGCCACCAGGGACCGCACCGAGTGGGCCAAGTCTTGATGCTCAGGAGTTATCGCGATCGGCATTGGTCGCCTTCCCATGGATCTCGTTTCGTTACAAGCTAACAACCGGTCGGTTGGTTGACCACCGGGGGTTATCAGATGGGCCGGCGGTTACCCGTCGCGCAGCCGCGGCTGGGTCCTGTGCCGTCGTCCTCGGCGCACCAGCGGATGTCAAGCCAATCCGATTCGGGCGCAAGGAAATCAAGCACCTTGTCGCCGGGAACGAAGTGGGTGAGAACCCTTAGCGCCACCGCTTGCCGATCCACTCGGCGATGGTATCGGCCTGCTCGGGTCGCGCGCCCGGGGTGGTGAAGTAATGGTCGGCGTCGATCGAGAACCGCTCCTTGTCCGCGCCGCCCAGCGCGTCGTAAATGCGCTTGGCGTCGGAGGGAAAGACTCCGGTGTCGGCCTCGGCGCTGATCACCAGGGCCGGGCAGGTGATGCGGGCCAGGTGCGGCTCGGCCCGGGTCTGCGCCACCCGCAGGCTCCACATGCCCAGCCAGCCGCGCAGCGTGCAGGCCGCGGCGATGCCGCGCGCGGAGCGGTTCGCCTTGGCCGGGACGCCCGCGTAACACATGTTCGGCGGACGCTTGGTGGGCTCGATGGTGGGATCGACCATGCGGGGATCGGCCCAGGTTCGCATCACCGTGAACGGCCGGTCGGAAAACCCCGCGGCGCGAACGCGTTTGAGCTCGCTTTCGACCCAGTCGGTGATGGCGTGGTTGCGCGCGGTCTGCGCCCCGCGGTAGCGGGCGACGAACTCCGCCGAGTACGGCGGGCCGTTGCGCTCGTTGAACAGGTCGAGGTCGGAATCGGTTGCCACCGGGTCATTTTCGTCGACGACGGCGGCGTCCATCCAGGCGGTGAGCACGTCCGGACGCCCCGGATGGGCGGCGGTGGCCACGTAGCCGTCGGCGGGCGGCAACTCGGTCAGCCCGGCCGCCGGACGCATGCCTTCCAGCGCGGTCACGTTCGGGTCGACGGCCTGCGACTGGTAGGCCGCCATCAACGAACCACCCCCCGAATTACCGAGCAGCACAACGGTATCCACGCCCTGGGTCTCACGCAGCCAACGAACCCCGACACCGATGTCGACCAGCGCGTGGTCGAGCAGAAAGCTGCTTTCGAAACCACGGAACCTGGTGTTCCAACCGAGAAACCCGATGCCGCGGACGGCCATGTAGTCGGCGAGATAGTGCTCGGAGAAGTCGATCTGGTAGTGCGTGGCGATCATCGCCACCTTCGGCTTGGGTCCCGCCCCGCGGTGGTACAGCCCCTGGCAGGGATGACCGCCGGCCCCGGCGCGCCCGGCGGTGGGCGACGGCAACCCGACGAACTCGCGGACAACCTCCGCGACGCCGGTATGACGAGTCAATTCGGCTCCGCTCCTTGCGAGTAGATGGCCCGCGTCTGGATGCGGGCCGCGTCGTCGGGCTGACCCGCGGCCGAACTTGTTCCGGCGAGCTGGATGCAACAGTATGGCCTCCGCGATCAGCCGTGGATCGTCGCCGGGACACCGGCCCTCGACCTGGGCGCGCCGGACCGAATCCGCGATGAAAGACGCCGGCACAGAGCATATTTCGGCCCAGCACCGCGCGAAGTCGTCGTCGACCATCGCGGGTGGCGCGCCGGTTCTGCCGCGGTCGACACCTGGGCGCACCTCCCTGGAACAAAACTGAATCTGATGTTAGATTCAGTTTCAGATCTTGGCCAGGACCCGCACTCCCGGGGGCCGAGGGGAGCCGCGAGATGATCAAGCCGCACAACACCAACACGGAATTCGAACTCGGTGGGATCAACCATGTCGCCCTGGTGTGTTCGGACATGGCGCGCACCGTCGACTTCTACACCAACATCCTCGGCATGCCGCTGATCAAGTCGCTCGATCTGCCCGGCGGTGCGGGGCAACACTTCTTCTTCGACGCCGGCAACGGCGACTGCGTCGCGTTCTTCTGGTTCGCCGACGCCCCCGACCGGGTGCCGGGCATCTCGTCGCCGGCCGCCATCCCGGGCATCGGGGACATCACCAGCGCCGTGAGCACCATGAACCATCTGGCATTCCACGTACCGGCCGAGAAGTTCGACGCCTACCGGCAACGGCTCAAGGACAAAGGCGTGCGGGTGGGCCCGGTGCTCAACCACGACGAGAGCGAGCTGCAGGTATCCGCCACGGTGCATCCCGGGGTGTACGTGCGCTCGTTCTACTTCCACGATCCCGACGGCATCACGCTGGAATTCGCTTGCTGGGTAAAGGAATTCGACACGAATGGCGCCCACGCCGTTCCCAAGACCGCGGCCGACCGGCGACCTCCGCTACCGGCCATGCGCTGATCGGAGATGACCGACAGCATTTTGTCCGACGCACAGATCGCCGCGCTGACTCCCGAGCAGCGGCGCGAGCTGATCATCCGGTTGGAGCAGCCCCTGAGCGAGGTGATCGATCCGGCGGTGCTGGGTCGAGTGCGGCGTCTCCGATTGGGTCTGATGGTCGGTGGCTCGATCGCGATGATTCCCTGGCTGGGGTATCTGTCCATCACGCTGCCGGAGAACTACGTCGCCCACAACTGGACCGCCACCTGGGTGGGCTTCGACATGCTGTTGGTCGGTTTCATGCTGGCCACGGCCGTGTTCGGCTACCTGCGTCGCCAGGTGCTGCTGCTTGCGGCCTTTACCTCCGGGGTGCTGCTCATCTGCGACGCCTGGTTCGACCTCATGACCGCCGGACCCGACGACGTCTGGTTGTCGATAGCCACGGCGCTGCTGATCGAGGTGCCGTTGGCGATCTTCATGATCTCCGGTGCGCTGCGCATCATACGACTCACGATGAGGCGCTTGTGGCTCCTGGATCCCGGGATGCGGTTGTGGCACCTGCCGCTGTTTCCTTGAGGCGGTACAGGTTTGGCTCGGCGAGCTCGTCGAGCAGCGACGCCAACTGATCGACGAGCTGGTCCGGCTCGAGGTGGACGTCGCCGGCCAGCCAGGCGCTGATCGCTTGTCCGACGCCGCCGACGACGAAGTGGGCCGCGGCTTTGATGCGCTCGTTTGCCGGGACGTGCAGCGCGTCGCCGACGTGCTGGCCGGACAGCATGGCGAACAACGCGGTGGATTCGGCGCGTTTGCGCACGATCACCGGGTTGGCCAGCTGGGTGCCGAACAGCAGGCGCCCGATGCGGGCGTCACCGGCGATGGTCCGCACGATGTTGGCCATCCCCGCGCGGGTCTGCTCGCGCGCCGGTACTGCCGCCACCGCGGCCTGGGTGGTGGTGGCCAGCTCGGCGATGACCCAGTCGAACACGCAGGCGACGAATTCGTCCTTGTCGCGGAAGCTTTCGTAGAAGTAGCGGGCCGCCAGGCCGGCTTGGCGGCATACGCCGCGGACGGTCAGCGCGGAGATGTCCTGCCGTTGCGCCCCCAGCAGTTCCAGGCCGGCGGCCAGCAGCCGGCCGCGGCGGGCGGCCAGCCGCTCGGCCGCCTCGACGCCGCGGTAGGGCCGCGCGCCGGAATCGTCGGGCATACCCACATCTTGACACCCGGCGCAAGCAGCGAGCAGTATCAGGAAACACGCGTTCGCACAATTAGCGGGGGCCGGTGCCGCGGAGGACATGCTGATGGCAATCCACGAAGCAATCCGGCACGTGGAGCGCCCCGTCGCCGACGCGGCCCGCCCGCGGCGCGCCCGGCGCCGGCGCGCGCTGGGCATCGACGAAGGCCTGATGGGCGTGGCGTTGTTGGCGGGCCCGGCGAACGTGATCATGCAGTTGGCGCGGCCCGGTGTCGGCTATGGCGTGCTGGAAAGTCGCGTCGAGAGCGGCCGGGTCGACCTGCATCCCATCAAACGGGCGCGCACCACTTTCACCTACCTCGCGGTGGCGACCGCCGGTAGCGATGCCCAGAAGGAGGCCTTCCGGCGGGCGGTGAACCGCGCCCACGCGCAGGTGTATTCGACCGCCGAAAGCCCGGTGTCGTACAACGCATTCGATCCCGACCTGCAACTGTGGGTCGGGGCCTGTCTGTACAAGGGCGCGGTCGATATCTATCGCATCTTCGTCGGCGAACTGGACGGCGAGGACGCCGACCGCCATTACCGCGAGGGGATGACGCTGGCCACCACGCTGCAGGTGCCGCCGGAGATGTGGCCGGCGGACCGGGCGGCCTTCGACCGGTACTGGCAAGGGTCGCTGGCTGAGGTGCACATCGATGATGCCGTCCGCGACTACCTGTATCCCATCGCCGCGGGCCGCATCCGGGGGGTGGCGCTGCCGGGCCCGCTGCAGCGCGCGTCGGACCGCTTCGCGCTGCTGATCACCACGGGCTTTCTGCCGCAACGGTTTCGCGACGAGATGCGGTTGCCATGGGACGCCGCCAGGCAACGGCGCTTCGACCGGCTGATGGCCGTGCTGCGCACGGTCAACCGCGCGCTGCCGCGCTTCGTCCGGCAATTCCCGTTCAATGTCCTGCTGGCCGACGTCGACCGCCGGATCAGGACCGGGCGTCCGCTGGTCTAGCGCGCAGCAAGCGTCACGCGCGTCGGTTTGATAATGACAATCATAGTCATTAAGCTCGTCGGTCTGGTAACCCTTCATCAGCCCGAGGAGTGCCCCTATGACCTTGCGGGTCGTGCCCGAAGGCCTAGTCGCCGCTGATGCGGCGGTTGAGGCATCGACTGGCCGCCCGGTCGTGGTGTCGTCGCATCTCATCGCGGGCGGCGGCTGACGATGACGGCGCCGATCTGGATGGCCTCACCGCCGGAGGTGCACTCGGCACTGCTCAGCAGCGGCCCTGGGCCGGGCGCCTTGCTTGCGGCGGCCGGGGCTTGGAACTCGATCGGTGCCGAATACGCCTCGGCAGCCGAAGAACTCGGCTCGTTGCTGGCGTCGGTGCAGGCCAGCGCGTGGGAGGGGCCTAGCGCCGAGTCGTATGTGGCCGCCCATGTCCCGTATCTGGCCTGGCTGGCGCAGGCCAGCGCCGAGAGCGTGGCTGCGGCCTCCCGGCTGGAGACCGTGGCCGCGGGCTACACCGCCGCATTGGCTGCCATGCCGACACTGCCTGAATTAGCCGCCAACCACACCATCCACGGAGTCTTGTTGGCGACCAATTTCTTTGGGATCAACACCATCCCGATTGCGCTCAACGAGGCCGACTATGTGCGGATGTGGATCCAGGCCGCCGGCACGATGGCCGGCTATCAGGCGGTCTCGAGCACGGCGGTGGCGGCGATGCCGCAAACGAACCCAGCGCCGCAGATCCTGAAATCAGGCGCGCAAACCCCGGCCCAGTCGTCGTTGCCTGGCTCCAACCTGTTGCAGGAGTTTCTGAACCTGCTGCAGGGGTTCGTGCAGGGGCTAGAACAGCAGATCGAGCAGTTCCTGCAAAACCCGTTGGAGCTGCCCCAGCAGATCGCAGCCATCCTGCTCAACAACGGCCAGACCGACAACCCGCTCGGGATCCCACAGGGGCTGATAAATTTTTTGCAAAGCATCGGTGTCTCAAATAGCCAAGTGGCGCACGACCCGACCGTCGACCTTCCGTTCGATAACATCATCGCGAGCATCCTGCAGCACTTGGGCATCAGTTGGAGCCCTGCAGACGGCACCCTCAACGGATTGGACTACGACGATTACGCCGACCCCGGTCAGGCGATGTTTTGGGTCGCTCGAACCCTCGAACTCTTCGAGGACTTCCAGAACTTCGCGGTGGACCTGACGCAAAATCCGGTGGAAGCCTTCCAATGGTTCGGCAGCTGGTTGTTTTTCGACATCCCGACCCACATCGAAGAAGTCCTTGCCTACGCGGTCACCAACCCGGCGGTGGCTCTGGCGTCGCTCCCCGCCGTCACCCCAGCGGCGCTGGGCGGCTTGGGGCTGGCCGGGCTGGCAAATGTTTTTCAATCCGCGGCGCCGGCTCTGGCGCCCGTCGCCGCTGCGCCCAGTGTGCTGCCGGTCGTAGGGCTGACCTCGATCGCCGCGCCGATCGCGGCCCCCGCGCCGGGGCCGGCACCTGCCCCTACGCCTAGCCCACCGACCCCTGCGGGTCCGGCACCGTCGCCACCGCCTGCGCCCCCCGCCGGGGTGGGATTTGTCCCCCCGTATGTGGTGGGGCCTCCGAGCATCGGATTTGGCTCGGGCGCGAGCGCGAGCGCCAGCTCCAGCGCGAAAAGAAAAGCGCCGGAACCCGATACCGCCGCGGCGGTGGCCGCGGCGGCGGCTCGGGAGGCGGCCCGGGCGCGGCGGCGCCAGCGGCAGCGGCAGCGCGGCTATGGCAACGAATTCATGGACATGAATGTCGACGTCGATCCGGACTGGGGTGGCTCGCCTGATGAGGAGCCGGTCGTGTCGACGGTGGCTTCGGATCACGGTGCCGGAAACCTTGGGTTCGCTGGCACGGCTCACAAGGAAACCGCTGCCGGAGCCGCGGGCCTGGCGGCGCTGGCGAGCGATGAATTCGGCGGCGGCCCAAAGATTCCGATGGTGCCGGGCAGCTGGGATCCGGCCGTTGGCCGCGAGGGGAGCGACGGGGCGAACGAAAGCGAGGGGCGTGGCAGCTAGGCCCCGGGAGCAATGCACGGGATCGGTTCGCTGAGGTGCCGAAACTGCAATGGCGGCGATGCTGAGCCGAAAAAGCCAGTGCTGAACGCAGATTCGAGACTACGAGCGTGTCGCTGTGAGTCGGGACCCGCGCCCACGGGACCCACATCGTCGTCGCACCGCTTCCGGATCAGGCCGCTTAGTAGACGTCGCGCACGTAACGGTGATTTTTGATGAGCTCGTTGACGTAGGCATGGGCGGCCGCGGTATCCATGCCGCCGCGGCGGGACACGATGTGGCGCAACGTCGCATCGACGTCCTTGGCCATCCGCTCGGCGTCGCCACATACGTACACGTGCGCGCCGTCCTCGAGCCAGCCGAAGAGTTCCGCCGAGTTCTCCCACATGCTATGCTGCACATAGCATTTCGGGCCGCCGTCGGCGCAGTCGCGGGAGAACGCCACGTCAAGTCGGGTGAGGGTGCCCGACTTGAGAAAGCCGTCGAGCTCGTCGCGGTAGAGGAAGTCGGTGGCCCGCCGCCGGTCCCCGAAAAACAGCCATGATCGTCCCGTCGCGCGGGTGGCCTGGCGTTCCTGCAGGAAGCCGCGGAACGGCGCGATGCCGGTCCCCGGGCCGATCATGATGATCGGCGCGTCGGCGGCGGGTAGGCGGAAGGAATGGTTCGGTCGCAGGTGTACCCGCGCGGTCTCGCAGCGATCCGCCAGGAATGTCGAGGCCACGCCGCCGTGGCGGCGTTCCCCGGCGGTGTAGCGCACCGTCGCGACCGTCAGGTGCACGCGGTCGGGGTGTACCAGTGGGCTCGACGCGATCGAGTAGTCGCGGAACTGAAGCGGACGCAAGGTGTCGACGACCTCGACAACGTCATCCGAGGTCAGCTCGCTCAGCCTGATCAGGTCGAGGACGTCCTTGTCGTACAACCACGAACCCAGGGCCCCATTGGCCTGAGCGGCGTCACCGCTGAGCCGGGCCGCCGCGGCGGGATCGTCGTGGGTTCGCGAGGCGACCAACGCCTGCAGCGCTCGCGACGGTGCCCGTATCTCCAGGCGCTGGGTAAGCAGGGCGCCAAGCGGCTCGTCGTGATCGGGCAGAACGTGATCGGGGCCGACGCCGAGCTCGGTCAGTATCGCCTCGACCAGGGCGGGGTCATTGGTGGCGTGCACGGCGATCGAATCGCCTGCCTGATAAGCGATTCCCGAGCCCGTGAGGTCCAACTCGTAGTGGCGAACCTCCTTGTCGGACTCCGGGGCCGTCAGCAGCCGGTTGACCGCCACCCGGGCCTCGAAGGGAGGGTTGCGATCTCGGCCCGATTGCTCTGCAGGTTCCGGCGAGGGTGTCTCGCGCGCGGAAACGGCAGCGGAAACAGCAACTGTCGGAACGGTATTGGTGTGCTCAGCGGCCAACAGCTTCACGACGTCGGTCGTCCACGCCGCAGCCGGTTGCTCATAGGGGCCGTCGACGTCGACGCGTTCCGCCAGTCGAGTGGCACCCAGGGCTTCGAGTCGCGCGTCGAGGAGTCGGCCTGCGTTGCAGAAGAGTTCGTAGCCGCTGTCGCCGAGGGCGAGCACCGCAAACCTCAGAGGATCGAGCCGCTCGGCGTCCTCGGCGCTGATCGCTTCCCAAAACAATGTGGCGTTATCGGGAAACTCACCGTCACCGAACGTCGAGACGACCACGACGAGGTGGGTCGCCGACCGCAGCTGGGCGGGTTCGACCTGGTTGAGTTCGACCGCGCCGGCTTTGATGCCGATGGCTTGTTCGACCGCCTCGGCAAACGACATCGCGGCGTCTTCGGCATTGCCCATGTCGCTGCCGTAGCCGACGATCAGCGAGAAGTCGGGTTCGACGGACACGATCGCTCCCAGCCCTCCCAAAGTAGGTTAGGCTAACCATACTTATCCATGGGTCGTCTGGATACGGCTGTGACGACTCTCACTGGCTCGGCCCACGGGGCCGGGCCCCGGGGGTGATTGCTCGCGGGTCACAAGTTAGGGAGGGTTCTGACCCGCTGACGGCGGCCCCAGATGTGGGGTCGTAGCCGCGCGCCTGGGGTGTCAGTGGGCGTGCACGGTGTCCCAGGGTGGCAGCGGATCGGGGTAGCCGACCCACCGCCGCGGGCCTTCGGCCAGTTCGGTGTCGGTGAGCAGCGCCGCCTCCATGAGGCCCAGCACCCGGTCGCGGTCGAGTTTGACCCCGATGAACACGATTTCCTGGCCGGGACGGAAGTCGGCGGTCGACCAGTATTGCGCCGGTTCGATCACCAGGTTGGGTCCGGCTTGAGACCAGATCGCCGCGATGTCGGGCCGGCTGGCGATCCAGCAGAAACCCTTGCTGCGCAACACGCCTTGCAGCTGGCCGAGCGCCGCGTGCAGGCGCCGCGGGTGCAGGGGTCGCCGCGCGCGGAACGTCAGGCTGCTGATGCCGTACTCCTCGGTCTCGGGCGCGTGCCCGTCGGTGATCTCCCGGTCCCAGCCCGGTGACTGCGCGGCGAGATCGGGATCGAACAGGCCGGTGTCGAGCACCTCCGACAGCGCCACCCGGCCGTGATCGGTGGGCACGATCTTCGCCGACGGATTCAGGCGCCGCAGCACCGCGGCCACCCTCGCGCAGGTTTCCTCACCGACCAGGTCGGTCTTGTTGAGCAGAATGACGTCGGCGAATTCCACCTGGTCCACGAGCAGGTCGGCGATGGTGCGGACGTCGCCGTCGCCGGCGGCGAGGTCGCGCGACGCCAGCGCCTCACCGCGAGCCATCTCGCGCAGAAACGTCGACGCGTCGACGACGGTCACCATGGTGTCCAGGCGCGCGACCCGGCCGAGGCTGAACCCGTTGTCGAATTCCCAGCTGAAGCTCGCGGCGACCGGCATGGGTTCCGAGATCCCCGTCGACTCGATCAGGAGGTAATCGAAACGGCCGGCCGATGCCAGGCGGGCCACCGACTCGATGAGATCCTCGCGCAGGGTGCAGCAAATGCAGCCGTTGGTCAGCTCGACGAGCTTCTCTTCGGTGCGGTCCAGATGGCCCGTCCCCGCGACCAGGGCCGCGTCGATGTTCACCTCGCTCATGTCGTTGACGATCACCGCGACCCGTCGGCCCTCCCGGTTGGCCAGCACGTGGTTGAGCAGGGTGGTTTTCCCGGCTCCCAGGAATCCGGACAGCACGGTGACGGGAAGCAGATCGGAACTCTGTGAGGGCATGCGCTAATGATAATCATTTTCATTAAGGGCGCCAGCGGGGGACCCCGTATCGGCGGCAATCAAGCCGGTGTTGAGCTCGCGGCCCGTTCCGCAGTCGGTGCGCCGACGATGGGCGCACAGGCGTAGACCGGGCGCCCGGTGGACGGGTCGACGGCGGTGAGCACCCGAACCGGCACCCCGTAGAGCTCGCTGAGCCGCTGCGCGGTGACGACGTCTGGCGCGGGTCCGTCGACGACGATCCGCCCGTCGCGCATCAGCACCGCCTGGTCGTCGCACAGCAGCGCATGCCAGGGCTGGTGTGTGGTCATCAGCACCGTGCGCCCCGCCCGGGTCAGCCCGGTAACCAGTTGCAGGATGCGGGCCTCGTTGCCGAAATCAAGGGCCGCCGTCGGCTCGTCGAGCACCAGCACCGGCGCGTCCTGGACCATCGCGCGCGCGATCAACGCCAGCCGGCGTTCGCCTGAGGACAGCACCGAGAACGGCCGGTCGGCCAGCGCGCCGATGCCCAGCTCGTCGAGCACCGCGGCCGCCGCGCGCCGATCCGCCGCCGACGGGGAGGCCGACGCCCGCAGGTGCGGGGTGCGCCCGGTCACCGCGATGTCGAGGGTGGAAAACGGGAAGGGGGTGCTGCTGCTTTGCGGGACGTAGGCGATCCGGCGGGCCAGTTGGCGGCGGGACAGCTGGCCGATCGGCCGACCGGCCAGCCGCACCGTGCCCGATCGCGGCGTCAGCAGCCCGAGCAGGCAGCGCAGCAGCGTGGTCTTGCCGGCGCCGTTGGGCCCCAGCAGGCAGCACATCCGACCGTCGGGAACCGTCAACGACACCTCCGCCAGGCGGGGGCCGCCCTTGCCGTACGCGAACGACAACCGTTCGACCTCGAGCGCTACGCCCACTGCCGCCGCACCTTCGCCAGCACCAGGAGGAAAAACGGCGCCCCGATCAATGAGGTGAGAATGCCCAGCGGGATCTCGACGGAGGTCGCCGCCCGGGCCACATCGTCGACCCCCACGACGAACGCCGCACCGAGCAGCGCCGCGGCAAGCATGATCCGACCGAACGCGGGCCCGACGATGGCCCGTGCCGCGTGCGGCACCAACAGGCCGACCCAGCCGATGACCCCGGCCAGGCTGACGGTGGTGGCAGTGATCAGGGTGCACGCGACGACGACCGTGGCCCAGGTGCGGCGGGTGTTGACGCCCAGGGTGCGAGCGTCCTCGTCACCGGAAGCCAGCACCGTCAGCGGCCAGCGCACCGTGTAGAGCAGCACCAGGGAAACGGCGACGACGACCGTGGGCGCGATCAGCCCGCCCAACTGCTGGCGGCCCAGCCCACCCATCAGCCAGAACGTGATGGCCGGCAAGGTGTCGTCGGGGTTGGCCAGGTATTCGGTCACCGAGATCAGCGCGGCGAACACGCTGCCGACCACGACCCCCGCCAACACCAGCAGGACGATCGAGTCGTGGCCGATGGCGCGCGCGACGACCATCGAGAAGGCCGCGGCCGCCAGCCCCCCGACAAACGCCATCGCGTCGAGTTGCCAGTACGGCAGGCCGAGCAGCAGGGCGAGCGCCCCGCCGAACCCGGCGCCGGCCGACACACCCAAAATGGCCGGGGACACCAGGGGATTGCGGAACATCGTCTGGTACCCGGCCCCGGAGACGGCGAGCCCGGCGCCGACCAACATCCCGCACCAGATCCGCGGCAATCGGATCCTGGTCAGCACCGTTTGGTCGACGTGATCGAGCGCGGTGAAGTGGAGCACCGCGCCGACCCCGACCGGATAGCGCCCCACCGTCAGCGACGCCGCCACGGTCACCAGCAGGAATGCCGTCAATAAGGCTGTGCGCCAGCCCATTCCACGGCGCCGCCATCGGGGCCGTCCGCGGGTCGCGGGCACCTCCGCGGCCGCCGGCGCCGCCGGGCCGGGCGCCAATTCCTCGGCGGTCACGAGCCGATCCGGAAGGGAACCGACACGGGTCGTCGCACGTGGCTGCTGTTGGCCCAGACGATGCCGGGCTCGTCGACCTCGAAATCCGGGCAGCGGGACAGCAATTCGGTCAGGACGACCCGCGACTGCATCCGGGCCGCGGCCGCGCCCAGGCAACGGTTCACGCCCTGGCTGAACGACACGACGTTGCGAGGCTGCCGCCGCACGTCCAAATCGCCGGCGTCCGGGCCGTATTGGCGTTCGTCGCGGTTGGCGGAGCCGTACAGCAGCAGCACCTGGCGACCTTCCGGGATCGCGGTTCCGCGGATCGTGACGTCGCGGGTGACGGTGCGGCTCATGGCCTGCACCGGCGATGTCAGCCGCAGGAACTCGTCGATGGAACCGGGGATCAACTCGGGGTTCTCGACCAACAGTGTGCGTTGATCGGGACGCTGGTGCAGCAGTTGCACGGAGCCGGCGAGCATGCCCGTGGTGGTGTCGATGCCGTTGGCGATCATGGCGACGATGAACGCGAGCATCGACTGCGTGCCGGGCCCCGCCGTCACCAGCTGCGAGACGGTGTCGTCGCCGGGCACGAGTCGGCGCAGCCTGATCAGCTCGGTGAAGTACGACATCATCGTCGCGAGCGGCCCGATGACACCCCGCAACGCGTTGGCCAGACCGCCTTCGGCGAGGGTGACGGCGGCGACGGCCTCCGCCCAGCCGTCGAAGTGGACCCGGTCATCCTCCGGGATGCCCAGGTACTCCGCGACCACCACCGACGGCAGCGGCCTGAACAGGTCGGCGACGATGTCGCCGCCGCCGTCGGCGCGCATCCGCTCGATGCGCTCCACCACAAACTCGCGGACCGTCGATTCCATGGTCCCCAGCCGCGGCGCGAAACCGTGTGAGACCAGTTTGCGGAACTCGGCGTGCTCCGACGAGTCCTGCAATACCTGCGAGGGATTGCCTTGGGAACCGGCGGGTTTCAGGCCGTTGTGCTCGACGGCCGCGGCCAGGGTCGAGGAAAAGGTTTCGGTGTCGCAGGCGGCCGACCAGACATCGGCGTGCCGGGACAACACGTAGTAGCCGGGTGAGTTCCCGCCGTCCTCCGCCCGCGGCGCCACGTGGTGCACCGGGTCGTGGTCGCGCAGCGCGCGATACATCGGCCACGGGTCGGACCACGTTTCGGCGGTGGGCAATCGGAACGTGGCGAGCACTCAGATCTCCCAGCCCTGCCCGTCGAGCGTGGCGCGCACGCGGTCGATCCGGACGCAGTGGCCGCCGCGGATGTCGATGAGCGTGTCGGCCGGGACGCGGACCCGCCTCTGGTCGGCGTTGGTGACGCCGACGACCGCGGGCGCGGCGGTGTCGACGGATTCGACGACGCCCCAGCCGTTGAAGTCACTGCTGCACAGGTGCATGCCGGGTTGGATCGCGGCGAGGAATTCCGCTGTCGTCGCGAAGGTTTGGGCCTCCGGGCGAGACTGTTCGGCGGGGTTCTCATCGGTGCACATGCGGATCCCTTTCATCAACTGGCCAGCTGATCGATCTGTGTCGAGGTCAGCGGGTGACCGTAGAACAGCGTGTAGTAGTCCTGCATGGTGGTCGCCACGGCGGCCCGCGCCGTGGCGTCGTCGTTGTCCAGCAAAACCCCTTGCGTCCATGCCATTCCGAGGACGGCCTGCAGGCCGTCCAGACCGCCGTACCGCGGTGGCACGTAGACGCGGCCGTCCCGCACGGCCCTGATCGTCTGCCAGCGCGGGTCGTTCATGATCTTGGCCTTGGTGGCCGCCGACGCCACGATGACGACGTCGGGGTCCCATGCCACGACCTGTTCGATGCTCACCGGATTGTTTTCGGCGCGCGCATGGCCGGCGGGTAACGCGTCGCCGACATAGCTGCCGCCCGCCGTGGCGATCGTGGAACCGAAGACGGTGTCCTTGCCCGGGATGCCCAGAATGTCGCCGTTCTTGCCGGTGTACAGGACCTTCGGGCGTCGTCCGGCCGCGACGGCGGCGGCCTTGGCCTCGACCGATGCGATGGTGTGAGCCCAGAATCCGGCCATCCGATCGGCCCGATCGGCCCGGCCGACGATCTGGCCGATCAGGCGGATGGTGGTCTCATAGCTCGCCGTGGGGGCCTTCGACACGGCGAAAAAGGGGATCCCCGTTTGCGTCTCCTCGCGGTCGATGTTGGTGTCACCGGTCATGGTGATCACGACGTCGGGCCGCAGCTTGACCAACTGCTCGGCATCGAAGCCCTTGAAGTAGACGCCGGTGACCGGCAACGACTTGAGCGACGACATCTGCTCCGGCGTGAACCGCGCGTCGTCCGGCCTGAGCGACCGGGCGAACACGGTGTCGACGCTGACGATCTGTTGGGGCGCCAGCAGCTCGAGCAGCGTGGTCGGGATCGGATGCAATGCCAGCACGCGGTGAATGCCCTTGGGCACCTTCACGTTACGGCCCAACATGTCGGTGATGGTGATCGTCGGCGAACCGTTTCCGGTGGCCTCGGCGCCGGAACCCGAACACCCGGCCAGGCACGCCGCGGCGAGGACGGCCGCGAGCACCGTTGTGAAGCGCCTCATGATGCTTCCCGGTCGTGGTCGTCCGGCGAGGCGGCGAGGCGGGGCATGACTTCGGTCGCGAACAGCTCCAGCGATCCGTCCAGCAATTCCGCTGGCAGGAAACCGAAGAACGACGACAACAGGTTGACGCGGGTGAGCCCGTAGCGGTCACGAAGCTCGGCGATCCGGCCGGCGACGGTCTCGGGTCCGCCGACGATGGCGGTCTCGCGATAAAAGCGCTCCGGGTCGAGGTCCTCTTCGGTCGTGACGACGCCCCCCTTGCGGCGAAGGGCGATCCCGCGCAGCCGCTGCGCCTGCCGGACCACGACGGGCCAGGCGTCCTTGCGCGCCTGGCGGTCGGATTCGCCGACGTAGCAGAACCGTCCGACCGGCACCCCGGCGAGGTCACCGCCGTGCTCGGTGTAGGTGGTCAGGCAGCGGTGCAACGACGTCGGTGACTGAATGCCGTGCTGGATTATCGGATAGCCGCGCGCGGCGGCCCACGCCAGCGTCTGCGGGCTGTAGGCGCCGACGTAGATCGTCGGATGCGGTCGTTGCACCGGGACCGGCGACAGCGTGTACGAGACGCCGTCGACGACGAACGGCGTCCCCGACCAGTAGCCGACGATCCGGTCGAGGCATTGCTCCAGGTCGGGGTCGCGGCGCTCGTCGTAGCCGAACGGGATGCGGTAGCGGTCGCCGTTCGCCCGCGACACACCGAAATTCACCCGCCCGCCGGACAGCACGTCGAGCGTGGCGATCTCCTCGGCCAACCGCAGCGGATGATGCAGCGGCACCAGCAGCACCGAAAACCCAAGCCGCAGCCTGGTTGTCGCCGCGGCGACGGCGGCGGCCAGCACGATCGGCGACAGCACCGCCCGGGTGCGCGGACTGTCCGGCCGATGGAAATGCTCCTCGTTGAACCAAACGGACTCGAAACCCAGCTTCTCGACGCGACAGGCTTGCGCGACGGCGGCGTCGGCGCCATACGCCTCCAGACCGCCGAGGGTTCCCGAAAGTCCGAACCGCATGTGGCTCACTCGCCGCGGCGCGGCCGTGGTCCGAAAAGGCTGATGGTGGTCTCCAATCGACTACGGGTTGGGTTCGGCATCGTCAGCGGTGGTATTTCGGTCGCCCCAGGTGCCCGGCACCATCGGCACGGTCGGGCCACCGCCGAAGGTGTCACCGGCCAGGGTGCTCAGCCCGGCCGGGTGTTCCGCTCTCGGGTCAGCCCCGGCAACCCCCAGGGCTCCCGCGCCCCGATCCGAGGCCGCCACCGAGGCGACCAGTTGCTCGCTGGACTGATCGTCCAGGACCTGGTCTAGGTCGAGGTACTCATAGCGGCGGCCAAGCTGGTTGACATTGGCTCGACGGCGCCGTCGTCGCGCCGGCGGCGAGGCAGGCCGGGTAATGGCCGCCGCGGCCGGCATGCTCGAGGCGCTGCGATAGATCGGTTCGCGGGTTTTGGCTTGCGCGCTCGCCTGAGCCTCCGTTTCCGTGTAGCCCACCATGTAGCCGAAGCTTTCCGTGCCCGTGGCAATCGGCGGCGGAGCGCCGACGGGTGGCGGCGGCGGGGCGCCGGGGCCGGTAACCGCGTGGACCGGCGAGGTGACGGGGACGCCCGCCGGAGCAGCGGGCGGTGCGGGCGCGCTCACGACGTGGGCGATGGCGAGGGGCGGCGGGATCGCCGCCGGCACCGCCACCGCCGGCGCCATCGCCGCGGCCTGCTGGGCGAGGCCGGCCAGGCCCGCGAAGCCGGCGAGGCCGGAGAGGCCGGCCACGGGAGTGGCGAAAACAGGGACCGTAGCCGACGCGATCAACCCAGAATTAAGCCCCACGTTGATAATCTCGAGCACGTTGCTGATTCGCATACTTACGAATGAGAATACGATGGCCGCGGTCTCGAGTGAAAATATCTGATAGATATTTCCATGTGCAATCTCGCCGATATCTCCCGGCAGCAAGTCGACGAACGTGTAGTTGATGAAGAATAAAGCATTTCCCAGATCGTAGGCCAGCGGCTTCCCCGGTGTCAGCTGCCCACCGGCGAGCACATATTGATTGTAATAACCTTCGATGCTCGCCAATGCCTGGGAATTACTCACAGTCGGATATTGCGCCGTGAAAGGATCCTTCGGCGTCGGCAAGGTCCCGGTGTGCGTGTAGCCCAGGTATTGGGAGATGAGTTGATCCACGAAACGGTTCTCGGCCGTTTGAAATTGCACCAGCTGTGAATACAGGTACGTCTCGATGTTCGATTCCAAGTTGGACGTCGGATTGGACGCCGCGTCGGACTTCACGATTTGCGGCGCCGGGGTGGTCTGCGGCGCCGCGGCCACGGCCGCAGTCGAAGCCACCTGATACGTGCTCATCGTGGTGGCCGCCTGGATCCACATCCGCACATAGTCGGCTTCGTTGAGCGCGATCGGGATCGTATTGATGCCGAAGAAATTCGTCGCGAGCAGCACCGCGTGGATGGTGTGGTTGGCGGCCAGCTCCGCCAGCGTCGGCATGGCGGCCAGGGCCAAGGTGTAGGCCGTCGCGGCGGTCGCGTGCTGGGTGGCCATCACGGTGCTGTCGGCGCTGTTCCGCAACAACCACGCCACGTACGGCGCGTTGGCGGCCGCATACGATTCGGCGCTCGGGCCTTCCCACGCCCCGCTTTGCACCGCCACGACGAGCGCGCTGAGTTCGTCGGCCACCGCGGCGTATTCGATGCCCAGCGAGTTCCACGCCTCCGCGGCCGCCAGCAACGAACCCGGCCCCGGGCCGCTACTCAACAACGCCGAATGCACCTCGGGCGGAAACGCCATCCAGACCGGCGCCGTCATCGTCAGCCCAACGCGATCGGGTACCGTGCCGCCGTGCCATTCCGGGCGGAACCGTCGGGAATAACTCGCAACATTCCGGGCACTCCTTCCGAGTGGAACGGCACCGCCTCGGAGACCTCCTGAGAGGGGCGCGGCCGAGCGGGTGAACAGGGCCGCGGTCAAAGTCTACGACCGATGGGAGAACTCCACATGCGGCAAATAGCTGTGAATCTGCTCCGTATTTACGGTCAGAAATAGACAAGTGATTCCGTATCTGCGTATTGCCGATCCGGCCGGGAGGCTTCCGTCGAGGCCCGATGGCCGGCCGGTGCCGGACACCGCCGGGGGCGGGGCGCCGCCGCCCGTCGGCGTACTGTCGGTCGGATGCGTAGCGAAGGTGATACCTGGGACATCACAACGAGCGTCGGTTCGACCGCGTTGTTCGTCGCGACGGCGCGGGCGCTGGAGGCGCAGAAGCCCGATCCCCTGGCGGTCGACCCCTATGCGGAGCTGTTCTGCCGCGCCGTCGGCGGTCCCGCGGCCGACGTCCTCGACGGCAAAGCCCCCGACCACCAGCTGAAGACCGCCGACTTCGGCGAGCACTTCGTCGATTTCCAGGGCGCCCGCACCAGGTACTTCGACGAGTATTTCCGCCGGGCCGCGGACGCCGGGGTGCGCCAGGTGGTCATCTTGGCGGCGGGGCTGGACTCCCGCGCCTACCGGCTGGACTGGCCCGCCGCGACCATAATCTTCGAGCTGGACCAGCCGCAGGTCCTCGACTTCAAGCGCGAGGTGCTCACCGCTCACGGCGCTCAGCCCCGCGCCGAGCGCCGCGAAATCGCCGTCGACCTGCGCGAGGATTGGCCGAAAGCCTTGCGGGACAGCGGATTTGATCCCGCTAAGCCGTCGGCCTGGATCGTCGAAGGGCTGCTGATCTATCTGCCGGCCGACGCCCAGGAGCAGCTCTTCACCGGCATCGACGGCCTGGCCGCACCGGGCAGCCACGTCGCCGTCGAGGACGGCACCCCGCTGGACTCCGACGAGTTCGAGGCCAAGGTCGAAGAAGAACGCGTCGCGCTCGCCGAGGGCACCGAGCAGCGGCCGTTCTATCAGTTGGTCTACAACCAGCGGTGCGCGCCGGCCACCGAATGGTTCGGCAGCCGGGGCTGGAACGCGGTCGGCACCCCGCTGACCGATTACCTGCGCACGTTCGGCCGGCCGGTGCCCGGACCCGAAACCGACGCCGGGTCGATGCTCGCCCGCAACACCCTCGTCAGCGCCGTCAAGACCTGATCGGGAACTTTCCCGGGCCGTCGGCCGACTAGTAGCTGTGCCTGGACCCGTGCGTGCCGGCGCCGCTCGGCGGCGGTGCCGCGGCCCCGCCCGGACGGTAATCGGCCCAGTGGGATTTAATCGGTATTGATAATGAAAATGATTTTCAGTAAGCTGCATGCCTGGGCGGAACCCGCCGAAAATGCGGATGATGTGCGCCCAAAACGTCCTCATTAGCGCCACCGAAGGAGGAGCATGGTTGTGAGTCGGAAGACTCCAGACACCTCGACAACCAGCTTAGGCAATGCTAACTTCGGGCAGGTTAGGTCAGGGGATACGACGTACGGGAGAAGAAGCGGCCGTGGAACGCGGTGAGACCGGCGTGCTCGCAGTTCAGCCCGCCAATTTCCGGTCAGATGGCAGGGTCGACGGCGATGTGGTCAGCCGGTTCGCCACGTGTTGCCGCGCGCTCGGCATCGTGGTCTATGAGCGTCAGCGCCCGGCCGACCTGGCCGCGGCCCGCTCCGGTTTCACGGCACTCACCCGCGTCGCACACGACCAGTGCGACGCGTGGACGGGGCTGGCCGCCGCCGGCGACGTCTCCCTCCGGGTGCTTGAGGCCATTTCGCGCACCGCGGCCACGGCGGGCACGTTGCAGCGTCAGGTGGAGCTGGCGCCCGGCGCCCTGGGTTTCCGCTACGACACCGGGCTGTACCTGCAGTTCCGCGCGACCACACCGGACGATTTCCACCTCGCCTACGCGGCGGCGCTCGCCTCAACGGGGGAGGCCGAACGGTTGGCCGACGCTCATCGGATCGTCGCCGGCCTCACCGAACGCCGCCCGAGCTGGCGCGAGGCCCGCTGGGTCGCCGTCGTCATCAACTACCGCGCCGAGCGCTGGTCGGACGTCGTCAAGCTGTTGACGCCGATCGTCAACGACGCCGACCTCGACGAGGCTTTTGCGCACGCGGCCAAGATCACCCTCGGCATCGCGCTGGCCCGGCTGGGCATGTTCGCCCCCGCGTTGTCCTATCTCGAGGAGCCCGACGGCCCCGTCGCGGTGGCGGCGGTCGACGGCGCACTGGCCAAGGCGCTCGTGCTGCGTGCGCACGTCGACGAGGAGTCGGCAAGCGAGGTGCTGCAGGATCTGTATGCGGCTCACCCCGAGAACGAACAGATCCAACAGGCGTTGTCCGACACCAGCTTTGGGATCGTCACCACCACGGCGGCCCGGATCGACGCGCGCACCGATCCCTGGGACCCCGGCACCGAGCCCAACGCGGAAGACTTCGTCGACCCGGCAGCCCACGAGCGCAAGGCCGCGCTGTTGCAGGAGGCCGAACGCCAGCTCGCCGAATTCATCGGGCTGGAGGAGGTCAAAAACCAGGTTTCCCGGCTGAAGAGTTCGGTGGCCATGGAGCTGGTGCGCAAGCAGCGCGGGCTCACGGTCGCTCAGCGCACCCACCACCTGGTCTTCGCCGGTCCACCCGGGACCGGTAAGACCACCATCGCCCGCGTGGTCGCCAAGATCTATTGCGGCCTGGGCCTTTTGAAGCGGGAGAACATCAGGGAGGTGCACCGCGCCGACCTCATCGGTCAGCACATCGGCGAGACCGAGGCCAAGACCAACGCGATCATCGACAGCGCACTGGACGGAGTGCTGTTCCTCGACGAGGCCTACGCCCTGGTGGCCACCGGCGCCAAGAACGACTTCGGGCTGGTGGCAATCGATACCCTGTTGGCCCGCATGGAAAACGACCGCGACCGGTTGGTGGTGATCATCGCCGGCTACCGGGCGGACCTGGACAAGTTCCTGGATACCAACGAGGGCTTGCGGTCCCGGTTCACCCGCAACATCGACTTCCCGTCCTACACGCCGGGCGAGTTGGTGGAGATCGCGCACAAGATGGCCGAGCAACGCGACAGCGTCTTCGAACCCGCCGCGCTCGAGCATATGGAGGCCTTGTTCTCGAAATTGGCCTCGGAGTCGACACCCGATGCCAATGGAATCGCGCGGCGCAGCCTCGACATCGCCGGCAACGGCCGGTTTGTCCGCAACATCGTCGAACGCTCCGAGGAAGAACGCGAATTCCGCCTCGACCACTCTGAGCACGCCGGGACCGGGGAATTCACTGACGAGGAGCTGATGACGATCACCGATCAGGACGTCGAGAAGTCGGTAGAGCCGCTGCTGCGCGGCCTCGGGCTGTCGGTGCCGGCATGACCAGTAATGAGCCGGACCGCGAAAGGGACGGAGCGCGGCGTTCGTTCGCCTCACGAACCCCGGTCGACGACAACCCCGACAAGGTTGAGTATCGCCGTGGTTTCGTCACCCGCCATCAGGTGAGCGGCTGGCGCTTCGTGATGCGCCGGATCGCGTCCGGAATCGCCCTGCACGACACCAGGATGCTCGTCGACCCGCTGCGCACCCAGTCGCGCGCGGTGCTGATGGGCGTGCTCCTGCTGATCACCGGCTTGGCGGGCTGCTTCGTATTCTCGCTGATTCGGCCCAGCGGGTCGGCGGGCAACAATCCCGTGCTCGCCGACCGGTCGACCGCCGCGCTGTACGTGCGGCTCGGCGACGACCTGCACCCGGTGCTCAACCTGACCTCCGCCCGGCTGATCGTCGGCCGGCCGGTCAACCCCACCACGGTGAAAAGCAGTGAGCTGGACCGGTTTCCGCGCGGCAACCTGATCGGCATTCCGGGTGCGCCGGAACGCATGGTGCAGAACACCTCGCACGACGCGAACTGGACGGTGTGCGACGCCGTCAGCGGAACTTCGCACGCTGCCCACAGCACGGGCGTCACGGTGATCGCGGGGACGCCGGACGGCCGCGGCGCGCGCGCGGCCGCGCTCGGATCCGGGCAGGCGGTCCTGGTCGACAACGGCACCGGCACCTGGCTGCTGTGGGACGGCAAGCGCAGCCAGATCAACCTGTCCGACCATGCGGTGACGAACGCGCTGGGCTTGGGTCTGGGAGCCGCCGACGGGCCCACGCCACGGCCCATCGCGCAGGGGCTGTTCAACGCGATACCGGAATCGCCGCCGCTGGACGCGCCGGCCATCCCGGACGCCGGCGCCCCAGCGAATTTCGGTGCGCCGGGGCCGATCGGAGCGGTGGTGGCGTCGTACGCCCTGAAAGAGTTGGACCAGGGCTCGTCGGGCGCCGTGCGTTACTACGCGGTGTTACCGGACGGCCTGCAGCCCATCTCCCCGGTGCTTGCGGCGATCCTGCGCAACGCCAATTCCTATGGCCTGGACCAACCTCCGCGGCTGGGCGCCGACGGAGTGGCCAAGCTGCCGGTGTCGCGGATGCTGGACACCGCCCGCTACCCGGACCGGCAGATCACCCTCGTCGACGCGGCCAAAGCCCCCGTCACCTGTGCGTACTGGAACAAGCCCGCCGGGGCCGCCACCAGCTCGCTGAGCCTGCTGGCCGGCTCGGCGCTGCCGGTGCCCGATTCGATCCGCACCGTCGACCTGATCGGCGGCGGCTCCGCCGGAAATGGGTCGACGGCCACCCGCGTCGCGCTGCCGCCGGGCACCGGCTACTTCACCCAGACCGTGGGTGGCGGTCCGGCGGCGCCGGCCACCGGGTCGCTGTTCTGGGTCTCCGACACCGGAGTGCGCTACGGCATCGACAACGAGTCCGATAGCGGAGGACGCGGGAAAACCGTTGAGGCCCTTGGCCTTAGCACACCCCCAGTCGGAATCCCGTGGTCGGTGCTGTCGCTGTTCGCGCCCGGCCCGACGCTGTCGCGCGCCGACGCGCTGCTCGCCCACGACGGCTTGGCGCCCGACGCCAAGCCCGGTCGCCCGGTATCGGCCGAAGGAGCCCCCCGATGAGCCGGCTGATCTTCGAAGCCCGCCGGCGGCTGCCGCCGCCCAGCACCCGCAAAGGCACCATCGCCATCGAGGCGCCGCCGGAGCTGCCCCGGGTGATCCCGCCGTCGCTGCTGCGGCGCGCGATGCCCTACCTGATCGTGATCCTGATCGTCGGCATGATCATCGCGCTGGTCGCCACCGGCATGCGGCTGATCTCCCCGCAGACGTTGTTCTTCCCGTTCGTGCTGCTGCTGGCGGCAACCGCGCTCTATCGCGGCAACGACAACAAGATGCGCACCGAGGAGGTCGACGCCGAACGGGCCGACTACCTGCGCTACCTGTCGGTGGTGCGGGACAACATCCGGAACCAGGCCGCCCAGCAGCGCGCGGCCGCGCAATGGTCCCATCCCGACCCGACGGCGCTGGCCGCGGTGCCCGGCTCCCGCCGCCAGTGGGAGCGTGACCCGCACGACCCCGACTTCCTGGTGTTGCGGGCCGGCCGCCACCAGGTGCCCCTGGACACCGCGCTGCGGGTCAAAGACACCGCGGACGAGATCGACCTGGAACCGGTGTCGCACAGCGCATTACGCAGCCTGCTCGACACCCAGCGCACCGTCCGTGACGTGCCCACCGGAATCGACCTGACCAAGGTTTCGCGGATCACCGTCCTGGGTGAGGCGGCGCAGGTGCGGGCGGCGTTGCGCGCCTGGATCGCTCAGGCGGTGACGTGGCACGACCCGACCGTTCTCGGGGTGGCGCTGGCCACTCGCGACCTGGAGAGCCGCGATTGGTCGTGGCTGAAGTGGTTGCCGCACGTGGACATTCCCGGCGAACTCGACGGTGTCGGCCCGGCGCGGTACCTGTCGACCGACCCCGACGAGCTGGTCTCGCTGCTGGGCTCCGCCCTCGTCGACCGCTCGGCGTTCAACGGTGAGCCGCCGGATGCGCTGCGGCACCTGCTGGTCGTCGTCGACGACCCCGACTACGACGTGAACGCCTCGGCGCTGGCGGCGGGCCGGGCGGGGGTCACCGTCGTGCACACCACCGCCACACCGCCACACCGCGAACAGTATTCGGATCCCGAAAAGCCGATCCTGCGGATCAGCGGGGGGGCCATCGAGCGCTGGCAGACCGGCGGCTGGCAGCCCTACATCGACAGCGCCGACCAACTCGGCGTCGACGACGCCGCCGCCCATCTGGCCCGTGAGCTCTCGCGCTGGGACTCCAACCCGACCCACACCGGGTTGCGCTCGGCGGCCACCCGCGGCGCCACGTTCACCACATTGCTGGGTATCCCGGACGCGTCGCAACTGGATGTGCCGGCGCTGTGGGCGCCGCGCCGCCGCGACGACGAGTTGCGGGTTCCGATCGGTGTCACCGCGACCGGTGAGCCGCTGATCTTCGACCTCAAGGACGAGGCCGAGGGCGGCATGGGTCCCCACGGCCTGATGATCGGCATGACCGGCTCGGGTAAGTCGCAGACCCTGATGTCGATCCTGTTGTCGCTGTTGACAACCCACTCGGCGGACCGGCTGATCGTCATCTACGCCGACTTCAAGGGCGAGGCCGGCGCCGACAGCTTCCGGGACTTCCCACAAGTGGTCGCGGTGATCTCCAACATGGCCGAGAAGAAGTCGCTGGCCGACCGGTTCGCCGACACGCTGCGCGGCGAGGTGGCCCGTCGCGAGGCGCTGCTGCGCGAGGCCGGCCGCCGCGTTCAGGGCAGCGCGTTCAATTCGGTGACCGAGTACGAGGCCGCCCGGGAATCGGGAGCGGCCGGCGCGGTCGATCTGCCGCCGATCCCGACGCTGTTCGTGGTCGCCGACGAGTTCACCCTGATGCTGGCCGACCACCCCGAGTACGCGGAGCTGTTTGACTACGTGGCCCGTAAGGGCCGTTCGTCGCGCATCCACATCCTGTTCGCGTCCCAGACGCTGGATGTGGGCAAGATCAAGGACATCGATAAGAACACCTCGTACCGCATCGGGCTGAAGGTGGCCAGTCCCAGCGTTTCTCGCCAGATCATTGGCGTGGAGGACGCCTATCACATCGAGTCCGGCAAGGAGCACAAGGGCGTGGCCTTCCTGGTGCCCGCCCCCGGCGCGACCCCGATCAAGTTCCGCAGCACCTATGTCGACGGCATCTACGAGCCGCCGCAAACCACGAAATCCTTTGTGGTGCAATCAACTCCAGAGCCAAAGTTATTCATGGCCGAGAGGGTCGAGCCGGATCAGGGCACGGTGATCTCCGTCGGTGAGGACGAGGAAACGGCCGGACCGCCGCGCAAGCTGATCGCGACCATCGGCGAACAGTTGGCGCGCTACGGTCCGCGGGCACCGCAGTTGTGGCTGCCGCCGCTGGACGAACCGATCGCGTTGAGCGCGGTGCTGGCTCGCGCCGGGGTGCCGCAACGACAGTGGCGGTGGCCGCTCGGCGAGATCGACAAACCGTTCGAGATGCGCCGCGATCCGCTGATCTTCGACGCCACCTCGGCGGATGGGAACGTGGTGATCCACGGCGGCGCCAAGTCGGGTAAATCGACTGCGCTGCAAACGTTCATCTTGTCGGCGGCCAACCTGCACTCGCCGCGGGACGTCACGTTCTACTGCCTGGACTACGGCGGCGGACAGCTGCGGGCGCTGGAAGGCCTGGCGCACGTCGGCAGCGTCGCCTCGGCGCTGGAACCCGAACGCATCCGCCGCACCTTCGGCGAGCTCGAGCAGCTGCTGCTGTCCCGCCAGCAGCGCGGGGCGTTCCGGGACAAGCACGATTCGGCCGCCGCCGACGGTTACGGCGAGGTGTTCCTGGTCATTGACAACCTCTACGCGTTCGGTCGGGACAACACCGACCAGTTCAACACCCGTAACCCGTTGCTGGCCAAGGTGACCGAACTGGTGAACGTCGGTCTGGCCTACGGCATCCACGTGATCATCACCACCCCCAGCTGGCT
The DNA here is from genome assembly GCF_019645855.1 of Mycobacterium malmoense. NCBI lineage: Bacteria > Bacillati > Actinomycetota > Actinomycetes > Mycobacteriales > Mycobacteriaceae > Mycobacterium > Mycobacterium malmoense. The sequence goes on from NZ_CP080999.1 coordinate 546,131, forward strand.
GGAGGTGCCGCTGGCCATGCGCGACGGCCTCGGGCTGCGGCTCGAGCTCAGGCTGCACGACCCGCGGGACAGCAACGTGCGGTTGGTCGGCGCCCTGCGCCGGCCCGCCGAATCCGTGCCGCACGACCAGCCGGGCCGCGGATTGACCATGGCCGCCGAGCATTTCCTGTTCGCCGCTCCCGAACTGGACCAGCTGGCCGCGATCAACGCCCACTACCCCGGCGTGGCCGCGCCGCCGGTTCGGCTGCTGCCCACCAACCTCTCGCCCGACGCGGTGGGGGCGCTGTATCGGGGCCCCGACCGGGTGGCCATCGGCCAGCGGGAAGAGGACCTCGCACCGGTTGTCCTCGACCTCGCCGAGAACCCGTTGTTGATGGTGTTCGGCGACAGCAAGTCCGGTAAGACCACGCTGCTGCGCCATATCATCCGCACCATCCGTGAACACTCCACCGCGGACCGGGTGGCCTTCACCGTGCTGGACCGGCGGCTGCACCTCGTCGACGAACCGCTGTTCCCCGACAACGAATACACGGCCAACATCGACCGGGTCATCCCGGCGATGCAGGGGCTCGCCAACCTCATCGAGTCGCGGCGACCACCCGCGGGCTTGTCGGCGGCCGAGCTGTCCGGCTGGACCTATCGGGGCCACACCCACTACCTGATCATCGACGACGTCGACCAAATACCGGATTCGCCGGCGATGACCGGCCCCTATATCGGACAGCGGCCATGGACTCCGCTGATCGGGCTGCTGGCGCAGGCCGGCGATCTGGGGCTGCGGGTGATCGTCACGGCGCGGGCCACCGGATCGGGGCACACGCTGATGACGAGCCCGTTGCTACGCCGCTTCAACGACTTGCAGGCGACCACGTTGATGCTTTCGGGCAATCCGCAAGACAGCGGCAAGATCCGGGGCCAACGGTTTGGCCGGTTGCCCGCCGGACGGGCGATCCTGTTGAGCGACAGCGATATTCCGACGTACGTGCAGTTGGTCAACCCGTTGATTGGGGAGACCGTGATGGTTAGTGAACTGGGAACAGAAGGATTACACGAGGAGTAGCCATGACGTTGCGAGTGGTTCCCGAGGGCCTGGCCGCGACCAGCGCGGCGGTGGAGGCGCTGACGGCGCGGCTGGCGGCCGCGCACGCGGCGGCGGCTCCGGCGATTACCGCGGTGGTGCCCCCGGCGGCGGATCCGGTGTCGCTGCAGACGGCCGCCGGGTTCAGCGTCCAGGGCCAGGAGCACGCCGCGATTGCGGCCCAGGGTGTCGAAGAACTCGGCCGCGCCGGTGTCGGCGTGGGCCAATCCGGCGCGAGCTACCTCGCGGGTGACACCGCCGCGGCCGCTTCGTACGGTGCGGCGGGCGCCTGACAATGGCGGCGCCCGAAGTGTATTCACGGAGAGGGGCCCAGACAATCGACGAGCCAGTGAGCAACACCGAAGTCAGTAACCGGACCCGGAGTGACCGAAGAGAAGGGAAAACACGATGAGTTTGTTGGACGCTCATATTCCGCAGTTGGTGGCTGCGCAGTCGGCGTTTAGCGCTAAGGCGGCGTTGATGCGCAGCACCATCAGCCAGGCCGAGCAGGAAGCGGTGTCGGCGCAGGCATTTCATGTCGGGGAGGCCTCGGCGGCGTTTCAGGCCGCGCATGCCCGGTTCGTAGAGGTCGCGGCTCGGGTCAACACCTTGCTGGACATCGCGCAGATCAATCTCGGGGACGCGGCCGGCACGTATGTGGCCGCCGATGCCGCGGCCGCGTCGGGCTACACGGCGTTTTAACCGGACTTCCGTTAACGGCGAAAGGATTTGTGATGTCGCAGATTATGTACAACTATCCGGCGATGTTGAGCCATGCCGCGGACATGTCGGGCTATGCCGGCACGTTGCAGGGGCTGGGCGCCGACATCGCCAGCGAGCAGGCGGCGCTGTCGAACGCCTGGCAGGGTGACACCGGGATGACCTATCAGGTGTGGCAGGCGCAGTGGAACCAGGCGATGGAAGCGCTGGTGCGGGCCTATCAGTCGATGGCCAGCACGCACGAGGCCAACACCTTGGCCATGTTCGCCCGCGACACGGCCGAAGCCGCCAAGTGGGGCGGCTAGTCCAGCCCAGATGAGCGTCAAACCCAACGCAGTCGAGCTGACGGTCGATCAGGCGTGGTTCATCGCGGAAACCATTGGAGCGGGCAGCTTCCCGTGGGTGCTGGCGATCACCATGCCCTATTGCGATGCCGCGCAACGCGGTGCGTTCCTCGAGCGTCAGAAGGCCGAACTGAGCCGGATGGGTTTGGTGTCCGAAGACGGCCGCGTCAACCCCGCGGTCGCCGACTGGATCAGAGCGGTGTGCTTCCCGGACCGGTGGCTCGACCTGCGCTACGTGGGGCCCACTAAAAACACCGGTGCCGGCGAGCTGCTGCGCGGCGTGGTCGCGCAGCGCGGTGGTACCGCCGGCGGGTCTCCGAAGACGGTGGTGGCCCTGCGCAGCGCGCAGTTGATCACGCTCACCGCCATGGACATCGACGGCCCCCTGGCGCTGGTTCCGGTCCTCGGTGTGGGGCTGGCGCAGCGGCCGCCGGCGCGATTCGACGAGTTCGGCATGCCGATGCGCGTCGGGGCCCGGGCCGACGAGCGGCTGCGGTCGGGCGCCTCGCTATCCGAAGTCGTTGGCTACCTGGGTATCCCGGCATCCGCGCGGCCGGTGGTGGAGTCGGTGTTCACCGGACCGCGCAGCTACGTCGAAATCGTCGCCGGCTGCCGCCGCGACGGGCGGCAGGCCACCACCGAGGTCGGGATGAGCATTGTCGACACCACCGCGGGCCGCGTGCTGGTCAGCCCGTCCCGCGCCTTCGACGGCGAGTGGGTGTCGACCTTCAGCCCCGGCACCCCCTTCGCGATCGCCGTCGCGATCGAACAGCTGACCGACTTGTTGCCCGACGGCCACTGGTTCCCCGGCCAGCGGCTGGCCCGAGATTTCTCTGTTCAACACGCATAACCCAGATAGCAGACAGAAAGAGAGCACGATGTACCGCAAACGGCACGAGCAGCCTTCGAGGGTCCGGTGACGTCGGGCACCGTCATGCCGATCGTCCGCGTGGCCATCCTCGCGGACAGCAGGCTGACGGAGCTGGCGCTGCCGGCCGAGTTGCCGCTGCGCGAAATCCTGCCCGCGGTACAGCGTTTGGTTGTTCCCGCGGCGACCAACGGTGACGCGGCGAACTCCCCGGACACCCTTGCCGCCGGCGCGGCTTCCCATTTGAGCCTGGCACCCATCGGCGGGGCGCCGTTCAGCCTGGACGCCAGCCTGGACACCGTCGGTGTCGTGGACGGTGATCTGCTGGCGCTACAGCCGGTGCCCATCGGCCCGGCCGCGCCGGGCATCGTCGAGGACATCGCCGACGCCGCCATGATCTTCTCGACCTCCCGGTTGAAGCCTTGGGGGACAAGGCATATCCAGCGCGGGGCGCTGGCCGCGGCGATCGCCGTGGTATTCCTGGCGACTGGCCTGGGCGTCACGTACCGGGCGGCCGCCGGCGCGCCGGCCGGGCTGATCGCGGTCGCCGTGATCGCGGCGCTGACCGCGTTGGCGGGATTGCTGATTACCCTCCGCTCGGCTCGCACGAGCAGGGCGCTGTCGGTCGCGGCGCTGGTGCCCATCGGCGCCGCCTTGGCGCTGGCGGTGCCGGGGAGATTCGGGCCGGCGCAACTGACGCTGGCCGCGGCCGGTGTCACCGCGTGGTCGCTGATCGTGCTTTTGCTGCCCAGCGCCGAGCGTGAGCGCATCGTCGGGTTTTTCACCGCGACCGCGGTGACCGGCGCGGGGGTGTTGCTGGCCGCCGGTGCCGAACTCATCTGGCGGCTACCGATATTGAGCATCGGCTGTGGGCTGATCGTGGCGGCCCTGCTGGTCAGCGTCGAGGCGCCGCAATTGTCGGCGCTGTGGGCGCGCTTCCCGTTGCCGGTGATTCCGGCGCCCGGCGACCCGACCCCGTCGGCGCCGTCGTTGCGGGTGCTGGAGGACTTGCCGCGGCGGGTGCGGATCGGCGACGCCCATCAGAACGGATTCATCGCCGGCGCGGTGCTGCTCAGCCTCCTGGGATCGGTGGCGATCGCGCTGCGTCCCGAGGCGCTGAGCGCCTGGGGGTGGTACGTGGTGGCGGCGACCGCGGCCGCGTCGATCCTGCGCGCGCGGGTGTGGGATTCGGCCGCGTGCAAGGCCTGGCTGCTCGCGCAGCCCTACCTGGTCGCGGGTGTCCTGCTGGTGATCTACACGGCGACGGGACGTTACGCCGCCGCCCTCGGCGCGGTCCTGGTGTTAGCGGCGCTGGTATTGGTCTGGGTCGTGGTGGCGCTGAACCCGCGCATCGCCTCGCCGGAAAGTTATTCGCTGCCGCTGCGGCGGCTGCTGGGCTTTGTCGCGGCCGGCCTCGACGCTTCGCTGATCCCCGTCATGGCGTACCTGGTCGGCCTGTTCACCTGGGTAATCAATCGATGATGAGGGCCGGACCTCAAGCCGGGTTAGCCTGCCTTACAGCGGTTTTCGCGGCTGTGGTGTGGACCTGTCCGCCGGCGCTCGCGATCGATGAGCCGAAGGTGGACCCGGGTGTGCCGCCGCCCAGCGGAACCCCGGGGCCCGGGCAGCCGATGGAGCAGCGCGGTCCGTGCAGCACCTCCGGGGTCATCCCGGGCAGCGATCCCGGTGCGGTGACGCCCGGCCAGGCGGCGCTGAATCTTCCTGCGGCGTGGCAGTTTTCCCGCGGCGACGGCCAACTGGTGGCGGTCATCGACACCGGGGTGCGGCCAGGTCCGCGGCTGCCCAACGTCGACCCCGGCGGCGATTTCGTCGAGACGACCGACGGCCTGACCGACTGCGACGGGCACGGCACCCTGGTTGCCGGGATCATCGCCGGCCAGCCGGCGCCGGCCGGCGAGGACGGTTTCTCGGGGGTCGCGCCCGCGGCGCGGGTGTTGTCGATCCGGGTGACGTCGGCGAAGTTCTCGCCGCGGACGCCGGGCGGGGATCCGCTGCTGGCGCGGGCGGCCCTCGACGTCGCGACGCTGGGCCGGGCGATCGTGCATGCGGCCGACCTCGGCGCCCGAGTGATCAGCATCTCCGCCATCACCTGCCTGCCCGCCGACCGGACGGTCGACCAGGCCGCACTGGGCGCCGCGATCCGGTATGCGGCCGTCGACAAGGACGCGGTGATCGTGGCCGCCGCGGGCAATTCCGGGTCGACCGGATCGGTCGCCGGCGGAACGTCGTGCGACTCCAATCCGCTCACCGACCTGAGCCGTCCGGGCGACCCGCGCAACTGGGCCGGCGTGAAGTCGGTGTCCATCCCGTCGTGGTGGCAGCCGTACGTGCTGTCGGCGGCTTCCCTGACGCCGGACGGGCAGCCGTCGAAATTCACCATGGCCGGGCCGTGGGTGGGCATCGCGGCACCCGGCGAAGACATTGTGTCGGTGAGCAATCGTGACGGTGGCGGTCTGGCTAATGGCCTGCCCAACGACCACCAGCAACTGGTCGCGCTGAGCGGTACCAGCTACGCGGCCGGCTACGTGTCGGGCGTCGCCGCGCTGGTCCGCAGCAAGTATCCCGAACTGACCGCCACGCAGGTGATGCGGCGCATCACCGCCACCGCGCACAACGGCGCCCGGACGCCCTCCAACGTCGTCGGCGCCGGCAGCGTCGACCCCGTGGCGGCGCTGACATGGGAGTTGCCCGCCGGCAACCAATCTGGCGCGGCACCGGTGAAGCCGGTCGCCGCCCCGCCGGCACCGGCGCCGAAGGACACCAAGCCGCGGACCGTCGCGTTCGCCGGAACCGCCGCGCTGGCTTTGGTCGTCGCGGCCGTCGCCGCGATCACCGCGATCACCGCGCGCCGACGGAAGGAGACCACCCTATGAGCCTGCATCGCTCGATACCGATCCCGGGCAGCGGCCGAATCACACTGGCGCTGCTGGCCATAGTGCCCGCCGTGATGGCCTACCCCTGGCGGTCGCCGCGCGACTACTGGTTGCTGGGCATCGCCGCCGCCGTCGTGATCGTGCTGTTCGGCCGGTGGCGCGGCCTGTATTTCACCACGATCCTGCGCCGCCGCTGGGCGCTGGCCGGCCGCACCGTAAACCCAACGGGCGCATCGGCACCCGAACCCGGTTCTGCCGGCAGGGCAACGGTGCTGCTGCGCGTCGGGCCGCCGGTGGGCGACTCGGACGTGCTTCCGCTGCCCCTGATCGCCGGGTATCTGGACCGCTACGGCGTCCGCGCCGACAAGATCCGAATCACCAGCCGCGACAATCCCTCCGACGTGTCGAGGCGGGAGACCTGGATCGGGCTCACGCTATCGGCCGAAGACAACCTGGCGGCGCTGCAGGCCCGCTCGTCGCGGATTCCGTTGCACGAGACCGCTCAGGTCGCGGCGCGCCGGCTGGCCGACCACCTCCGGGAGATCGGATGGGAAGTCAGCACGGTTGCGCCCGACGACGTCCCGCGATTGCTGGCGCCCAACGCCCGCGAAACGTGGCGGGGAGTGCGGCAGGGCACCTCGGATTACCTTGCGGCATACCAGGTTCGCGTGGAGGACGGGTTCCCCGAAACCCTGGACGCGGTCCTGTCGCATCCGGCGCGCGAGACCTACACGGCGCTGGAGATCGCCGGTGACGGAACCCACAACACCGTCGCGGCCGCGTGCGCGTTCCTCACCGAATCGCCGGTGGCGGCGGCGCTGTCCGGGCTGACCCCGCAACGCGGAAATCACGGGCCGGCGCTGGCGGCATTGGATCTGCTGTCCACGCAACGACTCGACGGGCACACCGATGAGCCCGCCGGCCTGCTGGCGCGGCTGGCCTGGCCGACTCCGGTGGCCGGCGCCCATCGGGCACCGCTGGCCGAGACCGCTAGAACATGACCTCGCGCAGGAACGGCGTCATCCGGCGCAGGTAATCCAGCTGGCTCACGTGCAGCACGTGACTACCGGGAAACCAGTGCAGCGCACAGCGATTCCAATGTTCCCAAAGCATGACGGCCTGCCCCGGCGGGGCCATCCGATCGCCGAGGCCGGTGATGATCATCCGGCGGTCCTTCGGCACCAGTGGCCGGTAGTTCAGGGGGCTGTGGTAGGACAGCCCGGCCGCTAGCTCGTCACGGCCGATCTTGGACAACCGCAGCCCCAGCCCGACGAGTTTGTTGGCCGGGAACCATTCGTCGAACATCGTCGCCGGGCTCACGACCGGGCAGTTGGGGATGACGGCCTCGATCCGGTCCTCGACCGAAGCCACCAGCGCGGCGGTGTAGCCGCCCAGCGATATGCCGGTCAGCGCGACGCGGTCGACGCCGGTGTGCCGCAAATGGTCGATGACGGACCGGAAGTCGTGCACGGCCTGGGCCATCGCCTCGGCGAAACCGGCGAGCCCGCCGGCGAAATAGCCGAAACCGCTGAACGGCGAGAACTTTTCGGCCCGCGGACCGTGGAACGGCAGCGTGTACATCAGGACGTCGTAGCCGGACCGGTAATACCACGGCAGCGTGAAGAACCGCCCGTTGGCCAGGTACGACGACCCCATGAAGCCGTGGATGACGCACAGTGTGGGGTGCGGTCCGTCGCTATGCCGCCAGTGCTGCGCGTGCACGATGTTGTTGGACCTCAACGAATCCCATCGCTCCCGCATAGCCGGGTTGATCGCCCTGAAGCTGCTGGGAAACGAGATGTTGTCCACCGTGCCGCCCGCGATCCACTCCGCGAGCCGATTGGCCGGCCGCGACGAAACCCGGGGCAGTTCGGTGGGCGCCGGAAACGACTTCGCCGGGTCGCGCTCGGCCGCCAGGTCGGCGTAGAAGCGCAGGTTGTCGCGCTCACCGCCGTACCGCACGGAGCCGGCGACGACCGCCGGCGTCACCGTCGTCGACAGCACCGACGCGACCGCGGTGCGCAGCGCGAGATCGGAGAGCGCGGCCGCTTCGACGACCAGTCGCTGACGGGGCGACAACGCCGAGCGCGGCGGCAGTCCCTCGGCACCGGCCGGTACGTCGGCGCCGGGAACATCCGGAACCGGAATCGGGGGATCGACTTGGTTCGCGTCGGGCGTCACAAACGCGATGCTAGCCTCCACTCGGTCGGCGCCGGGGCGTCGTGCGGTAATACGGTTTGTCTATCGGCCGGCGCGTGATGGTGTGGATCAGGAGGACCGACATGTGGAATCCCGATGTCTACCTGGCCTTTGCCGACCACCGCAGCCGGCCCTTCTACGACCTGCTGTCGCGGGTGGGCGCCAAGGGAGCGCGCCGGGTGGTCGATCTCGGTTGCGGGCCGGGCCACCTGACCAAGTACCTGGCCCGGCGCTGGCCGGACGCGGTGATCGAGGCGATGGACAGCTCGCCGGAGATGGTCGCCGCCGCCAGGGAACGCGGAATCGACGCCGTCACCGGCGACCTGCGGGACTGGAAGCCCAAGCCCGACACCGACGTGGTGGTCAGCAACGCGGCCCTGCATTGGGTGCCCGAGCACGCCGACCTGCTGGTCCGGTGGGCCGGCGAGCTGGCGCCCGGATCCTGGCTCGGCGTGCAGATCCCGGGCAACTTCGATACACCGTCGCATGCCACGGTGCGGACGCTGGCCCGCCGTGAGCCCTACGCAAAGATCATGCGCGACATACCTTTTCGCGTGGGGGCGGTGGTTCAGCCACCGATAAACTACGCCAACCTGCTGCTGGACGTCGGATGCAAGGTCGATGTCTGGGAAACCACCTACCTGCATCAGCTGACCGGGGAGCATCCGGTGCTGGAATGGATCACCGGCACGGCGCTGGTCCCGGTGCGCGAGCGGCTCGACGACGAGGGCTGGGAGCAGTTCCGCCGGGAGCTCATCCCGCTGCTGGACGACGCCTACCCGCCCCGGGCCGACGGGACGACCATCTTCCCCTTCCGGCGGGTGTTCATCGTCGCCGAGGTTGGGGGCGCGCGCCGTTCGAGTGCGTAACCGGCCCGGATCACTCCTCGATGCCGCGGTCGACGGCGATCGCCGCGCGGCCGCTCGGCGTCGCGTGATGAATCTGTAGATAGGTTTCGGTGTAACGCACCGCGATGCGGGAACCGGCGAACTCCGATGGTATGACGTCACCGGTGCGCTGACGCCAATCATCCAGGCGGACAGCCAGATCGGTCGCGATCGCGTCTATACCCGCGTCTATGCCTGCCTTTATGCCCGTGTCGCCCGCGAGCAAGTTGTTGGTCTCGGTGGGGTCGGCGCGCAGGTCGTAGAGCTCGCGCTGCGGGCGCGGGCGCTTGACGAACGGCGCGACGGCCAATCCCGACGGGCTTTCCTGGATGTCCCATGGCAGGTCGAGCAGCGGCCGGGGCGCGTAATTCTCGATGTAGCTGTATTCCTTGGTGCGAATCGCGCGAATCGGGTCGAACGAGTCGTGAAAGGTCTTCGTGGTGTACACGTGGTCTCTGACTGGCACGGTGTCCGGCTCGGTGTCCGGCGCAAGCAAGGCGCCCGCATGGGACACGCCGTCGACGTCGGCCGGCACGTCGAGACCCAACAGGCCGAGCAGCGTCGGCACCAAGTCGACTCCGCTGAACAGTTCGTCGTACACGCGCGGCGCCACGGCGCGGCCGGTGGGCGGGCGGATGATCATGCCGATGCCGGTTCCGGCGTCGTATAGCGTGGATTTCGCACGCGGGAACGCGGCGCCGTGATCGGTGAAGAACACCACCCAGGTGTTGGCGTCGAGCCCCGTCTCGGCCAGCGTGTCCAGCAGCCGGCCGGTTGCGGCGTCGGCCGTCGCGATCGCCCCGTAGAAGTCGGCGAGATCGCCGCGGACCTCGGGAGTGTCGGGCAGGCAGTCGGGAACGTCGACGTCCGCGGCGTCGGCCGGCTCGTAGCGGTCCCGCGGGTAGGGCCGGTGCGTCTCGAAGAACCCCGCGGTCAACAGGAACGGTTGGTCCGCGAGGCTTTCGGTGGCGTCCCGGAGCCACGCCCGGAGCCATTCGGAGGCCTGGTCCACCACGTGCTCGCAGTAGGAGTTCGACACGTCGAATTCGTCGAAGCCCAGCCGCTTCGGGTAGGACGTCTCGTGTTGCATGCCGAAAAGCGCTGAGTACCAACCGGATTCGGACAACAGTTGCGGCAGGGTCCGGACGCCGCTGCGGTATTCCCAGCCGTGGTGAGCCAGGCCGACGAGCCCGTTGGTCTGCGGGTAGCGGCCGGTGAACAGCGATCCGCGCGACGGCGAGCACAGCGGCGCCGTGGCATGGGCCCTGGTGAACAGGATACCTTCGGCGGCGAGCCGGTCCAGTCGTGGGCTGGATACATCCCGGTGGCCGTAGGCGCCGAGATATCGCCCCAGGTCGTGCCAGTGCACGATCAGCACGTTGTCTGTCATACCGTCACCTCGACCGGCGACGATACCGCAGCCGCGACGGCCGACCCCATCGGTTCTCGCTGACGAACTCCGACAGCGGTCGCGCGCAGGCCCAGCCGTCCAGCTCCAGCGCGGGCCGATCCGGAAACTCGGGCACCGGGCCCAGGCACAGGATGGCCACCGGCTCGGCGTCGACCGGCATTGCCAGCAGACCCGCCAACCGCTCCGGATCGAACAGCGAAACCCAGCCCATGCCAAGGCCTTCCGAGCGGGCCGCCAGCCACAGGTTCTGGATTGCGCACGACACCGACGCGAGATCCATCTGCGGCAGCGTCCGCCGGCCGAACACGTGCCTGTCGCGGTTGCCGCACAGCGCCACCACGAACAGCTCGGCGCACTCGAGGATGCCCTCCACCTTGAGCGCCAAAAACTCCTCGGCGCGCTCTCCCAGGGCCGCGGCGGTGAGCGGGCGCTCCTCCTCGACGAGCGCGTGAATGCGTCTGCGGAGCTCGTCGTCGGTGATCCGGATGAAGCGCCACGGCTGCATCAGCCCGACGCTGGGCGCGGCGTGCGCGGCGCACAATAACCGCGCCAGCACCTCCTCTCCCACGACGCCGCCCGGCAGGAACCGGCGCATGTCACGCCGCTCGGAGATCACCCGATAGACGGCCCGCCGCTCCTGGGGGCTGAACGCCTGATCGGTCACAGGGTTCATCGTAGGAAATCGCGCGTTAGCGTGGACCGTGCCTTCTCAGACGGCCTCGGAAGGGAGTGTTTCCGTGAAGCTTTCCGACGTACTCGACCAGCAGCCCGCCGGCGGCGCCGCGCGCGCATACGGCGAGCCCTATGAGACCTCCGACGGTGCCACCGTGATCCCCGTCTCCAAACCGCTCGGCGTGTTTGTCGTGCGCGACGGCAAGGCTTCCTGGGTGCCCGCCGTCGACGCGGACCGGATCGCCCTGATCGGGGTGATCACCGGCCTGCTGGCGGCGGTGATCGGCACCCTGGCGGTGCTCCGGCAGCCGCCCTGGCCGCGGATCACGATCACGGACTGTAGGTGACGCCGACCGCCCGGAAGACGTAGTCGGGCGGCATGTCGAAGGCCAGCGACCGCCGCGGCAGGCCGGCGAGCACGTCGGCCGGGATGGCCGCCTTGTAGTGCAGCGACAGTTCGCCGCTGAACTTCTTGTCAACCTGGGCGACGTCGACGTCGACCTGCAATCCCGTTGACGAAATCTCGACCTGCGCCGCGCCGGTCTGCGGCGCGTCCCAGCGCACGTTGACGGTCGGGCCGGCCAGCTTGGGCAGCATGGACAGCGTCGCCAGCACCCGCTCCGAGGTGAAGACCAGCGAACCCGCATAGCTGGCGACGCTGTGCGGCAACCGCACGCCGGGGAGGACGCCGCTGAACCGCCGGGTCACCGCGACGTAGTCGGCAAGGTAGATAAGGCCCTCCGCCTCGACCTGAGCGTGCAGGTCGGCGGGCAGCTTGCCGATGCCGAACAACCTTCGGACGAAGACCGCCATGACGCCAGTATGACCGCTTGGCCAGTGGCCAACCACGATGGCGAGCAGACGCGGAATCGCATGATTTGCGTGCAAATCATGCGATTCCGCGTCTGCTCGCGAGCCCTGCCAGAGCCGGCGCCCATTGGATCACGGCGCGGTGATCCAACCGAACCTAAAGCTTTACTTGACCTTTAGGTCAGCGCCGCCCGACGATTGAATCCATGCGCCGACTGCTAGCTTCGCTGGGGGCTGTGGCGTGCGTGGTGTGCGCGTCGCTTCTGCTCGCCCCGGCAAGTGGTGCGGCGACCCCCTGGTTCGCGAACTCCGTTGGCAATGCCACGCAGGTGGTTTCGGTCGTCAGCACCGGCGGTTCCACCGCGCAAATGGACATCTATCAGCGCACCGCCGCGGGCTGGCAGGCGCTCAAGACCGGCATCCCCACCCACGTCGGTTCGGCGGGCATGGCGCCGCAGGCCAGGAGCGGGGTTCCGGCCACCCCGATGGGGGTGTACACGCTCGACTCCGCCTTCGGCACGGCGCCGAATCCCGGTGGGGGACTGCCCTATACGCAAGTCGGGCCGAATCACTGGTGGAGCGGCGACGACCATAGCCCCACCTTCAACTCCATGCAGGTCTGCCAGAAATCCCAGTGCCCGTTCAGCACGGCCGCGAGCGAGAACCTGCAAATCCCGCAGTACAAGCACGCGGTGGTGATGGGCGTCAACAAGAACAAGGTCCCGGGCGGCGGTGCGGCGTTCTTCTTCCACACCACCGACGGCGCCCCCACCGAGGGCTGCGTGGCGATCGACGATGCCCAGCTGGTGCAGATCATCCGGTGGCTGCGGCCCGGCGCGGTGATCGCGATCACCAAGTAGCCGGGCGTCAGTCCAGGGCGCGACCGGCTTTGACCTTAAAGTCCAAGCCCGCCAACGACATTGTGGCCTCATAGGTGCGGTCGTAGCCGGTGGCGCTGATCTTCCAGCCATCGTCGGTGCGCCGGTAGGTGTCGCGGTAGAAGGCCGCACCGATCAGCATGAAGTCGAAATCGGCGACGATGACCCGGTCTTGCAAGTACCAGGTGCCCGACGCTTCATCGCCCCCCACCGTGATCTCCGGGTGAGTCACCCGGTGTTCGGTGATGACGGCCGGGCCCAGTGACCTGCGCATGTAGTTCACCAGGTCGACGCGGTTGGTGAAGTGCAGCTCCGCACCGACCGACGACCCGTAATCGCCGACCACGTCGTCGGTCAGCGTCTCGGCGAAGTCGTCCCAGCGCTTGGTGTCCAGCGTGCGCAGATACCGGTACTTGACCTGTTTGATCGCTTCGATGTCGGCTATCTCGGAGGCGAAGTCTTGGGGGCTCATCAGGTCATTGCAGCACACGGGTGACCATGTCGATCAGCGCCCGTCGCTCCCGATGCCAGTCGATCGGGGTCCCGGTGATCATCTGCGCCAGCACCACCCCGCGCAGGGTGGCCCAGATCACTTCGGCCACACCGGAATTCGCCGGGTCTTCGGTGATCAGCCGGCCGAGCTGGCCGATCGCGGAGTTCATTTCGAGCAGGTGGCGCCGCGAGGACTCGCCCGGACCGCCGCGGGTGGCGCGCAGGATTTCGAAGGCGGCCATCGACGTCGGGCTGCTATAACAGCGCCAGGCGGTGTCGACGACGACCTCGATGCGCTCGCGCAGCGGAAGCTCGCTGACATTGGCCGACGACAGACTGTCGACCAGCCTGGCCACGCCGTCGTCGACGACGGCGATCAGCATGCCGTTGCGGTCGCCGAAGTGATACTGGATGACTCCCCACGTCACGCCGGCGCGTTCGGCCACGTGCTTGGCGGTCGCGGCGGCGAACCCCTCCTCCACGATGCACCGGACCGTCTCGTCGATGATCCTGGCCCGAGTGTCATCCCCGCGTTTGCGCGGCGCGCTGGTGCGCCGGGTGGGTCTGATGGAGCGCCCGGGTGTCCGGTTCGCGGCAATGGACATTGTTGACTTTATAACATAGCCACGACTATTTTTGGGTCGGTGAGTCAGTCCCGATACGCGCGGTTGTCCCGTGAGCAGCTTGCCGTCCTGGTCCCCGAACTGCTGTTGATCGGGCACATGATCGACCGTTCCGGCATGGCCTGGTGCATTAGCTCGTTCGGTCGCGAGGAGATGGTGCAGATCGCCATCGAGGAGTGGGCGGGCGCCAGCCCGATCTACACCAAGCGCATGCAGCGGGCGCTGAACTTCGAGGGCGACGACGTGCCCACCATCTTCAAGGGCCTACAGCTCGACATCGGCGCGCCGCCGCAATTCATGGATTTCCGGTACACCATCCACGACCGCTGGCACGGCGAATTCCACCTCGACCACTGCGGCGCGCTGCTCGACGTGGAGCCGATGGGCGAGGAGTACGTGTTCGGGATGTGCCACACCATCGAGGATCCGACGTTCGACGCCACCGCGGTGGCGACCAACCCGCGCGCGCAGATGCGTCCCATCCACCGCCCGCCGCGGCAGCCGGCGGATAGGCATCCGCACTGCGCGTGGACCGTCATCATCGACGACTCCCATCCCGAGGCCGAGAGCATCCCCGCGCTGGATATCGTGCGCGAAACCCGCGCCGCGGCATGGGAACTCGACCCCATCGACCGGTCCGAGGAGGGGCAGGCGGACTACTCGGGCCCGCTGCTGTCCGATTTCGACTTCGGCGCCTTCTCCCACTCGGCGCTGGTGCGGATGGCCGACGAGGTCTGCCTGCAGATGCACCTGCTCTATCTGTCGTTTGCCATCGCGGTGCGAAAGCGTGCCGCCGACGATGCCGAGGCCGCCGCGGTGGGCACCCGCGGCCTGATCGGCCTGGCCGGCCTGGCCGCCGAGCGGATTCACAACGCCCTGGCGCTCCCTGGCGGGGTCGAAGGAACGCTGAGGGCGCTCGAGCTGCATCCGCTGCTCAACCCGGCGGGCTACGTCGTGGCGGAAGTGGAGGCGGACCGGCTGATTGTGCACCGGTCGCCGGCCCACGACGACGGCGCGTGGATATCGCTGTGCTCGCCGGAATCCGTGCAGCCGCTGCAAGCGATCGCCACCGCGGTGGATCCGCGCCTCCAGGTCCGGGTTAGCGGTACGAGCACCGACTGGACCACAGAACTAATCGAAACCGATGCCCCGGCGGGCGAACTGCCAGAGGTGTCGGTGGCCAAAGTCAGTGGTGGATCGTCATTCCGGTTTGAGCCGAGGCGTTCGCTGCCGCTGTTCGTGGCATGAACCCGGACGTCTTGTCAAGGGGTTTTTAGTACCGCTTCGGTGACACAATCGCATCGAGCGGGTACCAATGATGTTGCAAGCCATCGGCTTTCCGCGTGTCCGCGACTATGGTTAACGCTGGCCACCGACCTCTATAGACGAAAGTATTCGCTCTATGTACGACCCACTGGGGTTGTCGATCGGGACCACGAACCTGGTCGCTGCACGTAACGAAAGTCCGCCAGTAACGCGGCGTGCTGTGTTGACCCTATATCCGCACTGCGCGCCGAAAATCGGCCTGCCCGAGGAGAATCCGAACCTCACCGAGGCGGGCGTGCTCATGCGCGGCTTCGTGGAGCGCATCGGTGACTCGGTTGCGCTCGTGTCGCCCGACGGGTCCGCCCACGACCCGGACCTCCTGACGGTGGAGGCCTTGGACGCGATGGTGCTGGACGCCGGTGCGGACGCGGCTTCCTCGGAAATCTCCATCGCGGTTCCCGCGTACTGGAAACCCAGTACGGTGCAGGCGCTGCGCAACGGCTTACGAACGCATTTGGGCTTCGTCCGAAGCGGCATGGCGCCCCGCCTGGTCTCGGATGCGATCGCGGCGTTGACCGCGGCGAACGCGGAGCTGTGCCTTGCGGCGACCGGCGTGGTCGGGGTGCTCGACTTCGGTGGCGGCGGCACCTCGGCGACGTTGGTGAGCCTCGCGGGGGATTTCGAGCTCGTCAGCCCCACAATGCGTTACGCGGCCTTTTCCGGCGACGAAATCGACCAGGCGTTATTGCTTCGGGTTTTCGAGGAACTAGGACATGGCAGCGGCATCGACCCGGCGAGCACCGCCGCGGTCGGCCAGCTCACCCTGCTCAAGGAGCAGTGCCGCGCGGCCAAGGAGCGGTTATCCACCGAAACCACAACCGAATTGGCCGCGGAACTTGGTGGGCGCCGTTGCAGCATGCGGCTGACACGGGACGAGCTGGGGGACCTGATACAGGACCGGCTGACCGGCTTCATCTACGCGTTCGATGACATGCTGGCCCGCCATCACAAGAGCTGGGCGGACCTGTCGGCCGTGGTCACCGTCGGCGGCGGTGCGAGCATTCCGCTTGTCACCGAACGCCTTTCGGTGCATTCGCGCAGACCGGTCGTGACCCCGTCGCAGCCCGCGTTCGCCGCCGCGGCCGGCGCATTGCTGCTGGCCTCCCGCGGTGAAGAGCTGGATCTGCGGACGCGCACGTCCATCGGACTGCTCACGACCGCCGCCGCCGGCGATGTCATCGAACTGCCGGCCGGCGACGTGCTGGTGATCGACGACGAGGCGCTCACCGATCGCGAGTTGGCTTGGTCGCAAACCGAATACCCCGGCGATGTGCGAGCACCATACACGCCCGAAGCCTACGACGAAGACGGTCCGGCCGGCTGGTCGATGCGCCTGAACGTGATCGACCCACCCAGGGAACGGCCGTGGCGTCGCGTCCGGCTGTCGCAGTTGATTATCGGGATGAGCGCCCTGGTGGCCATGACGGCGATCGGCGGCGTGGCTTACACGTTGACGGGCATAGAGAACCGCCAGACCCCGCCGGCGCCCACCGTCGCGCCCGTGCCGGTGCCGCCGGTCAGCTCCCTGATACCGACTCCGGTCCCCCCGCCCCCGACGGCTGTGCCGCCGCCACCCAGCGCCGAGCCGGTCCCCAGCGCCGCGCCGCCACCGCCCCCTCCGCCGTCGCCGCCACCACCGCCGCCCCCTCCGCCACCGGTGGTGGTGACCACGCCGCCGCCCGTCGTCACCACGAGACGCCCACCGCCGCCACCGACCACGACGCAGCCGCCGCCTATGACGACGGCGACGACCACCAGCCCCCCGCCGCCGCCCCCGACGACAACGCCGTCGCCCGCACCAGCTCAGGCGACGACGCCCACGACGACGGTGCCGATGACGACGGAGTGGATACACGTTCCGCTGCTACCGGTGCCGATACCGGTCCCGGTTCCGCAGAACCAGGCCCCCCAGGCCCCTCAGTATCCGCAGTATCCGGGGAACTCACAGAACCCGTTCCTGGGTCCGGGGTACTGATCGGGCCGCAGGCGGCCGTGGCGGATGGGCGTCGACTGGGCGCACACTGGGCACCAGCGGTGTGAGCTGCAAGGAGGTCGGTGTGGCCGAGTACGGTGCGTTCGGATTCGATCCCGACGAGTTCGACCGAGTGATCAGGGAGGGCAGCGAGGGCCTGCGCGACCTGTTCGAGCGGATCGGCAATTTTGTCGCCGGTCCCGGTGTCAGGACGGGCTGGTCGGCGTTCTTCGAGGACCCGTCGCGGCGGCCCCGCTCCGCGCCAGAGACCGCCGGCGAGGCCGGTGACGGGGTCTGGGCCATCTACACCGTGGACGCCGACGGCGGTGCGCACGTCGAACAGGTCTATGCGACCGAACTCGACGCGCTGCGCGCCAACAAGAACAACGTCGATCCGAAGCGCAAGGTGCGCTTCCTGCCCTACGGCATCGCGGTCAGCGTCCTCGACGACGACTCGGAAGAGCCGTCCTAGCGCTGGCCCAGCGGGCGCTCGAGTTCCCGGATCCGTTCTTCCCGGTCGTCCTGCGTGTCCCCGCACGGATGCTCCCACCGGATCGCGGCCAATGGGTAGTTTCAGCACCGTGCCCGATTTGCCGAACCGCCAGATCTTGTTGCGTCGCCGCCCGGTCGGCCTGGTCCAGGCCGGTGACACGCAGCTGGTCACCACGCCGGCACCCGAGCCCGCGGAGGGTGAGGCGCTGGTCCGGACCACCTACGTGGGACTCGACGCCGCCGTGCGCACCTGGCTGAACGACCAGCCCGGCTACCTGCCGCCGGTGCAGCTGGGCGAGGTCATCCGGGCCGCCGGGATCGGCGAGGTCGTGGCCTCGCGCTGTGACGCCTACGAGGTCGGCGACGTCGTCACCACGCTGACCGGTTTCCAGGAGTACGTGATCGTCCGCGACGACGTGTTCAGCACGCCCATCCCCGGCAAGGCCCACCCAGCCGAGAAAGTCGACCAACTGGCGGTGATGTCCGTGTACGGCCCGACCGGGGCCACGGCCTACATCGGGATGACGGACATCGGCCGGCCCCAGCCCGGGGAGACGGTCGTGGTGTCGGCTGCGGCGGGCGCCACCGGATCGGTGGCCGGGCAGATCGCCAAGATCGCCGGCGCCCGGGTGGTGGGCATCGCGGGCGGGCCGGAGAAATGCCGCGCGGTGATCGAGGACTTCGGGTTCGACGCGTGCATCGACTACAAAAACGACGACCTCGCGGCGGCGCTCAAGCAGCATTGCCCCCGCCGGGTCAACGTCTACTTCGACAACGTCGGCGGGCCGATCCTGGACGCGGTGCTGGGCCGCCTGGCCACCAAGGCGCGGGTGGTGCTCTGCGGCGTCATCTCCAGCTACCTGAGCGGGGAGCACCCGGGACCGGCCAACTACGTGAACCTGCTGTCCAAGACCGCGCTGATGCAGGGGTTCAACGCACTCGACGAGTGGGGTCGCTTCGAGGAGGCGTTCGCCGCGCTTAGGCGGTGGGAACGCGAGGGTCGGATCAGACACCGCCAGACCATCTTCGAGGGCATCGAGTCGTGCGTCGATGCCCTCAACGGGCTGTTCACCGGGGCCAACATCGGCAAGATGCTGGTCAGACTCAGCGAACCCACTTCCGCCTAAGGCGCGGGTGTCTTAGCCCTCGCCGAGGACGCGGTGCAGCGCCTTCTTCGCCTCGGTCAGGGCTGCCAGGACCTTGGTCCGGGTCTCGGCGAGCTGCTGTTTCTGCTCGTCGGTGCCGGTCCAGACGATGGTGCGAGCCAGACCGGCGAGTTCGAAGAGTTCCCTGCGGATCTTGAAGACGTCGCCGAACTTGGCCGCCCGCCCCAGGAAGGCGTGCGCGGTCTCGCTGCTGACGCCGCGCCAGGCGAGCAGGTTCTGGCCGAGTTCGGTCAGGGTCGCCACCCCGTTGTCGACCGTGACCACGCCCCGGCCGGCAAGCAGCCCGATGGCAAGCTCCGCCAGGTCCTGCGGCGGGTTAAACGCGCCGTCGGTTGCGTCGGACACCCGCTGCACGACTTGGGCGGCGTCGGCCGGCCCATCGAGTAGCAGCGCCGCAGTGACGAAGGCCGCGCGCTTGAGACCATGGCGACCGTGCGGGCCGAAACCCTTCTTGAAGCCGGGTCCGCCAAAGCCGGGGCCACCCCAGCCGGGTCCGCCGAAACCGGGTCCGCCAAAGCCGGGTCCGCCGAAGCCGGGTCCGCCGAAGCCGGGTCCGCCGAAACCGCCGAAGAATCCACCACCAGACATCGCTGTCGTTCCTTTCTATTTAGGTCCACTAAAGGCTATCAAGCTCCTTGATACCACCGAGCTCGTCGATGTCAAGGAAATTGATGGTCGTGCGTCGAACTGCTTGGCGCATGTCAGCATGTTGGGCATGGGTCAATCCGATGATGAGCCGCTGGGATTCTTGCTGTACCGCGTGATGGCGGCGCTGCGGCCCCAGGTCGCCGCGGAGCTCAAGCCGCTGGGGCTCGGCCTGCCGGAATTCGTGTGCATGCGGATCTTGTCGATGCATCCGGGGCTCACCAGCGCCGAGCTGGCCCGCGGTACCAATGTCTCCGCGCAGGCGATGAACCAGGTGCTGCACGCACTGGAGGACCGCGGTGTCCTGCATCGTCCGGCGTCGACCCCGGCAGGGCGGGCAATGCCGGCCCAGCTCACCCGCCATGGCAAGGCACTGCTGAAGCGCGCGGAGGCCGCCGTAGAAGTGGCCGATCGACGGATGTTGAACCGGCTCACCGTCGACGAACAACGCCACCTCAAGCAACTCCTCTATGCGGCGGGAACCCGCCCCGCAGAAGGTTGCCGAAATCCCTGAGCCGAAGGCGGTTCGCAGCCAACGGCAGGGGTTTGCCGGTTGGACCCCGAGCGGCTCCCATCCCTAGGCTGCGAGATGCACCCGTGCCCCGCCGCATGGTTTCATAACACCGTTTGCGAAAGTTGCTTAGGGGGATGGCGTCAAGTCTGAGGTCCCGGCTTTACGAGATTGGTGGTATTGAAGATGGATCGTCGCAGCATGTTGTTGACCACGGGGATCGGCATGCTGGGGGCTGCGATGCGCATCCCGGAGGCCTGGGCGGCCCCGTCGGCGCCGACCGCGCCGGCATCCGCCGGGGGCGGCCCCTACATTTTCCAGGACGAGTTTGACGGCCCGGCGGGCGCGGGTCCCGACCCGGGCAAATGGACGGTGCAGACCTGGCAGGACGACGTGTTCCCGCCGGTCGCGGGGATTTACCGCGACGACCGACGAAACGTGTTCCTTGACGGCAATTCCAATCTCGTCCTCTGCGCCACCCAAGAGTTCGGCACCTACTACAGCGGCAAACTGCGAGGCAACTTCCGCAGCATGATCAACCAAACCTGGGAAGCGCGGATAAAGCTGGACTGTTTGTTCCCCGGCCTTTGGCCCTCGTTCTGGGGCGTCAACGAGGATCCGCTGCCGGACGGCGAGGTCGACATCTTCGAGTGGTATGGCAACGGTCAGTGGCCCGCGGGAACCACGGTCCACGCGGCATCCAACGGGAAAACCTGGGAAGGGAAATCGATTCCGGGGTTGGTGGACGGCGCGTGGCACACCTGGCGAATGCGTTGGGCTGACGACGGGTTCCAATTTTCGCGAGACGGGGCACCGTACTTCAGCGTGCCGAACAAGCCCATCCACGTCCACGGCGGCGCTCCCGACGACATGCGCTGGCCCTTCAACAACCCCGGCTATTGGATGACGCCCATGTTCACGCTCGCGGTCGGTGGGGTCGGCGCCGGCGATCCGGCCCTGGGTACCTTCCCGGCGGCCATGCTCATCGACTACATCCGCATCTGGTAGCGCGTTATCGCCCCGAGTTCTCGGCCTTGATCACCTGAACCAGATTGAACTGCCAGCGCTCGACCAGCCGGAAACCCAGGTCGTGCGGAACCGCGAAGGCGGGGGTTGCTCCGAAGAGTTGGCCGGGCGGCAGCGCCGAGCCCTGCTCGTGGTCCGGCCTTGACTTGTCCGCTTGTGTGATGATCCACACGACGCTGCAGCGGCTCAACGGCTTGGCGACAACTTCTGGTATGAGGTTGGTGTCGAAGACCTCGTTGCGCTCGGTTGCTCTCTGCCACAGGGTGAGATCGATCAGCTTCCGGTAGGCATCGGGGCGCGCCGCCATCAGCGGGCGCATGGGCGCGGGCATGAACGTCACCGTGTCGTTCACGAGCAAGCAATCGCCCGGCGCCGCCTTTGCGGTGATCAGATCGGCCACCTGACTGTAGTCCATTCCATATTTTGCATACGGGTTGCGTTGCGCCCTAACATAATTCGGTGCAGCCACGACGGCGAAAAGAGTGACGAGAGCCGCCGTCGTCCATGGCCTGACGGCCACCGCCGCGGCGCAGACGCCCAGCACCAGTGCCATCGCGGGTGTGGTGAAGGATAAATAGCGCGGCGTGTAGATCGGGTGAAACAGCGCTGACCAGATCACGATCAGGGCGGTCGGGATGGCAAGCCATGCGGCCGCAAGGACCAACAGTTGCCGATCCGGCGGCGCCAATCGCGCGGACTTGCTGATCCACAAGGCAATAGCCGCCGCAATCACCAATGCCGACAAAAGTGCGAACGGGGGGCTTCGCTCGAAATACTGTTGTACCACTACATCTTCGATCGTCCGGCTCCCGATCGGTGGGACCCAACTGATCTGATGGGATTGCCCGGCCACCACCGCCAAAAACGGCGCCAGGACACAAACCATCGCAACCGACGTAATGGCAAACCGTGCCAAAACCGTTCGCCTGCATTGGAAAACACCGATGAAAATGAGGTACGCCAGGAGCAGCAGCGCGAGGTACGCATCGAGCACGATCGAGATGGCCAGGGCGATGCCATAAGACAGCCACGCCCGAGCGTCGTCACGGCGAGCGGCGCGAACCAGCAGCACCGACAGCCACACGGCGGCCATCATCGACAGGGCATACGGGCGAGCTTCGATGCCCGCCCACGTGGTCCGAGGCAAGATCGCGCAGAAAACTCCGGAGGCCACCGCGGCGGTGCGCGATGAAAACTGCTTGCCCAGCACCACGACTCCGGCCGCCGCGCCTCCGACAGCCAGACCGCTTGGCGCACGGGACCAGAACTCCGTGGGCGGGAAAATCTGGAACCAGCCGTGCATGAGCAAGTAGTACAGGCCGTGGACGGCGTCGACGGTGCCCACCATGTGCCACAACTGAACAAGCGACCGGCTGTATGCGGCCGAAATGGTGGCGGCCTCGTCGTACCAGAAAGACGGACGAGCCGCGCCGCCCAGACTTATCGCGGCGGCCAGCACGCCAACGATGAGCGGGTCGAGCGCGGCCCGCGGTGGTGTCAGGTGGCCGCCGCGGTGACGCCGTGACTCGCCGGCAACCGCGACGCTCACCGAGCCACCAAGCACATCGCGGTTTCGCCGAACACCATCGCTATGTTGCCAGAAGCGGACCGGGGGTCCGCGGCCTTTGCCGGGCGGTGCGGCCGCGATCCGGGTTCATCGTGGTCGCCCGTCGCGGCAATGCGATGATGCTGCCCGTGACAGGCAACTGGGGTTCCGTGCTGACCAAGCTCATTCCGCTCGGTCTGGTCATCGCGCTCTCACCAATCACGGTCATTCCGGCGGTGCTGGTCCTCCACGCGCCCCGGCCGCGGCCGGCCAGCCTCTCCTTCCTCGGCGGCTGGATGCTAGGTCTGGTCGCCTTCACCGCGTTGTTCATCGGTGGCTCCGACCTGCTCGGTGATCTGAGCATGGCGCCGCCGACCTGGGCGTCCTGGCTGCGCGTCGTGCTGGGGTCGGCGCTGATCGCGTTCGGCGTGTTCCGCTGGCTGACCCGGCATCGTCGCGGCAAGAGCCCGGCCTGGATGCGTTCGTTTTCCAGTCTGAGTCCGGCTCGCGCGGGCGTGACCGGGGCGGTGCTGGTGGCGCTGAGGCCCGAGGTGCTGATCCTGTGTGCGGCGGCCGGCTTGGCCATCGGCACCAGCCGGCTAGGCACCGCAGGTGGGTTGACGGCCGCCGCGGCTTTCGTCGTCGTCTCCACGTCGACGGTTGCCGCCCCCGTATTGGGTTATGCCGGTGCCGGCGACCGCCTCGACGACGCCCTGGAACGGCTCAAAGTCTGGATGGAGCAAAATCACGCCGCGCTGATGGCGGTCATTTTGGTTCTGATCGGTTTGTTGGTGCTCTACAACGGAATTCACGCTCTGTCGTAACGTGGTTACCTTTTTCGGTCGCTGCCACGTGCCCGCGGCACGATAGATTGCTGCCCATGGCAGGAAGCTGGGGTTCTGTGCTGGCCGGGCTCATTCCGCTCGGTCTGGTCATCGCGCTCTCGCCGATCACGGTCATCCCGGCGGTGCTGGTGCTACAAGCACCCCGACCGCGGCCTTGCAGCCTTGCGTTCCTCGGCGGTTGGCTGCTGGGCCTCGCGGCGCTGACGGCGCTCTCCGTCGCGGCGTCCGGCGTCCTCGGCGGTCTGCACAAGTCGCCGCCAACCTGGGCGTCCTGGCTGCGCGTGACGCTCGGGGCGGCCCTCGTGGTGTTCGGCGCGTATCGATGGCTGACCCGGCACGGTCACACCGAGTCGCCGGCGTGGATGCGATCGTTCGCCGCCATCACCCCGGCGCGCGCGGCGATAACGGCGGCGGCGCTGGTGGTGATAAGACCCGACGTACTGCTCATCTGCGTTCCGGCCGGACTAGCCATCGGCGGAAGCGGGCTGGGCGTCGCCGATGACTGGCTGGCCGCCGCCTTCTTCGTGGTGATCGCCGCGTCGACGGTCGCCATCCCGATACTCGCCTACGCGGCCGCCGGTGAGCGCCTCGACGATGCGATGGCACGGCTCAAAGACTGGATGGATAAAAACAACGCCGCGCTGATGGCGGCGATCCTGGTCGTGATCGGTTTGATGGTGCTCTACAACGGAATTCGTGGTTTGTAACCCCCGTCGGACAGGCCGGCGTCTTCTTCGAGCCTGTTCGCCTTACCAAAGACCAACTCGCGGACCAGTTCCCAGCCGTAGCCCCCGAGCATGCCCGCGTAGCCCTTCGCCGCCCATTGCTGGCAGTGCCGCTCCTCGTGGTGCAGGACGCGGTCCAGATCGAGGTGGTGCCAGGCGTGCCCGGACCGCACGATCCGGCGAAGCAGCTCCGCGGGCTCGGCGACTTTGCCCATATTGACCATGAAGATGTCACCCCACGTGGTGCCGCCCCGCCGGCTAAACTGCCTCTGGATCCAGTTGCCGCCCAGGCCCATGAGAATGCCGTTCGGGGTCGTGACGAGGCGCCCCCCGTTGCGATGAACGAACCGGACATCGCGCGAGTAACTCCAGCGATTTGCCTTCTGCCGGTTGATGATCCGCGCGACCTCGGCGGCCGAGTACGGTGTCTCCGGGAAGTCGCCGGGCTGCTTGCCCGCCCCGCCGTAGTCGGTGCCCGCGTTGAGGACGTAGGTCATCAGCGTCGCGTTGCGCGCGTCGTGCCCGCTGGTGCCCGGCGGGACCAGAAAGTAGGACTTGCCGTGTGAGTCTTTGATTTCCGTGAACTGCTCGAGGATCTCGAAGCTCCCCGGGGTGATGGCGTGCCGTCGGGCGATCTCGGCGACGACGCGCGAAGGCGCGCCGCGACGTTCGGCGTTTTCGCGCCACGTCTCGAAGTAGCCGTTCGCCTGCATGTTCACATACACGATTACGTCACGGTGAGCGAAGCCGGTGTTCGGGCGCCGGCGCGCGTCAGTCTTCATGGACACAAATCGAGCCTGGCGTAGTTAATGAGGTCGTCGGCCTGTTGGACGGTGAGACCGTTGGGGCCCAGGGCGCCGTCGGAGCGTTGCAGCGCCAGGTCCCTCAGCTGCTCGGGCGTCGCCCCGTCACTCAGTTGGGTGCATAGCTTCCAGCCCGTCTGCAACAGCGCCGGGTCTCCGCCGCCGACGTCGTGGATACCCGCGTTGTGCAGGTCATTCAGAAAGGAGGTCGCATCAGCCCGAGCCGGGCCGGCCAAGACGAGCCCGGCGACGAGAAGTGGGCCACCTGCCAGTGCCGCGCCCATAAACCGGCCATAGCGCGTCTGTGCTGCCATAGCTGCATCTCCTTTGACCGTTTGCCGCCCCAAATTCGACGACGCATCCCTTACATGAAAGCAGTTCAACAAACGTACCGCGCGGTGAGCTTATGGGAAATTGAAAGCGGCAAGGCACGACGGTCGATAGGCACATTGCCGCGGTCGCTGCTTCACCATTGAGACAAGCGCCGCCATGATTAGCGTCCGTGGCGCTGGCGGTTCTGAGACCTTAAAACGTGTCCGCAAGGGGCGAGCGAGTTCGGGTAGTGGGGAAGTACTCTCCGGCAACACCTTTGGCGTTGGCATCGGTGAAGGATCGGTCGAGACCACCAAGCTTAGCCATTGCGGTTGTCGCTCGCCCAGAAAGATTGGGTTGCTCTCCTACTTCGGCAAGGCCGCCGCCGAATGCGCGGCGATTGAAAATCAGGCTGTTGCCGCTTAGCGGGAAATCGACGAGATCGTCTGCCGCCTTTACCGAATCACCGAAGCGGAGCGGGCATTGACCGAGGCGATCGAAGCCCGAGGAGCCGCCGGATAGCTTGCTCGACTAACGGCATGTCGTGTGTCGAGCTGCTTGGTCGGAGCCGATGACCGGAATCGAACCCGCGTTCTCAGCTTGGGAAGCTGTTTTCCAGCGCCGAACGGCCGCTCGGCGCGTTTCGCGCCTCCAAGCACGTGGACTCTCGACGTTGTTTCGATGCGTGGGCATCGTGGATTTGGCGATTCCGCGGGACGCGATGGATGTCCACTTAGCTTTGTGGCGGACTGAGGGTCTATTAAATGCCCCATAGCGCATCAAACTTAAGTGTCTACTTAGGTATGAGGCGGAATATGGTCATATAAGTTACAATATCCGCCATGAACCTAAGCGCGCATGGTGCAACCAGTCCCTTGGGTGCCGACCGGCGCATCCCAAAGTGGGCCTCGGCGGTGATTGGCGGGCTTGCTCGCGATCGACCGATCGTCGTGACGACCGAAGATCTCGCCCTACGGCTAGCGGAAGCCACCAGTGAGCGCGATGTCGATTTAGCAATACGCGACCTACGGCGCCTGGGCTGGCTGGTCGGCCTGCCGGTGCGAGGAACTTGGGCATTCATCCCGCCAGGAGAGGCTGGCGTGTCCGACCCGTATCTTCCGGTCCGTGCATGGCTAGCGCGTGATCACGACGCAGGCTGCATGCTGGCCGGTGCCGCAGCTGCGTGGCATCTCGGGTACCTGGATCGGCAGCCTCAGGGTCGAGTTTCACTGTGGCTTCCAGCCAAGACGCGACTTCCAGACGGTCTGCGCAAATACGTGTCAATTGTGAAAATCTCCTGGAATATCCAGGACGCTGCGCAGCTGGCCCCGAGCACGGCGCTGCTCCTCAGACGGCGGCTCGATATCGTGTCGTGGGCGACAGGACTACCCGCGTTTGGCCCGGAGGCACTGCTTGTGCAGCTCGCCGCGCGCCCATCATCGTTCAGACCATGGGCAGATATCGTCGCGCACCTGGACGTGCTAGCTGCTGATTGCGTCGATGAGCACCTGCTACCACTTCTTTCGGGCCAGTCGATGTCGACATGGCAACGCGCAAGCTACCTGATCGACGTGGCAGGTGACCCTGAACGAGGCGCGGCGCTGCTCGCAAAACGTCAGATGAAGACGATGTCCGTCGTGCAATTCACTCATCCGCACATTCGGGCGAGTCGCAGCACCGAGGGCGTCTGGGTTCCGAAATACCAGCTCGTCGATGGTCTCGTCGCACCGTTGTTATCCGTTGTTGGCAAGGCCTGACCGTGGCCGGCCTTACCCGCGCCCTAGTCGCACGTCATGCGGCTGGACGAGCCGATGCATACGATGCAGCGTTGCTCGACGTCGCCCAAGATCACCTGCTTTTCCTCCTTGCCCAAGCGGCGAACATCGGTGACGGTCGGCTGGTATTTAAGGGTGGCACTAGCTTGCGGAAGTGTCGGTTAGGCAACGCTGGCCGATTCTCAATCGACTTAGATTTCGGCGCGCCCGACGACGACGTAGTGCTCGAGGTCTGCGGCCTTATCGATGGAGCCCGCATCGGTGGCTTTGAATTTGGCATCGTGAGCACCAGGGGTGATGGACGTCATTGGGGGCTGACGGTCAGTCATGCTGAACTGGGCGCGCCCCGGATTGCAGCCAGTGTCGAATTCGCACGGCGCCCGTTGGCTCTACCGCCGGAGCCGCTCCCTTTTGTGCCGTTGCCGATCCATAGGGCCTACGGCTTTCCCTTGCCGACGCTGCCAGTGGTCGCTGAAGCGGAAGCTTGCGCAGAAAAACTTGCGCGATACCGACGCGTCGCTTTGGCACGAGATCTCTACGACTTGAACCATTTCGCGACTCGCACTTTCGACGAACCTCTTGTGCGGCGCTTATGGGTACTCAAGGTGTGGGCCGACGTGGTTGACGATCGACGTGGCGGCCGCCCTCTTCGGCCAGAAGACATCCTCACTGTCCGTGGTGAACAAGACTTCGAGCCCGACTCGATTGGGATTTTGACACGGCCCGTCGACATCCCGGACTGGGAAGCCCGCGTTCGACGTCGGTTCGCGTTCCTCACCGACCTCGACGCGAACGAACAGCGGTGGGCTTCCTGCAACGAACGTCACCGATCGGAAGTGCAAGACGCGCTCTCCGCGCTGCGCGGTTGATCCGGCTCGCCAACTGGGCGCACGCTGCGCGCGCCGCCCGCCCGGCCCGCCGGGTGCGCCGTCCTGGAGCCACTCGATCAAGGCGATTGAGAATGAAGAGCTGACATCCGTGCCGTCAAGGCGCGTAGCAACATCGGCGAGTCGGGGTACTGGGGCGCAAGACGAATCGACATTTGGCTGCATTTGCCGAGCTGGTTAGGCCGGAGCCGATGACGGGAATCGAACCCGCGTTCTCAGCTTGGGAAGCTGATGTTCTACCATTGAACTACATCGGCGCTGTCGCCGAAGAAGGTTAGCATCCGGGCTCGCTCAAGCGGATAGGCTCGTCAGGTGCTGCTCTCCGATCGTGATCTCAGGGCCGAAATCACGGCCGGCCGGCTGGGTATCGACCCGTTCGACGACTCCCTAGTGCAGCCGTCCAGCATTGACGTCCGCCTCGACCGCATGTTCCGGGTCTTCAACAACACGCGCTACACCCACATCGACCCCGCACAGCAGCAGGACGAGCTGACGACCCTGGTGGAACCCATTAACGGCGAACCGTTCGTGCTGCATCCGGGCGAGTTCGTGCTCGGCTCGACGCTGGAGCTCTTCACGCTGCCCGACCACCTCGCGGGGCGGTTGGAGGGCAAGTCGTCTCTGGGCCGCTTAGGTCTGCTGACGCATTCGACTGCCGGCTTCATCGATCCCGGGTTCAGCGGCCACATCACGCTCGAACTGTCCAACGTCGCCAACCTGCCGATCACGCTGTGGCCGGGCATGAAGATCGGTCAGCTGTGTATTTTGCGGTTAACCAGCCCCGCGGAACACCCCTACGGCAGCTCGCGCGTGGGGTCGAAGTACCAGGGTCAGCGGGGACCGACGGCGTCTCGCTCCTACCAGAATTTCATAAGACCTTCCTAGGTTCGGCAGGGCGTCCACACAGCCTTTCTGCGCGATGATTAGTTGGTCCCTGGTCGCTCCTCCGCCGACCACGGCTTGGCTAGCAATATTTAGGAGGGGTTGGTATTGGATATCGTGCTCGGGATGTCGATGGCACCGGCGTCGATCCAGATGGTCGTGCTCGAAGGCGAAAACGCAGACGGCGCCACGGTGGAAGAGGACGAGTTTGACGTCACTGCTGCCGACGACTCGGCCACTGCGAGCGCGCCCGACCAAGTAATCGCCGCCATCCTGGGCACCCGCGAGGGCGCCGCCGACGCCGGCCTGGAGCTGTCGGCTATCGGCGTGACGTGGACCGATCAGCTCGAAGCGGCCGCTTTGCGTGACGCGCTGGCCGTCCACAAGATCGAGAACGTCATGCTGGTCTCGGCGTTTCTGGCCGCGACAGCGCTGGCTCAAAACGTCGGCGGGGCGATGGGTTACGAGCGCACCGCGGTGCTTTTCGTGGAGCCCGACACCGCGAGGTTGGCCGTCGTCGAGACCTCCGACGGCTCCATCGCCGATATCCACAAACAGCCGATCTATGCCGAGTCCTACGACGACGCCACCGCACAACTCACCGGCATGGTGGCCGGACTGGAGGACCTGGAATCCGCTCCGGGCGGCCTGTTCGTGGTCGGTTCGGGCGTTGACATCGCCCCGATCAAGCCGGCGCTGCAGACGGCGACCTCGCTTGATGTCAGCGTCCCGGAGGAGCCGGAGACGGCGCTGGCCCGCGGGGCCGCCCTGGCGTCGGCGAACGCGCCGCTGTTCGCCTCGTCGACCGCGGCGCTGGCCTACGCCCAAGACCCCGGCACCGGGGCGGTCGGCCGGCACGCCTTGCCCGAATACCTCAGCGTCGGGCCTGAGCTCGGTGACGATGACCTTGCCTACAGCGCTGTGCCGGACGACGACGCCAATGTCCCGACCGTCGTCATAGAGGAACCCTTCGCTCCCGAACAGGATCAACCGCGTCGCAGGCCGGTCCTGCTGATCGGCAGCGGATTGGCGGTCGTTGGCATCAGCGCGGTGCTGGCGCTGGAGATTGCGCTGGCGATCGGCATCCGCACGACCGTCGCTTTGCGGCCCACGCCCGGCCAAAACCTCATCGTGCCAACCCAACAGGCGCCCGCTCCCGCGCCGGTTGAGGCTTCTCCGCCGAAGCCGAAGGTCAGCGTGCCGCAGCCGATGGCGGCTCCCAAGCCGCTGAACCCGCCGGCCGCCGCACCGCTCCCCGCGGCTCCTCCGGTTCCCGCCGCCCCTCCGGTTCCGGTGGCTCCGATGGTGCCGGTTCCGGTTGTGGTCCCTCGCGTGGCGCCGGTTCCCGTGCCCCCGGTCCACGTGCCGGTTCCCGACCAGATAGTGAGCCCACCGGTCGTTCAGACCCCGCCGCATCTCTCCGCACCGCAACCCGTGGTGCCCCAAGCGCCGGTGCACGTGCGGCCGCCGCAGTCGCCCTCGTCGCAAGGCGGTGGCACCATCCCACATTCGCCGCCCCACCAAGCTCCCCCGGGACAAGGCTTGCCGCCCAAGCCAAGTGGCCCTGGCGGCCAGGGCGGCGGACACTTTCCGGCCCCCGGCGCGGGCCCTGGCGGCATCGGCGGTGAGCCCGCTGGTCCTGGGCCGTTCGGCGGTGGTGGCCCGTTCGGTGGCGGTGGCCCGTTTGGTGGTGGGCCTGTTGGTGGTGGTGGCCCGTTTGGTGGTGGCGGGCCTGCTGGTCCTGGGCCGTTCGGTGGTGGCGGCCTGTTTGGTGGTGGTGGCCCGTTTGGCGGCGGTCATGGTGGTGGCCCGTTTGGTGGCGGCGGCGGGCCGTTTGGCGGCTTCGGTGGTGGCCACGGCGGCGGCGGATTTGGCGGCTTCGGTGGTGGCCACGGCGGGTTCGGCGGTGGCTTTGGTGGTGGCGGCGGACACAGGTAACCGTCCGCGGCAGCCGGATGTCGCTCAGCGTTGCAACACGGTTAACGCACGCTGGCCTGTCCTTAACACCGCGCGGCTACGCGGGTAGGGTCGAAGTATTGGGGTAGACCGAAAACCGCACTGCCCCGTTTCCTATAACCAGAACTTCATAACGCCCCCAGCCAATTCCGGACCATAAAGCCTGCGTGCTGCTGTGGCAATCAAGTCCGTGGTTGATAGCTGAAAAATCGTGTCGTCGGTGCACTTGTCGCCGTGACACAGCAAACTACCGAGGGGGAACTTTAGCGGTGGTGGGCATCGTGCTTGGCGTCTCGATGGCGCCAAAGAAGGTCCGCATGGTGCTGGTCGAGGGTGAAGGCGCCGACGGGGCCGCTGTCGACCAGGACACCTTCGACGTCGACGGGGATCTGTCGCCCTCGACGGCGCCCAATCAGGTGCTCTCCGCGATCCTGGGCACTCGGGAAGGCGCCGCGGAAGGTGGCTACCAGCTGCTATCGACGGGAGTGACGTGGACCGATCACGTCGAGGCCGCGCTGCTGCGTGACGCGCTGATCGCCCACAAGATCGAGAACGTCATGCTGGTCTCGGCCTTTATGGCTGCAGCCGCGCTGACCCAGGCTGTCGGCGACGCCACTAACTACGCGCGCACCGCGCTGCTCTTCGTCGAGCCGTACTCGGCGACCCTGGCTGTGGTTAACACCGCCGACGGATCGATCTCCGAAGTGCGCCGCAGGGTTCTTGCTGACGACGAAGACCAGGCTGTGGCCGAACTTGTCGAGATGGTTTCCGGAGCCGAAGCGCTGGAAGCGCGCCCGGAGGGTGTGGTCGTCGTTGGGTCTGGCGTCGATATCCCGCTGATCAAGCCGGCTTTGGAGGCCGCAACTTCACTGGACTTGTCCGCACCCGACGAGCCGGAGATGGCCCTGGCTCGTGGCGCGGCGCTGGCTTCGGCGAACGCGCCGCTGTTCGCGTCGTCCACAGCCGCGCTGGCTTACGCGCTCGACCCCGGCACCGGCGAGGTAGACCCGTTAGCTCTCGCCGGCCAGTCTCCCGGATTACTGCCCGGATACCTGCCCGAATACCGCGGCGTCCCAGAGCTTCCCGCCGCCGCCAAGAAGGGCAAGCTCAACGTCGCCTACAGCGCCGTGCCGGACGAGGACGCTGATGCCGAGACCGTCATCGGTCTGGACGAGAGTGCGCAGCGGCGCAAATCCGTCCTGCTGGCAGGCAGCGCGCTGGCGGTGATCTTCATCAGCGCGGTTGTGGCGCTTGAGATTGCGCTGGCGATAAGCATCCGCCCGACAGTTGCGTTGCGGCCCAGCCCCAACGAAAACATCATCGCCCCAACCCAACCCGTGCCGGCGCCGATACCTCAGGCGAAGCCGAAAGTCCAGGTGCCTGCACCGGTGGCGGCGCCCCACCCCATGAACCCACCAGCCATAGCTCCGGCTCCCGTGGCTCCGCGGGCCGTCCCGGTGCCCGTGGTTCCACCGCCCGTGTTCGTTCCTGTGCCTCGCGTACCGCTTGTCCAACCTCCGGTGGGCGGCGGTCGCGGGCCCTTCGGCGGCGGGCCGGGCCCCCGTGGTCCCTTTGGTGGTGGTCGTGGTCCGTTCGGTGGTGGTCCTTTTGGCGGCGGTCACGGTCCGTTCGGTGGTGGTCCGTTTGGTGGTGGTCACGGTCCCTTCGGTGGTGGTCCCTTTGGTGGCCATGGCCTATTTGGCGGTGGCCACGGATTCGGTGGTTTCGGTGGCGGGCATGGATTCGGTGGCTTTGGCCACGGGTTCGGTGGTTTCGGGCACGGGTTCGGTGGCTTTGGTCACGGGTTCGGTGGTTTTGGGCACAGGTAGCCGTTCGCAGCGGCGAGCGGACGGCCGCGACATCTTTCTCGTCGGCTCTGGTTGACCCCATGTTCCGTAACGGTCTCGGCGGTTGGTTTGTCGCAGCCAGGGCCACGGGATCCTGGCGCCCTAGCCGTAATCGGGCCGGTCCCGGACCAGTGGAACGGCGTAAAATCGACAAACTAGGGGAATACAGGGTGGGGATCGCCGACGTGTCGCTGTCGCTGGAGTTCGCTTTGATCACGTCCCCGACATCACTGGCTAGCAAACGACGATGGAGGAACTTTGGACACCGTGCTTGGCGTGTCGATGGCGCCGACGGCAGTCCGGATGGTGCTGGTCGAGGGTGAGAATGGCGACGGCGCCACCGTCGACGAAGACAATTTCAACGTGGCAGCTGACGACGACACGGCAACGGTCACTGCGGCGGACCAGGTAGTCTCGGCGATCTTGGGGACCCGGGAGGGCGCAGCCGAGGGCGGCTACCAACTGGCATCGACCGGCGTCACGTTCACGGATCCTCTGGAGGCCGCCGCTCTGCGCGATGCGCTGGCCGCCCACAAGGTCGAGAACGTGATGTTGGTCTCGGCCTTTTTGGCCGCGGCCGCGCTGGCCCAAGCGGTCGGCAACCAAACCAACTATGCGCACACGGCGCTGTTGTACATCGAGCCCGACACCGCGACCCTGGCGGTGGTCGACAGCGCGGATGGGTCGGTCACCGACGTTCACCGTCAGGCCCTGCCCGACGACGACGAAGCGGCGGTGACCCAGCTGGCCACGATGGTGTCTGGTGCCGAGGAGTTGGCGACACGCCCGGACGCCGTGTTCGTCGTCGGTTCCGGCATCGACATCCCGATGATCAAGCCGGCTTTGGAGGCGGCAACCACCCTGCCGTTGGCGGCGCCTGAGGAGCCGGACACGGCGTTGGCCCGGGGAGCCGCGCTGGCATCGGCGAATGCGCCCCTCTTCGCGTCCTCCACTGCCGCGCTGGCCTATGCCCAGGACCCGGGTACCGGCGCCATCGACCCGTTCGCGATGGCCCCCGGCTACTTCGAAACTCCGGGCGACGCCGGCGAGGACGCGCTCGCCTACAGCGCTGTCCCCGACGAATTCGACGACGCCTATACCGGCGAGCACACCGCCATGACCCAGCTCGTCGGCGCAGGCTATCGCGACCGTCGGTCGTTCAGGTTGGTTGGGAGCGCTTTGGCGGCGGTCTTCATCGTTGGTGTGACGGCGCTGGTTGTTTCGCTGGCGATCGCCATCCGGCCAACCGCCGGTGTGCGGCCCGATCCCGGGCACCACGTCGTCGCTCCCACCCAGGCGGCGCCCGCGCCTGCAGCTCCTGCTCCGACGGCCGCTCCGGTACCCGAAGCCCCGGCGCCCGCTCCGGCCCCGGAAGCCCCGGCGTCCGCGCCGGCCCCCGAAGCCCCGGCGCCCGCTCCTGCTCCGGTCCCTGAGGCTCCTGCTCCGGCGCCCGCTCCGGTTCCTGAAGCTCCGGCGCCCGCTCCCGCACCGCCGCCGCTGGCGCCCGTCCCAGTGCCCATTCCGCTGCCGATTCCCCCGATCATCGGTGGGCCCGGGCCAGTCGGGCCGTTCGGGCCCGGTGGCGGCGGACACCCCGGGGGTGGGTTCCCCGGCGGTCCGCACGGCGGCGGTGGGTTCCCGGGCGGTCCGCACGGCGGGTTTGGTGGCGGTCACGGACGTGGTGGGTTCGGGATCCCAGGCATCCCCGGGATCTAGCAGCCAGTCACCTGTCATCTGCCGTTTGCCTACCGCTCAGCGCAGCGATGCAGTCAGCTCATCGCGGCCACCTACACCGGTGGTATGCGATGCACCGTCTTCGGTACGGGTTATCTGGGTGCTACCCATGCAGTCGGGATGGCGGAACTCGGACACGACGTCGTCGGGATCGATATCGATCCGGGTAAGGTCGCCAAGCTGGCCGGGGGCGACATCCCCTTTTACGAGCCGGGCCTGCGGAAGCTATTGACCGACAATTTGGCCGCGGGGCGCCTGCGGTTCACCACCGACTATGACATGGCGGCCGAGTTCGCCGATGTGCATTTCCTCGGGGTCGGGACGCCGCAAAAGAAGGGCGAATACAGTGCCGACTTGCGCCATGTCCATGCCGTCATCGACACGCTGGTGCCGCGGCTGACCAGGCCATCGGTGCTCGTCGGGAAATCGACGGTCCCAGTCGGCACCGCGGCCGAGCTGGGCGCCCGGGCCACGGCATTGGCGCGGAGCGGGGTCGACGTCGAAGTCGCCTGGAACCCGGAGTTTTTGCGTGAGGGTTTCGCGGTGCACGACACGTTGCATCCTGACCGCATTGTGCTTGGGGTACAGGATGATTCGAAGCGCGCCGAGGCGGCGGTGCGCGAACTGTACGGACCGCTGCTGGACGCCGGTGTCCCCTTCTTGGTTACGGACCTGCAGACCTCGGAGTTGGTCAAGGTTTCTGCCAATGCGTTTCTGGCGACCAAGATCTCGTTTATCAACGCGATCTCCGAGGTGTGCGAGGCCGCGGGCGCCGACGTCGGCGTGCTGGCCGATGCGCTCGGATACGACCCACGGATCGGACGCCAATGCCTCAACGCGGGTTTGGGTTTCGGCGGCGGTTGCTTGCCCAAAGACATCCGCGCGTTCATGGCCCGCGCCGGCGAGCTGGGCGCCGACCAGGCGCTGACGTTCCTGCGTGAGGTCGACAGCATCAACATGCGCCGACGCACCCGGATGGTCGAGCTGGCCACCGCCGCGTGTGGTGGCTCGCTGCTGGGCGCCAACATCGCCGTACTCGGTGCGGCGTTCAAACCCGAATCCGACGATGTGCGCGACTCGCCCGCGCTCAACGTGGCGGGCCAACTGCAGCTCAACGGCGCTGCGGTCAACGTGTACGACCCGAAAGCCTTGGACAACGCGCAGCGAGTGTTCCCGACGCTGAACTATGCGGTCTCGGTCGAAGAAGCCTGTGAGCGCGCGGATGCGGTGCTGGTGTTGACCGAATGGCGGCAGTTCATCGATCTCGACCCCGACGACCTGGCCGATCGGGTGCGGGCCCGGGTCATCGTCGACGGCCGCAACTGCCTTGACGTCTCCCGCTGGCGGCAGGCGGGGTGGCGGGTGTTTCGGTTGGGAGCGCCGCGGCCTTAAACGGGCGGTGGGCAGGCGACTGCCTGGGGTTCCCGGCTCAGCCGTCGATGTGCGTCGGTGGGTCGGCGAAGGTGAAATCCGCAGGGGGCTGGCCGGGACCCATCACGTCGCAGTGCCCGTCGGGTATTAGGAAGGAACTGGCGCCGCTGGGAATCCAGCGGGGAACTGCCACGCAACGTTGCCAGGTGCCATCAGGTTGGACGGGTCCGTCGCACTTGCTGAGAACGGGCCCTCCGTATTGGCAGCCAGCGCTGGCCGGCGGCGCTGAGGTGATCAGCCCTGCGGCCATCAGCAGGGCAACCAATCCTCCGACGATGCCGCGCTTCATGGTTATCTCCCGTCACGTCGCCGCTGGGCGTTGCCGAGTGCTTGGGGTAGCAAATCCCGTCGACAGCGCAGCCAGCAACCAATGACGCTACCGCTTATGTACTGGTTTTGTCGCCTTTGAGGTCGTGATCCGAAGCGTCACCACGGCTATGAACACCGAAGTGAACCCACGATTTCTTCGGCACCGTTTGCTATGGAGATTGGATCGCAACGACGAGTGTCGTACGGCCCGGTTGTGGATGAACTTCCAACTGTGGATAACCCGGCAGGTAGCCTGGCCCCCGTGGATTACGCGGCCGCTTTCCTGAAAGAGAACCGCGCCTTTGCGGAGTTTTTTCGCGACGTCGACGTGTCCAGGCCGGTCCCGACATGCCCCGGCTGGAGCCTGACGCAATTGTTGCGCCACGTTGGCCGCGGTGACCGCTGGGCGGCGCAGGTCGTGCGTGACCGACTCGACCATTTCCTCGACCCCCGCACCGTCGAGGGCGGCAAGCCGCCACCGGATCCCGCCGACACGATCTCCTGGTTGCATGATGGCGCGCAGCGGCTCGTCGACGCCGTCGAGTCATCGGGCGCGGAAACACCGGTATGGACCTTCCTTGGGCCGCGCCCGGCGAACTGGTGGATCCGGCGCCGGCTGCACGAAACGGCGGTGCACCGCGCCGACACCGCCATCGCAACCGGCGGCGAATTCGCGCTCGAAGCCGACGTCGCGGCTGACGGGATCACCGAATGGCTTGAGCGAGTGGTGATTCAGGCCGGAAGCGAGGGCGTGCCACTTCCGCTCGCGGACGGCGACACCCTGCACCTCCACGCCACCGACCCCGGGCTCGGTGAAACCGGCGAATGGACGATCGGTGTCAACGACGGCTGGGTCACCTGGTCACACGAGCACGGCAAGGGCAGTGTGGCGCTGCGCGGCGGCGCCACCGAGCTACTGCTGGCGATGGTGCGCCGGGTCCCGCTGGCCGAAACGGGCATCCAGCTGTTCGGTGACGACGCCGTGTGGCAAAACTGGCTGGATCGCACGCCGCTGTAGCCACCGGGCACGGTAACTTGCTGACCATGACCACATCGGAGATCGCCACCGTTTTGGCGTGGCACGACGCCCTCAACGCCGCCGACCTGGACACCCTGGTCGCCCTATCCAGCGACGACATCGAGATCGGCGACACCCACGGCGCCGCGCAGGGCCACGAGGCCCTCCGGAGCTGGGCCGCCTCCCGCAAAGGGACGGCGGAGCTCGGCCGGATGTATGTGCACGACGGCGTCGTGGTCGTCGAACAGAAGGTGACCACCCCGGATGGGGCCGTCACCAACGCCGCGTCGGCATTCCGCGTGGTCCACGACCACGTCACCTCGGTGTTCCGGCACCAGGACTTGGCGTCGGCACTGGCGGCAACCGAACTGACCGAGGAAGACCTCGTAAATTAGGGTCGAGTAGGGGAGCCATTCATGCGTGGGATCATCTTGGCCGGCGGCTCGGGCACCCGGCTGCATCCGATCACGATCGGCATCAGCAAGCAGTTGCTGCCGGTGTACGACAAGCCGATGGTGTACTACCCGCTGTCGACGCTGATGATGGCGGGGATCCGCGACATCCTGGTGATCACCACTCCGCACGACGCGGCCGGCTTTCAGCGACTCCTTGGCGACGGCTCGCAATTCGGCATCAACCTCAGCTACGTGACGCAAGAGCAACCCGACGGCCTGGCACAGGCTTTCGTCCTCGGCGCCAACCACATCGGCGATGATTCGGCGGCTCTGGTATTGGGCGACAACATCTTCTACGGCCCGGGACTGGGTACCAATCTGAGCCGCTTCCAATCCATCAGCGGCGGAGCCATTTTCGCTTACTGGGTGGCCAACCCGTCGGCCTACGGTGTTGTCGAGTTCGGGGACGACGGCATCGCGTTGTCGCTGGAGGAGAAGCCGGCCACGCCGAAGTCTCACTACGCGGTACCGGGCTTGTACTTCTACGACAACGACGTGATCGAAATCGCCAAGGGTCTAAAGAAATCGGCGCGCGGCGAGTACGAGATCACCGAGGTCAACCAGATCTATCTCAACCGGGGGCGGCTGTCGGTCGAGGTATTGGCCCGCGGGACGGCGTGGCTCGACACGGGCACGTTCGACTCGCTGCTGGACGCCAGCGACTACGTCCGCACCCTGGAACGACGGCAGGGCCTGAAGGTCAGCGTCCCCGAGGAAGTCGCCTGGCGGCAGGGCTGGATCACCGACGAGCAGCTGGCGGCACGCGCGAGCATCCTGGTCAAATCCGGTTACGGTGGTTACTTGCTGGAACTGTTGGAACGGAGTTGATTTCGGCCGGTTTGGCCAGCACGGCGGCGATCGCCGTCGTCAACGGCACCGACAGCGCCAGCGCGATGCCGCCCACCGCGGAGCGGACGAATTCGATGGCCACGCTCTCGCTCATCAGCACGTCACCCAGGGATCGGTTGGCGACGCTGAACAGCAAGAGCAGCGGCAGCGAACTGCCGGCGTAGGCCAGCACCAGCGTGTAGACCGTGCTGGCAATGTGATCGCGCCCCACCCGAATTGCGCCGACGAAAATGGCTCTGCGCGAGGTGTTCTCACCAAGACGGGCGAGCTCGAACACCGTCGACGCCTGCGTCACCGTCACGTCGTTGAGCACACCCAGCGATCCGATGATGAACCCGGCGAGCAGCAGCCCGCTGATCGACACACTGCCCAGATACGCGCTGACCGCGGAATTCTGTTCGTCTGACAGTCCGGTCAAATGTGTCAGTTCGATTGCTGCCCAAGACAATCCAGCGGCCAGCAGCAGCGACGACAAGGTGCCCAGCAGGGCGGCGCTGGTCCGCAGGTTGACCCCATGCGCAAGGTAGATCACCGTGTACAGGATCGCCGCCGACGCCACCAGTGCCACCGGGACCGCGGGTGCGCCGTCACGCAGTGCGGGCAGCAGGAACACCACCAGCACCAGGAACGCGACCACGATGCCGACCAGCGCCAGCAACCCTCGCCAACGCGCCACGGCGACGATCACCACCGCGAACGCGAGGGCCAGCCCGACCAGCGCCCAGCCGCGTTCGAAGTCGTAGAACGCATAGCTGGTACCGCCCTGTTCGTCAACCTGCCTCACGAGCCGGATGTGATCGCCCGCCGCGAATTGCGGCTGGCTGGGACCGGGGGAGGACTCCAGCAGGGTGTCCGCGCCGGCATTCGGCCCGGAATCGATTGCGACCAGCGTTTCCACGCACCGCCCGGCGCCCGGCGCTGCCGGCTGCGGGGCGGTAGTAAGCACCTCACCCGCCGACGGGCTACCGCAGTCGCCCAGCCCGCTCGAGAGGACGTGCCCGGTCACCGTAGTTACCGCGCCACCGGTCGCGTTCTGGAAGGGCAGCGGGATGTCGACGTGCTGGCGGCTCGGCCATAGCAACACGGCGCCGGCTATCACCGCCACACCGATCGCGACCAGCAGCCCCACGACAACCTTGGCGGGCAGCGGCCCGAGCGGCGACGGGCCTGACGACGAGCCGTGCGAGTGTGAATGAGCCACCCGGTCGAGGGTAGAGGGCCCCGCGACCCGCTTACTGTCGATAGCTGGTCAAGAAGTTGCCCAGCCGCTCGATCGCGGCGGCAAGGTCGCGAGCCCATGGCAGGGTCACGATGCGCAGGTGATCGGGCTCCGGCCAATTGAAGCCGGTGCCCTGGGTGACCAGGATTTTCTCTTGCAGCAGCAGGTCGAGGACCAGCTGCTCGTCGTCGGCGATCTCGTAGACCTCGGGGTCCAGTCGGGGAAATGCGTACAGCGCACCCTCGGGTTTGACGCAGGACACGCCGGGAATCTCGTTGAGTCGGGTCCAGGCGACGTCGCGCTGCTCCAGCAGCCGGCCGCCGGGAAGTACCAGGTCTTCGATGCTCTGATGGCCACCGAGGGCGACCTGGATCGCATGCTGCGCGGGGACGTTCGGGCACAGCCGCATATTTGCCAGCAGGCTAATTCCCTCGATGAAGCTGCCGGCGTGGTCCTTCGGTCCGGTAATGGCCAGCCAGCCGGCCCGGTAGCCGGCGACGCGGTAGGCCTTCGACAGGCCGTTGAAGGTCAGGCACAGCATGTCGGGAGCGAGCGAGGCCACGTTGATGTGCTTGGCGTCGTCGTAGAGGATCTTGTCGTAGATCTCGTCGGCAAGTAGCAGCAGCTGATGCTTGCGCGCCAGATCGACCATCTGGGTGAGGATTTCGCGGCTGTAGACGGCGCCGGTGGGGTTGTTCGGGTTGATCACCACCAGCGCCTTGGTGCGCTCGGTGATCTTGGACTCCAGGTCGGCGATGTCCGGCTGCCAGTTCTGGGTCTCGTCGCACAGGTAATGCACGGGCGTGCCGCCCGCCAGGGAGGTCGACGCCGTCCACAGCGGGTAGTCCGGCGACGGAATCAAGACCTGATCGCCGTTGTCCAGCAGGGCCTGCAGCGTCATCGTGATCAACTCGGAAACCCCATTGCCCAGGTACACGTCATCGACGTCGAACCGGGGAAAGTCGTCGACCAGCTCGTAGCGGGTGACCACCGCGCGCCGGGCCGGCAGGATGCCCTGCGAGTCCGAGTAGCCCTGGGCGTAGGGCAGCGCCTGGATGATGTCGCGCATGATCACGTCGGGGGCCTCGAAGCCGAACGGCGCCGGGTTGCCAATGTTGAGCTTGAGGATGCGGTGCCCCTCGGCTTCCAGCCGCGCGGCATGCTGGTGCACCGGGCCGCGGATTTCGTACAGGACGTCCTGGAGTTTGGACGACTGCGCGAAGGCCCGCTGCCGGTGATGGCCGGGGGTGTGCACGGGCAGCTGGTGAGTAGTCACGTCACCTATGGTGCCATTGTTGTCCAATGAAATTTGCTGATTAGGCCCCGAGCTTGGCCGCGACAACGGTGGCTGGCGTGGGGATAGCGCGAATCGCGGTCCCTGCTACAGCCGGCGTTGCCCAGCCCAGCTTCGCCATGGTCGACAAGATCACGACAGTCCGCCGCTCAAACCTCGAAACGCGGATCGGCCGCGTGTCCACCACGCTCATGGCAGATATCGAGCGGTCGCTCATGGTGTTCCTCGGCTTGGCCGCCTGAGCATCCCCCTTCGCAGAACACGCTCGGCTGCTCGCGCCGCCTTCGATCTCGCCAGCCGCTATCCCGCCGGTAGGGCGGTCAGCGCTTGCCCGGCGGGCGGGCGCCGCGCGCGATGCCCAGGCCTTTAACGGGTGCTGCCGGCGGTGCCGCGTCGCCATCGGGCTGCGTGGCAGGCTCCGACTTTTGCTCGGGCTCCGGCTCGGCCTCGGTCGCCGGGGCTTCGGTCGCCGGGGCTGCCTTGGCCGCGGGTGCCGCCTTCTTGGCGCCGGGTCGCTTGGCGCCGGCGGCGATACCCAGCCCCTTAACCGGTGCGGCGGGCGCCTTGGGTTCCCCAACCGCCTCGGCCGCGGGTGGCGCGGGCGCGGCGGGGGCTGGTGCCTCGGTGGCCTTGGCCGTGGGCGCCGCCTTCTTGGCGCCGGGCCGCTTGGCGCCACCGGCGATACCCAGGCCTTTAACAGGCGCGGCGGGGGCAGCTGGGGCCTTGGCTTCCGCGGTCTCCGTGGTCTCCCTGGCTTCGGGGGGTTCGGCCGCCGCCTTCTTGGCGCCGGGCCGTTTGGCGCCACCGGCGATACCCAGGCCTTTGGCCGGCACGGCGGCCTTGGCGGGTGCGGACTCCTCGGACTTGGCCGGGGCGGCGGGCGCCTCTGCAGGAGCGCTCGGTGCGGCGGCCTTGGGCGCCTCGGCGGCCCGCTTCTCGGCCTCCTCCGCGGCCGTACCCTTCGCCGGCAGCGTCGCCTTGTCGTAGTCGAGCGACCCGAGCAGGATCTGGGCCACGTCAAGCACCTCGACGCCGCTGCGGCCGGCCTCCTCGGAGCGGTCGTTGACACCGTCGGTCACCATCACCCGGCAGAACGGGCACGCGGTGGCGACCGTGCTGGCCCCGGTGGCCAGCGCCTCGTCGACACGTTCGTGGTTGATCCGCTTGCCGATGTGCTCTTCCATCCACATGCGGGCGCCACCCGCGCCGCAGCAGAAACTGCGATCGGCGTGGCGCGGCATTTCGGTGAGGTTCGCTCCGGCGGCGCCGATCAGCTCCCGCGGCGCCTCGTACACCTTGTTGTGCCGGCCCAGGTAGCACGGGTCGTGATAGGTGATGTCTTGGGAGACGGGCGTAACGGGGACCAGCTTCTTGTCGCGCACCAGCCGGTTGAGCAGCTGGGTGTGGTGCAACACCGTGTAGTTGGCGCCCAACTGCCGGTATTCGCGGCCGATGGTGTTGAAGCAGTGCGGGCAGGTGACGACGATCTTGCGGTCGACGGTCTCGACCCCCTCGAACAGCCCGTCCAGGGTCTCGACGGCCTGCTGGGCCAGTTGCTGGAACAGGAACTCGTTGCCCGACCGGCGCGCGGAGTCGCCGTTGCAGGATTCCCCGGTGCCCAGCACGAGGTACTTCACCCCGGCGATGGCGAGCAGCTCGGCGACGGCCTTGGTGGTCTTTTTCGCCTTGTCGTCGTAGGCGCCCGCACAGCCGACCCAGAACAGGTACTCGTAGCCGTCGAAGCTGTCGACGTCCTCGCCGTAGACCGGGACGTCGAAGTCGACCTCGTCGATCCAGTTGGTCCGATCGGAGGCGTTCTGCCCCCACGGATTGCCTTTGGTCTCAAGGTTTTTGAAGAGCGTGGACAGCTCGGAAGGAAACTCCGACTCCATCATCACCTGGTAGCGGCGCAGATCGACAATGTGATCGATGTGCTCAATGTCCACCGGGCACTGCTCGACGCAGGCTCCGCAGGTCACACACGACCACAGCACGTCGGGATCGATCACACCGCCCTGTTCGGCGGTGCCCACCAGCGGGCGACTCGCCTGCTCGGGCCCATGTCCGGGCACCCGGCCGAATCCGGACTCGGGAACGTGGTGGCCCTCTTCCTGGGCCGTCTCGAGGTCGAGACCCTCAAGCGGCTCCGCGGTTTTTTCACCCAGGATGTAGGGCGCCTTGGCCATCCAGTGGTCGCGCAGGTCCATGATGACGAGCTTGGGTGAGAGGGGTTTGCCGGTGTTCCAGGCCGGACATTGCGACTGGCAGCGCCCGCACTCCGTACAGGTCGCGAAGTCGAGCATGGCCTTCCAGGTGAAGTCTTCGATCTTGCCGCGCCCGAATACGGCGTCGTCGGGCGGGTTTTCGAAGTCGACCGGCTTGCCGTCGGCCTCGATCGGCAGCAGCGGGCCCAACCCGTCGGGCAGCCGCTTGAACGTGACGTTGATGGGAGCCAGGAAAATGTGAAGGTGCTTGGAGTGCAACACGATCAGCAGGAACGCCAGCATGACGCCGATGTGCAACAGCAGGGCCGTCGTTTCGATGATTTCGTTGGCCGGCTGGCCGAGCGGACGCAGGATCGCGCCGAAGAGCTGCGAAAGGAACGCGCCCTTGCCATAGGGCAGGGTTCCGTTGTTGACCGCGGATCCCCGGACCAGCACGTAGGTCCAGATGACGTTGAAGATCATGAACAAGATCAGCCACGCTCCACCGGTGTGCGAGCCGTAGAACCGCGACGCCCGACCGATCTCACGCGGGCTCCGCATGAGGCGGATGATGGCGAAGGTCGTGATGCCGAGGAAGACGGCGGTCGCGAAGAAGTCCTGCACGAAGCCCAGCGCGTCCCACCGGCCGATGATGGGGATATGGAAGTTCTCCTGAAAGAGGAACCCGTATGCCTCGATGTAGACCGTGAGCAGGATGAAAAAGCCCCACATGGTGAAGAAGTGCGCGAGGCCCGGTATCGACCACTTCAGTAGCCGGCGCTGCCCGAAGACCTCGGCGATCTGCGTCCAGATGCGCGTGCCGAGATGATCGGTGCGCCCGGTCGCGGGCTGGCCGGACATCGTCAGCTTGTACAGCCACAAAACCCGCCGTGCAGCGAATACGAGCACGACCAGCGTCAGGCCCATGCCCACGATCAGTCTGATGAGCATCTGCGTGGTCACCGAAGGTCTCCCCAATGCATAGTTATCGCGCGTGCTTTGTCGCCTGCTGCTTAGGCTTGCTCATAGTTACATCTTCGCGGCTTTCGATGCGAGAAAGGCTGCCCTAACTAGGGCTCGCCGGTGCCTTTGGCCTGCCGTTCAACGTTCGGGGTCAGCATGGCACGCAGCACGGACAGCATCTCCGAACGTTAGCCGGCCGAGCCCTCGACGGATCGGGGCTAACGCCGGAATGGGGGTTCAAAGCGCGGCGGCAGCGGTCTTTCACGCGTGGTCGCCGGCGGTTCGGTCGTGGTCGCCTGCGACGTCGTGG
Source organism: Mycobacterium malmoense (assembly GCF_019645855.1). Taxonomy (NCBI): domain Bacteria; kingdom Bacillati; phylum Actinomycetota; class Actinomycetes; order Mycobacteriales; family Mycobacteriaceae; genus Mycobacterium; species Mycobacterium malmoense. Next base: position 590,509 of record NZ_CP080999.1, read on the forward strand.
TCGGCTCGGCGGTCGTCGTGGTCGTGGTCGGCGGTGGTGGTGACGTCGTAGTAGTCGGGGGCGGGTTGGTCGTCGTGGTCGTGGGCGGCTGGGTGGCCGGTGGCGGCGGCGCCGGGATCACGGTCTCGGTGGGACTGTTGTTCGGGCTGGTCGTGGCTTCCGACGTTTGCGGTGGTGCCGGTTGGTTCGGCGGGGTGGTATTGATCGGGTTGGTTTTGGTGTGACCCAGGGTCAGCGCCAACACCGCCGCTACCAGGACGGCCGCGCACGCGCCGGCCACGCTGAGCACCAAGGCCGTGCGCTTGTACCATGGCAGCGGTCCCTCGTCGGCGCGGCCGCCATCCGAGTAGTCGAAATCCTTTGCTTCGCGGGTGTATTCGCCGGTGGCGTCACGGCCGGTGTAGGGCACCGGCTCGTCGCCGCCGTCGGCGTCTTGTGACCACGCCACGGCACCATCCCCGTCGATGACGCGGGCGGTGCCGACCAGTTCGGTCGGGTTCTCGACCATCGGACTGGCGGTGGTCGGGACGCCGGCCGACGCTTGCTGCTGACCGAGCATCGCCGCGCCGATGGCAGCGCTGGTAGCGGGCTGCGGTATGGTGTGGACCGGTACCTGCAGGCGGCCCGACAGGCGTGTCGTGATGAGCGGAATGTTTGCGTCGCCGCCGACAATCGCCACAGCGGCCAGGTTGGATCGCCGAACCCCGTTGCGCTGCAACACCTCTTCGAGAGCACCAAGGAATCGGTCCAGTGGTGCGGAGACAAGTTGCTCGAATTCACTGCGGGACAACCGGACATCCTCACCGGAACCCGTCGCAAGCGTGGTCAGCGTGGTCGTCGACAGTTGTTCCTTAGCGCGCCGGCATTCGCCAAGCAGGCGGTTCTGTGCGCCGATTCGCGTGGTGTTGGCGACGTCAGAGGCCCGCACGTGACCGAGGATCAGCTGATCGATTGCGTCGCCGGAGAAGTCGGCGTACCGCACCGACGGACCGATCTGCTGAGACCCTGCACTGGTCAGGGTGACGCTGGTGCCGCTGGCGCCGAAATCGCACAAAGCGACGACGCCGTCGGCCGGGAATCCCGGCTTGGCGCGCAGCGTGGCGAGCGCGGCCGTGGCGTCGGAGACCAACACCGGAGCCACACCGCTCCGCGTCAAATCGGTCTGGGCGAAGAACTCCTCACGCAGCGCGGTGGACTGGGCTTGCGACCAATACGCGGGGACGGCGACGGTCACCGGTGTCCCGTAGCCGACCGTGCGTGCCATCGCTTCGATCGCTTCGACCGTCAGTACCTCGCCAAGGTATTTCGTCCCGTCCGCCGCCACCAAGGGGGCCGGGTCGCCGACTCGCTCGACGAATCCCCGCAGGACCAGCCCGGCTTCGGCAAGACTCGGGTTTTCTTCCGGCAGACCGACTTCGGTTGGCCGGTGCTCGAACAGCGTCAACACCGAACTGCGGGTCACCGGGACGCCACCGATGTGGGCGGCAACCAGGTTGGCCGCCCCGATCGATAACCCGAGCGACTCGCTCATATCGCGTACCCCCGTGTCTGTTGGCTGGCTGGCGATCGGACGGCGGCCCGTCGATTCCAGCGAGTTTAGGCGCGCCGCCGCATCACAGGCCCGGCGGCAATGTGATCTCGGTCGGTAACCCCGGTAGCGACGGCAGCGTGATCACCGACGGCAGCTGCGGGAACGGGAACGTCCCATGTGACGGAGCGCTGGTGGTGGGAGTGGCCGTATTCTTGGTGGACGCTGTTGGGATGTCGGTATCCGGCGTGGTCGTCTCCTCATGCTGGTGGCGGGTCGGTGGAACGACCGGCGCGGCACTTGATGGCGGGGTCGTCGTCGTGGTCGTCGTGGTCGTGGTTGCCGGCTCCTGCGGCGGGGCGCTCTGCACGAGTTGGGCGATGCCCCAGACGATCAGCGCGATCAAAATCGCGATGAGCAGGCCCCACCCGACCAACGCAATCGGTTTGCGCCAGCCCGGAATTGGCCCGTCGGACACAGGCTCTTGATCGGCGGCGTCAACCCCGTTGTCGACGTGGCCGTAATCGTCCTGCACGATCGTGTCACCGGCGCCATAGAGTGGCGGCTCGCGCCTTGCCATGGTCGCTGACGGTATCGCCGAGCGCCGCGTGCGTACGGGTGCCACGCGCGCGGCTACCGATCAGCCGTCAAACATTGACCCGACCGCAACCAAGTTGTTAACGCAGGCCGGGCGGCAGCGTAATCACAGTCGGCACTTCGGGAATGGTGATCACCGACGGCAGCGGTGGCAGGTGATGATGATGCGTTGGCTGCTGCTGGGTTGGTTGGTGTGTTGGCTGCCTGGTCGGCTGCTGTGCCGGCGGCTCGACGGCACTGCCGGTGGGCGATGTCGTGGTCGGCTGCGTGGTCGTGGTGGTCGGCACCGTGGTGGTAGTGGCAGTCGTCGGGGTCGTGCTGGTCGTGCTCGTGGTCGGGGTTTGGGTGGTGCCTTGGCCCCCGTGAATTAGCTCGATGATGCCATAGACGATGAGGGCGATCAGGATCCCGACGACGACAACCCACGCGATGAGCCCCGCGGGCCTGCGGTACCAGGGAGTGGGCTCGGTTTCCTGGTCGAGAGGGTCGAAATATTCGGGTGGCTCCCGCCGGTCGGGCGGGGTTTCCGGAGTTGGCGGAACGGTCGGCGGGGGTCCACCCACGCCGTAGTTGGCATGCTGCGTCTGCTGATTGTGGAAGTCGTCCGGTGGGCCATTGCGTGCCACGGCACCGATGGTACTGACACCGCATGGGCTCACGTCCAAGGATTAACGGGTCTGGTTCGAGTTTCGCGTCGGGTCGATGCCTCGGGTCGATGCCATGCCGTGCCATGAAGCCTCGAGAGCGGCGCCATGACGTTTCTGCGTCTGTGAGATCGGTTGTGACGACTATCGAATCGTCGATACGAGAGTGCGCAGCGTGGTGCTGTGCGGCGGTGTGTCCGGAAAGGGTTTATTGGGTGCCGGTATCGATTTGGTGCGCGGCCCAGCCTCGGGGCGAGCGTCTCGACGCATGCCTTGAGGACGCGGCGTTCGCATCGTTTCTCGAACACCTGCGTTCCTCGGACACCTGCGTTTCGCGGTAGATGAGGGTGTCCGGCGAGGCGATCTTGCTCAGCTGGCCGGAGCTGGACATATCTACCAAGAACTTAGGCCCGTGGGACTTTCGAAAGGCTTGGGGTGATCGCTTCCGGAACGTGTGGCTCCGCAATCGTCATGGAGTCCAAAAACTCCTGGTAGCTGTGTTGTATACGGGCTCGGAGCAAACTCCAGCCGCCGCCGGGATAGTTCAGTTTGAAAGTACCCGTCGGTAGCGCACAGGCCCGCATTCACCCCCGCACTTAAGATAACTGTTGCCGCAACAATGCGATTGTTCGCCAGGGCGTACGGAACACTCGTCGTTTTTGCTGAAAGATAGCGTTTCACCGCCGACACCGACGCGGTCAGGCCGTGCTCGTCACCGAGGCGCGGTGATCTGTAGCGGCACGCAGCGCACGATGACATCGCGATACATCTCCTTTTGCGGCCACGTGATCTGCGGCGGCCAGGTGTCGACTAGCGGTGAAAACTCATCCCGGATCCTCTGCTGCTCTGGGTTGGCCGACTCCTTCGACGATTACCCCGTCGTCACCGGCGGGGCCACCTCCGTGCGCACTGTTTCACGGCCCGCCCCCAAGGGGTGGGTGATGGGTGGGGTGTGCGCCCGGCCTTGTCTTGGGCGAGCGCTTGTGGTGAGTCGCGGGGCGTGCTTGGTATTGGCTTGTGCCACAGGCGTACACCGGCGCTGTCTGGTCTTGGCGTGCGTTGACCCTCGTTGGTTGTCGCTGACTGCACCGACGGTTATGTCCTTCGTGCCGTCGCGGTAGGGACAAGCCGCACGACGGTTTTCACCGCCCGCTCGCGTCATCCCTGCTGTGGCGCCGCTCGGTGAAATCCGCCGGCACGTTGAGCGGGAGTGATCGAGACGCGCACGTCATGGGTTTTTGTCGACGTCCAGCAACGGCGCCCCGTCACGCCATTTCAACGCTGCCAACAAATGACTTTTCCCAGCCGTCTATTTAGCCTCAGGCGGGTAATAGTTTCCTGTGCACTTCGGACAGATTTGCTGCTCATACATATCACCACAGTTAATTGTCTCTTTTGTTGCCAATAATTGCTCAACATAATTGGTAGGTACGTTTAACACGTCGTTATCCAGAATTGTACAAAGGAGATGGTCGTGGACCTCGCAGCCCGCCCCTACATCACCGCTGGAGTCGCCCTGGCCAGCGCCGTCGTCATCGCCGCAGGCCCCATGGCCCAGCACCTGCCCGACCTTCACCTGGCCCAACAGCTACGCCAGGTGAGCGTGTCTGACATCAACCTCACCGACGCCGCTAGCGGTATGACCGACCTATTCTCCGGCGTAGGGAACGAACTCGAATCGCTCGCGAGTGGAGCAAGCGCACTCGCGGTGCCCGCTGCCGCCCTTACCGACTTCATCAACCCCGCTGCACTGCCTTTGCCCGTCCAGACGTGGGTCACCACCTTCCAGGCCCTGGGAATGAACACTCAGCAGATCTTCGACGCGTGGACCCAGATGCCATTTCCCGTCGCACAGCAAATCGCCGCGAATTGGCTGCAGTACGGGAGCGACTACGTCGGCCCTTTCCAAACGGTCGCGAACAACATGGTTAACTATTTCACCGGTACACAAACTAGCGACTTTGTCCCGCTATTGCAACAAGCGTGGAGTGCGCTCATAAATACCAGCAGCTCTACAAACATCACCCAAGCATTTAACGACTTGAACTTTGCGTTTATCATTAATCCCGCGATTCAGTTTGGGGAACCGCTCGAAAGTGTTTTGGCGATACCCACGTATATTGCGGCCAACTTTTCCAGTTTCGTCAATGGTCTACTTAATGCGGGCAATGGTCTTCCATTTACTGCTATCGGATATTTCGTAGCGTCTTTGGAACCGCTGCTCGAAAAAACCTTCGCAGGAGCGCTTCAAGCCTCCTTCAACGCGTTCAATGTTGGGGACGCAACGGACGGGGTGCTGAACCTGGTCAATATTCCGGGCGCCATGATAAACGCTCTTCTCAACGGGCAATTCAACAATACAAAGACTATCCAAGGTTGGGCCAATGGCCTGCTCAGCTTTGCGACCTGTAGAGCCGGTACGTGCAGCCCGAGTGGCCTATTGAGCAAGCTGCTCCTGAATTTCTCGCCAAATTTGGCCAGCACTATGGTCGCACCCAATGGGCAAAACATCGCACAAGGCGGCAGCCTCGTGACCGCATTCCAGAACTTCGCAAACCAGCTAATAAACGGTTGGCCGAGCCTGAGTCCGGTGGTGAGCGACATTAGTGGTGGATTGACTTCATTGCTACAAAGCATCCCATCAACCCTATCGAATCTCCCGTCGATGCTAGGCAATCTGGGCGGAGCGTTGACAGGCCAGATCGGGGCTTGGATCGCCACCATCCTCAGGCTGCTCTAAATCCATGGTGGTCGCCGATGCGAGCCGGTGACCCGCCAACGGCAATTGGCCCCCTTCGCAAGAAGGGGGCCAATTGCCGTTGTGCGCCCGGTATGGGCATTCACTTGAAGGTGTGAGTCCTCTGGAGGAGAAGATGATTCAACTCCTAATCAAGGGGCAACGGCGTCACTGCCAAGTGGGTGCGGAAGAAGCCGGAGACGAAACTTTGGACCAAGGGATACGAATCACCTATGAGACATACCGGTCGGCGTAAGCCGGCAACTGATGGTGAAGCCCGATCCACCGAAGCGGCCGGCGCGCATTTTAGGCAGTTCAGAACGTGTCGACCTTGTCGATGCTGACGAACATGCCGTGGCCGGTGCGCTCGTTGGTGAACCGCGTGCCTTCTTCGGTGGCGTTGATCGTCCAGCCCTGCGCCTCGTAGGTCTTGTAGTCGATGGTGACGGTCGGGATGGCTCCCAGGTTGCCCAGCACCCACTGCACCGAACCGCCGGAGCTGATACTGACACCGTTGGCGTGTTCACCATCCTGCATGGGCGAGTTGGTGAACGGGGCTTCGCACCCGACGGACTCTTTGTTGATCTGGCAACGGGTCATGCCGGACTTGGTCTCGATGAAGACATAGCCGTCTTTGTCCGGCGGCAGCGGGATGGCGCCCGCTGGTCCCGTCGGGCTCCCCGGCGCCGGGGCCGGGCTTGTGCTGGCGGTCGGCGGCGGCGACGGCGCAGCGCTGGGTCGTGGCGTGGGAAAGGTGGGCTCGGTCGGCCCCGTCCCCGGCGTGGCCACCGGCTTGCCCTCGATGACCGAGCTGCAGCCCGAAACCAACACAGCGCTGGCCACCAGGGACGAGAGCAGCAGCGAACCGGCGGCCAGGTTCCGCCGTGCCTTTTGCGATAACTGCACCCGCCGCTCCCGAAACTCTCAGATATCAGGGCTTAGATTACGCATTGGGCAGCAAGAGTGGCTGCAGACGGGGACCTATCGATGCAGAGCCGTTGGCGCAGGTTTACCGCCGCGTGATGCGTGTCGCCCCGGCAGCTCGGTGGACAGGCGGCGACGATCCCGGCCCGACGGCTCTGGCGGCTAGCTGAATAACGTTGTGTCGCGGTCTGTTTCCGCTCGAACCGCTCGGAATGCGGCGGGCGCCCTACAGGCCCAGCAGCCGCTCGGCGTTGCGGTGGCTGATGCTCGCCCGCTCGTCGTGACGCAACGGCAGATTGTCGAAGAAGGCGCGGGCGGCGCGCATCGACCCGAACGGGTAGTCGGCCGAAAAGCACACGCGCCCAACGCCGACCTGCGCGACGAGGTTGGCGTAGGTCGGCTCGTCGTTGAAGTTGGCGAAGGTGTAGTTCAGGTTCCGCCGAAGGTAGGTGCTGACGGGATGCCGCAGCCCGGTCAGTTCGGGTGTCAGGGTGGCGTCGAACCGTGGCAGCATGAACGACGTCGCTTCGCCCATGTGCCCGATGATGAATTGCAGCGACGGGTAGCGGTCGAACACGCCACCGAGAATCAGTCGCAGCACATGCGTGGCCGTATTGATGTGCCAGCCCCAGCCCACCGTGGCCAACACGAAGGTGACGTCGGCGGCGAATCCCGCGTAGCTGGACTCGATGACGCCCGCTGGCGGAATGGTCGGATGCAGGTAGATCGGGACCTTCAGCGCGGCCGCGCGCTCGAGAACGGGTTCGAAATACCGGTCGTCCAGGTAGCGACCCTTGCTGTGCCCGTTGATGACCGCGCCGGGAAAGCCGTGCTGTCGCACCGCTCGCTCGAGTTCCTCGGCCGCCGCCTCCGGCGCGCTGATGGGCACGGCGGCAAACCCCGCCAGCCGATCCGGGTGCCGCCCCACCGCCGCCGCGAGCTCGTCATTGCAATTGCGGGCCAACCGAACCGCTTCCGGCCCGTCGAGCTGTTCGACTCCCGGTGCTGCCAGCGACAGCACCGCCAGGTCGACGCCCGCCTCGTCCATCGCCGCGATCCGGCCCTCACCGAGATCGCTGATCGCTTCGACTATCCCGGGCCGCGACGCCAGCCAGGCGCCCGGTCCGCTCAGGAATCCCGTTGTCGCGTAATGCTCTTCGAGGGCGATGGTCCGCATCTACCGGCTACCCCGCCAGGACCCTGGCGGCGGCACTCCAGTACGGCAGCTCCTCGCGGTTGGTGGTCAGCCGAATCGTCTTGCTGTACCCGTATTCCGCGAGCGTCTCCCGGGCGTGCTCGCGCCCGAATCCGCTGTGGCCGACCCCGCCGAATCCGGTACCGATGGAAATCCGGTGATAGTTGTTGACGAAGACGGCCCCGGCCCGGATCCGCCGGCTCACCCGCAGCGCCCGATCGCCGTCCTGGCTGAACACCGCCGCGACCAGTCCGAACGGGGTGCCGTTGGCGATCCGCACCGCTTCGTCCTCGTCGGTGAACGGGATGAGGGTGACCACCGGACCGAAGATCTCCTCGGTGGCCACCCGCATGCCGGGTGTGACGTCGGTCAGCACGGTCGGCGCGACGAAGAAACCGTCCGCCAATCGGGGATCGTCGGGCAGCGGCGCCTGAGCGGCGATGCGGGCGCCCTCGGCCACCCCGATGTCGAGGTAGTCCAGGACTTGCTTCTGCTGCGTCCGCGTGACCAACGGGCCGACGTCGGTGGCGGGGTCGGCGCCATCGCCCACCCGCAGCCGGCTCACCGCGGCGCACAGTTTCGCCTCGAACTCTGCAAAGATGTTGTCCTGCACCAGGATTCGCGACGAGGCGGTGCAGGCCTCGCCCTGGTTGAAAAAGCCACCGTCGACGGCGGCCAGCAGCGCCTCGTGCAGATTGGCGTCGTCGAACACCACCAGCGGGTTCTTTCCGCCCAGCTCCATCAACGTCGGGGTGAGGTTGCCGGCCGCGCTGCGCAGCACCGCCGCGCCCGTCCTCGGCGATCCGGTGAACGACACCTTGCCCACCAGCCGGTGCGCGGCGAGCGCGGCACCCACCGCGCCCCTGCCGGGCAGGACGTGCAGCACGCGATCGGGCAGCACCGACTGAATCAGTTCCACCATGCGTAGCACCACCGAGGGCGTCTGCTCCGGCGGTTTGAGCACGACGGCGTTGCCGACGGCCAGCGCGGGCGCGACCTTTCCGGCGGTGTGGATGGGTGGCCAGTTGAACGGCACGATGCCCGCGATCACCCCATACGGCTCCAGCGTCGTCACGTCCAGGACCGGGCCGTAGTCACGCGCCTGGCTGGGCAGCACCTCCACCAGGCTGCCGAAGTACTCGAAGATGCCGATCGCGGCTTCGACGTCGAAATTGCGCGCCTGGGTGATCGGCTTGCCCATTTCGAGTGACTCGAGCACGGCGATCTCGTCGGCGTGGGCGCGGATGACCTCGGCGATCTGGCGCAGGTACCGCCCGCGTTCCCGGGCCGGGCGCCGCTTCCAGCGCAGGTGCGCGGCGTGGGCCGCCCGCACCGCCTGGTCCACCTCTTCCGGCCCGGCCCCCTGGACGACGGTGACGGTCTGACCCGTGGCGGGGTTTTCGACGACGAATTGGTCGTCGGTGGACGCCGAAGACCAACGGGTTCTGGTCTTGGTTAGGGCGGGAGCTTGCGGAGTCATGCGGCATCGTCCGGTTGGGGTCGGGGTGTCCGACGGCAGAGGGGTTCAGCCGAACGCTACGTTGACCAGCGCGACCGAGGCCAACGACATTTTCTGATGGACACCATCACCAGCGGTGATAATGGCTCGGTGGAGCTACGCCATCTGGAGTACTTCCTTGCTGTCGTCGACAACCTCAGCTTCACCCGCGCGGCCGAAAGACTTCACGTCGTCCAATCCGGCGTATCCGCGACGATCAAGGCCCTCGAACGCGAACTGGGTGCGCAACTGTTGGTCCGAGGCCCGGCGGGCGTGGCACTCACCCCCGCCGGGCAGGAGTTTGTCCCCCACGCCCGCGCGACCATTGACGCCGCCCGCGCGGCCAAAGACGCCGTCGCCACCACCCGAGGCGCCATCCGCGGGACCGTCACCCTGGGAACGTTGACGGCGATCAGCGTGATCGACATACCCACGCTGCTGGCCGACCTCCATGCCCGACACCCCGGCGTGGTGGTTCACTTGCGCGCCGCCAGCGCCGGATCGGCCGGACTCGCCCAACAACTCCGCGACGGCCACCTCGACGTCGCCTTCCTCGTTTTCACCGATCCGCCGCCGGTCGACCTGGACGCTCGACTCGTCGCCGCCGTTCCGCTGCTGCTGGTTGTCCCCGCCGATCACCCACTCGCCCAACGGGACTCGGTGCCGCTGGCCGAGTTGGCCGGTATGTCGTTCGTCGACGGTCCACGCGGATACGGCAACCGAGCCGTGGTCGACAACGCGTTCGCCGCCGCCGGCATCGAACGGACCGTTGCCGTGGAGCTCGCGGACATCAGCACGGCCGCGGTCTATATCCGAAAGGGCCTGGGAATCGGCTTCCTGAGTTGGTCCATCTTTGACGACATCGACGATTCGGGCCTGGTGACGGTCCGCATCGCCGACTACGACCTCCAATGGCGGTTGTACGTCGCGACCTGTGTGACCCGCCCGCCCAGCGCCGCCACTCGCGCCCTGCTTTCGCTGATCGAGGAAGTCATCTCACGCCGGTGAGTGACCCGCCCTAGGGCAACCCTAAGGCGACCCTAAGGCGGGCCTGAGCGCCGAGCCTGTAAATCTGCAGGCACCCACTCGCACTTTGTCTGCAGATTTACAGGCTCGCGAGCCCCGGCGACGATGCAAGCTCGGCGCCATGAGCTGCCGCTGGCCCTACTGTCCTCGGCGATGACGCCGACGAGCCGCCGCCGTCTGTTTGAAGCATTTTCGGGCATAGGCCAACCCCGCGGGGTCCGGTGAAATGACCGGCTAGAACATGTCGAACGGTTCGCGAACAACACGGGAACCGATCCCGAGCGACTCGTCGCTCGCACCCGAGAGATGGCAACACAACTGCCAGAGGCGATCGCCGGCACTGCGGCAGGCGTCAAGGCGGAGGGTTTGATCGAACTACGAGACTCGCTCATCCGGGAGGTCAGAGCTCTCGCCGCAACCATCGAAGGGCTGTCGGGCTAAGCGGGCCCGCGGTGGACGGCCGACGAGGCCGCCGAAGGAAGTGATGCCCCCGGGAACAAGACGCGGCCGCCCGCCGTTAGCATGGTCGACAAGTTGAGTGAACCCGGCTCAATATTGCGGTTGACAGCGCACTGCCCGCAGGGGCAGGCTTGAGCGGGGTTCACTCAGCATAGTGGCACCAAAGAAGCTCTAGATAACCAGGAGGAATCACTATGGCTCGTGCGGTCGGTATCGACCTCGGGACCACCAACTCCGTCGTCGCAGTTCTCGAGGGCGGGGACCCCGTCGTCGTCGCCAACTCCGAGGGCTCCCGGACCACTCCGTCCGTCGTCGCGTTCGCGCGCAACGGTGAGGTGCTGGTCGGCCAGCCCGCCAAGAACCAGGCGGTGACCAACGTCGACCGCACCGTGCGGTCGGTCAAGCGGCACATGGGCACCGACTGGTCCATCGAGATCGACGGAAAGAAATACACCGCGCAGGAGATCAGCGCCCGCGTGCTGATGAAGCTGAAGCGCGACGCCGAGGCCTACCTCGGTGAGGACATCACCGACGCGGTCATCACCGTGCCTGCCTACTTCAACGACGCCCAGCGTCAGGCGACCAAGGAGGCCGGCCAGATCGCCGGCCTCAACGTGCTGCGCATCGTCAACGAACCGACCGCCGCGGCGCTGGCCTACGGCCTGGACAAGGGCGAGAAGGAACAGACCATCTTGGTCTTCGACCTGGGCGGCGGCACCTTCGACGTCTCGTTGCTCGAGATCGGCGAGGGCGTGGTCGAGGTCCGCGCCACCAGTGGCGACAACCACCTCGGTGGCGACGACTGGGACGACCGCATCGTCAACTGGCTGGTCGACAAGTTCAAGGGCACCAGCGGAATTGACCTGACCAAGGACAAGATGGCGATGCAGCGGCTGCGTGAGGCCGCCGAGAAGGCCAAGATCGAGCTTTCGAGCTCGCAGAGCACGTCGATCAACCTGCCTTACATCACCGTCGACGCGGACAAGAACCCGCTGTTCCTCGACGAGCAGCTGACCCGCGCCGAGTTCCAGCGCATCACGCAGGATCTGCTCGACCGCACGCGTCAGCCCTTCCAGTCGGTGATCAAGGACGCCGGCATCTCGGTGTCCGAGATCGACCACGTGGTGCTGGTGGGTGGTTCCACCCGGATGCCCGCCGTGACCGAGCTGGTCAAGGAGATGACCGGCGGCAAGGAGCCCAACAAGGGCGTCAACCCCGACGAGGTCGTCGCCGTGGGCGCCGCGCTGCAAGCCGGCGTGCTCAAGGGCGAGGTGAAAGACGTTCTGCTGCTTGACGTTACGCCGCTGAGCCTCGGCATCGAGACCAAGGGCGGCGTGATGACCAAGCTCATCGAGCGCAACACCACGATCCCGACCAAGCGGTCGGAGACCTTCACCACGGCCGACGACAACCAGCCGTCGGTGCAGATCCAGGTCTACCAGGGTGAGCGCGAAATCGCTTCGCACAACAAGCTGCTCGGCTCCTTCGAGCTGACCGGCATCCCGCCGGCCCCGCGCGGCGTCCCGCAGATCGAGGTCACCTTCGACATCGACGCCAACGGCATCGTGCACGTCACGGCCAAGGACAAGGGCACCGGCAAGGAGAACACGATCAAGATCCAGGAGGGCTCCGGCCTGTCCAAGGAGGAGATCGACCGGATGATCAAGGACGCCGAGGCGCACGCCGAGGAGGACCGCAAGCGTCGCGAGGAAGCCGACATCCGCAACCAGGCCGAGACGCTGGTCTATCAGACGGAGAAGTTCGTCAAAGAGCAGCGCGAGGCCGAAGGCGGCTCCAAGGTCCCGGAGGACACCCTGAACAAGGTGGATTCCGCTGTGGCCGAGGCCAAGACGGCGCTGCAAGGCACCGACATCGGCGCCATCAAGTCCGCGATGGAGAAGCTCGGCCAGGAGTCCCAGGCGCTGGGCCAGGCTATCTACGAAGCCACCCAGGCGGCGGGGGCGCAGGCCGGCGCCGAGTCCGGCGGCTCGTCCAGCTCAGCTGACGATGTCGTGGACGCGGAGGTGGTCGACGACGACCGGGAGGCCAAGTGACGGGCGGCAATCAAAACGCGGACGGCAACCCGCAGGAACAGGTGACGGTCACCGACAAACGGCGCATCGATCCCGAGACCGGTGAAGTGCGGCACGCCCCTCCCGGCGCAACGCCTGGGACAACGGTCGGCAAGGCCGACGAGGCAGGAGCCAAAGTCGTCGAGCTGACCGCCGATCTGCAACGCGTGCAGGCCGATTTCGCCAACTACCGCAAACGGGCGCTGCGCGACCAGCAGGCGGCGGCGGATCGCGCCAAGGCCACCGTCGTCAGCCAATTGCTGGGCGTGCTCGACGATCTCGACCGGGCGCGCGCCCACGGCGACCTGGAGTCGGGGCCGCTGAAGTCCGTCGCCGACAAGCTGATGAGCGCGCTGGCCGGACTCGGCCTGACGGCGTTCGGTGAGGAGGGCGAGGACTTCGACCCCGTGCTGCACGAAGCCGTGCAGCACGAGGGCGACGGCGACGAGGGCTCCAAACCGGTCATCGGCACCGTCATGCGCCAGGGCTACCGGCTGGGCGAGAACGTGCTGCGCCATGCCCTAGTAGGCGTGGTGGACACGGTCGCGGGCGAGGGCGACGAAGCCGTCGCCGCAACGGAGCCCGCCGAAGCCGAGAAGTCCGACACCGACGAAAACGCCGACACCGCCGGTGAATAGGCACTGATAGCGAAAGGTGGAAGGGGGTGACGCAACATGGCCCAGCGAGAATGGGTCGAAAAGGACTTCTACAAGGAGCTGGGCGTCTCCTCTGACGCCAGCCAAGAAGAGATCAAACGCGCCTACCGCAAGCTAGCGCGCGACCTGCATCCGGACGCCAATCCCGACAACCCAGCCGCCGGCGAACGATTCAAAGTGGTGTCGGAAGCGCACAACGTGTTGTCGGATCCGGCCAAGCGCAAGGAATACGACGAAACTCGGCGGCTGTTCGCTGGCGGCGGCTTCGGTGGCCGCCGGTTTGATACCGGCGGCTTCAACTTCAACGTCGGTGGTGACGGCGCCGAGTTCAACCTCAACGATTTGTTCGACGCCGCCGGGCGCAGCGGCGGCGCCAACATCGGCGACCTGTTCGGTGGCCTGTTCGGGCGGGGAGGCAGTGCCCGTCCCAGCCGGCCGCGTCGCGGCAACGACCTGGAGACCGAGACCGAGTTGGATTTCGTCGAGGCCGCCAAGGGCGTCGCAATGCCGTTGCGGCTGACCAGCCCGGCGCCGTGCACCAATTGCCATGGCAGCGGCGCGCGGCCGGGCACCAGCCCGAAGGTCTGCCCGACCTGCAACGGGTCCGGCGTGATCAACCGCAACCAGGGCGCGTTCGGCTTCTCCGAACCCTGCACCGATTGCCGGGGCAGCGGCTCGATCATCGAGCACCCTTGTGACGAGTGCAAAGGCACCGGCGTCACCACCCGCACCCGCACCATCAACGTGCGGATCCCGCCGGGCGTCGAGGACGGACAACGGATCCGGCTGCCCGGGCAGGGCGAGGCCGGGCTGCGCGGTGCGCCGTCGGGTGACCTGTATGTGACGGTGCATGTGCGGCCGGACAAGGTCTTCGGCCGTGACGGCGACGACCTCACCGTGACCGTTCCGGTCAGCTTCACCGAATTAGCTTTGGGTTCAACGCTTTCGGTGCCCACGCTGGACGGCAAGGTCGGCGTCCGGGTGCCCAAAGGCACCGCCGACGGCCGCATCCTGCGGGTGCGCGGCCGCGGCGTGCCCAAGCGCAGCGGCGGCAGCGGCGACTTGCTCGTCACCGTGAAGGTGGCCGTGCCGCCGAACTTGGAGGGCGCCGCCCAGGAGGCGCTGGAGGCCTATGCGGCGGCCGAGCGGTCCAGTGGTTTCAACCCGCGTGCGGGGTGGGCGGGTAATCGTTGATGGCTAAGAACTCCAAGGAACCCGAATCCCGGACCTTTCTGATTTCGGTGGCCGCCGAGCTGGCGGGCATGCACGCGCAGACGCTGCGCACCTACGATCGCCTCGGACTGGTCAGTCCGAGGCGCACTTCCGGTGGGGGGCGCCGTTATTCGCAGCGTGACGTCGAGCTGCTGCGTCAGGTGCAGCGGCTCTCGCAGGACGAGGGCGTCAATCTTGCTGGGATCAAACGGATTATCGAACTGTCCAATCAGGTCGAGGCGCTGCAGTCGCGGCTGAACGAAATGGCCGAGGAGTTGGCGACGTTGCGCGCCAACCAGCGCCGCGATCTGGCGTTGGCGCCCAAGAGCACCGCGGTAGTGGTGTGGCAGCCGCGCCGGTGAGCGAGCGAGTTTCTCTACCTGCGCTCAGGTGTAGTGGTACCGGGCCTGCACGATCACGACGTCATCGCCATCGACGAGGTACACCAAGCGGTGTTCCTCGCTGATGCGCCGTGACCAGGCGCCCGCGAAGGCGTGGCGTAACGGCTCAAGTTTGCCAATCCCGGCGAACGGATCACGCAAGGTGTCATCGATGAGGCGGTTGATACGCTTCTGTGTCCCTCGGTCGGTTGTGCTCCAGTACTGGTAGTCGGCCCATCCGAGAGGCGTGAAGACCAGCCTCACCGGGACAACGTGTGCTCTTCGCGTTCGCCACGCTGCGCCTGGGTAAGGCTTTCCAGCAGCCGACGGGCATTGGCGGGGGACCGCAACAGGTGCGCGGTCTCTTCCAGGGCTTCGTAGTCGGCGCGCGAGATCAATACCGCATCACCCCGGCGGGAGTTGATCTCCACCGGGACGCGGTCGTTGTTGACCTGCTCGATCAACGGAAATAAGTTCTTGCGTGCCTCGGACGCGGTGATCGCCACCCTGACTCCTCCAAACTGGTACAAGATATTGTACCAGTTTGGGGCTCCACTTGTATGGACTTTTCCGCTTCGACCATCAGATGGTGGGCTCGCAGGAATTCACGGCAGGCGTGGGTCGCGCTTGGCCCGCTGCTCAGTGATCGGGCTATGCAATGTGCTCGGGCATAAGCCTGGTTGGAGAGCTGCGAGGGGCCTGTATCGAGGGGTTTGCTGCGCACCGCACGGAGTTGAGCAAATATAGATCAGCGATAGCTTATCGGTAGTTTCACCCTGAACTAAAATTCGGGGGGGGGGGTAACTCCAGGCTTTTTAAAACGTCTACGAGCATTGGTTCCTTCACATCGAATAGTTTGCACAGCCCGATGTATGCGGGACCGACTTGACCAATCTCATCCCAACTCGCCCGAAGTTCAGGTTCTTCTCAGCTACTTTCTGACCATCCGAATTCGACTAATCGATCAAAGGAGATGGTCGTGGACCTCGCAGCCCGCCCCCATAGCACCGCCACAGTCGCCCTGGCCAGCGCCGCCGTCCTCGCCGCCGGCTCCACGGCCCCGCACCTACCCGACCTTCACCTGGGCCAACACCTCCCCCCGGTGAGCGTTTCCGGCATCAACCTCACCGACACCAGCAGCGTCCTGGACCTGTTCTCCGGCGTGGAAAACGAACTCGCGTCCCTCGCAAGCGGAGCGGCCGCAGCCGAGGTGCCCGCGGCCGCGCTCACCGACTTCATCAACCCCGCCGCGCTGCCCCTTCCCCTCCAGACGTGGGTCAACGTCTTCCAGACGGCGGGCACAAACATTCAAGGCCTTTATAACAGCTACATGCTGCATCCCTTCCCGGTCCTGCAGCAGGTAGCGGCCAACTTTCTGCAGTACGGCGTCGACTATGTGCAGCCGTTACAAACCGTCGCAAACCACGCCGTGAACTTCTATGCGGGAACGGGCGCGTCCAGTTTCAGTGGGCTTTTGCAATCAGCGTTTAGCTCCATTGCCGCGGGCAGTTGGACCGCCGCCCAATCTGACTTCTTCGACGCCTTCTATTTGTTCCCGCTCGAAGAATTCGGGCTGCCCCTTGAAAGCATTCTGCAGATCCCCGCCAACATTGCGACGAACATTGCGAACTTCACCAACACGTTCACAACCACCGGTATTGCGGACCTTGGCGCCTCGCTCCTGCTTAGTGTGCCCATTCAAACCTCGACCGCAATGGGTACAGCTCTCCAAGCGGTTTCCGATTCGTTCAACGCCGGGGATCCGGTGGGAACGATCAACAACCTGCTCAACGTTCCTGGCGCAGTGGCAAATGGATTCCTCAATGGGATACCGAATAACCCCGCTAAGGGGCTGCTTTCTGTTAAAAACGGCGGGCTTACGGCGCTGTTGGAGACGGTCCCTCAGCTCCTCGCGAAGCAAATCGTCGCTCCCGGTGCCCAGAACATCATGAGCGGCGGCAGCCTCACGGTCGGGTTCCAGAACCTCGTGAACCAGCTGACAAACGGCTGGCCGTCCCTCAGCAACATTGCTGGCGATTTGACTTCACTGCTGCAAAACATCCCATCGCTCCTGTCGAACCTCCCGTCGGCGTTGAGCGGCTTCGCCGGAGCGGTCGGAGGGTTTGTCGGCCAGCTCGGGACGTTGCTCATCAACCTTCTCAAGTTGCTCTAAGTCCGCTGGTGGTTGCCGATGCGAGCCGGTGACCACCAAACGGCGATTGGCCCCCTCCGCGAGCCGGTTTGGCGGAGGGGGCCGATTGCGGCTGGTCGGTACGTTCAGGCGAGTAGAGCAACGAAATTTGGTTTCGAGCTTGCTGGCCGACTGGACCTCGGCGTTGTAGCTGGCTGGCGGAGCCCATGCACGTACGCGGGCCCAGGTTGCGGATACGACGGATCGGTACAAGTAACCGGGATCCGCTGGCTTCATGCTTGACGTCGTTGGGAGCAAGCACATACGGGCGGGAGTCATCAGATGAGCGCTGTCTGGCGGCCAGCGACCCGTGATGCTGACGCCCGAGGCAGCTGGCGAGAGAGCCGCACCAAAGCTTTTCGCTTGGATCAATGGGAACGAAGGTAACGCCGGATGATCAAGATCGCGCCCGAGCTGGGCCACGTGCAAGAGACATTGCTGATTCCGCTGTATGGCAGGGCCCGTGACGCCGCCCTGCGTCATCCGGTGCTTAACGACGGGCGGGCGGCTGAGCTGGTCGACGGCCTCGACTACGACTTCACCCGTTTCGGCGGCCCCTCGCTGCCCGGTTCCGTGCTTCGGTCGGCGATCCTTGACGGATGGGTGCGCCGGTTCCTCAGCCAGGATCCGGCTGCGACGGTCGTCGAACTCGGCACTGGGCTGAACACCCGGTTCGATCGGCTCGACAACGGTATGGTCCGGTGGTTCGATCTTGATCTTCCCGACACGATTGCGCTGCGCCGACGCTTCTTCGCCGACTGGCCGCGGCGCACGATGCTGGCGGGTTCGGTGCTCGACACCGACTGGTTCGACACCGTTGCAGATGGGCCCGGTCCGTACCTGTTCGTCTGCGAAGCCGTGTTCATGTATCTGACCGAGGAACAAGTCCGCACCGCGCTCTCGCAGCTCGCCCGGCGGTTCGAGGGGGCTCTGATCGCCTTCGACACCGCGGGCGCGGTGATGGTGCGAAATCAGCACCGCAACGGATCAATGCACGCGGTGGCTGCTCGGATGCAATGGGTTTGCGACGACCCGCGCGAGATCGAGCGGTGGGGGCATCGGCTGCTGGAGACCCGCACATTCGCCACTCCGCAACCCGAGGTCGCCGACACCTGGCCCGCGCGCTACCGCTACGGGCTACCGTTGTTGGCCCGGGTCTTTCCCGCCATCGTCAACGGCTACAAGCTCAACCTGTTCCGGCTCGTCACATAGATGGATGGCAGGGCGCGTTCAAGCACGGATGGAAAACTGGGCGACCGCGGGCTCGCCGGGACGCGCGCACCGGTAGCCGCCGCGGCGCAGCGCGTCGGTCGGCGCGGCCATCGGCTCGAAGCACACCACGTCCTCGGCCGGCGGGGCGAAGATCTGCGCCGCGGGATATCCCCGTTCGAAGCGCACTTCCAGGCGTCGGCCGCCGCCGGACACCGCGAACACCGCGCCATCGGCCACCCGATCGTAGGCGTCGTCAAAAGCCTTGTCGCCCAACGGCTCTGTTTTAGCCGGCTGCTCGGAGGTGTCGCCGGTGGGCAGCCCCAGCTCGTCGAGGCGTAGGTGCCGCAGCGGCGGTGTCTCGATCATCCATTCGCTGCGGGCCACATCCGGCACGCGCAGATACGGATGAAAACCGAAGCACAGCGGGACGGCCTTGTCGCCGGTCGCGGTGATCGTGGTGCGCACCGTCAGCGTCCGGTCGGCCAACCGCACGGTCACCGTCAGCGTGTGCGGATATGGGAAGCTGGCCAACAACCTTGGGACCGAACCGAAATCCACCTCGGCGGTCAGCTCGTTGGCCGACTCTGCGGTCACCCGCCAGCTTGGGTAGGCGGCCAGTATGCCGTGGATGGGCAACCCGTTGGGGTCGGGGCGGACGCCGTTTTCGCCGGCCTTCAGCGTCACCGTCTCGTTCTCGGCGGTAAAGGTATTGCCGCCCAACCGATTTGCCCACGGATACAGAATCGGAATCCCCATCGTCTTGCCCGCCGTCACGTAGGCCTCCAGCCCGCGCCGTTGCCCGAGCAATTCCACGCCCGAGTCGGTCAGCGACGTGCCGATCATGCCGGCCTCCGGTACGAAATGCGCTCGCATCGACGACGACGGGTCGCGCAGGGTGACGACGTGCACGCGGCCAGCCTAATGGGGCCTGGTACTTGCCGTTCGTCGAAGGAGGCTGATCAGCCGAGCTGCCGCCCCGATGAGCACACCAAGAGTTAGATCGTGCCCGGGTGGTGGTGAGGTGGCCTGTAACGCTGATGGGATGTCGTGCCCGTCCGAGCATCGATCCATTAGGTTGTCGCCGGGTGCCCTGGCTCGAAACAGGCTGATTGCCAGCCGAACTCGGCGGGTTCGGTTAGCGAGACGAGAAGGTGCAGGCGAGAAGTCGGTGACCGACGCCGAAGCCAAGACCCACATGGTCGAGTTAGCGCTGGGCGGGGAAGGTGTCGACTTTCTCGGTTTGGAGTCGACGTCAGACAGGCCGACGAGCTGCACATACCCGTCAAGAACTTAGGCTCGTGGGACTTTCGATCGGCTTTGGGTGATCGCTTCAGTGAACGCGGACTCCGCAACACTCGCGAAGCAGAGAAACACCTGTTAAATGTGCTACAAGGTATTCTACAGCGAACTTCATCCACCGCACTGATCATTCAATATGAAAGTACTCATCGGTAGCACACCGCCCGCGTCCGCCTCCGCACTCAAGATAGCTACCGCCCCAGGCAATGCAATTGTTCGCGAGTGCATGGTGAGCGCTCTTGTGTTTGCTGAGCGATAGCGCTTCACCGCCGACACCAACGCGGCCCGGCGGTGCTCGTCACCTGAGGCGCTGAGACCTGCCGCAGCAAGCAGCGCACGATGACATCGCGATGCACCTCATTCTCCGGTCATCTGATCTGCAACAGCCCGATGTCGACCAGCGACGAAAACCCATCCCGCACCCACTGAGCCCACTGCTGCTCCGAGTTGGCCGACCCATTTTGATCACTCCGCCCGTCACCGCCGGAGCCACCTACGTGCGCACTGTTTACGATTCACCCCAAGATCGGTGGTGTGTGTGGTGTGGCTTTGTCCCAGGCGCGCGCTTGTGGTGAGTCGCCGGGTGTAATCGGTATTGGCTTGTGCCACAAGCGCACCCAGGCGCTGTCTGGTCTGGCATGCGCTGCTGCTCCGTGGTCGTCTTCTCAAGGCACCGACGATTACCTCCCTGATGCCGGAGGGAGTACGGACAAGCCCCTAGGAATGTTTCGCCGCCAGTTCGCGGTACCGTACTGTGCTGCTGCGCGGTGAAATCCACCGCCACGCTGAGACGAGTTAACTGCCATGATGTGAGCCGATCGCGACGCTCACATCATGGCTTTGTCGACGCCCGGCAACGCTCCGTCACTCCGCTCCAATACGGCCAATAAATTGATTGTGCCGGGGCCGTCCATTTCGCCTCAGTCGGGTAATAGTTTCCCGTGCGCTTCGGGCAGATTTTGCTGCATATACATAGCGTCACAGTTAATTGTCCATCTTGTTGCCACAATTCGCTCAAAATAATTGACGGGTACGTTTAGCTCGTCATTATTCAGAATGCATAAAGGAGATGGTCGTGGATCTCGCAGCCCGCCCCCACATCACCGCTGGAGTCGCCTTGGCCGGCGCCGCTGTCCTTGCCGCGGGCCCCACAGCCCAGCACCTACCCGATCTTCACCTGGCCCAGCACTTGCCCCAGGTGAGCGTGTCGAACATCAACCTCACCGACGCCGCGACCAGCGTGATGGATCTGTTCTCCGGCGTGGAGAGCCAACTTGCGTCGCTTGCAAGCGGGGCAAGCGCGGCCGCGGTGCCCGCGAGCCTCCTCGGCAATGTCGTCAGCCCGATCACCCAAAACCTGATCGTCCAGACATGGGAAACCACCTTCCAGAATGCAGGCACCAACCTGCAGTATATTTTCAACACTTGGAGCAAGGTTCCTTTCCCGGTCTTGCAGCAGCTCGTGGGGAACGGAATTCAGTATGCGAGCGACTATGTAGGGGCCTTCCAAACCTCTGCGCGCAACGCGGTCGGCTACTTTACCTCGCCTCAATTCGGCAATTTTGGCCCGCTGCTGCAGACGGCGCTCACCGACCTCACGTCGGGTAACATCGCGACTGGAATACCCAACCTCTTCGCCGCTGTGGTCACCACACCATTCATAGATATCACTGAACCACTCGAAGGAACCCTGGAAATCCCCGCATACATAACGCAAAATCTCGCCAACGCGACGGACTATCTCGGCCTTACCGCTGTGCCGGATTTTGCGCAATACACTCTCAATCTCACCAACTTAGGATCCAAGGGGCTGGGTACCGGCCTTCAAGCGGTCTCTAACTCTTGGGGTGCGGGGGACCCGATCGGGGCGCTGACCAACCTTCTCAACACACCTGGCGTCATCACGAACGACGTCCTCAATGGAGTTTCGGCAAGTCCCGCTCTCGGCCCCAACGGTGGCTTGCTCAGCAGTCTCGCGTTTAAGGGGAAAGTTGGATCGGTCAACGGTCTCCTCAACATCATGTTGAACACGGTCTCCCCGGGTCTCGCGCAGGAAATCGAGGCACCCGGGGCCCAGCCCATTATGAGCAGCGGCAGCCTCGCGACCGCGCTCCAGAACTTCGTCAACCAGCTGATCAATGGGTGGCCATCGCTGACTCCTGTCATTAACAGCATCAGTGGTCAATTGACTGCAGTCCTGCAAAGCATCCCATCGGTCCTGTCGAATCTCCCGTCAATCTTGAGCAACCTCGGCGGACAGTTGGCAAGCGATATTGGGCTGTTGATCTCGAACATCCTCAGGTTGCTCTGAGTCCGCTGGAGGTCGCCGATGCGAGCCGGTGACCGCCAACGGCGATCGGCCCCCTTCCCTTGGTGGAAGGGGGCCGATTCGCTGCACGCCCAGCATGGACATTCGCTAGCAGGTGTGAATCCTTTGGAGGAGAAGGTAGTTTGCGGTGACGTCGGGCCGAGCCAAGCGCAAGGAAGGCGAATCCATAAGGCGCACAAAGTATGCCCGCTCTGCACGGCTACGCCGCCCCGGACGACCCGATGAACCGTCACCAACCAGCCCCACGCAACCGAGAAGTCCACCTAACGTGACAGCGGATCGTGCTGAATGCGTTCCGGCGGAGCACCTTTGGCGATCAGGGCGGCCTTGGTGGCGCGGACCATGGCCGGTCCGCCGCAGATCAGGATCTGTCGGTCGCCCCAGCCGCCGTATCTGGTCACCACGTCGGGCAGCCGGCCGGTTTGGCGCACGTGCAGGCCGCGTGGCGGCGTGACGTCGGGATAGTCGGCGGCCCACGACGGGTCGCGGTTGTACTCCGACACCGGCGAAACTGACAGCCACGGATTGTGCGACGCAACCTGCCACAGCGTCGGCAGGTCGTAGAGCTCGCAGCGGTAGCGAGCGCCGAAGAACAGGTGCACCCGCGGGTTCACCGCGTACCGGCTGAGGTCCATGATCAGCGCCCGCAGCGGCGCCAGGCCGGTGCTACCGGCCACCATCAGCACGTCCCCGCCGTCCCGGTCGACCCGCAGGCCGCCGTGCGGGCTGGACAACCGCCACCGGTCGCCGGGTCGGGTTTCGTTGACGATGGCGGTGCTGACCAGGCCGCCGGGAACCAGGCGGACATGGAACTCGATCCCGCCGTCCGGGTTGGCCGGAATCGCGGGGCTCAGGTAGCGCCAGCGGCGCGGGCACTGCGGAACGTGGACGTTGACGTACTGGCCGGGGTGATAGTGCATCGGGCGATCCAGCCGCAGCCGAATCACCGCGAGATCGCGCGACACCCGCATGTGCTCGACGACCGTGCCGTCCCACCAGGCGGGACCCTCGTCGGCGTCGGCGGCCCCGCTCATCACGCCGGTGATCAGGTTGAGCGACTGCCGCGCCGCCGCGTCGACGGCATCGGTCCAGGAACCGCCCAGGTGAGCGCGCAGCGTGGCATACAACGCGCGACCCAACGTGTCGTAATGGCTGGGCAGCACACCGTATTTGCGGTGATCGCGGCCCAACTGGGCGAGAAAAGCCACCGGCTCCGCGGCGCGCTGCTCGACCAGTTCGCCGTAGACCCAGTGCAACGCGTGGGCGAAAGCGGCTCGCTGGCCGTCCATTTCGGGCGGGAACAGGTCGCGTACCGAAACGTCGAGCGCAAACCAGTGGGTGTAGAACCGGTGGACGAGGTCGGGAGTGAACGCGTCGCGCAGCACCCGCAACGCGTCCCGGTCCTCGAGGCTCACGGGGCTCGATTCTAGGAACGCGTCGCCGAGCGTGCACTCAGTGCGAAAATCGGCGCCGAAAGTCGCCGTGGGTACACGTTCGGCGAGCCGCGCCGGCACGCGGCCCAACCGCCGGCAGGAAACTGCTGTAAGTTGAGCGGAACAGACTCAACCTTGACGGCGTTGAACATCGCGACAAGCATTTTCCCCAAGTACTCGAACGGAGGTGTCGTGGACTCTTTCAACCCGACAACCAAGACGCAGGCGGCCCTGACATCGGCCCTGCAGGCGGCCTCGGCCGCCGGCAACCCGGAGATCAGGCCCGCTCATCTGCTGTTGGCGCTGCTGACACAGAACGACGGGATCGCCGCGCCGCTTTTGGAGGCCGTCGGCGTCGAGCCCGCCACCATCCGCGCCGAAGCGCAACGCATCGTGGACCGGCTGCCGCAGGCCAGCGGCGCCAGCTCGCAACCGCAGCTGTCCCGCGAATCGCTGGCCGCCATCACCACCGCCCAGCAGCTGGCCACCGAGATGGACGACGAGTACGTCTCGACCGAGCACCTGATGGTGGGGTTGGCCACCGGCGACTCCGACATCGCCAAGCTGCTGACCGGACACGGCGCCTCGCCGCAGGCCTTGAGGGATGCGTTCGTCAAGGTCCGCGGCAGCGCCCGGGTCACCAGCGCCGATCCCGAGACCACCTACCAGGCGCTGGAGAAGTACTCCACCGACCTGACCGAGCGGGCCAGGGAGGGCAAGCTCGACCCGGTCATCGGGCGGGACAACGAGATTCGGCGCGTCGTCCAGGTGCTCTCCCGTCGCACCAAGAACAACCCGGTCCTCATCGGTGAGCCCGGCGTCGGCAAGACCGCGATCGTGGAGGGCCTAGCCCAGCGCATCATCGCCGGCGACGTGCCGGAGAGCCTGCGCGACAAGACCGTCGTCGCCCTGGACCTCGGGTCGATGGTGGCCGGCTCGAAGTACCGCGGCGAGTTCGAGGAACGGCTCAAGGCCGTGCTCGACGACATCAAGAACTCCGCCGGGCAGATCATCACGTTCATCGACGAGCTGCACACCATCGTCGGCGCCGGCGCGACCGGCGAAGGCGCGATGGACGCCGGCAACATGATCAAGCCGATGCTGGCGCGCGGGGAGCTGCGGCTGGTCGGCGCCACCACGCTCGACGAGTACCGCAAGCACATCGAGAAGGACGCCGCGCTGGAGCGGCGCTTCCAGCAGGTCTACGTCGGTGAGCCCTCGGTCGAGGACACCATCGGCATCCTGCGCGGGCTGAAGGACCGCTACGAGGTGCACCACGGTGTGCGCATCACCGACTCCGCGCTGGTGGCCGCGGCCACCCTATCCGACCGCTACATCACCGCCCGCTTCCTGCCGGACAAGGCCATCGACCTGGTCGACGAGGCCGCGTCGCGCTTAAGGATGGAGATCGACTCGCGGCCCGTCGAGATCGACGAGGTCGAGCGGCTGGTGCGCCGGCTCGAGATCGAAGAGATGGCGCTGGAAAAGGAAGAAGACGAGGCGTCCAAGGAGCGCTTGGAGAAGCTGCGCGCCGAGCTGGCCGACCACAAAGAAAAGCTGGCCGAGCTGACCACCCGCTGGCAGAACGAGAAGAACGCCATCGACGCCGTCCGCGAGCTCAAGGAACAGCTGGAGACGCTGCGCGGGGAGTCCGAGCGCGCCGAACGCGACGGCGACCTGGCCAAGGCCGCCGAGCTGCGCTACGGGCGCATCCCGGAGCTGGAGAAGAAGCTCGACGCCGCGCTGCCGCAGGCGCAGGCCCGCGAAGCCGTGATGCTCAAAGAGGAGGTCGGCCCCGACGACATCGCCGACGTGGTGTCGGCGTGGACGGGCATCCCGGCCGGCCGGATGCTCGAAGGCGAGACCGCCAAGCTGCTGCGCATGGAAGACGAGCTGGGCCGCCGCGTCGTCGGCCAAAAGAAGGCCGTGCAGGCCGTCTCTGACGCGGTGCGGCGCTCCCGGGCCGGCGTCGCCGACCCCAACCGGCCCACCGGGGCGTTCATGTTCCTCGGCCCCACCGGCGTCGGCAAGACCGAGCTGGCCAAGGCCCTGGCCGAGTTCCTGTTCGACGACGAGCGCGCGATGGTTCGCATCGACATGAGCGAATACGGCGAGCGCCACTCGGTGGCCCGGCTCATCGGTGCCCCTCCGGGCTACGTCGGCTACGAGTCCGGCGGACAGTTGACCGAGTCGGTGCGCCGGCGGCCCTACACCGTGGTGCTGTTCGACGAGATCGAAAAGGCACACCCGGACGTGTTCGACGTGCTGTTGCAGGTGCTCGACGAGGGCCGGCTGACCGACGGGCAGGGCCGCACGGTCGACTTCCGCAACACGATCCTCATCCTGACGTCCAACCTCGGTTCGGGCGGCAGCGAGGAGCAGGTGATGGCGGCGGTGCGCTCGGCGTTCAAGCCCGAGTTCATCAACCGGCTCGACGACGTGCTGATCTTCGACGGCCTGGACCCCGAAGAACTGGTGCAGATCGTCGACATCCAGCTCCAGCAACTCGACAAGCGGCTGGCGCAGCGGCGGCTTCAGCTGGAGGTGTCGCTGCCGGCAAAGAAGTGGCTGGCGCAGCGCGGGTTCGACCCGGTCTACGGCGCCCGGCCATTGCGCCGGCTCGTGCAGCAGGCCATCGGCGACCAGTTGGCCAAGCAGTTGCTGGCCGGGGAGGTGCACGACGGCGACACCGTTCCGGTGAACGTCAGCCCCGACGGTGACTCGCTGATTCTGGGCTAAGCATCGGCGCTTTCTGGAGGTGAGGGCCGGCTAGGGGGCGATCAATGACGAGCAACGAAGAGGCGGTCTTCCTCCCGGCGTCCGGGTACGACGAGGCGGCCGACCCGATCGTGTTCGGCAAGTTCGATCCGGGTACCAGGGTCCTGCCGGCCGGCTTTCAGACCACGCCGCAGTTCCATCCGCTCCCCGTCGACATCGTGTTCGAGAAGGACACCGCCGTCAGGCTGCGCGACGGATCGACGATCTACGTCGACGTGTTCCGCCCGGTCGGCACCGAGAAGGTGCCCGTCATCGTCGCCTGGAGTCCCTACGGCAAGAGCGGCGGCACGCTGCCGAGGAACCGGAATATGTTCAATGTCCTGGGAATCGACCAGAGCCAGCTTTCCGGATTGGGAAAGTTCGAGGGGCCCGACCCCGCGTTCTGGTGCGCGCACGGTTATGCCGTGTGCAACCCGGACGCGCGTGGCGTCTACCACTGCGAGGGAGACAGCGTCTTCCCCGGGGAGCAGGACGGCCGAGACTGTCACGATCTGATCGAGTGGCTTGCCGCCGCGGACTGGTGCACCGGCAAGGTCGCCATGTGCGGAAATTCCTACCTCGCGATCTCGCAGTGGTTCACCGCGGCGCAGCGGCCGCCGCACTTGGCCGCGATAGCCCCGTGGGAAGGCATGAGCGATCTCTATCGCGACCTCGTCATGCGCGGGGGAATGCCCGATTTCGGTTTCCCCGCGATGTGGGCGACGTCGTACGTCGGCAAGAACAGGCGAGAGGACCTCGTCGCGGAAGCGCAACGCTACCCGCTCATGAACGACCTGTGGGAGTCCAAGATCGCGCGCTTGGAACGGATCACGGTGCCGGCCTACGTCGTCGCCAGCTACTCAAACTTGATCCACACACCCGGGACATTCCGTGGCTGGCGCCAGATCGGTT
Organism: Mycobacterium malmoense; assembly: GCF_019645855.1. Lineage (NCBI taxonomy): Bacteria > Bacillati > Actinomycetota > Actinomycetes > Mycobacteriales > Mycobacteriaceae > Mycobacterium > Mycobacterium malmoense. Next base: position 617,570 of record NZ_CP080999.1, read on the forward strand.
CACCCGACAAGTGGCTGCGCATCCACAACACCATGGAATGGCCCGACTTCAACGACGAGGCGCACAAGCGCGACCTGCTTCGCTTCTTCGACCATTATCTGAAGGGCCAGGACAACGGCTGGGTGGACACCCCCCGGGTGCGCTACTCGCTACTGGATCTCGAAGGCAACGACCGCGTCGACGTCCCTGCGGCCGAATTCCCGCCGGACGACGTCAGCTACGTCAAGTACTACCTCGACGGCAGGTCCCAGACTCTGGTCGATGAGGCGCCCGCGAGCGCCGCGGCAACGAGTTACGACGCGGTGGCGGATCGAGACGGCGTGTCCTTCGTCGTCCGCTTCGACACCGAAACCGAACTCGTCGGCTATCCGAAGGTGCGGCTCTGGGTCGAATCCGACGGCTGGGACGACATGGATCTGTTCGTCTTCTTGCAGAAGCTCGACGCCGGCGGCCGGCACCTCCAGCAGTTCAACGTTCCCAACCATGGCGAGCCCATCGCCACCCTGACCCGCGACGGCGCGGCGATTCTGAAGTACAAGGGTTCCAATGGGCGACTGCGCGTTTCCATGCGGCATCTGGACGAAGCGACCTCGACCGACGCCGTGCCCATTCACAGCTTTGATCGCATCGAGAAACTCAAGCCCGGCATGATCGTTCCCGTCGAGATCGACATGTTTCCCGTCGGACTGGCATTTCATCCCGGCGAGCAGTTGCGCCTCGTCATCAGCGGCTACAACCTTTTGGGCGGTGTGATGCCGAACCTTTCGACAGGTTCGCCTGTGCCGCAGAATCTTGCGACGGTCGTCCCCGACAACCATGGACGGCACATCATCCATACCGGGGGGTCGCATGCTTCGTACCTGCAGCTTCCGGTCAAACCAGTGTCGTGAGGCGGGTGCCAGCCGATGGCGTACCTTAGGCCGTCGACGGTCGCAACCGAGGCGGCAAACCTTAATTCGGTTGTGACCTGGTCGGATTCTCGGTTCCGGCCCAACAGCAGATACCCTGTGTGGGATGGTTCCCCTCTGGTTCACGCTGTCCGCACTGTGCTTTGTCGGTGCGGCGGTGCTGCTGTACGTCGACATCGATCGACGCCGCGGGCGCAGCAGGCGCCGTAAGTCGTGGGCACGGTCGCACGGATTCGACTACGAGCGTGAATCGACCGAGATCCTGAAGCGCTGGAAGCGCGGCGTGATGTCGACGGTGGGTGACGTCCCCGCCCGCGACGTCGTGCTGGGCCAGATCCGCGGCGAGGCGGTGTACATCTTCGACCTCGAAGAGGTCGCTACGGTGATCGCGCTGCACCGCAAGGTGGGCACCAACGTCGTCGTCGACCTGCGGCTCAAGGGACTCAAAGAGCCGCGGGAGAACGACATTTGGCTGCTGGGGGCGATCGGGCCGCGGATGGTGTATTCCACCAACCTGGATGCCGCCCGGCGCGCCTGCGACCGCCGCATGGTCACCTTCGCGCACACCGCACCCGACTGCGCCGAGATCATGTGGAACGAGCAGAACTGGACGCTGGTCGCCATGCCGGTCTCCAGCACGCGCGCCCAATGGGACGAGGGCCTGCGCACCATACGCCAGTTCAACGACCTGCTGCGGGTGTTGCCGCCGGTGCCCCAGGAGACTCCTCAGGAGGCGGGAGCGCCCGCGAGACCTCGCAGCGCGTCGCCGAGCCGTCCGCTGGCGCCGGCCGGTCGCGCGGAGTTGCCACCCAGGCGCGCGCAGCAGGATGTGGCCGGGCTGCTCGGCGACCGCCGCGCCCCCGAGCCGATGCGCCGCGACCAGGGCCACGCGGAGGGCCGCACGGAAGCCATTCGCCGCCCGCCGCCGACCGGACGCAATGGCCATCAGGCCACCAACTACCAGCGCTGATAGCGGGCCGGGCGGGCCAATCCCCGGTCAGTACACTGTCGCTCATGTTGCGTCCCGTAGCACGAGCCGGCGGTGGTCGTGGCCGCGACTGAGCGCGACGAGTTGGCCGAGCTGGTGCGGCGGCTATCGGTGGTACACGGCCGGGTCACGCTGTCGTCGGGAAAAGAGGCCGACTACTACGTCGACCTGCGCCGCGCCACCCTGCACCACCGCGCCTCGGCGTTGATCGGCGCGCTGATGCGCGAACTCACCAGCGACTGGGACTACGCGGTCGTCGGCGGCCTGACCCTGGGCGCCGACCCGGTCGCGACCGCCATCATGCACGCGCCCGGGCGTCCCATCGACGCGTTTGTCGTGCGCAAATCGGTGAAAACCCATGGGCTGCAACGCCTTATCGAAGGGTCCGAGGTTGCCGGTCAGCGGGCGTTGGTGGTGGAAGACACCAGCACCACGGGCGCCTCGGCGCTGACGGCGGTGCGCGCCGTCCGGGACGCGGGCGGCGAGGTGGTCGGCGTGGCCACCGTGGTGGACCGCGCCACCGGCGCCGCCGAGGTGATCCAAGCCGAGGGGCTGCCCTACCGCAGCGTGCTGGGCCTTGCCGACCTTGGGCTGGACTAGGCCGCGGGATCACTTGTGCGCACTTTCATTGCGATGGCCGCATGCCTGGCCTTCTGTCTGGTGGGCTGCTCGGGCGCCGGCCATCCCGCCCGTGTCTATGGCGCGCAGGGCGCGCGGCTCGGTGAATCGTTGGCGCTGCTGGGCTGGAACATGTCGGTGTCGAATCTGCGCTGGGACGGCGACTATGTGCTGATCGACGTGGACGCGTCGCCGAAGGATCCGCACGCGCCGCACGCCAAACCCGAGGACATTCGCTTCGGGCTCTATGGCGCGCTGGCGCACCCGATGGAGTCCACCGGGCTGGGCAGTTGCGACGACGCGACGGCCGATGTCGCCTCGCGGCTGTCGGCGCCTCCCGACCGGCTCACCGGCACGGTTTGCCTTGGGCCGCTGAAGGATCGAAGCCAGGTCCGTGGCGTGTACAGCTATTCACCGCGCGACCGGATCCCGAACACCTCGGCGGCCTACCCGGCGGCGTTTCCGGTGGGGTTGCTGCCGACCAACGGCAGCGACACCGGCCTGGTGGTCAAGACCGTCAGCCTGTCGGCCTGGCGCGCCGACGGCAGCCCGGTGACCAATGCGCAGCTCGGCGACCCGGCCGCCTTCAACGGCAACGGCTACATGCTGCTGGGGTTGGAGGCCGACGCGGTCGCGGCCCGCTATCGCGACGACTCCGCCAAGCGCGGCGGCCCGATGATGCTGCTCGCATCGCCGAGCTTGCCCGGCCGCGGGTTGAACCCGGCCTGCGCGGCGTACGGGTCGTCGGTGCTGATCCTGCCCGACGCGTCGTTGGACTCGGTGCACGTCAACGCGTCGTTGTGCACCCAGGGCGAAATCAACGACGCGTTGCTGTATGCGACCGTGGCGGTAGACGGCACGCACGCCGGCGTGTGGACCGGCAAGTGAGCGAACCCGGCCCCACTGAGTGGGGGACACCGGCGGCCGGCGGTGTCGGGCCCTGGGCGGGCGACCTCCCCGATGACCCACGGTATGATCCAATCCTGTTGCGCGACGGCGACACTCGCAATGTCGTCGACGCCTACCGGTATTGGACCCGGGAGGCGATCATCGCCGACATCGATACGCGCCGTCAGCCGCTCCATGTGGCGATCGAGAACTTCGGCCACGACGCCAACATCGGCTCGGTGGTGCGCACCGCCAACGCCTTTGCGGTGGACACCGTGCACATCGTGGGGAGGCGGCGGTGGAATCGCCGCGGCGCCATGGTGACCGACCGTTATCAGCGGCTATGCCATCACGACAGCACCGCCGAACTGCTGGACTTCGCGGCCGGTGCCGGTTTGACCGTGATCGCGGTGGATAACGTCCCGGGCGCGGCGCGGCTGGAGGACACCGAGCTGCCGCGAGAATGTCTGCTGGTGTTCGGCCAGGAGGGTCCCGGCATCACCGACGACGCCCGGGCGGGCGCGGCTTTGACGGTGGCGATCGCCCAGTTCGGCTCGACGCGCAGCATCAACGCCGGCGTTGCCGCCGGGATCGCGATGCATGCCTGGATCCGCCAGCACGCGGACCTGTCTCGCGCCTGGTGACGTCTTCGAGTGTGCGCCCTTGGCTTCGAGTGTGAAGTGGCGGCGGGACTTCGCCGCGGATTCCCGCCCTGAGCGCGCACTCAACGCCCAGAGCACACACTCAACGGAATACGGCATGAGGCAGGATCGACGGGTATGGATCAGCTATGGGCCAACCGGGCGGCCAGCTCCGAAGCCGCTGTCGCGCAACGACACCTGAAACGGCTGTGGGCGCTGCCCGGAACCCAGCTGGGAGTGGTGGCCTGGCCGTCGACCCGTAAGGACCGGCTGTTCGGCACCTGGCACTACTGGTGGCAGGCCCACCTGCTGGATTGCCTGGTCGACGCGCAGCTGCGCGACCCGCGGCCGGACCGGCGCGCCAAGATCAACCGGCAGGTCCGGTCGCACCGGCTGCGCAACAACTTCTCCTGGACCAACAACTACTACGACGACATGGCGTGGCTGGCGCTGGCGCTGGAACGCGCCGCCCGGGTGGCCGGCGTCGAGCGCCGGCGCGCGCTGCCCAAGCTCGCCGACCAGCTCGTCAAGGCGTGGGTGCCCGAGGACGGCGGCGGCATCCCGTGGCGCAAGCAGGACCAGTTCTTCAACGTCCCGGCCAACGGCCCGGCGGGCATCTTCCTCGCCCGCTACGGCGACCGGCTCAAGCGGGCCGAGCAGATGGCCGATTGGATCGACCGCACGCTGATCGACCCCGAGACGCACCTGGTGTTCGACGGCATCAAGGCCGGCTCGTTGGTCCGCGCGCAGTACACCTACTGCCAGGGCGTGGTGCTCGGGTTGGAAACCGAGCTGGCCGCACGGACCGGGAACGATCGGCACGCGACACGGGTGCATCGCCTGGTCGCCGCGGTCGGCGAGCAGATGGCGCCGTCCGGGGTGCTGCAGGGCGCCGGCGGCGGGGACGGCGGCCTGTTCGCCGGGATCACCGCCCGGTACCTCGCGCTGGTCGCCATCACGCTGCCGGGCGACTCGGCAAACGACGCCGCGGCCCGCGACACCGCCCGCGCCATCGTGCTGTCGTCGGCGAAATCGGCGTGGGACTACCGGCAAACGGTGAACGGGCTGCCGCTGTTCGGCGCGTTTTGGGACCGCGACGCGGAGCTGCCCACCGCGCAAGGTGAAAAGGCGCAGTTCGTCGAGGGCGCGGTCAACGCGTCCGAAACCGCCGAGCGAGACCTGTCGGTGCAGCTGTCCGGCTGGATGCTGATGGAGGCCGCCTGTAACGTCACCGCCGTGACGGCAGGCAGCGAGACATGACCGAGCCCGGCGGCTGGATCCCCGACGAGGCGACGCTGGCCGAAGCCAATCTCACCCGCTTCATGGCCTGGCTCGACGAGACCGGCCGCGGCCGGTTCGCCAATTACCAAGCGCTGTGGGCGAAGTCGGTCGACGACATCGACTGGTTCTGGGACGCCGTCTGGAATTACTTCGACATCCGGGCGGACAGCCCACCCCGCGCGGTGCTGGGCAACCGTTCCATGCCCGGTGCCGAGTGGTTCCCGGGCGCCAGGGTCAACTACGCCGCCGAAATATTTCGGCACGCCACCGACGAGCGCCCCGCCCTGATCGTCGTCGGCGAAGACGGCTCCACCGAGTGGTCGTGGGCGCGGCTGGAGCGCGAGACCGCGGCGTTCGCGGCCTATCTCCGTGGCGTCGGGGTAAAACCGGGGGATCGCGTGGTCGGCTACCTGCCCAACGTCGCCGAGGCCGTCGTCGCCGCCCTCGCCGCCGCCTGCGTGGGCGCGGTGTGGGCGGTGTGCAACCAGGACCTGGCCGTCGACGGCGTGCTGGCCCGGCTGGGCCAGGTGGAGCCGACCGTGCTGGTGGCCAGCGACGGCTCGGTGTACGACGGCAAGCGCATCGATCGCCGCGAACAGCTGGCCGAGATCCGGCGTGCCATGCCCACGCTGCGGGCCACCGTCGTGGTGCCGCGGCTCGGCCTCGGTCTCGACGGCGACGCCGCGCCGTGGGCCAAAGCGGTCCAGGCGGACGCCGCCCTCGACATCGCGCCCGTCCCGTTCGCGCACCCGCTGTGGGTGATGTTCTCGTCGGGAACCACGGGGAAGCCCAAGGGCATCGTGCACGGTCACGGCGGTGTGTTGCTGGAGCACCTGAAGTACCTGAGCCTGCAGCTGGACCTGCGCCCCGGTGACCGCTTCCTGTGGTACTCGTCCACCAGCTGGATGATGTGGAACCTGCTGCTGTCGGGCCTGCTGGTCGAGTCCACCATCGTGCTTTATGACGGCAGCCCAACGCATTTGGGCACCGATGGCCTCTGGCGGGTCGCCGCCGAGGCCGGCGTCACGGTGTTCGGCGCCGGCGCCGGCTACCTATTGGCCTGTGCCAAAAAGGAATTGAAGCCGGGCGCGTCGTACCCCTTGGACACGCTGCGCGTGGTGGGCTCCACCGGTTCGCCGTTACCGGCGTCGGGGTTCCGCTGGGTGCAAGAGGGGCTCGGCCGGCCGGTTCCGGTGATCTCGATGAGCGGCGGCACCGACGTGTGCACGGCCTTCATCGGGGGTTGCCCGATCCTGCCGGTGGTGCCCGGTGAACTGTCGTGCATCTGCCTGGGTGCGGCCGTCGAAGCCTGGTCCGGCCCCCGAAACCCCGTCATCGGGGAAGAGGGCGAACTGGTGCTGACCAAGCCCATGCCCTCGATGCCGGTGTCCTTCTGGAATGACGCCGACGGCAGCCGCTACCGCGCCGCCTACTTCGACAAGTACCCGGGCGTGTGGTGGCACGGCGACTGGATCACCATTACCGACCGGGGATCCGTTGTGGTGCACGGCCGTTCGGATGCCACCCTGAACCGGCTGGGGGTCCGGATGGGCAGCGCCGAGATCTACACCGCCGTGGAGCGCATGCCCGAGGTGCGCGACTGCCTGGTGATCGGCGTCGAGCAGGACGACGGCGGCTACTGGATGCCGTTGTTCGTGGACTTGGCGGACGGTGTCGAACTCGACGACGAGCTGCGGTCGCGGATCGTCGCGGAGATCCGTCACCACGCCTCGCCGCGGCATGTGCCCGACGACATCCTGCAGGTTCCGGGCATGCCGCGGACGCTGACCGGCAAACGGCTGGAAATCCCGATCAAGCGAATCCTGCTTGGGGCGGACCCCGGCGAGGCCGTGCAGCAAAGTTCGGTCGACAGGCCGGAGCTGCTAGACGCTTTCGTTGCGTACCGCAGAAGCCGGGTGCCCTGAATCGGGCTCTTGGTCGGGCTCTCGGTCGCCCGCCCGAGCCGCGCGGCGGCGCCCCTGGTACCCGCGCCAGGACGCGACCATCGCCGGCACCAGCGAGATGACCAGGATGGCCAGGATGATCTTCTCCAGGTTCTGGTGGACGAACGGCACGGTGCCCAGGAAGTAGCCCGCCAGCGTCGCGCCGCCGCCCCAGGCGATGCCGCCGACGATGTCGAACCCGAGGAACACCGGATAGCGCATGTACGACACCCCGGCGATCACCGGGACGAACGTCCGCACGAACGGCGCGAACCGGGCCAGGATGACGGCCCAGGGCCCGTATTTCTCGAAGAACGCGTGTGACTCGGTCACGTAGTGCTTCTTGAAAAACCGGGAATCTTCCTTCTTGAACAGCGCCGGCCCGATCCGCCGCCCGATGAAGTATCCGGTCTGATCGCCCAGCACCGCGACCGCCGCGACAGCGGGGGCCAGCACCCAGATGCTGGCGGGCGGGTTTGGGTGCGCGGCCAGCAGCCCGCCGGTGAACAACAGCGATTCGCCGGGCAGCAGCGGAAACAGCAGCCCGGTCTCGATGAAGACGATGACGAGGATCCCGGGCAGCACGGCGGACCCGAAGACGCCGTTGGCGCCCAACCAATACATCGGGTCGAGGATGTCCGGCAAGGCCGTCACGGCGGTGCTCACGATGTCTCAACATACCGGTGTTGCGATACTTGGTGGACCCAGTCATCAGGAGGAGCCCATGCCCATCGCAACGCCCGAGGTCTACGCCGAGATGCTGCGACGCGCCAAAAAGGGCTCCTACGCCTTCCCGGCCATCAACTGCACCTCCTCGGAGACCGTCAACGCCGCGATCAAGGGCTTCGCCGACGCCGGCAGCGACGGCATCATCCAGTTCTCCACCGGCGGTGCGGAGTTCGCGTCCGGCCTCGGGATCAAGGACATGGTGACCGGCGCCGTGGCGCTGGCCGAGTTCGCCCGCGTGATCGCGGCCAAGTACCCGATCAACGTCGCGCTGCACACCGACCACTGCCCCAAGGACAAGCTGGACAGCTACGTGCGGCCGCTGCTGGCGATCTCGGCGCGGCGGGTGAGCGCGGGCGGCGATCCTTTATTCCAGTCGCACATGTGGGACGGCTCCGCGGTGCCGATCGAGGAAAACCTCGCCATCGCCCGGGAGCTGCTCAAGGAGGCCGCGGCCGCCAAGATCATCCTCGAGGTCGAGATCGGCGTGGTCGGCGGCGAGGAGGACGGCGTCGCCAACGAGATCAACGACAAGCTCTACTCCACTCCCGAGGACTTCGAGAGGACCATCGACGCGCTGGGCGCCGGCGAGCACGGCAAGTACCTGCTGGCGGCGACGTTCGGCAACGTGCACGGCGTCTACAAGCCCGGCAACGTCAAGCTGCGCCCCGACATCCTCGCCCAGGGGCAGAAGGTGGCCTCAACCAAGCTTGGGCTACCCGACGGGTCCAAGCCGTTCGACTTCGTGTTCCACGGCGGTTCGGGTTCGCTGAAGTCGGAGATCGAGGAGGCGCTGCGCTACGGCGTGGTGAAGATGAACGTCGACACCGACACCCAGTACGCGTTCACCCGCCCGATCGCCAACCACATGTTCACCAATTACGACGGCGTGCTCAAGGTCGACGGTGAAGTGGGCAACAAAAAGGTCTACGACCCGCGCAGCTACCTCAAGAAGGCCGAAGCCGGCATGACCGAGCGCGTGGTCGAGGCCTGCAACGACCTGCACTGCGCCGGGAAGAGCCTTGGCCGCTGATCCTCGTTCGGCGAGCAGACGCAGACTCGCATAATTCCGCGCCGCCGCGTGCGATTTTGCGTCTTAGTGTCAGGGTGGGTGTGCCGTGTTGGGGCGTGTCTTCGTGACAGGTGCCGCGCGTGGTGGTTGGTTCCGGATCACTGGTGTCTGGCTCGATTTTGTGTTGCCGCCTGCGGGTTGGCGTTGAGCAGTAGTGCCGGCACCGGTGAGATGGACCGGCCGGCGTGACTTGATAGGAGCCTGGCATTCGCCCCGACTGAGATGTGTCCGCCGACCGGCCCAACCTCAACACCCCCATCCAGGAAGTGAAGGAGGCAACCTTCATGGTTGTTGTTGGAGCTGATGTGCACAAGCGCAAACACACCTTTGTCGCCGTTGATGAGGTCGGCCGCAAGCTTGGTGAGAAGACGGTCAAGGCCACCACAGCCGGTCACACCCTGGCTGTCCTATGGGCCCGTGAGCAGTTCGGTACCGCACTGATCTGGGGTATCGAGGACTGCCGGAATATGTCCGCGCGCCTAGAGCGCGACCTGTTGAGCGCCGGGCAGCAGGTGGTGCGGGTGCCGACGAAGTTGATGCACGCGGTGCGTAAGTCGGCGCGGACCCGGGGTAAGTCCGATCCGATCGATGCCCAGGCGGTGGCGCGGGCGGTGCTGCGCGAACCCGACCTGCCCGTCGCTTCCCATGATGAAATCTCGCGGGAGTTGAAGTTGCTCACCGATCGCCGTGATGTCCTTGTCGCCCACCGCACGTCGACGATCAGTCGGCTGCGCTGGCATGTCCACGAGCTCGACCCCGAGCGCGAGCCAGCACCGCGTGCGCTTAGAGCGATCAAACACCAGCAAGCCCTAGCGGCCTGGCTGGACACCCAGCCAGGCGTGGTGGCCGAAATGGCGCGCGCCGAGCTCGCCGACATCATCCGACTCACCACCGAGATCGACACCCTAGAAAAGCGCCTCGGTGAGCGGGTCCGCGACGTGGCTCCCACACTGCTCGACATTCCCGGCTGCGCAGAGCTGACCGCGGCCAAAATCGTCGGCGAAGCCGCCGCAGTGGACAGGTTCAAAAGCGAGGCCGCCTTCGCCTGCCACGCCGGAATAGCCCCCATCCCGGTATGGTCAGGCAACACCGAAGGTCAAGTGCGATTAAGCCGCTCGGGTAACCGCCAAATCAACACCGCCATCCATCGCATCGCCCTCACCCAGATCCGCATCACCAGTAGCGAAACCCACGCCTACTACCAACGGCTTATCGCCAACGGAAAAACCAAAGCCGCAGCACGACGCTGCATCAAACGCCGCATATCCCGCAACGTCTACCGCCGACTCCTCAAGGACTACCAAGCCCGCACCCAACCCAGCGCAGCTTGACATAGGAGCTACTGCTCGCCGAACGATGGACGCGGACCGTCAGCCGCTGGGGGACTGGCAGATCTTCCATTGGTCGTCGCGGTATTGCAGGTCGAGGCTGCGCGTCGAACGGACCTGCGGGTCGTACGCCATGAACGTGGTGACGTTTGCCTCGGCGTGCTGGCCGTTGACGACGACCTGGTCGATGCTGGCGATCACCGGATACTGCTTGGCCGCCGACACTCGCTGGTACGTTTCCTGCCACGAGCGCTCGTCGTAATCCACGTAGCCGTCGCGGGTGGTGCCGCACGTGATGCCGCGCAGCGCGGTCAGGTCCCCCCTCTGCACCGCGACGTCGAATTCCTGGATGGTGTGCCGAACCCGGTCTTCCTCAGACACTTTCGAGTGTTTGCCGCGGGTCAGCAGCACGGTGCCCAGGATCGCGATCGCCGCCAGCGCCAAAACGATCACGACAATCGCCAGCACCCAGCCCCAATTGAATTGACTTGGCGCCCTTAGTCTCCTGACGCCCCGAGGCGGGATCGATTGTGGCACAGCAGCTTTCGGGGGCATCCCGGGCTGCCCTGGTGGGCCGGACACCCCGGGGGTTGCGAAGACCTCGGTGGCGGGCTCCGCGGAGGTTGCGATGACCATCGTTTCCTTCGCATCGAAACCCGGTGCCGTGAAACGGCGTTCGCGCTGCTGCCCCTGCGGATTCGCCTCGGGATCGTCGCCCGGATCGGGCTTGTTGATCACGACGGTCTCGGTCTCGGAGTCGTTGGGCACCAGAGGCTGGCTCTCGGTTTCGTCTTCGCCGGGCTCCGGGGCCCGCTCGCGGCCCGGTTCGCGCGGATCGAACCCAGGCCGCCTCGGCGCGCCGCCGCGATCGGGCTCGGGTGCATTAGGCATAAGCCGAGCTTAGCGACCCGGAGAAGAACGGCAGAATAGAAACCATGACGTCGATGGGAGACCTGCTGGGACCCGATCCGATCCTGCTGCCGGGCGACAGCGATGCCGAGGCGGAACTCCTCGCCGACGAAAACCCGAGCATCGTCGCGGCCGCGCACCCGTCGGCGTCGGTGGCGTGGGCGGCGCTGGCCGAGGAGGCGCTCGATGACGACCGGGCCATCACCGCCTACGCCTATGCCCGCACCGGCTATCACCGTGGCCTGGACCAGCTGCGGCGCAACGGCTGGAAGGGGTTCGGGCCGGTGCCGTATTCGCACGAGCCGAACCGGGGCTTCTTGCGGTGTGTGGCGGCGCTGGCGCGGGCCGCCGACGCCATCGGCGAGACCGAGGAGTACCTACGCTGCCTGGATCTGCTCGACGATTGCGACCCCGCGGCCCGCGAAGCGCTGGGGCTTTAGAAGCTATCCGAACAATCGGTGTCGCCCGGGCACTCGATCTGGACGGTGGCGTGGTCCAGCCCGCGCGCCGACAGCACCGCGCGGGCGTCGTGCAGCACCCGGGCGGAGTCGCCGGCGCTGGTCAGGTGCGCGGTGACCATGTCCTTGCCGGGCGACAGCGTCCACACGTGCAGGTCGTGCACTTCGGCCACGCCGTCGACGGCGCCCAGCGCGCTGCGCAGCTCCTCCACGTCGATGTGGGTCGGCGACGACTCGGAAAGGATCCGCAGCGCGTCACGGGCCAGCGAAACGGCCCGCGGCAGCACCCACAGCGCGACCAGCACGGCGACCACCACGTCGGCGTACGGCCAGTGCGTCGTGACGGTGACCACGCCGGCGATCAGCACGCCCAGGCTGCCGACGGTGTCGGCGATCACCTCCATGTAGGCGCCCTTGACGGCCAGGCTCTGTGACGAGTGTGAGCGCAGCAGCAGCGCCACCACGAAGTTGGCGGCCAGGCCGGCCAGCGCCACCACGATCATCGGCACGCCGGGGACCGACGGGGCCTCCTTGAGCCGTTGGACGGCCTCGTAGAGGATGAACAGCGCGACCCCGATCAGCAGCCCGGCGTTGGCCACCGCGGTGAACACCTCCGCGCGATGCCAGCCGTAGGTGCGCGCCGGCGACGAGCTGCCGCGCCGGGCCAGCATCACGGCGGCCAGCCCCATGAACACCGCAACCACGTCGGTCAGCATGTGCCCGGCATCGGCCAGCAGCGCGATCGAGTTGATCACCAGCGAGGTGGTCAACTCCACGACGAAGAACGCCACCAGGATCGCCGCGGCCATGATCATGCGGGGGATCATCCGGGACGCGCCGGTCTCGGCCGGGGTGTGATTGTGGCCCGCGCCCATGCCGTGAAATATATGCGCAATAACGCATATATGGCAAGGGCTAGAACCCTAGAACCACTGGCTCCAGAAGCGGGTCAGCGAGTCGCCGGCGGACACCAGCAAGTGCGGCACACCGGACAGATCGAATACCCAGAGCACAATCCCGAAGAACCACTGGTTCAGCCCCGGCGCCAAGAGCAGGAACAACAGGACGACAAAGCCCCACTGCTTGGCCGGCGCCACCGCGCGCTGCGTTTCGGGGCTCAAATGCGGTTCCAACGCGTCGTATCCGTCCAGGCCCGGGATGGGCAGCAGGTTCAGCAGCAACGCGGTGATCTGCAAGAATGCCAGAAACGACACCCCCGCCCACAGCACCGCGTGGTCCGGGTCGAAGAACAACCGGGTCAGCGTCAGCAGCAGCACCGCCAGCACGAGGTTGGCGGCTGGGCCCGCGAGGCTGACCAGGGTGCGGCGGGTCGGCGTCATGAACCAGGTCCGCAGGTACACGGCGGCGCCCGGCAGGCCGATCCCGCCCAGTGCGATGATCACGATCGGCAACAGGAGCGATAGCGCGGGATGGCTGTAGCGCTGCGGATCCAGCGTCAGATACCCGCGCATGGCGGCGTCGTGGTCGCCGAATCGCCAGGCGGTCAACGCGTGCCCGAACTCGTGCAGGCACAGCGACACCAGCCAGCCGGCGATCACGAAGACGAACACCCCGGCGTAAGACAGCGGCCGCACGCTCGCGCCGGCCAGCCAGGCCAGCACGCCGCCGACCGCCGTCAACCCGATCAGGGCCAAAAAGATGGGGCTGGGTCGCACCGATTCGTGTTGCCTGGCGGGAAAGCTCACCGGTCGAAATTACCGGACCAGCAGCCAGCCTTCGACATTGCGGTAAAACGTCGATCGGCGAGTCGCGCGTGACGCCGCAACCCCGTCACGCACCACGATGGTGCCGGTGCTGCCGAGCTGGGCCGCGCGGCCGGCGACCCACCGGCGCTTCACCCGGGCCCGCAGGCCCGGCATGGCCAGCGTCGGCTCGACGAACACCGCGGCGACGTCGCCGTCGAACAGCGTGGTGTCGTCGACGACCGCCTCGCCGTGGATGAGCCGCCGATCGTCGGCGGGCAGCCAGCCAGCCCGGCCCACGATCGCCGACCCGGTCTCGTCGCGGACCAGGGTCACCCGCCGCGCGGACCCGCGCAGGGCGCGCCGCGCCGCGCGGCGCCCGGCCGGCAGGCGGTAGATCCGGGTCGCCCGGGTGCGGCGGGGCGGCGCGTAGGCCACCTCGACGTCGAGCCGGCCGGCGCGCAGCAACCGGGTCAGCACGGCGGCCAGATCGGCGTCACCGCCGACGACCACCAGGCGTCGGTACGGCCCGGTCGCGGCGTCGATATCGGCCGTGTGGACCGGCAGGCCGGTCAGCGGCCATGGCACCCGCCGGTCGCCGAACACCAACACCCCCACGGTTTTCATGGGTTCCTCGCAACCTCCTGGGCTAAGGTGGGTCACCGGCTGGACCACAATACGCAGGCGAGATCAGGTGGGAGCAAGGCATGCCGGCAATCGTCCTCATCGGCGCCCAATGGGGCGACGAGGGCAAAGGTAAGGCCACTGACCTGCTCGGCGGCCGAGTCCAGTGGGTGGTGCGCTATCAGGGCGGCAACAACGCCGGGCACACCGTCGTCTTGCCCAACGGCGAGAACTTCGCGCTGCACCTGATCCCGTCGGGAGTCCTGACGCCCGGCGTCACCAACGTCATCGGCAACGGCGTGGTGGTGGATCCCGGTGTGCTGCTCGACGAGCTGCAAAGCCTCGAGCGCCGCGGTGTGGATACCGCCCGGCTTTTGATCTCCGCCGACGCGCACCTGCTGTTGCCCTACCACGTCGCCATCGACAAGGTCACCGAGCGCTACATGGGCAGCAAGAAGATCGGCACCACCGGCCGCGGCATCGGGCCGTGCTACCAGGACAAGATCGCCCGCATGGGCATCCGGGTGGCCGACGTGTTCGACCCCGAACAGCTGGCCCACAAGATCGAGGCCGCGTTGGAACTCAAAAACCAGATCCTGGTCAAGATCTACAACCGCAAGGCGCTGGAGGCCGGCCAGGTCGTCGAGGCGTTATTGGCGCAGGCGGAGGGGTTCCGGCACCGCATCGCCGACACCCGGCTGCTGCTCAACACCGCGCTGGAGGCCGGCGAGACGGTGTTGCTGGAAGGCTCGCAGGGCACGCTGCTCGACGTCGACCACGGCACCTATCCCTATGTGACGTCATCGAATCCGACGGCGGGCGGCGCGGCCGTCGGGTCCGGGATCGGCCCGACCCGGATCACCACCGTGCTGGGGATCCTCAAGGCCTACACCACCCGCGTGGGCTCCGGGCCGTTCCCCACCGAATTGTTCGACGCCAGCGGCGAATACCTGTCCAAGACCGGCGGCGAATTCGGCGTCACCACCGGACGGCGCCGGCGCTGCGGCTGGTTCGACGCCGTCGTCGCCCGCTACGCCACCCGGGTCAACGGCATCACCGACTACTTCCTGACCAAGCTCGACGTGCTGTCCAGCCTGGAAACGGTGCCGGTGTGCGTCGGCTACCGGATCGACGGGGCACGCACCCACGACATGCCGATGACCCAAAGCGATCTCGCCCGCGCCGAACCGATCTACGAGGAGCTGCCCGGCTGGTGGGAGGACATCTCGGCCGCGCGGGATTTCGACGACCTGCCCGCCAAGGCGCGTGACTACGTGCTGCGGCTGGAAGAGCTTGCCGGAGCACAGGTTTCGTGCATCGGTGTCGGTCCCGGCCGCGATCAGACCATCGTGCGCCGCGACATCCTGGCGGCCCGCCCGTGACGGATTTCGATCCAAAACAACTCGACCCAGAGTACGAACATCACGGCGGCTTTCCAGAATACGGCCCGGCCAGCCCAGGCCCCGGATTCGGCCGGTTCGTCGCGGCCATGCGCCGGCTGCAGGACCTCGCGGTGTCCGCCGACCCGAGCCCAGATCTCCAGGACGTCTGGGACGACGCGGCCGACCGCGCCACGGCCCTGGTGGAGCTGCTGGGCCCATTCGAGGCCGAGGAGGGCAAGGCGCCGGCCGGGCGGACCCCCGACCTGCCCGGCATGGGCAGCCTGCTGCTGCCGCCCTGGACGTTGACGCGGTACGGCCCCGACGGCGTCGAAATGACGGGCTATTTCAGCCGGTTTCACGTCGGGGGCAATCACGCCGTGCACGGCGGGGTGCTGCCCCTGCTGTTTGACCACATGTTCGGGATGATCTCGCACGCCGCGGGACGGCCGATCAGCCGGACGGCCTTCCTACATGTCGACTACCGCAACGTGACCCCGATCGACGCGCCGCTGGTGGTGCGCGGGCGCGTCACCAGCACCGAGGGCCGCAAGGCCTTTGTCTCCGCGGAATTGGTCGACGCGGGCGACACTGTGTTAGCCGAAGCCAACGGCCTCATGGTGCGGCTGCTTCCCGGCCAGCCTTAGGGCGCTGGCGGCGGACCTATCCTTGAGCGGTGGCTGACGGCTTGAGCGAGGGACCGGACGACAAGACGACGGCGCTTGCCGTGCCCCCGCAAGGCGCCCAGGCCGACGACGGGCCCCGGGTGATGCTGCTGGGTTCCGGTGAGCTCAGCCGGGAGCTGGCGGCCGCCCTGCGCCACCTCGGCGCGCAGGTGATCGCCGCGGGAGATGACCGCGAGCACCCGCACGGGGTGGCCGATCAGTCGCTGACCATACCGATGACTGACGCCGACGAGCTATCGGAGCTCATTCGACGGCTGCGACCGGACTTCGTGGTGACCGCCGCGGACGCGGTCGCTGTTGACGCCCTCGAAGCGCTGGCCGCCGGCCCCGACAACCAGCGCACCCAACTGGTGCCCAGTGCCCGCACCGTCCGGCTCACCGGCGACCGGGAGGGCCTGCGCCGGCTGGCCGCCGATGAGCTGGGCCTGCCCACCGCGCCCTTCTGGTTCGCCGGATCGGTCGGCGAGCTCGAGGCCGTGGCCGCGCACGCCGGGTTTCCGTTGCTGGTGAGGCCGGTGACCGGGCGGGGACACTCGGTGGTCGCCGGGCCCGACGACATCGGGCCGGCCTGGCAGCGCGCCGGTCACCAGCGGGTGATGGCCGAAACCGTGGTCGAGATCGAGTTCGACGTCACCCTGCTCGTGGTGCGCAGCGAGGGCCCGAACGGTCCGCTGATCGAATTCTGCTCACCCATCGGTCATCGCGGCGTCGACGGTGTTGTGCTGGAATCCTGGCAACCCCAGCAGATGAGCACCGCCGCGCTGGATGCCGCCAGGTCGATCGCCGCGCGGATCGTCAAGGCGCTCGGTGGACGCGGCGTCTTCGGTGTCGAATTGATGATCAACGGCGACGAGGTGTACTTCGCCGACGTCACCGCGCGCCTGCCCGAGAGTGCCTGGGTGACCGTGCGCAGCCAGCGACTTTCGGCGTTCGAACTGCAGGCGCGGGCCATTCTGGGCCTGCCGGTGGACACCCTGATGATGTCGCCGGGTGCGGCCCATGTGATAAGCCCCGGTCACGACGGTGGATCGGTCGCCGGCGCGCTGAGCGTTCTCGAAAGCGATCTCCGCGTCTTCGGGCGGGGACTCCGGTCCCCGAAGCCGGGCTTGGCGCTGGCCACGGCGCCAGACGTGGCGACCGCACGCGACCGTGCCCGACAGGTGGCGACCGCCCTGAATGTGAGCTGATGCCTGTGCCGCAAGCCCCTCGCCGCGCTGCAGGGTCTCCACCTTGACCCACACTGCGGGTCACCCGCGCCAAGCACGGGCCGGCGGGAGGTGGTCTCGGCGAAATTGCAGGAGAAGCGCTTCAGACCACCTCCAGGCCGATGTCGCTGACTTCTGCGACAATCGCCGCATGGCCGCCACCGTTTCCGTCCTGGACCGCGAGATGTACTCCGAGGCAGAGGCCGCGCGTCTGCTGCGAGTTCATCAGCAGACGCTGAATTACTGGCTCGAAGGCAAGACATGGCGTGGCCGCACGTATTTGCCGGTGATTCGGCCTAAGCCTGAGGGTCGGCGAACTGTGACCTGGGCAGAGTTTGTCGAGGCGGGTCTACTGAGCCAGTACCGCCAACGCAAGGTCGATCTCGATGAGGTCCGCCGGTTTATCGCCGTACTGCGTGATAAAACCGGCGAACCGTATCCGCTCGCTCATGAACGTCCTTGGACGCTGAATGGTCGTCTTCTGATAGAAGCGCAGAAGGCAAGCGATCTGCCGCCCGAATATTGGTTGTATGCCCCTACTGACGGCCAATTGATACTTCCCTTGTATGCCGCACAGGAGTTTCTTGATCGGGTGAAATTTGTTCACGACGAGGCTGTCCTTTGGCGCCCGGCCGGTCCTGAGTCGCCCGTGGTCATCGATCCCGACACGCGGTTCGGCCGACCTTCGGTCGGTGGCATCAGTACGTCGGTACTCAAGGAGTACGCGGACGACGGTTATGGCTACGACGAGATCGCCGAGGAATTCGGTCTCAAAGTGCGTGACGTGGAAATGGCTGTCGCATACGAACTGCAAAGCAAGGCCGCTTAAGCGGATCGCGCGCTGTGAAGAATGCTGATGTCCGCTTTTACTTCGATGCGGACATCCTTGGCTTGGCCCATGTGATCTGTGCGCTGAGGCCGGATTGCACCTATCCGGGCGATCCCGGAGCCGTCATCAAGCGTAAGTCGCGGCCGCCGTGCGTCATTCAGTCAGATCCGGGTGACAACCGCTGGATTACAACATCCACCGCCCAGGGATGGATAGGCATCACCCGCGACAGCGACATCCAGACTCACTTTTCGCTCATGCAATCCGTCAAGGACAATTGCGCGAGGCTAGTCACTCGCGCGGGTCCTGATGCAGGGGACAAATGGCGTCAACTCGAAACGTTTATGACGCAGTGGAGACGGATCGAGGCTCTGCTGGACCGAGAGGGGCCGCTCATCCTGTCGATAACACGGACTTCCCACCGCGAGGTTGACATCGAAAAGTGCCTGAGGAACATACGGCAAGGGCGCGAGACGCGATCGGAAGCTCGTCAGCGACGGCGAGACGGCCACCCGGACAGCCCGCGCCTGCTCTGAATCAAACATCAAAGGAAACGGCCGCGGCTGCGATGAATCCCGGCTGATAGCGTCGAAGGGTTGCGCCCAGGCCGGTCGACGCCCGCACTGACATGATGCTTAGGCACGGATAGTGTGGCTCACAATGTTGACAAAGGACGAGGTTGAAGACGTATGAGCACAGAGCGCGCCCACGCCTACGCAGGAGACATCACGTCGCTGGAGGCGTGGAAGCTACTCAGCGACAACCCCGACGCCGTGCTGGTCGACGTGCGCACCGACGCCGAATGGCGGTTCGTCGGCGTGCCCGACCTGTCCAGCCTGGGCCGCGAGGTCGTCTACATCGAGTGGAACACGACCGGCGGGACGTACAACGAGAACTTCGCCAACGAGCTCAGGGAACGGGTCCCATCGGCGGGAGCCGACGCGGAGCGGCCGGTGATCTTCCTGTGTCGCTCGGGCAACCGCTCCATCGGCGCCGCGGAGGTCGCGACCCGGCTCGGCATCACCCCGGCCTACAACGTGCTGGACGGCTTCGAAGGCCATCTCAACGCCGACGGTCATCGCGGTGACACCGGCTGGCGCGCGGTCGGATTGCCCTGGAAGCAGCAATGACCGACGGTTCGGTCCGCACGCCCAAGGCGCTGCCCGACGGCGTCAGCCAGGCCACCATCGGCGTGCGCGGCGGACTCCTGCGGTCGGGGTTCGAAGAGACCGCCGAGGCGATGTACCTGTCGTCCGGCTACGTCTACGAATCGGCGTCCGTTGCGGAGAGGTCGTTCGCCGGCGAGCTGGACCACTTCGTGTACTCGCGCTACGGCAACCCGACCGTGACGATGTTCGAGGAACGGCTGCGCCTGATCGAGGGTGCGCCTGCGGCGTTCGCGACCGCGAGCGGCATGGCCGCGGTGTTCACGTCGCTGGGCGCGCTGCTGGCCGCCGGCGACCGGCTGGTCGCGGCGCGCAGCCTGTTCGGGTCGTGTTTCGTGGTGTGCAACGAGATCCTGCCGCGGTGGGGCGTGGAGACCGTCTTCGTCGACGGCGACGACCTCGCGCAATGGGAGCGGGCGCTCTCGGTGCCGACCCAGGCGGTGTTCTTCGAGACGCCGTCGAATCCGATGCAGTCGCTGGTGGATATCGCCGCGGTGACCGAGCTGGCTCACGCCGCGGGCGCGAAGGTGGTGCTGGACAACGTGTTTGCCACACCGCTGCTGCAGCAGGGCTTTCCGCTCGGGGTTGACGTGGTAGTGTACTCGGCCACTAAGCACATCGACGGTCAGGGCCGGGTGCTGGGCGGCGCCATCCTCGGCGACAAGGAGTACATCGACGGCCCGGTGCAGAAGCTGATGCGGCACACCGGCCCCGCGATGAGCGCATTCAACGCCTGGGTATTGCTGAAAGGCCTTGAGACGCTTGCGGTTCGGGTTGAATACAGCAATTCCTCGGCGCACCGGATCGCGGAATTCCTGGAGGGTCATCCGGCGGTGAGCTGGGTGCGCTACCCGTATCTGGCGTCGCACCCGCAACACGACCTGGCCAAGCGTCAGATGACCGGCGGCGGGACGGTGATCACGTTCGCGCTCAGGGGCCCGGAAAATGCCGCCAAGCAACGGGCCTTCGAGGTGCTGGACAAGCTGCGGCTGATCGACATCTCCAACAATCTCGGCGACGCCAAATCGCTTGTCACTCACCCGGCGACCACGACGCACCGCGCGATGGGTCCGGAGGGTCGCGCCGCGATCGGGCTCGGCGACAACGTGGTTCGCATCTCAGTCGGGCTGGAAGGCGCCGACGACCTGATCGCCGATATCGATCGGGCGTTGAGCTAGCCGGCTTTGCTTTCAGCCGCCTCGGCGCGTTCGGCCGCCGCCAGCGTGCCCTCCTGCGCCTGCTGCTCGACCCAGTTCACCACCGGCCGTGCGTAAATCATCTGGCTGGTAATGGCCATCTGGCCGCGACCACGCCCCAGAAACGAGATTCCCCAGGCGAACAGGGCGGCGATGCGATTCCGGTGGCCGACAAGGTAATACAGGTGCAGCACCAGCCACGCTAACCAGGCGGCGAAGCCACCGAACTCGAGCTTGCCCACTTGTGCCACGGCGCTGAATCGCGACACCGTCGCCATGCTGCCCTTGTCAAAGTACTTGAACGGCTTACGGTTTGCCGGGTCATCCTGCCCCTTGAGCCCCTGCTTGATCGTCTTGGTGGCATAACTCGCACCCTGGATCGCGCCCTGCGCCATCCCGGGCACGCCGGGCACCGACATCAGGTCGCCCACGACGAACACGTTCGGGTGCCCCTTGACGGTGAGGTCCGGCTCCACGATCACCCGTCCGGCGCGGTCCACTTCGGTTCCATCGGACTGCTCGGCAATCATCTTGCCCAGCGAGCTGGCCTGCACGCCGGCCGCCCACACCTTGCACGCGCATTCGATCCGTCGTTCGCCGCCGTCCTTCTCCTTGATGGTGATGCCCTTGTAGTCGACGGCGGTCACCATCGCGTTGAGCTGGACCTCGACGTTCATCTTCTCCAGCCGGTGCTGGGCCTTCAGACCCAGCTTCGCCCCCATGGGCGGCAGCACCGCGGGCGCGGCGTCGAGCAGGATCACCCGGCAGTCGGTGGGCTTGATGGTGCGAAACGCACCGGCGAGCGTGCGCTCGGCGAGTTCGACGATCTGCCCGGCCACCTCGACGCCCGTCGGCCCGGCACCGACCACCACGAAGGTCAGGCGGCGTTGTCGCTCGGCGGGGTCGGTGGCCACCTCGGCGGCTTCGAATGAGCCGAGGATGCGGCCGCGCAGTTCCAGGGCGTCGTCGATGGTCTTCATCCCGGGCGCGTAGGTGGCGAACTCGTCGTTGCCGAAGTAGGACTGCTGCGCGCCGGCGGCCACGATGAGACTGTCGTAGGGCGTCACCGTCTCCATGCCCATCAACTTCGAGGTGACCGTCTGCGCCTTCAGGTCGATCGCGTTGACTTCGCCCCACAACACCCGCACGTTCTTTTGCTTGCGCAGGATCAGCCGGGTGGTCGGGGCGACGTCGCCCTCGGACAAGATCCCGGTGGCCACCTGGTACAGCAGCGGCTGGAACAGGTGAGTGGTCGTTTTCGAGATCAGGGTGATGTCGACCTGGCTTCCTTTGGGGGCCCGCCTGAGCGCCTTGGCCGCGGTCAGTCCGCCGAATCCGCTTCCGATGATGACGACGCGATGGCGCGACATGCTTCTCCTTCAGGGTTCTTCTGGTTGCACAGCGCATGTCCACCGTACGGCTGGGCCATCTCGATCGCTTTACACTATACGGGTAGGGGGTATATATTAGGACGGGTGAGCACCTCGCGGGTGACTTCGCATCGGCCGCCACGGCTGTTAACGGTCGTGGTTGTCGTGGTGCTGGCGTGGCTGCTCGCCGGTGCTGACTGCGGGCTCCCGCGGTTCGATGCGCACCCGGGTGGCCCGTCGCACTCGCTCAGCGTCGAGCATCCGCGTCTTTCCGACGGTTCGGCAGCATCGTGTGCGAGCACGCTGGCGACCGCCGTAATAGCGCGTCCGGCAACCGCATTGGCGGTGCTGGGCATCGCACCGGTTGTGCTCGCCCTTACCGGTCGGCTTGCCGGCCTACGGTCAACGGCCCTGCGCGGCCCGCCTTCTGGCTCGGTCTATCCCTTCACCAGCGTTTTGACGCAGCTCTGCGTGGCTCGTCGCTGATCAAACAGCGTACGAGCCTTTTGTCGCGCCGTTTGGCGCTCATCCATCGCGGACTGCTAAATCGCTTGGGAGGTACGGGGAAATGGACTTTGGGGCGCTACCGCCGGAGGTCAATTCCGCGCGAATGTATTCCGGCCCGGGCCCTGGGTCGTTGTTGGCCGCCGCTGGGGCCTGGGACGTCATCGCCGACGAGCTGTACGCCGCGGCGGGATCCTGCTCGGCCGTCGTCTCGGCATTGACCGGTCAGGCCTGGCTCGGCGCCGGGTCGGCGTCGATGGCGGCCGCCGCCGCGCCGTACCTGTCATGGATGAATGTCACTGCGGCGCAAGCTCAATACACCGCCGCCCAGGCGAGGGCGGCCGCGCTTGCCTTTGAAACGGCGCTCGCCGCCACCGTTCCTCCGCCGGTGATCGCGGCCAATCGCGTTGTGCTGGCGTCGCTGATCGCAACCAACGTCATGGGCATAAACATCCCGGCGATAGCGGCCACCGAAGCGCACTACGGCGAAATGTGGGCCCAAGACGCCGCCGCGATGTATGGCTATGCCGCCGCCTCGGCGGCCGCGTCGACGCTGACGCCGTTTACCTCGCCGGCGGAGATAACCAATCCGGCTGGGCTGAATTCCGTTGTCTCACCGGAACTTCAACAACTCGCGCAGCCGCTGGAGTCCGTCTCGTCACCCGTCAGCGACTACGCCTCGGCCATCAGTTCGTCGATATCCGTGATGTCGTCTCTGAGCTCGGTGGTCGAACCGCTCGGCACGTCCGGCACGCTGGCGTCGACGCCGGTCGGCGCCGATGTCGAATCACTGGTCTCAGCGCTTGGTTCGGCCGCCTTGCGGCCGGGTCCTTTCCTGGCCGGGCCCGGGTCGGCGATCTCCGCCGAGTTGGGCAAGGCCGCGTCCGTCGGGTCGTTGTCGGTGCCGCAGAGCTGGGCGGCGGCCGCCATCGCGCCCAGCCCGCTCGCCGCCCCGGCGGATGCCGGCGGCATCCCGGTGGTCCATGCCGGTGGGACGGGAGGCGCGCTGGGCGGTTTGCCGGTGGCCAGCCCAGCCGCGCGGGCCGGGAGCGGTGGCGGCAGCCCCCAAGGAGCGCAAAGCACCCCCGGGACCCGATATCTCAGCACCGCTTTCTTCGTCCCGCGGCTTGGTGTAGCCGAGCCGGTTGCCGGAGGTTGACGCGCTGTTCGGCCACTTCCGGCGCCGACAAGCACACTCCTTCCAGGCACGCCGCTTATCCACAACCGACGTCCGGGCAAGAAGTTTTGTCGGCGCCGCGGTGGCCGAGATTGAGGAGCACGTGCCGACTTCCCCCCGATATCGTTCTTGTGCCCATGGTGCACCTGCTCGACATCTTGACCGACAGACAACGCCTCCTAGAGCGCATACAGCGTGCCTGCCGCTGATGATCTTCTCAAAAATCGTGCAGCAAACGGCCATTGGGTGAGGGCGCACGTTCACGCATAGCGCATAGACGGTCACGTCGTCAGTCTGCGAGCTGAACATAGCGACGTAGAAAATTAGGCGCGCCGGAAGAAGCTGCGGATCTGTTCCCGAAGGCTCACTTCGAGGTCTTCCGATGGCGGGAACAGCCGCCGTGCCTCGGCTGCGAAGTTGGGTACCTGGTTGGCCAGCGCGGCGAGAAGCTGGTGCGCCGTGAACGGTGGATTCATCCAGGCCGCGAGAATACCGGAAAGTGCTGCGCGTGTTGCATCTTCGTAGAGGTCGAGCTGATCTAGCAAGAAGTCGTCGGGGTGGCGCACTTCGATGTTGTAGGGTTCGACAGCTTCTGAGGGAAACCCGGTACGGTCGGCGGTGACGATCAGCTCGGCGCGTTCTCTGACCGCTGCGGCGAGCACGTGGCGGTCCTTCTCGTTGTTGCGCATCGCCCCGATGAGTTCTTCGTACCCGGCGACTTCGGCGTCAACAAAGTTGTCCCGCATCATATTTAGGCGCTTATCGGCCTTCTGCGCCGATACGCCCAGCTTGTCCACCATGGTGCGCCGTGTCTCAACCAGGATGTGCTGTGACCACAGCGGGCGATAGATGCCCGTATCGGCCAGCCGCAGCAACACATCAACGAGCGGATACGGGGCGAGCACACACGCGTCCAACACCACCGGGAACGCCATACTCTTCTAATCCCTCACTGCGCCCAGAAGATACGATTTACTCTCCAAACGAGCGGCTATGGAGCGTGGCCCTGATGTCGTCCGCATGGTCGCGCGTCAGCTCATCCAGCGCCGCCCGCCGATTGCTTCTGGTTTCCTGCTGGTATTGCAGTAGCGCGTCAAGGCTGACCTTGCGGTGCCGTCCCGGCTTCTCGAATGGAATGCGGCCTTCCTCAAGGAGCTTCACCAGCGTCGGACGTGAGATGTTGAGCAGGTCGGCGGCTTCCTGGGTGGTCAGCATCTGGTGACGCGGCACCAGTGTGATGGCGTTGCCTTGCGCCATCGCGAGTACGACGCTATAGAGCGCTTCGCGCACCGGTTCGGGCAAGACGATGGGGTTGCCGTCACCGCCGCACACCGAAACTTGCTCAGCACCCAGCGCCCTCACCAACGGCTTGAGATCTGCCGGTTGGTCGGGCGGTAAAACAGTCCGCTCTTGCGCGGTCAGCATGGCTACCATGGTGTCCAGGGTAAAACGAAAGAAACGAAAAGTCGAGAACCGATAGTCCCGGCGCGCTCGGCGGCTTCACAGCATATCGCCAGGTAGCAGACCCAAACGATCACGCCGAGCCCCCGGCGTTCGTGGCTCCGCGCGGGCAACTGGGCGGCCATTGGTCTAGTGTCCAGCGCGGCGGTGGTGCAGCATGGAGGACAGCCCTGCGCCCGAGGTGGTCGGTGCAGCAGGCATGAATGGCTACCGGCCGGTGTCAGCGCTCCGCTGTACCGTGAGCGGCTGCAGGTCACACCAGACAGCCGACAAGTGGAAATCCATGAGCGACACGCCGCAACCAGAGCCGGCACGCACGGCATGCATCCCATAAAGCATCGAAGACCTCACGCACATCAACCAAGCCCGCATTGCCGCTGAGGCCGCCCGCCGCGCCGAACGGCTGACACGCAACAACGACCCACCGCCCTTCTAGTGCAACGGATTTCGCCTAGAACGGCCACGCGCTGGCGTTGGTTTTGTATTTCGCGTTGAGTGCCGTGCAGAAGTCGTCGGCCGTGCCGGCGAGGAAGATGTAATAGGCTTCGGCACCGCCGCGGCGGCTGTCAAAAGAATTGGGTGTGGTCCAGCCGCTGTCGCACATCGCGGTATCGCTGCCGGCGGTGGCCCTACGCCAATTGGTCTTGGCGCAGGAGGTCAGGGCGTCGACGTTCGGTGTGGCGCTCTTGGCGGCGACCAGCATCGCGCCTCCCCATTGCCCGTCGTTGCGGCGGTAGGCGCGCGCCCCGAATCCGGCGTTATTGGTCTGGCATGTCAACGCGCGACGCAGCAGTCCAAAGGGCGCGGCGAGCTGGGGGTTGGCGACCGCGGCGGCGGCCGTGATGAATTGCGCCGCGCCCGAGCCGTCGACCTCCTGGACGTTCGGGTTGCCGAGGCCGGTCAGCTGTTGCGCGATCCCGGCATTGTTGCCGCCACCGATGATCGGTCCGCCACCGCCGGACGTCATCGGGGGCAGCGTAACGGGATCGGCGTCCGCCGTCGGTATGCCGGTCACGGCGACCAACGCCAACGCGGCGACGACGTTGCGGATCTGGTATGCGCTAACCCTCATGGCTCTCATTCCAGCACGTGCGCATAGTCGGCACGTCGGCCGTCGGCGATCAGCGAGTCGAGCACGTGGCGGGTCTGCAATCGGATGTATTCGTCGACGGTGTAGGTCGGCCCGAAGTGCCAGTGCTTGAGCGCCCAGCCGTGCGCGAGCAGCATGATGTCGCACACGGTGAGGTCGACGTCGACGTCGCGGAATACGCCCTGCCCGATGCCGGCCTCGATCACCGCGCGCAGCGGCGCGGCAGAGGCGATTTCGAGCTCCTTGATCTGCGTGCGCCCGGCCGCCGACAGGGTTCGGCTCTCCCGGTAGGTGAGCACCACCCCGTCGAGGTTCTCGTCGACGATCCGGATGTAGCGGCGGATGCCCGCGGCCAGCCGGTCGACGACATCGTCGCCGGCGGCGTCCATGACGGGCGCCAATTGATCGCGGAACACATCGAGGATCCGCACGATCGTCGCGAGCAGCAGGTCTTCCTTGCCGCCAAAGTACTTGTAGATCAAGCCGACACTGACGTTGGCCTCGGCGGCCAGATCCTGCATGGACATCTGGTGAAACCCGGTCCTGCCCATGACCTTGACCGCGGCGTCGAGCACCTGCCGGCGCCGTGAGCTGGCCCGGGCCGCGCGCACGGCCTCCTCGGCGGGCAGGTCGCTGTAATCGACGGCCACTAGATGCCCAGGTCCTTGGCGATGATCGTCTTCATGATCTCGTTGGTCCCGCCGTAGATCGTCTGAATGCGGGCGTCGACGAACGCGCGCGACACGCTGTACTCGCGCATGTAGCCGTACCCGCCGTGCAGTTGCAGGCAGCGGTCGGCGGTGCGCACCTGCAGGTCGGTGGTCCACCACTTCAGCCGCGCCGCCCGCGCCGCGGTCAGCGAGCCGACGAGGTGCTCGGCGAGGCAATCGTCGAGATACGTTCGGGCGATGTCGATTTCGGTCGCCAACTCGGCGAGGACGAACTGGCTGTTCTGGAAGCTGCCGATCGGCGCGCCAAACGCCTTGCGCTGCTTAACATAATCGAGCGTCTGGGCAAATATGCCCTCGGCGGCGGCCACCGCGCCCACCCCCAGCGCGAGCCGCTCCTGCGGCAGGTTTCTCACCAGCTGATAGAACCCCGAGCCCTCTTGCCCCAGCAGATTACTGACGGGCACCCGCATGTCGGTGAACGCGAGCTCGCTGGTGTCCTGGGCGTGCAGGCCGATCTTCTCCAGGTTGCGGCCGCGGGAAAACCCCGGTGTGTCCGCGTCCACCACCAGCAGCGACAGCCCCTGATGCCGATCGGGCGAGGTGCGCACCGCTATCACGAACAGGTCGCCAGTCTGCCCGTTGGAGATGAACGTCTTGGCGCCGTTGACGACGTAATGGTCGCCGTCTGGCACCGCCGTCGTGCGGATCCCGGCCAGGTCGCTGCCGGTGCCGGGCTCGGTCATCGCGATGCCCAGCACGGTCTCGCCGGTCACCACGCCGGGCAGCCACCGTTGCTGCTGCTCGGGCGTCGTCAGATCGGTGAGATAGGGCAGCACGACGTCGTTTTGCAACGTGAACGCGATGGCCTCGGCCGCCGCCCCGGCCCGCTGCAGCTCGTCGATGAGGATCGCGTTGTAGCGAAAGTCGCGCACCCCCGGGCCACCGAAGCGCTCGGGCACCGAAAAGCCCAGCAGCCCAAGCTTTCCCGCCTCGACGAACAGCGAGCGGTCCCATTGGCCATCCCGCTCCCAACGTTCGTGAAGTGGGGCCACGGTCTGGTGCACGAAATCGTGTACCAGTCGCCGGAACTGGTGATGCTCTGGGTGGTAGGACAGGCCGCTCATCAGCGGAAGGCGTCGCTGCCGGTGAACGCCTGGCCGAGGATGAGCTGGTGCATCTCCGGTGTGCCCTCGTAGGTCAGCACCGATTCCAGGTTGACCATGTGCCGGATGACCGGGTATTCCAGCGATATCCCGTTGCCGCCCAAAATGGTTCGCGCGGTCCGGCAGATCTCGAGAGCCTCGCGGGTGTTGTTGAGCTTGCCGAAGCTGACCTGCTCGGGACGCAGCCCGACGGTGTCCTTGAGGCGGCCGAGGTGCAGCGACAGCAGCTGCCCCTTGTGCAGCTCGACCGCCATGTCAACGAGTTTCGCCTGGGTCAGCTGGAATCCGGCGATCGGGCGGCCGAATTGGGTGCGCTGCGTGGCATAGTCGAGCGCGGCCTGCCAGGCCGACCGCGCCGCCCCCATCGATCCCCAGATGATTCCGTAGCGCGCCTCGGACAAACACGACAGCGGGCCACGCAGGCCCCGCGCCTCCGGCAGCATCGCGTCGGCGGGCAGCCGCACGTCGTCGAGCACCAGCTCGCTGGTGATCGACGCCCGCAGCGACAGCTTGTGGTGAATCGTGTTGGCGGTGAAGCCCGGGGTGCCGGTGGGGACGATGAAGCCGCGGATCCCGTCGTCGGTGGCGGCCCACACGATCGCGACGTCGGCGACCGAGCCGTTGGTGATCCACATCTTGCGGCCGTCCAGCACCCAGTCCGAACCATCTTGCCGCGCACGGGTTTTCATCGCGGCGGGATCGGATCCGACGTCGGGTTCGGTCAGCCCGAAGCAGCCGAGCAGTTCGCCGGCGGCCATGCCGGGCAGCCACCGCTGCTTCTGCTGCTCAGAGCCGAAGTTCCAGATCGCGAACATCGCCAGCGACCCCTGCACCGACACCATCGACCGGACGCCGGAGTCGGCGGCCTCCAGCTCGGTACAGGCCAGGCCGTAGTGCACGGCGGAGGCCCCGCCGCAGCCGTAGCCGTGCAGGTGCATGCCGAGCAGCCCGAGCTGGCCGAACCCCTTGGCGAGCTCGCGGACCGGAAGGTCGCCGATCTCGAACCACTCCGCGACGTACGGAAGGACGTGCTCGGCGCAGAACTTCCTGACCGTGTCGCGCACCGCGAGCTCGTCACCGGACAGGGAGGCGTCAATGCCCAGGGGATCGTCGCGGTTGAAGGCGGGGGGCGCGTCGGTGCTCATGGGAATCAGCCTGCCACTAGCCTGCCATTGTGAGGCCACCGCTGACGCTGATCACCTGTCCGGTGATGAACGACGCGGCGTCGGACGCGAAGAACAGCACCGGCGCGGCGACCTCCTCGGGCCGGGCCAGCCGTCGGAACGGAATCGCTTTGACCAGCGCTTCTTTCAGCTTCTCCGGCTGTGCGTGAAACAGCGGCGTGTCCGTCGGGCCCGGGCACACGCAGTTGACCGTGATCTGATGGCGGGCCATCTCGCGGGCCAGCGATTTGGTGAGCGCGATGACCCCGCCCTTGGCCCCGGCGTAGATGGTTTCGCCCGCGCTGCCGACGCGCCCCGCGTCGCTGGCCAGGTTGACGACGCGTCCGCCGGCCTGCGCCTCGATCATGCCCGGCAGGAACGCGCTGCAGACATGCACCGGCCCCAGGTAATTGATGGCCACCACCTTGGCCGCGAATTCCGGTGTGGCATTGAGGAATTGGTCGGTGCGATCCCAACCGGCGGCGTTGACCACGATGGTGGGCACGCCGACCTCGGCGTTGGTCCGGTCGCGCAGGGCGTCGACCTGGGCGGGGTCGGCGACGTCCACCGGCAGCGCGGTGATCAGCTCGGCTTGCTCCTTGGCGGTGGCCACTGCGGCCGCCTCGTCGAGGTCGGCGGCGACCACCCGGTCGCCCTGCGCGGCGAACGCCAGCGCTATCGCCTTGCCGATTCCCGACCCGGCGCCGGTCACCACCGCAAGCCTGCGTTGTGAATGAGCATTCATTGCAGACGAATCTAGGTTCACCACGGCTGGGTGGTCAAGGATTCCGGCCCGGCCCGGTAGTCTCGCTGCATGCGACGGCCGGTGTGGTTAGCCATGGACGTCATCGCCGTGCTGGTGTTCTGCGCCGTGGGACGCCGCAGTCACGACGAAGGGCTCAGCGTCACCGGCGTCGCGACGACGGCGTGGCCGTTCCTCACCGGCACCGTCGTCGGATGGCTGGCGGCGCGGGCGTGGCGGCAGCCCACCGCGCTGGCGCCCACCGGGGTGG
This sequence comes from Mycobacterium malmoense, assembly GCF_019645855.1. NCBI lineage: Bacteria > Bacillati > Actinomycetota > Actinomycetes > Mycobacteriales > Mycobacteriaceae > Mycobacterium > Mycobacterium malmoense. The sequence continues at coordinate 647,730 of NZ_CP080999.1, forward strand.
TCGTCTGGCTGTGCACCGTGGCGGTCGGCATGGTGTTGCGCAAGGCCAGCTCGGCCGGCGTGGCGGCGAGCTTCGTGGTGGTGGCGTCGACGGTCACCGCGGTTCTGTTGCTCGGTTGGCGAGCGGTCGTCGGGCTAAGCCTGCGGCGCCGCTCCGGTGTCTGACCACCGATGGCGCGGGCGGACGACGACAGCTGGGATGCGGCCACCGGCGTGGGAGTGACCGCGACGTTCGGCGCGGTGGCAAGGGCGGTGGCCACCAACAAAGGGCTGATCAGCGACGCGTTCGCCAAGCGGTTGGTGAGCGCCGCGGGGGTGGAGTACTTCGTCCGGGTGGTCAACGACGAGCGGTTCGCGGCCGACGACGGCGACGACCCGGTGATGACGGGGCTCATCGACATCCTGGCGGCGCACACCCGGTTCCTGGACGAGTTTCTCGCCGACGCGGGCAGGGCGGGCATTCGCCAAGTGGTGATCCTGGGGTCCGGTCTGGACACTCGGCCGTATCGGCTGTGGTGGCCGCGGGGGACGACCGTGTACGAGATCGACCTTCCACGGGTGCTCGACTTCAAGGCCGAGGTGCTACGCGGGCTGGATGCCAGGCTGACCGCCAACCGCCGCGCGGTGGGCATCGATCTTCGTCAGGATTGGCTGGCGGCGCTGCGGCGCGTCGGTTTTGACGCCGCCCAACCCACGGCGTGGATCGCCGAGCAGCTGCTCGTCGGCTACCTACCGCCCGACGCCCAGAATCGGTTGCTGCAAGACGTCACGGCGGTGAGCGCCGCCGGCAGCCGGTTCGCCGCCGACCACATGCCCACCTGGACCCCGATGCACGTCGAGGCGGGGCGGGCGTTTGTCGACAGCTGGCGGCAACACGGCCTGGACGTCGACCTGGCCAGCCTGACCTACCCGGGCGAATACCATTACGTCCCCGAGTATCTGGCGTCCCACGGCTGGGAGACGGACGAGCGCAACGTCGTCGAGTTGCTGACCGGCATGGGGCTGGCCGAACTGTGGCGCGGCGGCCCCGACGACTTGGCGGTCACCCCGGGTTATGTCACCGCGACGCGATCCTAGGAATGCCCCCGGGTGGCAAAAAGTGTTAGACGTTAGGTGATGTCGAGTTCCCGGCTCAGGTTTGTTCCGGCGGCGCTGGACGACGCGCTGGCGCGGCCGCTGCTCGCGGAGCTGGCCGTCGAGTATGCAACCCGATACGGCAGCACGACGTCGACGGTCCTGGCGTGGTTGACGGAAGGCCCCGCCGACGAGTTCGCGCCGCCCCACGGCGGAATGCTGATCGGCCTGTTGGATGGCCGTCCGGTTACCGGTGGCGGGTTCCGGCGGTTCGACGCCGAGACCGCCGAGCTCAAGAGGATCTGGACGGACAGCGAACACCGGCGCCGTGGCTACGCGATGGCGCTGCTGGCCGAACTGGAGGTCGAGATAGCCGCGCGCGGCTACCGCAAGATCTACCTGATGACCGGCGACCGCCAGCCCGAGGCCGAGGAGCTATATCGGGCCACCGGTTACACCCGGTTGTCCGGGCCGCTGCCGTCGTCGGGTCCGGTCTTCCCGATCGCGTTCGAAAAGCGGCTGGCGTGACAGCCTTCTGGATTGCCGAGCGGTTGGCCGCCAAACGGCAAGGCGCTCAACGCGCTCGCGTCAAGGCCTGATCGGTGGCCTCGCGGATCGGGCCGCGCCACACGTCGCCGTGACCGGGCAGCAGCACGCTGGTGTCCAGCAGAGCCAGCGCGTCCAGGCTGCGCAGACAGTCGGACTGGCTGTGGTTGAACACCGCCGGTAGCAGCTGGGGCCCGCGGTGACGCAGCAGTGGGTGGCCGGTGACCAGCGCGTCGCCGCTGACCAGCACGCCGTCGACGACATACGAGCAGTGGCCGCTGGTATGCCCCGGGGTGGCGATGGCCATCGGGTGTCCCGGCAACCCGGCGGCCACCTCGGCGGTCAGCGGCCGCGTCGAAGGGATGCCGTCGCGGATCAGGCCGCCGCTGCGCAGCACGTGGACACCCCACACCGCCCAGCGCGGCCGCCAAATGCGCAGTGCGACATCGAAAACCGAGGCCTGCTCCAGGTACTCCCGTTTGGCGTGACCCACTTCGTCGGCATGGCAATACACTTGCGTGCCATGCTCGCGGGCGAACCAGATCGCCGAGCCCAGATGGTCGATGTGCGCGTGCGTCAGCAGGATGGCGCGCACGTCGCCGGCGCCGTAGCCCAGTTTGTCCAGCGAGGCCAGCACGTCCTCCCGGTCCCCGGGATAGCCGGCGTCGATCAGCATGACGCCGGCGTCGTCGGTGACCAACGTCCAGTTAACGGCCTCGCCCAGGGCAAGGTGCACGGTGTCGGTGACCTGAACAAGTGTCGGTGCCGATCCCATGGCCGCGAGTCTAGGAGCGATCGCGAGCGCGGCGGAGCCGGGCGCGGCGGGTCGCGACGGTGAATCTAGGAGTGATCGCGAGCGCGGCGGAGCCGGGCGCGGCGGGTCGCGACGGCGAATCTAGGAGTAGAAATAACGGGTGGCTGAACTCAAACTCGGATATAAAGCGTCCGCCGAACAATTCGCACCGCGCGAGCTCGTCGAACTGGCCGTCGCCGCCGAAGGCCACGGCATGGACAGCGCCACCGTCAGTGACCACTTCCAGCCGTGGCGGCACGAGGGTGGGCACGCCCCGTTCTCGCTGGCCTGGATGACCGCCGTCGGCGAACGCACCAAGCGCATCGTGCTGGGCACCTCGGTGCTCACCCCGACCTTCCGGTACAACCCGGCCGTCGTCGCGCAGGCCTTCGCCACCATGGCCTGCCTGTACCCGAACCGCATCTTCCTCGGCGTGGGCACCGGCGAGGCGCTGAACGAGATCGCCACCGGATACCAGGGCGAGTGGCCGGAGTTCAAGGAGCGGTTTGCCCGGCTGCGCGAATCGGTGCGGCTGATGCGCGAGCTGTGGCGCGGCGGCCGCGTTGATTTCGACGGCGACTACTACCGGCTCAAGGGCGCCTCGATCTACGACGTGCCCGAGGGCGGCGTCCCGATCTACGTCGCCGCCGGCGGCCCGGCGGTGGCCAAATACGCCGGACGGGCCGGGGACGGGTTCATCTGCACGTCCGGCAAGGGCGAGGAGCTCTATAAGGACAAGCTGATGCCGGCGGTGCGGGAGGGCGCCGCGGCCGCCGACCGCAACGTCGACGACATCGACAAGATGATCGAGATCAAGATCTCCTACGACCCGGATCCTGAGCTGGCGCTGGAGAATACCCGGTTCTGGGCGCCGCTGTCGCTGACCGCCGAGCAGAAACACAGCATCGACGATCCGATCGAAATGGAGAAGGCCGCCGACGCGCTGCCGATCGAGCAGGTCGCCAAGCGCTGGATCGTCGCGTCGGACCCCGACGAGGCGGTCGAAAAGGTCGGTCAGTACGTGGAATGGGGCCTCAATCACCTGGTGTTCCACGCGCCCGGCCACGATCAACGCCGGTTCCTGGAGCTCTTCGAGAAGGATCTGGCGCCGCGGCTGCGTCGGCTGGCCTGAAAGGCGAGCGGGTGGCCGCCGGTGCCGGTTCTGTGTCGGCGATCTACATCGCCGCGCCCGAGCCGGAGACCGGCAAGTCGACCATCGCGCTGGGCCTGCTGCACCGACTGGCCGCGACGGTCGCCAGGGTGGGCGTGTTCCGGCCCATTACGCGGGCAGGCGAGGACCGCGACTACATCCTGGAACTCCTGCTGGCGCACACCACCGCGGGGTTGTCCTACGAGCAGTGCGTCGGCGTGACCTACCAGCAGCTGCACGCCGACAGCGACGCCGCGATCGCCAGCATCGTCGACACCTATCACGCGGTGGCTCAGGCCTGCGACGCGGTGGTGATCGTCGGCAGCGACTACACCGACGTCGCGAGACCCGCCGAGCTCTCGATCAACGCGCGCATCGCGGTCAACCTCGGCGCGCCGGTGCTGCTGACGGTCAGCGGCAAGGGCCGCACACCCAGCGAGATCGCCAGCGTCGTCCAGGTCTGCTTGGCCGAGCTGATCGCGCAGCACGCCCACACCGCGGCGGTGGTGGCCAACCGCTGCGAGCCGGCGGAGGTGGGGGCCATCCGGGAAAGGTTGGACGATGCGCTGCCCGCGTTCGCCCAGCGCAGCTACGTGCTGCCCGAGGAGCCGCTGCTGTCGGCGCCGACGGTGACCGAACTGGAGGAAGCCGTGAACGGGACGCCGGTCAGCGGCGAGGCGTCGCTTCGGGAACGCGAGGTCATGGGCGTGCTGGTCGCCGGGATGACCGCCGATCATGTGGTGGAACGGCTGAGCGACGGCGTGGCGGTCATTACCCCCGGTGACCGTTCGGACGTGGTGCTCGCCGTCGCCAGCGCCCATGCGGCCGAAGGATTTCCGTCACTGTCGTGCATCGTCCTCAACGGCGGATTCGAGCTGCATCCGTCCATCGCGGCCCTGGTTTCCGGACTGCGGCTGCGGCTGCCCATCGTCGCCACCACATTGGGCACCTACGACACCGCCCGGGCGGCCGCGGCCGCTCGCGGCCGGGTCACGGCGAGCTCGCAGCGCAAGATCGACACCGCGCTGGAGCTGATGGACCGCTACGTCGATATCACGGATCTGCTGGCACAGCTTGCCATTCCGATCCCCACCGTGACCACACCGCAGATGTTCACCTATCAGCTGCAGCTGCGGGCCCGCTCCGATCGCAAGCACATCGTCCTTCCCGAAGGCCACGACGACCGCATCCTCCGGTCCGCCGGCCGCCTGCTGCAACGCGGCGTCGCCGACCTCACCATCCTGGGCGACGAAGCCCGAATCCGCCTGCGTTCTGCGGAACTCGGTGTGAGCCTAGACGATGCGAAGGTAATCGACCCGCACACCAGCGAGCTGCGCCACCAGTTCGCCGATCAGTACGCGCAGTTGCGCAAGGCCAAGGGCGTCACCGCCGAACACGCCCGCGAGGTCATGCGTGACGCAACGTATTTCGGCACCATGCAGGTGTATAACGGCATGGTCGACGGCATGGTATCCGGCGCCGCCCACACCACCGCGCACACGGTTCGCCCGGCGTTCGAGATCATCAAGACCGCTCCCGACGTCTCCACCGTTTCCAGCATTTTCTTCATGTGCCTGCCGGATCGGGTGCTGGTGTACGGCGATTGCGCGATCATCCCGAATCCGACGACGGAACAGCTCGCCGACATCGCGATCAGCTCCGCGCGCACCGCGGCACAGTTCGGTGTCGAGCCGCGCGTGGCCATGCTGTCCTACTCGACCGGTGACTCCGGTGCCGGGGCCGATGTCGACAAGGTCAGGGCGGCAACGGAATTGGTACGGCGACGAGCTCCGAAGTTGCTAGTCGAGGGCCCCATCCAGTACGACGCCGCGATAGAGCCCACGGTCGCGGCCACCAAACTGCGCGGCTCATCGGTGGCCGGTCGCGCCACGGTGCTGATCTTTCCCGACCTCAATACCGGCAACAACACCTACAAGGCGGTGCAGCGCAGCGCCGGGGCGATCGCCATCGGCCCGGTGCTGCAAGGGTTGCGCAAGCCGGTCAACGACCTGTCCCGGGGTGCGCTGATCGAGGACATCGTGAACACCGTTGCCATCACCGCGATCCAGGCGCAGGGCATCCGTGACTAACGCAGGCCGCCTCGTGCTGGTGATCAATTCCGGGTCGTCGTCCCTGAAATTCCAACTGGTCGAGCCCCACTCGGGCGAGTCACGGGCGAGCGGCAACGTCGCGCAAATCGGAGAAGGCTCCTCATCGGTCCCCGACCACGAAGCGGCGCTGCATCGCGCGTTCGACATGTTGGCCGACGACGGCGTGGACATCCAGGCCTGCGGACTGGCGGCGGTCGGCCATCGAGTTGTCCACGGCGGCAACGAGTTTTACCAACCAACGCTGTTGGACGACACTGTCATCGGCAAGCTTGAGGAGCTGTCCGAGCTGGCCCCGTTGCATAATCCGCCCGCGCTCAAGGGAATTGAGGTGGCGCGCAAGCTTCTTCCCGACGTTCCACACATAGCGGTGTTCGACACGGCGTTCTTCCACGACATGCCGCCGGCGGCGGCGACCTACGCTATCGACCGCGGGTTGGCGCAGCGGTGGCAGATCCGCCGTTACGGGTTCCACGGCACGTCGCACCGGTACGTCAGCGAGCGGGCCGCCGCCTTCCTGGGCCGACCGCTCGGCGACCTGAATCAGATTGTGCTGCACCTGGGTAACGGTTCCTCGGCCTCGGCGATCGCCGGCGCCCGGCCGATCGACACGTCGATGGGCCTGACCCCGCTGGAGGGCCTGGTGATGGGCACCCGCAGCGGCGACATCGACCCCAGCATCGTCGCCTACCTGTGGCACACGGCGAAGATGGGTATCGACGAGATCGAGTCCATGCTCAACGAGCGGTCCGGGGTGTTGGGCCTGGCCGGCGAACGCGACTTCCGGCGGCTGCGGGCGATGATCGAATCCGGCGACAGCGCAGCACAATTGGCCTATAGCGTGTTCATTCACCGGTTACGCAAATACATCGGTGCCTACCTGGCGGTGTTGGGACACACCGACGTGATCAGCTTCACCGCCGGGATCGGTGAGAACGATCCGGCCGTGCGCCGCGACGCGGTGGCCGGCCTGGGGGAGATGGGCATCGCGCTCGACGAGCGGCGCAACCTCAGCGGGGAGAGGGGCATACGACGCATTTCCAGGGACGACTCTCGGATCGCCGTGCTGGTGGTCCCGACCAACGAAGAACTGGCCATCGCCCACGACTGCTTGAGCGTGCTGGATAGGTTATAGGAAGCCCAGGCCGGTGCGGCCGGATCCGACCGCCGGCGCGGGATCGGCCCCGACGGTGCGGGCCAGCAGCTCGTAATAGACATCGCGAAAGTCGGTGGTGAATTTCAGGTCTCCGTGGTCGAGGTCGGTAAGACTGGGTTCCGCGCCGTAAAATCCGCCCTTGACCGGCATGCCCGCGACGAAGACCGTGCCGGCGGTGCCGTGATCGGTGCCCTGGGACGCGTTGGCGCGCACCCGGCGGCCGAACTCCGAGTACGCCATCACGACGACATTGCGGCCGCAGGGATCGCCGGCCATCCCCTGCAGGAAGGGTGTGACGGCCTCGTCGAGCGTCTGCAGCAGGCGTTGCTGGGTCCCCCGCTCGTCGGCATGGGTGTCGAAGCCGCCCAGCTGCACCGTGTACACCCGCGTCGGGACGCGGGCCTGCACGGCGGCGGCCACCATGCCCAGCTGGGCGGCCAGCGAATTATGCCCCGCGGCAGCGGGTTTAACCGACCCGAAAGTGTCGTTGGCGGTGCGCGCGGCGCGATAGGCCTTGCGCACCGCGGCCATCGCCGGGGTGTCGTCGGGGTCATCGGTGCCAAGGGCACCCATGATCGCGTCAAACCGGTCCGCCTGCCCGGCCGGCACCTGGGTCGGGGAAAGCGCCGCCGCCGTGCACTTTTCGCCGACCGCCAGCGGGGGCAACACGGGCCCGATGTTCACCGCACGCAACGGGTCGTCGCCGGTGGCGTCGAGCCAGCGCCCGATCCAGCCGGTCGAGACTGGCTCGTCCGGCGATGCCGTCTGCCAGATGTCCATGGACCGGAAGTGGCTGTGGTCGGGCCGCGGATAGCCTACGCCGCGCACGATGGCGAGCTGCCGCCGGCTCCATAGCTGGGCCAGACCCTTCATCGCCGGGTTGAGCCCAAGCCGGTCGTCGAGGCGTATCACGTCGCCCGGGGCGTAAGCCAATTCCGGCCGCGCATCGTGATATGCGTTGTCGGCGTAGGGAATCAGGGTGTTGATCCCGTCGTTGCCGCCGTAGAGCGTGACGATCACCAGCACGCCGGCGCCCTCGGCCAGCGGCCGGTCCCCGGCCGCGCGCATCAGGTCGTGCCAATCGACCGCCACCGCCCCAGACAGCAGGCCGGCCGCCCCGACGCCCGCGCTGGCGATGAGGAATCTGCGGCGGTTGATTTCGGGCATCGTTGGTCTCAGGCAATCTCGTTAGGACGTCAGGTATTCGGGCGTGTTGACGGCGGCCGCGACCAGTTGCGGCGGCCTGTGGACCAGAGGCTGCAGCGCGTCGGCGCTCCGGTCCGACCAGGCTCCGACGCCGAGCAGGTAGCCGACCGCGTCGATGCGGTCGCCGGGGGAGGAGCCTTCGATGCCGGACAGGTCGCCGGCGTGGGCTAGCCGCGTCGCCGCGCGCAGCCGGGCCGTGGCGCTGGCGGTGGACAGCCACACCTGGCCGCGCGGCCAGCCGCCGACGCTCGGCGGGTAGAACGGCCGCTGCCCCAGCGCTCGCAACGTCGCGTCGGCCAGCTTCAGGTGTGCGGGTTCGCCGAGCGGCACCCGCAGCGCCCGCGCCACGCCGACCAGCCATTCGATCGGGGTGTTGACGACGGCGGCCCGGCTGCCGGTGAACTCGCCGTCGATGAGGATCGCCCGGGTCAGCGCGCGCAGGTCGCGTCCCGGACCGTACGCGGAGACCAGCCGGTCGAGCGCCTGCGGCGACGGCGGGTCGTCGGAAGCCAAGTGCTGCCACAGGCGTCCCGCGACATACTCCGCCGACTTGGGCTGGGCCAGCACGGCGTCGCAGAATCCGGCGGCGTCGAAGTCGCGGGTGAGCCCGAAGAGCGTCTTGGCCGTGAAGTCGTGGCGTTTGGGCATCATCGAGGTCTGGCCGTTGGCGCCGATCACCCATCCCGTCAGCGCCCGGGCGCCGGCGCGCACGTCGTCTTCGCTGTAGCCGTTGCCGTGGCCCAGCGCGAACAGTTCCATGAATTCACGGGCGAGGTTTTCGTTGGCGGCCTTGGCGGTATTGGTCTGCCCGTCCAGCCAGCGCAACATCGCCGCGTCGGTCAGCATCGCATAGGCCAGGGTGCGAAAATCGCCCAGCGACAGCGTGCGCAGCTTTTGATTCTGCGCGGCCATGTACGCCGCCACCCGGACCTTCTGCGCAGAGGTGGCAAAGTGGTTGTGCCACAAGAGCGTTAACTTTTCGTGGACCGGCCGGCCGACGGCGACCATGCGGCTCAGCCACCAGTCGGACAGCACACGCTGTTGCTCGGACAGCCGTCGGCCGAACTCCCTGCGGGCAGCCGGTGCCGCGCCCTTGCCCGGGCCGCGCGGCGGCTCCAGGGTGGGCATCGGCGTGGCGATCGCACCCGTGTCGGCGTCGGGGTTCGCGCCCAGCATCGCGTCGACGTAGCCCGGCCAGTCCCGGGTGACGGCGGCGTCGACCTCGGGCCCGGTCACCCCGAACCCGGCCCGGCGCAGCGCGCGGGCCGTGGTGATCCACCGCGTGGACTGCCCTGGCATGACTCAACTGTGCGGCGCGTACTTAAATTTTCGCTGAGCGTGTGCTCGCGGCTTTGAAGTGCGCCGGCGGTGGAATTTAGGGCCTTGGGTTTTCCGCCCTGGATACACACTCGGCCGGCCTGTGCATAGATGTAAACGCCGTCAGCGGTTGGCGTGCGACCTTTCTGGCATGAATTCGAGGGAACCGTTCATCGGCAGCGAAGCATTGGCGTGTGCGGCGTTGAGCCGGCATCAACTGCGGACGCGCTATCGCGCGGTGTTTCCCAACGTCTACCTGTCGACAAAGGTTCAACCCACCCTTGAACGGCGGATCTCCGCCGCTTGGTTGTGGTCGAGGGGCAGGGCGACCATCGCAGGCGCGGCCGCCGCGGCACTACATGGCACCAAGTGGATTCCCAACGACGTCCCAGTCGAGCTGATATGCGTCAACTCCCGGCCGCCGCGAGGTGTCGTGACACGACGCTGCTTATTGCTGGATGGCGAAGCGCAGATGATGGACGGCCGGTCGGTCACCACGCCGGAGCGTACCGCGTTCGACATCGGCCGAGGGGGAGCCATCCACTCGGCGGTCGCACGGCTGGACGCGCTCGCGGCCGCAACGGATTTCAAGGTCGAGGACGTGCTGCGTGTTTCGCGACGCCACCCCCACTCGCCGGGTCTGCGGCGATTGGAAATCGCGCTAGAACTCGTTGATGCGGGCGCACAGTCTCCCAGGGAGAGCTACCTTCGGCTGCTTCTCGTCGAAGCGGGATTTCCTCGGCCGCAGACCCAGATACCGGTGCTGGGCGCGGACGGTATTCCCGTCGCTCACATCGACGTGGGCTGGGAGGAGTACATGGTCGGCGTCGAATATGAAGGTGACCAACACCAGACCGACCGTCGGCGGTACGTCTACGACATTCAGCGCTTGGAGATGCTCGAGCGGATGGGCTGGCTCATCGTCCGAATCGTCGCCGAGGACCACCGCGCCAATATCGTGCGCCGAGTCCGGATGGCAATGGCCGAACGGGGTTGGACTGCGCGCTGACGCGCTGGGTGTGAGCTGACGGCTTTGCGTGTGAGTCCTGGGCTTTGCGCGTGAGCGTAGGGCGGGATCAAGGCGATATCCCAGCCCAGGATTCACGCCCAAAGCCCAGGATTCACACGCAAAGCCCAGGACTCACGCGCAAAGCCCAGGATTCACGCGCAAAGCCCAGGATTCACGCCCAAAGCCACGCGGGAAGCCTAGAAGGTGCTGGTTGGCCGCACCTTGTTCGCCATGTCCACCAGCGTGTAGCGGTGCCGTTGGGTGGGTGCGACCCTGGCCAGGCTGCGCAGCGACGCCTCGACGCCCAGCCGCAGGCCGTGTTCGGTGAACGGGAAGCCGAGGATGTGGTTGGTGCTGGCCTGGTTGTCCTCGAGCCAGTCCATCGCGCCGCCCAGCACCAAGGCGCGGATCTGCAGCACGCGCGGTTCGGTGGGCGGCAACGCCTCCACGCGGCGGGCCGCGTCGCGGATCTGTTCCTCGGTGATCTCGCTGGTCGACCGGCCGGACATCAGGGTCACCGCGCTGGTCAGGCGCGCGGTGGTGAAATGCCTTGAGGTGGGCGGCACCTCGTCCAGGGTCCGCACCGCGCCCTCTCGATCACCTTGCGCCGAAAGGGATCTGGCCAACCCGAAAGCCGCCGAGATCACGCCGTCGTTGGTCTTCCACACCGCCTCGTAGAACTTTTGCTCGTCGGTGTTGCCGGCCAGCTCGGCGGTGGCGGCCAGCGCCAGCTTGGGCGCGAGCTCGCCGGGAAAGGTGTCCAGCACCTCGGTGAAATGCTTTGTGGCGGAGTCATAGTCGCCGGTGAGCAGCTCGGCGACCGCCCGGTACCAGACCAACCGCCACCGCCAACCGACTCGCTCCGCCAGGTCGTCGAGTTTGCGGGTGGCCTTGGCCACGTCGCCGAGGTCCAGCAGCGCGCGGACTTCCATCAACGGCAGCTCGGTCGACTCGGACAGCTCGACACCGTCGGCGTCCAGCGCGCCGTGGCGGGCCGCGCGCAACGAGTCCAGCGTCTGCACCGGTTGGGAAAGCACCGTCGCCTGCAGCACCGGGGCCGCGACGTCGGCCGGATCGACCAGCGGCACCGGCAGGGCCGTCACGATTTCCCTGGCGGTCAGCTTCTCCGAATGGACCTGGCCGTCCAGGTACACGTCGGTGTGGGCGACCAGCAAGTCCACCCCGAACGTCGAGCGACTGGGGCTGAAGGTCGTCGACAATCCGGGCCGCGGCACCCCGGTGTCCTTGGCGACCACCTCGCGTAATACGCCCATCAACTGGCCGGACATCTCCTCGGCCGAGGAAAACCGTCGCCGCGGGTCGGGGTCGATGGCTCGGCGCAGCAACCGGGCGAAAGAGTCGTAGGTGGTCAACACGGGATCGTCGTCGGGCAGCCCGTCCACGTAGCGGCCATTGCGGGTGCGCAGGTTCAGCGTGAGCGCCGCCAGCGTGCGTCCCACCGTGTAGATGTCGGTGGCTATCGTCGGGCCGGTCCGCACGATCTCTGGCGCCTGGAAGCCGGGCGTGCCATAGAGGTAGCCGAACGAGTTGATCCGCGACACCGCGCCCAGGTCGATCAGCTTGAGTTGGTCCTCGGTGAGCATGATGTTCTCCGGCTTCAGGTCGTTGTAGACCAGGCCGATGGAATGCAGGTAGCTCAGCGCGGGCAGGATTTCCAGCAGGTAGGCGATGGCCTCGGCGACCGGCAGTTTCTCGGATTTCCCCTCTTTGAGGCTCCGCTTGAGCGACTGCCCGCCGACGTACTCCATGACGATGTAGCCGACCGGATCCCCGTGCCGGTCGATGTGCTCGACGAAGTTGAAGATCTGCACGATCTGCGGGTGGACCACCTCGGCGAGGAACTGGCGTTCGGCCATCGCGATGGCCTGCGCCTCGGCGTCACCGGAGTGCACCAGGCCCTTGAGCACCACCGGACGGTCGTTGACGTTGTGGTCGACCGCCAGATAGACCCAGCCCAGGCCGCCGTGCGCGATGCAGCCCTTGACCTCGTACTGCCCGGCGACGATGTCGCCGGGATTCAGTTGGGGCAGAAACGAATACGGGCTGCCGCAGGCGGGGCACCAGCCCTCGGACGCGCCCTTCTCGGAGCCGGACCGGCCGACGGGTTTTCCGCAGTTCCAGCAGAAGCGCTTCGACTCTGGCACCACGGGGTTGGTCATCAGCGCCTCGATCGGATCGATGTCCCGGACCCGGGGGATCTCGACCAGGCCGCCGCCGAGCTGCCTGGTCGGCGGAAGTACCCGCGTCGCGACCGTCATCCGGTCTTGCGGTTCGGTGTCCATGCCGCCGGTGGCGAGCGGCAAATCATCGTCATCGTCGAAATCGGGGCGGAACAGCGCCTGGGTGGCCTGCGGCCGCGACTCGGCTGCCGCGCCCGTCTGCACTTCCGACCCCTGGGTGCCCGGGCCCACGTCGTCGGACTCCAGCCCGGCCATCAGTCCACATACCTCGGCGTGGGCGGGGCGGGGGCCGGGCCCAACACCGTTAACCACTTGCGGTACAACGTGTTCCAGGTGCCGTCTCGGCGGATGCGTTCGAGCGTGCCGTTGACGAACCGGACCAGTCCGGTGTTGTTCAGGTTGACGCCGATGCCGTAGGGCTGGGTGGCCATGTTGGGTCCGACGATGTGCAGGTAGGGGTCTTCCTCGACCAGCCCGGCCAGGATCGAGTCGTCGGTGCTGACGGCGTCGATCTCCCGCTGTTGCATGGCCACCAGGCAGTCGGCCCAGTTCACCACCGACACGATGACCGGCGGCGGGTCGATCTGCCGGATCCGGTGCAGCGACGTGGTGCCCCGGGCCACGCAGACCCGCTTGCCGGACAGGTCGGCCGCCTTGGCGATCGGCGAGTCGCGCGGGGCGAGGATGCGCTGGTTGGCGTCGAGGTAGACGGTGGAGAAGTTCACCAGCTTGCGCCGCTCGCAGGTGATGGTCATGGTCTTGACGACGACGTCGACCTCCGACTTCTCCAGTGCGGTCACCCGCTCGTCGGACGACAGGATCCGGTACTCGACGTGCGACGGCGCGCCGAAGATGTCTCGCGCGATCTCACCGGCGATGTCCACGTCGAAGCCGGTGATCTCGCCGGTGATCGGGTCGCGGAAGCTGAACAGGTTGCTGCCGATGTCGAGCCCGACGATCAGCCGGCCCCGGGCTCGGATGTCGGCGACTGCGGCGTCGGCCTCCGCCTTGGTGGGGAACGGGCGCAGGCTGGCGGTCGCGTCGCAATCCTGAACGCCGTTGTCCGGCGGCAGCGGCGGTTCCGGCGGCAGTTGCTGCATGCCGACCGGTGTGGGCGGCGGCAACGTCGGCACCGTCGCCACCGACAGCGACTCGGTGTGGCTGCACCCCGCCAGCACGATCGCCGCGGCGAGCCCCCCGAGACAGGAGCCCGCCCGCCGGATCCGGGGCAGGGGCGTCATTATCGATACTCTTTCAGCCGGGGCCACAGGCCCAGCGCGACCGCGACGGCGGCGCCGAGGCTGAGCACCACGCCACCGAGCTGGGCGCCGGACAGCCCGCCGCGCGCGTTGAGGATGTCGTTGCGCAAATGGGTGCGGCTTTGGTCCATCGCCTTGCCCAACGCGTCTTCGAGCTTGTCGAACGCCGGGGTGGCGTCGTCCTCACCGCCACCCAGCGCGACCTGGGTGGCGGCCCGGTAGTTGCCCACCGAGATGTAGGAGTTGATCCGGTCGTTGGCCTGACGCCAGCGGACCAGCAGCTGGTCGGCGCCCTGCAGGTCGGGCTTGTCGACGGCGTCGCTGCGGGACATGTACTGGTCGAGCTGGGAGTGCATGGAATCGATGCGCTGATAGAACGACTGCTTGCGGATCTCCTCGTCGCCGCGGCGGATCAGCGACAGCGTCTCGTCCGCCCGCGCTTGCTGGGCGGTGATGGCGACATTGGTGACGGTCTTGAGTGACTCCGCGGCGGTGTCCTTGGCGCTGCGACTGGCGGTCGTGGAGATGGTGAGCGCGGTTCCGACCCATACCACCATGACGAGAATACCGAGCGCGCCGACGACCAGGCCGGGGTTGATCCGCCGCCTGGTCCGCCGGGCCAGCCAGCGATGGGCGAACGCGCCGAAGACCACGGTGGTGGCGACGACGAGGATCACCGGCGCCGGGAAATGGGTGGAGGCGGTGGTCTCGCTGTCCACCCGCTCCGACGTCGCCTGGTAGAGCTGCGCGGCGTCGGGCAGGATCGTCGATTGCATCAGCCCCGACGCCTCCGACAGGTACGACGACCCGACGGGGTTGCCCTCCCGGTTGTTGGTTCGCGCGATTTCGATCAGCCCGGTGTAGACGGCCAATTCGGCGTTGATCCGGCCCAGCAATTGCACCAACGGTTCGTCGGTCAGGCCGCTCGACGCTCTGGTGACGGCTGACGCGGCGTCGGTGATGGCCTGCTCGTAGCGCTGCCGGACCGGTTGCGGCTCGGCCTGGGCGATGAACGCGGTGGCCGCCGCGGCGTCGGCCACGGACAGCGTGGTGTAGAGCCGTCCGGCGGCGAACGACAGTGGCTCGGTGTGGTTGAGCACCGTGGACAGCACCTGTTGCCGGTGGTTGATGGTCGTCGAGGTGGCAAAGGCGCTCGAGACGCCGAGGGACGCCAGCACGATCCCGATGGTCAGGATGCGGCCCGGCGTCGTCGAGATGAACCACCAGCGCGGATGGGCCGGTTCGGCCGGCGACCGCGACCCTTTCGGCTCGGTCGACGGGTGCGCCAGCTCAACCGTCACGTCTGATCAGCCCTCATCTTTCGGCCCGTAATTCGCTGTACCAACCTGTATAAGCGAATTCTAAGAGAATGTTGCGCCGGATGGGGGGAGGCCGAGCCAATTGACCGTGCGGATCGCCTGCATATCCTGAACTCGTGCGCGGCGACGGTGACGGATGGGTGATATCCGACAGCGGCGCCCACTATTGGGGCCGGTACGGCGCGGCCGGCCTGCTCCTTCGGGCCCCGCGGCCCGACGGCACCCCCGCGGTGTTGCTGCAGCATCGGGCGGTGTGGAGCCATCAGGGCGGCACCTGGGGTTTGCCGGGCGGTGCCCGCGACAGCCACGAGACGCCGCAGGAGACGGCGGTCCGCGAAGCGCTCGAAGAGGCCGGCCTCCCCGCCGAGCGACTGGCCGTGCGGGGGACGGTGGTCACGGCCGAGGTTTCCGGGCTCGGCGGCACCCGCTGGTCCTACACCACCGTCGTCGCCGATGCCGGCGAATTGCTGGACACCGTGCTCGATCGGGAAAGCGCCGAGCTGCGCTGGGTCGCCGAGAACGAGGTGACCGACCTGCGGCTGCATCCCGGCTTCGCGGCCAGCTGGGAGCGGCTGCGCACGGCCCCGGCGCTGGTGCCGCTGGACCACGGCGACGAACGACGGCATTGCCTGCCGCGCACCATCGAGGTCGAGGCCGGCGTCTTCGTCTGGTGCATGCCCGGTGAGGCCGATCAGGCCCCGTCGCAGCTGAGCCGCCGGATCAGCTCGCTGCTGCAAGCGCCGACCTGAGCTGGTGCGCCGCGGCCCGCGGGTCCTCGGCCGCGGTGATCGCCCGCACCACCACGATTCGCCGGGCACCGGCGTCGAGCACCTCGGGCAGCCGCCGCGCGTCGATGCCGCCGATCGCGAACCACGGCTTGTCCCCACCGAGCTTGGCGGCCGCTCGCACCAGGTCGAGGCCCGGCGCCTGGCGACCCGGCTTGGTTGGGGTGGGCCAGCAGGGGCCGACGCAGAAGTAGTCGGCTTCGCTGTTGGCGGCGGCGGCGACCTGGCTGCGGTCGTGGGTGGACAGCCCGATCAGCGTGTCCGGCCCGACGATTTCCCGGGCCACGTCCAGCGGCAGGTCACCCTGGCCCAGGTGCAGCGCGTCGGCGCCGGCCGCGCGGGCGATGTCGGCGCGGTCGTTGACCGCGAACAGGGCACCGTGCCGGCGGGCCGCGTCGGCCAGGATCTCGCAGGCGGCCAGCTCGTCGCGAGCCTCGAGCGGTCCGAACCGCCGCTCACCGGCCGACCCCTTGTCGCGCAGCTGGACGATGTCGACCCCGCCGGCCAGCGCCGCGTCGGCGAACTCGGCCAGGTCGCCACGCTCGCGGCGCGCGTCGGTACACAGGTAAAGCCTCGCCGCCGCGAGGCGGGCATGGGAGTCGTGCACACCGCGACGCTAGCGCGCTAGCGTAGAACCCGAAGAACACGGGAGTCCCGGGAGCGGGGTCTGAGAGTGGGCGCGCCTGCCCTTACCGTCACACCTGATCCGGATCATGCCGGCGAAGGGAGCAAAGGGATGCCGAACACGCTGGCCGTAATCGGCGGCGGTGTCATCGGGCTGTCGGTGGCGCGCCGGGCGGCGCAGGCCGGATGGTCCGTGCGGGTGCATCGCACCGGCGACGAAGGCGCGTCCTGGGTGGCCGGCGGCATGCTGGCGCCGCACAGCGAAGGCTGGCCCGGCGAGGAGCGGTTGCTGCGGCTGGGCCTGGAATCGTTGCGGCTGTGGCGCGAGGGCGGCTTCCTGGACGGGCTGCCGCCGACGGTGATCACCGCGCGCGAATCGCTGGTGGTGGCCGTCGACCCGGCCGACGTCGCGGACCTGCGCACGGTCGCCGACTGGTTGGCCGCCCAAGGGCATCCGGTGGTGTGGGAGTCGGCCGCCCGCGACGTGGAACCCCTGCTGGCGCAAGGCATCCGGCACGGCTTTCGGGCGCCCACCGAACTGGCGGTGGACAACCGCGCGGTGCTCGACGCGCTGCGCAAGGACTGCGAGCGTCTCGGGGTTCGGTGGGCTTCGCCGGTGCACGACCTGTCGCGGGTCGATGCCGACGCGGTGGTGATCGCCAACGGCATCGACGCGCCCGCGCTGTGGCCCGGGCTGCCGGTGCGTCCGGTGAAGGGCGAGGTGCTGCGTCTGCGCTGGCGCAAGGGATGTATGCCCTTGCTGCAGAGGGTGATCCGCGCCCGCGTGCACGGGCGGCAGGTGTACCTGGTTCCGCGGGCGGACGGTGTGGTCGTCGGCGCCACCCAATACGAACACGGGCGCGACACGGCGCCGGTCGTGTCCGGGGTGCGTGACCTGCTGGAGGACGCGTGCGCGGTGCTGCCGGCGCTGGGGGAGTACGAGCTGGCCGAGTGCGCCGCCGGGCTGCGCCCGATGACGCCCGACAATCTGCCCCTCGTGCAACGCCTGGACGCGCGAACCCTGGTCGCCGCCGGCCACGGCCGATCCGGATTTCTGCTGGCGCCGTGGACCGCCGAACGGATTGTGTCCGAACTCGTCCCGGTCGGAGCCCACCGATGATTGTCATCGTCAACGAGCAAAAGGTCGAGGTCGACGAGCGCACCACCGTCGCCGCGCTGCTGGAGTCGCTGGGCTTCCCGGACCGCGGCATCGCGGTGGCCATGGGAGACGCGGTGCTGCCGCGATCCGACTGGGCTGTAGCACTTTTCGACGGTGCCCGCCTCGAGGTGGTGACGGCGGTGCAGGGTGGCTGACACGGGCGACCGCAAGCTGACCATCGGCGACCGCAGCTTCGCCTCACGGCTCATCATGGGCACCGGGGGAGCGACCAACCTGGCGGTGCTCCAAGAGGCGCTGATCGCGTCGGGCACCGAGCTGACCACCGTCGCGATGCGCCGGGTCGACGCCGAGGGTGGCACCGGGCTGCTGGACCTGCTCAACCGGCTCGGCATCACGCCGCTGCCCAATACCGCGGGGTGCCGCAGCGCGGCCGAGGCGGTGCTCACCGCGCGGCTGGCCCGCGAGGCGCTGAACACCAACTGGGTCAAGCTCGAGGTGATCGCCGACGAACGGACGCTGCTGCCGGATCCGATCGAATTGGTCCGGGCGGCAGAACAATTGGTCGATGACGGATTTGTCGTGCTGCCCTACACCAACGACGACCCGGCGCTGGCCCGCCGGCTGGAGGACACCGGTTGCGCGGCGGTGATGCCGCTGGGCGCGCCGATCGGCACCGGGCTTGGCGTCACCAACCCGCACAACATCGAGATGATCGTCGCCCGGGCCGGCGTTCCGGTGGTGCTCGACGCGGGCATCGGCACCGCCAGCGACGCCGCGTTGGCGATGGAGTTGGGTTGTGACGCCGTGCTGTTGGCCTCCGCGGTGACCCGGGCCGCCGACCCGCCGGCGATGGCCGCCGCGATGGCCGCCGCCGTCACCGCCGGCCATCTGGCGCGCCGGGCCGGGCGTATTCCCAAGCGCTTCTGGGCCCAGGCTTCCAGCCCGGCGCCATGAATCGTTATGTCGCGCTGGGTAGTTCGATGGCCGCCGGTCCCGGCATCCGGCCCCGAGCCGCGGGCGCTCCTCGATGGTCGGGCCGGTCGGCACGCAACTACCCGCACCTGGTGGCCGAACGATTGAACCTGCAACTTGTTGACGCTACCTTTTCCGGTGCGACCACCGCCCATCTGCTTACCGATCACCGGCATGGGCAGCCGCCTCAAATCACCGCACTGGACGGCTCGGAGAACCTGGTTACGGTCACCATCGGCGGCAACGACGTCGGCTACGTTCCGCTGTTGATGGCGGCATCGCTGCCGCGCTGGGCGCGCCGGCTGCCGCTGCTGGGTGGGCGCATGGCCGAACTGCTGGACCGTCAAGCCCGCGACGGGGCCCTGGCCGAGGTGTTCGATT
Source organism: Mycobacterium malmoense (assembly GCF_019645855.1). Lineage (NCBI taxonomy): Bacteria > Bacillati > Actinomycetota > Actinomycetes > Mycobacteriales > Mycobacteriaceae > Mycobacterium > Mycobacterium malmoense. Next base: position 666,749 of record NZ_CP080999.1, read on the forward strand.
CGTTGTGCGCGGTCGGGCACGCGCTGCGCCAGCGCGCCCCGGGCGCCCGGATTTTCTTCGTCGACTACCAGACCATCCTGCCGCCCGCGGGTACACCGGCCCCGCCGCTTTCGGAAGCGGATGCCGACCTGGGCCGCCATGTGGCCGCGACCCTCGAACGACTTACGGCCGACGCGGCACTGGCAACCGGGTGCGAGGTCGTCCACGCCGCCGCCGCCAGCCGGCCACACCACGCCTGGTCGGCCGAGCCGTGGACCACCACGCCGGCCCGCTACGGCGTGCCCCTCCCGGGTCGGCCGGCCCCGCTGCACCCCAACGACGCCGGGATGCGCGCGGCCGCGGAACTCATTGCGGCCCAACTGTGAAGGTCAGCCGTTGGTCCGCCACCACTGGTAGATCGCCGGGACGTCGGTGTTGGATGCGCGGATGTAGCTCAATATGTTCTTGGAGTCGGTGGTCCAGATGATTTCCGCGGCATTTTGGTAGGTCCCGCACGCCACCTGTCCCGAGTTGGTGGTGGAGCTGCCCTGGTGCCAGGTGGTGGGTGACTGGCCACTGTCCCCGCACGCGGTCAGGACGTCGTCCTTGATGCTGGCCTTGAACGAGCCGGCTAAGTCGTCGCCGGTGCTGAAGAGGACGTACTTGGCCTGGACGGGCCCGTTGGGGTCGGGGCTTTGCCCGCATGTGAGCGCGGCGAGTTCGCCGCTGGTGAGGTTCTGGGCGGTGCAGTTGTTGAGGCCGTAGCCCTTCGACAGCGACCCGGCCAGCGTGTTGATGTCCGCCGAGTTCCCGGTGTTGGTGGGGTCCGCGGTCGCCGCGGCGGTACCCGCGAAGGCGAAACTGCCCATGAGCACCGTAGCCGCCGCGGCTCGCAGCGCGTTGCGGAGATGAGACATCCTGGGCTCCTTACGGTTGTCGTACCGGCGGTGCGGCCGCGCCGAAACAGTGCTTTGTTAAGTGGGATCGTAGGGCTATGTCCTGACTATGCAACACATTCCACCGGAAATTGTCTGTCTAGGCATCATTTCCGTCAGACCCGCATGATGTTGCCGCGAAGCGGTGATGTCGCGGGCCGCCGGCCGTGACCGATCGCTAAAGCGGTTGGGGACCAAAGGTTTTGATCCTGACGTTGAACGCTCGTCGCCCGGCGAATGCCGCCCGACCGGCCCGCCGCGCGGTCGGTGACGATTTGCCGAAACGAGAATTTTGCCCAGATGGTGCCATGGCGGCACCGCTCAGGTTATGGTAAGCACGCTTCACGCCAGCTAACTCCTCTCGACTGGAGAACCCATGACGCAGCCACCGCCCCCACCCCCGCCCGGCTACCCGCCGCAGCAGCCCCCGGCGCAAGCGCCCAACAACTACTTGGTGTGGTCCATTTTGGCGACGGTGTTCTGCTGCCTTCCCCTGGGGATCGTCGCGATCGTCAAGTCCAGCCAGGTCAGCGGGTTATGGGCGCAGGGTCAATACGCCGAGGCGCAGGCGTCCGCCGAGAGCGCCAAAAAGTGGGTGAAGTGGTCGGTCATCCTCTGGGTCATCGGCGTTGTCGTCTACGGGATCGTCCTCCTGGTGCTGGCCCTGACCGCCGATCATTCGAACCAGGCCATGCTTGCGGCGATGGCCTAAATCGGCAAGGGTCGACGTCATGGTGACCCGTCTAGATTCGGTCCGGCTGACTCTGGGTGCGCCACTGTTGGTGGCCGCGTCGTCGACGCTGGTGTGCGCCGCCGTCTGGGTGGGCGATCCCACCACACCGAACGGACCGTTGCCGGTATGCCCCACAAAGGCTCTCCTAGGTATCGACTGTCCGGGATGCGGCAGCTTGCGCATGGTGTACTCGCTGTTGCACGGCAACCTGCCGGCGGCCGCCAGGTTCAACGCACTCGGCCTGGTGGCGCTCGCCCTCTTGGTATGGGCGTATCTGGCGTGGACCTACGGCCGTGTGGTGGGCAGGCGGATCGCCAGCTGGCAACACCATCGGCGGGCCGCGGTGGTCACGCTGTTATTGGTGGCGGCTTGGTTTGTGGTGCGCAATATTCCCTTTCCACCGTTCAGCGCACTGTATGTCTGACTCGCGCCCGTAACAACTGACGAGCGCCGGTCGGGGCGTCTAACCTTGGGCGCGATGGTGAACAAATCAAGGACGATTCCGGCGGTGCTCGCCATGGTCGTCGTGACCGCATTCACGGCCGGCTGCTCCCATCGGTGCGCTAACCCGCAGCAGGTGATCGGTGACCCCGCCGCGGCCGGGTTCGCCACCGCGATACGCAACAAGGTCACGGCCGACGCGATGATGACGCACCTGTCGAAACTGCAGGACATCGCCAATGCCAACAACGGGACCCGCGCGGTGGGCACCCCCGGCTACGAAGCCAGCGTCGACTATGTGGTGAACACGTTGCACAACAATGGCTTTGACGTGCAGACACCCGAATTCTCGGCGCGGGTGTTTCACGGCGACAAGCCTGCGGTGACCGTCGGCGGCAAGACCGTGGAGGCGCGCGCAATGGAATTCAGTCTCGGCACCCCGCGGGACGGGGTGAGCGGTCCGCTGGTGGCCGCGCCCACCGGGAACGGCCCGGGCTGCAAGGCCTCCGATTATGACGGTCTGCCAGTGCAAGGCGCGGTGGTGCTGGTGGACCGCGGCACGTGCCCGTTCGCTCAGAAGGAGGATGCCGCGGCGCAGCGCGGGGCCGTGGCGATGATCGTCGCCGACAACGTCGACGAACAGCAGATGGGCGGCACCCTGGGCCCGGACACCGACGTGAAGATCCCGGTGGTGAGCGTGACCAAATCCATTGGGGTGCAGCTGCGCGCGCGGCCGGGGCCGACCACCGTCAAACTCAATGCCAGCGTCCAGAGTTTCAAGGCCCGCAACGTCATCGCGCAGACCAAGACGGGCTCGCCCACCGACGTGGTGATGGCGGGCGCGCATTTGGACAGCGTGCCCGAGGGACCAGGCATCAATGACAACGGTTCGGGAGTGGCCGCGGTGCTGGAAACCGCGGTGCAGCTGGGAAATTCGCCGCAAGTGCACAACGCGGTGCGGTTCGGCTTCTGGGGCGCGGAGGAACTCGGGCTGATCGGGTCGCGCAACTACGTGGAGTCGCTGGACCTCGACGGGCTCAAAGACATTGCGCTGTACCTGAACTTCGACATGCTCGCGTCGCCGAACCCCGGTTACTTCACCTATGACGGAGACCAATCGCTGCCGGCCGACACCCGCGGCCAGCCGGTGGTGCCGGAGGGTTCGGCCGGCATCGAGCGCGCGCTGGTCGCCTACCTGAAGTCGGCCGGCAAGACCGCGCAGGACACCTCGTTCGACGGGCGTTCGGACTACGACGGATTCACCCTGGCCGGCATCCCCGCCGGCGGCCTGTTCTCCGGCGCCGAGGCCAAGAAGTCCGCCGAGCAGGCCAAGCTGTGGGGCGGGACCGCCGACCAGCCGTTCGATCCCAACTATCACAAGAAGACCGACACCCTCGATCACATCGACCGCACCTCACTGGGCATCAACGGCGGCGGTGTGGCCTACGCGGTGGCTTTGTACGCGCAGGACATCACCGGCCGCAACGGGGTTCCGGTCCTGGCGGACCGCACGCGCCACGTGCTCGCCAAGCCATGATCGTGACCGTAATCCGTCGGCTGCTCGCGGCGTTGGTGCTGACCGGGTTGGTGGCCGCTTGCTCGCCAGATTCGGGGTCGCGGCCGGTGTCGCCGCCCGCGGCGCCGGACCTGGGTCGTGGGTTGGCGGGAAAGGTAACCGCGGACCGGATGTTCACCCACCTGCGCGCGCTGCAGGATATCGCCAACGCCAACAGGGGCACCCGGGCGGCGGGCACACCGGGCTACGACGCCAGCGTCGAATATGTGGCGAAGACCTTGCGGGACAGGGGTTTTAAGGTATCGACGCCGCAGTTCGACCGGCTGTATCAGGTTTCGCCGGGCAAGCCGGCGCTGACGGTGGCCGGCCGCGCCTATCAGGTCGACCAGGCCTCGCTGCTGGTCCGGACACCACCCGGCGGCCTGACGGGGCAGCCAATCCGGCCGACGCAACCGTCGGGCTGCGCGCCTGCCGATTACCCGGCCGTGGTACCCAAGGGCGCGATCGCCGTCGTCGACGACGCTCGCTGCTCGGTGGTCGACAAGCAGAACAGCGCGGTGGCCAAGGGCGCGGCGGCGCTGATCGTGCTCAGCACGGCCAACGGCCAGGGAGCGCCGCCCACGTTGTTCAGCCCCGGTTACTTCAAGCAACTGACCGTGCCGGTCGCCGTCGTCGGCGCCTACGGCGCCACCGCGCTCGCAGGTAACACCGCGCCGATACGCCTGGTGTTGGACGCCGAGAACGTCAAGGTCACATCGCGAAACGTGTTGGCGCAGACCGAGACCGGTTCGCCGCATGAGGTGATCATGGTGGGCGCGCGCCTCGACGGCCCGCGCAACGGTCCGGGCATCAACGACAATGGGTCCGGCGTGGCCGCGGTGCTGGAAACGGCGCTGCAGCTGGGCCCACTGCCACCGGTGAGCAACGCGGTGCGGTTCGTGTTCTGGGGAGCCGAGGAGGACGGCCCCAACGGCGCCATGGATTACGTTTTCGGCCTGGACCGCGACCAACTCAACGACATCGCGCTGTACCTGAACTTCACCATGCTGGGTTCACCGAACGCCGGCTTTTTCACCGACGACGGCGACCAGTCCGGTCCGCCCGGGGCCGGGGTGGCGTTCGGGGATGTGCCCGACGGCTCGGCCGGCATCGAGCGCACCCTGGACGGCTATCTGAACCTGGCCGGCAAGAGGCCGGCGGACATGCCGTTGAACACCAGGACCGACTACCACCCCTTCCTGGTCGCGGGCGTGCCCGTCGGGGGTATGACCGCCGGTGCGTCGCAGACGAAAATCACGGTGCAGGCGCGGCTATGGGGCGGTCAGGCCGGTGCCCCGTTCGACCCCAACTACCAGAGCCCGCGGGACACGGTCGACAACGTCAACCGGGAAGCGTTGGCGGTCATGGGTTCTGGCGTGGCGTTCGCGGTCGGTACCTATGCGGAGTCGATCGGGGGCGTCAACGGCGTCCCGCCCCACGACAAGCGGCATCGCACGCGGATGCCGTAGCGGCGGGCGGGCCTCGACGAAGCCGTTTCCGGCCGGCCCACCGACCACGTGGTCGCCAGCCACGCCCACGGCGCCAGCGTTATTCGTGCTGCCTCAAGCGATCTCGGCGAGCCTGGGAATCAGTCGATCGCCGAGGCGGCGGATGAAGCCGACGGGGTCGGGGTTTCCGGGGAAGGGACCGATGTTGATCAGGTCAATACCCAACCCGGCATAACGTTCCACCGTATTCAGGTAGCCGGCGGTGTCCTCGAAGGGATCGGTGAAAAGCCCCACCGTCTTGCGGATTTCGGCCGGGTCCCTACCCACCGCGTCACAGTGGCGGTTCAGCACGTCGATCTTGTGCCTGAGCTCGTCGACGTCCGACACCATGGCGTTCCAGACGTCGGCGTACTGGGCGACCAGCCGCAGCGTCTTCTTCTCGCCGGCGCCGCCGATGAGAATCGGGGGCCGCCGAATCGGTTGCGGCTCACAGATTGTTTCGGCCAGCCGATAGTGCTTGCCGTTGTAGGGCCCGTTGTTGTCGCTCCACATCTGCCGGGAGATCTGCAGTGTCTCTTCGAGCATCTCGAACCGCGCGCTGAGCGGCGGATACGGAATGCCGAGGGCCACATGTTCGCGGTCGTACCACGCGGCGCCGAGTCCCAGCATCGACCGGCCCTGGGACAGCACGTCAAGCGTGGTAACCGCCTTGACCAGCACACCGGGATAGCGATAGGTGACCCCGGTGACCAGTAGGGTCAGGTCGATCGTGGTGGTTTGCGCCGCGAGGAAACCCAAAGACGTATAGCCCTCCAGGAATGGATCTTCGGCTCGCCCAACGCTTTCCATCTGGAAGAAATGATCGGCCAAGGTGAACATCGTCGCGCCACCCTGCTCCGCGGCCTTCGCCGCGTCGGCCAGCGTCGGGCCCAGCGCCGCCGGATTCCCCGGCAGAAAATCGATGAAGTGCACTCCCAGTTCCATTGCAGGTCCTTTCGCCCTAGTTTTCGGTCAAGCGCTCGAGCAGCGATAAGGCGTCAAGGATGACGCGGCGTTCCCGCTCGGAATACCGCTCCTGGATGGTGCGCGCCAACCATTCCTCCCGCACCCGACGGTCGCTCTCGGCGCGCCGGCGGCCTTCGGTGGTCAGCGAGATCACTTGGCGACGACCATCTTCAGGGTCGGGCGTGCGCTCGATGAGCCCACGCTGCTCGAGGGCGGCCACGATGGTGGCCATCGACTGCGGCCGCACCCGTTCGGCGCCGGCCAGTGCGCTGGCCGACGACGTTCCCTCTTTCCACAGCCGGGTGAGCACCGCGGTCTGGGACGGCGTCAGATCGTCGTCGATCGCGAGGTCCCTCAACCGGCGTCGCAGCCGGCTGAACAGCACCCGCAGATCGCGGGCGGCCGTCACGGCCGAGACACCGATGCCGTCCATGCTCCCACCCTAAAATAGACAGCTAAAACTGTCCAGTTCTAGCTGAATGAATTGGGCTCAGGCGGTGGGCCGCGCGCGCCCACATTGATTATGTAAATGTCCAATATGTGGGATGAGCGCCTTCACGTCATGCAGACGTTCGCGAAAAGCAGCACCGGCCACGACACGATCGACCCGAGGAAGGACACCGCGAGATCGACGCCGCGCATCTGGTGCAGATGCTCGGTGTGAGTCATCGACCAGATGGTGCCTATCAGCAGATATGGAGTGCCGAGGACGATTCCGATGGCCAGCAGCTGACCGATGCTGAGCCGGAATTCGAGCAGTCGACGAAATCTTTCCCACATGCGCGGTCCCTTTGATACGGGGCTCGGACGGCCCCCCGAGTGTCGATTCACGTTGTTTGGCGATGCAGCAGACGCAGCGCCGCCTCGACCGCAAGCGCAGGCACGTCGAGGGTCTTCGAGCGCAAGTCGTGCCGGGCGCCGGTGATTTCGACGACTTCGGTCGGCGCGGCGATCAGCGCCGCCGCGGCGCGCACCTCGGCCGGCGTGCCGAAGGGGTCCGAGGTCCCGTGGGTGAACACCGTGGGCACCGTGATGTCGGGCAGGTGTTCGGTGCGCGGCCGCTCCGGCTTCCCCGGGGGATGGACCGGGTAGGAGAACAGCGTGAGCACGTCCACCTGAGCTTCGCCGCCGGCAACAACCATGGACGTCTGCCGGCCACCGTAGGAGTGCCCGCCGGCGACCAGCGGGCCGTCGGTAAGACCGCGGCACACCGTGATCGCCTCGACGATCCCCGCGCGGTCGGTGGCGGCCGAGCCCGACGGCGGACCCGTGGGCCGGCGCCGCCGGTAGGGCAGGTTGTAGCGCACCGCGAGCCAGCCGCGTAGCGCCCACTCGTCGCAAACCTGTTGCAGCAGCGGGGATTCCCGGTTGCCGCCGGCGCCGTGGGTCAGGACTACAACGCCGTTGGGGTCGCCTTCCGGTTGGTGCGCCACACCCGTGATTCGCTCGAGGTTCATGCGCCCGCTGACGATGCGGTCCGGAACGGATTGAGGTGGGGGCGGGCAATCATGACAGCCGGAACAGGGGCGAGACCGGGCCGTGGCCGTGGCCCAATGGGTAAGCGGCGCGTAGGCATTCGGTGACCCACCGCTTCCCGAACTCGACCGCGTCGGGCATGCCGAACCCGTGCGCCAGCGCGCAGGCGACCGCGGTCGCAAGCGTGTCGCCACCGCCGTGGTCGTTTCCGGTGGGGATGCGCTCCGCGTCGAACTCGTAGCAGGAGGCACCGTCATAGAGCAGGTCGCGGCTGCGATCCGACGACCGCAGGTGTCCGCCCTTGACCAGCGCCCAGCGCGGGCCCAGCGCGTGCAGTGCCTTGGCCGCCGCGCGCTGCGAGTCGGCGTCGACCACATCGATATCCACCAGCAGCCGCACCTCGTCGAGATTGGGCGTCACTAGCGTGGCCAACGGAAACAGTTGAGTGCGAAGAGAATCCAGTGCCTCTCGTGCCAGCAGCGGGTCACCGTGCATGGACGCGCACACCGGATCGACGACGAGCGGCACCGTCAACTCGAGCCCGCGCCAGGTCGTGGCCACCGTGTCGATGATGCCGGCCGACGCCAGCATCCCGGTCTTGGCGGCCTGGATACCGATGTCGGTGACGACCGCCTCTATCTGACCGGCCACGACATCGTTGGGAATCTCGTGAAAGCTCTTGACTCCCAACGTGTTCTGCACGGTCACCGCAGTGACCGCGATGCACGCGTGCACGCCCAGCAACGCCATGGTGCGCATGTCGGCCTGGATGCCCGCACCGCCGCCGGAGTCCGACCCGGCGATGGACAGCACCCGCGGCGGGGTCGTCCCCGGCGGCGCCAGCGGCAGGTAATTCACTGCGCGAGCGGCAGATACACCCGGTTGCCGTGCTCGGCGAACTCGGCCGACTTCTCCGCCATTGCGGCTTCGATCGCCTCTTCGCTGTCGAGCCCGTGTTCTGTCGCGTACGCCCGCACGTCAGCGGTTATGCGCATCGAGCAGAACTTCGGCCCACACATCGAGCAGAAGTGCGCGGTCTTCGCCGGCTCGGCCGGCAGCGTCTCGTCGTGGAATTCCCGTGCGGTGTCGGGGTCCAACGACAGCGCGAACTGGTCGTTCCAGCGGAACTCGAACCGCGCCGTGCTCAGCGCGTCGTCACGCGCCTGCGCGCCGGGATGGCCCTTGGCCAGATCCGCCGAATGCGCGGCGATCTTGTAGGCGATCACGCCGTCCTTGACGTCCTTGCGGTCCGGGAGCCCCAGGTGTTCCTTCGGGGTCACGTAGCACAGCATCGCGGTGCCGGCCTGGGCGATGATGGCCGCGCCGATCGCCGACGTGATGTGGTCGTAGGCCGGCGCGATGTCGGTGGCCAGCGGACCGAGCGTGTAGAAGGGGGCCTCCTCGCACAGCTCCTCTTCCAGCCGCACGTTCTCCACGATCTTGTGCATTGGGATGTGACCGGGGCCCTCGATCATCACCTGTGCGCCACGGGCTTTCGCGATCTTGGTCAGCTCGCCCAGGGTGCGTAGCTCGGCGAACTGCGCGGCGTCATTGGCGTCGGCGATCGAACCCGGCCGCAACCCGTCGCCGAGTGAGAACGTGACGTCGTAGCTCGCCAGGATGTCGCAGAGTTCTTCAAAGTTGGTGTAGAGGAACGACTCTCGGTGATGCGCCAGGCACCAGGCCGCCATGATCGACCCGCCGCGGCTGACGATGCCGGTGACGCGCTTGGCGGTCAGCGGCACGTAGCGCAGTAGCACGCCGGCGTGCACGGTCATGTAGTCCACGCCCTGCTCGCACTGTTCGATCACGGTGTCGCGGTAGATCTCCCAGGTTAGCTCGGTGGGGTCGCCCTTGATCTTTTCCAGCGCCTGGTAGATCGGCACCGTGCCGACCGGCACCGGCGAATTGCGCAGGATCCACTCGCGGGTTTCGTGGATGTTCTTGCCGGTGGACAGGTCCATGATGGTGTCGGCGCCCCAACGGGTGGCCCACACCATCTTGTCCACCTCTTCGGCGATCGAGCTCGTCACCGCCGAGTTGCCGATGTTGGCGTTGACCTTGACCGCGAACGCCTTGCCGATGATCATCGGCTCGGCCTCGGGGTGGTTGTGGTTGGCCGGGATCACCGCACGTCCGCGGGCGACCTCGTCGCGCACCAGCTCGGCGGGCATGCCCTCGCGGGCGGCGATGAACGCCATCTCCGCGGTGATCTCGCCGGCGCGGGCGCGCTGCAGCTGGGTGCCGCGGTCACGAACCACCCCGGGCCGCGGCGGCAGCCCGGACGTCAGGTCGATCACCGCGTCGGGATCGGTGTAGGGGCCCGAGGTGTCGTAGAGGTCGAAGTGGTCTCCGGTGGACAGATGCACCCGCCGGAAAGGAACCCGGGCACCGGGAACGCCGTCTACTTCTTGATAGACCTTGCTGCTGCCCGCGATGGGCCCGGTGGTCACGGATGGTTCGACAGTTACGGTCATTTTCATCTCCCTACGCCGGCATTACCCGGTCAGGTTCGTACGGTCGACGGCCCCGAGCCGTCCTCTCAGCGCACTCGGCGTGCGCTCCCGCGTTTATGGATGGTCCGGACGCGAGGTTACTCCCAACCGGGACCATCCGCGCCAGGCGGGCGGGTGGCAGTGGACCCTCCGGCTGCGCTGGCAGCTCAACGAAATTCTCTGACCGGGGCCTCGCGCCTGAGACGGGTCGGGAACGTCAGCACCGGTGAGAATCTTGCGGCGTGCCCTACGCAGTGATGGTGTCCTTTACAGGGGTGTGGCGATTGTTGTTGGCGAGGTGGCGGCTCGACGGTGAGGCTTGTGTCGGACGGGTTTGCTGGTGGTGCTGGACGAGTGTGGCAAATATATGCCGGGCGCCACGCTCAGGTAGTTTCGATCTGAACTAAAATTCGGGGGTGGGGGTAACTCTAAGATCTTGAAAATATTTTTTAGCAGTGGTTACTTTACTTCAAATAGTTTGCAGGACTCGATGTTCGCGGGATGAACTTGGCCAACATCACCCCAACTCTCCCGAAACTCAGGTTGCTCTCAGCTACCTTCTGACCATCCGAATTCGACGCACCGATCAAAGGAGATGGTCGTGGACCTCGCAGCCCGCCCCCACATCACCGCTGGAATCGCCCTGACCAGCGCCGCAGTCATCGCTGCCGGTCCGATGACCCAGCACCTACCGAAATTTGATGTAGCCCAACACCTGCCTCCCGTGAGCGTGTCCGATATCGATCTCACCGATGCCGCCAGCGGGATGGTGGATCTGTTCTCGGGTGTGGAGAGCGAACTCGCTTCGCTCGCCGGCGGCTCCAGTGCGGCCGCAGTGCCCGCGCAGGCCATTACTGACATCAGCCCGTACTTCGTCAACCCGCTGCAGACATACGTGAATATGTTCCAGGACGCGGTGACCAACCTGCAGTACCTTGGCGGCGAATTCAACCCGCCGTTCCCGGTCTTGCAGCAGCTCGCTGCCAACGGGGTGTCGTACGCGAGCGACTACGTCGGGGCGTACCAAAGCACCGCAGCCTCCTTAGTCAAGCTAATCGGCGGGACCACCAAGACGAGTTTTGCGAATCAGACAATCAACGCGGTCAACGACATCCTGCAGGGCAATATCTCTACCGGGCTACCGCTGCTGAGCACACAACTGCTCCAGCGGCCGATCGTTGCGCTTGAAGATATGGAGAACATCATCTACATCCCCTCCTACATATCGCAGAACATCTCAAACACCATCGAGTTCTGGACCCAGGGCCCCGGCCTCGCCGGCTTGGTCGCTGGGTATGGCCTCCCCTTGCTGGGTGTCCCTGGAAACGTGTTGGGTCAGAGCCTGCAGGCTGTTTATGACGCAGCGGCCACCGGTGACTCGTTAGGGGTGGTAACCAACCTGGCTGACATCCCAGGTCAGCTGATCAACGGCGTGATCAACGGGGCGCTGACAAGCGGCTCCGGCGGGTCGCCGACCGGCGGCCTGCTCAGCTCGAAAGCTTTCGGGCAGTACGCTGGTGGCTTTCTCAACTATCTGGTGAATCAAACCCTGCCCTCTTGGTCAACCGCGGTCGTTGCCCCGAACGCCCAGAACATCGAAGCGGGCGGCAGTGTCGGCGCCGGAGTCCAGAACCTCATCTCCCAAATGCAGAACGGCTGGCCGAGCGCGACCGCGATCCAAGGCGCGATTACTCAGCTGCAACGTATCGGCACCACCATTGGTCCTGAACTGGTGGCGCAGCTGCAAAACATTCCCTCACTGCTGGCGAATCTCCCCTCCGCGGTGGTCAACTTCACCGGAACCCTGGCCAGCCAGATCGGGGCCATTATCGTCGGCCTGCTCAAGATGCTCTGAATCCGCGGGTGGTCGCCGATGCGAGCCGGTGACCGCCACCGGCGATTGGCCCCCTTCGGCAAAGGAGGGGGCCAATCCGTCTATAGCGTGTGGTTGTCGGCTGGGCACGTAACGGTCTGGGGACAACGCGATTCATGCCAGCCGGAGGGCACCATATCGATGCCAGTATGAAATCGGTTCTATCCCAAGGATTTTGGATGATCGGTAACGTCGGCCGAACGGATCCGACCGACCCCGGGGCAAAGGTTGCGATCGGATCGATCACCAAGGCGCCGCGTTCGGTTCGAGAACGGGCCAGACTGGAGAGCGACCCGGGAAACTCAAACCGTGGACCGCCACCTGACGTGAAATCAGGCCAGGCGCGCCTAAACCTCTTCCATCGCCTCGCCGAGTTCCTCCAGAATCTTGTTGTGATGGCTGCTTGCCATCAAGTGTCCGGCGGCGATGACCACAGCGACGGGCCAGTCGATGAGTTCGAATGCCGCCAGGGCGGCCAGACCGCCGTAGTAGGCCAGCTGCTCCGGCCGCGGAATCTCCATCTGTCCCAGCACCGGCACGTTCACCACAAAGGTCTCGCCCTCGCGGATCTTCTGCACCGCTTCGCGCTGGGATATCCCTCTGCGCGACTTCTTTTCCGCCATCATTTGCCTTTCGGTAACGAAGGGTTTGCCGCCTCGCCGGGTCGTGAGTTCAACGTCGGACTTATGTCGACGACCGACTCCTCGGGCTTCTTAGCCGATCCGCTCGTTTCGTCGATCGCCCTGGTGCTGCGGGTGCCGTTAGTGGAACTCTATGCGCTGCTTTGGCGCGTCGGGGTGGTGGAGATTCGGCAGTCCGACCGGACGCCTCGTCGTTCGTCACGGGCGCAGCAGGTTCGGGTGGCTCCGTGTCCGGCGTGCCCCAACCTTCCAAAACACCGTTCACAACGGCTATCCCAACGGTCGCCGCAGCGGCGGCCCCCAGAGCCTGCGCCCAACCAAGCGGACCCAGCGGCGTGCAGCCGAGCAACTGGCTGACCACCGGAATGCTGATCAGCGTTCCCATCGCCCCGAGCGAGCCCACCGCGGTGAGCACCACCAGCGGGGCGCGGGAGTCCAGCAGCGTTTGACCCAATTCGGCGCCCACCAGCGCGACCAGTGCCACGGTCGATGCGCGTTGCGGGCGCCCGGTGACACTCGCCATCGCCCACGCCGCCGTCGTCGCGGCCGCCGTGGTGACGCCGCGAACGGCCACGGCGCGCCACAACGCCGGCTGATCCGGGCCGCGCAGACCCGAATCGACAGGTCCGCTGGGCTTGCTGACCGCGAGCGCGGCCGCCGGCAGCGCATCGGTCATCATGTTCACCAGCAGCAACTGCCGGGTGTTCAGCGGCGAGTTCCCGGTGATCGCGCTGCCGATGACGGCGAACAGCACCTCGCCGGCGTTGCCGCCGAGCAGCACGGACACCGCCGCCTGCACCCGCTGCCAGAGTTGGCGCCCCTCCTCGATGGCGTGCACCAGCGCCTCGATGCGGGCATCCACCAGCACCACGTCGGCCGCCATGTGCGCCGGGTCGCTGCCTCCCGCGACGACGCCGATACCGACGGTGGCGGCCCTGATGGCGGCCGCGTCGTTGGATCCGTCGCCGACCATCGCACACAGCACCCCGGCGCTCTGCAGCGTCTGAACGATATGGACCTTGTTCTCCGGCGTCATCCGCGCGAAAATCACCCGCTCGGTCACAACGCGCTCTTGGTCCTTGCGCGACAGCGAGTCCCATTCGGGACCGCTGATCACCTGCTCGGGGGTCACCGACAGGCCCAGCTCCGCGGCGATCGCCATGGCGGTAATCGGGTGATCACCGGTGATCAGCTTCACTCCCACCCGTTGGCGCCGCAGGTTCGCGAGCAGGCCGACGGCCTCGGCGCGCGGGGTATCGGACAAACCGAGGAACCCCATCAGCGTCAACCCGTTGTCGCAGAATTCGGCGATGTCGTCGGGGTTTTCCCGGATCGCCCGAGCCTGTTGCGGGTTCAGCCGGCGCCGCGCCACCGCGATCACCCGCAACCCGCCGGCGGCCAGTTCGGCGACGGTCTGCTCGACGGCCGGGCCGGCGTCCTCGCAGGCGGCCAGCACCACTTCGGGCGCGCCCTTGACCGTCAGCTCCCCGTCGGTGACGGAGGCCGAAAAGGATCTGCCTGAGCGGAAGGGAAGGTGAGCTGTGGGTTCGGCGCTGGGCGCGGAGCCGTTGAGCGAGCCGACGGCCGCCTCGACGATGGCGACGTCGGTCGCGTGCACGTGGGGGGCGCCGTTCGACACCGGCGCGGCGTGCGCCGCACAGCGCAGCACCTCCTCGCGCGAAAACCCCGGCGCCGGGTGGACCTGCGTCACCCGCAGGCGGTTCTCGCTGAGCGTTCCGGTCTTGTCGAAGCAGACCACGTCGATGCGGCCGAGCGCCTCCACCGAACGCGGAACACGAACCAGCGCACCGAATTTCGTCAGCCGTCGAGCCGACGCGGACTGCGCCAGGGTCGCCACCAGCGGCATCCCCTCGGGGACCGCGGCGACGGCGATGGCGATGCCGCTCGCAACCGCCTGGCGCAGACCCGCGCCACGCAGCAGCCCCAGCGCGCTGACGAGCGCGCCGCCGCTCATGCTCACTGGGAAGGCGCGATTGGTGAGCTGGCTGAGCTGGTGCTGCAGGCCGATGTCCGACGGCAGGTCGCCGGACACCAGCTCGGCGGCTCGGCGTTCCTGGGTGTCGGCCCCGACCGCGGTCACCAGCGCGACCGCGGTGCCGGCGACCACGGTCGTCCCGGCGTACAGCATGCAGTGTCGCCCGGCGAGATCGGCACCCGGCGTGGCCTCCACCTGCTTTTCCACCGACACCGACTCACCGGTGAGCGTCGACTCGTCGACCTCGACGTCGACCTCCTCGAGGATCCGGGCGTCGGCGGGCACCACCTCGTGCGTGCGCACCTCGATGACGTCGCCGGGTTGCAATTGCGCCGCGACGACATCGGTGTACGCTCGCTGGCCGTCCGGTCCGGTTATCACCTTCCTGGCCGGCGGAATCTGTTGTGCGAGAAGGCGATCCAGTCGGTTTTCGGCGCGCAGCCGTTGGCTGGCCGCGAGTATCGAGTTCCCGGTCAACACCGAGAAGACCAAGATCGCGTCGACGGGTGAACCGAGCACCGCGCTGGCCGCCGAGCCGAGCGCAAGCACGGGAGTCAGCGGGTCGGTCAACTCGGCGCGGATGGCCGTGAGGAGTTGCCAGACCGCGTGCGGGGCCGCTGCCGCCGGGTGCGAGCCGTGGCGGTCCGGTCCCGTCCGGGAATCGGGCGGCGGCAACGCCTTACGCACCTGCTCGGCCGGCATCGCATGCCAGTCGTGAACGGGTGCCGGGCGCGGCGTATCCGCGTTCATGATCCCGCGTGCCAACAGGTAGCCGGAGAACAGGCCCGCCGCCGCGCCGGTGGTCACCGGTCCGGGTCCCAGGCCGCGGACGCCCGGGATCATCAGAAGAGATCCCATCGCCGTCGCGCCGGCCGATATCCCGGCACCCCGCTGGGTGGCGGCCCGCGCCGCCGGAAGCGCGTGCAGCACCCGCCAGGCGGCCGCCAGGTCGGGCAGGAGCAGATCGGCGCACCAGGGCGGGCCCGCCCCGGTCCGCGGCATCACGCCCAGCGCTACGTCGGCCGACGAAAGCGCTTGTGCCCCAGACGATGACAGCACGGCCACCGTGCGGCCCGCCTTTTGCAGGTCCGCGACGGCGCGGGCGAGCGCGTCGTCGACGGCGCCGTTTTTCACGGGTTTGACGTCATCGAACGCCGGCCGCAATTCGCCCAGCGAGTCAACGTCGACCGAGACCAGCTCCGCTCCCGTCCGGTGCGCCTCGGCGACCACGGCCGACGCCAGGGGATCGTGGGTGAGGCGGAAAAGGGCCTCGACTTCGGAATCCGGCTCGCTGGCCGAGATCCCGGGGACCGGGTGCCAGCCCGGCCGGTGCCCGTTGTTCTCCAGCGCCAGCTGGGCGCGGTTCCACGCCGCGGACACGTCGTGCTCGTGGGCGCCGCGGATGCGCGCCACCCGCAAGCTGTTGGTGCACAACACCCGCGGGTCGATGACGATCGCGTCGACCCGGTCGAGACGGCGCAGGGCCTCCGGCCGCAACGGCAGGACCGCGTGCCGATCGGCCAGCCCGCGCCCGAGCTCGGCGGCGAACGCCTCGGGCGTGGTGCGGGTGGCCTTGGGGGCTGTCACCAGCACCGCGGTCGCGGCCATGTGCACGCTGCCGGTGGTGGCGCCGACCAGCCCGGCGCTGAGCGCCTGGATGAGCGCGAAGCGCCCGGCGTTGCGTTCCACGGGCCTGGAGCGCGGCTTCGGCGGCGACGACGCGCCGGCATGCCGGGCCAGCTCCGGTTCGTGCCGGCGCCAGGCCCGCGCCCCGGCGCGGGATTCGGCGGCCTTCAGCGACTGCATCAGCAGACCCACCGACAACGACCCGGGGGACTGCGTGACCGTTTCCGCGGCCGCCATGGCCAGCGTCATCACGGTGTCGGTCGCGGGCCCGCCGATGCGGTCCTCGATCAGACGGCGCAGCCGGGGTTGGTACTCCACCGCCACCACGCCCGCAAGGACACCGATCGGCAGTCGCGGCCACCGCAGCGCCCGGCCCGTCAGCGCGATGCCCAGCCCGGCCGCGTTGGCGGCCACGGTCACGGCCCTGGTCGCCGCCACCACGCCGTCGCCGGGCAGGCTGGCCGTGGGCGCTTTGCTGCTTGGGCGGCAACGCTTTTCGGTGTCATTGACGATGCGGCAAAGGTCACGCAGCGAGGTGTCCTGGCCGTTGAGGCTGACGATCACGCGCGACAGGGGACGGTTCAGGCTGACCGAAGTGACGCCGGGGTGGGCCCGGACCGCGTCGAGCACGGCCCGGCCGAGTTCACCGTCGTCGGCGCCGTCAAGGCCGCGCACCTCGATCCAGGCCCGGCCCTGGCCCCGCGAACAGCGGCGGCCGAGCGTTTGGTCGGGAAGGTCGGCGGTGAGCGCCCTGGCGCCTTCTCGCAGCGGGATGGCCGCGATCTGGAAGCTTGTCCTCGAGGCGGAAAGTGCCGCGTTCAGCGCGGCGTTAGTGAGGGCTGAGGTTGCCTGGATGCCCGTCGTGACAGCCCGCAGCGGCATCGATCGTGGTAGCGACGTGACAATGCTCAAGGGCTGCTCAAAGAGTTCCGCTTTAGTTGGTGCTGCGCAATTCGGCGGCGCCCGCGCGCCGTCCGGCCGCCTTCTTGGCCGGCTGCTTGCGGGCGGCTTTCGCGGGCGCCGCTTTCTTCGCCGCGGGCTCCGACGGTACCGGCGTGAGGTTCGCCTTCGTCGATGCGGCCGTCTCCGTACTGCGGTGCATCCTGTGCAACAGCAGCGCGCCGCCTCCGACGGCCAGCAGGACCGGCCACTCGACCAGACCGGCAACGCCTAGCGCACCCAACGCCAGCGCGGCCGCCGGCGTCGAGTGGCTGCCGCTGCTGACTCCGCGTTTGATGCCCTCCGCGGCTCCCGTCACGCCGCCGACAATTCCGTTGACCGCGGCGCCACCCACCGCGCCCGCGGCCGCTGTGGTCGCGTCCGCCGCACGATTCACGGTTTTGCCCACGTTGCGGACCGCACCGCCGACGACACCCATGATGACTCCCTTTGGTATCTCATCGCTCTCACTGGGAACCGCGTTGGCAACCTGTATACCCGTTGAACGCGAAGTTAACAGCAACAACGAACTCGTTCTCTGCGTCTATCTAGCAAAAGCCTGCCACGTTACAAACGCGCGTACAACGAGCAACTTCTGGATTTTGTGCGGCCCGCCGGTGGCACACGAACCATCGATGCGATTCAAATCCGGCTCACATCGATCAGCACCGGGGCATGGTCGCTGGGCGCCTTTCCCTTGCGTTCCTCGCGGACGATCTGCGCGTCTGTGACGCGGCCGGCCAATGCCGGCGATGCGAGGATGAAGTCGATGCGCATGCCCTGCTTCTTCGGAAACCGCAGCTGGGTGTAGTCCCAGTAGGTGTAGACACCGGGGCCTGGGGTGAAAGGCCTTATCACGTCGGTGAATTGGGCGTCGATGATCGCTTTGAAGGCTTGGCGCTCCGGTACGGAGACGTGCGTGGCGCCGGCATAGAATTCGGTGCTCCAGACGTCTTCATCCTTCGGGGCGATGTTCCAGTCGCCGACCAGCGCGATCTGTGCCGTGGGGTCGTCGCGTAGCCAGCCCGCCGCCGTATCACGCAGCGCAGCAAGCCAATTCAGTTTGTAGGTGTAGTGCGGATCGCCCACGGCGCGGCCGTTGGGAACGTAGAGGCTCCACACGCGTATGCCACCGCAGGTGGCGCCCAGCGCGCGGGCCTCCGCGGTCGCGGCCACGTCCGGCTTGCTGCTCCAGCTGGGCTGGCCCTCGAAGCCGATCTGTACATCGTCGAGACCGACGCGCGAGGCGATGGCCACGCCGTTCCACTGGTTGAAACCGACGTGTGCGACCTCGTAACCGAGTTCGAACAGCGGCAGGGTGGGGAACTGGCTGTCGGCGCACTTAGTTTCCTGCATGGCCAGCACGTCGACCTCGGCGCGGGCCAACCAGTCGACGACGCGGTCCAGGCGGGTCCGAATCGAGTTCACATTCCAGGTGGCCAGCCGCAAGTGCGGCGAAGCCGGGCGCGGCGGGTCGCCGCCATCAAGCGGCGATCGCAAGTGCGGCGAAGCCGGGCGCGGCGGGTCGCCGCCATCAAGCGTGCCGTCGGGCATGGCTAGACGGTATCCGTTGTTCGGGCGGCGATGTAGCGGCGGCGGTGGTGCGGCCGGAAACCCAGCTCATCGGCGAGGGTGGTCGCGCCGCCGTGATAGGCATGCATGTAGCCACGGGTTGCGCCGCGATCCACGCCCCAGGCCAGCAGTGCTTCGCAGACGGCCACCGCGACCCGCTCGTCGGGAGCGCGTATCGCCGACAGGCCCACCCACCGGGTGCCGCCCGGTGCGTCGGTCACCGCTGCGCGCGCGACGGCTGAGCCCGGGTGGATGCCGAACATCAGCTCGCCGTCGACGACGGCGGTGAGGACGTCGACGGGAATCTCGCGTTGGTAGGTCCGCAGCCACGCGTCGCTCGGCCGTTGCTCTAGCGTGACGCTCGGGTCCGGCCGTTGCTCTAGCGTGACGCTCGACACGTCGCGCACCAGGACTACTTCCGTGCGCTCGGCGGTCAGGCCGGGCGGCAGCGGCAACAAGCGGTCGGGAATGGCCAGCCGCGGCGTTAGGCCGCGACGCTCGTACCAGGCTATGATCTCGGGGACAGCGCTTGCCCGGGCCGAAACATCCAGTGGCACTGCTGAATTGGCAGCCAAGCCCGCCCACGGGCCGGCCCGCAGTAGCCAGCCGTCCAGCCAGGTGTGCTCGACGCCCGGCCACGCCGCGGTGGCCGCGTGCTCGAGCGCCCGGATTTGGGAGGTGCGCATCGGCGCGTCGGTGAGTTCCCGCAGCGCAACGACGTCGGCGGGCGCAAACTCGACGACCGCGCCCGTTTTCGTCCGCACCCGCACCATCGGATCGACCGCCAGCAGGTGTCCGACCGCGTCGGTGAGCGGCGGGACCGATCCGGCGGGTCGCCGGTAGCGAACCGTCACCCGCGTTCCGGGGTCCGGCCACGAGATCATCAGTGTCCGAACGGGTCCGGCCCCTCGCCCGGTAGCCACGACAGTCCCGGGACGCCCCAGCCGTGTGACTTGACGGCGCGTTTCGCGGCGCGGGCGTGGCGGCCGATGAGGTGGTCCAGGTATAGAAAGCCATCCAGGTGCCCGGTCTCGTGCTGCAGCATCCGCGCGAAGAGGCCGGTGCCCTCGATGGCGATGGGTTTGCCGTCGGCGTCGAGCCCGGTGACGCGCGCCCACTTCGCGCGGCCGGTGGGAAACGATTCACCGGGAACCGACAGGCAGCCTTCGTCGTCGTTGTTGGGGTCGGGCATGGTCTCGGGTATTTCGGAGGTTTCCAGGACGGGGTTGACGACCACGCCGCGGCGGCGGTCGGTCGTTCCGCGGTCCTCGGCGCAGTCGTAGACGAAGAGCCGCAAGCCGACCCCGATCTGGTTGGCGGCCAGGCCGACGCCGTGCGCGGCGTCCATGGTGTCGTACATGGTGGAGATCAACTCGGCCAGGTCCGGCGGTAGCGAACCGTCGGCGGCGACGGGCACCGGCGTCGTCGGGTTGTGCAGGACCGGATCTCCGACGATGCGAATGGGTACGACTGCCATGGTCGGCTAGCTTAGGCCCGGCGACGATCCGCGCCGCGAAGCGGCGCGGTGAGGAGCCGGGCAATCGGGTGGTATCGGCGACGATCCGCGCCGCGAAGCGGCGCGGTGAGGAGCCGGGCAATCGGGTGGCCGGACTACAACCCGGCGACGGTGTTCACCACCTCGGCCAAGCGGTCCACCTGGTCCAGTTCGGCGATCCCGGGCAGGGCGATGACTTCGTCCATGCCGACATCCAGGCAACCCTGTAGCACCTCTCGCACCGCTTCCGGCGTCGACGGTGGCGCTTGAATGATCTCCTCGACCGCCGGCGCCCGCAAAGCTGCCAGATTCCGGATGGAGGCGCTCGCTTCTCGGGGCATCGGCTTGAGCGCGAATGCATAGTAGTCGCCGAGGGAGGCGCTGGCCTTTTCGCGTGCGTTGGGCCCCAGGCCGAAGTAGAACGCGCCCACAAAGCGTGGCCTGCCCTCGCGGCCCGCCGCTTTCCATGACTTTTCTGCCTCGCGATAGAGTTCGGCGGCTTCCGTGGGCGGGCCTTCGTGGAGATATCCGTCGGCCCAGCGGCCGACGCGGCGAATCGCGGCCGGCAGGTAGCCGCCGATCAGCACCTCCGGTCCGCCCGGACGCGTCGGCGTCGGCCCGATGGCGCCCACGCCGTCGCCGAGAGGCCGGCCCGACCAGATCTGCTTCATCAAGGCCAATTGCTTGTCGAAACGCCGCCCACGATCCTCGAAACAGGCTGACACCGCCCGAAAATCATCCACGCGTCCGCCGACCGCCATCCCCAACGTCAGCCGCCCATGGGAAAGCGCATCGAGGCTCGCCGCCTGCTTGGCCAGGAGCGTGGCGTTGCGCAGTGGTGCCTGCAGGATGGACGTCATCAGACCGACACGTTGTGTGACTCCCGCGACGGAGGCCAGCGCGACCAGCGGCTCATAGCTGGGATAGACCACGCGGTCGATAACGGCGACGCTGGAAAGGGGCCCGGCGTCCGCGGCCCGCGCCCACTCGAGGACCAGGTCGGGCCGTGCGCCCGGGATGCTTGTTGGTAGACCGATGCCGACTTTCATCGAGACGTCTCCTGATTCCGGTACCGAATGCCGGCCCGAAGCCTATAGACCGACATCGGGCCACAGCAGGGCCAGAGGTCCCCGAAACCTGAGTCATTCACGGGCGAGCCGACCGTAGGCAAAGCGGGTCGGACGAGCGGGGCAATCTAACCAAGTCGGCCGACTCGCGGGTCTGGATTACGGCTTGAGGGTTCGCGGCGTGGTTCAATATTCGCCGAAACATGCCCCTATGTAAGTCAAGTCATTCGAGCACACTGAGAATCGCCGGAAGGGTCCAGGGGAAGCGATATGGACAGCGCCATGGCGCGGGCAAATCGATCGGGGGACGACGCTGAAATCGCCGATGGGCTGACCCGCCGTGAACACGACATCCTGGCATTCGAACGTCAGTGGTGGAAATACGCCGGGGTGAAAGAAGAAGCCATCAAAGAGCTGTTCTCGATGTCGGCGACGCGCTACTACCAGGTGCTCAACGCGCTCGTCGATCGACCGGAAGCGCTGGCCGCCGACCCGATGCTGGTGAAGCGGTTGCGGCGGATGCGTGCCACCCGCCAGAAGGCGCGGGCGGCCCGGCGGCTCGGCTTCGAGGTGACCTGACAGGTCCGTGCCTTTGCAGGTTCTGGCACGTTTCTGGCTACAGTGGGCTCGATGAAAGAGCGAGTTCCCGACTCGACCGGGCTTCCCTTGCGGGCCATGGTGATGGTGTTGTTATTCCTGGGGGTCATTTTCCTGCTGCTCGGCTGGCAGGCGCTGGGCTCGTCCGGAAACACCGACGACGACTCGGCGTCGCCGGTGTCCAGCGTGACCGCTACCACCAGCTCGTCTCCCACGTCGAGCAAGCCCCCGGCGAACCAGGCCGAGGTGCGCGTTTACAACATCTCGTCGAAAGAGGGCGTCGCTACGCGCACCAAGGATGAGCTCACGGCCGCCGGCTTTAAGGTGACTGACGTCGGGAACCTGTCGTTGACCGACGTCTCGGCCACCACGGTCTACTACACCGACGCCGACGGTGAACATGCCACCGCGGACGCAGTGGGCCAGAAGCTGGGCGCGGCCGTCGAACCGAGAATCCCCGCGCTCAACAGCCAGCCGCCCGGGGTCATCGTCCTGGTTACCGGCTGATCGCCCGGCTGCTCGAATTCGCGGCGCGGCCCCCCTCTCGCTCGCGAACGTAACGTCACCGCGAAATCCGGCGCTCGAATTCGCAGCGGCGTTACGCTCGCGGACGGGAAGACGCTCGCGAACGGAAGACCGCCACAGAGAATCGTTTCGGTGGTGTCGTCGCAGCGTTAGGCTCTCGCTATGCGTAAGCTTGCCGCCGCGCTGTCCCTGTTGTCTCTGGCCACGTGCGTCGCGCTGCTCAGCGCCTGCACGCCAAACCAGCCCCCGGCGTCCACACCGGGCACCACGCCGGCGGTGTGGACCGGATCGGCGCCGCCGGCCGGCGCCGAGGGTGAAGAGTCCGCTTCGCAGAGCATGACCACCCACCTGAAGGCGCCCGACGGCACTCAGGTCGCGACCGCGAAGTTCGATTTTAGCAACGGCTACGCCACCGTCACGATCGCGACGACGGGCGCTGGTCAGCTCGCGCCGGGCTTCCACGGGGTACACATCCATAAGGTGGGCAAGTGCGAGGCCAATTCGGTCGCCCCAACCGGCGGCGCGCCCGGCGACTTTCTGTCCGCCGGCGGGCACTTCCAGGTGCCCGGACACTCCGCCGAACCGGCCAGTGGCGACCTGACCTCACTGGAAGTCCGCAAAGACGGTGTCGGGATGCTGGTCACCAGCACCGACGCCTTCACCCTGGACGACCTGTTGGCCGGCGAGAAGACCGCCATCATCATCCACGCCGGCGCCGACAACTTCGGCAACATCCCGCCGGATCGCTACCACCAGACCAACGGAACACCGGGTCCCGACGAGACCACGATGACGACCGGTGACGCCGGCAAGCGGGTGGCGTGCGGTGTCGTCGGTGCCGGCTAAGAGGGCCTTTAAAAGAGGGCCGGAAAGAGCCGGGGCCCGTATCGATTTCGCGCCCTCGCCGCGGCCGACCATCGGCGTGGAGTGGGAGTTCGCGCTCGTCGACGCGCAAACCCGCGACCTGAGCAACGAAGCCACCGCGGTCATGGCCGAGATCGGCGAAAACCCGCGCGTGCACAAGGAACTGCTGCGCAACACCGTCGAAGTGGTCAGCGGTATCTGTGAATGCACCGCAGCGGCGATGGAGGATCTGCGCGACACACTGCGCCCGGCCCGCAAGATCGTCCGGGGCCGCGGCATGGAACTGTTCTCCGCCGGCACGCACCCGTTCGCGCGGTGGTCCACCCAGAAGCTCACCGACGCACCGCGCTACGCCGAGCTGATCAAGCGCACCCAGTGGTGGGGCCGGCAGATGCTGATCTGGGGTGTGCATGTGCACGTTGGCATCTCGTCGGCGAACAAGGTGATGCCGATCATGACGTCGCTGCTCAATTTCTACCCGCACCTGTTGGCGCTGTCGGCGTCGTCACCGTGGTGGGTCGGCGAAGACACCGGATACGCCAGCAACCGGGCGATGATGTTCCAGCAGTTGCCCACCGCCGGGCTGCCTTTCCACTTTCAGACCTGGGCGGAGTTCGAAGGCTTCGTCTACGATCAGAAGAAGACCGGCATCATCGACCATATCGACGAAATCCGTTGGGACATAAGGCCATCTCCACACCTCGGCACCCTTGAAGTGCGGGTCTGCGACGGCGTGTCCAACCTGCGCGAGCTGGGTGCGCTGGTCGCCTTGACCCATTGCCTCGTCGTGGACCTCGATCGCCGGCTGGATGCCGGTGAGACGCTACCGACCATGCCGCCGTGGCATGTCCAGGAGAACAAGTGGCGCGCGGCTCGCTACGGCCTGGACGCGGTGATCATCTTGGACGCCGACAGCAACGAGCGGCTGGTGACCGAGGACCTCGCCGAGGTGCTGACCCGGCTCGAGCCGGTCGCCAAGTCGCTGCATTGCGCCGACGAGCTGCGCGCGGTGGCCGACATCTGGCGCGATGGTGCCTCATACCAGCGGCAGCGGCGGGTGGCCGAGGAACACGACGGTGACCTGCGCGCGGTCGTCGACGCGCTGGTGGGTGAGCTGGATATCTGATGGCCGATCCCGAACCCATTGAGCTGGCGATGTTTCCGCTGGAGTCGGCGCTGCTGCCCAACGAGGACCTGCCGCTGCGGATTTTCGAGCCCCGCTACGGCGCGCTGGTGCGGCGCTGCCTCGACGGTGACGAGCCGTTCGGTGTCGTGCTGATCTCTGCCGGCCGCGAGGTCGGTGGCGGTGACTCGCGCTGTGATGTCGGAACCCTGTGCGGGATAGCTGAATACGCCGATCTCGGTGCCGGCCGATATGCGCTGCGCTGCCGGACCGGGCAGCGGATCCGGGTGTGCGAGTGGCTGCCCGACGATCCCTACCCGCGGGCGACCGCAACGCTGTGGCCGGACGAGTCTGGGGACGCGGTGACGCACGCCCAGCTGCTCGATCTCGAAGACCGGGTGATGGCCCTGTTCGAGCGGATCGCCGAGACTCGCGGCGCGGCGCAGCCGGACCGCGACGTGCTCCTGGGCCGCGGCGCGGGCGACACGGCCGATGCCGGGCAGCGCCTGTACGCGTTGGCATCTCGCACCCCGATCGGCACGGCCGACCGCTACAGCGTGCTGTCGGCGCCGTCGGCCGCCGACCGCCTGGCCGCGCTCAGCGAGGCCGTGGACGCGGTGGCCGACATGGTGGAATTCCAGCTGTCCGAATGAGTACCGATCTGGTTGTCGACATCAACGAGGGCGTGGGTGTGCTCACGCTCAATCGCCCCGAGCATCTCAACGCCTACACCGCCGACATGGGCAGGCTGCTGAGCCAGGCGTACCTGGAGTGCGACGGTGACGACGACGTCCGCGCCATCGTGCTAACCGGCGCGGGCAGTGCCTTCTGCGTGGGAGCGGACTTCTCCGGCAACATCTCGCCGTTCGAGGCGCCCGCGGACGACAGCACGTTTTCGGCATCGCCGATCGATCCCGCCGCCTTCGAATTGCGCAAGCCGGTGATCGCCGCGCTCAACGGCCACGCCATCGGCATCGGCCTGACCCTTGCCCTGCAGGCCGACATCCGCGTCGTGGCCGAGGATGCCAAATACGGTGTGGTGCAAGTACGTCGGGGAGTGATACCCGACTGCATGTCGCACTGGACCCTGGCGCACCTGGCCACCCTGGGGGTGGCCGCCGAGGTGCTGCTCACCGGGCGCACCTTCACCGGTGTGGAGGCGGTGGCGCTCGGCATTGCGAATCGGGCGCTGCCCGCCGAGCGGGTGCTCGACCAGGCGTTGGAAATGGCCCGCGACATCGCGGCCCACGTGGCGCCGATGTCGGCGGCGTTGTGCAAGCGGCTGCTGTGGGACAGCGCGATCAACAACTACACCCCGCGACAGGTCGCGTCGCTGGAAACCCAGCTGCACCACCGCGTGATGGGCAGTGCCGACGCCCGCGAAGGGGTGGCCGCGTTCCTGGACAGGCGGCCGCCGCGGTTCAGCTCGCGGCTTTCGGCCGACTGGGCGGAACTCCCGGAGCCATGAGCCGGCTTGTTTCAGTCGACTCTGCGTCCACCAGGCAAAAGTGCGAGTAGAGCCCCTGGTCAGCGCAGAGTCAAAGTCGAAACCCCGGGCCTCACCCGCCCAGCAACTCGGCCAGCGCGACGCCGAGGTTGTGCAGGTTGGTCTTCAGCGAATACGTCCGGTCGATGGTCCAGTTGAGGATGCCCCCGGAGAGCGCGCCAACGATGATGTCGGCCAACGTTTCCGCGTCGTGTCGCACGCTGACCTCGCCGCGGGCGACGCCCTCCTTGACGAGTTCGACGAACGTGTCGTGCAGGTTGAATCCGCGCTGAATGCCGTAGCCGCTGGTGGAGAGCATCTCCCCGATCATCTCGCGGTAGGTGTCACCGGATCCGATCAGCGCGGTGGCGATGTCGTCGAAAACACCGACGAGCCGGTCCGGGATCGGTTGATCCGCGCGGTCGAAGACGACGTCGCGCAGGTTGACCAGCCGCCGCTCCGCCAGCGCGCGGATCATGTCCTGACGGGTGGCGAAGTGGTTGAAGAACGTTCGGTTGGCTACATCGGCGCGCTCGCAGATCTCCTCGAGGGTGGTGGCAGCAACGCCTTGGCTCAGGAACAGCTCGAAGGCGGCCGCGAGAATCTTCTCCCGCACCTCGAGCTTTCGTCGTTCGAGCCGGTTCACTATGTGGCACAAAGCTTCTCGGAAAGCGCCCACCAGTCGGCCGCGCGCCGCTCGTCGCGGGCATAGGGCGCGACATTTTCGCTGACGCTGCAGTCTTCCAGATACAGTCCTCCTCGGCCGGCCAGCTCCGGGCCGACCGCGGCCCAAACCTGGGTGGCCGCACCGTGTTCGGGCGTGACGAAGTCGAGGAAGCCTTCGGTCGGTTTGCCGCGCGCCGCACCGCTGGCGACGGCGTATTCGCGTAGCCGCGAGAAGTCCGAACGGGACATGTGCCGCGCCAGCGACGTGGCCACGGTGCCGGGATGAACGGCGAAGGCGCGGATGCCCAACTCGCGCAGGCGGCGGTCGGCCTCGACGGTGTGCAGGATGTTCGCCGTCTTGGACGCGCCGTAGGCGACGAACTTGTCGTATTCGCGGCTCTCCCAGTTGGGGTCGTCGAGGTCGACGTCACCCAGCACATGGCCCGCGGACGACAGGGTGACGATCCGGGCGCCCTCGGCGGCGAGTTGCGGGATAAGGAGCCGGGTGAGTTCGAAGTGCCCGAAATGGTTTGTCCCTATTTGCATTTCGAATCCATCGTGCGTCCGCCCGAAGGGGGTGAACATGACGCCGGCGTTGTTCATCAAGATATGAATCGCCGGCGCGATGTCGCGGATCGCGCCCACCGCAGCCCGAACGCTGGCCAGCGCCGTGAGGTCGAGCCGCACCGTGGAGGTCCGGGCGCCGGGCGTCTCGGCGTCGATCCACCGGGCCGCCCGCACCAGGGCGTCTTGGTTGCGCGCGGCCAAAACCACGTGCGCGCCCGCGGCGGCCAATGCGCGCGCCGACTCGCGGCCCAGCCCCGACGACGCCCCCGTGATCACACATACCTTGCCCGACAGGTCGATTCCCTCGACGACGTGCAGGGCGGTCGGACGTTCGGTCATGCCGGCGTGAGCTCCCAGAGGGGAACGACCACACCCGGGTCGCATTCCTCGTCGACGATCCACTTGCACATCCGCCGGATCGGCTCGATGGCATCCTGCGGCGCGGCGACCGCGACGTTGCACGCGTAGCCCAGGCTGGTCAGCCGCTGGGCGCCGAACAGCGGCAACGTGTCTCGCAGCCGCCGCTTGAGGGATTCCGGGTAGATGCCGATGGTCTGAGTGTAGGCGTTAACCGCCGCGTTCACCTGGTCGATGCTGTCCACCGGGACGATGTTGGCCACCCGCCCGGACAGCATCGGCGCATAATCCACAGGCTCGTCGAATTGCGAGACGACGATGGCGCCCTCGCGCCGCTCGCCACCGATGACGCGGTAAAAGTCCTCGGCCATGCGCGAGGCCTCCACATGGTCGAGCAGCTCGCGGTTCGGATACCGTGGCGGGGTGCTGACTACGGCGGGCAAGGACATCAATTCCTGGTAGATCATTTCGCCGAGCCGATTGGCGTTGGCCAGACCGCCGGCGTTGGTTCCGCTGAGCACGTAGATGACCCGGGCGTTGGCGCACCCCTCCTGGTTGGCCACGCCGATATCGGTGGCGGCGCGGCGGGCAACCTCTCGCATCGTGTGTTCGTCGGCGAACGCCTCGCGGCCGATGATGGTGGCGCTGCGCTTCGGGTCCAGCGCGATGAGCTCCAAACCTGGCTGGATGTAACGGGTTACGTGCTTGACCGACGCCAGCCCACCCCACGCCACGATTTTCTCGATGTGCTGCGGTCGGTAGAGGGCTTCCTCGACGGCCAGGTCGCCGCCCTTCCAGTACCCGACCGCCAAGTGCCTGGTGATCGGATGGTCCGGCGCCACGTCGGCGAGCGTGCGGGCGATCGCGATCGCGGTCAGCGGATCGTTGGACGGCGCCTTGACGATGGCGTCGGAGCGGGTGATCACCGAACGCAGGATGGTCACCGCCGAGACCAGCCCGCCGTTGCCCGCCGGAACGTGCAGCACGCGGGATCCGAAGGCGCGCACCCGCAGTTCGCGCCCGTCGCGCAGTTTGTGCGGGACCCACCCGTTGAGGTAGTCCAGCCCGACCTGGCTGTCGGCGATTTCGGTGACGTTGTCGCGGGAAAACAGCGGCCCCAGAACGCGATAGCTGTTCTTCAACATTTCGGCGGGCAGCACGTTGGCCACCAGCGACGCCTCGCAGGCCTCCTGCAGGTGGGCGTTCGACTCGAAGGCTAGCGCGTCTCCCAGCGCCTCGAGCACGTCGAGGATCTCGTCGAAACTCAGCTCGTAGAGGTCGCGCATTTCCACGGGGCTTTTCAGCGGCACCCGCCCGACGTGCTTGCCCATGTCCGGTGCCTGGAACTGCGACTCGCCGCTGCGGGTACCGAACGAGACGAGGTCGTCGGTAATGACCTGGCCCCGTAGGAACAGCGGGACGGTGTAGGCGATCACAGGTCCAGGCCCTTCATGAAGTTCACCGCCTCGTTGTGCACCTCATGCGTTGCGGCACAGGTGATCCGGTCGTCCTCGACATCCTGTTTCTCGCTGTAGCGGATGATGTCCTTTTCGAACGCGACGCTGGCCTGCCCACACGGGCAGCGCAGGTCCCAGTCGATGGTGACCTCGTCGCCGGAGATGACGCCGCCCCAGTGGGCGCGCAGCAGAATGTCGTAGACGGCCGCGCGACCGGTCCGCACACCGGTGCGGGGCAGCGGCTCGCTGGTATCGGGATCGAGCACGAACGGAATCACCCACGGGGCCACGTGGTAGCGGCCCTCGCTGCAACCCCAGTGGAACGTGCTGGACTCGGAGAAGCCATAACCGACCTGGATCCGCTCGACGCCGAGGAATTTCTTGATGACATCCATGAAATCGTGGGGCAGCGCAACGCCTTTCATGCCACCGCCGGTAAGAATCGCCGAGTCGGGGGCGAAGACATTACGCACCCCACGCTCGAGGCCGGCCCTGGCGATGTCGTACATCAGGTGGTAGGTGCCCAGCATGAACACCCGCTTGCCGCGCAGCTGGTCGGTGATGCGGGTGAAGAAGGCCTCCATGTCCTGGGCCTGCCGCGCCTGCATGGCGGTGAACTCGTCCTTGCGGGCGGCCAGCGCCGGGTCGATCTCGAGCCGGTCGAGCTCCCCGCGCGATGCCGCCGCGCGCATCTTGGACGCCAGGAACATCAGGTCGGTGTCCACCGCAAAGGGGTAGAGCGCGTGGAACCTGCTCTCGTCGCCGCCGGTGAAGCCGCGCTTGATCATGTTCGCGATGCGCAGGTGACCGAGCTTGCCGTTGGCGAAGTTGGGCCACACCACGTCCACCGACGGGTTGAGCTCCGCGTCCGTGGGCTCGCGGCCGAAGGTCTGGAACAGGCAGATCTTCCACAGCGTCATGCCCTCTTCGGCGCCGCGCTTGTCCTTAGGAAGGATCGAGATGGTGCCGGTGGTGCCGCTGGAGGTGATGACCTCCAGCGGTGTCTGTTCGTCGAGCCGGTCGATCCAGTCGTCGATCCCGGTACAGCCATTCGTGTCCACGCCGGACAGGTCGTAGCTGGTGAGCTTGTCGAGCCACCGGGTCATCAGGTCGAAGCGCTTCTTGTCGATCAACGCGGCCGGGTACGACTTGAACGCCGTGTGCGAGAAGAACAGCGGCACAACGTCGTTGAACTCGTTGAGCGCGATGATGCCGAGCCGGTCGGCCAGCTTTCGCAGCATCTCGACGCTGTCGTAATGCTCCCGGAAACGGATGCCCATGGCCTGGCGCTGCAGCTCTTCGAGCGCGCCGCGGTCGATGCTGTGCATCCGGGTGTAGGACTGGCCGAAGAAGCCGATCGGGTCGTTCATAAATTCGTCGACCGGCAGCGCCGCCTTCCCCGTGACCGTCATCCGCCCACACTAAGCCAGCATGCAGTAGTACGCAAGAATGCAGTTTACTGCAAATGATCTCGGGGGCTGGATTTGCCCGTAAGCTGGTCAGGTTCCCATCGGGCGGCCGCGCGGAGCGGCGTCAACGAGTGCCCAAGCGGTGCCGTCTGCGGCCCGGCGCGCGATCGCACGGGGTGCGTGTCAATTTGCGCGTATGTCGTTGGCGGGGAAGGGGAGAGGGTGTTCAGCTATTTGTTGGCGCTGGACCAAATCCAGCAGGCCATCCTGAAGATCGATGTCACCAATGGCGAGTCCACGGTGTTGGTGCGCGGTTTGGACGCCGCGCCGGACGGCATTGTCGTCGATCCGCAGCACCGGCACATCTACTGGACGAACATGGGCGCTCCCGGGCTGCCCGCTGGGCGCGCTCCCAAATCCGAGGCCGACTTGGACTTCTATCGCAGGAACGGATCGATCGAACGCGTTGGCCTGGACGGCAGCGGGCGCACCTACGTGGTGCCCGAGGGCGCGTTCGTGACCGGCAAACAGCTTGCCGGAGCGTGGTCGGCGGGGCGACTGTATTGGTCCGACCGGGAGGGCGCCGCGGTAAAAAGCGTTCGCCTCGACGGCACGGACCTGCGCGACGAGGTCGTGGCGGCGACCACCGATGCTGAACGGGCACAAGCCCGCAACCAGTGCGTGGGCATCGC
Source organism: Mycobacterium malmoense (assembly GCF_019645855.1). Lineage (NCBI taxonomy): Bacteria > Bacillati > Actinomycetota > Actinomycetes > Mycobacteriales > Mycobacteriaceae > Mycobacterium > Mycobacterium malmoense. The sequence continues at coordinate 697,768 of NZ_CP080999.1, forward strand.
CGTCGACGAAGAGAACGGACTGTTGTACTGGACCCAAAAAGGCCCGTCGAACGGCAACGAGGGCCGCATCATGCGCACATCGCTGGATGCGCCGGTCGCCGACCGTGTGATCGAAGTCCTCTGGTCGGGGCTGCCCGAACCGATCGACTTGGAGGTCGATGCCGCCTCCGGCGTGATGTATTGGACCGATCGGGGTGATCCGCCGCGGGGAAACACCCTCAACAAGGCGGCGATTCCCGCGGTCGGTGAGCCCGGCGGCAAGGTGGCCGTGTTGTCGGATCAGTACCACGAGGCGATCGGTTTGGCCCTCGACAGGGACGCGGGCAAAGCCTACGTCAGCGACCTTTCCGGAGAGATCCGCGTGGTCGACATTCACGGGGGCGGCGAGCGCGTATTACTCAGGCACACGGGCAATTTCACCGGAATAGCCGGCATCTGAACCCGCAACTTCCAGGAAGGGAGACGCCATGAGTTATTCACCGCCCACCAATATCGAGAACCGGCCCATCACCATCGTCGGTGCCGGCACCTTGGGACGCCGAATCGCGTTGACGTACGCCACACGGGGTGGCGTCGTACGGATCTACGACATATCCGACGACCCGCTCGACGACGCCAAGAAATTCATCGACGGGCAGCTTCCGGCGCTGTTGGCTGCACGCCCACAAAGCAGCCCGGCCACGGTGGAATACACCACCGACCTCGCCGCCGCCGTCAAAGACGCCTGGTACATCGTCGAATCCGTGCCCGAAATTCCCGCGCTGAAGATCGACATCCTCGGCCAACTCGATGAAATCGCCGAACCGGACGCCATCATCGGCACCAACTCGTCGTCGTATGAGAGCAGCGAATTGATCGGCAAGGTCAAGCATCCCGAACGGGTGCTCAACACCCACTATGGGCAGCCGCCCGAGGCGCCGCAGCTCGAACTCATGACCGACGGGCACACCGATGAGCGGATTTTCGATCTCCTCACCAAGGAACTGCCCAAGTACGGCTTCGTGACCGCCGCGGCGCGCAAGGAAAGCGTCGGTTTCATCATCAACCGCGTGTGGGCGGCGATCAAACGCGAATCGTTGGCCGTGGTCGCCGAGGGCGTCACCACCCCGGCCGAGTTCGACCAGCTGTGGGTCGGTGCGGGTCTCGGACCCGTGGGCGTGTTCCGGCTCATCGACAAGGTCGGCCTCGACGTCGCGCTCGATATCGAAGAGAACTACCTGAAGAAATTCCCCTACATCCCCACGAAGTCACGCGACTTGCTGAAAAGCTATGTCGACCAAGGAAAACTCGGCGTCAAGTCGGGCGAAGGCTTCTACAACGACTACCGGTAACCGACTTCTCGGCGTGGATGTGCTTTCGCGGCAACGCGTTTCAGTGTCCACCGCGTCACGATCCGGTGACCGCCGGTGCCCGACGACTGTATGGGCGCGGCAATCCGCGGGCCGTCGACGCCGTCGCGCGCGCGGTTGCCGACCTGCCCTACGCCGTCGTGCGGCGCCACGCGTACGACGAGCCAATGCCGTCCTGGCTCGAAGCCGACGTCGCGGCGGCGGCGCGGGCGATGCTAAAGAGTTTTGGCGAACGCGCGTAACGACTGCACCTGCGTGGGATCCAGCGAGGGGCGCACAGTGTCGCGGGCCGCCGCGAGGTCGGCGGCCGTCACGTCGGCGGCGTCGATGGATCGCCGCATGGCGGTGAGCGCGGCCTCGCGCAGCAGCGCCACGCAGTCGGCGGCGCTGTAGCCCTCGAGCGCGGCGGCCACCTCGTCGAGGTCGACGTCGGCGCTCAGCGGGATGGATTTGCCCGCGGTGCGCAGGATTTCGCGGCGGGCCGCGGCGTCGGGCGGTTCGACGAACACCATCCGCTCCAGCCGGCCCGGGCGCAGCAGCGCGGGGTCGATCAGGTCGGGCCGGTTGGTGGCGCCCAGCACCACGACGTCGCGTAGCGGGTCGATCCCGTCGAGCTCGGTCAGCAGCGCGGCCACCACGCGATCGGTCACGCCGGAGTCGAAGCTCTGCCCGCGCCGGGGCGCCAACGCGTCCACCTCGTCGAGGAACACCAGCGACGGGGCGGAATCCCGGGCGCGCCTAAACAATTCACGCACGGCTCGCTCGCTGCTGCCCACCCACTTGTCCATCAGCTCGGAGCCTTTGACGGCGTGCACGCTCAGCTGGCCCGTGCTGGCCAGCGCGCGGACCACGAAGGTCTTGCCGCAGCCGGGCGGGCCGTACAGCAGCACCCCGCGCGGCGGATCGACGCCCAGCCGGGCGAAGGTGTCGGGATGCTGCAACGGCCACAACACCGCTTCGGTCAGGGCCTGCCTGGCCTCGGCCATGTCGCCGACGTCGTCGAGCGTGATGTTGCCGACGGTCAACTCCTCACCGGCCGAGCGCGACAGCGGTCGGATGACGCTCAGCGCACCGACGAGGTCGTCCTGGTTCAGCTTCGGTGGTTGGCCGTCGGTGCTGGCCCGGGACGCGGCCCGCAGCGCGGCTTCGCGCACCAGCGCGGCCAGGTCGGCGACGACGAAACCCGGTGTGCGTCCGGCGATCTCATCAAGATCGAGATCGCCGACGGGCGCCGGTTTGAGCAGCGCCTCCAGCAGCGCCTTGCGGGTGGCGGCGTCCGGCAGGGGCAGGCCCAGCTCACGGTCGCACAGGTCGGGCGCCCGCAGCCGGGCATCGAGCTGGTCGGGTCGCGCGGAGGTGGCGATCAATGCGACGCCCTCGGTGGCGACGGCGGCGCGCAGCTCGCCCAGGATCAGGGCGGCCACCGGCTCGGCGGTGGCCGGCAGCAGGGCGTCGGCGTCGGCGATCAACAGCACGCCGCCGCCGTCGCGAACCTTCTTCACCGCCGAGGCAACGGTTTTCAGCCGGTCATCGGCGGCCAGCGCGCCAACCTCCGGGCCGTCCAGCTCGATCAGCCTGCGCCCGTCGCACACCGCGCGCACCAGCGTCACCTTGCCCACGCCGGCCGGACCCGACACCAGCACGCCCAGGTTGGCGCCCGCGCCCAAGGTCTTCAGCAGGTGCGGTTCGTCGAGCGAAAGCTTGAGCCATTCGGCGAGCTTGGCGGCCTGTGGCTGCGAGCCCTTGAGCTCCTCGACGAGGACCTCTGGGGTCCCGGTGCTGAGCTGCTCGTGCGGGGAGGCTCCGACGCCGGTGCCCCAGGTGACCAGCGAATTCGGCTGCACGCTGACCGGTCCCTCGGGGTCGGCGCCGGTGACGGTCAACAGCTCGGAGGTCCAGCTGATCCCGACCGAGGCCGCCAGCGCACGGGTGGCGGCCGACGTCGACGTACCGGGGCCCAGGTCGCGGGGCAGCAGCGACACGGCGTCGCCGACCGTCATCACCTTGCCCAGCAGGGCCTGCCGCAGGGTGACCGGCGTAATCGATTGGGTGGCCAGCGTCGAGCCGCTCAGCGTCACCGACCGCGCGCCGCAGACAGTGACCGCGCTGACGATCACCGCGGTGCCCTCCCGCAGCCCGGCGTTGGACAGCGTCACGTCGTCGAGCAGCGCGGTGCCCACCGGGGTGCCCGGGCCCGCCAGGCCCGCGACCGCGGCCGTGGTCCGCGACCCGGTCAGCAACACCGCGTCCCACTCCCGAATGCCAAGGGCGGCAACGGCGCTCGGATGCAACCGGACCACGCCGCGGCGGGAGTCGACGGCGGAGGTGTTCAGCCGGGCGGTGAGGGTGAGCTGACCGCCCGCCGCGCCCGGGGCATTCACCGCAACCGCCCGCTCGGCTTGCGCAGCCCTAGCCGGGCCATCGACCGCCGGTTGGGCTGGGCCCGACGGTCCGCGCGCCGGGCGGCGCGCCGTTGCTTGGGTTTGTCGTCCCACGCCTCGGGATGCGCGGCCAACCAGCGCTGGTTGCGGATCGCGAACGGGACGTGGCACAGGTAGGCGACGATGATCACCCAGATCAACAGGTAGGGGGCCAGCACCGCCGCCGCGGCGCAGATCGCCAGCACCGCCAGCAGCGGGGCCGCCCAGTTCGGCGGCACCGCCACCGCATGCATCTTTCTCATCGGGATCTTGCTGACCATCAGCACCGACGTCCCCGCCACCCAGATGCACAGGAACACCGGCGACGTCCACCAGCCCTCACCGAACTGCAGCTTGAGCCCGATGAGGCCGATCATCGAGACCGCGCCCGCCGGCGCGGGCATCCCGACGAAGAATTCGTGCGCGTAGGCGGGCTGGGTCCCGTCGTCTTGCAGCGTGTTGTACCTCGCCAACCGCAACACGACGCACACCGCGTACAACAGCACCACGATCCAGCCGGCCGGCGATTCGGCCAGCATCGTCACGTAGAGCACGATCGCGGGCGTCACCCCGAAGTTCACCGCGTCGGCCAGCGAGTCGATTTCCTCGCCCATCCGCGACTGGGCGTCCAGGATGCGGGCCACCCGGCCGTCCAGCCCGTCCAGGATGGCGGCCGCGGCGATCAGCGCCATCGCCGCTTTCGGCTGGTGCTCGAGGGCGAACTTGATCGAGGTCAACCCCGCGCAGATCGACAGCACCGTCATCGCGCTGGGCAAAATCTGCAAGTTGACGGCCCGGCGGGCGCGGGGCTTGCTGATCATGGCAGGTCGGCCAACACGGTCTCGCCGGCGATCGCGCGCTGGCCGACTTTCACGACCGGCTCCGTGCCCGCCGGCAAATAGGTGTCCAGCCGGGAGCCGAACCGGATCAGGCCGTAGGTGTCGCCGATCGACAGCTTGTCCCCGACGTGGGCGTCGCACACGATGCGGCGCGCCAGCAGCCCGGCGATCTGCACGACGACGATCTCGGCGCCGGTGTCGGTGCGGATCCGCAGGCTGGTGCGCTCGTTCTCGGCGCTCGCGGCGGGCAGATCGGCCGAGCCGAAGCGGCCCGGCTTATGTTGCACGGCAACGACTTCACCGCTGATCGGGGCGCGCTGCACGTGGGCATCCAGCAGCGAAAGAAAGATGCTGACCCGGAGCAGGGGCGCGTTGCCCATGCCGAGCTCGGCCGGCGGGGCCGCGGAATCGATCACGCAGATCACGCCGTCGGCGGGCGCGACGACCGCGCCGGGCCGGGTGGGCGGCACCCGCGGGGGGTGACGGAAGAACGCCGCGCAGGCACCCGCCGCCAGCAAACCCGTCCGCCGCAGCCAGCGGTGGTTGCGTCCCGCCAGGGCCAGTCCCAGACCGGCGGCGATGAACGGCCGCCCGGCCGGGTGCACCGGCGGTATGGCGGAGCGCACCAACTCCACGACGTGTTGCGGGCCTTCCCGAGAAGACGGGGTGCGGGGGCGTCGTGCCACGCGGTCATCTTACGGAGCCCCGGCGGCCTTAGCTCAGATCCCAGACCTGCAGCGGGGTTCCTGCCGCGACTTCCACGACGTCCTCCGGGATGTCCAACAGCCCGTTCGCCGACGCCAGCCACCGCAAATGGTGTGACCCCGGCGGGCCGTAGCCGGTGACGCTGCCGGTTTCGCGGTCCAGTACCGCGCGCCGGAACTGGCGTTTGCCGCGCGGTGAGGTCAGCGATTCGGCCAGCACCGCCGGCCGGCGCGGCCGCTCCGGATCGGGCAGGCCCATGGCCATCCGCAGCGCGGGCCGGATGAACACCTCGAAGGACACCAGCGCGCTGACCGGGTTGCCGGGCAGGGTGACGATCGTCGCGCCGGCTCCTTTTGTCCGTAAGCGCCCGATGCCCTGCGGCATTCCCGGTTGCATTGCCACCTTGACGAATTCGACTCCCCGGTCGCCCTCCCGGCCGAACGCGTCCTTGACCACCTCGTAGGCGCCGGCGCTGACCCCGCCGCTGGTGATGATCAGCTCCGCATCGGCGGCGTGCCGGTCAAGGATCGCGGTGAACTGCGCGACGTCGTCTTCGGCGGTCGCCACGGCGATCACGTCGGCGCCGGCGTCGCGCACGGCCCCGGCGAGCATGACCGAGTTGGACTCGTAGATCTGCCCCGGCCGCAGCGGGGTGCCCGGCGACACCAGCTCCGACCCGGTCGATATCACCAGCACCCGCTGGCGCGGGATCACCGGCAGCTCGGCCATTCCCAGCGCCGCGGCCAGGCCCAGCGCGGCCGGCGTCACGACCTGGCCCCTACTTAAGACGGTGGTGCCGGGGGCGACGTCCTCGCCGGCTCGCCGGATGTGCTTGCCGGGCGGGCCGGGCCGCCGGATCACCACCGATGCACCGCCGCTTTCCACACCGCCGTCGGTGTCCTCGACCGGCACGATGGCCGTCGCGCCGGCCGGCACCGGCGCGCCGGTCATGATGCGGTGCGCGGTCCCCTGTTGCAGCGTCAATGGGTCGGTGCGTCCGGCCGGGATGTCCTCGGCGACCGGCAACACCACCGGCCGTTCGGGCGTGGCGCCCGAGGTGTCCTCGGCGCGCACCGCGTAGCCGTCCATCGCGGAGTTGTCGAAGACCGGCAGCGCCAGCCGCGCGACCACGTCGTCGGCCAACACGAGGCCCTGGGCCTCCGCCAGCTTTACCGTGACCGCCGGGCGGGCACGGATCATCTCCCTGACGATGCGCTGATGTTCGTCGACTGACCGCATCCGGCCATTATCGGCCCCGCCGCCGGGAGTGCTCGGGAAAGTCGGTGCTGCGCCGTCTTGAGCTGGTGTCGTGAGTCATTAATTCGTCGGCTTGGCTACGGACTCGAGGATTTGGTCGGCGGTCTTGGGGTTAGGGGCGGGTTGCGGTGTTGTGTGAGTTGAGGTGTTCGGGTGTGGCGGGTGGTGGGTCAGCGGTGGTCGTGTTCGGTTGTCGAAAGGTGTTGTGCTCCTGGGTTTCGGTGCCGGGGTATAGGTGTCGGTAGGTTGATAGTGCTGTGGCTGGGCGTGATGCGGTGATCGCGCGTCCCATGTCGGTGGTGCTGACGTGAAGAACACCAGGGTCGGTGCATAGGAGTTGTCTGAGGTCGCGGCGGCTGGGTGCGTGTCGGTGCAGTCTGCGGATCCGCGCACGCTGGCACGTCCGGATGACTTCACGGGCATAGCGGGCGTTGCCGGCGACGTCGAGCAACGTGCCACTGCCGTACGGGATCGACCGCAACCGGGCCGCTTCGGCGCGCAGCAGATCCCACGCCGCGTCCTGCACCACCACCAACTGCTCCTTGCTGGCTACGCGGCGCCCAATGGCAACGATTTCCTCAGGGGTGTAGCTAGCAAAAGCCACGGTGACGGGGAATCGGGCGGCCAGCCCGGCGTGGACTGTCAAGAAGTCCTGCATTGGGCGGGTATAGCCGGCGACGATGACCACGAACTCGTCGCGATACTGGGCCATGCACGTCAATAGCGTGTAGATCGCCTCCGCACCCCAAAAGTGGCCTTCGGTGTCGGGGGCTAGCCGGTAGGCCTCGTCGATGAACAGCACTCCGCCGCGTGCGTCGTCGCACACTTTCTTCATTCTTGTCGCGCTGTGCGATGGATCGCCTGTGGCGATGTCGCGGGCGGTGACTACGGTGATGTCTGGGCGCGTGATCATGCCCCACCCGAATAACACCTCGCCGACCACTCGGGCGAAGGTCCTTTTCGCCGTGCCTGGCGCACCCAGGAACACCATGTGGTTTTCCGGACGCGATGGCACTGTGCCCCCGTGCTCGACACCATGCCGGCCGACCTCAAGTGCGGTACGCCACATCGCGAATTGTGCTTTAGCATCGGCCAAACCGATTAATTCATCGATACGCGCCTGCGCCCACTCGAGAACCTCCTGACGCTCATGGGCCATCGCAGCACCCGTGTACGCGTCGCGACCGCCCAACACCGGCAGTGCCAGGTCCGACATCATGTGGACATTGCTGGTCGACATGTCCGCTACACCGGGTTCAACGCGGACTGGGCACACAGATCAGGCCAACACTTGCGTGCGGTAATACCCGCGGGTGGTAAGGAATTGACGCCACCACACCGCACCGCACCGCCGACCAGATCCGGATCATGGCAGTACCTCCAACACCCGGTCGTAGTCGGCGAGACCGAACGGGTCACCGACTACGACCGGGCGAAAGCCAAAGGGAGCCAACTATTGTCACCCGCCTACGGCAACAGGCCCCTTGCTGGGACTCATAACGCCGACAAAATATGCAGCGCAAGCGTTGAGAGATCGACCGACAGCGTCGTCGCGATCCTTGAGAGATCGACGGGCAACGACGCCGCGGTGGTTCCCAGTGCTCCTGCGATGTGTGTGCCCAGTGAGGGGCCCAATGAACCGGCGATGCCGGTGACCATGGCCGGGTCGAGCGTCTTGAGCACATCCGCGGACAGGCCGGGCAACCCACCCGACAGGCCAGCCACCACACTGCCGCCGCTTAGGGCCGCCGCCGCGCCTGCGGCGTTGCTGCCGCCAAAGAGTCCTTCGAGGGTATTGATTAGCTGGTTGATGGCGAGCTGCGGCGAGGGCCAACCATTGAGGAACTGGCTGACGAATTGCTGGGCTCCCGCCGACAGGCTGCCGCCATTCACGATGTTTTGACTATTAGGAGCGACGATAGCTTTCGCAAGAGCATTTGCAACACTCGAATACTCGGTGTATAGACCGGCATATGGCCTATTGATAAGACCATATAGAGGGTTTGCTCCCCCGTTTAATCCATTAATAAATCCATTCAACGTTACGGGCGGAACATTGAGCAAGTTGAGGACTGCCCCAGCCAGATCTCCGCTGCTAGCTGAATTAATGGCCAGCTGTAGGCTGGATCCGAATGTTCCCGCGACATATCCTGGCGCGCCAACAACATAAAGACCAAAATCCGTTACACCGGTGCTCAGCAGCGTGTTGACTGCATATCCGAAGTTCGTTGCCATATCTTTAGGGATATCCAACGTAGCTTCCATTGGATACCCGATGTCAAAAAGGGGCTCAGTATAGAAAGCCGCGATCATGCTACTCATCCAACCGGCAACGTTGCCCGCAATCAGGTCGTTAGATCCCGAGTATAAGAGAGGCAGAAAATCGTAGGTCGAGGGTCCGGTGAAGTAATTGATAGCGTCGTTCGCGCCGATCTGCGTTGTCGAAACGTAGAGATTGCCGAACTGAAGCCAGTTCGCTGCCAGCTGCTGCGCGGCGGGGAACGGAAGGCTGAGAAACTCCTGCGTTACCGTCTGCAGATTGGTCTGTGTTGTTTGGATGAGGTCCATCCAACTTTGGATGGGGTTGACGACCGTATCGGCCAGCGCTACTGCGCGGTGCTCGACATTAACCATGTGCTGCTGGATACCTTCAGCCACGTCGTTGGACACCGCCGGGGTTAGGGCGATTATGCTGGCGCCCAGTGCCGCGGCGCCCGCGGCCATGAGCGGCCGGAAAGCTATTCGCTGTTGCATGTGCTGTGATCCTTTGCTATCGGTGGTCGGGATGTTCGTGGACTACTGGTGATGTGTCCCGCAATGAATTGGCTATAGGTTCGATATGGCTTCGACATGAGGCAATCCGTGCCTCTACTGAGGTGTTAGCCAGTGCCGTACGCGCCCTTGATACCATTTTGGCCGAGGAGCCCCGCTAGCCCGCCGGCTCCGCCGATGCCTTTGGTCAGGCCGCCGTTGCCGCCTATGCCACCGTTGCCCGCGAGTATCCCGCCGAGGCCGCCAGCCCCACCTGTGCCGCCGAACCTGGCGCCGCCGATCGCGCCGCCGACACCCCCGGCACCCCCGTTACCGACCAGGAACCCACCGGCACCACCGCCGCCGCCGGTACCGGCTTGAGTCTTTCCGACGACGCCGACGCCCCCGGCACCGCCGGCGCCGCCGTTACCGAACAGGAAGCCGCCAGGACCGCCTGCTCCGCCGACAGGACCCTTACTGGCGGTGGTGGCAACGGCGGCGCCGGCGGCGCCCCCGGCGCCCCCATTGCCCATCAGCATGCCGCCGGCACCGCCAAGCCCACCGGCGCCACCTGCCGCACCGGCGCCGCCTGCGCCGCCATTGCCGATCAACCCGGCAGCACCGCCGGCCAAACCGCCTGGGTTGGTGGCGGTGCCGGCCGCGCCCGCCCCGCCATTGCCGAACAGGAACCCGCCGTCGCTGAGGTTGCCGCTCAATCCGAACTGGCCAAGCACGGTGGTGTTTTGGCCGGTGAAATTGTTGACGCCGTTGCCGATTAGATCGCGCCCGACCACGGCGACAAACGGTGCGTTGATCACCCCGTCCACTTGCTCACCAGCCGGGCTAGTGATCCAGCCCTGGCTGGCGGTGTACACCGCGGTATAGAAGTTGTCGAACGCTCCATAGATGAGGTTGTTCAGCGCAGTTTCGGGGGAGTCTGCCGCCGAGACCGCGGCGCTGAGACCGCCGACGTTGAGGGCGGCGGCCGCGCTAGCGTGCATGCTTTCCAGGGCGGCACTCAGTCCGCCGGCGTTGACGGCCGCGGCGGCGGAGGCATTAATGCTGTTGGTGATGGTCTCGAGGGCGCCTGCATGAATGCCTTGGAAGGCGGCGGTGCTGGCGTTGATGCTGTTGGTAATGCCTTCGAGCGTGGCCGTATGAATACCTTCGAAAGCGGCCGTGCCGGCACTGAGGCCATCCAGAGCGGCCGTGGTGCCTGCAGTAATACCTTCAAGAGCCGCGGTGCCCGCGTTAATACCGTCAAGGGCGGCTTGGCTGGCAGCTCCGATCACCGGCTGAATGATGGGGTCGATGATCATGTCCAGCACGCCCGCACGGGCCGCCGGTGCGGGGGTGAGGGGGGTTATTGCGGCGGTCAAAAATGCGCTAGCGGTCGTGCCCACGCCGATGACGCGGCGGCGGCGGTAGCGGGTCTGGGCGTAGTGGGAGCGGCGGTTTCGCCGCATGCGGTGCTGTGTGCGTTTCAATTTGCGAGCCTTCCTTGACCGACAACGGTGACGATGGATCAAAAACATAGCTGAGAATTACATTGACAAAATCGCGGCAACACAATAAGAAATGAACGCTCACGAGAGGTGTTGACAGCAAAACCCGGCCACAGTAAGAGCGAAATTATGACCGGACGCTGACCCCGTTACGGGAATTACCCGACCGGATCCTCAGATTCATCACCGCGATAATGCGCCATCGCGATTCGCAATCAGTGTTTCAGCACCGCCTTGGTCCATTCGTTGAACAAACCATCCTGATGACGTCTTCACCGTTAAAGACAACCAGCCCGTCCTGCGTAGACAGCTAAAAGGCCCCTCCGCGGAAACAGGCCACCGTGCTTGATACCACGATCGAACAACGATGACGGCCACACCGAAAAACGGCGCCTAAACGCCACCCAAGATCGCCCACTGAATCGGTCCCCCCACGCGAGGCAGCTGCTGACATGGTTGAAACCCATGTGCTGTCTCAAGGGTAGAGGCGAATCTGCAAGCCAACCAATAAACGATCGGCCCCCTTCTGAAGAAAAGGGGGCCGATCGCCGTTAGCGGGTCACCGGCTCGCAGCATCGGTGACCGCCGCCGGCCTTAGAGCAGTGAGGCTCAGAAATGCAAAACGCTCAGGATCATTCCCGGCAGCACCGACGCAAGATCAGCACCCAGGTGACCCGCCATGTTGGCGACATCGCCCGGCAGGCCGGGCAGCTCGGTTGCCAGACTGGCCATAGCGCTGCCGCCGTTGAGGACGTCGGCCGGATTGAAGGCACCCACGATGCTGTCGGCTGCCGGCAAGGTGGCTGCGGCCGCGCCACTAAAGCCGCCCAGCAAATAAGTTTGCACCAGATTAAGCAGGCTATCGAAGAGAATCTGGGGGGTCGGAAAACTAGTGGTTACCAGGTTCCCCAGATAGCCCAACGCATACGAAAGGCTGCCGCCAGTCATGATGTTCTGGGCGCCGGGAGCGACGATCGATTCAGTAAGCTGTTGGGGGATCTCTAACATTAGAGCCTTGGCAAGGCTCGATCCACTGTTAAGGGCCGGTCCACCTGCGCTTATCAGGCCCATGGTGTACCACCCATTATTGCCTGGAAAACCGTTGAGTACCGTGTTTGTGACTTCGCCAGGGACATCAATCGCATTGATCAAACCCCCCACCGGGTCCCCGGCAGCGAAGGAATCGTAAACATTTTGCAGGCTCGGGCCGAGCGATTGGCTGATCGCAGCGGGTAACGAAATGGCAAAATAGAAACCCACATTATCTATAGCTGAGGATGTCAGGTCCTTAGTAGCGTTCGCAAGATTCTGCGTAATAGGGTTAAGGATCGTCGGAATAGTTTCCAATTGCTCTGCGACGTCGAAGATCGGGTTCGTATACAGAGCATTCACTAACGTCCTAACCGCCGTGTTGATCTGGCCCGCCTCCACCTGGGTCATTGCGGTTTGGAGAAGCGGTACGAAATCCTGAGGACCCATCCCGAGAAAGTATTGGACAGCAGCGTTCGCGGCGGTTTGGTACGGCTGCACATACTCGACTCCGTACTGCAAAAAGTTGGCGGCTACCTGCTGCAGCACCGGGAACGGATGCAGTGCATATTGCGCGGCGAGCGACTGGATGTTGATAGCCGCTGCGTCGAAAGTGTCGATCCAGGTTTGGATGGGGTTAGCGACGTAATCGGTCAACTCCACCGCGCGCTGCTGGAAAGTGACAGCGCCATGCTGGATATCGGCTGCGAGGTCGTTGGAGACCGCCGGTGTCAGGGCGATCACGCTAGCACCTACTGCTGCGGCACCCGCGGTGACGAGGGGCCGAAGGGCTGCTCGCTGTTGCATGTGATTTGTTCCTTTGCTGTCTGTGATCTGGATGTTCATTGGGGCTAATCGTTGGTTCCATGTGCGCCGACAGCACCGATCTGGCCGAGGAGCCCGGTCGCGCCGCCGGCGCCACCGAAGCCGCCGCGGTAGCCGGTATAACCGACAGTCGCGTTCCCGCCCCCGCCGCCAACGCCACCGTTGCCGGCCAGCATCCCGCCGAAACCGCCGGCACCACCATTGCCGCCGCCGCCATAAGCAGGGAGGGTAGGTCCGTTGGCGCCGGCACCACCGGCGCCGCCGTTACCGACTAGCCAGGCACCGTTACCGCCGGCGCCGCCGGCGCCGCCGTACCAACCGGTTATGCCGGCGCCGCCGGCACCGCCAGCGCCGCCGTTACCAAAGATGAAGCCGCCGGCGCCGCCGTTTCCGCCGGCAACACCATAAATACTGAAAATATCGCCGGTGTTGGCGCCACCAGCACCGCCCGCACCGCCGTTACCCATCAGAATGCCGCCAGCACCACCGGCACCGCCCACGCCGGGCTGGGTACCGGCCAAACCGGCACCACCAGCGCCGCCGTTGCCGAACAGCCCAGCGGCGCCGCCGGTGAAACCGGAGGGATGAGCGGCGGTCCCGGCCGCACCGGCCCCGCCGTTGCCGAACAAGAACCCACCGTTTTGGAGGTTGCCGGTGAGCCCGGTGCTACCGATTAGCGAGGTGTTGGGGCCGGTGAACCCGTTGACGCCGTTGCCGATCAAGTCGCGCCCGAATAAGTCGACGAACGGCGCATTGATCACCCCGTCCACGGATTGGCCGGTTGGGCTGGCTATCCAGTCCTGGCCGCCTGTGTAAATCGCGGTATAGAAATTGTCGAACGCTCCATACACGAGGCTATTCAGCGCAGCTCGAGGAGACTCCGCGGCAGAAACAGCGGCACTAAGCCCGCCGACATTGAGGGCGGCAGCAGCGCTGGCATGGACACCCTCGAAGGCACTGTTTAGTGCGCCGGCGTTGAAGGCGGCGACGCTGGCATTAATGCTGTTGGTGATGCCCTCGAGGGCGGCGGTATGAATGCCGTCGAACGCCGCCGCACTCGCCCCCGCGCTCAGGCCATCCACAGCGGCCGTGGTGCCCGCAGTAACACTCTCCAAAGCCGCGGTGCCCGCATTAATGCCTTCAAGGGCGGCCTGGCTGGCAGCGGAGATTACCGGCTGGAGGAGGGGGTCGATGATCATGTCGAGCACGCCGGCACGGGCCGGGGGTGCGGCGGCGAGGGGAGCGAGGGGGGTGATTGCGGCGGTCAAAAAGGCGCCGGTAGCGGTGCCCATGCCGATCACACGACCGTGACGGCGTGCCTTGGCGGTGCGGTGGTTTCGCCGCATGCGGTGTTGTGTGCGTTTCAATTTGCGAGCCTTCCTTGACCGACAACGGTGACGATGGATCAAAAACATAGCTGAGAATTACGTTGACAAAATCGCGGCAACACAATAAGAAATGAACGCTCACGAGAGGTGTTGATAGCAAAACCCGGGCGCAGTGAGAGCGAAATTATGACCGGATGCTGACCCCGCTGTAGGAATTACCTGACCCGTACCCCGGCCGGCCCCCCAGGTTCATAATTAAGTCCCGGCTTCGGACGTTTTAGTGCGCATGCTGGCGATGGAAATGTTTGGTTCACGCAGCGCCGTGTCGGCGGTGTCTACTGGCTCACCGGTTCGCCCCTACGCCTGGGCAGAGACGTGTCAACACACCAACCAATTAAACGATCGGCCCCCTTCTTTGAGAAAAGGGGGCCGATCGCCGTTAGCGGGTCACCGGCTCGCAGCATCGGTGACCGCCGCCGGACTTAGAGCAGTGAGGCTCAGAAATGCAAAATGCTCAGGATCATTCCCGGCAGCACCGACGCAAGATCAGCACCCAGGTGACCCGCAACGTTGGCGACATCAGCCGGCAGGCCGGGCAGCTCGGTTGCCAGACTGGCCATAGCGCTGCCGCCATTGAGGACGTCGGTCGAATTGAAGGCACCCACGATGCTGTCGGCTGCCGGCAAGGTGGCCGCGGCCGCCGCACCCGGGTTGGCGAAAAGATATTGCAACAAATTCACCAGATTATCGAAGACGGTCTGCGGTGTCGGGAAACCCGTAGTCACCAAATTCGCCAAATAACCCAACGCATACGAGAGACTGCCGCCACTCATGATGTTCTGGGCGTTTGGAGCGACGATGCTTTTAGCAAGCTGCTGAGGAAGATACAGTCCTGTGACCCACGCAAGGCCGTAACTGTCACTGATCAGGCCGTCACTGTATGTGCCGTTTTTTGCTGGGTTGCCGTTGAGGACTGCATTTGTCACTATGCCCGGGATATCGATCGCGTTGATTATCGCTCCCAACGGGTCCCCGGCAGTCCATGAATCGTAAACGTTTTGGAGACCCGTGCCCAAACCGCTCTCGAGTTGCTGGGGCAAGTAAATGACAAAATTGAGGCCGAGCTCCTCTAAACCGGTGCCCGTCAGGTACTTGGTCGCGTTCGCGAGGTTCTGGGTGATGGGGTTGAGGATCTCCACAATACGTTGGAGTGGTAATCCAATGCTTTCGAGCGGGGTGGTCCACAGAGCCCTGCCTAGGGTGCTAACTGCGCCGGTGAGATTGCCGGCCGCCGCCTGAGTCAATCCGCTTTGAAACAACGGTACAAAATCGCTATTCCCGGTCCCCAGGAAGTAATCGACAGCGGCGTTTCCGGCCTGTTGATACGGCTGTACGTACTCGGCCGCGTACTGCAAAAAGTTGGCGGTGACCTGCTGCGGCACCGGGAAGGGATACTCTTGAAATTGCGCGACAAGCGACTGAATGTTGATGTCCGCTGCCTCGAAGACGTCGATCCAGGTTTGGATGGGGTTGGTGACGGCGTCGGTCAGCTCTATCGCGTGCTGTTGGATCGTGGCCGTGCTGTGCTGGGTTTTGGCTGCGAGATTGTTGGAGATCGTTGGTGTTAGGGCGATCAGGCTGGCGCCTAGTGCCGCGGCGCCCGCGGTGACGAGGGGCCGAAGTGCTGCTAGCTGTTGCATGCTCGTGATTCCTTTGCTGTCTTTGTCTGGGCGCGGTAACGCTGGCGTTGCGTGTCGTTGTTTACGTCTGGTTGGTTGAGGTAATCGGTTCAGGCGCGTCGCGTGAGCCTCGGTCAGACACGGGTCGTGACCTCGTCGTATTAACCGGTGTAGGCGCCGGCCACGCCTGCTTGGCCGAGGAGCCCCGCGAGCCCGCCGGCGCCGTTGTAACTTGCGCTGTAGGCAGCGAAGCCGCCATTGCCGCCGTTGCCCGCGAGCATCCCGCCTAAACCACCGTTACCGCCGCCATAGTCGGAGAAGCTGATACCGCCGTTGCCGCCGTTACCAACTAGCCAGGCGCCGTTACCGCCGTTACCGCCGTACCCGCCGGACCCGCTTTGAAGGGCGGCGCCGCCAGCGCCGCCGTTACCGAAGATGAAGCCCGCAGAGCCGCCGGCACCCCCGTTGTAGCCAGCACCACCGACGCCACCAGCTCCGCCGTTACCCATCAAGGTGCCCCCAGCACCACCGATACCACCGTTGGCGCCGCTGGCGCCCGCGCCACCAACGCCGCCGTTGCCGATCAGCCCGGCGGCTCCGCCGGTGAATCCGGTGGGATGAGCGGCGGTACCGGCCGCACCGGCCCCACCATTGCCGAACAGGAACCCGCCGTCACTGAGGTTGCCGGCCAGATTGGTGCTGCCGATCAACGAGGTGTTGGGACCCTCGAAACCGTTGACGCCGTTGCCGATCAGATCACGCCCGAACAAGTAAACAAAAGGCGCATTAAGCGGACCATCCACGGCCTCGCCGAGCGGACTGTTAATCCAGCCCTGGCCAGCGGTGTACACCGTGGTGTAGAAGCTGTCGAACGCGTTGTAAACGAGGTTGTTCAGCGTGACGTTGCCAGCAGGGGTAGCAGCGCTGAGCCCGCCGACGTTGAAGGCAGCGGCCGCGCTGGCGTGCATGCCCTCGGGGTGGCGTTCAGTCCGCCGACGTTGAGGGCAGCGGCAACGCTGGCGTTAAGGCTGCTGGTGATGCCGTCAAGGGCACCAGCTTGAAGGCCGGCGAGTGCGTCCGCGCTCAGGCCATCGAGGGCGGCCGTGCCGGCGTTGATGCCCTGTTGGGCGGCTGTGCTGGCGGCGGTGATCACCGGCTGGAGGAGGGGGTCGATGATCATGTCGAGCACGCCGGCACGGGCCACAGGTGCAGGGGCGAGGGGGGTTATTGCGGCGGTCAAAAACGCGCTAGCGGTCGTGCCCACGCCGATGACGCGGCGGCGGTAGCGGGTCTGGGCGTGGTGGGAGCGGCGGTTTCGCCTCATGCGGTGTTGTGTGCGTTTCATTTGCGAGCCTTCCTGGACCGACAACGGTGACGATGGATCAAAAACATAGCTGAGAATTACATTGACAAAATCGCGCCAACACACCAGGAAATAAGCCTTCAAGGGGGGTGTTGACAGCAAAACCCAGCCACGGTGAGGGCGAAATTAATGACGTGACGGCGACCTTATACATCCCGGCCGGATAGGCCTCAATCATCACGAATAGTCACGTCGCGTGAACAGGGCGCGGCACTTAGGATCGGGGGGACGTGTAAAACGACATCACCGTTAACGCGGATAGACGTCGGTGTGGTTGCCGTGCCGGTTCGGCTCCCATCGGAGCTGCGGGAAAAGGGCCGGCGAGTAGGCCAAAGCTGATGATCAGTCGGCGTGATTGATTTTTGAGTCGTGGGGTGGTGGCAGTGCCCGACCGACGCACACCACGACGCCGCGGCGGTGCGGTGCAGATCGCATCTGTCGGAATGACCCGAACGACGACCCGCCCGACCCGAGGAATTCCGTGAAGCTGACCATTACTACCGTGACTTGCTGGTGAGGTATTTGTCGATATGGGCGATCCCAGCAAAAAGCAAAAGTATATTTCAGCAAAAATAACGGGTGTCCTGTATGCGATGGCCGGCGGTCTTTGTGTTGCGGTGATAGTTATGTTGAGTGAGGGGGGTGGATGCGGGTCTGCCGCTACCGATGGGTACTTTCAAATTGAACTACCCTCATAGTGGAGAGGGTTTGCTGCGATACGGGTGTATGGCCTGGCTACCAGGAGTTTTTCTGGTTTCATGAGGATTGCGGAGCCACGCGTTGCTCACGCGACTGCCTAGGCCCGATCGAAAGGCCTGCGAACCTAAGTAATTCTCAGGTATGTCCAGCTCGTCCCGGCCTTCACCGTGAACCACCCCACCCGGCTCCCCCTCAATATCGAACAACGCGACAAGCTCCACCCACGTCACGGATCGCCCAGTTGCTTCCCCCCACAGGGCCTTCCGACACTGGGCCTCGACCCCATTTCCACACCAAACCACCAGCCTGCCACCGGTGCCGAGGATTACTCGGCCAGTGGGTCGACCTGTTTTCGGTTGGCGTGGTTGCCGGGTTTAGCCGAGGCGGCGGGTGGTGAGTGGGCGGACCTCGGCGATGCCGGGCGTAGTCGCCGTCGACATGCACGACTCCTAGGCCGTGATGTAGGGCGGTTTCAGCGATCAGCAGGTCGGGGATCGGGGTGCGGTGCCACTTGCCGTGGTGATGAGCCAGGTCGCGCTGTAGCGCTAACGCTTTGTCAGGATGTCGGGCGGCGCCACGGCGATCGCGAAGCTGACATGTAGCTCGGCTTGCAGGTGATCGTAGTGGCGCGCTGAGCAGGCCGAATAGAGTTGCTCGAACTCGCCCACCGGGCACAGGTAAAGCTGCCCGGCGAGTTCGGCGAGCTGGGCGCCGATGACGTGATCCAAGGCCCGCGCTGCGGCGCTTTTGTCCAGGATCCAGCCGATTACCGCCACATCTGCTCCGAGGCAAGCGCCTACACGTCGACGTGGTCGACGAGCCGCTGCAGGTAGCGTTGCTGCCGCGCCGCCCGCTGGTCGTGGGCGTGGGCGGCGGCTCGGCGCAGTGCTTCCTCGACCGTCGCGCGGGTAGTCGCACAGCCCAGGGCACGTTTGGCGGACGGGATGAACAATCTGTACAACGCCTTCCGGTCGACGACCATGTCTAAGTTGGGTTCGAGTCGTGCCGGGGCCCTGGGTGTGCCGATCACCGTCCACCGCATCGGCGACGACACCATCGACCCCGACGCGGAACTGTCCCAAGCACTTTCGGCTATCCATGTTCGGAACTGATGCGCTGGAACACCACCACACTCAGACCGGAAACTTGACGCCGGTGAGTTGTTCGGAGACGGCCCAAAGCCGGCGTTGCAGTTCCTCGTCGTGGGACTGGGCGCTGGACTGGACGATCTTCGGGTGGCCGCGCTGCTCGAGGAAGCCGGCCGGCCCGTAGTACTGACCGCCCGCCACGGCCGGGTCGGTGGCGGCCCGCAGCGTGGGCAGGGCGCCCATCGCCGGGCTCTGGAAGAGCACCGGACCCAGCACGGCTTTCAGCGGCTGGAAGATCCCCGGCAGGTTGCGCGCGAGGTCGGTGTTGGAGCCGCCCGGGTGCGCGGCGACGGCGATGGTGTGTGCGCCGGGCCGGGCCGCCAGCCGTCGCTGCAGCTCATAGGTGAACAGCAGGTTGGCCAGCTTGGATTGCCCGTAGGCGGCGACCCGGTCGTAGCGGCGTTCCCACTGCAGGTCGTCGAAATGGATGGCGGCGCGCAGCCGGTGGCCGAGGCTGCTGACGGTCACCACCCGGGAACCGCGCACCGACAGCAGATGGTCGAGCACCAGCCCGGTCAGCGCGAAGTGGCCGAGATGGTTGGTGCCAAACTGCAACTCGAAGCCGTCCTCGGTGACCTGCTTGGGGGTCCACATCACCCCGGCGTTGTTGATCAGCAGGTCGATGCGCGGATAGGCCGCGCGCAGCGCGTCGGCGGCCGCACGCACCGAGTCGAGCGAACTCAGGTCGAGCGCCTGGAGCGTGACGTCGGCGCGCGGGCGGGCGGCGACGATGCGCGACAGGGCGGCGTTGCCCTTCTCGAGGTTGCGTACCGCGAGCACGACGTGGGCACCGCGATAGGCCAGGGCGGCGGCCGTCTGGTACCCGATGCCGGTGTTGGCGCCGGTGACGACGGCGACGCGGCCGCTCTGGTCGGGCACATCGGCCTCCGACCATTCGCGGTTCTCTTTGCCGGTCGCATCCTCGGTGGCAGCCATGGCCCAAAACATACTCACCCGGATTGGGTGCGCGCGAAAGTCCGGTGATCGCGCTCAGGGACGCTTCGGCGTCCCATCCGGCTCGGCCAGTGGCTGGATCCGGTGCAACTCGCGGTCGTCCTCCAGCCGGTGCAGCCTTGCCAGCGAGTGGGCGAGCATCTCGCGGTTCGGGTGTAAGAAGTAGGCCATCCCGGCCTGCCCGGTGCACAACCACGGTTCGTCGATCGTCGCGCCGATTTCGGGAATCTTTTCCATGCCATGGAAACCGGGAAGGGCTCGGACGCGGCGCAGGCCGGGTGAGGCCAGGACGGTTCCGGGAACCGGGACATTGAGGAAGGCCATCGCCATGGCGGCACGTGGCGCGTAGGGGTCGGTGAACCGCTTGGCGAAGGCGTCGGGATCGGTGAAGCGTTCGGCGACCAGGTCGGCCTGGCTGTAGCCGAGCGCGCCGCGATACAGCGCAGGTTGCAGCGAGGCGCCCATGATGCGGGCGTTGACCTCGATCAGCCGCGGACCGTTGCGCGTCATGCGAACCTCGGTGTGGGCGGCGCCTTCACGAACGCCGACCGCATCCAGGCAGTCCAGGGTGAACGCCACGAGCTCCGTCACCTGCTCATCGAGGGCGGTGACCAGCAGCGAATGCCGCAGGACGGATCGCTGCCCGATCCGGTCGATGCGCACGGCGTGAACGTCGGACAGCAGGTGCTGCCCGTCCAGGCTCACGGTGTTGACGATGAACTGGGGGCCGTCGAGGTAATCCTGGATCACCATCGCCGAATTGTTGTGGCCCATCAGGTTTCGCTGGCCGAGCCCGGCGCGCACCGCGGCATGCACCTCGTCGGGCCCGGCGCAGATCACGCACCCGTCCCCGCCCGCCGAGCCGACCGGTTTGACGATGACGGGAAGGTCGAAACCGGCTAACGCGCAAGCGATATCGTCGCCAGCGCGGACGTAGACGGTTCGTGCGGCCGGCAGTCCAGCCTCCCGCAAGGCGTGATTCATCGCGGCCTTGTCGCGACGGGCGCGCACACGAGAAATGAGGTGATGCGGCAGCCCGAGGGTGTGTGCCAATCGGTTAGCAGGGGTGACGCCCCACTCGCTTCCCGCGATGACCGCTCGCACCGGCATCGCCGACAGGCGCCGCAGCACGGATGGCTCGTCCTTCATCAACCACTTGTTGGCGTGTGGGTCACGCAAATAGGCTTCCTTGAGGTGCGGTCCATAAAGGTGCAGCGGGTTCTCGCCGCGTTCCACCAACGCCGCCGACAGGGCCGGGCCGGTCGAGACCGGGTCTACCAAGACGATCATCGATTACTCCTTATCTCGTGGATTGTTGTGCCGGCTAGATCGCCGCGCGCCCGTCGCCGGCCGCGAGTGTCTTCGATATCGGGTATCGAAAAGTGTTGTATAGCAATGGAAGCCGCTTCCATTGCCGCTGCGTCGACAGTAGCGCGAGGTTGCCCGGCACAATGAGCGCCGCCAGAAGCAGGACTACCCAGCTCGTCGCCCGCCCGGAGGCGAGCTCGCTGCCGGTCGTGATAGCCGGCATCGTCGCCAGCGCCGCGGTAACCGATATGGGCGCCAACCGCTGCATGGCGTATTGCAGCAAAAACATGGGTGCGACAACGCAGGTCAACGCCGCCACGGCGAGCAGGCCGACATGCAGCCCGGGCGGTGCGAGCAGCCCAGCGGGAACGAGTGTGAGCAGCGCGGCCACCGCGAAAACCAGTGTGGCGTAAAAGCGGTGAGCCATGACCCGGCCCACGCCGACCCCGCGTCGGGCCAGGTCCCGCGAAACGATGACCACCCCGCCGGCGGCGACACCGGCAATGACGCCCAGCACGGCCGCCGCCAAAAGCGCTGTAATTCCACCGGATTCGGACGGTGCCATCGCCGCCACCAGCGATACGCCAAGCACCGCCAGGATGTTTGCCGCCCACCATTGGGCGGGACCGGGGAGAGCCTGATCGCCGGCGCGGTTCGGGCGAAAGGCCGTCCACGCCGTTACCCCGAGGGGAGCGAACGACGCTTCCAGCGTGAACACCACCGCCGCGCTGTGGACCGCCACGCCCAAGAAGAAGGCGATGAACGACACCGCGGTCCACACGTTCAACCACACTAGCGGCCGCACATCCGGCGCGTGGCCAGGCGACGGACGGCACATTCCGCGACGGGTGACGGCGCCGAACAACGTGCACGCGGCCGCCGCGAACGCCAGCAGCAACAGGCTGCTGGCCGCGTTCAGCGACAATCCCAACAGCGCCGTAATCACGGCCTGCAAGCCGATTCCGGCGACCAGGGCCAGCCAGGCCATCAGCCGACCCGCCCGGACGTGGTGCGGGCGTCGTACCGAACTGCGTTCATGGTTCGTTCCAATCCATTTGGGACGGCGGGCGGCGAGGGTTCGAGTCGTTTGGAAGGCCCTCTGGTGTCATCCTGGGCGGCATCGGCGCGGCGCGAAATCGGGCGATGCGGGGATTCGGTGTTGGACCGGCGGTCCTTGGGCTATATGACGCCCCCTCCTTCGATCGGACCGGTGCGCCTTGGCCGCGAGAGTGCACCCAGCGACGCATTTCGCGGCATGCGTGCGGGGCTACGTCCTCCGAATTCCTACGAATGGGGGATCCCAACTCGTGCGATGAACCGTCCGATTGACGTAAAGACGCTCGGCAGTGGCCGATGGTTACCTGATCCCCGTCCCGTCATTGCAAGGGCGAGAGGAGGTGAAACCTGATGCGCAAATTTCGCACTCGAGAACGCATCGCTGGTCCGGGAGGACCGGGCCCACCGCAGCCAGTTCTTCGCGTGGGTCGACACGGCGTTCGCGTGGACCGACCGGTAGTAGGGCTCGCACCTGCCCATGGACGCCGATACCCCCTTTCACGTCCATGGGCAGGTCTGCAAAGCATTGCGATCCCACAGAAGCTTTAGAGACAAGGACGATTTGATGCGATTGCGGCGACGATTCGGCTTGATGTGCTACTGGCACGACGGTGCCTTCGTGGTTCACGGTTATCCGCGTTCGTCCCCAACCAAGCTCGATCCGGTGGCCGTCGAAATCCTTGCCGCCTTTGATGATTGGGTCGAGCCCGCTGAAGCCCTGGAGAGGTTGGCCGGATTCGATCCGGAGTCGGTCGGGCAGGCGGTCACCGTGTTGCGCGACAGCGGATTACTGCTGACCGAAGGCGACGAGGACGCCGACGAGGACGAGGCGATCGCCCGCCAGTGGGGGCCGTGGGCGCCGGAGTCGTCGTTCTTCCACTATGCGACGCAGGACGAATGCTATGCCCCGGCGGACCTGTCCGCCTTCCCCTTCGACTCGATGGCGACCGACGAGTTCGGCGCCGCTGGCGACGGTCGCGCGCACACATTGTTCACCGCCTACCCGGATGCCGACCGGCTGCTGCTGCCCCGCAGGCCGACCCGGCTGGCGGAGCCGTTCGGGGATGTGTTGTATAGCCGTCGAACCCATCGCGAATTCGCCGATTCGCCAGTCGCATTGGAGACGCTGTCGGT
Source organism: Mycobacterium malmoense (assembly GCF_019645855.1). Lineage (NCBI taxonomy): Bacteria > Bacillati > Actinomycetota > Actinomycetes > Mycobacteriales > Mycobacteriaceae > Mycobacterium > Mycobacterium malmoense. The sequence continues at coordinate 721,117 of NZ_CP080999.1, forward strand.
GCTTCTGGCAACGGTGTTCGGGCCGGTCGACTTCGTAAACTCCGGCCGGAGCGCATTGATGCGACGGACCAGCGCGGCCGGCGGCAGCCGCCAGGAAGTCGACGCATACCTCTGCATCCGCAACGTCGAGGGCGTGCCACCGGGCATCTACCATTACAACTGCCTGGAACACTCCCTTGAACTTCTGGCCGAAGGGTTGACCCGCGAGCGGGTCGTAGAGCTGTGCGGCATGCAGGAATGGGCCGGTGGCACGGCATTTCTCGTGGTGTTGTCCGCCGCCATCGACCGCATGCTCAGCAAGTATCGCGGCCCGCGCGCCTACCGGGTGTGTTTGCTCAATGCCGGCCACCTCGGCCAGACGTTCGCTTTGACGGCAACGGCTTTGGGGCTGGGGCCGTTTCAGACCGCGGCGTTCCACGACTCGACGGTGGCGCAGGCATGCGGGCTCGACAACGTCGGGCACACGCCGCTGTATATCCTTGCCGCCGGGTACCCGGAAACCGACCCGGTCACGGCGCCGCCGGTCGCGTCACTGGAAACCTTCCGGCGAACTACCATGCGGCAGAACAACTTCGGGCGCCCCACCATGCCCTGAAGGGCTCAGTCCAGCAGGCGCCGCCTCATCGCCTCGGCCACCGCCGCGCCGCGGTCGGACACCCCGAGTTTTTCGTAGAGGTTTTGGACATGGGTGCGCACGGTGGTCGGTGCCAGGTGAAGTCGCTGTGCCATCTGCGGCACCGACAGGCCCTCGGCGATCATCCGCACTACCTCCAATTCCCGCGGCGACAGCAGCGACGCCTCCCCGCGGGCGCGCTGGTGGACCTCGCCGGCCAGGCCGCTGGCCAACTGGGCCGGAACATATCTTTCGCCCCGGGCGCATCGGGTCACCGCGACGGCGATCTCCTCACGGTCGGATTCCTTGGTCAGATACCCGCTGGCCCCCGCGGCCAGCGCTTGGTAGACCAGCGCCGCGTCGTCGAACGCGGACAACACGATGACGCGCGTCGGCAGCCCGTCACGTTCGACGGCATGGACCAGGTCGAGCCCGTCCAGGCCGGGCATCTTGTAGTCCACCAGCGCCACGTCGGGGCGGTGTTCACGGATGGCCGCCAAAGCGGCCCGACCGTCGGCGGCCTCGGCGACGACCCGGATGGTGCCGGTTTCCTTCAGCGCACGCACGACCCCCTCCCGGTACACCGGATGGTCATCACTGACCACCACAGTTACATGGGCCGTGGGCCTGGTCATCGTGGGCTCCCGCCGTCCGCGGGCCGGGATTGTGTCCCGGCTGAGGGCGATTATGGCATCCCGGGGCGCCGCGGTACCGCGGATCGACGGCCAAAATGCGGCGCTTCTCCTCCGATTGGAGGATGTGGCGCCCTCGGCCCGGGGGACGCGACGTTCATCCCTCGGTAGGGCTGATCGGCCGACTGACACCGGCGCACCGTCACGGCACGGTAGGTATGTCCCCCTTCACGTTTAAGCCCTTCGAGGAAGATCAATGTTTTCCCTGACCGTGCAACCAGAAGCGGTGGCGTCCGCGGCGGCCGACTTGCATCGTCTCGGCTCCGCGTTGCGCGCCGGTAATGCGCTCGCTGCCGCCCCGACGACCGGAGCGGCTCCTGCCGCCGCCGATATGGTGTCCGCCCTGACGGCCGCACAATTCGTCGCGCATGCCGGCATGTATCAGGCGGTCGCCGCTCAGGCGGCGGCGGTTCATGACTCGCTGGTGACAACGCTGCGGGCCAGTGCCGGTTCCTATGACATGACCGAGGCCGCCAACGCGGTGGCCACCGGCTGAGCGGCAGCGAGTCAGCGATGGATTTCGGAGCGTTACCCCCGGAAGTCAATTCGGCGCGGATGTATTCCGGACCCGGTCCGGGGACGATGCTGGCCGCGGGGGTGGCATGGGACCAATTGGCCACCGAGTTGCGTTTGGCGGCAACTCATTACGGGTCGGTGGTGTCGGATCTGACGACCGGGCCGTGGCGGGGCTCGTCGTCGGTGTCGATGGCGGCCGCGGCCGCTTCACAGGTCGGGTGGCTGAATGCCGTTGCCGCGCAGGCAGAGGGGACGGCCGGGCAGGCGTGGGCCGCGGTGTCCGCGTACGAAGCGGCACTGGGAATGACGGTGCCCCCGCCGGTGATCGCGGCGAATCGCGCGCAGTTGATGTCGTTGGTAGCCACCAACTTCCTGGGCCAGAACACCCCGGCGATCGCGGCTACCGAGGCCCACTACGCGCAAATGTGGGCACAGGACGCTGCCGCCATGTATACGTATGCGGGCGCGTCGGCGGCCGCGACGCGGTTGTCACCGTTCACCGGACCGCCGCAAGCGGTGGCCGTCTCTCAGGCGGCCGCCCTGCCTCGGCTACTGTCCTCGGTGCCCACCGTGTTGCAGACACTCGCGTCGCCGCTTGCGTCGTCTGAAAACCCGCTCCTCGAAACGGGTTACATGCTGGAGGCGATGATGGCAATCAGCTCATCCACGTCAATCGCGAGCTCGTTGACCGGGATGGTCCGGGTGGCGACCATGCCGGCCGGGCTGGTGACCAACGTGGCCTCGTCGTTAGGTTCGGCACTGCAAGGCGGTCTGGCCGGGGCGGCGGCAGGCTCGGCGAACCTCGGCGGAGCGGTGTCGGCGAATCTGGGCCGGGCCGCGTCGCTCGGCGCGTTGTCCGTGCCACCGAGTTGGGCGATGAACGCCGCACCCGCGATCGGCCCTGCCGCACCGCTCGGCGGCGGTGTCGAATCCGCCACCGGGTTAGGGGCCTTCGCGCCGGGAGGTCTGTTAGGCGGGCTGCCCCTGGCTATGCGCGCGCGCAATGTGCGCGGTGGTCCGCGCATCGAACAAGGTCGCTCGGTGATTCCGCGCACGGTTTTCGCCGGATAGCGGGAGGTGGAGGGCGCCTCAGCGAACAGGCCCGACCGACTTACGTACGAGAACCGTCGATTGACGCGGGTGTGGCCGCTAGGCCCGGCAGAGAAGAGGTGGCAGATGGATAACCGACGACCGCGAATCACGGTGGTGGTCGCCGACGACCACAACGTTTTTCGGCGCGGTGTGGTACGAGCGTTGAACGGCAGCGAGGATCTGGAGGTTGTCGGCGAGGTCGGTGACGGTCACGCCGCCCTCAGGGCGATACGTGACTTGAGGCCAACCGTGGCGCTGCTCGATTACCGAATGCCCGGGCTGGACGGGCTCGAGGTGCTAAGTGCGGTCGCGGGCGAACGGTTGCCGACACGGGTTCTGCTGCTCAGCGCCTTCGACGACGACCCGTTGGCGCGTAGGGCGTTGCTCCAAGGTGCCTGCGGCTATCTCAACAAGGAGTCTGACCGAAGCGAGATCGTCAGGGCGGTCATCAAGTGTGCGGCCGGCGCGCGATAACCGGGGCCAAGCGGCCTCATATCGCGTCGGGCGCTGCTAAGGCTCGTTTACGGAGTTGTGTGGCAAGCTCGGCGTGTCGGGTCGCGGAGCCGCCGTCGCTGAGGAGAAGCCACCTTGACCGATACGTGGGCCCGATGGTGTCGCGGCAGCGAGGTGTGATCGGAATGGGTGCCAACGATTTCGACCGGGTCCGCCAGATACATCAGTTGAGTGCACTGAAGATCGTGTCGGCGCTTCGGGTGGGCCTGGTCGTCATCATGTTTATCGCGATCCATGTTGGGGTGACGCCGCACTGGCGGGCACAGCTCGTCTTGTCGAGCGTCTACGCTGCGGTGGCCGCGTTCGCGTTGGTGGTCGCCTTCTTTCCGGTTGGGCTGTCGGGGGCGGCGCGAAGGCTGCAACTGATCTTCGCGATCATCGATGTCACCGCCGTGTTGGGCTACAAGTTGCTGTCACCGGCCGGCGCGTATCTGCCGTTGATGGTGATGGCGCTGCTTCCGCTGATGTTGATGCTCGATGTGTCATTCAGGCGAGCCGCCGTGCTGCTCACCGTCGCCGTGGTCGCGTTTGCCGTCGCGGTCTACGCCGACCGAGTGCTGCTGCATGCCATCAGCTGGGGCAGGCCGACGCTGACCGTCTTGATGTATGCATTCTTGTGCTCTACGGCGCTATTGGCGGTTTACTTACAAGTCAGGCATGTCAATGAGATTGCGGCGCTGAGTGTTTCGCGCGAACAGTTGCTCGCCCAGACCATGACCGCATCCGACGAGCAGCAGCGGAAGGTGTCGGAGTTCATTCACGACGGGCCGCTTCAATACGTACTGGCGGCTCGCCAGGACATCTCGGAATACGCCAAGGCGCAACCGGACGAGCGGCTGGAGCACGCCTTGGCCAGTCTCAAGAACGCGTCGGAGCAATTGCGGGAAGCCACCTTTGAACTTCACCCGGCCGTCCTGGAGCACGCCGGACTGTCGGCGGCCGTCCGAAAGTTGGCTTCCGCCACGGCTCAGCGGTCGGGCATCCCGGTGACCACCGACATCGACTATCCGGCGGCGAATGCGGTCGACCCCCTGGTATTCGGGGTCGTGCGTGAATTGCTCTCCAACGTCGTACGTCATTCCCGGGCGACCGAGGCGAATGTGACGCTGAAGCTCGTCGGCCAGGCCTGTCATCTCGACGTGGTCGACAACGGCGTGGGCATCTCCGCCGAGGTGGCAGCGGAGAAACTCGCGCAGGGCCACATCGGGTTGGCGTCGCACCGGGCGCGTGTCGAAGCGGCGGGCGGCGCGATGCGGCTCGTCGATACGCCGGCGGGAACGCATATCAGTGTGGTGGTGCGGTTGCGCCCCGCGCCGTAGCCACCGGCGAGCAGACGCAGAGTCGCACAATTCCGCGCGGCGGAATGCGATTCCGCGTCTGCTCGCGCCGGAAAATTACTGCACCCAGTGATTGTCGTGGCGGACGAACCACTCCCGGCGTTCGTCGTCGGTCATGTCGGCCAGCGCGGCGAAACCTTCGAAGTAGGCCTCTCGCGGCGCACCCGGTGCGAAGAGCATCAGGATCGACGCCGGTTCGTTCGCCTCGTTGCGGAACCCGTGGACGCCGCCGGGCGGAACGTAGAGGAAATCGCCCTGATGGCCGTCGGCCCATTGGACGCCGTCGTAGAGCTTCATCGTCCCGGACAGCACGAAGAACGCCTCCGACATCGCGCGGTGAAAGTGGGCCGGAGGCCCGCCGCCGGCGGGCGGAATGTCTACCCGGTAGAGGCCGTAGTCGCCGTCGGTGGCCTGCTGATTGGCCAGGTAGTGGTACTTGACCCCGGAGGTCTCATAGTCCGGCGGCGAGTCGGCCCGCTTGAGCCAGGCGCTGATCTCCGGCTCGTCCTTGGTGTAGCGGGGCGGCGGATAGGGCGGCACGACGAGGGACATACCTCCAGTGTGGCCCGCCGGATCGTCAGCCGACGGGGTACACCACCCCGGTGAGCTCCTCGGAGACGGCCCACAACCGGCGCTGCAACTCCGCATCGTGGGACCTGTCGCTCGACTCCACCACCTTGGGGTAGCCGCGAACCTCGCCGGGTCTTCCGGGTCCGAAGTACTGGCCGCCCAGCACGGCGGGGTCGGTGGCGGCGCGCAGCGTCGGCAGCGCGCCGGCGGCCGCGTCCTGCGTGATGAGGGGTTCGACCACGGAAAAGACGCGCGCAAGCGGCGCGGGCAGGTTGCGGGTCAGCTCGGTCCGCGAGCCGCCGGGATGGGCGGCCACGGCGATCGTCGTCCCACGCGGGGCAAGCCGTCGCTGCAGTTCGTAGGTGAACAACAGGTTGGCCAGCTTGGATTGCCCGTAGGCCCCCACCCGGCTGTAACGGCGTTCCCATTGCAGGTCGTCGAAATGAATGTCGGCGCGGATGCGGTGGCCGATGCTGCTGACCGTCACGACCCGCGATCCGGCGACGGGCAAAAGCCGATCCAGCAGCAGGCCGGTGAAGGCGAAGTGGCCGAGGTGGTTGGTGCCGAACTGCAGCTCGAAGCCGTCCTTGGTGGTCGACTTCGGCGTCCACATCACCCCCGCGTTGTTGACCAGCAGGTCGATGCGGTCGTGCTCGGACCGTAACTGGTCCGCCGCGGCGCGGATGGACCCCAGGGACGTCAGGTCCAGCTCCTGCAGCGAGACCTCGGCGTGTGGGCTCTGGGCGGTGATCCGCGCGGCGGCGTCCTTGCCCTTGTCGAGATTGCGCACGGCCAGCACCACGCGGGCCCCGCGCTCGGCGAGCGCCAAGGCGGTCTCGTACCCCAGGCCGGTGTTGGCCCCGGTGATGATGGCGACGCGACCCGACTGGTCGGGAATGTCCGATGTGGTCCACTTGGCCATGGGAAGCTCCTACAATCGATAAGCGGGGCGAGCGCTCCGGTTGATTGCAGACTATACGGAACGCACGCCCCGCTTTGCAATGTCAGGTGGTGTCGAGATGGCGCAACCCGCACGGCCGCTGCGCGCCGACGCGGCACGCAACCGTGCGCGCGTCCTCGACGTCGCCTATGAAAGCTTTGCGGCCGAAGGCCTTTCGGTGCCGATCGATGAGATCGCCCGGCGCGCCGGGGTCGGCGCCGGCACCGTCTACCGGCACTTCCCGACGAAGGACGCGCTGTTTCAGGCGGTCATCGAGAGCCGGATGCAGCGCCTCGTCGACGACGCGGACGCCCTGCTGAAATCCGAAGGGCCCGGTGAAGCGCTCTTCACCTTCCTGCGCTCGGTCGTGTTGCATTGGGGTGCGAGGGACCGTGGCCTGGTCGACGCGCTGGCCGGGATCGGCATAGACATCGCAAACGCCGCACCCGAGGCCGAGGATGCCTTCCTTGCCGTGCTCGGCGAGCTGCTGCGTGCCGCGCAAAAAGCGGGCACCGCGCGCCAAGACATCGGTGCGCGGGAAGTCAAGGCAATCCTGGTCGGATGCCAGGCGATGGAGGCCTACGCCTCGGCGTTGGCCGAGCGGGTGACCGACGTCGTCGTCGACGGTTTGCGCGCGGGACGGTAGCGACCGCCTCGTCGAGGAGTGTCCGAGCGTAACGTCACTGCGAATCCGCCGGCAGAAAATCGCAATGGCGTTACGCCCGCGAACTCGGCCCGCCGCCGTGCGGCACGCATCGTTGCCGGGCGACCTTGCACTCGGCATAGGCGAGTGCTAAGAATGACGTTGGCACTCGCGACTGGTGAGTGCTAGGTCGGGACGGTGAGGCCCAGCCCAAAAAGGTTGTGTCGTCCGTCGCGGGCACTGCACCCGGCCAGCGTAAGTAATGGGGTGGCCCTCACCCGGCGACCCGTTTCATTCCCAATCCGGAGGAATCACTTCGCAATGGCCAAGACAATTGCGTACGACGAAGAGGCCCGTCGCGGCCTCGAGCGGGGCCTGAATGCCCTCGCCGACGCGGTAAAGGTCACGTTGGGGCCCAAGGGCCGCAACGTCGTCCTGGAGAAGAAGTGGGGTGCCCCCACGATCACCAACGATGGCGTGTCCATCGCCAAGGAGATCGAGCTGGAGGACCCGTACGAGAAGATCGGCGCCGAGCTGGTCAAGGAAGTCGCCAAGAAGACCGACGACGTGGCCGGTGACGGCACGACGACGGCCACCGTGCTGGCGCAGGCGCTGGTCAAAGAGGGCCTGCGCAACGTCGCGGCCGGTGCCAACCCGCTCAGCCTCAAGCGCGGCATCGAGAAGGCGGTCGAGAAGGTCACCGAGACCCTGCTCAAGTCGGCCAAGGAGGTCGAGACCAAGGAGCAGATCGCCGCGACCGCCGCGATCTCGGCGGGCGACCAGTCGATCGGTGACCTGATCGCCGAGGCGATGGACAAGGTCGGCAACGAGGGCGTCATCACCGTCGAGGAGTCCAACACCTTCGGCCTGCAGCTCGAGCTCACCGAGGGCATGCGGTTCGACAAGGGCTACATCTCGGGCTACTTCGTCACCGACCCCGAGCGTCAGGAAGCGGTCCTGGAGGACCCCTACATCCTGCTGGTCAGCTCCAAGGTGTCGACGGTCAAGGACCTGCTGCCGCTGCTGGAGAAGGTCATTCAGGCCGGCAAGCCGCTGCTGATCATCGCCGAGGACGTCGAGGGCGAGGCGCTCTCCACCCTGGTCGTCAACAAGATCCGCGGCACCTTCAAGTCGGTGGCCGTCAAGGCCCCCGGTTTCGGTGACCGCCGCAAGGCGATGCTGCAGGACATGGCGATCCTCACCGGTGGTCAGGTGATCAGCGAAGAGGTCGGCCTGACGCTGGAGAACGCCGACGTGAGCCTGCTGGGCAAGGCCCGCAAGGTGGTCATCACGAAGGACGAGACCACCATCGTCGAGGGCGCCGGTGACCCGGACGCCATCGCCGGCCGGGTGGCCCAGATCCGCACCGAGATCGAGAACAGCGACTCCGACTACGACCGCGAGAAGCTGCAGGAGCGCCTGGCCAAGCTGGCCGGCGGTGTTGCGGTGATCAAGGCCGGCGCCGCCACCGAGGTGGAGCTCAAGGAGCGCAAGCACCGCATCGAGGACGCGGTGCGCAACGCCAAGGCGGCCGTCGAGGAGGGCATCGTCGCCGGTGGCGGCGTGGCCCTGCTGCACTCGGCCCCGGCCCTGGACGAGCTGAAGCTCACCGGTGACGAGGCGACCGGCGCCAACATCGTCAAGGTGGCGCTGGAGGCTCCGCTGAAGCAGATCGCCTTCAACTCCGGGCTGGAGCCCGGCGTCGTCGCCGAGAAGGTCCGCAACTCACCCGCCGGTACCGGCCTGAACGCGGCCACCGGTGTGTACGAGGACCTGCTGAAGGCCGGCGTTGCCGACCCGGTCAAGGTGACCCGTTCGGCGCTGCAGAACGCGGCGTCCATCGCGGGGCTGTTCCTGACGACCGAGGCCGTCGTCGCCGACAAGCCGGAGAAGGCGGCCGCTCCCGCGGGCGACCCGACCGGCGGCATGGGCGGCATGGACTTCTAGTCCTAGAACGAAAAAGCCCGGTTCCCCTTGGGGGCCGGGCTTTTTCGTGTGTGCTAGGCCGGCTCCGAGAACACCACGCAGTCGTGCAGGCAGCCTTTGGCCGCCGCGGGGGAGTCGGCTTCGCGGTGCAGCAGCGCACGGGTGGGCACGACCCCCAGGGCGACGGTCTCCGAATCGGCTTCGATTATTTCGGCCGTGCCGTCGACAATCAGCGAGTAGCCACCGGGCTCGCGCGGCGGCCACAGCAGGGTGACGTCGCGGCGGTGGGCCAGGTTTTTCCGCGTGCGACCGCCGATGAGCCCGACGTCGATCAGCGCCTCGGGGCCGTCCGGGAGGTCACGCAACCGCGGCTCGACCGTCACGGTGTGCACGCGGTAGCCGTCGTCGACGGTGATCAGGTAAGCGAACGGGTAGTCGGTAAGAGCGGCGGCGAGCCGCTTGACGTCCACCTTCTTCTTCGCGCGCATGGTTTCGAGAATATTCGAGAACCGCGGCCGGGCGGCGGCGCTAGTCGGGCAAGACCGGCTGCCGGGTGCCCGGGGTGCCCGGGCCGCGGTCGCCCCTATTGAAGAAGCCCGAGCTGGGAATGCCCGAGTCGCGGCCGGGTGTGCCCCGGACGCCCGCGTCGTTGCTGTTGGTGGAGAAGAAGCCCGTGGGACCGGTCGTCGTGGTTCGCAGGGCCGGCGGGGTGGGGGTGGGGCCACCGGCCGCGCTGGCGGCATGCGCGCCGGCAATGGCGCCCGCGTCGGCCGGGGCGGCGAGGGCCGCGTTGGCCGACGCGGCGTTGAGCAAGCCCGGGGTCGCCACACCCGGGTTGAAGCCGCCGGTGCTTGCACCGACCGAGTTGAGCAGGCCCGAGCTGAGGTTGGCCGCGCCAACGCCGCCCGTGACGTAGCTGCCGGAGTTGAGCATGCCCGCTCCTTGGCCGCTCTGGCTGCCCATGCCGTTGTCGAGGAAAAAGCCCGTATTGCCGGCGCCGTTGTTGAAGAAGCCGGTGTTGGAATTGCCCGAGTTTCCGATGCCGATGTTTCCGTTGCCGGAGTTGAAGAAGCCGATGTTGCCGGTGCCGGAGTTGAACAAGCCGATGTTGCCGCTGCCCGAGTTGAAGCTGCCGAAGCCGATCTGGTTGTTGCCGGTCAACCCGATTCCGAAATCGTTGTTGCCGGTATTGCCGAAGCCGATGTTGTTGCTGCCCTGGTTGCCCAAACCGATGTTGCCGCTGCCCGAGTTGCCGGAGCCGACATTCTGGCTGCCGGTGTTCCCGAAGCCGAGGTTGGAATTGCCCGAGCCGAAGAGGTTGAAGCTGAGGTGGCCGTTGTTGAAGCTGATACCGAGCTTCTCCAGGAGCTGCTGCCAGGGCGCCAATTGCGCGGCGGCCGCCGACGCGTCGGCGTGGTAGCCGAACATCGCCGCCACGTCCGATGCCCACATTTGCTCGTACGCGGCCTCGGTGTCCATGATCGCCGGGGCGTTGAGCCCGAACCAGTTCGTGGCCGACAGCGCCTGCACTAGGGCGCGATTGGCCGCCACCACCGCCGGCTGGATCGTGGCCGCCAGCGCCGACTCGAACGCGGCCGCGATGGCCGACGCCTGGCCGGCGGCCTGCTCCGCCTGCGCCGCCGCCCCGCTGAGCCAGCTCACATACTGCGTCGCGACGGACATCATCGCTGCCGCCGACGCACCCTGCCATGAACCGTTGGCCAGGTCAGACGTCACCGAGAAAAACGACGACGCCGACGACGCCAGATCCTCGGCCAGCGCGTCCCACGCCGCCGCCGCAGCAAGCAGCGGCGCCGCTCCAGGACCGGCGAAGATTAGTGCCGAGTTGATCTCAGGCGGCAACCACGCAAAATGCGGGCTTGTCACTGACCCAACTTAACCGGGAGGGGCCGCCCTTCGTGGCGTTATCGGGCGGCTACGGGGATTGGTTGGCGACCACGGACCAACTTGCCGGGACGGGCATCGGTGGGCACCCCGCCTTCGGCGATTACTTCGCCCGACACGATCGTTGCGACGTACCCATCGGCGGTCTGGTCCAGGCGACGCCCGCCCGCCGGCAGGTCATAACTGATCACCGGCTTGTGTAGCCGCAGCGCGGCGTGATCGATGACATTGAGGTCGGCCTTGTACCCGACGGCAATGCGGCCCCGGTCGCCCAGCCCGGCCACGCGGGCCGGCACGGACGTCAGCTCGCGGACGGCGTCGGGCACCGAGAACCGCCCGGACTTCCGGTCGCGCGCCCAGTGCGCCAGAAAATACGTTGAGTAGCTGGCGTCGCAAATCATCCCGTAATGGGCGCCGCCGTCGCCGAGCCCGAGCACCACGTCGTCGCGGTGCAGCAGTTTGCCCACGGTGTCCAGCGAGTTGTTCTCCAGGTTGCTGGTCGTGACCAGCAGCATGGCGCGGCCGTCGTCGTCGAGCAGCCGGTCGTAGGCCTCCTCCATCGGGTCCACGCCGCGGGCCCGCGCCCGGGCCCCGACGCTGGTCGACGGGTCGGGCTCGTAGTTGGGCTCGTCGCCGAGCGGGAAGATCCAGTCCCAGGCCTGCGCCACGTACAGGATCGGATGCCCGACGCCGGGCTTGTCGGCCAGGATGCGGGCCCGGACCTCGGGCTTGCGCATCTCGGCGACGCGCTCCGCCAGCGGCAGGTGCGCGATCTCGCGGTAGCTGGGGTAGAGGACGAACGGGTTGGCGGACAGTTGCAGCCCGATGATCAGCCCGATCGGGCGTGGCAGCAGCTGCGCGGTGATTCGTGGATCGCCCGCGCCGGCCCTTGAATTCGCCTTCTCGATCATGGTGATGGCGTCCGGCCACGTCGGGTCGCCGGCGTTGGCGACGACCAACGTGAAGGTGACCGGCAGACCGACGTCCTCGGCGACGTCGAACACCGTCTGCAGCACGGGCTGGTAGCCACCGGCGGGAATGTCGGGCACGAACTGGAGCAGGCCGCCCCCGCCGTCCACGACACCGCGGGCGATCTCTTCGATCTCCTCCCGGGCGGCGTCGTAACTCGGTATCGGAGAACCACTTTCGGTCTTGTGGATCATCAGCCGCGACGACGCAAACCCCAGCGCCCCGACCTCGATCGCCTCCTTGGCCAGCGCCCGCATCTTTGCGAGGTCCTCGGCGGTGGCCGGCTCGCGCTCGGCGCCGCGCTCACCCATCACGTAGACCCGCAGCGGCGAATGCGGAAGGTAGGCGGCCACGTCGATGTCCCGCCTGCCCGCCTCCAGCGCGTCCAGGTATTCGGGGAAGGTTTCCCAGGTCCACGGCAGGCCGTCGGTCATGACGACGCCGGGAATGTCCTCGACCCCGGCCATCACGTCGACGAGCACGTCGTGGTCTTCCTGGCGGCACGGCGCGAAGCCGACCCCACAGTTGCCCATCACCACCGTGGTCACCCCGTGCGCCGACGACGGCGTCAGCCGCTCCGACCAGATGGACTGGCCGTCGTAGTGGGTGTGCAGGTCGACGAAGCCGGGCGTGACCAGCAGCCCGGTGGCGTCGATCTCGCGTTTGGCGGATTCTCCGTTCATGTGACCGACGGCCGCTACCTTTTTGATGACGCCGTCTTGCACCGCGACGTCGCCGACGTACGGCTCACCCCCCAGCCCGTCGACGATGATGCCATTGCGGATGAGGAGGTCGTAGGTCATCTAACTAATCTACGACCGCCTCGGTGGGTCGTGCCAGGATCTTTTCATGATCGACCACATCGGAATCACTTGCGCCGACTACCAGAAATCGCAGGAGTTTTACGATGCCGTGCTGGGCGTTTTGGGGTTCTCGCGACAGCTGGATTTTGGCCGCGCTATCGGGTATGGCCGGGACGGCAAGCCATCGTTCTGGATCGCTGATGGTTCTGCCGGCTCCGGCATGGGTCCCGGTCGCGAAGTCCACCTGGCGTTCGGGGCCGCGGACGAGAACGCGGTGTGGGCCTTCCACGAGGTGGCGGTCGGGCTGGGCGCCGAGTCGTTGCATGCGCCGCGCCTGTGGCCCGAGTACCACCCCGGGTACTTCGGCGCCTTCGTGCGCGACCCCGACGGCAACAACGTCGAGTCGGTCTGGCATGGCGGGGAGCGTAGCGTCGCGAATATGGCCAGCACCGACGCCGCCGCGCAGGAGTTACTCCGCGACTCGTTCACCCGGTTGATCGAACACGTCGACGAGCTCACCGACGGCCTGACCGACGCGATATCCAATTACCGTCCGGTCCCGAACGCCAACAGCATCGCCTGGCTGATCTGGCACAGCGCCCGGGTGCAGGACATTCAGCTGGCCGACGTGGCCGGGGTCGAGCAGGTGTGGAGCCGCGACGGCTGGGTGGACCAGTTCGGGTTGGACCTGCCGCGCAACGACAGCGGCTACGGGCATGGCCCCGAGCAAGTCGCGAAGGTGAAGGCGCCCGCCGACCTGCTGTCCGGCTACTACCACGCGGTGCACAAGCTGACCCTGGAATACATCGCCACCGTTACCGCCGACGAGCTGGCCCGCGTCGTGGACACCCACTGGGACCCGCCCGTGACGGCCAGCGCACGCCTGGTGAGCATCGTCGATGACTGCGCCCAGCACCTCGGGCAGGCCGCCTACGTGCGGGGGATCGCCCAGTAGGTTTTCGGCCGTGCGATTCGTGATGACGGCGGTGTTGTGGCTGGCCACCACGGTTGCGCTGGCAGTGGCCGTTCCGGCGGCATGGGCGCAGATAAACGTCATCAACGCCGATGGCTACGCGGCGCAGGCGCAGAAGGCCGCGGGCGATCCCGCCCTGCAGTCCGCCGTGGCGGCCGAACTCACCACCCGGGCTATGGCGCTGATCGCCGCACACGGCGGGGCGCGTTATGCGGTCGACGGCTCGGAGGTGCACGACGCCGCGAGCGCCTTCACGGCCGGCCCGTCGTTTCCGCCGTTGTTCGCCGAGGCGAACCGGGCGGCGCATGATTGGTTGTTTACTGGCGCCGGGTCCGGCGATTCGTGGGTGGTCGATGTGGCGCCGATGCTCAAAGATGGCTCTTTTCAACAGATTTTGAGCCGCTACAACGTGACGGTGCCCGCGAATTTGACGGTTTCGGTGCCTTTGGCGTCGCAGCCGTTGCGGCAGGGGCAACTGAGCCGGCTCGCAACCTGGGGTCCCCGGGTGAGCATCGGTGCGGCAGCCTTGAGCGGCCTGTGCGCGCTGCTGACGCTGGCCGCCGCGCGCCGCCGCGGCAAGGCCCTGACCAGCCTCGGCATCTCGGCGCTGCTGGTCGGGGCTGCCGGCTGGGCGGGCATCGAGGTCGGTGGCCGGTATGTCCTCGACGCGCTCAATCGCACCACCGGCGACATCCGCGGGATCGCCGAGGTGATGGTGGGCCACGCCGAGGCCAGCCTGCGCCAATGGCTCGATTGGACGCTGGTCGCCGGCGTTGGTCTGGTGGTTTTCGGCGTGCTCGTCGCGATGCTGGGCAGCCTTTTCAAAAGGTCGCCGTGACGAGGGTTGGCCGCTCAAAAAGACTGGGCCCCTGGTGAACTGGCTCGTGCTTTTCGGCGGGTAAGCGTCGCTGTTACACCCACCTTGCCTGCGGTGTCGGCAATGCCCGGAGCGCTTGGGTTGAGCGCGGCACCGTCACGCACACAGGGCGTATCGGTGGTTAGCAGCCGGGGCAATGATGCCGCCCGAGAATTCGATGCAATATGCGCTATCACATTTGCGATGAGAAGGTGACCGGTGCGATGAGGCAAAGGCCGCGCGTTAATCCCGTTTGTCGCATCGGCAACTCGCTGGCCGGCAATAGGCGATGTGCCCGGCTCATAGCGACAGCCAACCATGCTTGTCGCTATTAGGCGGGCAGAAAAATAGGTGCTCCCGACGCCGAGACGCGAGTGACACATGTGATCACCACGACGTGTCCGACGCGGCCCGCCTGTTCACGCCGGCACCGGATCCCCGTTTTGTGGCGACGGGTAGCACACAAAGGAATGAGGTTGCACACGAGCATATTTCGTTCAGGTCGGGATATACTCAGGCCTGACGGCGTGAAGCACGCGGGTCGATCACCGTCCCCGACGACTCCCATAGCGTGCTCGCGGGCCCGGGCCTGGTGCACAGACCACGGACCGACAATCTTCGCTGACTTTGCTGGCACTGGGCCCCTCGAAAGATTTCCGCCCGCGAAGTCCAAAGCTAGTTGGTTGCAATGGCATTCGAGGACGAACATTGGCAAACCGCGGGCCGGGTCTTGTACTCCACTCCGGTGGCGTCGCGACTGAGGATGACCACTTCTGACTCGATGGCGGCTTTGTTCGCGTTGTTGTAGAGCTTTCGGGCGTTGGCGGCGCATTTTGAGGCTGTGCGCGGTCCGGAGTACAGCTTGTCGAGCACTGCTTAGGAGATGAAGCGGCCTCCGAGCTGAGCGCTGAACTTGGTGAGCCCGGAATGCCGTCCTTGCAAACCGAAACACTTAGGACAGAGGCCGGGCCGTCATTTAAATCAAGCGCTTGACTTAACACCGGTGTGCGCGGTTGACTAGCGGAATGACCACGGCAGGCAGGGCCGTTCGCACCGAGCGGGCCAGCTCGACCCAGGAGGCGATCCTGGTGGCGGCCGAGCGGCTGTATGCCGAGCACGGCATGTTCGCGGTGTCGAACCGGCAGGTCAGCGAGGCCGCCGGTCAGGGCAACAACGCCGCGGTCGGTTACCACTTCGGTACCAAGGCCGACCTGGTGCGCGCCATCGAGAAGAAGCACCGTGGGCCCGTCGAACAGCTTCGCGAGCGCATGGTGGACGAGTTGGACGATTCCGCCGGAATGCGGGACTGGGTGGCCTGCCTGGTGCGCCCACTCACCGACCATCTGGCGGATCTCGGCCGTGACGGGTCGCCCACCTGGTACGCGCGCTTCGCGGCGCAGGCGATGACCGACCCGGCCTACTACAACATCATCGTCAAGGGAGCGCTCAGCTCGCCGTCGCTGGTCCAGGTCGTCGACGGGATCAACAGCTGCCTGCCCAACCTGCCGGCCGAGGTCCGTTTCGAACGCAACATCATGGCCCGCAACCTGCTGATGCACACCTGCGCCGACCGCGAACGCGCACTGTCGGCGGGTCCATCGATACACCAAACATCTTGGCGCGCTGCGGCATCCGGCCTCATCGACGCGATCGTGGGCCTGTGGTTGGCGCCCGTGACGCCATACGAGTGAAGGCTCTCCAGATGAAAGTGACTGTCGACCAAAACATGTGCGCATCATCGGGAAACTGCGTCATGAACGCGCCCGACGTCTTCGACCAGCGCGACGAGGACGGCGTCGTCGTTCTGCTCAATGCGAACCCGCCGCCCGATCAGGCCGAGGGCGCACGCCGAGCCGCCGCGGCATGCCCGGCGCAAGCCATCTATATCGAGGAATGAAATGTCGGACACACTGACGAGCACCGCGACCGAGGCGGTTTCCGAGATCCCGGAGTATCCGATGGCCAGGAACGCGGGCTGCCCGTTCGCCCCGCCACCGGACGTCATGGCACTGGCCGAATCCAAGCCGCTGTCCAGGGTCCGGATCTGGGACGGCAGCACACCGTGGCTCATCACGGGCTACGAGCAAGTGCGGGAACTGTTTTCCGATTCGCGGGTCAGCGTCGACGACCGCACGCCGGGGTTTCCGCACTGGAACGCGGGCATGCTGTCCACGGTGCACAAGCGCCCGCGGTCGGTCTTCACCTCCGACGGCGAAGAGCACACGCGATTCCGGCGGATGTTGTCGAAGCCCTTCACGTTCAGGCGAGTTGAGGGTTTGCGCCCGACCATCCAGCAGATCACCGACGACCACATCGACGCGATACTCGCCGGACCGCAGCCCGCCGACCTTGTCACCGCGCTGGCCCTGCCGGTGCCGTCGCTGGTGATCAGCCAGTTGCTCGGGGTGCCCTATGAAGACGCCGAGATGTTCCAGCACCACGCCAACGTCGGGCTCGCGCGCTATGCGACCGGTGAGGACACCGCGAAAGGCGCGATAAGCCTGCACAAATACCTCGCCCGCCTGGTCGAGGCCAAGATGGAGAACCCCGCCGAAGATGCCGTATCCGACCTGGCCGAACGGGTCAAGGCCGGCGAGCTCAGCGTGAAAGAGGCCGCGCAGTTGGGCACCGGACTGCTGATCGCCGGGCACGAGACGACCTCCAACATGATCGGGCTCGGCGTGCTCGCCCTGCTGGAAAACCCGGACCAGTTGGCCGTCATCCGCGACGCCGAAGACCCCAAGATCGTCGCCAACGCCGTCGAGGAACTGTTGCGTTACCTCAGCATCATCCAGAACGGACAGCGTCGCGTGGCCCTCGAAGACATCGCCATCGCCGGAGAGGTCATCCGCGCCGGCGAAGGCATCATCATCGATCTGGCCCCGGCGAACTGGGATTCGCACGCCTTCACCGAGCCGGATCGGCTCTACCTACACCGGTCGGGGGCCGATCGCAACGTCGCCTTCGGCTACGGCAGACACCAATGCGTGGGGCAGCAGCTTGCCCGCGCGGAGCTCCAGATCGTCTACCGCACGCTGTTTCGTCGCATCCCCACGGTGGCGCTGGGCATCCCGATCGAGGACGTGCCATTCAAACACGACCGGCTCGCCTACGGCGTCTACGAACTACCGGTGATCTGGTAAACCCCGAATGGAGGGTCAATGATGACGACTCAAACACACACCGTTTCGCTCTATCCGCCGGGAGGCTTTGGGGCGCCGAAGGATCGCCGTGGCCACGCCACCGGCAGCAACGTGGGCCTGCCGGAGGGAACCGTCGTTTTCTCCGCCGACAACCACATTTCCCTGGCCGACGACATCTTCTACGAACGCTTCCCCGACGACCTCAAGGACAAGGCCCCGCGGATCTGGTACGAGGACGGCGCCTACCAAGTCGGGCGCAAGGGGCAGTCATTCCTGCCGGGCGACTTCAGCGCGGTGCTGATGCAGTACGACGACCTGCCCGGGGCCGCGAGCACCAACATCGAGGCCCGGATCCGGGAGCTGCACGAGGACGGCGTCGACAAAGAACTGGCCTTCCCCAACGCGGTGCTGGCGCTCTTTCACTACCCGGACAAGAAACTTCGCGAGCTCACGTTCCGGATCTACAACGAGTACATCGCGGAGCTGCAGGAACGCTCGGCCGGACACTTCTACGGTGCCGGGCTGATCAACTGGTGGGACCCGCAGGGCACCAGGCGAACGCTGGACGAGCTGAAATCGTTGGGGCTCACGACGTTCCTGATGCCGCTGAACCCGGGCAAGGACGACGACGGCAACCCGATCGACTACGCGAGCACGTCGATGAGCGCCGTCTGGGACGAGATCGAAGCCTCCGGCCTGCCGGTCACCCACCACATCGGAGAAACCCCGCCGAAGAGCCCATGCGAGTTCAACAGCGTCGTCGTCGGCATGATGATCAACATCGACGGATTCCGGGAGACGTTCTCCAAGTACATCTTTGGCGGCATCCTCGATCGACACCCGCGCCTGCGCATCGGATGGTTCGAGGGCGGGATCTCCTGGGTTCCATGGGCGCTGCAAGACGCCGAACACCTGGTGGCGTCCTATCAGCACATGTTCAACCGGCCGCTGGAGCACGACGTGCGCTACTACTGGGACACCCACATGAGCGCGTCCTTCATGGTCGACCCCCTGGGTCTGCAGCTGATCGACAGGATCGGGGTCGACAAGGTGATGTGGTCCAGCGACTACCCGCACAACGAAAGCACATACGGCTACTCCGAGAAGTCGTTGGCCGCCGTCGTCGACGCCGTGGGTCCGGCCGATGCGGCGCGGATCGTCAGCGGTAACATCACGGAATTCCTTGGCTTGTAAGGCACTTAGATGACTACATTCGCGCAGCCGCCGTCGTCCGCGATCGAGATCCCCGAAACGCCCGACCTGACGCGCATGCGTCGCGAGACCGGGGCACGGCTGCGCGCGGCGATGTCCGACCGCGGCGTCGACGCGATGATCCTGCTGGGCAACAACGCGGTGGTCTACGCCACCGGCACCAGTTGGCCGCTCGGCGACGCCGGGCTCTCCTATGTCGAGCGGCCGGTGGCCGTGGTGGTCGCCGACGACGAATGGCCGCATCTGTTCCTGCCGTTCCGCGAGGGCGCCGCGCAGGAGTCGGACTTGCCGGCCGATCACCTGCACGGCCCGGTCTACCTCGAATTCGACGAGGGTGTCGAGAATTTCGCGCGACTGCTGGCCGACCTGATCCCGACGAAAGCGGCGATCGCGGTCGACGAGTGCACCGGCGCGATGTCGCGCGCGGCGAAGCTGTTGTTTCCCGGCGGGGCTCCCGCCGATGCCGCCGCCGTCGTCAGCGCCGCCAAGGCGATCAAAACCCAGGACGAATTGTCGTGCCTGCGCACCGCCATCCGGATCACCGACGAGGCGATGGTCGAGGTCCACAAGCGTCTGGCGCCCGGCATCCGCCAGATCGACCTGTCGGCAAGCTTTTTGCGGCAGGCCTTCGAATTGGGCGCCACGGCCAGCATGCTCGAACCCATCTGGCAGGTGATGCCACAGAGCAAGGCCGACGGTGTGTGGACGACGCACGGCGACCTGGCGTTGCCGCTGCTGAGCACCGAACGCGAGTTGGCCGAAGGCGACGTGTTGTGGACCGACGTCAGCATCACCTACCGCGGCTACTGCTCGGACTTCGGGCGCACCTGGATCGTCGGCCGGGACCCGACGCCGCGCCAGCAGGCGCAGTTCGACAAATGGTCCGACATCATGACCGCCGTCCTGGACGTCACCCGCGCCGGGGCCACCGCCGCCGACCTGGGCAGGGCGGCGACCGCGGCCAACGGCGGTAGCCGACCGTGGCTGCCGCACTTCTACCTGGGCCACGGCATCGGCGTGAACGCGGCCGAAATGCCCATGATCGGAACCGATCTCGGCGACGAGTTCGACGAGAAGTACGTACTCCAACCGGGCATGGTGCTGGTCCTGGAGCCGGTGGTGTGGGAGGACGGCACCGGCGGCTACCGCAGCGAAGAGGTCCTGGTGATCACCGAGGAAGGCCGGACACGGTTGACCAACTACCCCTATGACCCCTATGGCTCCTATGTCAGTTGAAGTTTGCCCTGACGCTCGCGCACTGCGCTTGGGGCGCCGCCAGCGCGCACTGGAGCAGATGGCCGCACACGACCTCGATGTCCTGGTGGTAGGCCGGCAAGCCAACGTCCGCTACATCGCCGGCGCACCGCAGCTGTGGGTGGCCGGGACGCGGCCGTTCGGCCCGACCTGCGTGCTGGTGCGCGCGACCGGCGCGGTCCATCTGCTCAGCACCTGGGACGAAGGCGTGCCCGACGACATTCCCCACGAGAACCTGTATGGCATCTCGTGGAATCCGATCAACACCGTCTCGGCGCTGCGACGCATCGACGGTGCGGCCACCGTCCGCCGCGTCGGAACCGACGCGCTGTCACCGGTTTTCGCGCAGCTGCTGCCGACCGCGTTTCCCAACGCCGAGCTGGTCGACGGGGAACGCGCCCTGCGCGCCGCCCGCCGCATCAAGACGGTCGAGGAAGTGACCGCACTGCGGGAGGCGATCGCGGTGGCCGAGTCGGGCCTGGCGGCCGCGGTGTCCGGGCTGCGGCCCGGGGTAAGCGAACAGACCTTGGCCGGCGTGCTGCTGGAGGCCCTGGCGGCCGGCGGGGTGAGCACCCCGTCGAATCAGGATGTCGCGTGGGTGACTTCGCGTGATCACCTGTGGCGGCGGGCCAACGGCGACGGGCGCGTGAAAGACGGTGACCTGGTGGCCTTCTCGGCCGGCGTGCTCGCCGGCGGCTACATCGGCGAGGTGGGCCGAACCTGGCCCGTGGGCAGCGTCGCCGGCGCCGCCCCCCTCTATCGGCGCTGGGACAGGTTGTGGGACAGGCTGTTAGCCGCATGCCGGCCGGGCGCCGAGGCCGGCGAACTGCTGGGCGCCTATCAGGCCGCGGAGGAACCGGCGCCGCCGATGCCGGTGGCCCGGGGGCTGGGCATGGGCTTCGACCCGCCCGTCGTCTCGCAGCACCTACCCCGCAGCGTGGCGGGCGAACGCCTGGAACCGGGCATGGTGCTGGCCGTGACCGGCTATGTCTGGGAGCAAGGAATCGGAGCGGTCTTCGGGCGTGAGGCCGTCCTCGTCACCGATGACGGCCCCGAGGTGCTGACCTCCAGTCCCTCCTGGCGGGCGTGAGTGGGTGAACCTCGGCCCGAACCGGACGCGCCGCCGCTAGTCGGTTACACGGTTGTCGACCTGTCGACCGGAATAGCGGGGGCATACTGCACCAAGCTGCTCGCCGACGGCGGCGCCACCGTCGTCAAAGTCGAACCACCAGAAGGTGATCCGCTGCGGCGGTGGTCGGCGTCCGGCGCGGCCATCCCGGCGTGCGATGACGGCGCGCTGTTCAGCCTTCTGGCCGGCTCCAAGCACAGCGTGGTCGCCGATCTCGAAACCGGCGACGACGTCCGGATGGTCGACGGGCTGCTGGCATCGGCGGACGCCGTGGTGTGGTCCATGGGCTCGAAACCAGCTGAACACCAAAGCTTTACGCCCAACGCAATCCACGACCGGCATCCACAGCTCACCGTCACCTCGATCACACCCTTCGGGCTGGAGGGTCCCTGGCGAGACCGCGCCGCAACGGAGTTCACGCTGCAGGCGTGGTCGGGAGGGATCGTCGGGCTCGGACGTGGCGAGCCGGCGCGGGCGCCGGTATTCATCGGCGGGCAGGTCGGCGAGTATCTGGCCGGAGCCTATGCGAGCGCCGCGACCATGACGTCATGGTATCGCCGAACCCCCGGTGGCCCTGGGGAACTGGTTGACCTGTCGATGCTGGAGACGCAGATCCTGTGCCTAACTTACTATCCCGTCACCTATTTCGAGATGCTGGGGCATCCGTGGCGAGACGTCCGCCGGCTCACCGTGCCCGGCGTGGCCCAGGCGAAGGACGGTCTGGTGGACCTCGGGTGCGGCACCGCCCAGCAGTGGTTCGACCTGTGCGCGATGGTCGGTCACCCGGAATGGATCGATGAGGACTCGCCGCTGTCGATCACCGAGCTGGCCAACCTTCACGCCGACGAGATCTACGCGTGGGTCAGAAGCACCCCGGTCGACGAGATCCGCGAGCTTGCGACGGCATTCCGGATCCCCAACGCGCCGGTGGCCAACGGCGCGAATATCGCCTCGCTGGACCACTTCCGCGAGCGCGGCTCGTTCGTGCGCAATCCACGCGACGGGTTCCACCAGCCGGGCCACCCGTACCGGATGCGGCCGGCGCGGTTGCGGCAGCCCGGTCCGGCGCCGCGGCTGGGTGAGCACACCGAGCGTTACCGGGCGTCGACCGCCACCCGGCGGCCCGCGCCGGCCGGTCTCGCAAACCCGTTGCCGTTCAGCGGGATTCGGGTGTTGGACATGACGACCTTCTGGGCTGGTCCATGCTGCACTCACTTTATGGCGATGCTCGGCGCCGAGGTCATCCACGTGGAATCGGCCCGCCGCCCGGACGGCACTCGACTGATCGCCGGCATTCCCGCCGCCGAAGAGCGGTGGTGGGAGAAATCGCCGATCTTCGCGGCGCTGAACACCAACAAGAAGGGCTTGACGCTGGACCTGCAAAGCCCACGCGGCCGGGAGCTACTGCGCCGGCTCATCGCGACATGTGAGGTGATCGTGGAAAATTTCACGCCCCGGGTGCTGGACCAGATCGGTCTGGATTTCGCGGCCGTGCAAGCGGTTCGGCCGGACGCGGTCATGCTGCGAATGCCCGGGTTCGGACTCGACGGGCCCTGGCGTGACAATCCCGCATTCGCCTATGCCATCGAGTCGGCATCGGGCCTGAGTTGGCTGACCGGCTATCCCGACCGTCCTCCCTACGAGCCCTATTCGATCGGTGACCCATGCGCGGGCGTGCACGCGCTCAATGCCCTGCTGCTGGCCCTGGAGCACCGTCGCCGCACCGCGCAGGGTGTGCTGGTCGAGGCGGCGATGGTGGATGCCGCGCTGAGCATCTCCGCCGAACAGGTCATCGAGTACTCGGCGTACGGGGCCCTGCTGGAACGGGCGGGCAACCGCGGGCCGACGGCGGCGCCGCAGAACCTCTACCGCAGCGCCGACATCGACGAATTCGGCCGGCTCGACAGTTGGGTGGCCATCGCGGTGGCCACCGACGACCAGTGGCGTCGCCTGTGCGACGCGCTCGGATCACCCTCGTGGGCAACCGATCCCGCGTTGGCGTCGACCGGCGGACGGCGCGCACACCACGACCTGATCGACGAGCGGCTGGCCGCCTGGTGCGAGCACCGCAGCGCCGACGACATCGTCGCCACGCTCTGGGACGCCGGCGTGCCGGTGGCCAAGGTGATGCAGCCGCATCGCCAAACGGAGCTGGAACAGCTGGCGTTTCGCGGTTTCTTCGAAGAAGTCGAACACCCCGTCAACGGCTGGGCGAAGCTCAGCACCGTGCCGATGAGATTGTCCGCCGGGCCCGGCCTGTTTCACACCCAGCCCGCGCCGCTGCTCGGCCAGCACAATTGCGAGTTGTTGGCCGAGTTGGGCTTGACACCCTCGGAGATCGCAGACCTGGAAGCCGACGGGGTCATCGGCCACTCGCCGGCATGATCCCGCACCGGGTGAGCAGACGCAGAGTCGCACGCCGCGCGCCGCGCGCGTGCGACTCTGCGTCTGCTCGCGGGTGACCGGCATGGCGATCTGGGAGCGCGACCCGCAGACCGGGAACTACCGGCTTGGGCCGTCGAATTAGTGCTTCCACCCCTCGGCGGCCTGATCGTCGAATGTGTGGTCAATGCGCTCGAACCGGCGGCGGATTGAGGCCCGGGCGGCCTCGTGTGGCAGGACGTACAAGCGGTTGGCCAGGATCGCGTCGGCCGTCAGCCGGGCGACGTCGTCCACGCCCAGGCTGTCGTCCTGCGCCGGCAGCGGCCCGAACGCCCCCTCGGGCGTGGACGACACCCCGCCGCGGATGCGTTCGGAGTTGGAGACCAGCCTGGTCTCGACCACCATCGGGCAGAGCACCGACACGCCGATGCCGTTGTCCTTGAGCTCGCGGGCCAACGTCTCGGCCAGGCCGACGACACCATATTTGGCAACGCCGTACGCCCCGAGGCCGGCGTTGGGCACCAGCCCGGCGAAGGACGCGGTGAACGCGATGTGCCCCGTGCCCTGCTTGAGCAACCGCGGCACGAACGCCTCGACGGCATGGATCGAGCCCCACAGGTCGATATCGATCACCCAGCGCCAGTCCTCGTGCGTCATCTGCGCGATCGGGCCCGCGACAACGATGCCGGCGTTGCTGAACACGACGTCGACATGGCCGAGAAGGCGGAAAGCCTCGTCCGCGAGGTGCACCACCTGGTCGAGATGCCGGACGTCGCAGACGACACCGTGCGCGTCAACCCCGCCGCCGCGCAACCGCGACACGGCCTGGTCCAGCGCGGGCTGATCGACGTCGGCGAGCACCACACGGGCTCCCCGGCGCGCGAACTCGGCGGCGGTGGCCAAGCCGATGCCGCTCGCACCGCCGGTGATGACCGCCGAGCGTCCTTCGAATGTGTTCATAAAGATAAGCACCCCGGGTTGTCGTCGCACTACCGTCATTCGACCACTGCGGTCGATGGAGGATTGATCCGGGTCCACAGGGCCGCGAGGTAGACCAGGTTCTGGTCGACGGGTTCAGCAGATCGAGGCCGGTAAAGCAGGGTGTTGCGGTGGACAACCAATTCTGCAGCGCTGGCTCCGCGGTCAAAGCTGTTGGCTGCCAAGCACTGCAGCGTCGCGGCACGATCGGCTCCCTCGACACAGTCGAACACGCGCCGGACTATGTCGTCGGAATCTCGGGGGATTGAGCCAGCAGCAGGTGAGGAAGAAAGTCGCGCACGGTGACGAGCCCCCTGCGGCCGGCTTCGTCGGCGAACACGACCAGCATTTGCAGCCGCCCGAGTATCGCCCGAACGGAACTGCTCGAGTTGGGAAGACCAGTTGTACGCGCACGGCAACGAGCTGTGTGCATGTGCACAACTCGGCGGGCGATATTGGGCCGCTGGCAGTTGTGCTTTCGCGCGGCGCGGCTGACGATAGGCAATGTCCAGAGCCAATCCCCGCGCGACGATCCTCCGAACACATCGAGCCCGGACAGACAGGACCCGCCATGAGTACCGTTAGGCAAGCAACCATCGACCTGTTCCGATCGCACGGTCTGACCACGTGGTTCGGCAACCCCGGTTCATCGGAGCTGACCCTGTTGGAGGACTTTCCGGACGATTTCCGTTACCTGCTGGGCCTGCAGGAGATGGTGCCGGTGGGAATGGCCGACGCCTATTCGCAGATCACCGGCCGCCCCGCTGTCGTGAATCTGCACACCGCGCCGGGCATGGGCAACGCCCAGGGCGCGCTGTACAACGCATTCGTCAACAAAACCCCGCTGATCGTCACGGCGGGAAACCAGCGCCGCTTCATGCAAAACCAGTACTGCCTGCTGACCAACATCGAAGCCACCACGGTGCCAAAGCCTTTCGTGAAATGGGCGGCCGAACCGGCGATCGCCAGCGAGACCCTTGCCGTCCTCGCCCATGCCGTCCACCTGGCGACCACACCGCCGATGGGCCCGGTGTTCGTCTCCTTGCCGATGGACGACCTGCAAGCAGAACTCGATGACACCCAGGCCGCCGACATCGCCGCGGTGTCCGCCCGGAAAGTGACCCACGCCGTTGGATTTCCAGCGGATCTCGCCGATCAGATCTCCGCGCGCTTGGAAGCCGCGGCCTCACCGGCGTTCATCGTGGGTGGCGATGTCGAGCGCTACGGCGCATGGGACGCGGTCATCGGATTGGCCGAACGCACCCGATCGGTGGTGTGGACGGCCCCGCTGACCGGGTGGAGCGGGTTCCCCGAGAACCACCCGCTGTATCAGGGCATGCTCCCCCCGGGTGCGGGCTGGATCTCCCAAGCATTGACCGGACGCGATCTGATTCTGGTGATCGGAGCGCCGGTATTCCGGTACTACCCCAAGGTTCCCGGCCCCTATCTGCCGCCGGGTGCAGACCTGATCCACATCACCAATGACCCCGACGAAGCCGCCCGCGCACCGGTCGGGGACGCGATAATCGCCGACCTGCGCAGCGCCGCCGAGGCCCTGCTCGCCGCGGCCACACCAAGCCGGCGGCCCGCCCCGCCGCCGCGTGCACCGATCCCCGACGTCGAGCACGCCGAGGCACCCCTCAAGCCGGAGACATTGTGGGCGGCCGTCGGGCGCGCCGCACCGCCGGAGACGCTCTGGGTCAGCGAGGCCGGCAGCAACGAGTTGGCGATCACCACCGGTATCCGGCCCGGTAAGCCGTTCTCCCACTTGTCGGCGGCCGGCGGCGGACTCGGCTTCGGGTTGCCCGCCTCCGTTGGCGCTCAACTCGCCGCCCCCGACCGCCCCGTCGTGGCGTTGATGGGGGACGGCTCCATGCACTATGCGATCACCGCGTTGTGGACGGCGGCGCGGTACCGCATCCCGGTCACCATCGTGGTCGCATCCAATGGCGAATACGGCGTACTCAAAGAATTCGGCAAGTGGGAGAAAACGGCCGGAGTACCCGGCCTGGACCTACCCGGGCTGAACGTCGTGGCCACCGCCGCCAGCTACGGCGTCGACGCTCACGAAGCACGCACCACCGACGAGGTCATCGAACTGGTGGAATCCGGCATTGCCGACCGCGAGCGACCCACCCTCATCAACGCGCGCACCATCCCCGTTGACGCCTGAATCCATTGGGGCGGCACGGAATTAGGCGTCGCGCCGACCGACTACTTCAGGCAGCCGCCCGCGTCGACGGGCAGGGTCACGCCGGTGACATAGCGGGACTCGTCGGAGGCGAGGAACAACACCGCGTTGCTGATGTCTTCGGGCTCCACCCACGGAATCGGCAGGGTGTGGAACATCTGGCAGATCGGGGCCATGTCGTCGGGGCCCGGATTTTCCAGATCCGGGCGGAACATCCTGAACGTCCCCTCGTTGTGCAGCATGGGTGTCCGCACGTGGGTGGGATGCACGGAGTTGACGCGAATCATGTGCTGCCCCAACTCAACCGCGAAGGCGCGCATGAGCCCCACCACACCGTGTTTGGCCGCGACGTAATGGCCGGTATGCGGGTAGGCCTTGAGCCCGCCGACCGAGCTGGTCAAGACGATCGACCCCCCGCGGCCGCCGGCCAGAATGTGCGGGACACCGGCTTTCACGGTTTTCCACACGCCCGACAGGTTGACGTCGATCATTTCCGTCCAGTCCTCTTCGCTGGTTTTGTCCAGCGTCGCACCGCCGTTGCCGATGCCCGCGTTGGCCACGATGATGTCCAGCCGGCCCAGCTGCTCCACACCGCTGTCCACGGCGGCCTTCAGCGCGTCATAGTCACGCACATCGACCTCGGCCGTGAAGATTCTGCGGTTGTGGCCCTTGACGAGATCGGCGGTCTCGGCCAGATCCTCCGGCGTCGACGCCGGGATCGCGGTGGCCTCAACGATGCCCCCGCGGATGGGCTTGCAGATGTCGACGGCAATGATGTCGGCGCCTTCTTGCGCCAACCGCACCGCGTGGCTACGGCCCTGACCGCGCGCCGCCCCGGTGATGAAAGCGACCTTGCCCTCGACACGTCCGGTCATGACTACCTCAATTCCTCAGATGGCTCAGCCCAGAACGGCCGGCATTGTCTCCCATCCCCGCACGGTGGAAGTGGGGGAGAGCTTCGCTTCGGTAAGGTTGACGTCCCACTCGGGGAAGCGCCTCAAGATCTCCTCGAGCGCGATGCGGCCTTCGAGACGAGCCAGCGCCGAGCCGAGGCAGTAATGGGTGCCGACGCTGAACGTCAGATGTTGATGCGGTTCGCGCCGGATGTCGAAAACGTCTCCGTCCGGCGGGAATTGGCGGTGATCGCGGTTGGCCGCGCCGACGAGCATCATCATGACGCTGCCCGCGGGCACGCGTTGGCCGTAGTACTCGACATCGCGGGTGACGTAGCGGGCGACGTGTGGTGCGGGCGGTTCGAAGCGCAGCAATTCCTCGATGGCCGCGGGGATCAACGACCGGTCCGCTACCAGCTCACGCCGCTGGTCCGGGTGCTCGGCCAGCACCTTGCCGGCCCATCCGATCAGCCGGGTGGTGGTCTCGTTGCCGGCGCCGGACACCACGCTGATATAGATGAGGAGCTCGTCGCGGCGGAGCCGGCGGACGGTCCCGGTCTCGTCCTCGAACTCGGCGTGCAGCAGTTCGGTCATGATGTCGTCGGAGGGATGCTCGGCCCGCCAGTCGATGAACTGGCCGAAAAACTCGCCGTCCATCATGTTTTCGGCCGTGGCGTCCATCGGCTTGCCGGCTTCGGTGCGCAAGTTCGCGTTGGCGCGATCCCGCGCGGCCTCCTGGTATTCCTCGGGGATGCCCAGCAGCATCCCGATCACCCGCATCGGCATCTGCGCCCCAAGGTCGGCGACGAAGTCGAACCGGTCGGTGCCGACCAGCGGATCCAAACTGCGAGCGCAGAATTCGCGGATCTTCGGCTCGAGGTCGTTGATCTTGCGCGGCGTGAACATCCGGGACAGCAACTTGCGGTGGACGTCGTGGATCGGCGGATCCTCGAACAGCAGCACACCCGGCGGAATGGCGATGTTGGCCTTGATCAGCTCGAGTATCGCGCCCTTCGCCGAGCTGAAGGTCTGGTAATCGACCAGCGCGCCGTCGACGTCGTCGAACCGGCTCAGCGCGTAGAAGTCATGCGCCTCGTTGTAGTACAGCGGTGACTCCTCGCGCAGCCGCCGAAACATCGGGTACGGGTCGGCGTTCAGCCCCACGTCGTAGGGATCGAAGTAGATTTCGCTGGCCGCGCTGACTGTCACGGGTAATCAATCGCCTCTCGCCGGACCGCGTTCCCCCCGGAACCACGGGTCGTGCCGCATGTGAACTCTGTCATCACTCACCAACGGGTGTCAACGACGAATCCGTTTTGGCTATTTGTGGTTCTAGATTCTAGAGAATCCAATTCTCGCAGGGCAAACGATGTGCGCTATTTGCTCAGCTCTTGTGGCGAAACGGCGCGCGCTAGCCGACAAATCCGCGCGAGCAGAAGTCCCACACCTCGTCGGCGGTGATGGGATGGACCGTCGCGTCGTCGGAGCCGCCGCTGGACTGCGCGATGAACATGACCGTCTGCATGGTCATGGCGGCCACCCGCTTGGGATTAACACCGGCGCGCAACTTGCCGGCGTCGTCGGCGGCTTCCATCAGCTCGGTCAGCAACGCCAGCAACGGCGCGTGGGCGACCTTGACCTCGGCGGGATGCGTGACCAGCAACCGCGGCGCAAAGTCGGTGAACAACGGCCGCTTGGCCGTCGGGTCGGGACGGGAGGCCTCGTACAACAGCTCGACGGCGACTTTGAGCCGCTCCAGCGGATCGGTATGGCTTTCGGTGGCGGCGCGGATCTGGTCGGCGGACCGGCTCAACGCGTCTTCGAACAGCGCGAGCAGCAGCTCGTGCTTGCCGTCGAACTGTAGGTAGAAGCTCCGCAGCGACTGGCGGGACCGGTCCACGACCTCCTGGACGGTAAAGTCGGTGCTGCCCTTCTCGATGATGATCGCCTGCGCGGCGTCGAGAAAGCGCTGAACACGTTGCGCGGCACGCAGTTTCGCGGTCTTGATGGACCGCTCCACGGCGCGCTGCTTCCAGGCCGGCTCTTCGCTTGGGCTGGTCACGGACGGCTCAGATGATTGCCGCGAGGGGAGAACATGGTTGGACTCTACCGGAGAACGCCGTGACATCGTTGCGCTCGACCCCCTCACGGACGACGTGTCGGAGATTGTAACTTTCTCACGACGAGAATACTATTCTCCTACACGTGTGTATAGAAGCGGAATGGCCGGCGAGCGCTAGGGGGTTTCGAGGGGTGCCGTGCAGCTGACTTTTGACGCCGACGTCGAGGCGTTCCGCGTCGAATTCGTGGCTTTCCTGGACGCGCATCTGCCCGCCGACGCCGAGGCGGTCGAGCGGCCGCGGTCCAGTTCGCACATCCCGGGGTGGGCTCGCCGCTGGCAACGGCTGCTGTTCGATAGCGGTTGGCTGCTGCCCGGCAACCCGCCAGAATTCGGTGGGCGCAACGCCACGCTATTGCAGCAATACGTGTACCTGGAGGAGTTGGGGCGGCGGCGCATCTATCAAAGCTTCAATCCGCAGGGCGTGGGCATCATCGCGGCGTCGTTGTTGACGTTTGGCACGCCAGCGCAAAAGCGGCGATGGGCGGTGCCGATCCTGCGGGCCGAGATCACCGCGTCGCTGGGAATGAGCGAGCCCGGCGCGGGCTCGGATCTGGCGTCACTGAAAACCCGGGCGGTGCTTGACGGCGACCACTTCGTGGTCAACGGGCAGAAGGTGTGGACGTCGGGCGCCCACGACGCCGACGTGCTGCTGACGTTCGTGCGCACCGATCCGGGCAAGCCAAAACACAAGGGCATCAGCGCATTGCTGATCCCGACCGACACCCCCGGCGTGGTGCGCCGTCCGTTCGCGTCCATGTGCGACGGCGACGATGTCGACTTCAATGAGGTGTTCTTCACCGACGCGCGCGTGCCGGCCGAGAACCTGGTCGGTGAGCTCGACGGCGGCTGGCGGGTGGCAACCGGGTCGCTGGGCCACGAGCGCGTCATGCTGTGGATGGGATATGCCGATCTGCTGCGCGAACTGACCGAGGATTTCGGGCCATCCGGTGTGCTGGAGCGGGACCGCTTCGCCACCCTGGTGATGGACTCCTACGCGCTGCGGCTGCTGGGATCGGCGGCGCTGGCGCGCGCCGCCCGCGGGGAAGAGGACGTGCCGGCTCAGTCGGTGCTCAAGCTCCTCGGTTCCGAAGCCCTGCAACGCGCCTCCGAGGACGCGCTGAACGCCGCGGGCGCTGACGGGCTCGTGTACCGCGCGGTGACCGCGCCGTTCGCCCCGCTGAACCTGGACAGCCACTACCGCGGCTGGTTCGACCGATACGCGCGCAGCTTCGCCGCGACCATCGCCGGCGGCACCTCCGAAATACAGCGCAACATCATCGCCGAACGAGTGCTCGGCATGCCGCGCAATTAGGCCGCGCGAGTGGGCATTTGACCAAGTGGTCTCGCCCGGGCGCCGAGACTGCACTGGCAGCCCTGAGCGCAGGCTCGACACCACTCGGGCAGAATCGGCGCCAGCAGGTTGGGTAACAACCCCTTACGGACCAGGCCCACTAAGCCGTTTGGGCGTCCATCCACGAGTAGTAGCCGATCGCGACGAGCCCGGCCGCGATCGACACCGCCCCTAATACGATGCCGGCCATCGCGATTCGGGGATTATCCGCTTCGCCGCGCTGCACGCGTCTGCGGGCGATGTCACCCGTTATTACCGCCGCTATGCCGAATGGCACCCCGATCAGAAGCCAGCATGTGATGAGCGAGACCAAACCCAGGATCAGCGAAGCGACGCCGACCTCGTTTCGGGGTGCGTCCGGCTGACCCATCAGACGAGTCTACGTGGAGGTCGGCTTGGGTTGTCCGTTCGCCCCCTTCTGCTAAGGATTCACATATGTAACAGGAATCCCGGGCCATGCCGATGTGCCCGCCTCATAGCGACAAGTTCGGTGCAGTCCCAAGCAGTCCAGCGATTGTCGCGGAGAGGCGGGCAAAGAGCCACCACCAGTCCTCCGGTGACTCAAGTGACGGATGGGGCGGAAGCCGGCCGCTACAGCTCGGCGAGCCGTGGCGCAGATCCCTTGGTGCGCAGTAGGACTCCGGCCTCACGGGTCAATTCCCGTGCGCTACCCAGCAGACCGTCCAGGATCAGCGACCGTTTGACGTGGCGGTGCAGCTGGTGCTCGGCGGTAAAGCCGATGCCGCCCAGCACCTGCTGGCAGTGGCGCGCGGCGGTCAGCGCCGCCTGGCCCGCCGCGGCCTTGGCCAGCAGGCTGGCTAGCCCGTCCGGGTCGTCTCGGCGCACGACGGCGTCGGCCAGGGTCGCCTCGGCGCCCTCGATTGCGACCAATGTCTCGGCCAGCCGATGGCGGATCGCCTGAAACGAGCCGATGCGCCGGCCGAATTGAACGCGGTCCACGGCATGCTGGCGCGCCAGTGACAGCATCGCCCGGCCGGTCCCGACCAGCCACCAGGCCAGTGCCCGCCGCCCCGCGTCCACCGCGGCCGGTGACAGTGGATCCGCTTGCGGCACACGATGTATTGGCAGTTCGCCGTCGAGCGCCGAACTTGGGCCGTCGCCGCGCTCCCACACCACCCAGGAGCCGCCCGCGAACGGCAGCGCCACCGTGGCCCCGGGGGCGGCACCGGCGGCGCGCAGCACGACATCGTTGAGCGCGGGGGCGTGCGCGCCGGTCTCGCCGAGCAGTCCGAACACCAAAGGTATTGCCGTATCGGGCATTTCGTTCAGCATGTCGAGCCAGCCGAGCTCGATCAACGCGGCATCGAGCTTGGCGCCCGAAGCGGCGCTCATTGTCGTCCGCAGCGAATCGGCCAGCAGGCGCAGTGACGAGGGGTCTGCCGGGGCGTCCACGATTCACTCCTTCCCGAGGTCGAGCAACCGGCGGGCGATGATGTTGCGCTGAATCTCGGCGGTACCGCCATAAATGGTCGCCGCGCGCGAGTACAGGTACTCCGGCCGCCAGGCCGTCTCGTCGAGCTCAAGGGTCCCCGGCAGCAGATCGCGAACGGTGTCGTAGAGCCGTTGCTCGGCGGTGGCCAGCAGCACCTTGTCGATAGAGGTCTCCGGACCGAGCCGCTCTCCGTTGCCCAACCGGTGCTGGGTGCCACGGGACCGGCACCGCACCGTATGCAGCGCGAGATATGCCGCGCCAAGCACGGATTCGTCAACCTCGCGCGCTTCCGCGAGGAGTTCGTCGAACCGCGAGTAGAGGTAGGCGATCCGCTGCCAGAAGCAGGTGGAGCGCTCATAGGGCAGCAGGTCCATCGCCAGCCGCCAGCCGTCTCCCGGCCGGCCGAGCATCCGGCTCGCCGGGATCACCACGTCGTCGTAGTAGACCTCGCAGAATTCGTCGACCCCGTGCATCGTGCGCAGCGGCCGAACGGTGATGCCCGGCGTGTCCAGGTCGACGAAGAACGCGGTGATTCCGTCGTGGCCGGGCGCGGTGCGGGTCAGCAGGACGCATCGGGTGGAGAATTGCGCGAAGCTGGTCCAGACCTTCTGCCCGTTGACAATCCAGTTATCCCCCTGGGGCGTCGCGCGGGTGGACAGCGAGGCCAGGTCGCTGCCGGACCCCGGTTCGGAAAAGCCCTGACACCACTGCTCGCGGCCGCTCAGCAGCCGCGGCACCATTTCCGCCGCGAGTTCCGTTGGGGCGTAATCGATCATCGTGGGCGCGAGCACCTCGACCATCGAATAGGGGCCCGGCTCGGCCAGCCTGCGGCCCACCACCTCCTCGCCGACGATCGCGCGAAGCACCGCGGGGCCGCCCAATCCGCCGACCTCGACGGGCCAGCCGTACCGCATCCAATCGGCGTCGTAGAGCGCCCGGTGGACTCGGGCCAGTTGCCGCATCTGGCCCTCTAGCGAGCGGTCGGGTCCGGGAGTCAGGTCGTGGTCGCCGAGCCACGCACGCAGGTCGGCCCGGAACCGCTCGACATTCACGGCGCGGGACGGCCCACGGCATGCGGGCGGCCCGAGTCGTGCGCGCCGCTGCGGCGGATGAACGTCATGGCGCGGGTCTTGAGCCGCCATCCGTCGGCGGTGCGGGCGTAGGTGTCGCGGTAGTAGCCGATCCGCATGTCGTGGGTGGCGTGCTCGATAAAACACAACGGTTGGGTGCCGCTCGCCGAATCACCGTCGATGTCGACCGCCGCGGTTCCGGTGAGAAACAAGCCCTTTGGCGCGGCGGCCACCAACTCCGGGAACCTGTCCAGGCCGTAGGTGTCGCCGAAGGCGCTGTAGGTTCCGTCGGGCGTGAAGACGGCGAGCAGGCCGTCGATGTCTTCCTGGGTGATGGTGACCGCGTAGCGGGCGAGCAGCTGCTGGATCTCGACGAGATCGTCAGTTCTGGTCGACATAGACCTTGCCGCCTTTCATGACAAAACCGACATGCTGGGTAACAGTGATGTCCTCCAACGGGTTTCCCGGCACCGCGATGATATCGGCGAGCTGGCCCGGCGCGAGCCGTCCCCGGTCGTCCGCGTTGATCAGCTCGGCGGCGGTCACCGTGGCCGCCCGCAGCACCGCCAACGGTGGCAGGCCCCAATCGACAAGGGTGACAAGCTCGTCGGCGTTGCGGCCGTGCGGTATCGCGGGGGCGTCGGTGCCCACCGCGATCTTCACACCGGCCTCGTAGGCGGCCAGTATCGAGGTGCGCGACCGAGGGAACATCTCGGCGGCCTTGGCCTGCAGCTCGGGTGGGGCGTGTGAGACGTCCATGCCCTCCGCCAGGCGCCGGGTGGATACCAAAAACGTGCCGTGCTCGACCATCGCCGCGATCGCCTCGTCGTCGATGAGGAAGCCATGCTCGATGCAGTCGATGCCGGCGGCCACGGCATGCTTGACCGCCTCGGCGCCGTGCGTGTGCGCGGCGACGCGCAGCCCGCGCCGGTGTGCCTCGTCGACGATCGCCCGCAGCTCCTCATCCGAATAGTGCTGCGCGCCAGGGGGTCCCGTCAGCGACATCACCCCGCCCGAGCAGCAGACCTTGATCAACTGCGCGCCGTGTTTGATCTGATAGCGCACCGCCTTGCGGATCTCGTCGACCCCGTTGGCGATGCCCTCCTCGACCGTCAGCTCCAGCACGTGCGGCGCGAAGGCCGCGAACATCGTCGGATCCAGATGCCCGCCGGTGGGTGTAATGGCGTGCCCGGCCGGCACCACCCGTGGTCCGTCGATCCAGCCCGCGTCGATGGCCTTGCCCAGCGCGACGTCGAGCAGGTAGCCGCCGGTCTTGACGAACAACCCGAGGTTGCGCACCGTCGTGAACCCGGCACGCAGCGTGCGGCGGGCATTGCCCACCGCACGCAACACCCGCGTCGGCGGATCGTCCTGCACCTGGGACAGCCCGGGCTTCTCGCCGCGCCCGCCCATGAGCAGGTTGACCTCCATGTCCATCAGCCCGGGCAACAGGATCTGGTCACCGAGATCGATCAGCTCACCCTCGACGTCACCACCGACACCGGCTATCCGCTCGCCGTCGATCCGCAGGACGCCGGGCCGCAGGATCTCGCCGGTGTCGACGTCGAGCAGCCCGGCGGCCTTGAGCGTCAACACCTCTTAGATCACCGGTTCCTTGATCAGCTCCACCCAGGCCGCGCCGCTGTCGGGGACCCGCGGCTGCTTCCACGCTTCGATCGGAAACGACACCATGACCAGCGACTGCATCAGGTGCATGAGCGTCCTCGCGTCCTCGGGCAGATCGTCCAGTGGATACTTGTCACAGTAGGCGATCACGTCGTCCAACCGCGGGAATGCGGCGTCGTAGAACGCCTGCATCTCGGTCATCGTCGAGGCCAGCCGCTTCGCGTAGCGCTCGGGCTCGGTGGCCAGGTCCCAATCCAAATACGGCTCCAGGTCGGCGAATTCAGACGGTAGCGCCATTATTGCTATATTCCTTTACGTAGTCTCCGGCCACCTTGTGCAGATGGCGGAGAAGGATTTCCTGATCGCATAGCGGAAAGTCCTTGACGACCTTGGTGCCGATCATGGTCTGGGTCGCTTCCAAAGTGTTGGCGTCCTGCAGCGCGTACTCCTTGAACGTCACCGCGGCCAATTCCTGCGCCAACCGTTCGCGCGCGTTTCTCGGCGGCACGAAATACAGTGTGGTCTCGAAGATGTGCTTGTCGACGGCGGTCGGCCAATAGTGATAGGTCAGGTACCAGCCGGGCGCCCAGATCAGCAGCATGAAGTTGGGGAAGAAGTGCCACGAATCGATGCCCCACTGCGGTGCCCGCGCCGGGTTGACGCCGGGGGGTAGCTTGTCGAGCTTCTCGATGACCTCCGGCCGGTCCCAGGGACCGAACAGCCCACTGCGCAGCACCCGGTCCAGGGGCTTCACCATGTTCAGGTCCGCGGGCGGCGCCTGACCGCCCCACGTGGAGATCATCCCGTGCGGGCTCGCCAGCTCGTAGTGCAGCGCCTCGAAGCCGTACTTCATGATTTTGGCGGCTTCTTCCTTGGTGTACTGCCCCTGGTGCAGCACCGGCGCGTGGTAGAACTCGGCAAACGCGTCGATGAACAACTTCCAGTTGCTGCCGACCTCGGCCTTGTACGAGTAGACCTCGGTCATCTCGTGGAAGGGGTAGCCCTCGATGCCTTTGGCCAGCGGCCCGAGGTAGTCGACGAGCGGCATCGCGTCTCGGTCAAAGTTGATGAAGATGAACCCTTCCCACGCCTCACAGCGCACCGGGACGAGTCCGTACTGGCCCTTGTCGACGTCGAAGAACTCGTCCTCCTGTTGGATAAAGGTCAGATCGCCGTCCAGGCTGTAGCGCCAGGCGTGATACTTGCAGGTGAACTGGCGGCAGGTGCCCGAGGTCTCCTCGTGTGGATAGTCGTTCCACACCAACTTGTTTCCGCGGTGGCGGCAGATGTTGTGGAACGCCTTGACGGACCCGTCCTTGGTCTTGACGACGATCACCGACATACCGCGGCCCGCCGACGGCAGCTCCTTGGTGAAATAGCTGCCGGCGCGCGGCAGGCGCTCGACCCGGCCGACATTGAGCCAGGTGCGCTTGAAGACGGCGTCGCGCTCGGCTTCGAAGAACGCCGGATCGACCGAGTCGGTGTAATCGACTGGCGCGGTGCCCAGTTCGGGATAGTTTTCTGTCCAGCTTCCCGCGGCTGGTTTCGCGAAGTGGGGCAAGGCTCTTACCTCTCTACCTCTTCTAGTTCTATGCCAAAGGTGTTGAAAGCCATGGCCAGCAGCGTGTAGCAGCCGACCGTGAAGACGAAGTCCATCCGCTGGCGGTCGTTCAGGCGCTCACCGAGCGCGGCCCACGTCTCGTCGGACAACTGGGATTTCTCGTCGAGTTCGTCGACCCCGGTCAGCACCGCGCGTTCGAACGCCTCGAGGCCGGCGCTATCACCGCCGGCCTGCCGAACCGCGGCGATCTCGTCGTCGCGCAATCCGGCCTCCTTGGCCAGCGTTACGTGATGGGTCCACTCGTAGGCGCAGTCGCGACGATGCGCGACCCGCAAAATGGCCAGTTCGCGGACGCGCGGCGGCAGCGTGGACGAATACAGGAGGTGGACGTTGAATCGGAGAAATGCCTTGGCCAGCGCCGGGTGATTGGCCAACGTCGAAAGCGCGTTGCCGGCGTCGCGCGGATTGCAGCGTTCCGCGGGCAACATGCCCGACAGCGACCGCTGCACGGTCTCGTCCCACTCGTCGGCGGGCAGCGGCTGCAGGCGCATCGGCGGTGTCCTCTCGGGATCCCCTCGACCACCTCTCGGTCAAAGAGAATCAGATTCTCATTTCCAACCAATAGAGTTGCACGATTCGGTCGGCTGGTCAATGGTGGCGCGCATGGCGAGGGCCGCCCGGGGCATGCGCCGATCCGACGCCGGCGCGGGCGGCGGCGTGGGCAATTTGCGTCGTCGCCGAGCGTGCGGCCCGGCCATGCGAATCCCGCACGGCCGCCCTGGATGTTGATTCTCGCTTCGCGAGAAGATAGTTTTCAAAATAGTGATCTTGGCGCTGGCCGGTGGTTTGCCGCGGCCGTGCGGGTCGCGAGACCGACGGATCCGAGGGAGAGGATGGCCATGAACAGAGACGACATGATCCTGATCAGCGTCGACGACCACACCGTCGAGCCACCGGGCATGTTCAAAGACCATCTGCCGACGAAATACCTGGACGACGCGCCCCGGCTGGTGCACAACCCGGACGGCTCGGACATGTGGAAGTTC
Source organism: Mycobacterium malmoense (assembly GCF_019645855.1). Classification (NCBI taxonomy): domain Bacteria; kingdom Bacillati; phylum Actinomycetota; class Actinomycetes; order Mycobacteriales; family Mycobacteriaceae; genus Mycobacterium; species Mycobacterium malmoense. The sequence continues at coordinate 758,876 of NZ_CP080999.1, forward strand.
CGCGACACGGTCATCCCCAACGTGGCGCTCAACGCGGTCGCCGGCCGGCCGAAGGAGGAGTACGGCATCGAGCCAACCGGGCTCGACGAGATCCGGCCGGGCTGCTACAACGTCGACGAACGCATCAAGGACATGAACGCCGGGGGCATCCTGGCCTCGATTTGCTTCCCGTCCTTCCCCGGCTTCGCCGGGCGCCTGTTCGCCACCGAGGATCCGGAGTTCTCGGTCGCGCTGGTGCAGGCCTACAACGACTGGCACATCGACGAATGGTGCGGGGCGTATCCGGCGCGGTTCATCCCGATGGCGATACCGGTGATCTGGGATGCCGAGGCGTGCGCCGCGGAGGTGCGGCGGGTGTCCAAGAAGGGCGTGCACGCGCTGACCTTCACCGAGAACCCGGCCGCGATGGGTTACCCCAGCTTCCACAATGAGTACTGGAACCCGCTGTGGAAAGCCTTGTGCGACACCAACACCGTGATGAACATCCACATCGGATCCTCGGGCCGGCTGGCGATTACGGCGCCCGACGCGCCGATGGACGTGATGATCACGCTGCAGCCGATGAACATCGTGCAGGCCGCCGCGGACCTGCTGTGGTCGCGGCCGATCAAGGAGTACCCGGACCTCAAGATCGCGCTCTCGGAGGGCGGCACCGGGTGGATCCCGTACTTCCTGGAGCGAGCGGACCGCACGTTCGAGATGCATTCGACGTGGACGCACCAAAACTTCGGCGGCAAGCTGCCCAGCGAGGTTTTCCGCGACCACTTCCTGACGTGCTTCATCAGCGACAAGGTTGGCGTGCAGCTGCGCAACATGATCGGGATCGACAACATCGCCTGGGAGGCCGACTACCCGCACAGCGACTCGATGTGGCCGGGCGCGCCCGAAGAGCTCTGGGACGTGCTGTCGGTGAACAACGTGCCGGACGACGAGATCAACAAGATCACCCACGAGAACGCGATGCGCTGGTACTCGTTCGACCCCTTCACCCACGTCCCTCGGGAGCAGGCGACGGTCGGTGCGCTGCGCAAGGCCGCCGAGGGGCACGACGTGTCCATTCGGGCGCTCAGTCACCACAAAGATGCCAGGTCCGGCTCGTCGTTCGCGGATTTTGCGGCCAACGCGAAAGAGCTCACCGGCAACAGGGACTGAGTCGCCGGCGCCCGGCGAGCAGTCGCAGAATCGCATTGTTCGGGCGGCAATCGTGCGATTCTGCGACTGCTCGCGGTGAAGAAAGGTGCGCGGAATGGATTTCGAGCTGACCGACGACCAGGAGCTGATCCGCCGGTCGGTCGCCGAGTTGGCTCGGAAGTTCGACGACCAGTACTGGATGGAAAAGGACCAGGCGCACGAGTTTCCGACGGAGTTCTATCGGGCCATAGCCGACGGCGGCTGGCTGGGCATGACGATTCCCACCGAATACGGCGGCCACGGCCTCGGCATCACCGAAGCCACGCTGTTGCTCGAGGAGGTCGCCAAATCCGGCGGCGGCATGAACGCGGCCAGCTCGATTCACCTGTCGATCTTCGGCATGCAGCCGGTGGTGGTGCACGGCTCCGACGAACTCAAGGCCCGCACGTTGCCTTCGGTGGCGACCGGCGAGGTGCATGTCTGCTTCGGGGTGACCGAACCCGGTGCGGGGCTGGATACTTCGCGCATCACGACGTTCGCCAAGCGCGACGGCGATCGCTACGTCGTCAACGGTCGCAAGGTGTGGATCTCCAAAGCCATGGAGTCTGACAAGATCCTGCTGCTGACCCGCACCCAGGCGTACGACGAGGTGACCAAGAAAACCGACGGGATGACGCTGTTCCTCACCGACCTCGACCGCAACCGGGTCGACGTCCGCCCTATCCGCAAGATGGGCCGCAACGCCGTGAGCTCCAACGAGCTGTTCATCGACAACCTGGAAGTGCCGGTCGAGGACCGAATTGGCGAGGAAGGCAAGGGATTTCGCTACATCCTGGACGGTCTGAACCCGGAGCGGATGCTGATCGCCGCCGAGGCGCTGGGCATCGGGCGGGTGGCGCTGGACAAGGCGGTGAAGTACGCCAACGACCGCGAGGTCTTCGGCCGGCCGATCGGCATGAACCAGGGCATCCAGTTTCCGCTCGCCGACTCGCTGGCCCGGCTGGATGCCGCCGAGTTGATGTTGCGCAAGGCAACCTGGCTGTACGACAACGGCAAACCCTGTGGGCGCGAGGCGAATACGGCCAAATACTTGTGCGCCGACGCCGGCTTCACCGCGGCGGACCGGGCGTTGCAAACCCACGGCGGCATGGGCTACGCCGAGGAGTACCACGTCGCGCGCTACTTCCGTGAGGCCCGGCTGATGAAGATCGCGCCGATCAGCCAGGAGATGATCCTGAACTTCCTGGGAGCCCACGCCCTGAAACTGCCGAGGAGCTATTGATGGCCAATCCGCTGTTCGACCTGACCGGCCGATCGGCGTTGGTGACGGGGGCCGGCGGGGGGATCGGTGCCGCGGTCGCGCGGGCGCTGGCGGCCGCCGGTGCCGCGGTGCTCGTCAGCGACGTCGATGCGGATGCGGCTTCGGTTGTCGCTCAACGTATTTGCGTCGACGGCGGCAAGGCCGACAGCATCGCCCTCGACGTCCGCGACCGCGGTGCGGCCGACGCCGCGGCCGCGCGCGCCGCCGGGCTCACCGAGGGCACGCTGCACATCCTCGTCAACAACGCTGGGGTGACCGCGCCGGCGATGTTCGCCGACCTCACCGACGAAAGCTTCCACCGGGTGCTCGACACCCACCTCATGGGCGCCTTTCACTGCACCCAGGCCGCGCTGCGCTTCCTGCCCACCGACGGCACCGGCCGCGTCATCAACGTCGTCTCGTCGGCCGGAATCACCGGCACGCTGGGCCAGGTGAACTACTCCGCCGCCAAGGCCAGCATCATCGGGTTCACCAAGTCGCTCGCGCGTGAGATGGCGCGCAACAACATCCTGGTCAACGCGCTGGCGCCGCTGGCGGCGACGCGCATGACAGAGACCATCCGCACCAACGAAAAATTCGCGGCCAACATGATGGCCCGAATTCCGTTGCGGCGCTGGGCCGAACCCAAGGAGGTCGCGGGCGCGTTCGTCTTCCTCGCCTCCGACGCCGCGTCCTACATCACCGGGCAGGTGCTGCCGGTGGACGGCGGCATGGTGATGTGACCGTGGCCGACGACCCCGTGCTGCTGTCGGAGGACCGCGATGGGGTACGCACCCTGACCCTCAACCGTCCGCTCCGCAAGAACGCGATCAACCCGGAGCTGTGGATCGCGTTGCGGGACGCGCTTGACGCCGCCGGCCGTGACCGCAGCGTGCGCGCGCTGGTGATCACCGGCGCCGGCGGCAGCTTTTGCTCCGGCGCCGACATCTCGGTCCCCGACGACGTTCATCCCAAACACAAGCTGCAGCGCTTGACCGACGTGGCGCTGGCGCTGCACGAGCTGCCGATGCCGACGGTCGCCAAGGTGACCGGGGTCGCGGTCGGCGCCGGATGGAATCTGGCGCTGGGTTGCGATTTGGTGGTAGCGACGCCGGAATCGACGTTCTCCCAGGTCTTTTCCAAGCGGGGCCTGTCGATCGACCTCGGCGGTTCCTGGCTGTTGCCGAAACTCGTTGGCCTGCAACAGGCCAAGCGGCTCACGCTGCTCGCCGAAACGATCGACGCCGCGGAAGCCCACGCCCTCAACCTGGTGACCTGGGTGGTGGCCGCCGCCGAGATCGACGCCTTCGTCAACGACCTTGCCGGCCGGCTGGCGGCCGGCCCGCCGATCGCGCTCGCCCAGTCCAAGGCCCTGCTGAACGAGGGCACCGACCGCACCCTGCGCGACGCGTTGGCCAACGAGGCCCGCGCCCAGGCGGTCAATTTCGCAACGGCCGACGCGGCGGACGCCTATGCCGCCTTCGCGCAGCGGCGGGAGCCGTCGTTTACTGGTCGCTGGGCGCTATCGAGATCTGACCAACAATCGGAGTGAACATGCGTGAGACAGTCATCGTCGAGGCGGTACGCACGGCAGTGGGGAAGCGTAACGGCGGGTTGTCCGGCATGCACGCCGCCGACCTGTCCGCGGTCGTCCTCAACGAACTGCTGGAACGGACCGGCATTGGCCCGGAGATCGTCGACGACGTGATCTGGGGATGCGTATCCCAGGTCGGCGACCAGTCCAGCAACATCGGGCGCTACGCGGTGCTGGCCGCGGGCTGGCCCGAGAGCATCCCCGGGACCACGGTCAACCGGGCGTGCGGTTCCAGCCAGCAGGCGCTCGACTTCGCGGTGCACGCGGTGATGTCGGGCCAGCAAGACGTCGTGGTAGCCGGCGGCGTCGAGGTGATGAGCCGCGTCCCGCTCGGTGCGGCCAGGGCAACCGGGACGCCCTACGGGCCGAAAGTGCTTGCCCGCTATGACGATTTCTCGTTCAACCAGGGCCTGTCGGCGGAGATGATCGCCAAGAAGTGGGGCTTCTCCCGCACCCAGCTCGACGAGTACTCCGTGCAGTCCCACGAACGCGCCGCCGCGGCCCAGGACGGCGGCGCCTTCATCGGCCAGATCGTGCCGGTGTTCACCGATGACCAAACCGTCATAGCCGCCGACGAGGGCATTCGGCCGGGCAGCAGCGTCGAAAAACTGGCCGCGCTCAAGCCCGCGTTCATCGACGACGGCGTCATCCACGCGGGCAATTCCTCCCAGATCTCCGACGGGGCGGCCGCGCTGCTGGTGACCACGTCGGAGATGGCGGTCGGGCTGGGGCTGACGCCGCTGGTGCGCTACCGCGCGGGTGCGGTCACCGGCGCGGACCCGGTGCTCATGCTCACCGGCCCCATTCCGGCGACCGAAAAGGTGCTGAAGAAGGCCGGCGTTTCGCTGCCGGAAGTGGGCGCGTTCGAGGTCAACGAGGCCTTTGCGCCGGTTCCCCTGGCGTGGCTCGCGGAAACGGGAGCGGACCCGCGTCGTTTGAATCCGCTCGGCGGCGCGATCGCGCTGGGACACCCCCTTGGCGCGTCCGGTGCGGTGCTGATGACGCGCCTGACAAACCACATGCGCGACAACGGGATTCGCTACGGGCTACAGACCATGTGCGAAGGCGGCGGCACGGCCAACGCCACCCTCGTCGAGCTCGTCTCGTAAGGGCTCTCGAAAGGCTCTCGATAAGGCCCAACGTGACCCTTGTCACAGCGCCCAAACTAACCTACTGTGTATTCACTAGGTTGGTTCAGCCCGCCAATCGATGAGGAGTTCGGTGGCCGAAGCGCGGCGATACGACACGTTGCTCGCCAAAGGTGAGGACCGCAAACAGCGGATCCTCGACGTCGCCCAGCGCCTCCTCACGCGCAACGGCTGGCGCAACACGACCCTCGCCCAAATCGCCGGCGAAGCCGGGGTCACCCCCGCGGGCCTGCTGCACCACTTCGAATCCAAGGAGCACCTGCTGCACGCGGTGCTCGACGCGCGTGACCTCGACGACGACTCCCATGCGGACCGGGCCGGTGACCTGCTCGTCGAGATCGCTCGGGTCGCCGATCGCTTCAACCGGGCTCCCGAACTGGTGGGCACGTTCACCGTGCTGCTCGTCGAAAACATCCTCCCCGACGCTCCGCTGCACGACCGGATGCTGGACAGACAGCGCGAAGCGATCGACATCGTCGCCGAGCTCGTCCGGCGCGGTCAGGCAGACGGCCGATATCGCACGGATTTAGACCCCGCCGTCAAGGCGGTGGAAATTCTCGCGTTCGTCCACGGAATGGAAACGATATGGTTGCTCAACCCTTCGATACCGCTGATCGAGGTGTTCAAGGAGTACGCGGAGTCGCTGGCACGGGACTTCGCGCCGCCCAAGACGCGCGAGAAGACATGAGGTACCGGCTGGACGTCGTCGCCAGCGATGTCGCCGACGTGGTGCGGTTCGCCGGCGGGTGGCTCTTCGACCGGGCGATGGCGGGATGGGACGTCACCGTGCTCCTCACGGACCTTGCCGACCACCCCGACGACCGGCCGCTGCAGATCCTCGGGGCCCAGGTACTCGACCTGGAGGACGCCTTGGCCTCGGTCGAATCCCGGCCCCGCCCCCAGGCCCTGGCGGCCGCGGCGGATCTGGTCGGCTGCGACTCGCGGGTGCGGCGAGGCGTGTTGCAGGCCCTCGATCATGGCGTCACCGAGGTGACGCTGTGGGGCGAGACCTGGCCCGCCGAGCTGAATGGCAGCGTTGGCTTGGTCCAGCACCGGCTGAGCATGGCCGCCAAGACGTTCAAGGCCCAGGCGCTGGCGGCCGCCTTGAGTGTCGGCGGGGTGCCGCACGGCTCGATCGGGTACGTCGAAACGTTCCGCAGCGGGCTGCTGGCGTGCCCGTCGGTCGCCGCCGATCTGGTTCCCGCCGGCTGACCGTCCGGCCCGGCGCCTCACCGAATGTGAATGCGGCGACGCCGTGTCGGCGTGCCCCGTCGCTCATTTCACCGTCGGCGGGCCGGGCTCGGCCGGCGGCGGCACCCGTCGTTGACGACGACCATGCCGTGTGGAAATGTAATACTCAACTCTGAGAGGATCATTCTCACTAACCGAGATTCGGACGGAGCAACAAATGGTGAACGACTTCACCGAGATGGACTTCTTCCGCGATGCCCGGCTCGTCGAGAACCCGTACCCCTACTACGAAGCTCTCCGTCAGCGGTGCCCGGTGACCCGGGAAGACCACTACGGGGTCACCATGGTCACCGGTTGGGACGAGGCCTGCGCCGTGTTGAACGACGCCGAGACGTTCTCGTCGTGCATCTCGGTGACCGGTCCGTTTCCCGGCTTTCCGGTGCCGCTCGAGGGTGACGACGTGACCGAGCTGATCGAGCAACACCGCGACGAGCTGCCGTTCAGCGACCAGCTGCCCACCCTCGACCCGCCGACACACACCAACCACCGCGCCCTGCTGATGCGGCTGATCACCCCCAAGCGCCTCAAGGAAAATGAAGACGCCATGTGGGTGCTCGCCGACCGCGCGCTCGATGGGTTCCTGGCTCCGGGCCAGGGGGAATTCATCAAGGGCTTCGCGGGTCCCTTCACGCTGCTGGTCATCGCCGACCTGCTGGGCGTGCCCGAAGAAGATCGCGATCAGTTCGTCACGAACATCCGCCAGCATTCGGGCGGCGGAGTCGGGGGCACCGGCAAGGAAGCGTTGGCGCACAACCCGCTTGAGTTCCTCTACGGAACCTTCGCCGACTACGTCCGGGACCGCCGCCGTGAGCCGCGCGACGACGTGCTGACCGGCCTGGCCACCGCGACGTTCCCGGACGGCTCGGTTCCCGACGTCGAAGACGTGGCCCGCGTCGCGTGCAATGTCTTTTCGGCGGGCCAGGAGACCACCGTGCGGCTGCTGGGCGCCGCGCTGCAGACCCTCGGGGAACGCCCCGACATCCAGCAGCAGCTGCGCAGGGATCGCAGCCTGATCCCGAACTTCATCGAAGAGGCGCTGCGCATCGAGAGCCCGGTCAAGGGCGACTTCCGCTTGAACCGGGTGCCCGTCAACGTCGGCGGCATCGACCTGCCCGCGGGCACCACCGTCATGATTCTGCAGGCGGCCGCCAACCGTGATCCGCGCCGGTTCGACGACCCCACCACGTTCGATCCGGCCCGCAAGAACGCGCGGCAGCATCTGTCGTTCGGGCGGGGCATCCACAGCTGCCCGGGCGCGCCGCTGGCGCGTGCCGAAACCCGCGTGGCGATCGAGCGGATGCTCGACCGGACGTCCGACATCAGGATCAACGAGCGCGTTCACGGCCCGGCCAATGACCGCCGCTACCAATACGTTCCGACCTACATCCTGCGCGGCCTGACGGAGCTGCACCTGGAGTTCACGCCGGCATGAAGGTCTGGGTAGACGACCAGCGCTGTCGCGGTCACGGCGTGTGTGTCACGCTCTGCGAGGAAGTGTTCAGCCTGACCGACGACGGGTACGCGGTGGCGATAGCATCCGACGTACCAACGGAATTGGAGAAGGCAACCCAAGAGGCCATCGAATGCTGCCCCGAGCAGGCCATCAGCGAGACCGAGATCGCTACTCCTTGATCGAGATCGCCTGCCGGGGACACTGACGGACGGCCTCGCGCACCTGTGCCTCGTTCTCCGGCGTGACGTCGGGTTGCAAGACGGTCAGCATGTCGTCGTCCCCGAGCTGGAAGACCTCCGGGATGATGCCCATGCACACCCCGTTGCTTTCGCAAAGGTCCCAATCGACTTCGATTTTCATTGCGGCCTCCTCACCGCAGCACGCGCACTGGCACGTTCTTCCAGCCCGCGACGTTTTGCATGTTGACTCGTCTGCATGCGGGCCAGTCCACCTCGTAGCGCGGCATGAAGTCGAGCAGCTTTTCCAGCGCGATCGCGCTTTCCATGCGGGCCAGGGCCGCGCCGAGGCAGCTGTGGATCCCGTAGCCGAAGCCGACGTTGATGGCTTCATGCGGGTCGCGGTCGACGTCGAACTTGTCCGGGTCGGTCCACGCTTCGGGATCACGGTTGGCCGAGCCGCCGATCAGAAACACCGGCTTGCCCGCCGGAATCGTGACGCCGTGCAGGTGAACCTCTTTGAGCGAGCAACGGACGTTGTACTGGGACGGCGCCTCGTAGCGCAACAGCTCTTCGACCGCGGCCGGGATCTTGCTGCGATCGTCGAGCAGCTTCTGCCACTGGTCGGGGTTGCGGCCGAACACCACCGCGGCGTTGCCGACCAGCTTGGTCACGGTCTCGGCGCCGGCGCCGCCCAACAGCGTTGCGAAACCGGCGATTTCGACATCGTCCAGGTTGCTCAGCTCGCCATTCTCCCGCTCGATCTCGGCGGTGAGCAGCTTGCTGAACAGATCGTCACCCAGCTCGGCACGGCGCTGCTGGATCAGGTTGTAATAAAACAACCCCGTCTCGATGCTCGCCTGCAGGCCGGCCTCACCCACCTCGACCTGGCCGGGCTCACGGGACAGGGTCTCGTCGATCCATATCCGGATCTGCTGGCGATGCTGCGGGGCCACCCCAAGCATCGTGGTGATCACCTCGACGGGAAACGGTGCCGAGAAATCCTGCACGACGTCGAACCGATCGGGGTTGGCGGCGTTGAGGAACCGCTCGATGGTCTCGGTGACCATCTCCTTCTGGGACTGGATCGCGCGCGGCGTGAACACCTTGTTGAGCAGGCTGCGCATGTTGCGATGCTCGGGCGGGTCCATGAAGATGATCGACTTCGGATTCGGCTGTACACCGGACCGCACCATCGCCAGGTCGACTCCGCGCGCCGACGAGTACGTTTCGTAGTCCTTGAACGCCGCCGCCACGTCCTCGTGCCGGGTGAGCGCGTAGAAGTCGTATTTCTCGTCGTAGTAGACGGGCGCTTCCTCGCGCATCCGGCGATACGTCTCGTAGGGACTGTTGAAGAAGTCCTCGGAGAACGGATCGAAGACGACCTTCGGTTTTGTCACTGCATCCTCCTCAGCGGCGGGCTGAACCGTTACAGCGGAGTGGCTGACTGTAACGCTAACGGTAACTCTTTCATGACGAACCGGAAAGACCAAAACGCCGCCATCTCAAACCTTCCCGGTGACGCCGATGACCTCGATGACGTCATCCAGCGCGCCGAGATCGCTGCCGAGTTCCTCGGCGATGCCGCGAGCGACCGCCACGTCTTTGCCGACGAACTCGCCGGCTACCTCGATGAACGACGCGACGGAACCGCGTGCCGCGACGATGTCCAGCACCCGGCTGGTTGCGCTGCCGTGGGGCAGCGCGGCCAGCAGGGCCGACTCCGGCATGCCGAGCCGCCCGCCCAGCCGGATCGACTCGGCGAGCAGCCCGATGTGACCCGCGAACAGCGCGTTGTTGACCAGCTTCACCTTTTGGCCGGCGCCGCCCGGGCCGACGTGCAGCACCGGGTCGCCGTAGCAGGCCAGCACCGGTCGCACGCGCGCCACGGCGCCGTCGGTGCCGCCGACGAACAGCGTCAGCGTGCCGGCCGCGATGTCGTGCGGGCCGCCGCTGACCGGCGCGTCGACCACCTCGATGTGGCCGGCGCGGGCGGCGACGGCCTCGATCGTTTTCGGGCTTGCGGTGGTGTGCACCACCAGCGTCGAACCGGACGGCATCGTCGGCAGCAGCGCGCTGTCCAGGCAGACCCGCCGGACCTGTTCGTCGGTGAACACGCAGACCACCACGACGTCGGCCCGCGCGCCGGCTTCGGTCACCTCGTTCACCGCGTTGGCGCCCAGCCGCTCGAGCTCGCGGCGCTGTTCGGCCGTCCGGCCCAGCGCCCGGACGTGGTGGCCGGCCCCGACGAGACGGGCCACCATCGGGCGTCCCATCCGTCCCGCGCCGATGAACCCGACCGTCACGGGGCCTTCATCGGGGATGGCCCATCATGGCCAGCGCGGCGTCGGCGGCGTCGAGCACTGCCCCGGCGCGAGCCCCGGCCTTCTCGGCGAGGTCGACGATCAACCGGACGTCCTTCTGCAGCAGCGTGCCCGCGAGGCCGGCCAGCCGCTCCAGGCCGCCGACTCCGCCAAGGGCGTTGAGCGCGAAGCTGTTCCCGCTGCTGCGCGAGACGACTTCGGTGAGGCGGTCGGGGGAGACGCCGAGTGCCTGGGCCAGCGAGAGGGCGGTGGCCGCCGTGCCCAGGTTGGCGGTGAACAATAAGTTGTTGAGCAGCTTGGTGGTTTGGCCGGAACCCAGCTCGCCGAGATGAACGACGGGATCCGCGTAGGTTTCAAAGATGGGGCGGCAGCGCTCGACGACGCCGGCGTCGCCACCGACCATCACCAGCAGGCGCCCTTCCGACGCCGCCGGACCGCCGCCGCTCACCGGTGCGTCGATGACCGAAACACCCTTGACGGCAGCATTTTTCGCCAGCTCCCGGCAGGTGTTGGGATGCACCGTGCTGTGCACCGCGATGACGCTGCCCGGTTTCATCGCCGCCAACAGGCCGTCCTCGCCGCCGGTGATTTCCGCGATGTCGGCGTCGCCGACGACGCATAGGCAGACCAGATCGCTGGCCGCGGCGAGTTCGGCCGGTGACTCGGCAACCTTCGCCGGGGTGCCGGCGAATGGCTCCAGCGTCGCGGGCCTGCGCGCCCACAGGGTCGTCTCGTAGCCGCCCTCGATGATCCGCCGCGCCATGGGTGCGCCCTGGCTGCCCAGCCCGATGAATCCGACTCTCACCCGGCCTCCAAATCGGCTTCTGGGTCAACGGGATTCGCGCGGGTGGCCACACATTCGTCCGCGAACGCAAAGACCTTCGAATGGTAATCCGCGGCGGTGTGGCCGAGGCTGATGTTGTGCCCCGCCTCGGGTTGTCTGTGCACGGCGAACCGCGGCGCGGCGGAGAACAGGCCGGCGATCTCGGCCAACGCCGAATCGTCGGTCTGCCAGACCCTTTCGTACTCGGCGATGCTGAAATGCACCGGGACGCGCACGGCGGGGGCGAGCGCCGGGAAGGTTTGTCGGGCCCAATCCGACACCATCTGGTCCTCGTAGGCGGGGGCCGTCGGAGAAACCGTGACCCCGGTGAGGACCTCGGGCGGATACAGCCGCTGCGGGTGCCATAACAGCTCGCGCAGGCCCGCCGGCCGGCGTTCCCTGGTTGCCGTCTTGAGCATTTCGCGGGCCGCGGGGTGATAGTGCCGGCCGGTGCCGGCCAGTTCGACGCCGAGCAGATCGGCGCCGCGCTCGTCGGCGGCCATCCGCATCGCCAGTTCGCAGCCGCCCGAATGGCCCATCACGAACAAGCCCGCGCCGCGCGGCCGTTCCCCGAGGATGCGGTCCACCGCCCCGTAGGCGAGATTGACCCGCTGCTCGGGCCGGGCCATTGCCTCCGGGTAGGGAGTGGAGCTGCCGTAGCCGGGCCGGTCCAGCGCCACCACGGTGAATCCGGCTGCGGCGCCGGTCCTTAGCAACGAAAACGACGGGTGGCCCGGGCAGTCGAAGTAGACGGCGGTGGTGCCTCCGCCGTGGATGGCGACGATCACCGCTGTGGGCCGCTCCGCTTCGGCGACCAGCGCCGACATCGGCACGCCGTCGACGATCACCACCCTCGGGCGAGGCGCGGCACTCATGCGTCGGCCCGCAACAAGAGGACGCCGCTGGGGGTGAGGCCGCCGCTGCTGACCACGCCGACGCGGGCGCCGGCGACCTGCCGGTCGCCGGCCTCCCCGCGCAGCTGGCTGACCGCCTCGTGCAGCAGGCCCATGCCGTGGGTGCGGCCGTGCGAGAGCTGGCCGCCGTGCGTGTTGAGCGGCAGTTGGCCGTCGCGCGCGATGTTCTTGCCGCCGTCGAGAAACTCTTTGGCCTCGCCGATCCCGCAGAAGCCCAGCGCCTCGATCCAGGACAGGCAGTTCATGGTGAACCCGTCGTACAGCTCGGCGACGTCGACGTCGGCGGGTCGCAGCGACGTGCGCGTCCACACGTGCGCCGCCTGGCCTAGCACCTGCGGCTCGTGGGTCAAAGTGCTTTGGTCCCAATCGATTCGCTCGATGATCTGTGTCCCCACCGCCTCGACCAGGACGGGCGGCTTGGCGAGGTCGCGGGCGGCGTCGACGGCGGAGACGATGACGGCTATCGCGCCGTCGCACGGCACGTCGCAGTCGTAGAGCCCGAACGGCGTGGTGATGGGCCGCGCGTTGAGGTAGTCGTCCATCGTCATCGGCGTCCGATAGACCGCGGTCGGGTTGAGTTCGGCGTTGGCCCGCTGGTTCAGCGCGATCCAGCCCAGCGTCTCTTTCGTTGTGCCGTAACGGTGGAAGTGCCGCTGCGCGTTCATCGCCAGCGTATGGGCCGCCGACGTGGCGCCGAACGGGAACTGCCAGCCGGCGGTGCGGCCGCTCGACGGGGTGATCTTGCCCTGCTTCATCAGCTCGTTGTAGGTGGCTTCCCACAGCGTCCGGAAGCAGAGCACGTGACGGGCCAGGCCGCCGGCGACGGCGAGCATCGCGGCGATCACCGACCCGCCGGGGCCGAACGTTTCGATGCCGCCGTTGTGCCACGTCGGCCGGATGCCCAGCGCCGCCTCCAACGCGGTCACCCCACCCTCGCCGAAGCCGCCGAGATTACCGCCGCCGGGATAGGTGGACAGGCCGTCGATGTCGGCGAACGTCAGCCCCGCATCGGCGATCGCGGCCTCGCAGGCGTCCACCGTCAGTGACAGCGGCGGCCGCATCAGCCGGCGGCCGATCTTCGACATGCCGATCCCGGTGAGCGCGACCTTGTCTTCGAACTTCTCCGCCGTCAGCATGGGCCGGACGTGTTCGCCGAAGCGTTCCGGCGCGATCTCGTCGTCGGGCAGGGGAGCGGGCTGCGCTTCGGCGATCGGCCGAAACAGCGGCAGCCACACGTCTTCGGCCCGCTCGAAGACAACCTCCACTTGCTGACCGAGTTCGAGCCGATCGGGATCGCACTCGACGATGTTGGTGGTCAGCCGGACCCGAGGGTCCTCGGCGATCGCCACCTGCGCGACCACGTACGGCGCCGGCAGCCCGGGCAGGCTGAACCGATGGTTCACGGTGAATCCGGCCAGCGTGGCCTTGCCGGAAACGGCCCGCACACCCATGTCGCGGGAGCGGCAATACCGGCACACCGGAGCCGGCGGGTGGATCAGCGATTCGCAGGCCCGGCATTCCTGCAGCCGCAGCGCGCCGTCGGCACCCGACGTCCAGAAGAACTCGTTTTCGTCGGTGACCAGGGGTAGCGGGCGTCCCGATGCTGCTGACACATCACCTCCCGGACGGCCGCCCGAAGAACTCGGTAGGCGCGTTATACGAATCGGAGAATTACGTTATCAGTTCCGGGCGGGGACGATCCAGGCCGGAGCGCCCGAGTGACCGCGGAAACCTACGCCGTGATCCACGGGCCCGCAGGTCAGCTTTCGTTGCGGAATGCCGGGGCTGTTGTCTGGATTCTTCTACTGGGCGTAACATTTATGCCACATAACGTCGTGGAGACTCGAAGGGAGGAATTCATCATGTCCGAGACGTTCAATGCTCTGCTGGCCGAGCGGCTTAAGGACTGTGAGTTTGCACGGCACTTTGCCGCTGAATCGGCGCGCATCGCTGCTATCGACGCCGTACTCAATCAGCTGGATGACGCACGAGAGGCGTCGAACCTCACCAAGGCACAGCTTGCCCGCGCGATCGGTTCGGACCCGAGCGTAGTGCGCCGTCTGCTGTCCGCACAGACCGTGAACCCGACCTTGGCCACCGTGGCTGAGCTAGCAGCGGCGCTCGGATTGAAGGTCACGCTGACTCCCATGTCCGCCGAGGAACGGAAAAGGATCACCGAGCCGATGCTCACCGCGACCGGCTAATCCGACTTCACCGAGCGCGGGTTACGACCGAAATATTCATCCTTCGTGCCATCCGGTCATCGCGCCGTGCATGAGCGAGGATCGTACGGCAGCTCCCCGACGCTCACCGGTAGCGTCATCCTCGTCGCCAAGCCGGCCACGTGATCCTGTTCCATGCAGGCATCGGATCACGCGCTCCCCGTTTATCCACCGCCAATGACGAGGACGAGGCAGGAATGGCTAAGTTGATCTGGGAAGTTTCTAGCAACCAAATCACTAGCACCCCGCCTCGGCCAAAGCCCTGGTGATGATCATCGATCCCGAGCAGGAACCCGAACCGCCAAAGATGTTGATACGCCGCCTCTTCGGCCTGACCAACGCCGAAGCCGATGTGGCACTGCGCGTAATGCGTGGCGACGGTCTGACGCCCATTTCGGCGGATCTGGCGTTATCGCGGGCGACCGTCAACACGCACCTGCAACACATATCCGACAAGACCGACACACCGGCAAGCCGAGCTGGTGCGTCTACTGCTGGCCATCATCCTGTAGTGGCGCAGCGGTCACTCGCGTCTCGGCGTCGCAGGCACCTGCTCTTTTGTCCACCTCATAGCGACACACTGTTGGGTCAGTCGCTATGAGGTGGACGCATCGCCCATGCCGGCCAGCGAGTTGCCGATGTGACATATGGGATTAACGCCCGACTTCGGCCCGCCGCCCACCGGCTGGGGCGACGTGATCCGCAGCGTGGGGCAAGGAAAGATCAACGCGTGAAACCCCACTCGGCTTCGTTCGCCTCGGTTTTGAGGTGCGCGGTGGGATCCTCGTCGCCGCTTGTAGGCGGCGGCACGTCGTCGGGTCGGCGTTCGTCCAATTCCATGATGGCGTGCACGGGACAATCCATTAGCGCGCGCATGACCGCGTCGCGGTCGGCCTCGGCGACGGTGCCGTCCCCGACCAAACACGCGTATCCCCAGTCGTCGAGCGAGAAATATTTGGGCGCATGCTTGGCGCAGATGCCGAAGCCGTCGCAGAGGGTGCGGTCGAGGTGGATTCTCATGCCCCGGGTCACGCGTATACCACCGCCTCCACCTCGTAGGGCCTTTCGGCGCGAAACACGCTGGCGTGGCATGGTTTACAGGCGTTGTCGAGGTGGTGCGCCACCGCTCTCGGGAACCGGTCGAGCAGGCTCGCTGCCACATTGGTTGCGGCGTCCAGGGTGGCGCAGGCCCCGCGGCCGCGCAGCGTCACCGACCAGCGCCGCAGCCGGTCGAGGTCCTCGGGCGTGGCGACACCATCGCGCAGCGCGCCGGCAACGGCGGCCATCGCCGCGGTGCCGTTGAAACACGAACCGCATTGTCCGGCGTTTTCGCGGTCGAAGTAAGCCAGCACGGAGGCGGCGACCGCGACCGGGCAGTCGTCGGTGATCACCGCGATCGCGCCACAACCCAGGCCGGCGCCGAGGCCACGCAGCGTCTCGTGGTCCAACGTGGCATCCAGCACGGCCCGATTGAGCAGCCCGGCGAAATAGCCGCCCAGCAGCGCGCCTTGCACGTGCTCGGGTGAAACCCCGTGCAGGGCAAGCAGTTCGCGGAATGGCAGGCCGTGCGGGATCTCGTAGAGGCCCGGCGGGCGTCCGCCGCCGGTGAGGGTTACCAGGAAGGTGCCGGGCGAGGACGAGGTGCCCAGCGAGCGGAATGCCGCCGCGCCGTGCCGCTGCAGGTAGGGCAGGTTGGCCAGGGTCTCGACATTGCTCACCAGGGTGGGACGCCCGCCGACGCCCTTCTGGAACGGCCGCGGCGGCTTGTCCGTCGGCTTGACCGGGCCGCCGTTGATCGCGCGGGTGACCGCGGTCTCCTCGCCGGCGATGTATCCCGGGTCGACGCGGAACAGCTCAATCGCGGTGTCGCCGAACGCATGTTCCGTCAGCGCGGCTTCCACGCTGCGGGCGGATTCCGGATCGGACACGTAGACGTAGGCGCGGTCGGCCGCCACCGTCGCCGCGGCCAGCCGCAGCCCGTCGAGAACCAGGTGCGGGCGGTGCCGCAGCAGCCAGCGGTCCTTGATTGAGGCCGGCTCACCCTCCTCGCCGTTCGCGACGACGACCGCGCCGCCTGCCCGGCGCCCGTTGTCGCGCACGGCACACAGCTTCACCGCGAGCGGAAAAGCCGCTCCGCCGCGGCCCTGCAGTCCACTGCGTTCGACCTCGTCGAGCAGGTCGTCGGCGTCGGCAAGTGGCCGGTAGCCGCCGAGCTCCCGGTAAGCCGGGTAGTCCTCCCGCGAGTGGCCGGGCCGATCGCCCAGCAGTCGCGACGGACAGCCGGGCCAGGTGGTGACGGTGATGGCCGGCGCGGCGCTGGTTTCCATCAGCCGGCTCCCAACGCCGCGATTAGGCTTGCGCACATGCGAACTGCCGTGGTGCGCGTCAACGTCGACCCGTCCGGTCTACTCACGGCCGCAGAGTTAAGCCAGGGCATGACCGCGCTCCTCGGGCTTGCCCACGAGATCGGCGCGGACGTGGTCGACAACAATCTCGCGGCGATGCCGGCCAGTCGCCGCGAGGTGGAGCTGCTCATCGCCGGTGACGACGCCGACTCCGTCAAGAGCACCGGAGTTGACCTGTGTGCCAAGGCCTTTGGTGCCAGCCTGGCGGCCGGCGTAGTCACCTTTATCAGCCGGGGAACCGACGACGACGCGCACGGTGTGCTGTCCGCGTTCGGGCTCACCGGCGAGATCGTCCGGGAGCCCGGCGACGACGGCTTCGACGTCGTCCATGTGACATTGCGCGAAGCGGACCTGGAGCGGATTCCGGAAAGCCGGATCCACACGGCCCTCGAGGCCTCGCTCAACTGTGAGGTCCACATCCGCATCGTATAAACGCATCAGGAGCCCAAGAATTCGAGGATCGGGGGCGCCGCGAGCACCCAGGTGTCGAACATGTTGAAGTGCTGCACCCGGCCCGCGGCGCGGTCTTCGGAGGCGCGCTCCCACGCGTCCTCCGGCCAGGGCGGGTCGATCAGCTTCGACCCCTTGATCAGGCAGCTGACTTCCAGCGACGTCCGCTTGGGATGATCCCAGTCGTTTTCGCCGCCCCGGATGATCAGCGTCGGAACCCTGATGCGGTCGAACATTTCGTCGTCGACACCGGGAATGGTCTGTCCGGGCTTGGATACGAACGCGTTGAGCCAGCGCAGCATCACCCTGAGGAACTCGTCGCGGTCCAGGTCGAGGAACCGTTGCTTGTTGTTCGGGTTCTCCTCGATGCGCTCGCGCCACTCGGGGACCTTCAGCACTCCCTCCATTCCGGTGCCACGCGCCGCGAGAATGCTGGGGACCACGTAATAGGAACCCAGCACGAACGTGCCGTAGATGCCGCCGACGATGTTCCACACCACCAGTTTCTCGACGAGTTCGGGGTAGAGCATCGTCGTGAGGATGGAATCCCTTGCCCCGCCGGAGCCTCCGGCGAGGATGCACCGGTCAACACCGAGCGCGCGCAGCAGGCCGTGCAGCGTCTCGGCGCGCATGTGTGACTCGCTTTGGCCGTAGAACTGCACGTCGGACGCACCGCAATTGGGCCGGTCCCACAGCAGCACCCGATAGCCGCCGGCGACCAGCGCCTCGGCCAGCGGACGCAGGCCCGGGATTTCCTTGCTGAGCCGGCCGCCCGGTGTCAGGGCGATGAGTTCGCCTGCGTCTCCGAGGATCTCGTAGACAACGTTTCCCCCGTTCACCTCGATAGAAGACACAGATTCTCCCGTAGCGTCACGCCATCACCAGAACGTCATTGTCGACGACCCGCACCGGGTAGGTGCGGATGCTCCACTCCGGCTTGACCGCGGTGGTGCCGGTCGCCAGCTCGAAACCCCATTGATGCCAGGGGCAATAGATGTACTCCATATCGCGCACCATGACCGCGTCACCGGCGGCGGTCTCGTCGACGATGGTCCGTCCCCGGGGGCGGCCGGAGCACAGCGGACCGCCCTGGTGCGGGCAGTAATTCGCGATGGCGTAGAAGGTGCCGTTGACGTTGTAGACGCCGACGCCGTGCCGGCCGATGGGCACCAGCTTGTGGCTGCCCGGCGGGATTTCGTCCACCGTGGCGACGACGTGCTCGCGGCCCTGGGCGAGGCGGGGCTGGGGCCGCTGGGTGATTGCCCCTTCTTTTTCAGACGCCAATTCAGAGCACCCGGACCTGACCCTCGAGGACCGGCACGGTCTCGGGGAGGTGGTAGGTCGCGATCCCGTTCTTGTACATCACCGCGTCCCGGGCCGCCTTGGGAAGGTGCTTCACCAGCCAGCGTGGGTCGTCGAACGTCCAGTGCGGGTAGTCCGAGGAGTACAGCAGGATCTTGTCGCACTCCATCCACTCCATGGCGCGGGTCAACTCGGTCTTGTCTTCCGGGTAGTCCAGCGGCTGGGTGGTGAACTTGATGTGCTCCTTGACGTATTCCGACGGCTTGCGCTTGATGTCGACGCGCCGCTGGCGTGCCTCATAGATCGCGTCCATGCGCCACATCAGCGGCAGGATCCAGGTGAAGGCGTGCTCGACGAACACGATCCGCAGCGTCGGGAACCGGTCGAAGACGCCGTCGAAGATCAGGCTCATCACCTGGTTGGCGGCCAGCAGCGAGTACGTGACCATGAAGTCGTGGTTGTAGCTGGGGAAGCCGACCGGCGGCGTCGGCAGCATCTCGTAGTTGCTGCGTGACAGGTGACAACTCACCGTGATGTCGTGTTTGGTGGCGGCCGTCCAGATCGGGTTGTATTTCGGGTGGCCCCATGACGGCCGCGGCTCGGCCTTGATCAGAATCTGCGCCATATACGGGTGCCCGGCCCACTTTTCGATCTCGCGCGCCGCCCCCTCGGGATCCTCGACCGCCGCGCAGATGGAACCCCGCCAGCGTTCGTGCCAGTTGTTGTGGCTGTCGAGCCAGTGGTTGGCCTGCCAGTCGTTCAAGGCGCTCGAGAACGCCTGGTGCGCCTCCGCCAGGCGCGGCGTGCGCCCGCCGGGCTCCAGGATCGCGATGTCGGAGCCGGCCTCCATGATCAGCTGGCGAAACGCCATGTCCGGGTCGCTGCCCGGGAACTCGCCGTCGGGCGGGAAGGTGTCGGTGCGCATCGCGAAGCTGTGGGCGTAGTCGGGAGCGTCGTAGTAGATCAGCTCGCCCACCTTGTGGTCCAGGAAGAACTTGCTGCGCCACGGTTCCGGGATGTACTGCGTCAGCTCGCCGCGTTTGGGCACCGGGTGGACATCCGAGTCGACACACCGGACGGCGATGCGTTCGGCGGCGGGAACGCGTTCCTGCATATGGGTCAGCGTCATCGTGATCTCCCTTGTTCACTTCATATTCTGCGACTAGCCCGCTGCAAGGTCGACCGAAATGTCGATCCCGTACAGGCCGGCCGCGTTGCGCCAGCACAGCTTGTCGCGTTGTTCGGCCGACAGCGATCTCGGCAGCCGGCGGACGTCATTGCTTTGCCAGTGCGGATAGCTGGAGCCGAACATCACCATGTCGTCCTTGCCGGTGAAGCCGAACCACTCGCCGGCGAATTCGGTGTCGGGGGGACCGTCGAGGCCGCCCTGCACGAAGTACACGTGGCCGGGGAGGTAGTCGCTTGGGATCCGCGGCGCCCACGGCGTCTGTTCCAGGTGCGGCCGGCCGAACGTGTCCATCCGCCAGATGAACGGCGTCAGAAAGTCCGCGGCACCGTCGGCCCAGACGAACTTCAGCGTCGAAAAGCGCTCGAACACGCCCTCGGCGATCATGTTCATTAGGTGATAGAGGTAGTTCAGCGCCATGAAGCTGACGTATTGCTCGTAGGTCAGGGTGTGCCCGGATGGAGTCGGGGGAAACCCGATGCCCTCACCCGTCTCGATGTGCACCGCGACCGGGAGGTTCGCGTCGGCGGCGGCCTCCCACAGCGGCCAGAACTGCGGCTTGCCGTAGAGCTCGCGGGATTGCAGCGGAACGCCGATCTGGACCACGCGCGGGTGCGCGCGCCATTTTTCGATTTCGCGCACGGCGCCGGCGATGTCGTCGGGGTTGACCCGGACGGTGCCGCGGAACCGGTCGCCGAACTCGTCGTGCTCGAGCCAGCGCGACACCATCATCTCGTTGTGCGCGGCGTGCAGCGCCGTGCCCAGGTGCCGGTCGGGCATGATGCCGCGCCCCATCGGATGCAGGATCGCCACATCGACGCCGCGGTTCGAAAACAGTTCGTTGGCAACGAATTCCGGATCCGAACCGGGATACTGGCGGTCCGGTCCTTCGGTGTTCGGCGCGTATTCGCCGCCCGGCGCCCCATACCAGTCCATCTCGTAGTCGGGGAATCCGCGGCTCTTGAACGGCTCGCGCAGGAAGGAGCGCAGGTCCTTGTTGGACGGAAAGAAGATGTGCACGCTGGCGTCGATCAGCGGTGTGCGGGCTCCGTCAGCGTGCTCGATCACGAAAACCACCCTTCGACTCCGGTAGCCAAAGCGAGCCGGGTCGGGTCATCTGATAGCCAACCTAACATTCTCGTCGACGGTCAATCAATGGTTTTCCAGTAAGCGTTTCGGTTAGTCATCGTTCCTGCTAATCGTCGATATTGGGGTCGCGAGGGTAAGTCCAGTTCTTGAATTCGGATAATACCATTCTCCGGCTCGCGGGTGGGCGCGCGCACGCCACTGACTGCTGGGACTTGACCGTCGCCGAATTGGCTTGGCAGGAACCGAAATTACGTGTGTTCGCGGTGGGCCTGCCGGGTCGCGGCCGCAATCCTGCCGACCTGGCAACGGTTACCATCGCCGACCTGGTGAATTCGGTCCCGCGCCGCCGATTTCGGGCGCGGGCCTGATACCCCATGTCGCGCATGCCGCTAGGTTGCATCACAGTGTCCGGGCCGACGGAACTAGAGAAGGAGCGACCATGACGGCAGCAAGCAGTGACGTCTGGGAAGTCATGTCGACCGCCCGGACGATCCGGCGGTTCACCGACGAGCCGGTCGACGACGCGACGTTGGCGCGGTGCCTCGAAGCGGCCAGGTGGGCTCCGTCGGGCGCCAACGCGCAGGGCTGGCGGTTCGTCGTGCTGCGATCGCCCGAGCAGCGGGCCGTCGTGGCCAAGGCGGCGGCGCACGCCTTGGACGTGATCGAGCCGGTCTATGGGATGAGCCGGCCCGCCGACGCCGACAACAGCCGCCGCGCCCGCACCTACCGCGCCACCTACGAATTGCATGATCGCGCGGGCGAATTCGTTTCGGTCCTGTTCGCGCAACAGCACTATCCGACCGCGTCCGAGCTCCTGCTCGGCGGGTCGATCTTTCCTGCCATGCAGAATTTTCTGCTGGCCGCGCGGGCCCAAGGTCTGGGGGCATGCCTCACCAGCTGGGCTTCGTATGGTGGCGAGCGGCCGCTGCGGGAAGCCGTCGGCGTGCCCGACGACTGGATGATCGCCGGCCACATCGTGGTCGGCTGGCCCAAGGGCAAGCACGGGCCGCTTCGCCGTCGCCCGCTCGCCGAATTCGTGAACCTCGACCGCTGGGGCGAATCCGCCGACGCCCTGGTGGCCACCGTGTAGCCAGGACTTGGCGAAGACGCTTGTCGTGTTTGGGCACCTCATAACCAGTTTCCGAGATTATTACTTCCGCCATAGAGAATGATATTCTCGCCGTGGCGGTGACTACGGGAGGCGGCCCTCATGCTGTTGGAGTTCGATGCTGATCAGCGGCTGTGGCAGAAGACCGTTCGCGATGTCGTCACCAAGCAGTGCCCGCCCTCACTGGTTCGCGGTGTGGCCGAGGACGGCGTCGACCCGAGCCCGTTGTGGAAGTCCTATGTGGATCAGGGCTGGACCGAGCTGAACGATCCGGCCAGCGCCGTCGAGCTGGCCATCGTGTTCGAAGAGTTGGGACGGGCGACCGACCCCACCCCGTTTTTGGCCACGATGAGCCAGTTCGCGCCGTTGGCCGGAGATCGGTTCGACCCGCACGAGTCGGGCACCGCCGTGTACGACGGGGTTTCGGCACACCGGGACGCCGACGGCTGGGTGTTGGACGGCGCGGCACGCCATGTCCTCGATGGTGACCGCGTCGATCGGCTGGCGGTGGTGACCGACGCCGGGGTGTTCGTCGTCGCGTCCGATCAGGTGTCGGTTCGCCGCTCGGCGGTGTTTGACCCCGTCCTGCACATCGCCGACCTGTCCTTTAGCGAGGTCCGCGTGCCCGACACCGAGCGGCTGACCGTTGATCGCGAGCGCGCGCACCACCTTGCGTTGACGGGCATGGCGCTCACGATGGTCGGGGCCTGCCAACGCATCCTCGATCTGGTCCTCGAGCACGCCCGCAACCGGCAGCAATTCGGCGTGCCGATCGGCTCGTTCCAGGCCGTTCAGCACAAGGCCGCCGACATGCACGTGGCGGTGGAGCGGGCGCGGGCGCTGGCCTACTTCGCCGCGTTGACGATCTCCGCCGACGATCCCAGGCGCCGGCTGGCCGCCGCGATGGCCAAGGCATCGGCGGGGGAGTGCCAGTCGCTGGTATTCCGGCACGGCTTACAGCTTTTCGGCGCGATGGGGTTCACCTGGGAGAACGATCTGCAGTTCGCGCTCAAGCGGGCCAAGGCGGGTGAGCTCATGCTCGGCGGCGCGGCGGAGCATCGGGCGCGAATCGCCGAGGAGTACCGTGCAGCTGACTTTTGATCCCGACGTCGAGGCGTTTCGGGCGGAATTCGCGGCATTCCTCGACGAAAACCTGCCTCCCGCAAGCGAAACCCTGGAACGTCCCCGCTCGGTCTCCCACATGCCGCAGTGGGCCCGGCGCTGGCAGCGGCTGCTGTTCGACAACGGTTGGCTGCTGCCCGGTCAGCCCCCGGAATTCGGCGGGCGCAACGCGACGGTTGTCCAGCAGTTCGTCCATCTCGAGGAATTGTGCCGCCGGCGGATCTATCACAGCTTCAACCCGCAGGGTGTGAATATCGTTGCGGCGTCGTTGTTGTCGTTCGGAAGCGACGAGCAAAAACGGCGGTGGGCGGTGCCGATCCTGCGGGCCGAGATCACCGCTTCGCTAGGGATGAGCGAACCCAGCGCGGGCTCGGATCTGGCGTCGCTGCGCACCCGCGCGGTGCTGGACGGCGACCACTTCGTGGTCAACGGGCAGAAGGTCTGGACCTCCGGGGCTCATCACGCCGACGTGTTGTTGACCTTCGTGCGGACCAACCCGGATGTACCAAAACACAAGGGAATCAGCGTATTGCTGATCCCGACCGATACCCCGGGCGTCGTGCGCCGGCCATTCCCGTCGATCTGTTCCGTCGATGACCTGGACTTCAACGAGGTGTTCTTCACCGACGCGCGGGTCCCGGCCGAGAACCTCGTCGGCCCGCTCAACGAGGGGTGGCGGGTGGCCAACGGGTCGCTTGGACACGAGCGCACGATGATGTGGTTGGGTTTTGCGGATCGGCTCGACAACCTGATCGCCGACTTTCATCCCGGTACCGAGCTTGAGCGCGACCACTACGCCACCACGATCATGGACAAACAGGCTCTGCGCCTTCTGGGCTCGGTGGCGTTGGCCCGCGCCGCCCGCGGCGAAGACGACGTGGCCGCGATCTCCGTCCTCAAGCTCCTGGGTTCCGAAGCCGAATTACGGGGCACTGAACTCGCTTTGACGGCCGCCGGGGCCGAGGGGCTCATCCACCCGGGGCAGACCGGCCCGTATGCGCCGATGAACCTGGACCACTACTTCGCCAGCTGGTTCGAGCGCTACGCCCGCAGCTTCTCCGGCACCATCGCCGGCGGCACCTCGGAAATCCAGCGCAACATCATCGCCCAGCGGGTGCTCGGCCTGCCGCGCGGCTAGCGCCGAGCTGGGGGCACCGCCCGCCGAGCTGGGGACACCGCCCGCCGAGCTGGGGACACCGCCCGCCGAGGGTCACGCTGGCGCAACGTTGGGCGACGAGTGCCACTCTGGCGTGACGCTCGGCGGAGAGGATTTACTCGATGACCGCGGCCTCTTTGCGTTCGGTGACGGGTCGGGCCAGCTCCTGCTCGTCGCAGACGCGCTGCAGCTTGTCGAGGGTCTCGTCGAGGCCGGCGCCAACGCGGCGACCCGGCGTGAAGGTGGCCGGCAGTTTCCGCATGCCCTGGATGACGCCGATGGTCTCGTAATGCACCGCACCATCGGGGTCGCAATGGTAGTCGGGCATCCGGTCGAGCACCGCGGTCAGCATGGATTTGAACACCGTCCGCGCCACGTTGGATCCGATGCACCGGTGCACACCGATCCCAAAGCTGAAGTGGCGGTTGCCTTTGCGGTCGAGGACGACCTTGTCCGGTTCGGGGAACACGGCCGGATCGCGGTTGGCCATGGCCCACGAAATCCACAGTCGCTCACCCTCTTTGAACTGCACGCCGTCGAGCGCCACGTCGTCGGAGAATGTCCTGCCATCACCGGGCGCCGGGGTGAAGTAGCGCAGGAACTCTTCGGTCGCGGGATCAAGCAGGGTATCGCGGTGCCGGGAAAGGTGTTCCCGCTCGTCGGGGTGCTCCGAAAGCCATTCCAGCGAATGGGCGGTCAGGGCCGTCGTGGTGTCGAAGCCGCCGCCGATCACCAATCCGAGGTTGCCCAGGATCTCCAGATCCGGGGCGGGCTCGCCGTCGATCCGCATCTCGACCAAGGCGTTGACCACGCCGGGCCGCGGGTTCTTGCGGATCTCGATCATGCTGTTGACCAGGTCGAGCCCCATCTGCCGGTGCATTTCGGTGACACGCTGGATATCCGGGGAGTGTTCGGGGGTGTACACCGCGGCATGGGTTGGCTCGCTGTAGATCTTCCATCTCTTCAGGGGGATGCCCAAGATCGCCAGCGTCAGGACGGCCGGCACGACGTTGGCCAGATCGTCGACGAAGTCGATGCTGCCTTCCTCGATCTTCTCGTCGAGGCAGGCGCGCGTCACGTCGTCGATGAACGGCACCCAACGCCTGACCGCGGCCGGTGAGAGATAGGGGTTCAGCACGGTGCGGTAGCTGCGGTGCTCGGGATCGTCCATCTCCAGGATGCCGCCCCGCACGCCGTTGATGCGGCTGGCCGTCGGGATCGAAATGCCTTTGTAGCCACGGCGTTCGTTGTTGACGTCGTGATCATTGGAGACCGCGGGGCAGCGGGCGAGCTCGAATACCTCGTGGCTGCCGGCCGCGACCCAGTGACCGCCGTAGGTGTCGCTCCACGCCATCGGGCACCGGGCGTGCATCTCCTCGGTGATCGCCTTGAACTGCGACCGGTACTCCGCGGAATGCCGATCGAAGTGATACTGGTTTCGCTTACGGTCGCTGACGACGTCGTCGACACTCAACGCACTGTCTCCCTTTATGTTTCATCGGTGATGATGATGGCCTGCTCCGGACAGGACTGCGCGGCCTCGCGCACCTGGTCCTGCCGATCGGGCGGCACTACGTCGTCGATCGCCGACGAACTGCCGTCAATGTCGCTGAGCTGGAAGGAATCCGGAGCGATCATCGAGCAGAGGGTATGGCCCTGGCAGCGTTCCGGATCAACCCAGACCTTCACGGTGTCTCCTTGCGAGGGTTCGTTGCGGCTCAGTTGTGGTAGTCGTACCACTTGAGATAGCCGCCCGCGTCGACGCGCAGCTGCATGCCCGTCACGTACCGGGCCTCCTCGGAGGCCAACCACAGGACGGCGTTGCTGATGTCCTCGGGTTCGACGTAGGGAACCTTCATCGCCTGCTGCACGCCGAAAACCGGCTCGGCGTCCGCTCGTGTCGGGTGTTCGAGGTCCGGCCTAAACGAGCGGTACATCGGCTCGCTCTGCAGCATCGCGGTGTTGCAGTTGGTCGGGTGAATGACGTTGGCCCGAATCCCCAACGGGGCCAGCTCCGTTGCCAGGTCGTGGACATAATGGGCGATCGCGCGCTTGGAATGCACGTAGGCCATGCCGCCCGGGTCGTTGCCGGGGACGTCCTTCTTGCCGGTGTCCATCAGCGCCGCGGTGGATCCGGTGGCGATGATCGAGGCGCCCGCGCCCAGGTGCGGCAGCGCCACCTGAATCGCGTTGATGGTGCCGACCAGGTTGGTGTTGATCACGTCGCACCACGCCCGCAACGGCGGCCGGCCCTTCATCCCGGCGACACCGGCCTGGGCGACCACGATGTCGAGCCGGCCGAACTCGGCGAGCCCATCGTCCAGCGCGGCGCGCAGCTGCGCGGCGTCGCGCACGTCCGCCTGGGCGATCACCGCACCCCGGCCGGTTTTCTCGATGAGCCTGGCAGTTTCGTCGAGATCCTCCGGTGCCGCCATCGGGTACCCGATGGTGTCGATGTCACGGCACAGGTCGACGGCGATGATGTCGGCGCCCTCCTCGGCCAGCCGCACCGCGTGGCTGCGGCCCTGGCCGCGGGCCGCGCCGGTGACGAAGGCGACCTTTCCTTGAACGCGCCCCTGTGCGCCGTCTCCCACACTTGCTCCTTCCGATTACGTGCTCAGGTGTTTCGGCCGCCGTTGACGCCCAATATCTGGCCGGTGATGTAGCCGGCTTCCTCGGACACGAGAAAGGCGCATGCCGCCGCGATGTCTTCCGGCTTGCCCATCCGGCGCACCGGGGTCCGGGCGATGGTCTCCTCGACGTCGCCGAGGAACCCGTTTTTCTCGGCGACGCGCAGCATCGGGGTGTCGATGAAGCCCGGTGGCACGGCGTTGACGGTGATGCCGCTGGGCCCGTACTCGAGTGCCAGCGACTTGGTGAGCCCGTTGACCGCGGACTTGGCCGCCACGTAGTGGGCCATGTACGGCGCGCCGGAATGCGTGCTCGACGACGAGATGTTGACGATCCGTCCCCACCCGGCCTCGACCATGTCGGGCAGCACGGCCTGAATCACGTGGAAGACCCCGTTGAGGTTGACGTCGATCACCCGCTGCCAGTCGGCGAACGTGATGTTGCTGAAACGCTTGAATCCGTCCAGGCCCGCGGCGTTGACGAGAACCGTTACCGGCCCCAGCCGGGCACGGATCGCCGACAGCGCGGCATCCACCTGCGAGCGGTCCGTCACGTCGGCGGTGAAAGCCAGATCGGTGTCCGACGCTCGGAGGTCGATGGTGGCGACGTCCAGGCCGTCGGTGCGCAGGCGTTGCGCGACGGCCAGACCGATGCCGGACCCGCCACCGGTGACAACCGCGGTCTTCACGTCCTCATCACCGCGCAAACCCCTGCTTCAAATGTGGCCGTCTCAATCACAAAGAATCGCCCTTACAATTATGAGAACCTTACTCTCGGTTTGGAGCGGCGTGCAACATCGCCACGAAACCGTGCTCGGCCTGCGTCGAGAGGCCCAGCGCGCCAACGCCTGAGCGATTGCGCCGCTGGTCAGTGGGCCGATCCCATTCCTGAGACTTCCTTGAATTCTCGAGAGTCGAATGTAAGATTCGCCCGGGAAGAGAATGAAATTATCGTGACCGTCACCACAGTAGGGGGCACGGAATGCCAGCGCAGGACACGGCAGAGACCACCGCACGGACCGTTGCGGATGCCGCGCCCGGGTCGCGGGTCGACCGGCGGCTGCTGATCGACGGCCGGCTCGTCACCGCCGACAAGGCGTTCCCCTCGATCAATCCCGCCACGACTGCCGTCATCGGGCATGCTCCGGATGCCGGCGTCGAGGACGCCGAGGCGGCGATCGCGGCGGCCCGGCGTGCGTTCGACACGACATGCTGGCCAACCGATGCCGGGTTGCGGATCCGTTGCCTCGATCAGCTGCATCAGGCGCTGGTCGACCACGCCGAGGAATTGCGTGAGCTAACCATCGCCGAGGTCGGCGCCACGCGTGCGCTCACCCAGGGTGCCCAACTCGATGAGCCGATCGGCATCGTGCGCTTTTACGCGGACCTGCTCCGTAATTACCAGTTCTCCGAAGACCTCGGCGAGAAAGAATCGCGGGGCATGCGGCATCACCGTTGGGTGGAGAAGGAAGCCGCAGGGGTGGTGGGCGCGATCATCGCCTACAACTATCCGAACCAGCTCGCGCTGGCCAAGCTGGCCCCCGCGCTGGCCGCCGGATGCACCGTCGTGCTCAAGGGCGCCCCCGACACCCCGCTGATCACACTGGCATTGGGTGAATTGATCGCCAACCACACCGACATCCCGCCCGGCGTGGTGAACGTGCTCAGTTCCTCGGGGCCCGCCGTCGGGGAGGCGCTGACCACCAGTCCCGACGTCGACGTGATCACCTTCACCGGGTCGACCGCGGTCGGCCGCAAGATCATGGCCGCCGCGAGCCAGACCGTCAAGCGTGTCTTCCTGGAATTGGGTGGCAAGTCGGCGGTGATCATGCTCGACGACGCCGACTTCGCCGCCGCCGCCATGTTCGCGGCGTTCAGCATGGTCACCCACGCCGGCCAGGGCTGCGCGCTCACGTCCCGGCTGTTGGTGCCCAGAAAGCACCACGACGAAATCGTCGAGCTGATTGCACGGAACTTCGCCAAGGTGCGCCACGGCAATCCGGCCGATCCGAAAACGTTTATGGGGCCGCTGATCAACGAGCGCCAGCGGGACAAGGTCGACGCCATGGTCCAGCGGGCCGTCGCCACGGGGGCCACCCTGGTCACCGGCGGCGAGCGGTTGGATCCCGGCTACTTCTACGCGCCCACGCTGCTCACCAACGTCGACCCCGACAGCGAGATCGCCCAGGACGAGGTGTTCGGGCCGGTGCTGGCCGTCATCGCGTTCGACGATGACGACGACGCGGTGCGCATCGCCAACAACTCGATTTACGGATTGGCCGGCGCGGTCTTCGGCCGCGACCAGGACCGGGCGCTGGCGGTGGCGCGCCGAATCCGGACCGGATCGTTTTCCATCAACGGCGGCAACTACTTCGGCGCCGACAGCCCGTTCGGCGGCTTCAAGCAGTCCGGCATCGGCCGTGAGATGGGTGTCGCCGGGCTCGAGGAATTCTTGGAGCGCAAGACTTTTGCGATTCCGGCCGAGGGGGCCCCGGCATGAGGCCGCTGGAGGGCATCCGCGTCCTGGAAGTCGCCATGTACGGCTTCGTCCCGTCGGCGGGTGCCGTGCTGGCCGAATGGGGAGCCGACGTGGTCAAGGTCGAGCACGCCGTGACGGGCGATCCGCAACGCGGGCTCCGGCAGACCGGGATGCTGCGCGTCGAGGGCGACCCGAACCCCAACATCGAACACGCCAACCGCGGCAAGCGCAGCATCGGACTGGACATGTCGGTGCCGGAGGGCAAGGAGGTGCTCTACGAGCTGGCCCGCCGCTCCGACGTGTTCCTGACCAGTTTTTTGCCCGACGCCCGGCGAAAGTTCGGCATCGACGTCGACGACATCCGAGCGGTGAACCCGAAGATCGTCTACGCGCGCGGAAGCGCGCTCGGCCCGCGTGGCGAGGAGGCGACCAAGGGCGGCTACGACATGACCGCCTTCTGGTGCCGGGCCGGAACCGCCGCCACCATCACCCCGGCGGGCATGCCCGGCATGATCGCGCCACCCGGACCGGCGTACGGCGACACCATCTCGGGCACCAATCTCGCCGGCGGCATCGCGGCGGCATTGCTCAAACGCGAACGCACCGGCCAACCGTCGGTCGTCGACGTCTCGCTGCTGGGCAGCGGCTTTTGGTCGATGGGACACACGGTCGCGTTGACGAAGCATCTGGGTCAGCGGCTGGAAGCGCCGCCGCCCGGTGTGCATGGTGCGCCCAACAACCCCTTGGTGGGCCTGTACACCACGTCCGACGGCCGCTACATCTCTTTCGTGATGATGCAGCCCACCAAGTTCTGGGCCGACGTGTGCCGGCACGTCGACCTGCCGGAGCTGGCCGACGATCCGCGCTTTGCCACCGTCGAGAAAATCGCGGCCAACACGGCGGATGCGGTGGAGATCTTGACCAAGGTGATCGCAACCCGCACGCTTGCCGAGTGGAGCGAACGCTTTGCCACGCTCGCCGGCCCCTGGGCGCCGGTGCAGGACACGTTGCAAGCGGTCGATGACGCGCAGATCCGCGCGAACGAGTATCTGGTTCGCGCAGGCGAACTCGACTTGGTCGCCAACCCAGTCCAATTCGACGTCACCGCGCCGCACACCGGGCCGGCGCCCGGATTCGCCGAGCAGACCGACGAGATCCTGATGGAAATCGGGCTCGACTGGGACCGCATCATCGAACTCAAGACGGCCGGCGCCGTCACGTAGGGCTGCCTGGAAATGTCTGAACCGAACGTCGCTTCCGTTGCGACTCACTCGCCGTGCCTCCGCGCCGTTTCCGATAACGGTTATGCATTTTTCGTTACGCCCGGGCACGGCATGAGTCATAATCGCCGAACGCTTCAAGACGAGTGGGCCCTCGTGTTGGAGCGGCCAACTCACGCAACAGAATGGAGGCTGGCGTGAGGATGGAGGGCATGGTCACCGACGCGCAGCCGCGGTCCGCGGCCGCTCGGATCGGTCTGGCGCACAGGGTGGTTGGTTCGGGCGAGATATTTACTTCAGCGTCAACGGTCGCGATGCCGGAAGGACCTCGCTTCGATGGCGAGTAGGGGAGCGGACCGCTGGTCGCCGGGCATCTCGTTGGGGCGCGGCTCCAAGCCCGCGGAGGCGATCGGCGGCTTGTTCGCGATGTCCGCGGACGCGATCAAGTTTTTGTTCCGCCGGCCGTTCCAGTGGCGTGAGTTCTTGGAGCAGTCGTGGTTTGTCGCGCGCGTGGCAATGGCGCCGACGTTGTTGGTGGCGATTCCGTTCACCGTCTTGGTCAGCTTCACGCTCAACATCTTGTTGCGTGAACTGGGCGCCGCGGATCTGTCCGGTGCGGGCGCCGCGTTCGGGGCGGTGACCCAGCTCGGCCCGCTGGTGACGGTGTTGATCGTGGCCGGCGCCGGTGCCACGGCGATGTGCGCCGACCTGGGTTCGCGCACGATCCGCGAGGAGATCGACGCGATGGAGGTGCTGGGCATCAATCCGGTGCAGCGCCTGGTCACGCCGCGCATGCTGGCCTCGGGCCTGGTGGCGCTGCTGCTGAACAGCCTGGTCGTCACCATCGGCATTGTGGGTGGCTACGTCTTTTCGGTGTTCGTCCAAGACGTCAATCCCGGCGCGTTCGCCGCGGGCATCACCCTGCTGACGGGCGTGCCGGAGGTGATCATTTCCTGTGTCAAGGCAGCGCTTTTCGGTCTGATCGCCGGATTGGTCGCGTGTTATCGCGGACTGACGATCACCGGCGGTGGCGCGAAGGCCGTGGGCAACGCCGTGAACGAAACGGTGGTCTACGCGTTCATGTCGCTGTTCGTGGTGAATGTGGTTGTCACCGCTATCGGCATCCGAATGTCGGCCAAGTAGCAGAAGGAGGTCTAGGGACAGACTGTGATGACGCTGCGCGCCGCCTATCCGCGCCTGACGCGACAACTCGAGAAGCCGGTCGGCACCCTGAGCCGGATCGGCGATCACATGTTGTTCTACGGCAAGGCGATTGCCGGGATACCGTTCGCG
Organism: Mycobacterium malmoense; assembly: GCF_019645855.1. Taxonomy (NCBI): domain Bacteria; kingdom Bacillati; phylum Actinomycetota; class Actinomycetes; order Mycobacteriales; family Mycobacteriaceae; genus Mycobacterium; species Mycobacterium malmoense. The sequence continues at coordinate 790,652 of NZ_CP080999.1, forward strand.
GCCACCCACTACCGGCGGGAAGTGATCCGTCTCGTCGCCGAAATCAGCATGGGTGCGGGAACTTTGGCGATGATCGGCGGGACACTCGTGATCGTCGGCTTCTTGACGCTGGCCGCGGGTGGCACGCTGGCGGTCCAGGGGTACAGCTCGCTGGGCAATATCGGCATCGAGGCGCTGACCGGTTTCCTGGCGGCCTTCATCAACGTCCGGATCGCGGCGCCGATAGTCGCGGGAATCGGATTGGCCGCCACCTTCGGCGCCGGTGTGACCGCGCAGCTGGGCGCCATGCGGATCAACGAAGAGATCGACGCGCTGGAATCCATGGCGATCCGGCCGGTTTCGTATCTGGTCAGCACGCGAATCGTGGCCGGAATGCTCGCGATCACCCCGCTGTATTCCATCGCCGTCATCCTGTCTTTCGTCGCCAGCCAGTTCACGACCGTGGTGCTGTTCGGCCAATCAAGCGGCTTGTATCAGCACTACTTCACGACGTTCCTCAACCCGATCGACCTGCTGTGGTCGTTCCTGCAGGCCGTCCTGATGGCGCTCACGATCTTGTTGATCCACACGTATTTCGGTTACTTTGCTTCGGGGGGGCCGGCCGGCGTGGGTGTCGCGACCGGTAATGCGGTGCGGACCTCACTCATCGTGGTGGTGTCGGTGACGCTGCTGGTTTCGCTGTCCATCTACGGCACCAACGGCAACTTCCACTTGTCCGGGTAGGGGAGGAGACCTGACGTGACGGAGCGCCTCGGGCCCGGCCCCATTCACCGTTCCGAAACCACAAGCGCCGCGGCGCCCGTCGCGGCCTCACCGGGCCGCCACTTCGGGGCGCAATCGTACGTCCGGCCGCTGGCGGGGTTGGCGACCATCATCGTGGTCGCCGCGATCGTCGCCGTCGCGGTGGGCCTGTTCCGGGGCGACTTCACGACGAGCGTGCCGGTGACCGTGGTCTCGCCGCGCGCCGGCCTGGTGATGAACCCGGACGCCAAGGTGAAGATGCGCGGCGTGGAGGTGGGCAAGGTCTCCTCGATCGACGTGCGGCCGAACGGCGAAGCCGTGCTGCATCTGGCGATGCAACCGGCGCAGATGCATCTCATTCCGGCCAATGTGCTCGTCGACATCGCGTCGGCGACGGCCTTCGGCGCCAAGTTCGTCGAGCTGATCCCGCCCGCCGAGCCGTCGCCAAAGCCGTTGAGCGCCAATCAGGTGCTCGAGGGCAAACACGTCACCGTCGAAATCAACACGGTATTCCAACAACTCACGTCGCTACTGGCGAAGATCGATCCCGCCAAACTCAACGAAACCCTCGGCGCGATAGCGTCGGCGGTAAACGGCCGCGGCCACAAGATCGGCCAGATGATATCCGATCTCGATTCGTTTCTGGCCACCCAGGAACCCAGCCTTCCCGCGCTGAGCCGCGACCTCGAAGTCCTGCCCACGGTGAGCAACGCCTATGCCGACGCAGCGCCGGATCTTCTCGCCACCACCGACAACGCGATCAGGATCAGCAAGTCGATCGTTGACGAGCAACGGAATCTGGATGCGTTCTTGATCAGCTCTATTGGCTTGGCGGACATGGGAAATGACGTTGTGGGCGGCAACAGGAAGGCGCTGACCGACGTCCTGCACCTGTTGGCGCCGACCACCGACCTGCTCAACGAATACCACAAGGCGCTGTGGTGCGGCATAGCCGGGGACCTGGGGAATGTGACGGCGCCGGACCTACCCGAACCGATGGTCAAGGTGACGGTCTACCTCGGCTTCGGAACCGAACGTTACCGCTACCCAAGCAACTTGCCCAAGGTGGCCGCGACCGGGGGTCCGCAGTGCCAGGACCTGCCCGTGGTGCCCTTCGACGTTGCGCCGCCGTTCGTGGTGGCCGACGTCGGCTCCAATCCCATGGAATACGGCAACCCGCAATTGCTGATCAACTCCGACGGGCTCAAGCAGCTGCTGTACGGGCCGATCGACGGGCCGCCGCGCAACTCCTTCCAGGTGGGACAGCCCGGATGAGCGGTTCACGCGCGATGATCATCAAGTTCGGGGTCTTTGCCATCGTGATGGTCCTGTTGACGGTGTTCTTGTTCTTCATTTTCGGCCAGTACACAACCGGTGCGACGAACGGGTATTCGGCGGTTTTCTCGGATGTGTCGCGGCTGAAGACCGGGCAGACGGTGCGGGTGGCCGGGGTCCGGGTGGGCACGGTCAACAGCGTCTCGTTGCGGCCGGACAAAAAGGTGCTGGTGAAATTCGACGCCGACCGCAGCGTCGTGCTCACCACGGGCACCCGGGCCGTCATCCGCTACCTGAACCTGGTCGGTGATCGCTATCTTGAGCTCGTCGACGGTCCCGGATCCACGAAGGTGCTGCCGGCCGGAGCGGAGATCCCGATCGATCGCACGGCGCCGGCCCTCGACCTCGATCTGCTGCTCGGTGGATTGAAACCGGTTACCCAGGGCCTGAATCCACAAGACGTCAACGCGCTCAGCGCAGCACTCATCCAGGTTTTCCAGGGCGAGGGCGGAACGCTGCAGTCGCTGCTGTCGGAGACGTCCTCGTTCTCCAATGCGTTGGCCGACAACAACCAGACGGTGCAGGGGCTGATCGACAACCTGAACACCGTGGTGGGCACCGTCGACCAGGAGGGCACCAAGTTCTCGGGCGCCATCGACCGTCTTGAGAAGTTGATCAGCGGCCTGTCGCAGGACCGCGACACCATCGGCGCCGCGATCACCGCCCTGGACAACGGAACTGCATCGATCGCGGATCTGCTGGGCCGCGCCCGCGCGCCGTTGGCCGGCACCGTCGACCAATTGAATCGGCTGGCCCCGTTGCTGGATAAGGACAAGAACCTTCTCGACGCTTCGCTGCACAAGTTGCCCAACGACTACCGCAAGCTAACGCGGCTGGGTGCCTACGGCGCCTGGTTCCCCTACTACCTGTGCGGACTGGCGCTGCGTGTGTCCGATCTGCAATACCGGACAGTCGAAGTCGGCATCAAGCACCAGATCACCGGAAGGTGCGCGGAGCCGAAGGATGGCGAATGAATAAGTACCGTGGGGCGGGCCTCATTCGCGCCGGATTCATCGGCGCCGTGCTGGTGGCGCTGGTCATCGCGGTCGGGCTGAATCCCGAACAGCTGATACAGCGAGCGACCACGGTCCGCTACCAGGCGCTGTTCTCCGATGCCGGCGGCCTGGCAACCGGCAACGACGTGACGGTGTCGGGAATCAAGGTCGGCAGCGTGACGGGCATGTCGCTGCAGCGCGGCGATGTTCTGGTGACATTCACCGCCAAGGGCGACGTTCTGCTCGGGTCGGCCAGCACCGCACACATCAAAACCGGCTCGCTGTTGGGTCAGCGGGTGCTCACCGTCGACTCCGCGGGCAGCGGCACATTGCGTCCGATGTCCGTCATCCCGGTGTCGCGCACCTCCTCGCCCTATTCGCTGTCCGAGGCCGTCGGTGACCTGACGACCGACATCGCGGGAACCAACACCGAAGCGCTCAACCGGTCCCTCGACACGCTGTCGGCGACGCTGAATCAGGTTGCGCCGCAACTGGGGCCGGCGTTCGATGGGATCACCCGGCTTTCCCAGACGCTGAATGCCCGCAACCAGACACTCGGGCAGCTGCTCAAGGGTGCCGCCGATGTCACCGGCATCCTTTCGCAACGCAGCCAGCAACTCAACACGTTGATCCTCAACGCCAACGACCTGTTGTCCATGCTGGTGGCGCGGCGGCAGGCGATCGTGCGGCTGCTGGCCAGCACGTCCGCGGTGGCCAAGCAGCTGTCGGGTCTGGTGCATGACAACGAGGCGAAGCTGGCACCGTCGCTGGAGAAGCTGAACTCGGTGACGGCGATGCTGGAAAAAAACCGCGACAACATAGCGAAGGCCTTGCCCGGACTGGCGAAATATGAGCTGACGCAGGGTGAGACGGTGTCCAGTGGGTTCTACTACAACCCGTTCATCCCGAACCTGTTCCAGTTGGAATTTTTCCAATGGTTGTTCGACTACTCCTTCGGGTTCCGCGCCTACGGCGCCCCCGGTCAACCACCGGACACCGCCGGGCCGCGGGCATTCTTCCCGTTCCCGTTCAACATGGATCCGGGCGGCCGGCCATGATGCGGCTCGAGGCGATTCCGCGCAACAAGCTCAAGGGCGGGCTGGCGATCGTGTTGGCCGGGCTCATCGTTGTGGGCACGGGGATTGCCATCCGCAACACCTTCTTTCGCCCGACGACGATCATCGCCTACTTCCCGACCGCCACCGCGATCTACCCGGGCGACGATATCCGGGTGTCCGGGATGAAGGTGGGCACCATCGCATCCATCCGGCCGCAGGGCACCCAGGCGAAGCTGGTGATGCACGTCGATCGCAACGTGCGCATTCCCGCGGACGCGAAAGCGGTGATCGTCGCCCAGAACCTGGTGGCGGCACGCTACGTCCAGCTCACCCCGGCCTACCGGTCGAGCGGTCCCGCCATGCGTGACGGCGCGGTGATACCGGTCGACCGGACGGCGGTGCCCGTCGAATGGGACCAGGTGAAGGACCAATTAATGCGTCTGGCAACCGAGTTGGGCCCCAACAGCAAGGTGTCGACCCCATCGGTGGCGCGGTTCATCGACAGCGCCGCTAACGCGCTGGGCGACGGCAACGGTGAGAAGCTGCGGCAGACGCTGGCCCAGCTGTCCGGGTTCGGGCGGATCCTGGCCAACGGCAGCGGCAACATCGTCGACATCGTCAAGAACCTGCAGAATTTCGTTGGGGCACTGCGCGACAGCAATGTCCAGATCGTGCAGTTCGACAACCGGCTGGCCACACTCACCAGCGTGCTCGACGACAACAAGTCCGATCTGGACGCGGCGTTGACGGACCTGGCGAGCGCGGTCGGCGAGGTGCAGCGGTTCATCGAGGGGAGTCGTGACCAAACCGCGGAGCAGATAACGCGGCTGGCCGACCTGACGCAAGTACTCGTCGATAACCAGATGGCGTTGAAAAACGTTCTGCACGTGGCGCCGAACGCGCTGGCGAACGCCTACAACGACTACGACCCCGATGTCGGGAACATCCGCGGCGGGGTCGGAATCCAGAACTTCACCAATCCGACGTTTGCCTGGTGCTCGCAAATCGGGGCCATAGAGAACGCCACCGCCGTGGAGACCGGCAAGCTGTGCGGCTTGTACCTGAGCCCGGCGCTGAAGGTGTTCAACCCGAATTTCCTATTCAACTTCAACTATTTGCCGATTCCGGTCAACCCACTGCTATCCCCGGCGTTTGACCCGAAGAACGTCGTTTACACCGAGCAACGGCTGGCGCCCGGCGGCGAAGGACCGAAGCCGACGCCCCCCGAGCTGCCGCCGGCGGTGTCCGCGTATACCGGGCTGCCCGGCGATACACCGCCGGCACCGCCACCGCCGCCGCCACCGGCGCGGATACCGGGAGCGGCGATGCCCGAGCCCCCGCCGCCCAGCGTGCCGCCCGAGCCGCCGGCCGAACCGCCGCCGGGCCCGGCGAATGTGTCGGACATGCTGCTCCCCGGGGGAGGCCCGCAACCATGACCACTCGAGCTGCGATACGGCGAGTGCTTGGCATCGGCTGCAGCATCATGCTCGCCACGACCGGCTGTAGCTTCAACGGCCTGAACTCGTTGCCGCTGCCGGGCGCGGTGGGACGCGGTCCGGGCGCCACCGTCTACCATGTCGAGCTCGCCAATGTCGTTACGATGGAAGCGAATTCGCCGGTGATGATCGACGATGTCATCGTCGGCAGCATCAGCAACATGAAGGTGCGGGGATGGCATGCCGACGTGGAAATCTCGGTGCGGCCCGGTGTGGTGATCCCCGCCAACGCGGTGGCCAGCGTCGGCCAGACCAGCCTGCTGGGATCCATGCACCTGGAACTGAATCCCCCACTGGGCCAACCGCCGATCGGACACCTGCAACCGGGCGCCACGATCCCGCTGAACCGGTCGTCGACTTATCCATCGACCGAGCAGACACTGTCGTCGCTGTCCGTGATCCTCAACGCCGGCGGGTTGGGACAGATCGGGGACGTCATCCACAACTTCAATGCCGCCCTGTCCGGCCACGCGAGCGACGCTCGCGATCTGCTGGAGCGCCTCGACAGGTTCGTGGGCACGCTGGATCGGGAACGCGACAACCTCGTCGCGTCCATCCGGGCGCTGGACCGGCTTTCCGCCACGTTCGCCGGACAACGCGACGTGATCACCCAAGCGCTGCACAAGATTCCGCCAGCCCTGGACGTGCTCATCAAGGAGCGGCCGCGGCTGACGGAGGCTCTCGAAAAACTGGGGACGTTCAGCGGCACCGCCACCAAACTCGTCAACGACGCGGGATCTGACTTGGTCAGAAACCTCAAGAATCTCGAACCGGCACTCGGCGCGCTCGCCGACGTCGGGCCGAACCTCGACGCCGCACTGGCGGAGGCGCCGTTATTCCCGTTCACCCAGAGCATCGTCGACCGGTACATCCGGGGCGACTACATGAACGGGTATTTCATCATCGACCTGACGAATGCCGGGCTGCGCAAGAGCATCCTGCGGGGTACCCACTGGGAACGGCTGGGCGCGGAGGGCGTGCCGGCGCCAGGGGATCCAGAATATCTGCAATTCAGATACGGTGCGCCGCCCGGGGCACCCGGGGCACTGAGCAAGCCCGGACCAGTTGGGGAACCGGCGCCGTTCGGGCCGCCGCCACCGTGGGGACGGCCGGGACCACCACCAGCCGAGGCGCCAGCGGCGCCACCGCCGGTCCCGCCGATAGTCGCCGGCCTGACAATGCTCGGCCCAGACGCGCAGAAGGCGCCCTCACCGGTCCCCGGTCAGGCGCCACCGCCGGCCGACCAGGGTGCCCCGGTACCGGGCGCGACACCGACCCCGGAGCCGTCCACGGACGGGGGGCGGTAGATGCTAACCCGTTTCGTCCGTATCCAATTGGCGATCTTCGCGATCGTGGGCATCGTCGGTGTCATCGTCATGGCGTTGTGGTACATCCAGGCACCGACGCTGCTGGGCATCGGCAAGATGACGGTCACGCTGAAACTGCCCGCCACCGGTGGGCTGTATCGCTTCAGCAACGTGACCTATCGCGGGGTGCAGATCGGTAAGGTGACCGCGATAGGGCTGACCCGCGATGGCGCCAAAGCCACTCTCTCCCTTGATACTTCACCGAAGATCCCCGCGGACCTGCAAGCTCAGGTGCTCAGCATTTCGGCGGTGGGCGAGTATTACGTCGATCTGCGTCCACGCACCGACTCACCGCCTTACTTGCACGACGGTTCGATCATCGCCGTGAACGACGCGACGATTCCGCAGCCGATCGGTCCCGTGCTCGACCAGACCAGCACCTTGATCAACAGCATTCCCCAGGGCAAGCTCAGCACCCTGCTCGACGAGTCCTTCCAGGCATTCAACGGCGCCGGTTACGATTTCGGATCGCTGTTCGACTCGTCGGCCCAAGTCTCGGGTGATCTCAACGGCGTTGCCGACCGCGCGCGGAACCTGACCGACGACACCGGTCCCTTCCTCGATGCGCAGGCTCAGACCGCCGACTCGATCCGAACGTGGGCGCGCAGCCTTGCCGGTGTCACCGGGCAGCTGTCGCGGAACGACCCGCAGATCCGCACCCTGCTGGAAAAGGGGCCCGGCGCCTTCGATGAGGCGTCGCGGCTGCTCGACCAGATCAAACCGACGCTGCCGGTGCTGCTCGCCAACCTCACCACGATCGGTCAGATCGGCGTGACCTACCACGCTTCGCTCGAGCAGGTTTTGGTGCTGCTGCCGCCGTTCACCGCGGCGATTCAGTCGTTCATCGGCATCAAGGCCCCGGACGGGCTGGCCAAGGGCGCCTTCAATCTCATCATCAGCGATCCGCCCGCATGCACGGTCGGCTTCCTGCCGCCGAGTCAATGGCGTACCCCCGCAGACACCCGCGTCGTCGACACACCGAACGGGCTGTACTGCAAGCTCCCGCAGGATTCACCCATCGGAGTGCGCGGCGCCCGCAATTACCCCTGCATGGGGCAGCCCGGAAAGCGTGCGCCGACCGTCGAAATCTGCGAGAGCGACAAGCCATTTCAACCGCTGGCGATGAGACAGCACGTCTTCGGCACCTATCCACTGGACCCGAACCTCATCGCGCAGGGCATCCCGCCGGACGACCGCGTCAACTGGAACCGCGAGAGAATCTTCGGGCCGGTGGAGGGAACGCCGCTTCCCCCGGGAGCGGTTCCGCGGGGAACGCCGCCGGGCGCACCGTTACCGCCGGCGCCGCTGAACCCCGCGACGATGGGGGCGGTGTCGCCCATAGCGCCGATCGACGAACCGTCTCCCCCGGCCGGTGCCCGCGCGCCGGCGGCGCCGGCCGCGCCTTCCGTGGCGCCCAGCGCGTTCGGACGCGGCGAACCGCAGCCCGGTCCGTCGATATCCACGGCCCAGTACGACCCGCGCACCGGCAGTTATGTCGCCCCGGATGGCCAGGTTTATCGGCAATCGGACTTGGTCGCGAAAAAGGCTCCCAAGACGTGGAAGGACATGTTCGCGATCTGACGTTCCGGGCCCCTTTGGATTAGGTGCGCCGGCTCACCCTATTTTGTCCAGCCGGAATGGCTGGTCGATGTATAGGGGCAGATTGGTGCCACAGGCGCCGGGTTTGCCGGTCGTGTGTTCTCTTCCGGCCAAGACCGACGAGCCAACCACTTTTTCACCGGTCTCCGGGTCCGCGGGATAGAAATGGATGACTTCGTGCCCGGTGTATGAGGCGCCGTCGGGGCAGGTTGTCCAGTTCGGGATGTCGCGGCTGACGAACCAGGTGCTTCCGTCGTGCATGTTGATCGGTGCGGTCCAGCCCTGGTCGCTGACCACCTGGCCCGTGCAGTCCTCCGCGGTTTGGCACGAAGTGGTGATTTTCCAGGTTTCTCGCACCACCGGTTCCTGGTGATACACATCGTTCGTCCTGGCCCAGTCGCCGACCCAGGTGGCGGTATATGTCCCGTTGAGGGAAGCGTCGTAGGCCCACGCTGACGGGGCCGCGCCCACACCGCCAATCACGCCGGCGGCCACCAGTGCCGCGCTTGCCGTCGCATTCATGAAACGCATCGGCCGCTCCTTGACGCGCTGATGCCGCCAGTTTGAAAAGCAGGTGAATTCACAGGCTAACACCGCCTCCGCATATCGCGATCTCGTTTGGAGCGAACCTGCATTCGGCGCTCACACGACATCGAATTTTTCGATAAGCCATGACCCGTTGACCTTTGTCAGCGCTACCCGAAGACTGCTCGATGTCACCACCGGTTGTGGCTTTTCCTTGCTTGCCGTCTTCTGCTTTATGAAAACAAGCACGACAGCCGAATTCGGGTGCATCTCCGACACGGCGGCCTTGACCACAGTGGCGGTCGTCGTGACCTGGCCGCGCTGAGCCGACGGCCCCACGATCTGGTCCGCGAAGCGCTGGTAGTAGGCCAGGTAGTCCTCGGTAAGCCGGGACTTGGCGTTGGCGAAGTCGCGGTCAAGGGTTTCCGGCGAGTAGGACAGCAGCGCCACCGTGCCATCGCTGGCCGCCTTGACGACCTGGTGTGCCGCGGCGTCGTCGGTCTGCAGATCCGGACGGTAGGCGAAATAGAAATAGCCGGCCGCATAACCGGTCGCGGCAATAAGCAGAAGTGTCAACAGGATTGGACGCCACCTCGCCGCGCAACGACGCGTCCAGCGCCGGATCGCGCCGGTTCGGCGGTGACGCGTCGGCTCCCGGGGTGATTCGTCGACCGTCACGGAACGAACTCGATTCTCGAAACTTTCAGCTGGCCCGCGTCCCTTTGGATGGCAACGACCGCCCGCAAGGACCGCGAATCCGGCTTAGCCTCACCGGGTTTGATGATCTCTGATTTCGCCGCGACCAGGACAAGCGCCGAATCCTTGGTCATGGATTGCACGGCGACGGCTTGCACGGTGGCCTTGGCGCTGATTTTCGACTGCTCGATTGCCTTGACGAGATCCTCGGCGCCCATCAAGAAGCCGACCTTGAATATCCCGGTGGTGTCGTCGGCGAAACGCTGCATGTCTTCTCTCGCCTTGTTCGGGTCGATCGACATCATCGTCACGACGGCGTTGCGGGCGGCCGCGGAAAACTCCGCGGCGCGTTGACGTTCCGCCACGACGTTGCGGTGATGCCACACCAGATACCCGCTCGCCGTTAGCGAGGCGCAGATGACCACGGCCGCGGCAGCGGCGGCGAGGGCCTTCCTGCCGGGGCGACGCAGCCGCCGACGCGACGGCGCCGACTCGTGTACGGCATCGGCATCCGCGTCGGACCGGTTGCCTTGATCGCTCGACGCCGCCTCGGCTTGTTGGCGCAGCCGTATCGCGCGGGCACGAGCGGCCTCGGCGCGGGCCTCCGCCTGGGCGAGTTCGTCCGCTCCGGCTACCGAAGCGGACGGTGACGCGGACAGCACCCCCGCCCGCGGATTATCGGCCCCGATCGGGTCGCTGGGAAGCTTGCGCGGCGGCATGGATCACCTCCCCGTCCGCACCTATGGACGAGAGTCACATTATCACTGCCAGGCGGGCACGCCGCCGCCGGCGGCGGCGATATCCGGTGCCGATCCTCTCTGAAAGGGAGAATTCTATTCCCTGCCGTGGTTCGGCTGTGGCAAAGTAATCTCGTGCGATTCATCGTGGCAGTGGTCGCCGTACTGCTGGGCCTCGGTGTGGTGGCGGCGCCGCGAGCCGCCGCCGGACCGAGCGTCTGCGATTACCCGGATTGCACCCCGGGCATCATGCCGCACGTTGTGCTCGGTGCGCCGTGCGACAACACCACGTACTACGTGTTCGGGACCGCCGACTACTACGTGTCTTTCGCGACGCAGCCGGGACGGTTGATGTTCTGCGGTTCGCCGAGAAGATATGAGCCCCGGTGGTTCCGCTCGCCCCCGATGGCCGGCGTCAAGGAAGAAAACTCGTCGTGCGTTGACTACCCGGAGTACTACGTCGCGCAGGCACCGGACGGCCTGTTCCTGGTCTGCAACGCACATGACGGCACCCAAATCTGGGAGCGCGGCGACACGTAGTGGGCCCGGGCCGGTCCGGCGCCGGCGTGAACACCGGGCCACGTCGTAGTGGTCACATGTGTCACTCGCGTCTCGGCATGGCGGGCACCCGCGTTGTTGCCCGCCTCGTAGCGACAAGTGGTTGGCTGTCGCTGTGAGTCGGGCACATCGCCTATGCCGGCCAGCGAGTGACCGATGTGACAAATGGGATTAACGCGCGACCTCGAAGTAACCCCGAATCCCGACCTGCTTACGGGCCAAACCCCTTAGCCGCCAGCCGAACTCACGGCCGCGTGTTCGGTATCTCCGGCCATGTTTGGAAGGGGCTGGGACCGAAGTAGTCGCCGTTATGAATCGTGCCGTCCATGTCGCGATGGTGCGCGTCGTGGCAGGTGGTCGGATCCCATTGAGGCCCCCATGCCGGGTTGAAGGGCTGCCCCGGGCACCAGTGGTATCCGACGAACGGCCAGGGCGGATCGTCGGCGTGAGCGCTGGTTGCGGTGCCCACACCCGCCAGTCCAATGTCGGCGGCCACCATGATCGCTGCGGCAGCCAAACGCGCCATTGTGTTCATGAGAAAACCGTACCCGAGCGGGTGGAGGTCGCCACCATAGTTTTCGGCCCAATGCCGTTTAGCCGGCGGCCCATTCTTTGGCGCGCTCAAGCTCGTTGAGGCCGAAGAAGGCGAGTTCGCCGGGGATCATCCACGCCAGGGCATGCAGCGTATGGGCGACCCATTCCTTGTCGGACACTATCGCGATCCGCTTGAAGGCCGAATGATGCTGGAAGAGAGCGCCGAAGCCCAGTTTCAGGTCTTCGACCAACCCGCCGGGCCCGAAGCCCTCGTAATCGGACGCGATGACCTCCACGATCCTGATCTCGCCGCTCTTCAGCAGCTTTTCCAGGGTCGGCTTGACCTCGCGCAGGTCCTCACCGCGCAGCCGGCCCGACACGCGGATGCCGATCACTCCCTGCGGCACGTCCGGCAGTACTTCGATCATCGAACTCCCCTTCCTTACCAACGGGCCAACAGGCCAACAGCGATGTATAGCTTGGGATTTAATCTCCGGCCACGGTGAGCCGCCGCTTGGCTCTGCGTGAGCCGGCGGAGCCGTCATTGGCTTCGGCCGCGTCGACGAGTCGGCGCGTGATGCGCCGCAGCTGGCAACGCAGCGTCTCGTCGTCGATGCCGGCCACCAGCGGATGCATCACCCCGACCGCGATGGCACCCGACATGATCGCCGCCAAAACCCTGCTGTCGTCGCCGGCGTCACCAACGAGCACCCGGTAGAGACGCTCGATGAATCGCTGGAACGGTTGGTGCTCGGCCAGCAAGCGGACGATGACCGGATCGAACTGCAGGGTGCTGGCCGCCCCGCGACGTTCGACGGCCAGATCGATGACCCGGTCCAGCAGCAACTCGCGCGCCCGCGGCGGGTGATCCTCGGCTTCGGCGGCTTCCAACGCCTCCTCCAACCCGCCGAGTTCGCGTTCGGTGAGCGCGATGACGATCTGCTCTTTGGTTTTGAACTGGTGGTAGACCGCCGCCTTGGTGACCCCGATCGCGTCGGCGATCATCTGCAAGGAGGTCCCGCCGACGCCGTGGTCGGCGATCAGTTTCAGGGCCGCATCCATGATGCGGGTCTGTGCCGGGCTGCGCGTGACGGCACCGAATTGACACCCGGCCCGCGGAGAATCCACACCCAAAGCGTAGCCGATCGGCTATTGACGCTCGGGTAGCCGATCGGCTAGCTTCGCTGACGGGCCAGGCGGTGTCGTGTGCCGGAAGGAGTCAGGCGATGTCCGACGTCGGCGCGAACGATGCGGCAGGTCGCGGACCTTCGCGAGTTACGTTGCGCCACACCGACGGTGAGCTGATCCTGTTGTGGACGTTGCCGGTGGTGGCGATCGTCTGGATCGCCGCGTTTCTCTTGTTCCCGGGCTTCACGCCGCCGATGTCGCCCACGATGTCGGCGGGGCGGGTGGCCGCCTTCTATCGGGAAAACTACCCGGGCATCCGATACAGCATGATCCTGTTCAACTGGTTCGGCGTCGGCCTCATCCCCGTCCTGACCCTGCTGGTGATGCAGATCCGCCGGATGGCTCATCGCACGCCGATCTTCTCCTACTGCATGCTCGGCTGCGTGGCCGGCGGACCCACCCTGTTCCTCATCGCCAACGTCTGCTGGCTGCTGGCCGCCTTCCGCCCGGAACGCAGCCCAGAGCTGACGCAGCTGCTCAACGATTTCGCGTGGATCACCTTCACCACCTCGGTGCCCTTCCTCATCGCGCAAAGCGTAATTTTTGCCCTGTCAATCTATTTCGACGATCAACCACGTCCGGTGTTCAACCGATGGGTGGCCCACTTCAACCTCCTCATCGCGGCCGCGCTGGCGCCGGCGGCGTTCGTCGGCCTGACGCTGACCGGCCCACTGGCGTGGGACGGAGCGTTGTCGTTCTGGCTGAAGAACACCGCCATCGCGGTATGGATCGTCGTGACGGCCGTCGTTGTGGGCCGGGCCGTTTACCGTGAACGCGCCGAGTACCCGCGGCGCGTCGACGAACGGGTGAACGCATGAACGCGACACAGACGCTCCGGCATAACCCGAAGCGCGAGCTGTGGTTGGCGTGGTGGACGCTCATCGTCTTCTACAACTTCTTCTTCCTGGTGTTCTTCGTGCTCACGCGCACCCAGCCCCCGCCGGACCCCGCGTGGGACGCCGAGAGGATCGTGCGGTGGTTCCGCGACAACCACTTTGGGCTTCTCGCCGGGTTCGCCATCATGTTCCTCATCACCGGCATGACGACCATGTGCAACGCCCTCATCGCCTATTCGATGCGGCGCATGTCGATCAGCCGCGCTTTCGCGTACTCCTACCTGGTGCTGTACTCGCTCAGCGCCATACCCGGCATGCTGCTGATGTGCGTCGCGCTGACCGTCGGCGCGCTGCGACCCGACCGCGACCCCGAACTGATCCATTGGATCTACGACTTCGCGTTCCTGTCGTTCGTCGGAACCATGGGGGTGTTCCTGATCGGCTCGCTGGTATGGATGCTCGCGATCCTCATCGACAAGAACCGGGTGTTCCCCAAGTGGTTCGGCTACCTCAACCTCTGCAACGCCCTCACCGAGATCGTCGTGTCGCCCGCCTGGGCGTTCCGGCGGGGCGTGTTGGCGTGGAACGGCCAGATCGCGTGGTGGCTCGACGTGGTCGTATTCGGCATCTACACGGGCGTTTTCATCGCCCTGCTCCGGCGGATGATCCAACGCGAGGACTTCGGCACCGGGCCCCTGCCCGACGTCGCCCCGGCGGCGCCATGACCGACCTCGCCGGAGCCGACGTGGCACGAGACGCGAACAAGCCCGCCAGGTTCGTGCCGGGCCAGCCGGACATGTGGGCCTTCGTGTTGTTCGAAACACTGGTTTTCACAGCATATTTCGGCTTCTACCTGTTCTACCGAACCCAAAGCCCCGGACTCTTCCTGCGCTCCCAGGCGCAGCTCGACCTGCGCATCGGGGTCTTCAATACCCTTGTGCTGCTCCTGAGTTCGTGGTCGGTGGCGCGATGCGTGCAGGCGTCGCGCGCCGGTGCCTACCGTCCGGCGCTGAAGGACGCCTTCCTCACCGCCTTGTTCGGTCTGGTGTTCCTCGGTTCCAAGGTGTTCGAGTGGGCGCGGCAGATCCGCATGGGCAACGGCCTTACCAGCAACGACTTCTTCACCTACTACTTCTTTCTCACCGGGATCCACTTCGTGCACCTGCTGATCGGCTTCGTCGTCCTCGGCGTTGCGGTGTACCAACTTTGGAGTCCCGTGAGGCGATCCCAGGAGCTGGTCGAAACGTGCGCCACCTACTGGCACACCGTCGACTTCCTCTGGGTGCTCATCTTCGCGCTACTGTACGTGGTGAGGTGATCGGTGATCGGATTCAACAAAAGGCTGCTGGTCGTGTGGGTCGTGCTGGCGTCATTGACGCTGGCCTACCTCTGGATAGATCACTCCGCCGAAGATCGGGCCGGCGCGCTCAGCCCCAGCGCGGTGGTCACGTCCAGCGTGATCGTGATCGCACTCATCAAGGTGCGCATCATCTTTCGGGAGTTCATGGAAGTCAGGCAGGCCCCCGCCTTGCTGTGCCGGCTGACCGACGCCTGGGTCATCCTCATCGGCGCGAGCCTGCTCGCCACCTACTTCATCGGAACGCAGATCCGATAGTTCTCGCGCAGGAGTTTCAGCGCACGGACGCGACAGCGTCGGCGGTGGTGAACCTCAGGTGCAGTTCGCTCAAGCCACGCAAGATATACGTCGGCTCGTAGGTGTAGCGGCGGCCGGCGCTCGGGCCGTGGTGGGCCTCGTCAATCTCGATGTGCGACATCCGATCCAGGATGCGCTCGATCGAGACGCGGCCCTCCACCCGGGCGAGCGGTCCGCCGGGGCAGGAGTGGACGCCGCGGGCAAAGGCCATGTGCTCGCGAACGTTCTTGCGGTGGAGGTTGAACTCGTGCGGGTTCTCGAACCGGCGCGGGTCGCGATTGGCGGCGCCCGGTAGCACCATCACCACGGTGCCGGCGGGTATGTCGACACCGCCGATGCGGGTGGCCTTGCGGGCCAGCCGCGAGTCGCTCTTGACCGGGCTTTCCATGCGCAGCGATTCTTCGATGAACGCGGGAATCAGGCTGCGGTCGTCACGCACCTGCCGCTGGATGTCCGGCCGGTCGCCGAGCACCTGCAGCGCCGCGCTGAGCAGCTTGGCCGTGGTCTCCTGCCCGGCCGCGAACAGGAACGTCGCCGAGCGGACCACCTCGATCACCTCGGGTGTCGATCCGTCCGGATACTTCGCCGTCGCGAGCGCGGTGAGCACGTCGTTGCGCGGTTCGCGTCGCCGGTCCTCGATGTAGGAGCAGAACTTCTCGTCGAGCCACTCCAGCGGGTTGATGCCGACCGACCCCTGGTTCAGGGCGCCCACCCGCGACTCGGGACGGTCGGCGCCCAGAACGACGCGGAACTCCTTGTGATCGTCCTCCGGCACGCCGAGCAGGTCGGCGATCACCAACGTGGCGAACGGCTTTGAATATTCGGCGATGAACTCGCACTCACCGTTGTGCAGGAACTCGTCGAGCTGACGATCGGCCAGGCGCCACATGAACTCCTCGTTCTGCTTCAGCCGGCTCGGGGTGAGCAGCTTGCTCAGCACCGACCGGGCCCGGGTATGGTCCGGCGGATCCATGGTGACCATGTGCTCGAACATCGGAAAATAACTGCGGTGCCGGTCGATTTGGGCGCTGATGTCGTCGCCCTCGGGCTGAAAGGGCAGCGGCGGAAACGGCCCGCCGAGCGCGACGATGTTGGAGAACGTGTCGGCGTCCTTGTAGACCTCGGAGGCTTCCTCGTAGCCGGTGACGGCGACGGCCCCGTGGTGTGGCAGGCGCAGCACCGGGTTTTGGCCGCGCAGGTAGTCGAAGTAGGGGTGCGGATCGGGCACCAGCGACGGATCGGTGAAGAAGTCGATCGAGTCGTAGTCGCTCATCGGATTGCGTCTCCCTGGGCTGGGTTTACCGGTGGTGTTCGGCGGCAAGCGATGCCGCCGCCCGGTTTCAAGAATGTGCTGAGCACCTGCTTAGCATGGCGGTAATGTCAGGGTCAAGGTCGCGGGCGGCGCGCCACGATACGATCCGTCTGGTCGGCACGGGGGCGCGGAGAGGACAGAGGGCAGGGCATGGCATCTGCTTCAGCGGCCCGCAGGATCGGGGCGCCGGACGCGAAGAATCGCGGCCTGCTGCTCGACGCGGCCGAGCGGCTCATGCTCGACGAGGGCTATGCCGCGGTGACGTCGCGCCGGCTCGCGCACAAGGCCGGGCTCAAACCCCAACTCGTGCATTACTACTTCCGCACCATGGACGAGCTGTTCCTGGCGGTCTTTCGCCGCCGCGCCGAGGAAGGCCTGGCGGTTCAGGCGCAGGCGCTGCAATCGGCCCAGCCGCTATGGGCGCTGTGGAGATTCGGCACCGATCCCGGATTTACCCGGATTTCGATGGAATTCATGGCACTGGCCAACCATCGCAAGGAGATGCGAACCGAAATCGCTTACTACGCAGAACGTTTCCGCGAGGAACAACGCCGAGCGGTGACGGGCGCGCTGCGGCGCTACGGTGTGGAAGCCGACGATGTGCCCCCGGTGGTGTGGACGGTGCTGATGACCAGCCTGTCGCGGTTTCTGGTGCTCGAGCAGGCGCTCGGCATGTCCGCCGGTCACGCCGAAACCCTAGAGCTGGTCGAGAGTTATCTGCGCCGCCTGGAAGGGGAGCCGGAGCCGGCCGGGCCGGTTCACCAGGTGCGCAGCGAACAGAGCGCGCCCTTGGGGCCGATTTTGGACACCACGATCTTCCCGTCCACCGACAGGTCGCATTGAATGCCGCCGGGTGCGGCCGGTCGCCGGCCGGTCGTGACGGTCACCATCGCCCACTGATCGGGGTTTAACAGGTTCACCGGCTGAACCCACGGCTTACCGGGGGCGATATCCGCATGGACCTGCGGGGTGAAGGTGTACGGGTTGTGGCTGTAGTCGGAGAAGAGTGTCGGGTCCTGATCCTGATAGAAGATGTCGACGTAGGCCGGGCTCGTGGACGAGACGACGTACACGACCTGATGCCACACAGGGTCGGCCTGTGCCCGTCCGCTGCCGACCAGCAAATCCGCCACAATCAACGATGTCGCCGAGCTTGCGACCAACAGTGTCTTCACGGTGGTGTTCATGACGCTCCTCCGGCTGCCGGGCGCGGACTGGCGGTGCGGTTCATCACCCGCTCTGCGGCCTGCCAGTGGGCGTCGGCAACCCACAGCCGTGCAAAGGATGCTATCGCCTCGTCGGGAGGAACTCCCCGTATTACGCGCTTTATCTCCGTCGCCGGATGGCGGGCCAGTTTCGTCGCCACCGATCGCCATCCCTCGTCGAACGATGACCGGGGAAACACCAGATCCACCAAGCCAATTCGCTGGGCCTCGGTGGCGTCGACGGCGGTTCCGGTACCCGCCAGCAGAAGCGCCCTGCCCTTCCCGACGAGGGCGGCCAGTCGCTCGGCGCCGCCCCAGGCCGGCATGATTTCCAGCTCGACCTGATTGAAGCCGATCTTGATGTCGTCGGCGGCGATCCGGATGTCGGCGGCGACGGCGACCTCGGCGCCGCCGCCGAAGGCGTGTCCGTTCAGCGCGGCGATCACCGGGGCCGGGAAGCCGGCAAGCTGATCGCAGACCGCCCGCATCCGCTTGGCCATCGCGGCGGCATCCTCCTCGGTCCGCAGCGCGCTCAGCTCCTTGAGGTCGCCGCCGGAGACGAATGCCCGGTCGCCCGCGCCTTTGATGACAAGGGTTTTGGCGTCCGCGGCCGCGTCGAGCGCCTTCTCCAGCTGATGCATGGTGTCGAGTCCGATGGCATTGCGAGCGTGGGGACGATCGATGGTGAGCACCGCCAACCCGCCGTCGATCTCCAGGTCCACCATGCGTCGTCGCTCCTCGGGCGAGAACGGCCGATATTGGCATTCTCTTATCGGGAGAATAACATCATCGTCGCAGGCCGAAGAACTTTCGTCGGCGAGGATGGGGGTGGTCCGGTGCGTAGCCGAATCGCTGCCGCGTTCGCGGCCGCTCTCGCCGTCGCCGTGCTCGGGGCCTGCACGTCGCGTCCGCCGACCCAGGTGTCCAGCACGGCGTCGGTCACGGTCAACGGCAACGACGCGAACATCCATGTCGTCAAGTGCAGTCAGTTGGAGTGGTACCGGACGATCGACATCGGCGGCGACTTTGCTGGGGCCACCGTTGTCATCGATCAACGAGCGGAACCGCTCACCACCGAGTCCGTGCGCATCCGGAACTTGGGCGGCTTCACCGGCATGTACTCCCAAGGCGACGGCGGCGACGCCGACATGAGCCTGAGCGGCGACAAATTCACCATCACCGGCACCGCCAACGGCTACAACACCGACAAGCCCGGTGAACCGGCCACCGCCGCCTTCAAGATCATCGCGACCTGCTGACGTCCCGCGCCGAGCGCTCGAGCGGGGCCACGCGTTGCGGTTGGCGACCTGGAGAGAATACAATTCTCAGAAATTGCGAAGGAGGATTTCATGGGGCAGTTGTCGCATCGGGTGGACGTCCCGTTCCCACTCTTTGACGCGGATAATCATCTCTACGAGCCGCCGGAAGCGCTGACCAAGTACCTGCCCAAGGAGTACAAGGACTACGTCCAGTACGTGCAGATCAACGGGCGCACCAAGATCGCGCTCCGCGGCGTGATCAGCAACTACATTCCCAACCCGACCTTCGAGGTCGTCGCCCGGCCGGGCGCCTGGGAGGAATACTTCAAGTACGGCAACCCGGAAGGCAAGAGCAAGCGCGAGCTGTTCGGCGAGCCGATGCGCGCGATCCCGGCGTTCTTCGAGCCCGGCCCGCGCCTGGAGAAGATGAACGAGCTGGGCCTGGACCGCACCCTGATGTTTCCGACGCTGGCCAGCCTGATCGAGGAGCGGCTGCGCGACGACCCGGTCGCCATCCACGTCCTGATCCATGCGCTGAACCAGTGGCTCGACGAGGTCTGGGGCTTCAACTACCAGAACCGCATCTTCACCACCCCGGTCATCACCCTGCCGATCGTCGAGAAGGCGATCGAGGAGCTGGAGTGGGTGGTCAAGCGCGGCGCGCGGTGCATCCTGATCCGTCCGGCGCCGGTCCCCGGATTTCGCGGCCCCCGATCGTTCGCGCTGCCCGAGTTCGACCCGTTCTGGGAGCGGGTCGTCGAGCACGACGTGCTGGTCGGCATGCACTCCAGCGACAGCGGCTACTCCCGGTACACCTCCGAGTGGGACGGCGCCGACCAGGAGATGCTGCCGTTCCAAACCAACGCGATGGGCATCCTCAACGAGTGGCGGCCCATCCAGGACGCGGTGGGCTC
Source organism: Mycobacterium malmoense (assembly GCF_019645855.1). Taxonomy (NCBI): domain Bacteria; kingdom Bacillati; phylum Actinomycetota; class Actinomycetes; order Mycobacteriales; family Mycobacteriaceae; genus Mycobacterium; species Mycobacterium malmoense. The sequence continues at coordinate 810,661 of NZ_CP080999.1, forward strand.
GTGGGTGATCCACGGCGCGCTCTACCGCCACCCCAAGCTGAAGGTCGCGATCGTCGAGGCCGGATCGAAATGGATGACCCCGCTGCTGGACGGCCTGGCCGAGGTCTTCCGGAAGGCCCCGGAAGCGTTCCCGAGCGACCCCGTCGAGATGGTCAAGAACCGGGTCTACGTCAGCCCGTTCTTCGAGGAGGGCATCGACGATCTGATCAACCTCGTCGGTGTGGACCAGGTGCTGTACGGCTCGGACTGGCCGCACCCCGAAGGGCTGGCGGAGCCGACCTACTACATCAACGCGCTGTCGCACCTGCCCGTCGACGACCAGGCAAAGATCATGGGCGGCAACCTCGGTCGGCTCGTCACCGTGTGACCCAAACGTTGGCGTGGCAGACCATCCCCGAGATGGTCTTGAGCGCGGCGGACCGCTTCGGCGACGCCGAAGCGGTCGTCGACGGTCCACTGCGCCTCACATTTGCTGAACTGGTGCAGCGAATACGTTGCGCCGCAGGCGCTTTCGCGGACCTCGGCGTCGGCAGGGGTGAACGGGTCGCGATCTGGGCGCCGAACTGCGCGGAGTGGATCGTCGCGGCGTTCGGCCTGCTGACCGCGGGCGGTGTGCTGGTGCCGGTGAACACCCGGTTCAAGACGGAGGAGGCGGGCGACATCATCGCGCGCAGCGGAGCCAAGGCCGTCCTGGTGCAGAAGGGATTCCTGGGCCGGGATTACACTCTGTCCTCTTTGAAGCCCTCCGGGCTTCCACCGGTCATCGATCTGAAATCCGACTTCCTTTCCGGCGGTTCCCCGTTCGAGCGGCCGGTGAGCGGCACCGACATCTCGGACATCATTTTCACCTCGGGCACGACCGGCCGCCCGAAGGGCGCGATGATGAATCACCGCCAAACGCTGCGTGCGTACGAGGAGTGGGCGACGCTCGCGGATCTGCGCGAGGGTGACCGCTATTTGATGATCAACCCGTACTTCCACACGTTCGGCTTGAAGGCGGGCCTCGTCGCGTCCTTCCTGCGCGGTGCGACGATGCTGCCGGTCGCGGTTTTCGACGTCGATACGGTGGTGGATCTCGTTGAACGCGAACGCATCACGATGCTGCCCGGTCCGCCGACGCTGTACCATTCGTTGTTGACGGTTGGCGACGGGGCCAGGCTGTCGACGTTGCGGGCGGGCGTGACCGGCGCCGCGGACATCCCCGTCGAACTGGTCCGTCGCATCCACGGTGAGCTGCCGTTCCGGACGTTGATGACCGGTTACGGGCTCACCGAGGCCGGCAACGTCACCTTGTCCCGGCCCGGTGATTCCTTCGAGGATGTGGCCAGCACCGCGGGCCTGCCGTGCGAAGGGGTCGAGGTGCGCATCGCCGGCGACGGCGAGATCCTGGTGCGCGGGTACAACGTCATGCAGGGCTATCTCGACGATCCCGCCGCCACCGCCGAGGCGATCGACGCCGACGGCTGGCTGCACACCGGCGATCTCGGCAACCTGGACGACGCGGGGCGACTGCGTGTCGTCGGCCGCAAGAAGGACATGTTCATCGTGGGCGGATTCAACGCCTACCCGGCCGAGATCGAGGGCTTCCTGCTCAACCACCCGGCCGTCGCGCAGGCGGCCGTCATCGGTGTCCCCGACGAGCGGCTCGGACAGGTGGGCAAGGCGTTCGTTGTCCGGAAAGGTGTTGTCAGCGCTGAGGAATTGATCGGTTGGTGCCGCGAACGCATGGCCGGGTTCAAGGTGCCGCGGTCGGTGCGGTTTCTCGAGGCGCTGCCGCTCAACGCCACCGGCAAGGTGGTCAAAGACTTGCTTCGGTAGGCGGCGTGCCATCCTCGTATGCCAGATAAGAGAACTATATTCTCACAGCTTGTTGGGCATTTGTCGAGTGGCGGCCAGGGCGGCATCGGCGGGAATGGCCGGAGAAGGTGATAACGTGGCTCTCCTGATCGTCAGGACGTTGGCGGCGGAAAAATATCGGCGCAGATGCTCGCGCGTTAACGCGTCTGCCGAGTAGGGTTGCCGAACGGCGACGCCCACGCCGGGATACCGTCGCCTGCCGTCCGTGGCCAGAAGCAAACTTGCCACCGACGGGCAAGCGGCAGAGGAGTTTGGCATTGAGTCACGAGCAGCCTCGTTCCCGGGCTGGTGAACGGTGAATGGCGGCGCCCGCCAAAATGCCACTGACACGAAATCGGTTCCGGTGAACGAGGACGAAACCCCAAGCACCGCCGCCGAAATCCGGGCAATGGCCGAACAGGCCGAGGCAGAGGCCGCGGAGGCGGAGGCTCTTGCCGCCGCCGCCCGTGCCCGTGCCCGCGCCATTCAATTGCGACGCCAGGCCGAACTCGCCGAAGCGAAAAAACAGGAATCAGCCGCCGCGCAAGACACCCGCGAGATCGAGTCGGAAGAAATCCAGTCCGCGGTCGAGCCGGAAAGCGTCGAGACCGAAGGGAGTCCGGCCGAGGCCGAAGGGAGTCCCGCCGATGCCGATGCCTCGTCGGCCGAGGAGGAGAAGCCGGCGCGACGCTGGCGCTGCCTTTCCAGGCTTCGCCGTCCCAAATGGTCCACCATTGCCGCGTCCATAGCCATCGTTATTATTCTCGCCGCGCTGGCGGGCAGCGGCTACATGATCAAGGAGCATCGCGATGCGGTCCGGCAGCGGCAGCGTGCGGCCGAGTTCGCCGCGGCGGCACGCCAGGGCGTCGTGACGCTGACATCGCTGGACTTCAACAACGCCAAGCAAGGCGTGCAGCGCATCCTCGAGAACTCCACCGGCTCGTTCAAGGACGACTTCCTCAAGATGGCCGACGATTTCACCAAGGTGGTGGAACAATCGAAGGTGGTCTCGCAAGGCACCGTTCAGGCCGCCGCTGTAGACACGATGACGGCCGATTCGGCGGTGGTGCTGGTGGCCTCCACGTCGGAGGTGACCAATGCGGCTGGCGCCAAACAGGATCCACGTAACTACCGGCTGATCGTGACGGTCACCCGCGACGGTGGTCAGCTCAAGATATCGAAAGTCGAGTTCGTGCCGTGACCGCGGACGAAACGTCGGTGCCAGAGACTGCGGAAGCCGAAGAGACAGCGGAACTCCCAGAGACTGCGGAAGCCGAGGAGACGCCAGATGCCAGCGCGGCACCCGGCCGGTTGAAGCGCTCCTTCGCCACGCTGAAGAAGCGGTCGTCCGGCAAGGTCCTTCCCGCCCTGCTGGCGTTGTTGGTCGCGGCTTCGTTGGCGCTGCTGGGTGCGCTGTTCTATTTCTTGTACTTGCCGGATCGGGACACCGATGCCGCGGCCGCAAAGGCGGCGATTTCGGCCGCCAGCGAGGGAACGGTGGCGGTCCTGTCGTATTCTCCCGATACCCTTGACCGCGACTTCTCTTCCGCGAAATCACATTTGACCGGTGACTTCTTGTCCTACTACGACCAATTCACTCGGCAGATCGTTGCCCCGGCCGCCAAACAGAAGTCGGTGAAGACGACCGCGGTGGTGCTCCGCGCCGCCCTGTCGGACTTGCGTCCGGGTTCGGCCGACGTGCTGTTGTTCGTCAACCAAAGCACGCAGAGCAAGGATCGGCCAGAGCCGACGTTCACCTCCAGCAGCGTATCGGTGAAGCTCACGAAAGCTCATGGGAAATGGCTCATTTCGTCGTTCAATCCGGTGTAGGCCTGCGGTGACGACGAACGAGATACATTCGATGGTGATCGCATCGGATTATCGCATCCCGGATCCGACCCGAGTGTGGCCGCTGCTCGAGCGCAACAAAGCGGCACTGGCCGACATTGGCGCACACCACGTTCTGGTGTACACGTCCACCCACGACTACGGCCGGGTGCTGGTAATGATCGGGGTGCACAGCCGTGAGCCGATCGTGGAACTGTTGCGCTCCCGGGTCTTCTTCGACTGGTTCGATGCCGCTGGTGTCGACGACATCCCCGCGGTCTTTGCCGGCGAGATCGTCGACCGGTTCGTTCCGGTACCGCCGGCCATCTCCGGGGCGCCGGGCGTCGTGGTTGCCGCGATCGCGTCGGTCGACGACGTGTCGGCCCTGCTCGCGGGGGTCAGCTCGGCAGCGGACCGATTTACCGCGGCCGGTATCCGAAAGACCTGGATTTTCCAGGCTTTCGACGATGAGCATGAGGTCCTGATCTTGCAGGAGTTTCCCGACGAGGAGGGCGCGCGGCGGTGGATCGACCACCCCGACGCCGCGGCCCAATGGATGTCCGGGGCGGGCGTGGGTGCCTACCCGCCGCTCTTTGTTGGCCGGTTCTTCGACATGATGCGCATCGAGGCGGACTGAGCGGACCGATCCCGGACCGCACGGCACACTCGGTCTAGCCGCGCTGAGACCGAGCGGCCTTAACCGGCCTTCACCGGCGACATGGGTCCCACGAGTTGGCCGAGCAGGCGAGGGATGTCGAGGCGCGGCAACACCACCTCGACGAACACCATGCGGTCCTTGTGCTCGGCGGCCGCGGTGAATGCGTCGTCGAGCTCGCCATAGGTCTGCGCCCGGAACGCCAGATGATTGGCCACGCCCAGCGCGTGGGGAATGTCGGTCCAACTCCAACCGACAATGTCGTTGTAGGGGGCCGTCTTTCCGTGGATCGCCCGTTCGACGGTGTAGCCGTCGTTGTTGACCACCACGATGACGGGGGATAACCCCTCGCGGGAGAAGGTGCCGAGTTCCTGGACGGTAAGTTGCGCTGCGCCGTCGCCGATCAGCAACACGGTCCTGCGGTCCGGATGCGCCACGGCGGCCCCGACCGCCGCGGGCAGCGTGTAACCGATTGAGCCCCACAGTGGTTGGCCGATGAAGGTGACTCCGTGCGGCAACCGGTGATCCGCCATGCCGTAGAACGACGTCCCCTGATCGGCGAGGACCACGTTTCCCGGTGTGAGCGCCACGCAAAGCCGGTCCCATAGCATCTGTTGGGTAAGTGGTTGATCCCGTGGCGGGGGTGGCGGCAGTGGATCGGCGGGCGGCGACGCCACGGGTGGCGACGTGATCCCGCGCCGGACCAGGATCGTGGCCAGCGCCTCCAGCGCGGCGCCCATTTCCAGCGGCGCGAAGACCTCGCCGGCGACGCTGCTTTGGTATTGCCCGACGTCGATGGTCCGGGCCGGGTCGATCCGCTGGCTGAAGAAGCCGCTGACCATGTCGGTGAACACCACGCCCGCCGTCACCAGCACCGGTGCCTGCTCGATCGCCGTGCGCACCCGTTCGGCGCTGGCCGAGCCCGCGTAGATCCCCAGGAAGTTGGGTGAGCTCTCGTCGAGCAGGCTCTTTCCCCACATCAGTGTGGCGTGCGGCACCACGTCGGCCGCCAGCAGCGCCTCGAGTTCTTTGATGGCGTGCAGGCGGTGGACCAGCAGGTCGGCCAGCACGGTCAACTGGTGGTCGCCGATGAGTTCGGTTGCGGCGTCGGTGAATAGCGCTAGCGCCCGGGGGCTGGTGCCGCCGGCGTAGCGGGGCAGCGGCGCGTCGGGCGGTTCGGTGGGGAAGCGCGCCACGTCGGTGGACAGCAAGACGTATCCGGGTCGCTTCTGCTCGCGCACCTCGCTGAGCACCCGGTCGATCTCCCTGCACGCCGTCGCCGGCATGAGATTGGCCTGGGCACAGGTGATTTCGCGGCTGATCCGGAAGAAGTGCTCGAAATCCCCGTCGCCCAGGGAATGGTGTAGCGCGCGCCTGGTGCCCTGCGCGTCCTTGGAGGGTCCGCCGACGATGTGCACGACGGGCACGTGCTCGGCGTAGCTGCCCGCGATCGCGTTGGCCGCCGAGAGTTCTCCCACGCCGAATGTCGTTACCACGGCCGACATTCCGCGCAACCGTCCGTACCCGTCGGCGGCGTAACCGGCGTTGAGCTCGTTGGCGCTGCCGACCCACCGAATGGTGGGATGGGCCACGATGTGGTCCAAAAATTCCAGGTTGTAGTCGCCGGGAACGCCGAAGATTTCGGACACGCCGAGTTCGGCGAGGCGGTCCAACAGGTAGTCACCGACGGTGTAGGCGGAATTTCCGGGGCCGGGCCCCGCATCGGTCGGGGTATCAGTCACAAGCACGACGGTACGCTCGGCCGAAACCGTTCCGGCCGGCACGCCGTTCGCCTAATGTGCGGGCCATGGCAATCAAAGAATCCCGCGACATCGTCATCGAAGCCGGCCCCGAGGAGATTCTGGACGTCATCGCCGATTTCGAGGCGATGCCCGAATGGTCGGACCCGCACCAGAGCGCGGAAGTCCTCGAGACCGGAGACGACGGGCGTCCCAGCAAGGTGAAGATGAAGGTCAAGACCGCGGGGATCACCGACGAACAGGTGGTGGCCTACACGTGGAGCGACAACGCGGTGAGCTGGACGCTGGTCAGCTCCGCCCAGCAGCGCTCGCAGGACGGCAAGTACACCCTGGTTCCGCAGGGCCAGGCCACCCTGGTGAAGTTCGAGATCAGCGTCGACCCGAACGTTCCCCTGCCCGGCTTCGTGCTCAAACGCGCGATCAAGGGGACGATCGATACGGCGACCGCGGCCCTGCGCAAGCGGGTGCTCAAGGTGAAGAAGGGTAAGTAATCACCGTGAGCGGCGGTGGGCCCCTGGCCGGGGTGCGGGTGATCGAACTGGGCGGCATCGGACCGGGGCCGCACGCGGGGATGGTGCTCGCCGACTTGGGCGCCGACGTGGTGCGGGTGCGCCGCCCGGGCAGCGTGGCGATCGCAAGCGCGGCGAAGCCGGGCGAAGCGGGTCGCCACCAAGCGGTCGTGACGATGCCGCCTGAGGACCGCGACCTGCTGCACCGCGGGAAGCGCATCGTGGACCTGGACGTCAAGGCGCAGCCTCAGGCGCTGCTGGAGCTGGCCGCCAAGGCCGACGTGCTGTTGGACTGCTTCCGGCCCGGCACCTGCGAGCGACTCGGCATCGGGCCCGACGACTGTGCGGCGGTCAATCCGCGGCTGATCTTTGCGCGGATTACCGGCTGGGGACAGGACGGGCCGCTGGCCCAGACGGCGGGCCACGACATCAACTATCTGTCGCAGACCGGTGCGCTCTCGGCGCTGGGGTACGCCGACCGGCCGCCGATGCCGCCGCTGAACCTGGTCGCCGACTTCGGCGGCGGTTCGATGCTGGTGCTGCTGGGCATCGTGGCGGCGCTGTACGAGCGGGAACGGTCGGGCAAGGGCCAGGTCATCGACGCCGCGATGGTCGACGGGGTCAGCCTGCTGGTCCAGATGATGTGGGCCATGAAGTCGACCGGTGCGCTGCGCGACAGGCGCGAGTCGTTCCTGCTCGACGGCGGCGCCCCATTCTACCGGTGCTACGAGACCGCCGATGGCAAGTACGTGGCCGTCGGCGCCATCGAGCCGCAATTCTTCGCGGCGTTGCTGGCCGGGCTCGGCCTGTCGCCCGACGAGGTGCCCAGCCAGCTCGACATCGGTTCGTACCCACGGATGTACGACGTCTTCGCGCAGAGGTTCGCCGGCCGGACCCGTGACGAGTGGACACGGGTTTTCGTCGGCACCGATGCGTGTGTCACCCCGGTGTTGACTTGGAGCGAAGCCGCCGTGGCCGACCATTTGAAGGCACGCTCAACAATAATCACCGCCCACGGCGTCGAACAGGCCGCGCCCGCGCCGCGTTTCTCCCGAACGCCGGCCGGACCGGTTGGCCCGCCGCCGGCGGCAACCACACCTGTGGACGAAATCGGCTGGTAGCCAAGGATTTACGGCGAACATCGTCCGCGCGGAGGGCGCCGTTGCTAAGTTGGTCTCAGTGGCCGTCAAAGCATCACGGGAATTCGTCGTTGACGCGCCCCCAGAAGTGGTCATGGAGGCGCTGACAGATGTCGGCCTGTTGTCATCCTGGTCGCCGCTGCACAAACAGGTGGAAGTGATCGACCGTTATCCCGACGGCCGGCCCCACCATGTCAAGGCCACCATCAGGATCCTGGGGCTCGTCGACAAAGAGGTCCTGGAATACCACTGGGGCCCCGACTGGGTGGTCTGGGATGCCAAAGGGACCGCCCAGCAGCACGGCCAGCATGTCGAATACACCGTCAAACCCGAGGGCCTCGACAAGACGCGAGTGCGTTTCGACATCACCGTCGAACCGGCGGGGCCCATTCCCGGTTTCGTCGTTAGGCGCGCAACCGAAAATGTCCTCAACGCCGCGGTGAAGGGTCTGCGCAACCTGGTCATGGGCGGCGGTTAGCGGTGGCCGTACAGGCAGCGTCGGAAATCGTTATCGACGCGCCCCCGGAAGTGATCATGGAGGCACTCGCCGACGTGGACGCCGTGCCGTCGTGGTCATCGGTGCACAAACGGGTCGAAGTTATCGACAAACACCCCGACGGGCGACCGCACCACGTGAAGGTCACCATCGCGGTGACCGGCATTCACGACACGGAAATGCTCGAATACCACTGGGGCCCAGATTGGATGGTGTGGGACGCGGCCAAGACCGCGCAGCAGCACGGTCAGCACGGGGAATACACGCTGAGCCGGGAGGGTGACAACAAGACCAGGGTGCGGTTTGCAATCACGGTCGAACCGTGGGCGCCGCTGCCCGAGTTTTGGGTCAACCGGGCCCGCAAGAAGATCCTGCATGCCGCGCTGGAGGGGCTGCGGCAGCGCGTTATGGATGCATAGCCGTTCAGTCCCGCAGCGCGGCCAGCCGCCCGATCGCCTCGTCGAGGGTGTCGTCGCGTTTGCAGAAAGTGAAGCGCACCAAGTGATTCCACACCTTGGCTTGCTTCGAGGCGTGCGGGGCGGCCGGATCGCAGAACGCCGACATCGGGATGGCTGCCACGCCGACCTTTTCCGGTAGCGCTGCGCAGAACGCCGTGCTGTCGTCGTAGCCCAGCGGCCGCGGGTCGGCACACAGAAAATAGGTGCCGGCGCTGTCGTGCACCTCGAACCCGATGTCGATCAGCCCGGCGGCCAGTTGATCGCGTCTGGCCTGCAGACTGCTGCGCAGGTCGGCCACCCAGGCGTCCTCGGTGTCCAGCGCCAGAGCCACCGCGGGCTGGAACGGCGCGCCGCCGACGTAGCTCAAATACTGTTTGGCCGCACGCACGCCCGCGATGAGTTGCGCTGGGCCGCAAGCCCATCCGATCTTCCAGCCGGTGCAGTTGAACATCTTGGCCGCACTGGAGATGGTGATGGTCCGCTCGGCCATGCCGTCGAAGCCGGCCAGGGGCACGTGTTGGCGGCCGTCAAACACCAGGTGCTCGTACACCTCGTCGGTGATCACCAACAGGTCGGCCGCCACCGCGATCTCCGCGATCGCCGCCAGCTCGGTCGCGCTCAGCACCGTGCCGGTCGGGTTGTGCGGTGAGTTGACGATCAGCGCGCGGGTGCGGGGCGTCACCGCCCGCCGCAGCGCGTCGGCGTCCAGGGCGAAGCCGCTGGCATCGGGGACCAGCGGCACGGCCACCCGGTGCGCGCCGGCCATCGCCACCACCGGCGAGTAGGAGTCATAGAAGGGTTCGATCAAGATCACCTCCGAGCCGGGCTCGACCAGGCCGATCACCGCCGCCGCGATGGCTTCGGTGGCCCCGACCGTCACCAGCACCTCGGTGTCGGGGTCGTACTCGACGCCAAAGTGTCGCCGCCGGTGCGCGGCGATGGCGTGGCGCAGCGGCGCGATGCCTGTTCCCGGCGGGTATTGGTTGGCGCCCTCGGCGATGGCGTCTTGCGCGGCCTTCAGCAACGCCGGCGGCCCGTCCTCGTCGGGAAAGCCCTGGCCGAGATTCACCGCGCCGATCCGCGCGGCCAGAGCCGACATTTCGGCGAACACCGTGGTGGCGTAGGGCCGCAGTCGCGACACGGTCATGGTCGTCGAGCTTAGGCCGAGCGTCGAGCGTCGAGCGTCACGCCAGCGTGGCGATCCGCGCCGAGCGCTGCGCTGGCGTGACAGTCGACGAGCGGTGGGCCTCCCACCGGCGCAGCGCTGCCCAACCAACAGGTTGGCCGGGAGTTTTGTTAGGGTGCGGATACGAACCCCATTTGCGAACAGGAAGTCGACATGTCCGAAGAAGCCTTCATCTATGAGGCCATCCGCACACCGCGCGGCAAGCAGAAGAACGGATCGCTGAACGAGGTCAAGCCGCTGAGCCTGGTCGTCGGGCTGATCGACGAGCTGCGCAGGCGTTTCCCCGACCTGGACGAGAACCTGATCAGCGACGTGATCCTCGGCGTCGTCTCGCCGGTCGGTGACCAGGGCGCCGACATCGCCCGTGCCGCTGTGCTGGCCGCGCGGATGCCGGACACCGTCGGCGGCGTGCAGCTCAACCGGTTCTGCGCCTCGGGGCTGGAGGCCGTCAACACCGCCGCCCAGAAGGTCCGCTCCGGCTGGGACGACTTGGTCCTCGCCGGCGGCGTCGAGTCGATGAGCCGGGTGCCGATGGGATCCGACGGCGGCGCCATGGCGCTGGACCCGGCCACCAACTACGACATCGGATTCGTGCCGCAGGGCATCGGCGCCGACCTGATCGCCACCATCGAGGGCTTCTCCCGCGAGGGCGTCGACGCCTACGCGCTGCGCAGCCAGAAGAAGGCCGCCGAGGCGTGGTCGGGCGGCTACTTCGCCAAATCCGTGGTGCCGGTCCGCGACCAGAACGGTCTGCTGATTCTCGACCACGACGAGCACATGCGGCCCGACACCACCATGGAGGGCCTGGCCAAGCTGAAGTCCGCCTTCGAGGGCCTGGCGGCGTTGGGCGGCTTCGACGACGTCGCGCTGCAGAAGTACCACTGGGTCGAGAGGATCGACCACGTCCACACCGGCGGCAACAGCTCCGGGATCGTCGACGGCGCCGCGCTGGTGCTCATCGGCTCCGAGGCCGCCGGCAAGTCGCAGGGCCTGACGCCGCGGGCGCGCGTTGTGGCCACCGCCACCACCGGGGCCGAGCCGACGATCATGCTGACCGGTCCGACGCCGGCCACCCGCAAGGTGCTCGACCGGGCCGGGCTGACCATCGACGACATCGACCTGTTCGAGCTCAACGAGGCGTTCGCGTCGGTGGTGCTGAAGTTCCAGAAGGACCTCAACATTCCCGACGAGAAGCTCAACGTGAACGGCGGTGCCATCGCGATGGGCCACCCGCTGGGCGCCACCGGCGCCATGCTCCTGGGCACCATGGTCGACGAACTGGAGCGTCGCAACGCTCGGCGTGCGCTGATCACCCTGTGTATTGGCGGCGGCATGGGTGTCGCGACGATCATCGAGAGGGTTTAAGCACATGGCGGACAACACAATTCAGTGGGACAAGGACGCCGACGGCATCGTCACGCTGACCATGGACGACCCGTCCGGGTCGGCCAACGTGATGAACGAGGCCTACATCGAGTCGATGGGCAAGGTCGTCGAACGCCTTGTCGCCGAAAGGGATTCGATCACCGGCGTGGTGATCACCAGCGCGAAGAAGACGTTCTTCGCCGGTGGCGACCTCAACGGCATGATCAATCTCGGCCCCGAAGACGCCGGGCAGGCTTTCGATCTGGTCGAGCGGGTGAAGAAGGATCTGCGCACGCTGGAGACGCTGGGCAAGCCCGTCGTGGCCGCCATCAACGGTGCCGCGCTGGGTGGCGGCCTGGAGATCGCGCTGGCCTGTCATCACCGCATCGTCGCCGACGTCAAGGGCAGCCAGCTCGGGCTCCCGGAAGTGACGCTGGGCCTGTTGCCCGGCGGCGGCGGGGTGACCCGCACCGTGCGAATGTTCGGCATCCAGAACGCATTCGTCACCATCTTGGCGCAGGGCACCCGATTCAAGCCGGCCAAGGCCAAGGAGATCGGTCTGGTCGACGAGGTGTTGCCGACGGTCGAGGAGCTGGTGCCGCGGGCCAAGGCCTGGATCAAGGCCAACCCGGATGCGCACGAACAGCCTTGGGACAAAAAGGGTTACAAGATGCCCGGCGGCACTCCGTCGTCGCCGGGGCTGGCGGCCATCCTGCCGTCGTTCCCGTCGAACCTGCGCAAGCAGCTCAAGGGCGCGCCGATGCCGGCTCCGCGGGCCATCCTGGCCGCCGCGGTCGAGGGTGCGCAGGTCGACTTCGACACCGCCAGCCGCATCGAGAGCCGCTACTTCGCGCAGCTGGTCACCGGGCAGGTCGCCAAGAACATGATCCAGGCGTTCTTCTTCGACTTGCAGCACATCAACTCCGGCGGGTCGCGGCCCGAGGGCATCGGCAAGACGCCGATCAAGAAGATCGGCGTGTTGGGCGCGGGCATGATGGGTGCCGGCATCGCCTACGTCTCGGCCAAGGCGGGCTTTGAGGTGGTGCTCAAAGACGTGAGCCTCGAGGCGGCCCAGAAGGGCAAGGGCTACTCCGAGAAACTGGAGGCCAAGGCGTTGGAGCGGGGCCGCACCACCCAGGAGAAGTCCAAGGCGCTGCTGGACCGGATCAAGCCGGCTGGCGACGCGGCCGACCTTAAGGGCGTCGACTTCGTGATCGAGGCGGTGTTCGAAAACCAGGACCTCAAGCACAAGGTGTTCCAGGAGATCGAGGACATCGTCGAGCCCAACGCCGTGCTCGGGTCCAACACCTCGACGCTGCCGATCACCGGTCTGGCGACCGGTGTCAAGCGGCAGGAGGACTTCATCGGGATCCACTTCTTCTCGCCGGTCGACAAGATGCCGCTGGTCGAAATCATCAAGGGCGAGAAGACTTCCGACGAGACCCTGGCCCGCGTGTTCGACTACACCCTGGCCATCGGCAAGACCCCGATCGTCGTCAACGACAGCCGCGGGTTCTTCACGTCTCGGGTGATCGGCACGTTCGTCAACGAGGCGCTGGCCATGCTCGGCGAGGGCGTGGAACCGGCGTCGATCGAACAGGCCGGTTCGCAGGCCGGCTACCCGGCGCCGCCGCTGCAGCTCTCCGACGAGCTCAACCTGGAGCTGATGCACAAGATCGCGGTCGCCACCCGCAAGGCGGTCGAGGGCGCCGGCGGCACCTACGTGCCGCACCCGGCGGAAGCCGTCGTCGAGAAGATGATCGAACTCGGCCGGCCCGGCCGGCTCAAGGGCGCCGGCTTCTACGAGTATGTCGACGGCAAGCGCACCCGGCTGTGGCCGGGGCTGCGGGAGGCGTTCAAGTCCGGGAGTTCGCGGCCGCCGTTGCAGGACATGATCGACCGGATGCTGTTCGCCGAGGCGCTGGAAACGCAGAAGTGTCTCGACGAGGGCGTGCTGACGTCGACGGCCGACGCCAACATCGGGTCCATCATGGGCATCGGCTTCCCGCCGTGGACCGGTGGTAGCGCGCAGTTCATCGTCGGCTATCAGGGCCCCGCCGGTACGGGCAAGGAGGCCTTCGTGGCGCGGGCCCGCGAGCTGGCCGCCAAGTACGGCGACCGCTTCCTGCCCACATAGTTTTCGCGCGAGCAGACGCAAAATCGCCCATTTCGTCCCGAAATTGGGCGATTTTGCGTCTGCTCGCGCACGAAAGGGCGCGGTGCACGCAGGGACTCAGGCTTCGCGGCTGTCTCCTCACCCGGGCCCACTGAACACAACCCGGCGGATGGGATTGCATGGCATTTCACGCACGTGGATAACATCCCGTCCATCGCCAGTGTTTGCCATTCCCACGGCGTTTCGCACATAGACATCGCTGACCACGAGATTAAGAACGATCCGAGAAGTTGATATCGCATGTGATAGTGGATTCATAAGTCGCCCATTGGTTCTCGGCGCAGCGCACTGCTCTACGCCGCCGGAGGTCAGCGGGTCAGTTCCAGCGGAGACCGTTCCCTTCGTGGCGCACGCCCACGTCGGCCGCCACGGTGTAGTCCGGCACCGGCATCGAGTCGTGCATCCGCACGCCCTTGGTGTTCAGCTTCGCCAACGCCCGGGAGAGCGAACCCGGCATCAGCGAAACGAGTTGGGCCCCACGGGTTAACGCCCAAACTCCGACTCTAGAGCTGGGGACGATGCTCTTGGCGGCGCCTCGGGCAAAGGCCCGGCTTAGCCGCACCGGCTCGCGCATCGCCAGCTCGTAAGCGGCGAACGCGCGCAGGTGATCGCCGTCCGCCTTGGCCAGCTCCCCGGCCAGCACGTAGGCGCCCACCACCGCAAGGCTGGTGCTGCCGCCGACCGCGGGGCCGGGGCAGTACCCGGCGTCGCCGACCAGGGTGACCCGTCGGCGCGACCATCTGTCCATCCGCAGCTGCGTGATCGCATCGAAATAAAACGTCGGCGTCCGGTCGATTTCCTCCAACCAGCGGTCCACCTGGGAATGCATGCCCGCGAAGGCGCCACGCAGTAATTCCTTCTGCCGCAACGTATCCCGATGGTCGTAGGTCAGTTCCTGTTCGCTGCGAAACAGGAACACCACCCGCGCGTCGTCCAGGTGTGCCGCGGTGTAGATCACCGCCACGCGGCCGACCCCGACGTGGCCGACCATCCCGGCGTCGTCGATCAACGCCTTGGGCGCGGACACCACCGCCAGATATCCCCCGAGGAAGCGGGTGAGGCCGGCTTCCTCGCCGAAGACCAGGCGCCGCACGTTGGAGTGCAGCCCGTCGGCGCCGACGATGACGTCGAACCTGCGTCCACCCGCGTGCTCGAATGTCACCTCGCCGTCGTGCTCGATCGTCGTGATCGAGTCGCCGAATAGGTACTCGACGTCGTCGCGGCCGGCGGCGTAGTAGATCTCGCTGAGGTCGTCGCGCATGATCTCCACGTGCCGGTCCGAGGCGGCGCGGTAGATCTTGGTGAGGTCGATCTCCGTGGGCCGCGGCCGGCCCTCGCGGTACATCGTCAGCCGGGTGGTCTGGGTGGCGAGCGCCTCGATGCGCGGTAGCACGCCCATCTGCGCCGAGATTTCCATCGCCGGACGGAACAGGTCGACGGCGTGGCCGCCGGTTTTGCGCAGCGTCGGCGCGCGCTCGACGACGGTGACCTCGAAGCCGTGACGGCTCAGCCAGTACGCCAGCACGGGCCCGGCGATGCTGGCGCCGGATACGAGGATCCGCATGCCCCGCCTCCTTACTTAACAGTTGGTAAGGCGAGTCAAGCACTTACTTACCGATCGGTCAACTATTCTGGGTGGGTGACCCGGACGCCTTCCGAGACCCGCCAGCGCATCCAGGACGTGGCGCGCGAACTGTTCACCCAAAAGGGTGTGCAGCGCACCAGTTTGCAGGACATCGCGGATCGGTTGGGTATCACCAAGCCGGCGTTGTACTACCACTTCAGCTCGCGAGAAGATTTGGTGCGCAGCATCTTGCAGCCGTTGATCGACGAAGGGGAGCGGTTCATCGCGGACCGGGAACGCGCGCGCGACGCGACCCCGCGCGAATTGCTCGAGGGGTACTTCGACTACCACTTCCGGCATCGCGGCGACCTGGTGTTGGTGGTTGCCGAGTTGACCACGCTCGCCGATCTCGGCCTGATCGACCAGCTGCTTGCCTGGCGCGACCGGCTGGGAAAGCTGGTGTTCGGTCCCAGCCCCACACTCGAGCAGTCAACGCGCGCGGTGATCGCCTTCGGTGGCCTGCAAGATTGCTGCCTGCAATTCCCCGACACGCCCTACGACGAGTTGCGCCACGCCACGGTCGACGGGGCGTTGGCCGCGCTTGGAATCTGAACACCCGCTTTCGTTCTAGAGTCGGACGCATGCGCTTCGGTCTCTTTATTCCGCAAGGCTGGCGGTTGGATCTCGTCGGCATCGAACCCGAGAAGCACTGGGCGGTGATGCGCGACCTGGCGACCTACGCCGACGACGGCGGCTGGGATTCACTGTGGGTCTACGACCACTTCCACACTGTGCCGATGCCGACCGGCGAAGCCACGCACGAGGCGTGGACGTTGATGGCGGCCTACGCGGCGACCACCTCGCGAATCAAGCTCGGCCAGATGTGTACGGCGATGAGCTACCGCAATCCCGTGTACCTGGCCAAGGTGGCGGCCACCGCGGACATCATCTCCGGCGGCCGCATCCAGATGGGTATCGGCGGCGGCTGGTACGAACACGAGTGGCGCGCTTACGGTTACGGGTTTCCGTCGGCCCGGGTGCGGTTGGGCCGGCTGGACGAGGGCGTGCAGATCATGCGCGACGCGTGGCGCGACGGCAAGGTCAGCTTTGACGGCGAGCACTATCAGGTCGACGGCGCGATAGTGGCTCCGAAGCCGTTGCAGGATAACGGGATTTCGCTGTGGATCGCCGGTGGCGGCGAGAAGGTGACCTTGCGCATCGCCGCGAAGTACGCCCAGTACACCAACTTCACCCCGGAGCCCGAGGCGTTCGCGCGCAAGTCGCAGGTGCTGGCGGAGCACTGCCGCAACCTGGGTACCGACTTCGATGCCATCGTGCGATCGGCCAATTTCACTGCGCTGCTGGGCACGTCGGACGCTGACGTCAAGGAACGGCTTCAGCGGGTGCGCGATCGGATGGTCGGGTATGTGCCCGAGGCGGTGGCGGATGCGATGATCGCCGGCGGCAGCGGCCTGGACTCGGCGACGGGCACCCCGGAACAGGTGATCGAACGGATCGCCAAGGTCCGCGATCTTGGGTGCGAGTACGCGATCTGTTATTTCCCGGAGGCCGCCTATGACCGTTCGGGCATCGAATTGTTTGAACGCGAAGTGATTCCGGCGTTGAGCTAACTAGACGCCTGCTCCCGCGGGCTGTGGGTGGGACGCGGCTCGAAAGGCCAATCAGGGCACATGCCAAAGGTTATGGATCAAAACTAAAGTACAGGCTTTGGTGGTGTCGTTTGTCCCCAAAAGGCACGGTATGCAGTGGCCGTGGGCGCCGCGTGGTCGCCAGGGCAACCGGGCGGATCGTACGCCTCGGTCCGGCGCGCGTAGCGGTCCTGTGCCGCCTGCCGCTCGGAGCGCGCAGGTTCGCAGTTGAACTCCGCAGCCAGTTGGGCGTATCCGGCGTCGAGGACGTATTCACGGAGCGCTTCAGCCCCGGCCTGGAGCAATACGCGGAGCGCGCCGGCTTCCGATTTGATGTCGCCCTTACCTCGTTGACTCGCCCACTGGCGTAGCGTCTCGAACGAGGGGGAGCCTTCGCTGAGGTACGGCGCGATCACCGCTTCGTCGGCGTCTTTGAGGATCAGGCTGACTCGCTTACTCATGACGCATTTTCTACACGGATAATAGGTGCATGGCCAAGCGCATTCAGTGGGGCAAACGGACGCTGCGGAAGTCTCCTGCGGTCCGCACCCCGGAGGGCCTCGAAATGCGCTTCACTTTCCATCATCTCGGCATTCTCCCTTGTGCGGGTTAGCCTATCCCGGACTCGTAAGCAGGACGCGAGCGGGCTGGCACTGGGCGCGGCAGCGCCGCGTCGCGGCGGCGATGTCACCGCCCGAGTGATGTGCCCGTACGGCGCGGCTGTAAAAAGGGGGAGCTCGAAGGTATGTACCCGTTGCCCTACCCATGCCGACAGAGGAGCCGCCCATGGACAAGGCGGATATCGCCGCCCTGCTCGCGCTGGGCGCTGCGCTGTGCGTCGCCATCGGCGACGTGCTTCAGCAACGTGCGACACACCGGATCACCGACACATCGGTCGGCCTCATCGAATTGTTCGCGAAGCTGCTCCGCAACCGACGGTGGCGGTGGGGCGCCCTGATGATCGTGGCGAGCATCGTCTTCCAGGCGGCCGCCCTAAACCAGGGTTCGGTGCTGCTGGTGCAGGCGTTGCTTGTGCTGTCGCTGCTGTTCGCGCTGCCGATTAGCGCGGCGTTGTCCCGCCGCAGGGTGACTGGCCGAGAGTGGATTTGGGCCGTCGTGCTGACGGCGGCGGTGACGGTGATCGTCACGGTCGGCAACCCGCAGCCGGGTTCCTCGCGCGCATCGCTGCACACCTGGGCCGCGGTGGCGGTGGTGCTGGTGCCGCTGTTGGTCGGGTGCCTGGTGGCTGCCCGGATCTGGGGTGGCGCCTTGGCGGCGGTGTTGCTCGCGTTCGTGTCCGGTTCGCTCTGGGGGGTTTTCGCGGTGCTGACCAAGGGAGTCGTCTCTGCACTCGGCGATGGCGTGGGGGCGGCGGCCCGCACACCCGAGCTGTATGCCTGGCTGGCGGTCGCGGTCGGGGGATTCGCGTGGGAGCAGTCGGCTTTCCGGGCCGGTGCCTTGACCGCGTCGATGCCGACCCTGCAGGTGTCGCAGCCGGTGGTGGCGGCCCTGCTGGGTGTCGTTGTTCTCGGCGAGACGCTGGACACCGGTCGCGTCGGGATGATCGCCCTGGTGGCCGCCGCGTTGCTGATGGCGGTGGCGACCGCCGAACTCGCGCGCGGTGACGCCGTCGACGCGCACAACAAGGCCGAGGCGAATCTTCCCGGTGCCGTCGGCGAACCGGCATAGTTTCCTTGCGGCGCAATGTCTTTCGTAGTTGTCGACTTGCCGTGGGCTCAGCTGAAGAGCGTGGCAAGTTTGGCCAGTACTTCATCGAGAATCGCGGCCGGAACGCGTTCAACTTTGCGCCCGTTGCGTGACCCGATATCGATTGCTCGGGGTTGATCGCAGCGGATGACGCCGGTGGTGCGGGTGCCGGCATCTGTTAGCGACACCGCGAAACCTGCTGTGCGGGCGAAGTTTCCGCCACGCGTTATTGGCAGTACCACCGGAGTTTGCGTTAGACGGTTAAAGGCGGTCGGGGACACGATCAACACGGGGCGTGTGCCGCGCTGCTCATGACCCTGTGTCGGGTCAAGCGAAACGATGAATATGTCGCCGGGCTGCGTCAGAGCAACTCACCGCCGACGGGTTCGCCATCGAGCCAAACCCTATCCTCATCCGTGAGGTCGGCTGAGGCGTCGCACTGTGACAAGAGCTCGTCGAGGGTGTAACGCGGACGCGTCTGCGGTTCCACTATCAAGTGACCGGCATCGACCGACAGGCCAACCGCCGACCCGGCGTGCAGCCGCAGCATGTCGAGCACCGCGGGCGGGACCGCCAGCATGACCGAACCCCCCACCTTCCGAAGCTTAGTTGTAAACATGCCGCCCCTCTTCGATCGAAGTTTCATTTCAGTATAATACGATTTGGGTGCTGTGCCGCTTCCTTGACCCCAACCTCGCCACTGGCTAGGGGCGGTGATCGCGCTCACTGAAACTGCCCAGCTCTGTTTGAGTTAATTCGGCGGATTCACGTGCGCGATAGGCTGTTTCGGCGAGCTGCATCGCCAGCCTTACCGCCTGTGCACCGGCTCTTATCCTGCTGTGCTCGAGTCAATCGTTCGGCTTGCACCGAGATTCATCTCGGGAGTGGGCCAGGAGTGGGCCGGATTTCCTTTGGCCGCTGTCTCTCTCATGGCTCAGCCGAGCGAACAGGCTGTGTTGATTGGCTCCACGCGATTTTTTGAGCACCCACCAAAGCCGGGATTGGATAGCGCCTCAACTTCCGGTGAGGACGTCGGGCCCGAGGTAGCGGATTATCGGGGTGTCGCCGTCGAGGTCCCACAAGATCAGATAATCCTGGACGGATTCGGGGACGGTGATGGCCCATACGCTGCCGGGACGGATGAGGCGTCGGCGAACCGCGGGATCAGTGGGGTCAACTTCGATGCGGTCGAGCCATTCGTCGACGCGTGCCGCAAGGGTGGGATTGCTTTCGTAGAGCCTGACCAGCTGGTCGTAAGGCTCGGGATCCATCTCCAGCACAAGGCCCAACGATACCTCATCTGCCCCAATGCCCCAATTGCATTGGTGGGGTTGTGGGGTTATGATGCCGACATGGCATCCGTAGTCATTGAAGTGGACAGCAGACGTCGGATCAGCCTTGGCAAGCTAGGCCACCACGATACCTACCTGGCAACCGAACAGTCCGATGGAACGATCGTACTGGAACCAGCCATTACCTTGACTGCGGCTGAGCACGCTTATCTCCGTAACACGCAATTGCAACACCAGATCGAGGACAACCGGGCTCATCCCGAGCGCCGCCGGCCCAGGCCTCCGCGTGACACGGCACGCCTTGGGGCACCATCATTGGAAAACTGATCGACAAAACAAGCCGAGCTCAGCGCCAAATCCTTTGCGCTGCAACGTTGCCCGCCGTTAGCCGTTTGTGACGCCGTGGTCACGGATACGTCCGCCCGATCACTGTGAAACTGCCCCTTGCCGAAGGGCGCAGCGGAGCACTCAGTATTAGCCATGGAGGCGGCCACCAGTGGCGGAGAACGCGACGCAGAGCACAAGGCAGGACAAACGACCGACGCGGACACCTAGAGCAACTCACCGCCGACGGGTTCGCCATCGAGCCAAACCCTATCCTCATCCGTGAGGTCGGCTGAGGCGTCGCACTGTGACAGGAGCTCGTCGAGGGTGTAACGCGGACGCGTCTGCGGTTCCACTATCAAGTGACCGGCATCGACCGACAGGCCAACCGCCGACCCGGCGTGCAGCCGCAGCATGTCGAGCACCGCGGGCGGGACCGCCAGCATGACCGAACCCCCACCGTCCGAAGCTTGGCTGTAAACATGTCGCTACCTCCCGATCGAAGTTTCATTTCGGTACGGCGCGATCTGGGTGCTGTGCGGCCGGCGCGCGGCGCGTGTGCATGGCTATACGGAAGCGCATGACCACATGCATCTGCGCATGATATGTTGTAATTATGCCTAAGACTGTGCAGATTCGCGACATCGACGACGAGGTATACGCCGGCTTGGCGCGACGAGCCGCAGAAGACGGGATCACGGTTCCCGAGCTGTTGCGTCGTGAAGCCACTCGCTTGGCGGCTCGCCCGTCGATCGCGGAATGGCTACGCCGCACTGGCCGCCGCCCATCGCAGGTCTCGACCACCGCTGTCCTGGCCACCCTTGACGAATGGCGTGGCGAGTGGCCTGATGCTCGTCGTTGACGCGTCATGCTTGTTTGAAGTCGTGGCGGATACTCCGAGGTCGGCGGAGATCGCGGCGCGGCTCGCGACGGATACCGATCAAGCGGCCCCCGAGATCGTCGATGTCGAGGTGCTCGGTGTGATCCGCGCCCAGTACCTGGGAGGCTGTCTCGACGGAACGGCCGCCGGGCAGGCGGTGGCCGACCTACGCGACTGGCCAGGTGAGCGGTTTACTCACCGATGGATGCTCGACCGGGTGTGGCAACTGCGGGATTCCGTCCGTGGATGGGATGCGTTCTATGTCACCCTTGCCGAGGCGCTGGACGCAACTCTGGTCACGCTGGACGGCAGGCTTGCGCGCGCGCACGGCCCGAAGTGTCGGATCGAAGTGCTCGGCGCTTAGCGGTCTCGCCCGGAAGTTCGTCGGGGCGCTGTTGGCTGGGCGTCGAGACTGCGGTGGTTGCGGCGCCCGAGGCGAAAAGCTGAGCCGTGGGCGCAGGCTCGATGCCACCAGCGCAGACTCGGCGCCACCGGCGTCTGGTCACAAACCCCGACGAACTTACGGACCAGACCACTTGGGCGGCGTCGATCCGAATCGTGAGTCGCCCTCCGCGCGCGCGGGCGAGTCTTTCGAGAAGTTTGACTGTCGGTGTGCGGGCGCCCGTTTCGATCGCGGCGATCGCTGACTGCGTTGTTCCCATTCGCCGTGCCAGCTCTGTTTGAGTTAGGCCGGCGGATTCACCTGCGCGACAGGCTGTTTCGGCGAGTTGCATCGCCAGCTCCGCTGCCGCATAGGCTTCATCGAACGCTTCGCGCTGGTCAGGGCCGAGTTCGTCGATCAGCTGCTGGCGTCACTGGTGGTAATCGCTCATCGGCTATCTCCGCGGTAGCGGCTGCAGGCTAGATTTGCCGATTCGTCCTTATCATGACAGCCGAGCGCGCGAGCTTGCGGTGACTCCGATGTGGCTACTTTGTGGTCGTTGGGCGATTGTGGCGATCGAAGCCCTGGTGTCCAGTCAGTACTTGACCTGTTTTGATGCGGCGCGGTCAGCGGTCACGTGGATGCCCCCGTTGGGGGATCGCCCGGCTGGAAGAACCGCCCGGTGATCAACTCCGCTCACCGCCGAACGGTTCAAGTCGTCTGGTAAGAAACCGCTCCTTCAGGTTGGACGCGGTATCCCATCGCTTTCGTTCTGTAATTTTCGACTTAAAATACCCCGGCGGGCTGCTGAGTTTGCTACCGCATTGCCTGCCAGCTGGTTTCCAGTGGGTTTTCGGGATGCGGTGGTTGCGGGCCATCGAGGCCTGCGCTCAGATCCGCGAGCGTCCATCGAAAGTCACCAGCTCTCAGATTCCTCTCAGGTAGGTTTCTGAAACATCGTTATGGAACGTCGTTCTATCGACTACCGCAGGAAGGCTCGCAGATGAAACGTAAGCAGCACACGATGAAGCACGATCGCCGGTCGCCCACCCCGACGACACGCCGCCGCAGCAGCGCAGTCGGCCCTGGCGCCGCCGCCGCTTTTTCCGCTGCAGCTCGCCCCATCATCAGTGCCGGCGTCGTTATGGCCGGCGCCGGCATGATCGCCCTCACTCCGGCGACACTGCCCCGCCCGCACTTCGAGGTGCCCAACATCCAGGTGCCGGCCATCAACCTCACCGCCGCAGAGGATCTGGCTGCTGCTGCCTTCGACCCCACCTTCGGCTGGGAGTCGGTCTTCGAGCAGACTTCCACGAATCTATCGACACTTAGTCAAGAGTGGCTGGCGGCCCCGGCCCCGCTCCTGCAGCAGGTGATTACTAATCAGCTCGGCTACGCCAACATGTACGGCCTCGCGTTCAATGACGTTGCCAAGGGTTTGTATAACTTCATCACAGGGGATGGCGTGGGTAATCTTCAGTGGTCGGTCGCGATGGCGGCCAAGGATCTGTTCGCGGGCAATCTCTCCGGCGTGTTCTCGCAGCTCAGCTCAATATATTTCAGTGGAGCGCTCAGCGTCCTCGAGCCACTGGAGAGCTTGCTTCCTATCCCCGTCGAAGAGACGCAGAACTTAGCGAACTTGGCCGACGCGGCATTCGGGAGTATCGGCTCGCCGGTGGCGTCACTCGCCCTGCAGCTTGTCGAACTGCCGCAGGGGCTATTCGCGGTGGTGGGCGATAGCGCTCAAGGTGTCCTCAACGGGATAACCGGCGGGAACCCGCTGGAGGCACTTACCGCCGTCCTGGATACTCCCGCCAATCTGGTGAACGCCCTACTCAACCTCTATCCAGGCGTGTACGGAGAAGGCACCTTTGACGGCATTCTCCAGCCAGGTCATATTGCTTCACTTTTGTTGCTGACCCTGCCCCAGACGCTGGCGACGTCCATAGGCTGGGAAGGACCGAGCGGCAGCGCGGCGGCTGCCGGACTGGCAGTACCCGATCTCGCCGCGGCGCTGGGTGCCGGCCCGTTCTCCGACGCTGCCGTGGCGCTGAGCGGATTGTCGGGCGAGCTCCCTGCCGCCCTCGCGGGGCTGGGCGCCGGCCTTGCGAGCGCACTCCCTGCCGGCCTCGCAGGGTTGGGTGTGGACCTCGGTATGATATTGACCGCTTTGATTCCGTGAGTCCCATGGAAGTCCGTCACCGCGGCAGGTGACAACGTCAGCAGTTGGCCCCCTTCACTGAGGGGGGCCAACTGTTTTCCGCCTGCGGCCTCGCACGCTGACCTGTTGGGCGGCGCCCTCGACGAGCAGGCCGCTCATCGGGGTTGGCGACACGGCATCAGGTTTCCCCACTGTTGCGCGGCACTTTCGATGACGATGATGCCGTCGCTGAAAATGATGACGGAGATTTGGCCGTTCGCGAGCAGCGTGACGCGATGTTCGGCGAGGTGGCGCGGTCGTTGCTGTGATGACGGCATGATCCTGCGTAGCCGGTGACGACGAACGGCTTGGGGGCCAAGATTGACGCTGCACCGCGGCGGCCCGCCGCAGCGAGACCCCCGGGGCCGACGTTCCCGGGGGACATGACGTAGCCAGCCCGGCGGGGCGAGCAGCCTGCCGAGGGTAAAGATGCCGACCATGGTCCACGGCAGACCGGTAAACCCCAACCGGTGGCGGTCCCAGCGTGCGGCGGCGCCGAGCACCGACAGGGTGTCACAAAGTTGGTTGCCGGCGAATCGGAGCTCAGCTAAGGCGTCGGGCGCTACCTCGATCAGTCGCTGTACACCGCGCTGGAACATCCACCGCAGGTGCGCGGGTGCGGCGCGGCATAGCCCAGCGCCGCACGGTCGATTCGGGCCGGTGCAGCCGGGCGGCAATGCGTCGATACCCCAGACCGTTAGCCTTATGCAGCAGCGCATCCCCGATCACCGCTGTGGTGTCGACGTGGCGCACCTGAAACGCCGTCGGCAACGCGACGTGAGTGGATTCGCAGGCCAGGCAGCGCACCCGCCTGGGCTGTAGCGTCACCGTCGCCGTGCCGTGCGAGCGGACCGTGCGGTGCCGTCCGAATCCCCACTTGGCGAGCCGGCCATCGCATCGTGGACAGCGCAGCGTCCCGGCGGCGAGATTGTCTTCGACCAACTCGGCGGTCCGGGCGACGATCACAGCTGCAGTCGACGGTCATGGTCCACCAGTCTTGCCTACCACAGCCAGACTGCGACAGAGGTCAGTTCGTGTTGGGGACAACATATTTCGGCACCAATCGTCACAGTTAATGACGATCAGGGATTCGACCGCCACCATGCACACGATCCGCCGGGCGCTCACCAGGCGGGTCGATTTTCATGTGCACGCTAATGATGAAGACGAACACCATCCCATGTAGCACTCCATCGGCATCACCGGTTACTACCAAGCGCCTCGTGGTCGTCATCCAGAGAGACGGTCAACACTCGTTCGGGAGTCGCCTGGCATCGATGTGATCACGGTCGATCACGACCGAGCTGTTGACCAGGCGTGTCGCGGGCGCGACCTCAGGTTGGGGGGCGCGGTCGCCGCAAAACGTGATGGCCTCTGCACGCCGTGGCGCGCAGAGGCCATCACGTCGAAGGGGCTAGATATCAGTCAGCGGGTGGGGTGTACGGAGACCCGTTGGGGCCGACCGTGCCCGGCTGGCCGAAGAGCCCTCCGATACCGAAAGCCCCGCCGCTACCGCCAAGGCCAGCGGCCCCGGTGCTCACCGGCGCACCGCCGGTGCCACCCATACCGCCGTCGCCGCCGTTGCCGATCAGGATCCCACCGATACCACCGATACCGCCGGCACCGCCGCGGCCGCCATTATGGATGAAGGTCCCCCCCGTACCGCCGGTGCCGCCCTCACCGCCGTTGCCACCGTTGCCGAACAGCCAGCCAGCGTACCCGCCGCTACCGCCGGTACCACCGCTGTCAGCGGTGATACCGGTACCACCTACACCGCCGTCGCCGCCGAGCCCACCGTTACCGAATAGCCAGCCTCCGTCGCCGCCGGCGCCGCCGGTACCACCGCCGCCGTTGGTGACATCGAAACCCTGTCCGCCGATACCGCCGTCGCCGATCATGCCGGCGTTACCGCCGGCCCAGCCGGCAGTGTGGGCAGCGGTGCCGGCCGCGCCATTGCCACCATCACCGAACAGAAAGCCGCCGTCGCCGAGGTTGCCGAAGTACCCGGTTTGGCCGAACAACGTGGTGTTGGTGCCGGTAAATCCGTTGACGCCGTTGCCGATCAGATCGCGGCCGAACAAGTCGACGAACGGTGCGTTAATGACCCCATCAACGTTTTGACCGACCGAGCTGTTGATCCACGACTCGCCCATCGCGTGGAGGGTGGTGTAGAACGTCTCGTATGCCCCGTAAATGAACTGATCTTGCGCCGCCGCCGGATTAGTCAGCACACCCGCAGCCGCGGAGCCAATACCACCGAGATCGGCAGCCGCGGTGCTGATATTGAGGCCTTCCAGAGCGGCCGCGCTGGCGGTGATTCCATTGTTGATGCCGTCAAAGGCGGGAATGCTCAGCGCGCCGACATCCAAAGCGGCGGCGCTGGTGTTGATGCTGCTAGTAATGCCGTCGAAGGCGACCGCCCCGGCGCCAAGGCCATCGATGGCAGCGCTGCCTGCGTTAATGCCCTCGAGGGCGGCGGTGCTGGCGGCCGAGATCACGGGCTGGATGATCGGGTCGATGATCATGTCGAGTACGCCGGCGTGGGCGGTCGGCGCGGTCGCCATTGGAGTCATTGCAGCAGTGAAAAAGGCCCCAGCCGCCGTACCTAGCCCAATCACGCTGCTGCGGCGGCGTGTCGTCGGGGTGGGCGACCGGCGATCCTGCCTCGTGCTGTGCTGCTTACGTTTCATCTGCGAGCCTTCCTGCGGTAGTCGATAGAACGACGTTCCATAACGATGTTTCAGAAACCTACCTGAGAGGAATCTGAGAGCTGGTGACTTTCGATGGACGCTCGCGGATCTGAGCGCAGGCCTCGATGGCCCGCAACCGCCACATCCCGAAAACCCACTGGAAACCAGCTGGCAGGCAATGCGGTAGCAAACTCAGCAGCCCGCCGGGGTATTTTAAGTCGAAAATTACAGAACGAAAGCGATGGGACACCGCGTCCAACCCGAAGGAGCGGTTTCTTACCAGACGACTTGAACCGCTCAGCGCTCAGCGCTGCGCGGAGTCGACCCTTCAGCAGCCAACGGTGCGGCGGGTGTGACCACGTCAAGGCCGGGGTAGGAAAACCCCAAACTGCATGAGCCGCAGTTCATTCGCCCCTATGCCGAGTTGGCGACCCTTACAGCACTTTTGGTCGACTCGGCACGCGCGCGCAAAGACAAGGGCTTGGCTGGAGTTCCTCATGGCCTATATGCAGGACTCGCTTTGGACGGGCCGCCATGCTGTTTTCACCGTCGATCTCCTTGGTGCCGTGCTAGGAGGCGCGGCTCGGTGGCCTTAGCTGGCCTGTCGACGGGGGGTGTTGGGGATCGTGGCCTGGCGCACTCGTATTGGACTGGGAGCCAAGGTCATTGGGTGCCTGTAATGCCCGGGGCGTGCCACGGCTAGCTGTCGCACGGGCCGGGCCGTTTTGCGCTGCTGGAGTGTTGGTGAGGACGCGGGCGGCTGCCCAGAGGGGAGGAACGCAGCGCCAGCGATCCAGCAGCGACCATGCGGTGATGATCCGCGATGAGTGCTCTGGCGGTTGGGTGGCCAGCAGCCGCGGGGGTGGTGCCGAGCGGCTCAGCTGAGGCCAGGTCGCCCCCACCGTGGTCCGCAGCCAGGCGAGATTTGCCAGCTTTGATACCGCGCCGGCGTCCCAGCGCACGACCAGACCGTCGGTGGCCAGGTGACCCCATCGCGCGGTCGGCAAAATGTGGCGGCGCCGGGCTGTCGGCAAGACCACCGCGTGCGTGGCGGGCAACTCGCCGGCAATTAACACGTCAGCCAGAGCGGCGCCGTTGATGTAGGAGGTGACGCTGTCAGTGGTGATCAGCAGGGCCGGCTGAGTGGCGGGTTGGCGGCTGAAAGCCCACGCGCACGGGATGCACAACCGGCGCGACCCAAACGGCCAAGCGTCAATGCCGGCGAACTTCTCGGAGACGATGCGCGCACTGCTGACCGTCGGGCCGTGCTGGCCGCATCGCCCGCAGCGGCCAGTGCCCGGTGAGGATGCGTGTAGCGAGGGCCGACCGGCGACGACCCACGCCGCGGCGGCTGGATCAGAAAGCATCGGGCGCCACAATAGGGCCGAAACCGCTGCCACCATCGGCTGTGAAAATAATAAGAGCCTCGTATAGATGGCAAGGACCGCTGGGGCAGGCACCCCGATGGCAATTTCCTGCAATGCAGACATATATAGTCTGAACAGCGTTGAACGAGCTGCACGTGCAAGCCTGCAACGATCTTCCCGCACCAGGAAGACCCCGTGGCATCGACTCCCGAGAGACTTTTCAGCGTGAAGTACTGTCCATGACCAGGCACGTTTGCCAACTTCATACGTCATACGACAATATCCGTATGTTTGTGCTTGCAATAGTTTGCTTTATCCGAACATGATAGAACGATGTTTCAGTGTGTAGCACCCAGCGCAACCTTCCTTAAGGTTATCTCAGCAAGCAACTGTCGGGCGGAGCTGCAGGTTGCGCGTTGCCGCCATGCCGCTTTCGGCGTCCCCGCGTTCGCGCGATCCACCGCGTGAACGCCCACAAGTCGACCGGTCTCAATCCGCCGCCGTTCCCTTGGCAGAGATGACCAGCAGTCAACTGAAACGGCGAGCCAAGATCATCGATGCGGTCACCGACCTGATCGGCGAGGCCGGCGCCGATGCGGTGCAGATGCGCGACGTGGCCCAGCGGGCGGGAGTGGCACTGGCCACCCTCTATAAGTACTTCAGCTCCAAAGAGGACCTCTTGGTGGCGGCCCTCGCGGGCTGGCAAACGCGGGTGGTCCAGCCCATCGCGGGCGCCGCCGAAACGACCGGACAGGATCTGTTGTCCAGCATCGTGGACTACTTAGGGGCCGCCCTGCGCGCCTCTTATGTTGACCCCGAGATGACCGCGTTGGCCCTGCGCTTGACGATATCCACCGAGCCCACGGCGATGGCGGCGATGCACCAGATGCTACAGACGAACGCTGGGTTTTTAAATCGCCTTGTCGATGTTGTTGCGCCGGAGGAGCTTCCGCACGTCGCTTTCGGTCTCAGCGCGGCGTTGACCGGCTCGCTTATCGGATTGCTCACCGGCAGAATGACTTTGGAGGCTTCGCTAAGCCATGTCGAGTGGCTCGCACGTGTCCTGCTCGGCGACGTACAGCCGCGCACGCGAAAGTAGGTTGGCAATGTTTCGCGTCCATGCCCGATCAGCGCCTCGATCATCTCGCACGCCACGTCATCGGGCCTCTCAAGTGACCACGGTCGGGCACACGCCGCGGCGGTCACAATCCCTGCTGTGCCCACGTATCGATCGAAGGCTGCCTGGCCATCGTGTTGCCCGCCCTGGCCGTCAACCGCCTCGAACACCAAACCGGTTGGAGCATCAAGAAGTTCGTCCGCAACCCTGCCGCTGCCGCACCATCACGATCCAAGTCGGCGGCTAGCCGCAGACTGCCGCCGACAACCCCGCCAAGCTCCAGGCCGCGAGTGGGCGCTTCAGGTTGATAAAAGTCTGGACTGAATTGCGAAGAGTTTAATGGGGCCGACGCTTTGAATCGCAAGTCGAGGTTTTGGATACCCATGTAATTTGTCATTGCGGCGATTCTTTCGCTGTCGGAGATTGACGAGTCGTGTGCCGTTATTCGGGCGCAGTATCACGTGCGAACAAGGAATCGCGGCGAGGATTACACCGGGATGCCACGGCCTCTACAAAGTGAAACACTGTTCTATTAACTTAGAGTAATTTGCGGTGCTAGCTGCGACAACACGCAATCATCCGAGTCCATAATGTTTCAATTCGTCATCAATCGCTGAGCGTTCGGGATCGTCGAAGGGCCCACAAGCCGATTGGCCCCAAGATTTGGGGCACACTGCCCTGTCCGACTCCTGGCAAAGACGCAGTTCAACGCTCTGCGCTCCGGTACTCGGCCGTGGAGCGGCCTCGGCCGGATTTGAACTCCGCTTCCAATTGTGAGATTAGTTTGGGGTGTCCATGTGATTTATTGTTACGGCGATTCTTTCGCTGTTCGGAGCGCTGGCGAGTCATGTGCCGTTATTTGAGCGCAGCGTTACACGCGAACAATGAATGTCGGCCCTGATTACACAGGGGCTGCCACGGCATCGACAAAATTGAATCGTGGTTCTACCCCTGTCGTGCGTATTATCTCGCACGCATTAGTAAACCTTGTCAGAGCATCCCGATCGGGGTCGTCGGCCCGAGCTGGAGGTGGCATTGTCAACGCGTCGCCTTCACACTCGCCGCTGCCACACGATGCACCACGTGAATGCTCCCAAATCGACCAGGCCCAATCCGCTCCGTTGACAAAGATGACCAGCAGTCAGCTGAAACGGCGAGCCAAGATCATCGATGCGGTAATAGCCCTGATCGCCGATGGCGGTGCCGAGGCGGTGCAGATGCGCGACGTGGCTCAGCGATCGGGAGTGGCACTGGCCACGGTCTATAAGTACTTCAGTTCCAAAGAGGACCTGTTGGCGGCGGCCCTGGACAGCTGGCACCAGCGGGCGATCCGGCCCATCCTCCACGCCGATGAGCCGCCCGATCAGGACCGGTTGTCCGGCATTCTGGACTACTTGCGGCGTTCACAGCGCGCCTTTCGGGTCGACCCCGAGATGAGCGCGTTGACGGTGCAACTGGCGGTATCCACCGAGCCGGGGGCGGAAGTGGCGATCGACCATATAATAGGAACGAACGCCGAGATTATCGATCGTCTCGCCGATGTTGTTGCGCCGGAAGATCTTCGGCATGTGGCTTTCGGTCTCAGCGCTGTGTTGACTGGTTCGCTGATCGGGTTGCTCACCCGCAGACTGACTTTGGAGGAATCGCTCGGCCATGTCGAGTGGGTAGCGCGTGTCCTGCTTGGCGACATCCAGCCGCGCACAAAGTAGTTTGACGTTGCCTAACCCGAGCCTCGTCAGACGTCGGTGGTGACGTATCTCGTCTTGACCGGAGGCGCGGCGAGCAGCAGAGGGAGCTCCGTCAGTCGACCTTCGCCGGCACGAAATTTTCGGTAGGCCTCGTCGTGCTCGACCGTCTCCCAGAGTTCGTTGATAATCCAGTGCGCTTCGTCGTCCTGGTCGACGAGCACGTCGGTACCGAGGTTGCCGGCGAACGCCCGGGTATCTTGGAGCGCCCTGCGCATGATGTCGCGCGCCGCAGGGACCGCTTCGGGCTTGAGCCTGAGTTCAAGTAGCACCGTGACCGGCATCGTCGTCTCCTCTGATCGGGTTCCAGAGCCCCGCATGCGGCGGTGATCTCAAGTGGCTGCCACACGATAACCACGCCGTCAACGCACCACGGTGCTGACCCCACCGCGCGGGGCGGTCGTGCTACGGCCGTGCACTGAAATCGGCTGCAATGGTGTCTTTCGGCTGAACCCGTCGGGACCAGACGAAGACGACGGTCAGGCGGTGTCAAGCCCGCGGAAGTCATCGAGGTTGCGCGTGTAGGGCGGGAGATCGGCGGTGGCGGCGAACAGCGAATCGACGGCTCGGGCCCATGTGTGCTTTGCTCCCCCATCGCGACGATGTAGAACCGGCAGTGGGTCGCTTCGCGTCCGACCCGTTAAGCCCCAACCACGGGAGCGCAACTACCGAGGCGTTTCTCGAATAACGCCATCGCCAGTTGCACTTTGGCGGTACGTCTAAAGGCTCATGCGCCTGGAAGCGTACGCAGGACCGCTGGCGATGGAGTCCGTCAGAATCGTGACATCGATGACAGTCCCGTCCCGCTTATAGCGGTAGCCGTAGCCATCACTTGTTTCGACTTCGTCGAGTCCGCAGCCTTGCATTCGGTACCCCTCTCCGGCGTGGTGCGCAGCAACATGTCCCAGGCCTGCAAATCACCGCGCGTGATTATCCGACGATCGTCCTTGACTCGACGAATCCAATTCCGTGAGATGCCTTTCCAGTTCGCTTCGGTCAACCGCAGGTGCTATTCCAAGTCGTGTGTGAACTCGACTGAGCGCCTGTTGCACCTCTCGCTGCAAGACATCACTGAATCGATCTTCGGCACGTTGATGATGCATGCGATCGTCTTGACCGCTATCTAGTCATACGATCTGTATCCCAGTTCAGTATGCTAATCAGGCATACTGATGCTATCCTGGACACATGGCTGAGGTGACGACGATCAAGGTGTCCAAAGTACTGCGGAACAGGATCGCGGCTGAAGCCGCCGACGAGGGGCTCACCGCTCAAGCATTTCTCCAGTCACTGATCGATTCCCATGAACGCAACAAACGCCTAGCGGCGGTGGCCGCCGCCTACCGCGAGTCTTCTGACGAAGACTTAGAAAGCTGGCGTGAAGAAACCGAAGACTGGGCCGCTGCAGACGCCGATGGCCTAGGGCGGTGACCGATCTCAGCCCGGGAAGCGTGGTCTGGGTGCGGCTCGACCCCACTGTGGGCAGAGAACAACGCGGGACGCGGCCCGCGGTCGTCGTCGCATCCCGCGGTTATCTGGCGGCAGTGCCCGAACTTGTCATCATCGTTCCCGCTACCACTCGGGATCGCGATTGGGCGCACCATGTTCGGCTCACCGGGCCGCGACTGCGGCTGCCGAGACCGACGTGGGCGATGACCGAACAACCCCGCACGATCAGCCACGCGCGAATCACCGATCGGGCCGGCAGCGTCGAACCAGAATGTATGCGCCAGATTGCGCGCTGGATCGACGATTTCCTGCATCACGCATAGCAATTCGCACCTACATCCAACCTCCTAGCCGCGAGAGTGCAACTACCGACGCGTTTCTCGAGTAAGGCCGTCGCCAGCTGCAGTCTGGCGGCATGTCCAAAGTCGACCGGTCGAGAAACAAGCGATTCGATGCAAAGGCGCTCTGCGGATCGGCCGTGCCGAATCGGCCTGAGCGACCGCACTCGCGATCGTCGCATCATGGTGCAGCGATGCTAAAAGTCGGGCGTGCGTACCACCATCGACCTCCCGGTCGACCTGCACAAACAGGCGCTCGCGATCGTGCGGGACACTCATAGCACGCTGAGTGAGTGTGGGGACGGTCGTGACCTTCGACGCCGTCGCGCTCACTGTAGCCGCTGCCGTAACCCCGTCGCGCGCAACGCCCGACGCCCGACCGCGGCCCGTACCGACGCCTCGGAACCAACGACACGCACCTTGGTCTTCGCCCGCGTCACCGCCGTGTAGAACAACTCCCGCGTCAGCAACCGCGAATCCTCCTGCGGCAGCAGCACCGTCACCTCGTCGGCCTGGCTGCCTTGGCTTTTGTGGATCGTCATGGCATGCATCGTCTCGACGTCACCGAGGCGGCTGGTCGCGAAGTCGAGCGGTCCGGTCGCGGTGTCGATGACGGCCCGCAGACCTTCGGCGCCGGCCACGGTTACGCCGGTGTCGCCGTTGTAGACGCGCAGCCCGTAGTCGTTCGCCGTCACCAGCAGCGGGCGTCCCGCGTACCACTGCGACCACGCCGGCTGGCCCGTCTCCTCGGCAATCCACTTCTGCACCAACCCGTTCCAGTGCGCCACACCGAAAGGCCCCCGCCGATGGGCGCACAGCAACCGGTGCTCGTCCAGCGTCGACAGCGCGACGTCGACGGCGCCCAGCGCGGCGGCTTCGCGCAGCCGCAACGCGTGCGGCAGCACGATTGAGCGCAACCGCGGGGCCGAGTCGTCACCGTCGCCGGACTCGAGGTACTCGATGTGTTCGTCACCCGAGCGCAGCAGCGCCAGCGCGCGATCCGCATCGCCGACGCGGATCGCGTCGGCCAGCGCACCGATCGACTTCCCGAACCGGTGCGAGGTCCGCAGCGTCGCCACCCGCACGTCGTCCCGGGCCGACAGGCCGTCCACGAGGTCGGCCAGCACCGCACCTGCCTCCACCGACGCCAGCTGGTCGGCATCGCCGACCAGCACCAGCCGGGCGTCCGGGCGGACCGCCTCCAGCAGCCGCGCCATCAGCGTCAACGACACCATGGACGTCTCGTCGACCACGATCACGTTATGCGGCAATCGATTTCCGCGATCATGCCGAAACCGCGCCGAGGTACCGGGCTTGGGGCCGAGCAACCGATGCAGCGTCACGGCACGCAGTTCGCCCAGTCGCTCCCGGTCGGCGGCGGAAAGCTTGGCCACTTCGTGCGTCACCGCCTCCTGCAGCCGCGCGGCCGCCTTGCCGGTCGGGGCCGCCAGCGCGACGCGGGGCCGCGGCCCACCGGCCGACTCCGCCTGCTCGGCCGCCAGCGCCAGCAGCCGCGCGACCGTCGTCGTCTTGCCGGTGCCGGGTCCGCCCGTGAGCACCGTGACCGCCTGCGAGAGCGCGATTTCGGCGGCCTGGCGCTGCTCCCCATACTCGGCGGGAAAAAGTCGCTCTGAGGCGGGCAACTCGCCTGCCGGCCCGGACGCCAGCAGCGCCAGCACGTCGTCGCGCACCTGCGTCTCCTCGAGCCAATACCGGTCCAGGTAAAGCAGCCGATCGTCATATAGATGCAGCACCGCCAGCCCACCGAGCAACGGGCTCGCCCGCACCGCCACCAGCCACGCCTCAAGCTCCGGCCACGGCAGGTCGCCAGCGCTCGCAACCTCCGAGACCGCAGCCAGATCCACGCACACCGACCCCCCGCGCAGCCCGCGCACCGCCAGCGCCACCGCGAGCGCCATCCGCTCGTCGGGCTCCTCGCCCAGCGCGCAAACACGTTCCGCCACATGCACATCGGAGACGTCCAGCACGCCGGCCTCGTTGAAGGCGCGCAGCAGGCCGACACCGGTGAGGGAGACCTCGACATCCGCCGTCATGCCGCCCGCCTCCCCGCGTCGAGCAGATCCGACAGCGCCACCACCAGCTCAACCGGCGGGCTCCAGCCGAACACGCCGGCCGGGTGTCCGTCGTGGACCGGAGTGTCGGCACCGCACATGCCCCGCACGAACAGGTACAGCACCCCGCCCACGTGCCGCGCCGGATCGTAGCCCGGCACCCGCCAGCGCAGAAACCGATGCAGCACAACGGTATACAACAGCGCCTGCAGCGGGTAGTCGGAGTGCAGCATGGCCTCGGTCAGGCGCGCGAAGCCGTAATCGGCGGCGGTGTCACCGAGGTGGTTGGTCTTGTAATCGACGACCAGGTAACGCTGACCGGGCAGCCGCAGCACCGCGTCGATCGACCCGGCCAAATACCCGCACAGCGACTGATCGCCCAACCCGGCCGACATCAGGCGGTCGGCGTACGGCGCCAGCGGGTCGCCGGCGGGCAGGTGCAACCGCAGCAGTTCGCCGACGTCGGACACCGTCACATGCGGGGCGGGGCCGCGCCGATCACCCCCGGCCAACGGGATCTCGAATCCCAACTCGCGCAGCCGATCCCGCACGCCGATCCGCCGCAGCGTCACGCCTTCCGCCAGCGGGCCCAGCGGTGTGTCATGCATCGGCACCAACGCGGCGGCCAGCTCGGCGGCGTCGACGTCGACCGGCCACCACGCGCGGTGCCGTCGCACCTGCCGCTCGAGCTCGGCGGGCAGGTCGGGGACACCGGGATCGGCGGTCTCCATCACCGCGTGCACCAGGGAACCGAACGCCGCGCCGGCGGGCATGGCCGCCAGCGGTGACGCGACCGAATGTTCGGGCGCCGGCGCCGCGACGACGACCGCTTCCACCTCGTCGTCGCGCACGCCCACCTCGGGTTCGCTGATCACCCGGACCGCCACCTCTTCCGCGCCACGCACCAGCGCGGAATACGAGGTTCGCCGCCAGGCGGTGTCGATGGCGCGGTGGAAATGCCGCACCGCGAAGTCGGGCGGCGGTTCGGGCGCGTGGCCGGCCGGTGGCGTGGCGATCACCGATTCCTCCACCGACGGCCCGCCCGCCGCCTCCCACCGTTTGAACACCGCCCAGGCGTCCTCGTCGGTGATATCCGGCGCGCACCGATCCGGCACCCCCGACTCGCCGACGCCGCGGCCGCGCAGCAGGCGTGAAAGTCCGCCGCTTACTTCGTATTTGGTGGGCGCCCACCACGCGACCACCTGGGATTGCGCCCGGGTGAGCGCGACGTAGGTGGTACGGAGGTTGTCTTGGGCGTCCTCGAGCAGATTCAGCCGTTTGGCCGTCTCGCGTTCGGGGCTGTCGTTTTTGCCGCCGATGTAGAGGCAGCGGGTGTCGTCCTCGTGGTAGAGCAGGATGTCGTCGCTGCGGACATAGCGATTGAATGCGAACGGCAGGTACACGATCGGAAACTGCAATCCCTTGGCCACAAACACGGTCATGATCTGCACCGCGGCGGCGTCGCTGTCCAGGCGCCGGTTGTGCTCGCGCGCACGGGTGCGGTTGTCGCACTGGCGGCGCAGCCAATCCCGCAGCGCGGGCGGGCTGTAGCGCTCGCGATGCGCGGTCTCGTACATCAGCTCGGCGATGTGCGCCAGGTCGGTCATGTGCCGCTCGCCGCCGTGCTGGGCGAGCACGCGTCGCCCCATGCCGTTTCGCTGCGCGGCCTCGAAGACCGCCGCTATCCCGCGCTCGCGGGCGTAGTCGAGCCACTGCCGCAGCGTGCCGGCCACGCGGTCGGTGAGCGCATCGCCCTCGGCGGCAAGGGTTTCCGCGGTCTCCCCGAAGAACATCGTGCACGCGGCGGCGCGGACCAGCCCGCTGCGTTGTGGGGCGTCGAAGGCCTCCAGCAGGCACAGCCAGTCCTTGGCGGCCTGGGACCGGAACACGTCGGTGTCGCCGGTGTAGACGGCCGCAATCCCGGCCGCCGCCAACGCATCCCGGCACGCCCGGGCGTCGACGTGCTGCTCGACGATCACCGCGATGTCCCCGGCCCGCACGGGACGGCCGTCGTAGGTCGCGTCGCCGGCGAGCAGCGCGGCGATGTCCGCGGCCAGATCGGACGGAATGTACCGGCGCAACTTGTCTATCGGGATGTTGTCGGTGCCCGAGACGGCGCCATGGCCCAGGGTGGGGCGTTTGACGACACGCAGCCGAAACGGCGCGTTGTGCGGCGCCCCGGCCAGCCGCTGCCCGTCGTGGTGGGCGTCGATGTCGTGCACGACGATCTCGGGGTGGCCCAGCACCGCGCCCTTCAGCACCGCTTGCAGGCTGTCGACGAGCGGCCGGTCGCTGCGCCAGTTGACCCCCAGCGTGTAGCGGCCGGCGGCGGTGCGAGCGGCCATCAGGTAGGTGTGGATGTCGCCGCCGCGGAACCCGTAGATGGCCTGCTTGGGGTCGCCGATCAGGATCAGCGTCGCGTGCCCGGCGAACGCGCGTTCCAGGACGCGCCACTGGATGGGGTCGGTGTCCTGGAACTCGTCGACCAGCACGATTCGCCAGCGCCGGCGCATCCGGTCGCGGGCCGGGGAGTCTTCTGCTTCAAGGGCTTTCGCGAGCCGGGTGAGCAGGTCGTCGTAGCCGAGTATGCGTAGCCGCCGCTTGCGCCGATCGAGCTCGGCGCACACGTCGCCGGCGAACCGCAGCCGGGCGCCGGCTTCGCCGTCCGGGTCGGGATTGACCGGGCGCAGCTGCGCACACGGGTCGTTTACGACCGCCCGGGCGAGGTCGAGGGCCTGCCGGTAGCTCAGCACCGGGTCGTCTTCGTGGCGCCCGAAGCGGGCGAGGTACAGGTCGTCGACGATCTCGGTGACCAGGTCGTCGAGGCTTTCCTGCAGCCTCACGTCGGCGGCGGTATCACCGGCCACGCCAAGCGATTTCAGGACCCGGCCGCAGAACTCGTGGGTGGTGGCGATGGTGGCCGCGTCGAAGTTGGCCAGCGCGTCGCGCAGCCGCGCCCGCATGGCCACGTCGCCGCCGCGCACCAGATGCTCGACCAGGTCGCTGCGGGCCGGCGCGTGGCCCTCCAACGCGGACAGCGCCTCGACGATCTGGCCGCGGACCCGTTCCCGAAGCTCGCGGCTGGCGTTGCGGTTGAACGTGATCAGCAGCATGTCGTCGAGCGTGACGTCGGTCTCGGCGAGATAGCGGGTGACCAGTCCGGCCAGCGCGAACGTCTTTCCGGTGCCGGCGCTGGCCTCCAGCACGGTGGTGGAGCGCTCCCGGGGCAGCGGCCCCAACAGGTCGAAGCGATCCATCAGCCGGGCCTTCCCTCGGCGGCCAGCACCGGCGACCACAGCCGGGCCGCCAGCGCGCCCAGCCGGGTTTCTTCGCCGGGCATTTCTTCACCGGGGCGGGGCGCGGCCAGCAGCACGTCGAACGGCGCCTTGAATCCCCACACCCTGGCGTGCGCCGGCTCGCGGTCCTCGCCGTCGTGAAAGTTGTTGCTCTCCCACTTGCTGCGCGCGTATCCCACCGGGTCCTTGCCCTTGTGGCGCCTTTCGGCCCACGCGTAGGACGTCTTCAGCGGCAACGGCAACGGCTCCCGTCGGCCGGCGTCGAACAGCGTCACCAGGCCGGCGAGGACGGCCAGCGCATCGGGCGGCGCGCGCAGGCGGCACTCCTCGATGGTGTCCTTGGCGCCGCGCCCCACGTAGACGGCCGTCCAGTCCCGGCCCGGGCTGGCGGCGCCGAGCGTGACCAGCGAAATCCAGGCCAGCAGTTTGTGTTTGGGCGCAAGCCTCGAGTAGGTGACCGCAACGATGCGGTTGTCGAACACCCGATTGACCGTGCCGGTGACGCGGCGGCCGTCACCGAGGGTGATGACGACATCGTGAGCCGTGGAGTCCCCTCGTCGGTGGCGTCCGGCGGCGACCGCCAATCGCCCCGCCCTGTCGCGGATCTGCTTTGCCTTGCGCCAGCCCAGCCGGTCCGGCGGCAGTGTGCCGCGGCGCCACTCGAACTGGGCCGCCGCGTCATCGCCCATGCCGCGCAGCATGTCGTGCAGCATGCGGTCGCCGACGGTCCACTCCTGCAGGGGGTCGATGTCGACGGGCATCGCGTCGCAGACCGTGTCGACGTCCCACGGCAGGGTGTAGTCCAGCGCCCGGAAGAAGCCCCTGACCGGGTCCTTGAAGAAGTCGAGCAGGTCGGCCAGGGTGATGTCATCGGGATGCGGCGCGGGCAGCGGGTCGGTGATCAAGGGCCGAGGCGCGCGGCGTGTGCCGGCGGCGGCCCGGGCCGCGGTCAGCGCGGTGGGGTCGAACGTGAACGGCTTGTCGGGCACCAGCGCGCCGGGCACGACGTTGCGGCGGTCGAACGGCTGCAGCGGGTGCTTGATCAGGATCCGTTCGCGCACCGGCGATTCCGTGGTCTGATCCAGCGCGTCGAGCAGCTCCGCGAGCGGCACCGCGGGCGGACGCTCGTGACCGGTGTGCTCGTCCGCGCCGGTGTAGGTGATCACCAGCGTCTCGGTGGCCGCGCAGACGGCGTCGAGCAGCAATTGCCGGTCCTCGGAACGGATGTCGCGCTCACCGGTCATCGGCTCTCGGGCCAGCGCGTCGTCGCCGTCGGGGGCGCTGAGGCGCGGGAACACCCCGTCGTCCAGACCGACCAGGCACACCACCCGGTGCGGCACCGAACGCATCGGCACCATCGTGCACACGGTCAGCGTGCCGGTGCGGAAATTGGCCCGGGTCGGGCGGCCCGCCAGGCGGGCGGACAGCAACGCGCGTATGTCGGGGAGCCGCAGCATCATCGAGGCGCGGCCTCCGGCCTGCTCGACGACGTCGGCGAATTCGGAGTGCAGCTGCGCCTCGTGCCAGGCGTCCGCCGATTCGGTGAGCAGGCCGACTCCCTCGGTCAGGGCGTCCAGCCATTCGGTCAACGGCCTCGTGCCGCTGAGCCTTTCGGCGACATGGCGCAGCCGGTCGACGTATTCGGCCAGGCGGCCGGCCAGCTCCACCCGGTCGCTGCCGACGTCGTCGAGCGGCAGCGCGGTGCCCAGCCAGGCCCGCGAGTCCTCGGACATCGCGACGCCGGTGAGGATGCGGTCCAGCCCGAAGCGCCAGGTGTTGTGGACGATGTGGTCCAGCCCGTACGGCGCGCGATGTTCTTTGTCGAATCCCCACCGGATGTTGGCTTCCCGCACCCAGTCGGTGATCTCGTCGAGGTCGTCGTCGGTGAACCCGAAGCGCGCGCGCACCGGCGCCGCCTGCGCGAGGTTGAGCAGCTGGGTGGCGGTGGCGCGGCCGTCCGCGATGTCCAGCAGCTCGGCGGCCACGCCGAGCAGCGGGTTGGTGTGCGTCAGGGAGCGGTCGGCGAGCCTGACCCGCAGCCGGTGCGCGGGGTGGCTATCGCCGGCGGTCTCCCCGAGCCCGAAGCCGGCGACGATCAGCGGCGCGTAGGTTTCGATGTCGGGGCACATCACCACGATGTCGCGGGGTTCCAGCGTCGGGTCGTCCTCCAGCAGGCCGAGCAGGACCTCGCGCAGCACGTCGACCTGCCGCGCCGGGCCGTGACAGCTGTGCACCTGCACCGACCGGTCGCCGTCGGCGAGCCGGCGGCCGTTGGGCCCGACCGCGTTGGCGGCGACATCGGATTGCAGCCGGCCCAGCAGCGTGTCGGGTTTGGTTGCGCCGCCGATGAATTCGTCGGTCGCGCTGGTGGCCGGCAGCGCGCGCTGCAGCTCGCGCAGGTCGCGGCCCAGGGTCTCCAGCAGCGGATGTTTGGCGGCGTGCCGGCTGGTGTCGTCGCGTCGCGCCACCGCGCCATGCGGGCCGGTGAGCGCCCGCCACAGCTCGTCGCTGGGGTGCGGCAGCCACAGGTGCAGATCGTGGTGGGCGGCCACCGCGTCGAGCAGCTCCACGTCGGTGCGCGCCAACCGGGTGTGCCCGAACAGCGACAGCCGCGCCGGCAGGTCGGACGGGCCCTCGCGCAGCCGGGCAACCGTCTTGTGGTGGCGGACGTGCGGGGGATCGGCGGGGACGGCGGACGCCAGCGCGCGCCAGAGCGGCGGCTGCCAGGCCAGGTCGGTGTCGAGGTCGCCCGGGTTGCCGTCCAG
This sequence comes from Mycobacterium malmoense, assembly GCF_019645855.1. NCBI lineage: Bacteria > Bacillati > Actinomycetota > Actinomycetes > Mycobacteriales > Mycobacteriaceae > Mycobacterium > Mycobacterium malmoense. The sequence continues at coordinate 850,905 of NZ_CP080999.1, forward strand.
CCAGTCGGCCAGCAGCCGCGGCCGCTGCCTGGCATACGAGGCGAACAGCCCGGCCAGCCGGCGCGCCACCGAATAGCGCCGGCCGCGCCGCAATTCGGCCTCGGGACCCGTATCGAAGTGGCCCAGATGCGTTGCCAGCGTGCGGCACCAGGGTTCGTCCAACGAGCGGTCGACGACGTCCAACAGCGGCCACACCAGGGCGTCCGGCGACCATGGATCGTCGTCGGCCGCGCCGGTGATCTCGGCGATCAGCGAGCTGGGGGTGCGGAAGGCCACCGCCGCGCAGACCCCGTCGCCGTCGCCCGGCTTGCTGCCCAGCACGTGCGAGAGCCGCTGGCTCAGCCAGCGCTCCACCCCGCGCGCGGGCACCAGCACCAGCTCCTCGGCGAACGGGTCGGCCGGCGGGGCGGCCAGCAGCGCGCCGAGCCCGTCGGCAAGCAGGTCGGTGCGCTCGGCGCGGTGGAGGTGGAGGGCCATTGCGGTGTCACCATAGAACGCCCCACCGACAGGCGGCGGTGGCACCATGGGCGGGGTCGACGCCTTGTCGAGTCGTAAGCTCGTGACCGTGCATGACCATTACGGCGACTACGGAATCGACGGCTCGTTTCACACCATCTCGGCGCGCGGGCAGGCGATCGGCATCGGCGCCCAAACGGTGGCCCTGACGGTGTGGGCCGGGATCAGCTGGGCACGCGGCAAGCGGCTGATGGCGGCGCTGTCGGGAGCATCGGCTGCCGCGATCGCTGCGACAACGGCCTCGTACGCCTACGCAACGCGAGCGGGCAAGTTCGTGGTGTGGGACCGCATCCTCGACGAGCTGCGGCTGGGTGGCGACGAAACCGTGCTCGACCTCGGATGCGGGCGCGGTGCGGTGCTGCTCGCCGCGGCCAAGCGGTTGCCGCGGGGCCGGGCGATAGGTGTCGATCTGTGGCAGGCCGACCAGACCGACAACTCGCAGCAGGCCACGCTGGCCAACGCGGCGTTGGAAAACGTCGCCGATCGCGTCGAGGTGCGCACCGCCGACATGACCGCCCTGCCGTTGGCGGACGAGAGCGTCGACGTCATCGTCAGCAGCCTGGCCATCCACAACATCCCGACCAGCGAGGGCCGGCGGCAGGCGCTGGACGAGGCGGTCCGGGTGCTGCGGCCGGGTGGTCGCCTCGCCGTCGCGGACCTGTGGGAGACCCGTCGGCACGCCGAACATCTGCGCGATCTGGGCTGGCGAAACGTGAAGCGCCGCAACCTCGGATGGCGCATGTGGTACGGCGGCCCCTGGTTCTCCACGCGCCTGGTCACCGCGACGAAGCCGGCGTGACTCGGGCGGGCATGGCGGGACGATGAACAGAAACGAACTCACCGAGCGGATCGTCGTCGCGCGGCTGGCGAAGGGGCTGACCTGGCAGCAGCTGGCCGACGCCATCGACAGGCCGGTGGTATGGACCACGTCGGCGCTGCTCGGCCAGCAGCCGATTCCCGCCGAGCTCGGCAAGGTGCTCGCCGCGATGCTCGGCCTCGACGAGTCGGCGGTGCCCGTGCTGGCGGCGCCGCCCATGCGCGGCGGCCTGCCCACCAGGGTGCCGACCGACCCGACCATCTACCGCTTTTACGAGGCCCTTCAGGTGTACGGCGGCGCCATCAAGGAGCTGATCCACGAACAATTCGGCGACGGCATCATGAGCGCGATCAACTTCAGCGTCGACCTACAGAAAAAGCCGCACCCCTCCGGCGACCGCGTCGTGGTGACCTTCGACGGGAAATTCCTTCCCTACCAATGGGTTTCGGCGGAGAACTAGATGGCGGTCAAGGCGGAACAGCCGAAATCCGTGGATCTCGTGCTCTCCGGCGGCGGCGTCAAGTTCATCGGTCTGGTGGGCGCCATCGTCGCGCTGATGGATGCCGGATATTCGATCAAGAGAGTGTCGGGCGTTTCGGCCGGCTCGGTGGTCGCGGCGATCTTGGCGGCCGGGTCCAAAGAGGGCCAGCTGACCGGCGCGGAGGTCAAGGAACTCGCCTTCTCGGTGCCGCTGCACAAGTGGCGCGACGCGGGGCCCGTCCCCTATCTCGGTGCCGCGTGGGGACTGGTGCGGGAAACGAGCATGTATCGGGGTGATGTCGCCCACGACTGGATTCGGGGCGAGCTGAAGAACCTGGGCGTCACCACCTTCGGTGATCTGCTTCTCGACGAGGCCTACCTGATCGGGGGACGGCAGTACAAGCTGGTGACCACCGTCGCCGACTTGACCGCGGCCCAGCTGGTGAGACTGCCGTGGGACTACCGGCGGCTCTACGGGCTGGACCCCGATGAGCAGCCGGTCGCCGAGGCGGTCCGTGCTTCGATGGCGATCCCGTTCTTCTACCGCCCGGTCAAGCTGACCGGAGTCAGCGGGGCGACATCCACCCTCGTCGACGGTGGTGTGCTGTCGAATTTTCCGATCGACACCTTCGACCGGCCCGACGGCAAATCACCACGCTGGCCGACGTTCGGGATCACGGTCTTACCGAGGCCTACCGAGGGCATCGGTGCGGTGATGCCCGCGCTGAAACCCCTGCGCTTCTTCGAACAGACGGCATTGTTGGAAAGCCTGCTCACGACGATGCTGGCGGGGCACGACCAGACCCACCTCAACCACCCGTGGGTCTCAACCCGCGCGATCGTCGTCGAATCGACCAACGTGGGCGTGCTCGACTTCGATGCCCCTGCAGAACGCTTGGAAGAGCTCTACGACAAGGGGTATGAGGCGACGCAGGAGTTCCTGTCGACGTGGGACTGGGCCGCCTATCTCAAGCGCTTCCGCTGGGCCGGTTGACGGCAATCGGCCCAGCTCATCAGGGGTGAAGTGACGGCCCGGCGTTGGCGTGCCACACTTCGAAATTGGAGGAGGCGACACGAGGGTGAGGCGGTTGCCCGGGCAACCGCATCGCCTTCTCCCTACAGACCGAATTCGGCTTCTATTCCGTCGATGCCGGCGCGGATGGCTTTGAGCGCGTCGGCGCGGGCGCGTAACTTGGTCGCGGCGTGGGCGTGTTGGTGCAGGCCGGCGAATTCCCGCGCGGCCTCTTCGGCGCGATCGACCACCATCTCGGGCAACACGATCTCGTCGACAAAGCCGGCGGCGAGGGCGGTCTCACCGAAGAACGTCTTGGCCAGCCCGGCGGCCTGCTGGTACGCCGACCGGGTCAGCCGCAGCTTCATGATCTCCAAGGCCGCATAGGGGATGGTCATGCCGATCGCGACCTCGTTGGCCTGGATGTTGTACGCGTGGGCGGCCACCCGGTGGTCGCCGGACGACAACAGGAACGCCCCCATCGCGATGGCATGTCCGGTGCAGGCCATCACCACCGGCTTGGGGTAGGACAACAGCCGATACGCCAGCTCGAAGCCGCCCCTGAGCATGTCGATCGCCGGCTGCACCTCACCGGAGGTCAGGATCTTCAGGTCGAACCCGCCACTGAACACCCGCTCGTTGCCGGTGAGCACCAGCGCCCCGATGTTGTCGCTGTCGGCCCGGTCAAGCGCCTCGTTGAGGGCCTGTTGCATCGTTGGGCCCAGCGCGTTGACTTTGCCGTCGTCCATCCCGATGACCGCGATGGAATCCTTGTGGCTGTAGGCGACCGGGCCGCTCATGGGTTGCTCCTTGCCCGTCAAACGTGCTGGCTGCGGTGCTTGCCCAGGTCGGCTTCGGCGTTACCCCAGCGCAGGCTGACATCGGTGGGCTGTTCGAGCTGCCGGGTGCGCCACCTGTCCTGGGTCTCCTGCACCGCGCTGTTGATCCGTTCGATCTCGCTGCGGAACACGTCGGGACGTGTTTCCTTGCTCGCGTAGTGGAAGTAGGTCAGCAGGCCGCGCAGCAGCTCCAGCTTCTGCTTTTCCCGCTTCGCCAGGTCGTGGGTCGTCATCAACTCGATGCGCTGAACCGGCGGCAGGGCATCCCAGTCCAGTACCACATCGGTCTGCAGCGCAGGTCGATCGCGTTGCCAGAACCGCCAACCGCGCGGCTTGTCGGGGCGGTCGTAGTAGGTCACGGTCCCGGTAAAGCGAGACTCGATGCCGCCGCCGATCTCGGCCCGGTCGAGCGCCGAATCCCACACCATGCGCCATTCCTGGCCGGGCGCAAGTACCGGCAACTCGCGTGGCAGCCGCAGTTCGACGACGTCGGCGTAGCCGTCGGCGGCATTTTCGTATTCGGCGACCGTCGGCGGAGTCGGAAACGAGAACCGGATGTCGTAGGCCGCGGTCTGGCCGAAATTTCTGGCCACGAGTTCGATCACGTGCCAGTCGGCGGGATGCGGCTCCATGAACATCGCGACGTGGGGGCGGATCTGCTCCGCGGCCAACCGGCGGTTGAGTTTGATCTGCCGGCCCGCGAAGACCAGCGCGACGACACCCAGCAAAATCGCCGCCCACGCCGCCCATGCCAACCAGGTGCCGGATCCCACATCGGTGACCCCGTGCCAGCCGCTCTGGAGCCACCCCATTGAATCCACCCCTCCGCTTATATCACAGTGATCTTCGGCCGGAAATTTCGCTGACCCGATAGTATTCGCTGGCCCGATTATCCCGATAATAGGGCGCCCGGCGCATATTGCCGGCCATGAAATCCATCCGCATCAGGACACACAAATGGCCGCCGGGCCGCTCAGCCGCCCATCACCATTCGCCACTGATCGAGATTAGAGGCTCGATACACGTAGTTGGAGCGCTTGACCTCCGACAGCGACGCGCTCGGTTCGGCCGAATACCAGTGCCCCGGAAACACCGTCGGGTCACCGGGAAGCGTGGCCAGCTGCTGCAGGCTGCGATACATCGCGTCGGAGTCGCCACCCGGAAAGTCGGTGCGCCCGCAGCCCTCCAGGAACAACGTGTCGCCGGCGACCAGGCGGCCGTCGAGCAGGAAGCACTGGCTGCCGGGCGTGTGACCCGGGGTGTGCAGCAGCTCGATTTCGATGTCGCCGACGCCGACCCTGTCGTGGCTCTCGTGGGTGGTGAGGTCGCCGACGCTGATTCCGGTGACTCGCGAAACCCAAAGGGCCTCATGGGAGTTCACGTGCACCGGCACGGGTGCCCTCTCGAGCAGCTCGGCCAGGCCCTTCAGCTTGAAGCCCATCATCTCCCCGCCCACGTGGTCGGGGTGGTGATGGGTCACCAACACCCCGGACAGGTGCATGCCGTCGGCCTCGAGGGCGTCGAGCAGATCGCCGGCGGCGTAGGCGGGGTCGACCACCACGCAGTCCCCGGTCCGGCGGTCGCCGATCAGGTAGGCGAAGTTGCGCATTTGCGTCGCGAACGGGTCGCCAGCAGCGAAATCGCGACCCGATAGCAGTTGACGGAAGTACAGCCGGTCGTCTGACATCTGACCAGACTATGACCCATCCCCGGGCTCGTCCCGGCCACTTCGCATTCGGGCGCGCTTTGCCGGAAAAGAGCCGCCGTCCATCGGGTTCGGGGTTATGCGCAGTGGGTATTGTTGGCACATGAAGAAGAGGGTCGAGATCGAAATCGACGACGACCTGGTCCAAGAGGCGATACGTCGATTCCATCTGGCTGACACGCGCGAAGCCGTCCATCTCGCGTTGCGGACCTTGCTCGGCGCGGCGGGCGCGGGCGATGAGCAGGGCGACGAATACGACGAGTTCAGCGACCTCAACGCGTGGCAACCTCGCCGCAGCGGCGACAAGGGCTGATCCTTCCCGCCACCGCGCGCGGACCTCGTCGGTGGTTTGGTGACGTTACGCGCCAGGCTGTACCCTCTGTTAGGCCCGCGGCGGCACTGGCCGCCGCTTGGGTGAATGGCCCCCTTAGCTCAGTCGGTAGAGCGTTTCCATGGTAAGGAAAAGGTCAACGGTTCGATTCCGTTAGGGGGCTCGGCGGACGCCGAGCAAGCTAGCGGCGCATACCAGAGGCGATGTAGCTCAGTCGGTTAGAGCGAACGACTCATAATCGTTAGGTCGCCGGTTCGAGTCCGGCCATCGCTACTTCAGAGGCGTTTTTTTGAGCCGGTACGGCGTCCGGCCAGCGTTTATTCAGCGAAAATGACACGTACAACACGGGCCCGTACGGGCCGGCCTAGCGAACCCCGGGTGCTTGCATGTTGAAATAGTTGGCAGTGGAAAATGGCTGGCATGGTGAACACTCGCAAGTCGCGGCGGGGCTCGGTCGGACTATCGACTCGGCGGCGGCGATGACGGAAGAGCCAGTGATAACTGAAGAGACAGCGACGACCGAAGAATCGGTGACAACCGAGGAATGGCGTACCATCGCCGGATTCCCGAGCTACGAGGTTTCGAACCTTGGGCGGGTGCGTACCAAGCCTCACATCAAGGTGCGTAAGAACAACAGCCCGTTTCCGGTCGCCGGGCGAATAAGGAAGCTCCAGCTCAACGAGAACGGCTACCTCATCGTTCATGTTCAAGACGAGGCGGCTCGAAAGCGGGCGCTGCGGGTCAACGTCATCGTCGCGGAGGCGTTCATCGGTCCGCGACCGGCCGGCATGCACGTCTGTCACAACAACGGCATCGCCACCGACAACCGCGCCGAGAACCTTCGCTATGACACGTTGTCCAACAACCAGCTCGACACCGTGCGGCACGGGACGCACTTCAACGCCAGCAAGACGCATTGCAAACGCAACCACCCGCTGACACCGGAAAACGTCTACGTCAACCCCACGACCGGCGGCAGACGCTGCCTTCAGTGCGTGAAAGAGCGGAACCAACCATGGTTGAAAGCGGACGCCGAACCCGGTAGCGGAATCGTGACACACGAGCCCCCTGCCCCCAGACGCGGCCGCAATAGGCGGAAGCGATGAGGTTTGCTGGGCCGCGTTAGTTCATAATCGTTAGGTCGCCGGCTCGAGCCCGGCCATCGCTACGACACAACAACGCGACGTTTGAGAGAGATTTGAGAGAGAACCGTCATGGCTTCCAGTACCGACGTGCGGCCGAAGATCACCCTCGCATGCGAGGTGTGCAAGCACCGCAACTACATCACCAAGAAGAACCGCCGGAACGACCCGGACCGCTTGGAGCTGAAGAAGTTCTGCCCGAATTGCGGCAAGCACCAGGCGCACCGCGAGACACGCTAGCGTCGACCTGCAAGCGTTGATTCGGATCGACTAGGTAGGTTCTACAGCCGTGCCGTTGACCACAAGCATCATCGGGATGCACTACCGATATCCCGACCACTATGAGGTTGAGCGGGAGAAGATCCGCGAGTACGCGATAGCCGTGCAAAACGACGACACCCCCTTCTTCGAGGAGGACGCGGCGGCCGAGCTCGGCTACAAGGGGTTGCTGGCCCCGTTGACGTTCATCTGTGTGTTCGGCTACAAGGCGCAATCGGCGTTCTTCAAGCACGCCAACATCGCGGTCACGGACCAGCAGATCGTCCAGGTCGACCAAGTGCTGAAATTCCAGAAGCCGATCGTGGCGGGCGACAGGCTCTACTGCGACGTGTACGTGGACTCGGTGCGTGAGGCGCACGCCACCCAGATCATCGTGACCAAGAACATCATCACCAACGAAGCCGGTGAGATTGTCCAGGAGACCTACACGACCCTGGCGGGCCGTGCCGCCGAGGATGGAGAAGAGGGATTTACTGATGGCACTGCGTGAGTTCAGTTCGGTGAAGGTGGGTGACCGGCTTCCGGAGAAGACCTACCCGCTGACCCGCCAGGATCTGGTGAACTATGCGGGAGTCTCCGGCGACCTGAACCCGATCCATTGGGACGATGAGATCGCCAAAGTCGTCGGGCTGGACACCGCGATCGCCCACGGCATGCTGACCATGGGGCTGGGTGGCGGCTACGTCACGTCGTGGGTCGGCGACCCGGGCGCGGTCACCGAGTACAACGTGCGGTTCACCGCCGTGGTGCCGGTGCCCAACGACGGCAAGGGCGCCGAGCTCGTCTTCAGCGGCCGGGTGAAGTCGCTCGATCCGGAGAGCAAGTCGGTGACCATCGCGCTTACGGCCACCGCCGGGGGCAAGAAGATCTTCGGGCGGGCCATCGCGTCGGCGAAGCTGGCGTAGACGGGCGTAGGTTTATGGCGCTCAAGACCGACATCCGCGGGATGGTCTGGCGGTATCCCGACTACTTCGTCGTGGGCCGCGAGCAGCTTCGTCAGTTTGCGCAAGCTATCAAGTGCGAGGATCCGGCCTGCTACGACGAGGACGCGGCCGCCGAACTCGGTTATGACAACATCGTTGCGCCGATGACGTTCGTGTCGATACTTGCGAAACTTGTCCAGACGGACTTCTTCCGGAATGTCGACATTGGCATGGAGACCATGCAGATCGTCCAGGTCGACCAGCGGTTCGTCTTCTACAAGCCGATACTGGCCGGCGACAAGCTGTGGGCCAGGATGCACATCCACTCGGTGGACGAGCGTTTCGGCGCCGACATCGTCGTCACCAAGAACATCTGCACCAACGACGACGGCGAGGTGGTGATCGAGGCCTACACCACCCTGATGGGCCATCAGGGTGATGACTCCATCCAACTCAGATGGGACAAGGAATCCGGACAGGTCGTCAGAACGTCGTAATTGGTATCGGATTTCCTGCGCTTGAGTGGAATCGAGTACACTCGAATCTCGGGGTTTTCCCAGCATCAGCGCGCTTTCCGCGAGTCGAACGAGCGGGGGCGCGCGTGTCATGTGAGCCCCGGCAGGTAAGCACAGGCTGGCCTGCCAACCGCGAAGGGGCGTAGCTCAACTGGCAGAGCAGCGGTCTCCAAAACCGCAGGTTGCAGGTTCAAGTCCTGTCGCCCCTGCTGAAGACGACCATGGGTATGTGCCATGGTGGACACTGGAAGATGTGGCCACCACAGTGGGACGGCTCGCGGGACACTAGCAAACAAAGGAGCATGCGGTGAGCGACGAAGGCGACGTTGCCAACGACGCCGCAAGCGACGGCGGCGACACCGAGGACGGCCGCGGGAGCGGCGGTCGGACGGCCGTGGTGACAGTGACGCGGCCGCAACGCCCGACCGGCAAGCGGTCGCGGCAGCGAGTGGCCGATGCCGACGAAGACGTCGACGTAGAGTCGCCGGACGAGGTCGAGGCCGCCGAGAAAGACGTCAAGAAAGACAAGGCCAAGAAGCGCCGGACCGGCAAGAAGGCCAAGAAATCGAGGAAATCCGGGGACCGTTCGGTCAATCCCGTCGTCTTCGTCTACACGTACCTCAAGCAGGTCGTTACGGAGATGCGGAAGGTGATCTGGCCGAACCGCAAACAGATGCTCACCTACACCTCGGTGGTGCTGGCGTTCCTGGCCTTTATGGTGGCGCTGGTCGGCCTCGCGGATTTCGGCCTGGCCAAGCTGGTGCTGTTGGTGTTCGGCTGAGCATTGCAGAGCGATAGAGAGGACTGAAAACCGTGACTACCTTCGACGGTGAAACGTCCGCGGGTGAGGCGGTCGACGTGCACGAGGTCGCCGAGTCCCCTGAGATCTCAGAGACCATCTCAGAGACCGCAGCGCACGCGGAGCCGGTTGAGGAGGTCGACCCGGCCGCCGCGCTCAAGGCGGAGCTGCGCAGCAAGCCCGGCGACTGGTACGTCGTCCACTCCTACGCGGGATACGAGAACAAGGTGAAAGCCAACCTGGAAACCCGCGTGCAAAACTTGGACGTCGGCGACTACATCTTCCAGGTGGAAGTGCCCACCGAAGAGGTCACCGAGATCAAGAACGGCCAGCGCAAGCAGGTCAACCGTAAGGTGTTGCCCGGCTACATCCTGGTGCGCATGGATTTGACCGACGACTCGTGGGCCGCGGTGCGCAACACGCCGGGGGTTACCGGGTTCGTCGGCGCGACGTCGCGCCCGTCGGCCCTGACGCTCGACGACGTGGTGAAGTTCCTGCTGCCGCGTGCGGCCACGAAGAAGGCCGCCAAGGGTGCGGCCAGCACGGCCGCCGTCACCGAGGCGGGCGGGCTGGAACGTCCGGCCGTCGAGATCGACTACGAGGTCGGCGAATCGGTGACCGTCATGGACGGACCGTTCGCCACGTTGCCGGCCACCATCAACGAGGTCAACGCCGAACAGCAGAAGCTCAAGGTGCTGGTGTCGATCTTCGGCCGCGAAACCCCGGTGGAACTGACCTTTAGCCAAGTTTCCAAGATCTAAACCCCTCTAAACCCCTGGGAAGGAACGTCAACATCTCATGGCCCCGAAGAAGAAGGTCGTCGGGCTGATCAAGCTGCAGATCGTGGCGGGACAGGCCAACCCTGCTCCGCCGGTGGGACCCGCGCTTGGCCAGCACGGCGTCAACATCATGGAGTTCTGCAAGGCGTACAACGCCGCCACGGAGAACCAGCGCGGCCAGGTCATCCCGGTGGAGATCACGGTCTACGAGGACCGCAGCTTCACCTTCGCGCTCAAGACGCCGCCCGCCGCCAAGCTGTTGCTCAAGGCGGCCGGCGTGGGCAAGGGCTCGGCGGAGCCGCACAAGACCAAGGTCGCCAAGGTCAGCTGGGATCAGGTGCGCGAGATCGCCGAGACCAAGAAGTCCGACCTTAACGCCAACGACATCGACGCCGCCGCGAAGATCATCGCCGGCACCGCCCGATCGATGGGCATCACCGTCGAATAGGTCTGCATAGCCCGCTATCCGTGGGAGGGCCAGCTTCGGCCCGCTTCCTAACCACGACCCAACACCGGATTGGATGAACCAATGAGCAAGAACAGCAAGGCATACCGCGCCGCCGCCGAGAAGGTGGACCGCGTCAACCTGTACACCCCGCTGCAGGCGGCCAAGCTCGCCAAGGAGACGTCGTCGACCAAGCAGGACGCAACCGTCGAGGTGGCGATCCGGCTCGGCGTCGACCCGCGCAAGGCGGACCAGATGGTCCGCGGCACGGTCAACCTGCCGCACGGCACCGGCAAGACGGCCCGGGTCGCGGTGTTCGCCGTCGGCGACAAAGCCGATGCTGCCGTCGCCGCGGGAGCTGACGTGGTCGGCAGCGACGACCTGATCGAGAAGATCCAGGGCGGCTGGCTGGAATTCGACGCCGCGATCGCGACCCCCGACCAGATGGCCAAGGTCGGTCGCATCGCCCGCGTGCTGGGTCCGCGCGGCCTGATGCCCAACCCCAAGACCGGCACCGTCACCCCCGACGTCGCCAAGGCCGTCGCCGACATCAAGGGCGGCAAGATCAACTTCCGCGTCGACAAGCAGGCCAACCTGCACTTCGTCATCGGCAAGGCGTCCTTCGACGAGAAGAACCTGGCCGAGAACTACGGCGCCGCGCTTGACGAGGTGCTGCGGCTCAAGCCGTCGTCGTCGAAGGGCCGCTACCTGAAGAAGATCACCGTGTCGACCACCACCGGCCCGGGCATTCCGGTCGACCCGTCGGTCACCCGCAACTTCGCCGAGGCCTGATTTTCCCTGCGCGAGCAGACATAGAGTCGCACAGATATCGCTTCGGCGATGCGATTCTGTGTCTGGTGGCGGGAATGGCTACCCGCCGCATTCGGCGATGCGCCGCCGCAAGAAGTCACGGCCCGGCTCGGAACCGTTGGACTCCAACGCCATTCGGTACCACGCGACGGCCTCGGTGGGCCGTCCCGCGCGCCGCAGCAGATCGGCGCGCACCGTCGCGACGAGGTTCGAGCGGGCCAGCCGGGGATCGTGCGCCACCTCCTCCAGCGCGGCCAGGCCGGCGTCCGGGCCGTCGCGGAAACCGAGCGCCAGCGCGCGGTTGGCCCGCACCACCGGCGAGTCGGTCAGCTGCAGCAGTCGGTCGTAGGCCGCGCAGATGGTGAGCCAGTCGGTCTGGTCCCAGGCGGGTGCCGTGGCGTGCAGCGCGGCAATCACCGCCTGCGGCAGGTACGGGCCCGTCGAACCCTCGGCCCGGCGTAGCCGGTCCAGCCCGCGGGCGATGCGGCCGCGGTCCCACCGGCGGCGATCCTGCTCCTCGAGCGGCACCAGCGCCCCGGCGTCGTCCACCCGCGTCGCCCGCCGCGAATCGTGCAGCAGCACAAGGGCGGCCAGGGCCTGCGCCTCCGGCTCGTGCGGCATCAGCGCGCACAGCTCCTGCGCCAGCCGGACGCCCTCGTCGCACAGCTCGTCACGAATCGCCGACGGGCCCGCCGTCGACCAATATCCCTCGGTGAACACCGAGTAGATGCAGCCGAGCACGTGTGGCGTGCGCTCGGGCAATAGCCCCGCGGGCGGCACCCGCAGCGGGATGTTGGCATGGCGAACCTTGTTCTTGGCGCGCGTGATTCGCTGGCCGACCGCGGTCTCGGTCTGCAGCAGCGCACGGGCGATCTCGGCGACGGTCAACCCGGACACCAACCGCAACGTGAGCGCCAGCTGCGACTGCCGGTCCAGCGCCGGATGCGCGCAGGTGAACATCATCCGCAGCTCGTCGTCGCGCACCTGATGCGGGTCGGTGCGATCGGTACGTGCCCGGATGTCGTCCATTACGGCCGCCAATTCCTTTGCGGGACGCGCAGATTCGCGGCGTAGACGGTCACGGGCGCGGTTGCGGGCGACGGTCACCAACCATCCGCCGGGACGGTCCGGCACACCGTCGTCGGGCCAGGTGCGCAGCGCCTCGGCGCAGGCTTCCTGGACGGCGTCCTCGGCGACCGTGAGGTCACCCGACCACCGCGCCAGCGCGGCCACGGCCGGGCCCCATTCCCGCCGAAAGACGCCGTCCAGGTCGGCCATGTTCTACAGGCCGGAGGCTCCCGCCAGCTGGCGCAGCTGCACGGCCGAGGCGGGGATCATCGCGGCCAGTTTGACCGCTTCGTCGCGGTCGGCGGCGGCCAGCACGTAGAAGCCGGTCGCGATCTCGGCTCCCTCCACGTAGGGCCCGTCGGTCAACAGCGCCTGGCCGTCGCGGACCCGCACCGTGGTCGCCGTCGTCGACTCGTGCAAGGCGGCGCCGCCGACAATGTGATCGCCTGCGCCAGCAGCGAATTCGCCGTGCCGCGCCGCTTCCGCCAGCCACTCCGGCGTGCCGGGCGCGGACGCGGATGCCGGTGGCTCCAGCAACAGCGCCAACCACTGGCCGCCGGCGCGCGACCACTCGGGATCGAACACGTGGTAGGTCGGCCGAACTTCGATCGCGCCGTGGCGGGCGGCGGGAATGTCACGGGCCAGCGCCAGCGCCTCGTCGAGGTTGTCGGCCTCGAACACGTAGTAGCCGCAAGCCACCTCGGCCGCCTCGGCGAACGGGCCGTCGGTGATTACCGGCGCGTCGGGACCCTCGGTGATGCGCACGCCCGTCGCCGTCGGCAACAGCGCGTCACCGGCGCGGATGGCCGGCGCGGCCTTGGCGTGGAAACTTTGATAGGCCGCCATTTCCGCGGCCCTCTCTTCGGGGGTCCAGTCGCGCTCCTGGCTGATCAACAGAGCGAAATACTGCATGTTCGTCACCTCCGGTAGTGAGCGAAGCCCTGCGCTCCACTCTCTACCCATTCGACGAAGGCCGCAGCCCCAATCCGACACCCGCCGAGAAATTAGGCGGCAGCGCCCGGCTTGAGGTAGGTCACCAGGCTGCAGTCGAGCATCTCGTCGGCGAAGTAGTGCTCGCAGCCACGCAGATACTTCATGTACCGGTTGTAGACCTCTTCGGAGGTGACCTCGATGGCCTTGTCCTTGTTGGACTCCAGCGTGTCGCCCCAGATCCGCAGCGTCTTGATGTAGTGGGGCCGCAGCGAAAGGGGTTCGGGCACAACGAAACCGGCCTTCTCACCGTGTTCGACCATCATTTCCGTGGACGGCAGGCGGCCGCCGGGAAATATTTCGGTGATGATGAACTTGATGAAGCGCGCCGTCTCGAAGCTCAGCTTCTTGCCGCGGGCGGCCATGTCGAACGGGTGATAGCCGACGCTGCTTTGGACGGTCATCCGGCCGTCGTCGGGCATGATGTCGAAACACCGCTTGAAGAAGTCGTCGTAGTTCTCGTGCCCGAAGTGCTCGAAGGCCTCGATCGACACGATCCGGTCGACGGGCTCGTCGAAATCCTCCCAGCCGTGCAGCCGCACCTCACGCGAGCGGTCGGTGTCCAGCGCCCCCAGCACCTGCTCGCAGCGGGCGTGCTGGTTCTTGGACAGCGTCAGGCCGACGACGTTGACGTCGTACTTTTCGACGGCGCGCTTCATGGTGGTGCCCCAGCCGCAGCCGATGTCGAGCAGCGTCATGCCCGGCCTGAGGTCCAGCTTGTCCAGGTTGAGATCGATCTTGGCGTACTGGGCCTCTTCCAGCGTGAGATCCGGCGGCTCGAAGTACGCGCAGCTATAGGTCCGGGTCGGGTCCTGGAACAGGGCGAAGAAGTCGTCGGAGACGTCGTAGTGCGCCTGAATGTCTTCGAAACGCGTCCGCGTCTTCGTCGGGCCAGTCGGTTGCTCAGCCATTGTCGTCTTGTTCTCCTGGATGAAGTTCACTGCCGGAAACGCACGCGCGCCGTCGTGGGGGTTACCTGACGTGCAACGATACCCAAGTTCACTTTTTCAACGTGAACTGGTTGCAGTCGATGTAGCCCATGCGGAATGCCTTGGCGCAGCCGGTCAGATACCTCATGTATCGCTCGTAGACCTCTTCGGACTGGATCGCGATGGCCTCGCCCCGGTGTGCCTGAAGGGCCTCGGCCCAGAAGTCGAGGGTCTTGGCGAAGTCCGGTTGCAGCGACTGGATGCGGGCCACCGTGAATCCCACCTTCGTCGAGTGATCCTCGACTTTCTCGATCATCGGCAGCCGGCCGCCGGGGAAGATGTCGGTCACGATGAACCTGATGAACTTGGCCATCTCCATCGTCAACGGTATGCCCCGCTCCACGACCTGCTTCACATGCAGCCCCGTGATCGCGTGTAGCAGCATCACACCGTCCGCGGGCATGACCTCGTAGGCGAACTTGAAGAAGTCGTCGTAGCGGTGAAAGCCGAAGTGCTCCAAGGCTTCAATGATGACGATCCGATCGACCGGTTCGCCGAAGTCTGCCCAGTCGCGCAGCAGCACTCGTCGCAACCGGTTGCTGTCGATATCGCCGAGCAGTTGCCGGCAGTAAGCATGCTGGTTCTTCGACAGGGTCAGCCCGACGACGTTCACGTCGTACTTCTCGACGGCGCGTTTCATCACCGAGCCCCACCCGCAGCCGATGTCGAGCAGGGTCATGCCCGGCCTTAGCCCCAGCTTGCCCAGCGTCAGGTCGAGCTTGGCGAGCTGCGCTTCGTGCAGGGTCATGCCCTCGCGCGGGAAGTACGCGCAGCTGTACGTGCGAGTCGGATCCTGAAACAGCGCGAAAAACTCGTTCGACAGATCGTAGTGCGCCTGGACATTGTCTAAATCAGACCGCCTGCGCGTGGCCCCCACACGATTTTCAAACATGTGCCCTCCCGATTGGACACCTTCAAAAGGTGGCCATCTCCGGCACCCTACACCGGACGGGGCACATCCCTGGCGGCTGTGACGGGCGCTTCCGCTATTTCTCCAGGGTGAACTGGTTGACGTCGATATAGCCGATCCGAAATGCGTTGGCGCAGCCGGTCAAATACTTGACGTAGCGCTCGTAGACCTCTTCGGACTGGATGGCGACGGCCTCGTCCCTGTGCGCCTGCAGGGCCTCCGCCCACAGGTCGAGGGTCCTGGCGTAATGCGGCTGCAGCGACTGCCGGCGGGTCAATCGGAAGCCCGCCTTCGACGAGCGCTCCTGGACCATCTCGATCGACGGCAGCCGGCCGCCCGGAAAGATTTCGGTGACGATGAACTTGATGAAGCGGGCCATCTCGAACGTCAAAGGTATGCCGCGCTCGACGCACTGCGGTCCCGTCAACCCGGTGATCGTGTGCAGCAGCAGCACGCCCGCGTCGGGCAGCGCGTTGTGGGCCATCGTGAAGAAGTCGTCGTAGCGGTCGTGGCCGAAGTGCTCGAACGCGCCGATCGACACGATCCGGTCGACGGGCTCGTCGAACTGTTCCCAGCCGGCCAGCAGCACTCGCCTGCCGCAGGGGCTATCCATGTCGTTGAACGACTTCCGCACGTGGACGGCCTGGTTCTTCGACAACGTCAGGCCGACGACGTTCACGCCGTACTTTTCGATCGCCCGGCGCATGGTGGCGCCCCAGCCGCAGCCCACGTCGAGCAGCGTCATGCCGGGCTGCAGGCCCAATTTGCCCAGCGCCAGGTCGATCTTGGCGAGCTGCGCCTCTTCCAGCGTCATGTCGTCGCGCTCGAAGTAGGCGCAGCTGTAGGTCTGGGTGGGGTCCAGGAACAGGCGGAAGAAGTCGTCGGACAGGTCGTAGTGCGCCTGCACGTCGTCGAAGTGCGGCGTCAGATCCTTGGCCATGACGCTATGTGCCTTACTTCGCGAGAGTGAATTGGCCCACGTTGATGAGCCCCCTACGGAAGCGCTCCGCGCATCCGGTCAGGTAGCGCATGAAGTTGTCGTACACCTGCTCGGACTGCAGCTCGATGGCGCGTTCCCGGTTAGCCTCCAGGTTGGCCGCCCACGCGTCCAGGGTTTTTGCGTAATGCGGCTGCAGCAGTTGCGTTTGCTCCAGGGAGAGTCCCGCGTTTTTTGCGTTGTCGACGATGTCGGGCTCGGAAGGAAGTTCGCCGCCCGGGAAAATCGACTCGCGCAGGAATTTGAGGAACCGCAGGTCGCTCATCGTCAGCGCGATGCCCTGCTCGTGCAACCACCGACGGTCATAGGTGAACAGGCTGTGCAACAGCATCCGGCCATCGTCGGGGAGGATGTCGTAGGAGCGTTCGAAGAACGCGCCATACCGCTCCTTGTGGAACGCGTCGAACGCCTCGAAGGAAACGATCCGGTCGACGGGCTCGTCAAACTCTTCCCAGCCCTGCAGCCGTGCCTCGGCGTGCCGCGTCGTCGGGATGGCCGCCAGCCGAGACTTGCTGCGCTCGTAGTGGTTTCGGCTCAACGTGATGCCGATGACATTGACGTCGTACTTCTCGACGGCGCGGACCAGCGCCCCGCCCCAGCCGCACCCGACGTCGAGCAACGTCATCCCGGGCTCGAGTTTCAGCTTGTCCAGCGCCAGGTCCAACTTGGCCAGCTGCGCCTCTTCCAGCGTCATGTCGTCGCGCTCGAAGTAGGCGCAGGTATAGACCCAGGTGCGGTCGAGGAAGAGCCCAAAAAAATCGTCCGAAATGTCGTACGTGGCTTGCGAGTCTTCGTAATACGGTCTCAGCTTGGCCATCACCAGACAACCTCCCTGTGCCAAAGGTACAACCCTGTGAGTCCTTCCGTAAATTGACGGGAGCTTAAAAACCGCCCGATCCCGGCTTCAGCGGGCCTCGGCGAAGTTGCTGGTTAGCACGCTGATCAGCCGGTCCCAAAGTTGCTGGGGCAGGTCGTGGCCCATGCCGTCGAACAAGACTAACCTAGCGCCGCCGATGGCGCGCGCGACCGCGCGACCGCCGAAAGGCCGGGCCAGCTTGTCGGCTCGGCCGTGGATCACCACGGTCGGTGCGACGGTCCGCCGGTTGTAGGCAAGCAGGCTACCGCTGGCCAGGACCGCGCCGAAGTGCCGGGCGACGCCCCAGGGGTAGTAGCTGCGGTCGTAGTTCTCGGCGGCGTCGGCGCGGATTTGCTCCTCGGTCATGCGGTAACGCGGGCTGCCGGTGACCTTGGTGACGCGCACCACGTTGTCGACGATCACTTCGCGGGGCGAGCCCGGCGGCGGGCCTTTGAGGATTGCTAGCAGGGCGCGCGGCGCCGGCGGCGGCAGGAAGCGACGATTGTTGCTGGAGAAGATGACCGCCAGCGACGTCGTCCGCTCGGCGAACCGGGCCGCGAAGATCTGGGCGATCATGCCTCCCATCGACGCCCCGACGATGTGGGCGCGCTGGATGCCCAGGTGGTCCAGCAGGGCGGCGGCGTCGTCGGCCATGTCTTCCAGCGTGTAGGGGGCCTCGCCGCGTAGGCCGAACCAGAACCGGAGCAGCCGCGGGACCAGCGGCCGGCCGGACGGGGGCGGCTCGGTCTTGCCGGAGAGGCCGACGTCGCGATTGTCGTATCGGATGACCCTGAGGCCCCGACCGACCAGCCTCTCGCAGAAGGCGGTCCGCCACAGCAGCAGCTGCGCGCCCAGCCCCATGATCAGCAGCACGGGCGGGTCGTCGGCGGCACCCATGTCCTCGTAGTAGAGCTTTAGGTCGCCGGAGCCTATTTCCGCAAAGCCGGCGCGGATCTCCATCACACTTCTATGTCGGTCTGGTGCTCGCGGCTGACCTCGACCATGAAATTGGCAAAGTACCCGGTCAGCTGCGGGTCGGACATCATCTGCCACTTCGGTGCCAGCAGCTTCATGTACCGCTCGACGTAGAGGAACTGCTTGCCGATCAGCACCAGCTCGCGGGGCAGCTTGACGTCGTAGGCGTCGGCCAGCGCCGAGAGCTGCCGCCCGATGTCGGCATACGACATGTCACCCAGCGTCTGCATGGTCAGCGGGGTGGCGAAGCGCTCCAGGTCCTTGGCGGCCTGGGCCTCCGGCTTCATGGTGCCGACGGCGCCCATCAGCACGACGATTTTGCCGGCCGCGGCGTGGTCCTTTTTCACCAGCAGCGCGTACACCAGCTCGCGCAGCAGCCAGCGGGTGCGCGGGTCGATGCGGCCCATGATCCCGAAGTCGAAGAACACGATGCGACCTTGTTCGTCGACGTAGAGGTTGCCGGCGTGCAGGTCGCCGTGGAACAGCCCGTGCCGCAGGCCGCCCTCGAACACGCTGAACAGCAGCGCCTTCACCAGCTCGGTGCCGTCGAACCCGGCCTTGCGGATGGCGGCGACGTCGTCGATCCGGATGCCCTGCACCCGCTCCATCGTCAGCACCCGCTCGGTGGTGAAGTCCCAGTGCACCTGCGGCACCCGGATGTTGCGGCCCAGCGGGGAGGCGTGCAGGTGGGAAATCCAGGCGTCCATCGACTGCGCCTCGAGCCGGAAGTCCAGTTCCTCGGCGAGGTTGTCGGAAAAGTCGGCGACGACGTCCTGTGCTGACAGCCGGCGGCCCAGCTTGGCCAGCTCGACGGCCTGGGCGAAGCGCTTGAGGATCTGCAGGTCGGCGGCGACGCGGCGCCGGATGCCCGGGCGCTGGATCTTGACGACGACCTCCTCGCCGCTGTGCAGGGTCGCGTAGTGCACCTGCGCGATGGACGCCGACGCGAACGGTTCTTCCTCGAAGGTGGCGAACAGCTCCGAGGGCTGGCCGCCGAGCTCCTCGGCGAAGAGGTTGTGGACTTCCTTGGTGTCGGCGGGCGGGACCCGGTCGAGCAGGCCGCGGAATTCGCGGGACAGCGACTCGCCGAACGCGCCGGGGCTGGACGCGATGATCTGTCCGAACTTGACGTACGTCGGTCCCAGGTCGGCGAAGGTCTGGGGGAGCTGCTTGATCACTTTCTGCTGCAAGGGCCCCTTGGCCGGGAGCTTGGTGACGACGCGGGCGGCGGTGCGCGTGACTTGCCAGCCGGTGGACGCTATCCGGATCGCTTCGACGGGCAGCGGCACCCGGTCAAGCTTGGCCACCTCGCGGTGTTTGGTGGAGCTCATCTGTGCAGTCTGCCAAATCGGCGCTGTCGAGTCCCAATTCCTGCGGGGCCGCCGGGGCGCGACCAACTGGCGCCGAGCGTGTTCTCAGGGCGAGATTTCGGCCGATTTCTCGCCCTGAGAACACGCTCGGCGAGGCGCAACGGCGAAGTTCTCGCTCGCTCTACCAGCCCGCTACCCGGGAGACCAGGGCTTGACCCACCCGTCGATCGCCCAGCCCTCCAGCGCGGCGATCAGCTCGTACATGGTGGCGCCGTCGAGGGATTCCCGGATGATGTCGGCGTGCCCGGCGTGGCGGGCCAGCTCGTTGATCACGTGCAGGACCACCCAGCGCACCGACCACGCCCCCTGGTTTTTGGGGAACCAGGGGATGTCCCGCGGAACCGGCACCTCGGCGTTGAGGTCCGCCGTTTCCACCAGCCACAGCGACTCCGCGTTCTGGGCTTCCAATCCCCGCAGCAGCCCGGCCAGCGTCTCGTCGGGCCGCATCACGTGCTGGTCGGCGAAGTCCTTGGCAATCTCCTCGAACGGCCGGGGGTCTTTCGGGGGCGCGTCCGGCGCGGCGGCCACTCGTGCCATCCAGCTGCGTTGCACCCCGGTGGCGTGCTTGACCAACCCGCCGATCGACAGCGCGCTGACCGTGGGTGTCGAGCGGGCCTGTTCGTCGGTGAGGCCGTAGGAGACGGCGAAATACGCGCTTTGGTGAAATGCCAGGAACTCGCGCAGGGCGCTGCGTTCGTCGGCCACGGGCGGGGCGAGGGCGGGCATGGCTCATGGTACTTCTCACGAGTCACACTGGCCGCATCAGCATCGTCAAGCGGGGGTGGGGTGAACCGGGACAACCTCGACCCGATGCCGGGTTGGCTTTGCCCGCCGTAAGGTGCAGGGATGCAGGTGGTTTCGGTGGAGTCGACGGAGCTTTTCGTCGGGCCGCCGGACGCGCCGCTGCAGCTGGCGCGCGTCACCGTTTCCCGTTGCACCGAGCCGGCGCCGGTCCGCATCGACGGCGACGGCCTGAGTGGCCAGGCGGCCGTGAGCGTCGGCCAAGAGGTCGTCGAGGTTCCAGTCGCCGTGCACCGTCCCGTCGTCGGCGAGCGGCGAAACGCGTGGGTGCACGCTGCCGGAGCCATCGTGCGCTTCGAGTTCACCGTGGCCGAGCCCGGGTGGACCATGTTCATGGTCAGCCACTTTCACTACGACCCGGTGTGGTGGAACACGCAGGGCGCCTACACCAGCCAGTGGCGGGAGAACCCGCCGGGGCGGGCCCGGCAGGCCAACGGCTTCGAACTGGTGCGCGCGCATCTGGAAATGGCTCGCCGCGAGCCCGAGTACAAGTTCGTGCTGGCCGAAGTGGACTACCTCAAGCCGTACTGGGACACCCACCCCGAGGACCGTGCCGACCTGCGCCGGTTCATCGCGCAGGGTCGCGTCGAGATCATGGGCGGTACCTATAACGAACCCAACACCAACCTCACCAGCCCGGAGACAACGATCCGAAACCTGGTGCACGGCATCGGCTTTCAGCGTCACGTGCTGGGTGCCGACCCGGCCACCGCGTGGCAGCTGGACGTGTTCGGGCACGATCCGCAATTTCCCGGGCTGGCCGCCGACGCCGGCCTGACGTCGAGTTCGTGGGCCCGCGGCCCGCACCACCAGTGGGGCCCCGCCCAGGGCGGGGTGGACCGCATGCAGTTTTGCAGCGAGTTCGAGTGGATCGCGCCGTCGGGCCGCGGGCTGCTGACCCACTACATGCCCGCGCACTATTCGGCCGGCTGGTGGATGGACTCCTCGACCTCGCTGGCCGAGGCCGAGGACGCCACCTACGCGCTGTTCGACCAGCTCAAGACGGTCGCGCTGACCCGCAACGTGCTGCTGCCCGTGGGCACCGACTACACCCCGCCGAACAAGTGGGTCACCGCCATCCACCGCGACTGGGCCGCCCGCTACACCTGGCCGCGGTTCGTGTGCGCGCTGCCGCGGGAGTTCTTCGCGGCGGTGCGCGCCGAACTGGCGCGGGGCGGGCGGGTGCCGTCACCGCAGACCCGCGACATGAACCCGATCTACACCGGCAAGGACGTCTCCTACATCGACACCAAGCAGGCCAACCGGGCCGCCGAGAACGCCGTGCTGGAGGCCGAGCGCTTCGCCGTGTTCGCCGCGCTGCTGGCCGGCGCCGACTACCCGCAGGCCGCCCTGGCCAAGGCGTGGGTGCAGCTGGCCTACGGCGCGCACCACGACGCCATCACCGGCTCGGAGTCCGACCAGGTCTACCTCGACCTGCTGACCGGTTGGCGCGACGCGTGGGAGCTGGGCCGCGCGGCCCGGGACAACTCGCTGGCGCTGCTGTCCGGCGCGATCGACTCGCCAGCCCAGGCCGTCGTGGTGTGGAACCCGCTGGCGCACCCCCGCACCGACGTCGTCACCGTTCGGCTCGACCCGCCGCTCGGCGCGGGGGTGCGCGTGCTTGACGCCGACGGCGTCGAGCTGCCCGCGCACGTCGAGCACGACGGGCGGTCGGTCACCTGGCTGGCGCGCGACGTGCCGTCGCTGGGCTGGCGCGCCTACCGGCTGGCCCCGGCCGACACGCCGACGGGCTGGGAACCGGTGCCCGGGTCGCAGATCGCCAACGAGCACTACCGGCTGGAGGTCGACCCGGCCCGCGGTGGGGGAGTCGCGTCGTTGGTCCAAGACGGTCGTCAGCTGATCGCCGACGGCCGGGTCGGCAACGAGCTCGCCGTCTACGAGGAATACCCGTCGCACCCGACGCAGGGGGAGGGCCCGTGGCACCTGCTGCCCAAGGGCCCGGTGGTGTGCTCGTCCGAATCCCGCGCCCGGGTGCGGGCCTACCACGGCCCGCTCGGTCAGCGGCTGGTCGTGACCGGCCGGATCGGCACCCTGCTGCGCTACACCCAAACCCTGACACTGTGGAACGGCGTGGCGCGGGTGGACTGCCGCACCACCATCGACGAATTCACCGGGCAGGACCGCCTGGTGCGGCTGCGCTGGCCGTGCCCCGTCCCGGGCGCCATGCCCGTCAGCGAGGTGGGCGACGCCGTCATCGGGCGGGGCTTCGCGTTGCTGCATGACGGCGCCGAATCCGTGGACACCGCGCAGCACCCGTGGACGCTGGACAACCCGGCCTTCGGCTGGTTTGGCCTGTCCTCGGCGGTGCGGGTCCGCGTCGGCAACGACGTCCGGGCGGTATCGGTGGCCGAGGTGGTGCCGCCGGCCGAGGCGGCGTCCGGACCGCTGGCCCGCGAGCTGATGGTCGCGCTGGTCCGCGCCGGCGTCACGGCCACTTGCAGCGGCGCCGACAAGCCGCGCTACGGCCACCTCGACGTCGACTCCAACCTGCCCGACATGCGGATCGCGCTGGGCGGGCCCGCCCGCAACGCCTTCACCAAAGTCGTTCTCGCCGAGACGGATTCGGTGTATGCCGCCGAACTCGACCGCCAGCTGTCGGAGACGGGCCGGGCCAGGGTCTGGGTGCCCGCCGCGACACCGTTGGCGGCCGCCTGGGTGCCCGGCGCCGACCTGCGTCCGCCACGGGCGCTGCCGGTGCTGGTGATCGACGGCCGCGACGAGGAAACCCTGGCCGCCGCGATCGCATCGGTGGTCGACGACCTGGGGGACGCCGAGATCGTGGTCGCTCAGGAGGCGCCGCCGGGTGCGGAGCGCTTCGAGGCCCGCACCGTCGCGCTGCTCAACCGCGGCGTGCCGAGCTTCGCCGTCGACACCGACGGCACCCTGCACACCGCGCTGATGCGGTCCTGCACCGGCTGGCCGTCCGGCACCTGGATCGACGACCTGCGCCGCACCGTGCCCGACGGCTCCAACTTCCAACTCCAGCACTGGACACACGCCTTCGATTACGCGCTGGCAAGCGGGGACGGCGACTGGCGGCACGCCGAAATCCCCACCCGCAGCGCGCAGTTCTCCCACCCGCTGCTCGCCGTCCGCCCAAAACAACGACGCGGCAAGCTGCCGCCAGCCGGGTCGCTGCTGCGCGTGGAGCCCGCCGGCGTCGTACAGGTGGCGGCCCTCAAGGCCGCCGGCAACCCGCTGGCGGCGGGCAGCGCCGCGCCGGTCGACCCGGGCGCGGTGGCCCTGCGGTTGGTGGAGACGGCCGGGACGGGCGCCCGCGTTGCCATCGGCTCGGAGCTGGGCAAGGTGGGCGGGCTCGAACTTGCCGACCTGCTGGAAAGGCCGCACGGGCCCACGAGATCGGTCGATCTGCACGGCTATCAGGTGACCACCGTGCTGGCTCGGCTCGAAATGCCCAGTGTGCTAAGCGGTTTCGCCGAGCTGGCCCCCAACGCCGAGGCCGCGCAACCGCTCTACGCGCGCTATTGGCTGCACAACCGCGGACCCGCGCCGCTCGGGGGGCTGCCGGCCGTCGCGCACCTGCACCCGCAGCGGGTGACCGCCGCGGCGGGCGGCGAGGTGGTGTTGCGCCTCACCGCGGCCAGCGACTGCAGCGACGCCGCGCTGGACGGCGCGGTGCAACTGGTGTGCCCCGACGCCTGGTCGGCCACGCCCGCCGAGCTGCCGTTCACGCTGTGCAGCGGCGATCATCGAGAGGCCGACGTGGTCGTGTCGATCCCGCCCCGCACGCGACCCGGGCTCTACCCGGTCCGCGCCCAGCTCCGCATCACCGGGGATGACGTCCCGGCGGCCTGGCGCCAGGTGGTCGAGGACGTGTGCGTCGTCCAGGTCGGCGCGCGCCGCCGGGCCGAGCTGGTCCACCTCGTCGACGGTCCGGCCGACGTCGAGCTGGCCGCGGGCGAGACGGCCCGGCTGACCGTCACGGTCGGCAGCCACGCCCGGGCCGACCTGGCGCTGGAGGCGCACCTGATCAGCCCCTGGGGCACGTGGGAGTGGATCGGCCCCGCCGCGGTGGGCGCGGTCCTGCCCGCCCGCGGCACGGTCGAGCTCGGCTTCGACGTGAGGCCACCGGCGTGGCAGGACCCCGGCCAGTGGTGGGCCCTGGTCCGGGTGGGCTGCGCCGGCCGGCTCCTCTACTCACCGGCGGCGAAAGTGACCGTGACATGAGCGCCCGGCCGGTGGCGACCGTTGCCGGCTCCCCGGTCGCCGTCGATGAGGTCGACGCGGCCGAGGCGCGGCTGCGCGACGGTCCGGGCTCGGCCGCGCTGCCGGCATCCGGCACCGGCGAGGGACGGCAGCTGCGGCGCTGGCTCACCCAACTGGTCGTGACCGAGCGAGTCGTCGCCGCCGAGGCGGCCGCACGCGGACTGACCGGGCGGGACGCGCCGACCGAGGCCGAGCTGCTGCCCGACGTGACGGCGCGGCTGGAGATCGGCAGCGTCGCCGCGGCCGTGCTGGCGAATCCGCTGGCGCGGGCGCTGTTCGCCGACGTCACCGCGGCCGTTCGGGTCAGCGACGGCGAGGTGGCCGATTACCACGCCCGCAACCCGCTGCGGTTCGCCGCGCCCCGCCCGGGCCCGCACGGCTGGCGGGTGCCTCCGCTCGCCGGCCCGTCGTTGGCAGACGTGCGGGCGGCGGTCGCCGAGCATCTGCGGGGCGCCGCTCGCCGGCGCGCCTTCCGGGTGTGGCTGGACTCGCGCCGGGCCGAGCTGGTCCGGCTCGCCCCCGGCTACGAGCATCCGGGCGACCCGCGCCAACCCGACAACACCCATCGGCACTGATCGCCATGCTCACCCTGTGCCTGGACATCGGCGGCACCAAAATCGCCGCCGGCCTCGCCGACGCCGGCGGCGCGCTGGTGCACACCGTGATCCAGCCGACGCCGACCGGCGTCGGGGCCGAGGAGGTCTGGGCCGCGGTCGCCGCGGCGATCGCCGACGCACTGCGCGCGGCCGACGGCGCGGTCGCCGCGGTGGGCATAGCTTCGGCCGGTCCCATCGACCTGCACACCGGAACCGTCAGCCCGATCAATATCCCTTCCTGGCAGGGTTTCCCGCTGCGCGACAGGGTCGCGGCCACGATTCCCGGGGTGCCGGGCGTGCCCGTACGGCTCGGCGGCGACGGCGTGTGCATGGCGCTGGGCGAACACTGGCGCGGCGCCGGCCGCGGCGCGCGCTTTCTGCTCGGCATGGTCGTGTCCACCGGCGTGGGCGGCGGATTGGTGCTCGACGGCCACCCCTACACCGGGCGCACCGGCAACGCCGGTCACGTCGGTCACGTGGTGGTCGAGCAGGGCGGCCTGCCCTGTTCGTGCGGCGGCCGCGGCTGCGTCGAGACCGTCGCGGCCGGCCCGTCGCTGGTGCGCTGGGCGCGGGCCAACGGCTGGTCCGCCCCGCCCGGCGCCGGCGCCAGGGACCTGGCGGCCGCGGCGACGGCCGGGGACCCGGTGGCGCTGCGCGCGTTCCGCAGGGGCGCCACCGCGCTCGCGGCGATGATCGCCTCGGTGGCCGCGGTGTGCGACCTGGACCTCGTCGTCCTCGGCGGCGGCGTCGCCAATTCCGGACCCCTGCTCTTCGATCCCTTGCGCGCGGCGCTGGCCGATTACGCCGGCCTGGCCTTCCTGGCCGGCCTGCGTGTGGTGCCCGCCGAGCTCGGCGGCCAGGCCGGGTTGGTGGGCGCGGCCAGGCTGGCTGCGGGTAGTTAGCTAACTACTCCAGCGAACGTCGATATCTCCATATAAGCCTAGGTAGATGCCTGCATCCAGCGGCCACTGGCTAATGAAAAAGATGAGGTGAACCTGTTTCAGGCGTTACCGGCAGGTGGTTTCAGACCGAACCAGGAGGGCGCTAGCGAGGGCTAGTCGCGGTACTTACGAAGAACTTTGGCCCGCGGGACTTTCGAGAGGGTTGGGGTGATCGCTTCTGGAACGTGTGGCTCCGCAATCGTCCTGGAGTCCAAAAACTCCTCGTAGCTGTGCTGTATAGGGGTTCGGAGCGAACTCTATCCGCCGCTGTGATAGTTCAATATGAAAGTACCTGTCGGTAGCGCACCGACCTGCATTCATCCCGGCACTTAAGGTAACTGTCGCCGCAACAATGCAATTGTTAGCCAGGGCGTACAGAACGCTCGTGTTTTTGCTGAGAGATAGTATTTCACCGCCGACACCGACGTGGCCAGGCCGTGCTCGTCACCGAGGCGCTGTGGCCTGTAGCGGCACGCAGCGCACGATGACATCGCGATACACCTCGTTCTCCGACCATGTGATCTGCGGCAGCCAGGTGTCGACTAGTGGTGAAAACCCATCCCGTGCCCACTGCGGCTCCACCTACCGTTATCTCCTCGTGCCGTAGCGATAACGGACAAGCCGCACGACTGTTTTCGCCGTCAGCTTGCATCATCCTGCTGTGGTGCTGCTCGGTGAAACCCATCGGCATGTTGAGGGAAAGTGAATTGTCTGGTTGTGGGCGGATCGAGACGCTCACAACATGACTTTGTCGACGCCCGGTAGCGACGCTGTATTGCACTCTTGCTGACTAATTCGGATGCTGCCCATAAATGATTTTGGCCGGCCGTCAATGTGCTCTGAGCCGACCATAGTTTTCCGTGCACTTAGCACGGGTTTTGCTGCACGTATATATCGCCACAGTTAATTTCCTATTTTATTGCCATAATCCGCTCAATATATTTCGTAAGTACATTCAATTCGTCCAATTCGTCGTTATCCAGAGTCGTACAAAGGAGATGGTCGTGGATCTCGCAGCCCGCCCCCACATCACTGCTGGAGTCGCCCTGGCCAGCGCGGCAGTCATCGCAGCCGGTCCGATGGCCCAGCACCTGCCCGACCTTCACGTGGGTCAACAACTACGCCAGGTGAGCATGTCAAACATTCAGCTCACCGACGCCGCTGACAGCATGTTGGACCTGTTTTCCGGTGTGGAAAACGAACTCGCCTCACTCGCGAGCGGCGCAAGCGCGGGCGCCGTTCCTGCGGCCGCGCTCACCGACTTCATCAACCCCGCCGCACTGCCCCTGCCCCTCGCGACGTGGGTTAACACTTTTCAGACAGCGGGCACCAACCTGCAGGCAGCTTTCAATACCTTCCAGGAACTTCCGTTCCCGACCCTGCAGCAGATCGCCGCCAACTGGGCCTCCTACGGCGACCTGTACGTCAAAACATGGCAAACTGCAGCGCAGGCCGCCGTTACCTTCTACACCGGGACTAAGTCGACCAACTTCTGGCCGCTCCTAAACACGGCATTTACCGACTTCGGGTCAGGCAACATCAGTGGCGCGATAAGCCAGTTGTTCGATGCCTTCTATCAGGATCCGATCCTCCAGATCGCGACGCCTTTGGAAAACATTGTGAAGATACCCGCCTACTTCACCCAGAATCTGGCCAACGCGACCAACTATCTGACGACGACCGGCTTGACCACGGGTGTTGGCGCTGTGGTTGAAGGACTCCCACTCGAAGCCTCGCTGGCGCTCGAAAAGAGTCTTCAGGCTGCGTCCAGCGCCTGGGCCGGTGGGGATCCAGTCGGGGCGATCAGCAACCTGCTCAACACCCCTGGCGCAGTGGCAAACGGGTTCCTCAACGGCCCTACCGGGACGCAGGGCTTGCTCGGCCTCTGGCTCCACACCGACTTGTTGACGAAGTTGGCCCCGGGTCTGGCGAAATCGATCGTGGCTCCCAATGCGGTGAATATCGCGACGGGCGGAAGTTTGCAGGGCGCGCTGCAGGGTTTTGTGACCCAGTTGACCAATGGTTGGCCATCTTTGAGCAACGCCGTCAGCGGCGTTAGCACGGGATTGACCACACTATTGCAAAACGTTTCGTCGCAAATGCCGTCGCTATTGGCCAGCTTCGGCGCAACGTTCGCAAGCAATATCGGGTTGTTGATTTCCAACCTGCTCAAGTTGCTCTGAGTCCGGTGCAGGTCTCCGATGCGAGCCGGTGACCGGCCAACGGCAATCGGCCCCCTTCGTACGAAGGGGGCCGATTCGTGGACGCCCAGTATGAGCATTCGCTTGAAGGTGTGAGTCCTCTGGAGGAGAAGGTGATTTCACTCCTAATCAAGGGCAACGGGCTAATCGCCAGCGTGATAGCACATACGACATCAAATTTCAGACAGCATCATTGCCCCACGTTGTGCGCGCTGCTCGACGCCGACCGGGGGTGTGGACGAAATCGACAATCAACCCCTAACCCTCGACCGACTTACAAACCAGTGAGAGCCTGCCCGTGCCCGTTGCGGGCCCATCAGCTTCCTCGGCCAACGGGCTGGTTTGCATGCCGCACGCCTGCACAACGCGGGCGTGCTGACACTGGTCGGCGGCATCGGTGCGGCCCGGCTCAACCCGCGAGCACCCGCCGACTGGCCCGGAGGAATCGAGAGTCCACCTAGTTACTACCAGCGCTCAATCGCGTGTTAGAGGCGTTGCGCTGCATGTGTTTTCGCCCCCAATCGCACAAACTCGCCAGCACCGGAGCCAGCGTCGTGCCGTATTCGGAAATCGAATAGTGCACGCAGGGCGGCACCGTCCGGGCGTCGTGGCGTTCGATGATCCCGGCGTCGACCAGCTCGTGCAGGTGACGGATGAGCATCCGCTCGGTGATGCCGGGAATGCTGCGCCTCAGCTCGGCGGTCCGCATCGGCCCGTCGCTCAGCCGCCACAGGATCGTGCCCTTCCAACGGCCGTCGATCACCGACAGCGCGGCGTCAATCGGGCAGTCGCCGACCTCCGTTTTTGACACGCCCATTCGCAGCTCCCGGCCCCGTGCATATGCTGACTAATTTGTCAGTACCTTGATTTTTGTCAGCATAGCAGCCAGGGTCGTTGCCATGGACCGCATGATTGATGCCCTTGCGATTGTGATCACCGGCTCGATGGTGGGTGCGGAGTTCGCGGTCGCCGCGTTCGCCAATCCGGTGCTGGCCCGGCTTCCCGACGACTCCTTCCGCGCGGCGCGCGGCGACGCCGGCCGGCTGCTGGGCAAGGTGATGCCGTTCTGGTACGCCGCCGCGCTGCTGCTGTTGGTGGCGGCCACCATCGCCGCGTCCGGAGCCGCCCGCTGTTGGCTGTTGGGCATCGCGGCGGGACTGATGGCCGGCGTGATGCTGCTGAGCGTGACGGTGCTGGTGCCGATCAACAATCGCATCGTGGCATGCCCGGCCGGCGGTGAGCCTTCCCGCCGGCTCGTGGCCCGGTGGGATCGTCTGCATTGGCTGCGGGTGGGGATCTTGGCGGTGCTCTTTGCCATATTGACCGTCGCGGCCACCTAGCTTGGAACCGTTTTGGCTGACGGCGGCCGGTCAGGCTATGGTGGCTACCGATCCACCGAAGACCGTCGGTCACCGAGCAATCGGTTGAAGGTCCGGGAACATCCCGGCGGCCCACGCAGGAGGACGAGGCATCATCGCCGGCGTGCGCCGGCGGATCTTTACGCCCCGGCCGCTTCCTGCGCCGGGGCGTTCGTCGTTCCCCGGTGAATCGCAGACGACACGTCGCATGGCTTTCACTTTCAGGAGGTATGCATGGCCAGGGCTGACAAGGCCACCGCCGTTGCAGACATCGCGGAGCAGTTCAAGGAATCGACCGCCACCGTGATCACCGAATACCGCGGCTTGACGGTGGCGAACTTGGCCGAGCTGCGCCGTTCCCTCGGCGGATCGGCCACCTACGCGGTGGCCAAGAACACCCTCATCAAGCGCGCGGCCTCCGACGCCGGGATCGAGGGCCTTGACGAGCTGTTCGTCGGCCCGACGGCCATCGCATTCGTCACCGGTGAGCCGGTCGACGCCGCCAAGGCCATCAAGACCTTTGCCAAGGACAACAAGGCGCTGGTCATCAAGGGCGGCTACATGGACGGCCACCCGCTGACGGTCGCCGAGGTCGAGCGCATCGCGGACCTGGAGTCGCGCGAGGTGCTGCTGGCCAAACTGGCCGGCGCCATGAAGGGCAACCTCGCCAAGGCGGCCGGACTGTTCAACGCGCCCGCCTCGCAGGTCGCCCGCCTGGTGGCCGCGCTGCAGGAAAAGAAAGCCGCCGAGGGGCCAGCCGCCACGGAGGCGCCCACCGAGACCCCGGCTGAAGCCGAGTAACCCAACCACAAACCAGGAGGACCCACACCATGGCAAAAATGTCTACCGACGACCTGCTCGACGCCTTCAAGGAAATGACCCTGTTGGAGCTCTCGGACTTCGTCAAGAAGTTCGAGGAGACCTTCGAGGTCACCGCGGCCGCCCCGGTCGCCGTCGCTGCTGCCGGCCCCGCCGCCGGTGGCGCGCCCGCCGAGGCCGCCGAGGAGCAGTCGGAGTTCGACGTCATCCTCGAGGCCGCCGGCGACAAGAAGATCGGCGTCATCAAGGTGGTCCGCGAGATCGTCTCCGGCCTCGGCCTCAAGGAGGCCAAGGACCTGGTCGACGGCGCGCCCAAGCCGCTGCTGGAGAAGGTCGCCAAGGAGGCCGCCGAGGAGGCCAAGGGCAAGCTCGAGGCCGCCGGCGCCACCGTCACCGTCAAGTAGCCAACAGCGAAACCCCCGGGACCGCCATCCGGCTCTGGTCCCGGGGGTTTCGTACGCTCAGCGGCCGCCGCCTGCCGACCGCAGCGACCGTGCCACCCGCTCCGGTGAATCCCCCAGGGCGACAAGCAGTTTCAAAGTCATCGAACCCAGCACCGGCGCGATCGCCGTTCCGTCGTCGCCGTAATACCCGGCCAGTTCGAGCATCACGAACCCGTGCGTCAAAGCCCAGAACTGGGCCGCCGTGGCCACTATTGCCGCGTCGTCGTCCGGCGAACACACCGTGATCCGGCCCGCCAGCGTCGATCGGTGCACCGGGCGCACCACGTTGGCGAAGCTGGGATAGTGCTGCTCGATCTCGGCGACCGTGAGCGTCAACACGTTGCGCACCGGTGCGTTGATGCCGTGCGCGCTGGTGCTGCCGAACATCAGCCGGTACATGTGCGGGCGTTCGATGGCGTAGCGCCGGTAGGCCGCGCCGACGACGAACAGGTCGGCGACCGGGTCATCGGTCTGCGGCACCGTCAGCGCGGCGTCGAACTGCCGCAAGCCCTCCTCGGCGACCTCGGCGATAAGCCCCCGCATCCCGCCGAAATGGGTGTACACCGCCATCGTGGAGGTGCCGGCGGCGGCGGCCACCCTGCGGGTCTGCAGCGCATCCGGCCCGTGCTCGTCGAGCAGGCCGACGGCGGCGTGCAGCATCTCGTCACGAACATCGCGAACGCTGGGTTGAGTCTCCGAAGTCATCGTTGCCATCTTCTCATTGGCGGCGTACCGTCCATATAACGCTGAAATATCAATGTTATAGGAGTTCAGAAGTGACTTCCGTGCAAACCGCCCCATCCCGGAACCCGTATCTCGACGGCTTCCTGGCGCCGGTGGGCGCCGAAGTGACCGCGACCGACCTGAAGGTCACCGGGCGCATCCCGGAGCGCCTCGACGGGCGCTATCTGCGCAACGGGCCCAACCCCGCCGAGGAGGTCGACCCGGCCACCTATCACTGGTTCAGCGGTGACGGCATGGTGCACGGGGTCGCGCTGCGCGACGGGAAGGCCCGCTGGTACCGCAACCGCTGGGTGCGCAGCCTGTCGGTGTGCGCCGCCCTCGACGAGCCGGCACCAACCCGGCTCAACCCGCGGGCGGGCATGCTTTCGCTGGGAGCCAACACCAACGTGTTGACGCACGCCGGACGCACCCTGGCGCTGGTCGAGGGCGGTATCGCCAACTACGAGTTGACCGACGAGCTGGACACCATCGGCACGTGCGACTTCGACGGCACCCTGACCGGCGGCTACACCGCTCATCCGCACCGCGACCCGCGCACCGGCGAATTGCACGCCGTGTCTTACTCGTTCGCCCGCGGGCGCACGGTGCAGTACTCGGTGATCGACACCCAGGGACGGGCCCGCCGGACCGTCGACATCGAGGTGTCGGGGTCGCCGATGATGCACGACTTCTCGCTGACCGACAAATATGTGGTGATCTACGACCTGCCGGTGACGTTCGACCCGGTGCAGGTGCTGCCGGCGAAGATGCCGCGCTGGCTGAGCCTGCCGGCCCGGCTGGTGATGCAGTCGCTGGTCGGACGCGTCCGGGTACCGAGCCCGGTCACCGCGATGATGAACCGCAACCCCAAGCACTCCGACCGGATGCCGTACGCCTGGAACCCCGGCTACCCGGCGCGCATCGGGGTCATGCCCCGCGAAGGCGGAAACCGGGACGTGCGCTGGTTCGACATCGAACCCTGCTACGTCTACCACCCGCTCAACGCCTACTCCGAGATGCGTGACGGGGCCGAGGTTTTGGTGCTCGACGTGGTGCGCTACTCGCGGATGTTCGACCGCGACCGGCGCGGCCCCGGCGACAGCCCGCCCACGCTGGACCGCTGGACCATCAACCTCGCGACCGGCGCGGTGAGCACCGAATGCCGCGACGACCGCCCACAGGAATTCCCGCGGATCAACGAGGATCTGCTAGGTGGCCGGCACCGGTTCGGCTACACCGTTGGTGCGCAGTTTTCGGGCGCCGCGTCCGCGCTGTACAAGCACGACTACGGGCAGGGATCCAGCACGGTCGCCCCGCTTGAGCCCGACGTTTTGATCGGTGAGATGTCTTTTGTGCCCAACCCGGCGGCCCGTGCCGAAGACGACGGTATCCTGATGGGCTACGGCTACCACCGCGGCCGCGACGAAGGCCAACTGCTGTTGCTGGATGCCGCCACACTCGAGCCGATGGCCACCGTGCACCTGCCGCAGCGGGTGCCGATGGGCTTCCACGGCAACTGGGCGCCCACTGGCTAACACGCACGTCGAATAGCGGCGACCAGCGGCGACCCCGCGGCGTCTCGGGACGGGCAATTTTCCCGGCTGTCCTGAACAACGCTGATGCCTGGCCCCAACCGTGCGCTACAGTGACTCATGCCACAGAAAAGGGCAGGTGGCGGGGACGAGCGTCGACGGAAGGATTCCCCATGGGCGTCGCTATCGAGGTGAAGGGACTAACGAAGTCCTTCGGTTCCTCGAGAATTTGGGAAGACGTGACGTTGGACGTCCCCGCCGGGGAGGTGAGCGTCCTACTGGGGCCGTCGGGTACCGGCAAATCGGTGTTCCTGAAGTCGCTCATCGGTCTGCTGCGCCCGGAACGCGGCTCGATCGTCATCGACGGGACCGACATCATCGAATGCTCGGCGAAGGAGCTGTACGAGATCCGCACGCTGTTCGGCGTGCTGTTCCAGGACGGCGCGCTGTTCGGCTCGATGAACCTCTACGACAACACCGCGTTCCCGCTGCGCGAGCACACCAAGAAGAAGGAAAGCGAGATCCGTGACATCGTCATGGAGAAGCTGACCATGGTCGGCCTTGGCGGGGACGAGAAGAAGTTCCCCGGCGAGATCTCCGGCGGTATGCGCAAGCGCGCGGGCCTGGCCCGCGCCCTGGTCCTCGACCCTCAGATCATCCTCTGCGACGAGCCCGACTCGGGTCTGGACCCGGTCCGCACCGCCTACCTGAGCCAGCTGATCATGGACATCAACGCCCAGATCGACGCCACCATCCTGATCGTGACGCACAACATCAACATCGCCCGCACCGTGCCGGACAACATGGGCATGTTGTTCCGTCGCAAGCTGGTCATGTTCGGCCCCCGCGAGGTGTTGCTGACCAGCGACGAGCCGGTGGTGCGGCAGTTCCTCAACGGCCGCCGCATCGGGCCGATCGGCATGTCCGAGGAGAAGGACGAGGCCACCATGGCCGAAGAGCAGGCCGCACTCGATGCGGGTCAGCACGCGGGCGGTGTGGAGGAAATCGAGGGAGTGCCCCCGCAGATCGTCGCGTCGCCGGGGATGCCAGAGCGTAAGGCCGTCGCCAGGCGCCAGGCGCGGGTGCGGGAAATGCTGCACACGCTGCCGAAGCAGGCCCAGGTCGCGATCCTGGACGACCTCGAGGGCACCCACAAGTTCCGGGCGCACGAGTTTGGCGACTGACGCGCCACCCCGGCCAACCCCGCGAGAAGCCGTGACCCGAAAATTTTGCGATAACTTGGCGCAACTTGCCGCCCCGCCCTCTTGACGGCAGGGCGTAAACGGGTCAATCTGTTGGGCAGCATGTGTCTGCTCTATTCGGGGAACGTCGAGATCGCCAGCCAGCGCCGATCCCGCCGGGCAGGTAGTTGAGGAATGCGCGGTCCTGCGCTATTGTTGGACGTTGCGCTGGCTACCTCCTGCCCACCTCACCCGCCACTTGACACCGTGGTCTTAGCCTGAGCCCCTTCTGCGGCCGAAGCTATTTAGTTGCGCGTGAGATCCGGACAGATCGTTCGCCGGCCTAACCGACAAGATTATTGCGGCGAACAGGGCCCGCTGGGCAGCGCCCTTTTAGGGTTCCCGTGAGTCGCACGAGGTGCTGGAAGGATGCATCTTGGCAGATTCCCGCCAGAGCAAGACGGACACTACTCCTCCCCAGGGTCGCCCAAAAAGTTCCACTAACAACTCCGTGCCCGGAGCACCGAAACGAGTTTCTTTCGCCAAACTCCGCGAACCGCTTGAGGTTCCGGGGCTGCTTGACGTGCAGACCGACTCGTTCGAGTGGTTGATCGGCTCGCCGCGCTGGCGCGAGGCCGCCATAGCCCGCGGCGAGGGCAAAGGGGGGGCCAAGCCGGTAGGTGGCCTGGAAGAGGTGCTCTACGAGCTGTCGCCCATCGAGGACTTCTCCGGTTCGATGTCGCTGTCTTTCTCCGATCCCCGCTTCGACGAGGTCAAGGCGCCGGTCGACGAGTGCAAAGACAAGGACATGACCTACGCGGCCCCGCTGTTCGTCACGGCCGAGTTCATCAACAACAACACCGGCGAGATCAAGAGCCAGACGGTGTTCATGGGTGACTTCCCGATGATGACCGAGAAGGGCACCTTCATCATCAACGGGACCGAGCGCGTCGTCGTCAGCCAGCTGGTGCGCTCGCCCGGTGTGTACTTCGACGAGACCATCGACAAGTCGACCGAGAAGACGCTGCACAGCGTCAAGGTGATCCCGAGCCGCGGCGCGTGGCTGGAGTTCGACGTCGACAAGCGCGACACCGTGGGCGTGCGCATCGACCGCAAGCGCCGCCAGCCGGTCACCGTGCTGCTCAAGGCGCTGGGTTGGACCAACGAGCGGATCACCGAGCGGTTCGGCTTCTCCGAGATCATGATGTCGACGCTGGAGAAGGACAACACCGCCGGCACCGACGAGGCGCTGCTGGACATCTACCGCAAGCTGCGTCCGGGCGAGCCGCCGACCAAGGAGTCCGCGCAGACCCTGCTGGAGAACCTGTTCTTCAAGGAGAAGCGCTACGACCTGGCCAGGGTTGGCCGTTACAAGGTCAACAAGAAGCTCGGGCTGCCGGCGGCCGAGTCGGCCGTACCCGCCTCGACCACGCTGACCGAAGCGGATGTCGTCGCCACCATCGAGTACCTGGTGCGCCTGCACGAGGGCCAGGCAACGATGACGGTTCCCGGCGGCGTCGAGGTGCCGGTGGAGACCGACGACATCGACCACTTCGGCAACCGCCGGCTGCGCACGGTCGGGGAGCTGATCCAGAACCAGATCCGCGTCGGCATGTCGCGGATGGAGCGCGTCGTCCGGGAGCGGATGACCACCCAGGACGTCGAGGCGATCACGCCGCAGACGCTGATCAACATCCGGCCGGTGGTCGCCGCGATCAAGGAGTTCTTCGGCACCAGCCAGCTGTCGCAGTTCATGGACCAGAACAACCCGCTGTCGGGGCTGACCCACAAGCGCCGGCTGTCGGCGCTGGGCCCGGGTGGTCTGTCGCGTGAGCGTGCCGGCTTGGAGGTCCGTGACGTGCACCCGTCGCACTACGGCCGGATGTGCCCGATCGAGACCCCGGAGGGTCCGAACATCGGCCTGATCGGTTCGCTGTCGGTGTACGCGCGGGTCAATCCGTTCGGGTTCATCGAGACGCCTTATCGGAAGGTTGTGGACGGTGTCGTTACTGACGAGATCGTCTACCTGACCGCCGACGAGGAGGACCGCCACGTCGTGGCGCAGGCCAACTCGCCGACCAGACCCAACGAGGCCGGTGCCGAGGTTTTCGAAGAGGGGCGTGTCCTGGTTCGCCGCAAGGCGGGCGAGGTGGAGTACGTGCCCAGCTCCGAGGTGGACTACATGGACGTCTCGCCGCGGCAGATGGTGTCCGTGGCCACCGCCATGATTCCGTTCCTCGAGCACGACGACGCCAACCGTGCCCTGATGGGCGCCAACATGCAGCGCCAGGCGGTTCCGCTGGTGCGCAGCGAGGCGCCGCTGGTGGGCACCGGCATGGAGCTGCGCGCGGCGATCGACGCCGGCGACGTCGTCGTCGCCAACAAGCCCGGGGTGATCGAGGAGGTGTCCGCCGACTACATCACCGTGATGGCCGACGACGGCACCCGGCATACCTACCGGATGCGCAAGTTCGCCCGCTCCAACCACGGCACCTGCGCAAACCAGTCCCCGATCGTGGACGCGGGCGACCGGGTGGAGGCCGGCCAGGTGATCGCCGACGGTCCGTGCACCCAGAACGGTGAGATGGCGCTGGGCAAGAACCTGCTCGTGGCGATCATGCCGTGGGAAGGCCACAACTACGAGGACGCGATCATCCTGTCCAACCGCCTCGTCGAAGAAGATGTGCTGACCTCGATCCACATCGAGGAGCATGAGATCGACGCCCGCGACACCAAGCTGGGCGCCGAGGAGATCACCCGGGACATCCCGAACGTCTCTGACGAGGTGCTGGCCGACCTGGACGAGCGTGGCATCGTGCGCATCGGCGCCGAGGTTCGCGACGGCGACATCCTGGTCGGCAAGGTCACCCCGAAGGGCGAGACCGAGCTGACGCCGGAGGAGCGGCTGCTGCGGGCGATCTTCGGCGAGAAGGCCCGCGAGGTCCGCGACACCTCGTTGAAGGTGCCGCACGGCGAGTCCGGCAAGGTGATCGGCATCCGGGTGTTCTCCCGCGAGGACGACGACGAGCTGCCGGCCGGGGTCAACGAGCTGGTCCGCGTCTACGTGGCCCAGAAGCGCAAGATCTCCGACGGCGACAAGCTGGCCGGCCGGCACGGCAACAAGGGCGTCATCGGCAAGATCCTGCCGGCCGAGGACATGCCGTTCCTGCCGGACGGCACGCCGGTGGACATCATCCTGAACACCCACGGTGTGCCGCGACGGATGAACATCGGCCAGATCCTGGAGACCCACCTCGGCTGGGTGGCCAAGTCCGGGTGGAAGGTCGACGTGGCGGGCGGGACTCCGGACTGGGCCGCCAACCTGCCCGAAGACCTGTTGCACGCCGAGCCCGACGCCATCGTGTCGACGCCGGTGTTCGACGGCGCCAAGGAAGAAGAGCTGCAGGGCCTGCTGTCCTCGACGCTGCCGAACCGCGACGGTGAGGTGCTGGTGGACGGCGACGGCAAGGCGGTGCTGTTCGACGGGCGCAGCGGTGAGCCGTTCCCGTACCCGGTGACCGTCGGCTACATGTACAT
The DNA here is from genome assembly GCF_019645855.1 of Mycobacterium malmoense. Lineage (NCBI taxonomy): Bacteria > Bacillati > Actinomycetota > Actinomycetes > Mycobacteriales > Mycobacteriaceae > Mycobacterium > Mycobacterium malmoense. Next base: position 888,832 of record NZ_CP080999.1, read on the forward strand.
CATGAAGCTGCACCACCTGGTGGACGACAAGATCCACGCCCGCTCCACCGGCCCGTACTCGATGATCACCCAGCAGCCGCTGGGCGGTAAGGCGCAGTTCGGTGGCCAGCGCTTCGGTGAGATGGAGTGCTGGGCCATGCAGGCCTACGGCGCCGCGTACACGCTGCAGGAGCTCTTGACCATCAAGTCCGACGACACGGTCGGGCGGGTCAAGGTCTACGAGGCGATCGTCAAGGGCGAGAACATCCCGGAGCCGGGCATCCCCGAGTCGTTCAAGGTGCTGCTCAAGGAGCTGCAGTCGCTGTGTCTCAACGTCGAGGTGCTGTCGTCCGACGGTGCGGCGATCGAGCTGCGCGAAGGCGAGGACGAGGACCTGGAGCGGGCCGCGGCAAACCTGGGAATCAACTTGTCCCGCAACGAATCCGCGTCCGTTGAGGACCTGGCTTAGCGGCAACGTTGCGCCAGCGTCTTATTGGTAACTAAACCCGCAAGGGGAAAGGGAGTTACGTGCTCGACGTCAACTTCTTCGATGAACTCCGCATCGGCCTGGCCACCGCGGAGGACATCCGGCAATGGTCTTACGGCGAGGTCAAGAAGCCGGAGACGATCAACTACCGCACGCTGAAGCCGGAGAAGGACGGCCTGTTCTGCGAGAAGATCTTCGGACCGACTCGGGACTGGGAGTGCTACTGCGGCAAGTACAAGCGCGTCCGCTTCAAGGGCATCATCTGTGAGCGGTGCGGCGTCGAGGTGACCCGCGCCAAGGTGCGCCGCGAGCGGATGGGACACATCGAGCTGGCCGCCCCGGTCACGCACATCTGGTACTTCAAGGGTGTGCCGTCGCGCCTGGGATACCTGCTGGACCTGGCCCCGAAGGACCTCGAGAAGATCATCTACTTCGCCGCGTACGTGATCACCTCGGTCGACAACGAGATGCGGCACAACGAGCTGTCGACGCTCGAGGCCGAAATGATGGTGGAGCGCAAGGGCGTTGAGGACCAGCGCGACACCGAACTGGAGGCCCGTGCGCAGAAGCTGGAGGCCGACCTGGCCGAGCTGGAGGCGGAGGGCGCCAAGGCCGATGCCCGGCGCAAGGTTCGTGACGGCGGCGAGCGGGAGATGCGCCAGATCCGCGACCGCGCGCAGCGTGAGCTGGACCGGCTGGAGGACATCTGGAGCACCTTCACCAAGCTGGCCCCCAAGCAGCTCATCGTCGACGAGAACCTCTACCGCGAGCTGGTCGACCGTTACGGCGAGTACTTCACCGGTGCCATGGGCGCGGAGTCGATCCAGAAGCTGATCGAGAACTTCGACATCGACGCCGAGGCCGAGTCGCTGCGCGAGGTCATCCGAAGCGGCAAGGGGCAGAAGAAGCTTCGCGCGCTCAAGCGGCTCAAGGTGGTCGCCGCCTTCCAGCAGTCGGGCAACTCGCCGATGGGCATGGTGCTCGACGCCGTGCCGGTGATCCCGCCGGAATTGCGCCCGATGGTGCAGCTCGACGGCGGCCGGTTCGCCACCAGCGACCTCAACGACCTGTACCGCCGGGTGATCAACCGCAACAACCGGTTGAAGAGGTTAATTGACCTCGGAGCTCCTGAAATCATTGTCAACAACGAGAAGCGGATGCTGCAGGAGTCCGTGGACGCGCTGTTCGACAACGGCCGCCGCGGGCGCCCGGTCACCGGGCCCGGCAACCGTCCGCTGAAGTCGCTGAGCGACCTGCTCAAGGGCAAGCAGGGCCGGTTCCGGCAGAACCTGCTCGGCAAGCGCGTCGACTACTCGGGCCGCAGCGTTATCGTGGTCGGCCCGCAGCTCAAGCTGCACCAGTGCGGCCTGCCCAAGCTGATGGCGCTGGAGCTGTTCAAGCCGTTCGTGATGAAGCGGCTCGTCGACCTCAACCACGCGCAGAACATCAAGAGCGCCAAGCGCATGGTGGAGCGCCAGCGTCCCCAGGTGTGGGACGTGCTGGAAGAGGTCATCGCCGAGCATCCGGTGCTATTGAACAGGGCACCGACGCTCCACAGATTGGGCATCCAGGCCTTCGAGCCAATGCTGGTGGAGGGCAAGGCCATTCAGCTGCACCCGCTGGTGTGTGAGGCGTTCAACGCCGACTTCGACGGCGATCAGATGGCGGTGCACCTGCCGCTCTCGGCCGAGGCGCAGGCCGAGGCCCGCATCCTGATGCTGTCTTCCAACAACATCCTGTCGCCGGCGTCCGGTCGCCCGCTGGCCATGCCGCGACTGGACATGGTGACCGGGCTGTACTACCTGACCACCGAGATCGAGGGCGACACGGGCGAATACCAGCCGGCCGCCGACGACCGTCCGGAAACGGGTGTGTACTCCTCGCCGGCCGAGGCCATCATGGCCGCCGACCGCGGTGTTTTGAGCGTGCGGGCCAAGATCAAGGTGCGGTTGACCCAGCTGCGTCCGCCGGCCGAGATTGAGGCCGAGCTGTTCGGCACCAATGGCTGGCAGCCGGGGGACGCGTGGATGGCCGAGACCACGCTGGGCCGGGTGTTGTTCAACGAGCTGCTGCCGCTGGGCTATCCGTTCGTGAACAAGCAGATGCACAAGAAGGTGCAGGCCGCCATCATCAACGACCTGGCCGAGCGCTACCCGATGATCGTGGTCGCGCAGACCGTCGACAAGCTCAAGGACGCCGGCTTCTACTGGGCGACCCGCAGCGGTGTCACGGTCTCGATGGCCGACGTGCTGGTTCCGCCGCGCAAGAAGGAGATCCTCGACCGCTACGAGGAGCGGGCCGACAAGGTCGAAAAGCAGTTCCAGCGTGGCGCTTTGAACCACGAGGAGCGCAACGAGGCGCTGGTGGAGATCTGGAAGGAAGCCACCGACGAGGTCGGTCAGGCGCTGCGGGAGCACTACCCCAGCGACAACCCGATCATCACGATCGTCGACTCGGGTGCCACGGGTAACTTCACCCAGACCCGGACGCTGGCGGGCATGAAGGGTCTGGTGACCAACCCGAAGGGTGAGTTCATCCCGCGTCCGGTCAAGTCGTCGTTCCGCGAGGGCCTGACCGTGCTGGAGTACTTCATCAACACCCACGGGGCTCGAAAGGGCTTGGCGGACACCGCGTTGCGTACCGCCGACTCCGGGTATCTGACCCGGCGTCTGGTGGACGTTTCGCAGGACGTCATCGTTCGCGAGCACGACTGCCAGACCGAGCGTGGCATCGTTGTCGAGCTGGCCGAGCGCGCGGCCGACGGCACGCTGATCCGCGACCCGTACATCGAAACCTCGGCGTACGCGCGGACTTTGGGCGCCGACGCGGTCGACGAGGCGGGCAACGTCGTCGTCGCGCGCGGTGAGGACCTGGGTGACCCGTCGATCGACGCCCTGTTGGCGGCGGGCATCACGCAGGTCAAGGTGCGCTCGGTGCTGACCTGTACCACCGGCACGGGCGTGTGCGCGACCTGCTACGGGCGCTCCATGGCCACCGGCAAGCTGGTCGACATCGGCGAGGCCGTCGGCATCGTGGCCGCCCAGTCCATCGGTGAGCCCGGCACGCAGCTGACCATGCGGACCTTCCACCAGGGTGGTGTCGGTGAGGACATCACCGGCGGTCTGCCGCGGGTGCAGGAGCTGTTCGAGGCCCGCGTCCCGCGCGGCAAGGCGCCCATCGCCGACGTCACCGGGCGGGTCCGTCTCGAGGAGGGCGAGCGCTTCTACAAGATCACCATCGTTCCCGACGACGGGGGCGAGGAGGTCGTGTACGACAAGCTCTCCAAGCGGCAGCGGCTCCGCGTGTTCAAGCACGAGGACGGCTCCGAGGGGGTGCTGTCCGACGGCGACCACGTCGAGGTGGGCCAGCAGCTGATGGAAGGCTCGGCCGACCCGCACGAGGTGCTGCGCGTGCAGGGCCCCCGCGAGGTGCAGATCCACCTGGTCCGCGAGGTCCAGGAGGTCTACCGCGCCCAGGGTGTGTCGATCCACGACAAGCACATCGAGGTGATCGTTCGCCAGATGCTGCGCCGAGTCACCATCATCGACTCGGGCGCGACGGAGTTCCTGCCCGGCTCGCTGATCGAGCGTGCGGGATTCGAGTCGGAGAACCGCCGGGTGGTGGCCGAGGGCGGCGAGCCCGCCGCCGGTCGTCCGGTGCTGATGGGTATCACGAAGGCGTCGCTGGCCACCGACTCGTGGCTCTCGGCGGCGTCGTTCCAGGAGACCACGCGGGTGCTGACCGATGCGGCGATCAACTGCCGCAGCGACAAGCTCAACGGTCTGAAGGAGAACGTGATCATCGGCAAGCTGATCCCGGCCGGCACCGGGATCAACCGCTACCGCAACATCCAGGTGCAACCCACCGAGGAGGCCCGCGCCGCGGCGTACACGATCCCGTCCTACGAGGATCACTACTACAGCCCGGACTTCGGCCAGGCCACCGGGGCCGCGGTCCCGCTGGACGACTACGGCTACAGCGACTACCGCTAAGTAGCGCGAGCAGCCCCGGGTTTTCACCCGGGGCTGTTTCGTGCGCGTCGAGCGTCACGCTGGCGTGGCCGCCGATTTCCAGGGTCGCGCTAGCGTGACGCTCGACGCCGACCCACGCCATGCTCACAGTGGGTTTCCGCGCAGTAGTCACCACTCGATCCGCGAAAACGCTAGCGCCGGCGATAGCGGATTCGAAAGTCGCCTATTGGTCCGGGCGCGCCGCCACATGCGTCGGCACCCTCACTACACTGGCCACCGTGCTCATCGGTTCGCACGTCCGCAACGACGATCCCCTGGCCGCCGCCCAAGCCGACGGCGCCGACGTGGTGCAGTTCTTCCTCGGCAACCCGCAGAGCTGGAAGAAGCCCAAGCCGCGTGACGACGCCGAGACACTGAAGGCATCGACCATCCCGCTGTACGTCCACGCGCCGTATCTGATCAATGTGGCCTCGGCCAACAACCGCATCCGCATCCCGTCGCGCAAGATCCTGCAGGACACCTGCGACGCGGCGTCCGCCATCAACGCCACGGCGGTGATCGTGCACGGCGGCCACGCCGACGACAACGACATGGAGGCCGGCTTCGAGCGGTGGGTCAAGGCGCTGGACTACCTGAACACAGACGTGCAGGTCTATCTGGAGAACACCGCGGGCGGCGACCATGCGATGGCCCGCCACTTCGACACCATCGGCAGGCTCTGGGATCGCATCGGCGACACCGGGATTGGCTTCTGTTTGGACACTTGCCACACATGGGCGGCGGGTGAGGCGCTGGTGGATGCCGTGGATCGCATCAAGGCCATCACGGGTCGCGTCGACCTGGTGCACTGCAACGACTCCAAGGACGAGGCGGGCTCGGGTAGGGACCGCCACGCCAACCTGGGCAGCGGCCAGATCGATACCGAGCTGCTGGTGGCGGCGGTCAAGGCCGCCGATGCGCCGGTCATCTGCGAAACCGCCGACGAGGGCCGCAAGGACGACATCGCGTTCCTGCGGGAGAAGACCAGCGGCTGAGGCCCCACACTGGCATTACACCTCTTGTTCGGTTGTCGAAAAAGTGTAACATCGACACCATGTCAGATACGCATGTCGTCACCAACCAGGTTCCGCCCCTGGAGAACTACAACCCCGCGACCTCCGCGGTGCTCGTCGAGGCGCTGATCCGCGAGGGCGGTCAGTGGGGCTTGGATGAGGTGAATGAGGTGGGGGCGCTTTCTGCCAGCCGCGACGCGCAGCGGTGGGGCGAGCTCGCCGACCGCAACCGACCCATCCTGCACACCCACGACCGCCACGGGCACCGCGTCGATGAGGTGGAGTACGACCCGGCCTACCACGAGCTGATGCGCGCCGCCATCGGCCACGGCATGCACGCCGCACCATGGGCCGATCCAAGGCCGGGCGCGCACGTGGTGCGGGCCGCCAAGACCTCGGTGTGGACGGTGGAGCCGGGCCACATGTGCCCGATCTCGATGACATACGCCGTCGTCCCGGCGCTGCGCCACAACCCCGAACTGGCAAAGGTTTACGAGCCGTTGCTGACCAGCCGCACCTACGACCCGGAGCTCAGGCCGGCCACCACGAAGGCCGGCATCACCGCGGGCATGTCGATGACCGAGAAACAGGGCGGTTCCGACGTGCGCGCCGGCACCACCCAGGCAACCCCCAACGGCCCCAACGCTGATGGCAGCTACAGCCTGACCGGTCACAAGTGGTTCACCTCGGCGCCGATGTGCGACATCTTCCTGGTGCTGGCGCAGGCGCCGGGCGGGCTGTCGTGCTTCCTGCTACCGCGGGTGCTGCCCGACGGCACCCGCAACCGGATGTTCCTGCAGCGGCTCAAGGACAAGCTCGGCAACCACGCCAACGCCTCCAGCGAGGTCGAATACGACGGCGCCATCGCGTGGTTGGTCGGCGAGGAGGGCCGCGGCGTGCCGACCATCATCGAGATGGTCAACCTCACCCGGCTGGACTGCACCCTGGGCAGTGCGACCAGCATGCGTACCGGCCTGACCCGCGCCATCCACCACGCCCAGCATCGAAAGGCGTTCGGCGCCTACCTGATTGACCAGCCACTGATGCGCAACGTGCTGGCCGACCTGGCCGTGGAGGCCGAGGCCGCCACGATGGTCGCGATGCGGATGGCCGGCGCCACCGACAACGCGGTGCGCGGAGACCAGCAAGAAGCGCTGCTGCGCCGCATCGGCCTGGCGGCCAGCAAGTACTGGGTGTGCAAGCGCGCCACCCCGCACGCCGCCGAGGCGCTGGAGTGCCTGGGCGGCAACGGCTATGTCGAGGATTCCGGCATGCCGCGGCTGTACCGGGAGGCGCCGCTGATGGGCATCTGGGAGGGCTCGGGCAACGTCAGTGCGCTGGACACGCTGCGGGCCATGGCAACTCGCCCCGAATGCGTCGAGGTGTTGTTCGCCGAACTCGCCGAGAGCGCGGGCCAGGATCCGCGGCTGGGCGTCCACGTCGAGCGGCTGCGGCAAGACCTGACCGACCTGGACACCATCCAATACCGCGCCCGCAAGGTCGCCGAGGATATCGCCCTGGCGCTGCAGGGCTCGCTGCTGGTGCGCCACGGGCATCCCGCCGTCGCCGAGGCATTCCTGACCACCCGGCTCGACGGCCGGTGGGGTGGGGCGTTCGGCACCATGCCGGCCGGACTGGACTTGGCGCCCATCTTGGAGCGGGCCCTGGTAAAGGGCTGAGCCGCAACATGACTCACGCGATCAGGCCGGTCGACTTCGATAACCTGAAAACGATGACCTACGAGGTCACCGATCGGGTTGCGCGGATCACCTTCAACCGGCCGGAGAAGGGCAACGCGATCGTCGCCGACACCCCGCTGGAGCTCTCGGCGCTCGTGGAGCGCGCCGACCTCGATCCCGATGTGCACGTCATCCTGGTGTCGGGGCGCGGCGAGGGCTTCTGCGCGGGTTTCGACCTCTCCGCCTACGCCGATCGCACCGGCCCGGCCGGCGACGCGGATCTTAAAGGTGCCTACCGGGGCACCGTGCTGGACGGCAAGACGCAGGCCGTCAACCACCTGCCGAACCAGCCATGGGACCCGATGATCGACTACCAGATGATGAGCCGGTTCGTGCGCGGGTTCTCCAGCCTGATGCACGCCGACAAGCCGACGGTGGTCAAGATCCACGGCTACTGCGTGGCCGGCGGCGCCGACATCGCGCTGCACGCCGACCAGGTGATCGCCGCCGCCGACGCTAAGATCGGCTACCCGCCTACGCGGGTGTGGGGCGTCCCGGCGGCCGGCCTGTGGGCGCACCGGCTCGGCGACCAGCGCGCCAAACGCCTGCTGCTTACCGGCGATTGCATCACCGGAAAGCAGGCCGCCGAGTGGGGCCTGGCGGTCGAGGCCCCGGACCCGAAGGACCTCGACGAGCGCACCGAGCGGCTCGTGCAGCGGATCGCCGCGGTGCCGGTCAACCAGCTGATCATGGTCAAGCTCGCGCTCAATTCCGCTCTGCTGCAACAGGGTATAGCCACCAGCAGGATGGTCGGCACCGTGTTCGACGGCGTCGCCCGGCACACGCCCGAGGGGCACGCGTTCGTCGCCGACGCCGTCGAGCACGGCTTCCGCGAAGCGGTCAAGCACCGCGACGAGCCGTTCGGCGACTACGGCCGCAAGGCGTCACGGGGGTAAGCGCATGCCGAACATGACGGCCCGGTCGGTGGTGCTCAGCGTGCTGCTTGGCGCCCATCCGGCGTGGGCGAGCGCCAGCGAATTGATCAGGCTGACAGCAGATTTCGGCATCAAGGAGACGACGTTGCGGGTCGTGCTGACCCGCATGGTCGGCGCCGGCGACCTGGTCCGCTCCGCCGACGGCTACCGGCTCTCGGATCGCCTGCTGGCCCGCCAGCGCCGTCAGGACGAGGCCATCGACCCACGGGTCCGGGCCTGGCGCGGGGACTGGCTCGTGCTGATCGTCACCAGCGTGGGCACCGACGCCCGCACCCGGGCCACGCTGCGAACTACCATGCACGACAAGCGATTCGGTGAACTGCGCGAAGGGGTGTGGATGCGGCCCGACAACCTCGACCTCGACCTGGGCCCCGATGTCGCGGCCCGCGTGCGGGTGCTCAGGGCGCGCGACGACGCGCCGGATCAGCTGGCCGGCGAGCTGTGGGACCTGCCCGCGTGGGCGGAAACCGGCCAGCGGCTGCTCGACGAGATGGCCCAGGCGACAGACATTCCCGGTCGGTTTGTGGTGGCCGCGGGGATGGTGCGCCATCTGCTCACCGACCCGATGCTGCCCGACGAGCTGTTGCCCGCCGACTGGCCCGGCGCCCGGCTGCGCCGGGCTTACCACGACTTCGCCACTGAGCTGATGGAACAACGCGAACCAACCCGACTGGTGGAGGCGACATGAGCGATCCGGTGCGCATAGAGCGCAATGGCCCGGTGACCACGGTGATCATCAACCGGCCCGCGGCGCGCAATGCCGTCAACGGCCCGACGGCCGCGGCGCTGTACGCTGCGTTCGAGGAGTTCGACCGCGACGACGGCGCCTCGGTGGCCGTGCTGTGGGGCGATGGCGGAACCTTTTGTGCGGGAGCCGATTTGAAGGCCTTCGGCACACCCGAGGCCAACGCCGTGCACCGGACGGGCCCCGGCCCGATGGGTCCGACGCGGATGGTGCTGTCCAAACCGGTGATCGCCGCGGTCAGCGGCCACGCCGTCGCCGGGGGTCTCGAACTGGCCATCTGGTGTGACCTGCGGGTGGCCGAAGAAGACGCCGTGTTCGGGGTGTTCTGCCGGCGCTGGGGGGTGCCACTGATCGACGGCGGGACCGTGCGGCTGCCCCGGCTGATCGGGCACAGCCGCGCGATGGACCTGATTCTCACCGGCCGCGCCGTAAAGGCCGACGAAGCGCTAACGATCGGGTTGGCCAACCGGGTCGTGCCCAAGGGCCAAGCGCGAAGGGCGGCCGAGGAACTGGCGGCTCAGCTCGCGGCGCTGCCCCAGCAGTGCCTGCGGTCGGATCGGCTGTCGGCGCTACGTCAGTGGGGGACAACGGAATCCGATGCGCTCGATCTCGAGTTCGCCAGCATTTCCCGGGTCGCCGCCGAGGCGGTGGCAGGGGCCGGGCGGTTCGCCGCGGGCGCGGGCCGTCACGGCGCGCCGGCGAGTTAGTCGGTCCCGTCAGCTGCCCTTGTTGATGGTGTTGCCCGAGCCGAGGTTGTCGACCTTGGGATCACCGTCCTTGTAGGTGATGGTGTTGTCGAGCCCCACCACGCTGATGCGCGTGTTGACCTTGTCGAGGGTGATCTTGTTGTTGGCGCCACCGATCGTCACCGTCGCGCAGGTGCCGGTGACGGTGAGCGTGTTGTTCGAGCCGCCGACGTTCAGCGACTTGCCGTCGGCGCAATCGAGGGTGGCGGTGGTCCCCATCGACCCGTAGTTCAGCGTGTTGCCGATCTCGACCGACGCGGTGGTGCTTGCGCCGCTCGTGCTCGTCGGTGCGGCCGCGCCGCTCGTCGTCGCGGTGGTGCTCTTTGTCGTCGCGGTGGTGCCCCCGGGCGGGTTGGCCGTCGAACTGCACCCCGCCAGCACCAGCGCCGCCACGGCCGGCGCCAGGGCGAGCGCGGCCAGCCTGGGCGAGTCAGTCGGGTGGGCGCGCATCATCCCGGTACCTGCTGCAGCCGGTTGGTCATGCCCAGCTCGCGGCCGCGGTCCCAAATGAACGGCGCACCGTTGTGGTAGAACACCGTCTCGTCCCAGCCGTAGGCGGTGATGTCGTGCGTGATCGAGTCGGCGACCACGGTGTTGGACGAGCCCATTACCGTCACGGCCCAGCAGTTCCCCAACGCGGTGATCCTATTGCTCGTGCCATTGACGACCAGCGTGGCATCGTTGCAGTCCAGCGTCTGTTCGAGGCCCTGCCCGGTGACGTGGGTGTCGCCGTTCTTGGCGTGTGCGGCCGGCGCCGGGGCCGCCACAGAGGCCGCGACGGCGATGGCACACGTAGCCAGCGATCCAGCGACGGTTGTCCAGTTCACTGCGGGCCCCCTTCGAGACGGGTGAATCTGCTCGAATGAGACTACGTGCATTTGCCCGCTCGATGGCAGAGTTATTTGCATTTCTGGGTCCCAGCGCCGGGCTGGTTTCACGGCCGCCGTCAACTAGAGTCATTAGTTAGCCGCTGCGTCCACCGCGAAACGGCGGTGACCCACCCGATCCTCAGTCGAAGGGCGATCCCCATGGCAGCTCCGGAACGGTCGTCGGCGGCTGGGCGCCAGCGCCCGGGGAAATCGGCCTCCCGCCCGGCCAAACTGAGCCGCGAGGGCATCGTGGAGGGCGCGCTGGCCTTCCTGGACCGGGAGGGCTGGGACTCGCTGACCATCAACGCGTTGGCCACGCAGCTGGGGACCAAGGGACCGTCGCTGTACAACCACGTGGACAGCCTGGAGGACCTGCGCCGCGCGGTGCGGATCAGGGTCATCGACGACATCATCACGATGCTGAACAGGGTGGGGGAGGGCCGCGCCCGCGATGACGCCGTGCTGGTCATGGCCGGCGCCTACCGCAGCTACGCCCATCACCACCCCGGCCGGTACTCGGCGTTCACCCGGATGCCGCTGGACGGTGACGACCCGGAGTACACGGCGGCCACCAGGGGTGCGGCCGCCCCGGTGATCGCCGTGCTGTCCTCCTACGGTCTCGGTGGTGACGAGGCGTTCTACGCGGCGCTGGAATTCTGGTCCGCACTGCACGGTTTTGTGCTGCTGGAAATGACCGGCGTGATGGACGACATCGACACCGACGCGCTGTTCTCCGACATGGTGCTGCGGCTGGCTCGGGGTTTGGAGAGCCTGGAGAGGCGCACCGCCCAGCACGGTGCCGCACAGAAGTAGGAGACCGGCCGCCGCTTTGACCTGCGAGACCGGCGACGGGTATCGTGGTAGCTCGTGCCTGGCGGCTTACGGCGCCTGACGTAAGGAAGTGGATGCCGGGCGAATTCGCATGTCCACGATGCACGGATGGCTCCGGTGCTCGGCGCATGCGACACGCCAGGCCGCGGGGGAGTGCTTGAACCCCGAGAAGGGGCATAACCGCAGTACAGAGACTTGACATATAACGCCAACACAGAAAGCCGGTAGATGCCAACCATTCAGCAGCTGGTCCGCAAGGGTCGTCGGGACAAGATCGGCAAGGTCAAGACCGCGGCCCTGAAGGGCAGCCCGCAGCGCCGTGGCGTATGCACCCGCGTGTACACCACCACGCCGAAGAAGCCGAACTCGGCGCTTCGGAAGGTCGCGCGCGTGAAGCTGACGAGCCAGGTCGAGGTCACGGCCTACATTCCCGGCGAGGGCCACAACCTGCAGGAGCACTCGATGGTGCTGGTGCGTGGCGGCCGGGTCAAGGACCTGCCCGGCGTGCGGTACAAGATCATCCGCGGTTCGCTCGACACCCAGGGCGTCAAGAACCGCAAGCAGGCTCGCAGCCGTTACGGCGCCAAGAAGGAGAAGAGCTGATGCCGCGCAAGGGGCCCGCGCCCAAGCGTCCGTTGGTCAATGACCCCGTGTACGGGTCGCAGCTGGTGACCCAGCTGGTGAACAAGGTTTTGCTCAAGGGGAAGAAATCGTTGGCCGAGCGCATTGTTTATGGTGCGCTCGAACAAGCCCGCGACAAGACCGGGACCGATCCGGTGATCACCCTCAAGCGCGCCCTCGACAACGTCAAGCCGGCCCTGGAGGTCCGCAGCCGCCGCGTCGGCGGTGCGACCTATCAGGTGCCCGTCGAGGTGCGTCCGGACCGGTCCACGACGCTGGCGCTGCGCTGGCTTGTCAGCTTTTCGCGGCAACGCCGGGAAAAGACCATGATCGAGCGGCTGGCAAACGAGATCCTGGATGCCAGCAACGGCCTCGGGGCCTCCGTCAAACGGCGTGAGGACACCCACAAGATGGCCGAGGCCAACCGCGCCTTTGCACATTATCGCTGGTAGGCGCGCACCGGCGCCAATTGGCAGAGTGGCCGGGCGCAACTGACAGCGAACCAAGCAACCGAAAGAGTGGGAAGACTTCTGTGGCACAGAAGGACGTGCTGACCGACCTGAGCAAGGTCCGAAACTTCGGCATCATGGCACACATCGATGCCGGTAAAACCACGACTACCGAGCGGATCCTGTACTACACGGGCATCAACTACAAGATCGGTGAGGTCCACGACGGCGCCGCCACCATGGACTGGATGGAGCAGGAGCAGGAACGCGGGATCACCATCACCTCCGCGGCCACCACGACGTTCTGGAAGGGCAACCAGCTCAACATCATCGACACGCCGGGACACGTGGATTTCACCGTCGAGGTGGAGCGCAACCTGCGCGTGCTCGACGGGGCCGTCGCCGTGTTCGACGGCAAGGAGGGCGTCGAACCGCAGTCCGAGCAGGTCTGGCGGCAGGCCGACAAGTACGACGTCCCCCGCATCTGCTTCGTCAACAAGATGGACAAGGTCGGCGCCGACTTCTACTTCTCGGTCCGCACCATGGAGGAGCGGCTCGGGGCCAACGCCGTGCCGATCCAGCTGCCCATCGGCTCCGAGTCCGACTTCGAGGGCGTCATCGACCTGGTGGAGATGAACGCCAAGGTGTGGCGCGGCGAGACCAAGCTGGGCGAGACCTACGACACCGTGGAAATACCCAGCGATCTCGTCGAACTCGCCGAGGAGTACCGCACCAAGCTGCTGGAGATCGTCGCGGAGACCGATGAGGAACTGCTGGAGAAGTACCTCGGCGGCGAAGAGCTCACCGTCGAGGAGATCAAGGGCGCGATCCGCAAGCTGACGATCTCCTCCGAGATCTACCCGGTGCTGTGCGGCAGCGCGTTCAAGAACAAGGGCGTGCAGCCGATGCTCGACGCCGTGGTGGACTACCTGCCGTCGCCGCTGGACGTTCCGCCGGCGGTCGGGCACGTGCCCGGCAAGGAGGACGAGGAGGTGGTGCGCCACGCGACCACCGACGAGCCCTTCTCGGCGCTGGCCTTCAAGATCGCCACGCACCCGTTCTTCGGCAAGCTCACCTACATCCGGGTGTACTCCGGCAAGGTCGACTCGGGCGCTCAGGTTATCAACGCCACCAAGGGCAAGAAGGAGCGGCTGGGCAAGCTGTTCCAGATGCACTCCAACAAGGAGAACCCGGTGGAGACGGCATCGGCGGGCCACATCTACGCGGTGATCGGCCTCAAGGACACCACCACCGGCGACACCCTGAGCGACCCCAACCACCAGATCGTGCTGGAGTCGATGACGTTCCCGGACCCGGTCATCGAGGTGGCCATCGAGCCCAAGACGAAGAGCGACCAGGAGAAGCTGAGCCTGTCGATCCAGAAGCTGGCCGAGGAGGACCCGACCTTCAAGGTGCACCTGGACTCCGAGACGGGTCAGACCGTGATCGGCGGCATGGGCGAGCTGCACCTGGACATCCTGGTGGACCGCATGCGCCGCGAATTCAAGGTCGAGGCCAATGTCGGCAAGCCGCAGGTGGCGTACAAGGAGACGATCCGCCGCAAGGTGGAGCACGTCGAGTACACCCACAAGAAGCAGACCGGCGGCTCGGGTCAGTTCGCAAAGGTCATCATTGCGCTCGAGCCGTTCACCGGCGAGGACGGCGCGACCTACGAGTTCGAGAACAAGGTCACCGGTGGGCGGGTGCCCCGCGAGTACATCCCGTCGGTGGACGCGGGTGCGCAGGACGCCATGCAGTACGGCGTGCTGGCCGGCTACCCGCTGGTCAACCTCAAGGTCACGCTGGAAGACGGCGCGTTCCACGAGGTGGACTCGTCCGAAATGGCATTCAAGATCGCCGGCTCCCACGTGCTGAAAAAGGCCGCCGCCCAAGCACAGCCGGTGATCCTGGAACCGATCATGGCCGTCGAGGTCACCACGCCCGAGGACTACATGGGCGACGTGATCGGCGACCTGAACTCCCGCCGTGGCCAGATTCAGGCCATGGAGGAGCGGGCGGGTGCGCGCGTCGTGAAGGCGCACGTGCCGCTGTCGGAGATGTTCGGCTACGTCGGCGACCTGCGGTCCAAGACCCAAGGCCGGGCGAACTACTCCATGGTGTTCGACTCGTACGCCGAAGTGCCGGTGAACGTGTCGAAGGAGATCATCGCGAAGGCGACGGGTCAGTAAAGATCTGTTCGTGGAGTAACCTTGCCGGGTCACGGAATGCCTTGGGCGCGGCACAACTGAAAACATCAACACTGCTTAACAAAGCACCAACAAGTCGGAGGACACAAAAGTGGCGAAGGCGAAGTTCCAGCGGACCAAGCCCCACGTCAACATCGGGACCATCGGTCACGTTGACCACGGCAAGACCACACTGACCGCGGCTATCACCAAGGTCCTGCACGATAAGTTTCCTGACCTCAACGAGTCGAAGGCGTTCGACCAGATCGACAACGCGCCCGAGGAGCGTCAGCGCGGTATCACGATCAACATCGCGCACGTGGAGTACCAGACCGACAAGCGTCACTACGCGCACGTCGACGCCCCTGGTCACGCCGACTACATCAAGAACATGATCACCGGCGCGGCCCAGATGGACGGCGCGATCCTGGTGGTGGCGGCGACCGACGGCCCCATGCCGCAGACCCGTGAGCACGTGCTGCTGGCCCGTCAGGTCGGCGTGCCCTACATCCTGGTCGCGCTGAACAAGGCCGACGCCGTGGACGACGAGGAGCTGCTCGAGCTCGTCGAGCTGGAGGTCCGCGAGCTGCTGGCCGCCCAGGAGTTCGACGAGGACGCCCCCGTCGTGCGGGTTTCGGCGCTCAAGGCGCTCGAGGGCGACGCGAAATGGGTCGCGTCCGTCGAGGAGCTGATGAACGCGGTCGACGAGTCGATCCCGGACCCGGTCCGCGACACCGACAAGCCGTTCCTGATGCCCGTCGAGGACGTCTTCACGATCACCGGCCGCGGCACCGTGGTCACCGGTCGTGTGGAGCGCGGCGTCATCAACGTGAACGAGGAAGTCGAGATCGTCGGCATCAAGCCGACCAGCACCAAGACGACCGTCACCGGTGTGGAGATGTTCCGCAAGCTGCTCGACCAGGGGCAGGCCGGCGACAACGTCGGGCTGTTGCTGCGCGGTGTCAAGCGCGAGGACGTCGAGCGCGGCCAGGTCGTCACCAAGCCCGGCACCACCACGCCGCACACCGAGTTCGAGGGCCAGGTCTACATCCTGTCCAAGGACGAGGGCGGCCGGCACACGCCGTTCTTCAACAACTACCGTCCGCAGTTCTACTTCCGCACCACCGACGTGACCGGTGTGGTGACGCTGCCGGAGGGCACCGAGATGGTGATGCCCGGTGACAACACCAACATCTCGGTGAAGCTGATCCAGCCCGTCGCCATGGACGAGGGTCTGCGGTTCGCGATCCGCGAGGGCGGCCGCACCGTCGGCGCCGGCCGGGTCACCAAGATCATCAAGTAGGTCGAGCCGGATTCAGTCACGGAGGCGACTTAGAACACGTTTCAGTTCCGCTGTAGCCTGTCTGGGTGGCTGCACAAGGTGGATCACTGCAAGGACGGGTGGCGTTCGTGACCGGCGCCGCCCGTGCCCAGGGGCGGTCGCACGCGGTGCGGCTTGCCCGCGAAGGCGCCGACGTCATCGCGCTGGATATCTGCGCGCCGGCGTCCGACACCCTGACCTACACGCCGGCCACCCCCGAGGATCTCAACGAGACCGTCCGCCTGGTCGAGGCCGAGGGCCGCAAGATACTGGCCCGCGAAACCGACATCCGTGACGACGCCGCGCTGCGGCAACTGGTGGCCGACGGCGTCGAACAATTCGGCCGGCTCGACATCCTGGTGGCCAACGCCGGGGTGTTGGGCTGGGGCCGGGTGTGGGAGCTCACCGACGAGCAGTGGGACACGGTGATTGGGGTCAACCTGACCGGCACCTGGCGCACCCTGCGCGCCACCATTCCCGCGATGATCGAGGCCGGCAACGGCGGTTCCATCGTGGTCGTCAGCTCGTCGGCGGGCCTGAAGGCCACCCCGGGCAACGGCCACTATGCGGCCAGCAAGCAGGGACTTACCGCGCTGACCAACACGCTCGCGATCGAGCTCGGCGAATACGACATCCGCGTCAACTCCATCCACCCCTACTCGGTCGACACCCCGATGATCGAGCCGGAGGCGATGATGCAGATATTCGCCAAGCATCCCCGTTTTGTGCACAGCTTCCCGCCAATGCCGTTGCAGTACAAGGGGTTCATGACACCCGATGAGGTGTCCGACGTCGTGGTCTGGTTGGCTGGCGACGGCTCGGGCACTCTGTCGGGCACGCAGATTCCCGTGGATAAGGGTGCCCTAAAGTACTGACGGGTCGTCATGCTATGAACTCCACGTGAGCAACAACGGGATCGTGATCGTGGGTGGCGGCCTTGCCGCCGCACGGACCGCCGAACAGCTGCGTCGATCGGAATACGCCGGTCGCATCACGATCGTCAGCGACGAGGCGCACCTGCCCTACGACCGCCCGCCGCTGTCCAAGGAGGTGCTGCGCAAGGAGGTCGACGACGTGGCCCTCAAACCGCGCGGGTGGTACGACGAGAAGGACATCACCCTGCGACTGGGTTCGGCCGCCACCCGTGTCGACACCGCCGGGCGGACGGTGACCCTCGACGACGGAACCGTGCTCGGCTACGACCAGCTCGTCATCGCGACAGGGCTGGTGCCGCGGCGCATTCCGGCGTTCCCGGATCTCGAGGGCATTCGGGTGCTGCGCTCGTTCGACGAGAGTCTGGCGCTGCGCGAGCACGCGTCGGCCGCACGGCGCGCGGTCGTCATCGGCGCCGGTTTTATCGGTTGCGAGGTGGCGGCCAGCCTGCGCGGCCTGGGCGTGGACGTCGTGCTGGTCGAGCCGCAGCCGACCCCGCTGGCATCGGTGCTCGGCGAGCGGATCGGCGAGCTGGTGGCGCGGCTGCACCGCGCCGAAGGCGTCGACGTCCGCCTGGGTGTCAGCGTGGCTGAGGTGCGCGGCGAAGGGCGCGTCGACACCGTGGTGCTCACCGACGGCACGGAGCTGACGGCCGACCTGGTCGTCGTCGGCATCGGATCGCGGCCGGCCACCGCATGGCTGGACGGCAGCGGCGTCGATATCGACAGTGTCGATAGTGGCGTCGTCTGCGACGAAGCGGGGCGCACCAGCGCGCCGAACGTGTGGGCGGTGGGCGACGTCGCCTCCTGGCGTGATTCGACGGGACACCAAGCGCGCGTGGAACATTGGAGCAACGTCGCCGACCAGGCCCGCGTCATGGTGCCCGCGATGCTCGGGCAGGACGCGCCCCCGGCCGTCGTCGTCCCCTATTTCTGGAGCGACCAATACGACGTCAAGATCCAGTGCCTGGGCGAGCCGGAGGCCACCGACATCGTGCACCTGGTCGAGGACGACGGCCGCAAGTTCCTGGCCTATTACGAGCGCGACGGGGTGCTGGTCGGCGTGGTCGGCGGCGGGGTGCCCGGCAAGGTGATGAGGGTTCGCGCGAAAATCGCCGCGGCCACGCCCATTTCGGAGATCTTGGGCTGACCGGCCGCCGCATGCCCGAGAACTCGTGGTCCGATGACGACGGCGGACGTTCGTACCTGCGGGCGCTGCCGGTGTTGGCGGGCCTGAGCCCGGAGTTCGACGCCGACGCGGTTCCCGGCGATCCGGTTCGTCTGTTTGCGGCCTGGCTGCAGCAGGCGGTGAAGGCGGGCGTGCCCGAACCGCACGCCATGACCCTGTCGACGGTGGACGCGCAGGGCATGCCGCGGGCGCGGGTATTGATCCTCAAAGCCGCCGACGAGCGCGGCTGGCACTTTGCGGTCAGCTCGGTGAGCCAGAAGGGCCGTGACTTGGCCGCGAACCCGGCCGCGGCGTTGACCTTCTACTGGCCCGCGTTGGTCCGCCAGGTGCGGATCGTGGGCGCCGTCGTCGGTGACGGTGTCCAGGCGAGTGCCGACGATTTTCGGGCGCGGTCGCTGGGGTCGCGCGCGATGGCGTTGACGCTGCGCCAAAGTCAGCCGCTGTGCGACGACGCAGAACTCGACGCGGAGATCGACAAGGCCCACCGCAAGCTGGACGACGACCCCGGCCTGGTTCCAGACGAATGGGTGTCCTATGCCGTGTGGCCCAGCGAAGTGGAGTTCTGGCAAGGTTCCCCGGATCGCCGTCACCGGCGGCTGAGTTATCAGCGCGCCGGGGACGGGTGGGAGCGAACCCTGTTGTGGCCCTAGCTCGGCGCGCCCTGATCGTCGCCGTGGCGGGGCGAACTCCGACGGGGTTGTCGCAAGAATCTCTACTGCCAGTTCACCGGTGCGCCGTGCGGATGGCATTCGCCCAGGATCTCCCGCTCGCCACCCGGCCAGCGACGAGCCCGCACCAAGAACCTGATCGGCGCGCCGGGCCCGTCACGCGCGGGCTCCAAAGTGAGGTGGGCGAACGACGACCGGGCATCGGCCCGCGCGCCCAGCGCGTCAATCCCGGCACGGGCCGCCGCGCTTTCCTCGTCGGACAGGTACTGCCAGGTGATCGAATGCCACAGCACGGTCAACGCGCCGCCGGCCAGCGTCAGACCGGCGATCGCGTCGGCCGCCGTCCGGCGCTCCAGTCGCGCCGGGACCTCGCGGGCGACCGCGATGGCGCCGCGCAGCCGGTCCAGCCGGGCGCCCTGATCGGGCCAGACGTAGCTCAACACGGTCATTTCCCCGTCGGCGCCGGAGACGTCGATGGGCGCGATGTCGTACCCGTGCCGCTCGACGATCCGGACCGCGCCGTCCGGCGGCAGCCGACCGTGCCACGCGTCCTCGATGGTCACCGGCGAGTCGACCGGTCCCCACCGTCCGCCGCTGTAGCGGTAGTGGTAATGGTCCGCGCGCATGTTCAGCCCCGCGCTCGATCCAATCTCGAAAAGCCTTATCGGCAAACCGAGTTCGTGGTTGATGCGCAACAATCCGCCGATCAGCGCGGCGGATCGGCCCACCTCGTTGGTCTGCGGGGGCTGATCGAGGGATGCGCGCAGCGAGTCGCCGTGGTGGGCCGCGGCGCGCAGGATTTCCGGCCAGGCGTCCTCGGCGTCCCAGGTGCCCCCGGTGCTGGGATACCAGCGGCGCAATTCCGGTGCCCGGCCGTCGAGCACCAACCGGTGCAGGCCGCCGAGCAGCCGGAGCGGCACCGCGTGGCGCGACGGGTCGTCTTCGTGGCCGGACAAGGTGGTCGCGAAGACGCCGCCCGCTTCGACGTTGTTGGCCACCAGCTCGAACAGCTCGCCGTACATCGCGGAGCCGGAGGCGGCGCAGAACCGCCCCTGCGACCGCAGCATGTGCAGCAGGTGCCCGGTGCCCGCGTTCACGGGTCCAGCCCGTCCAGCCCGGCGCCGACGACGTCGAACGCATTGCCGAGTGCCTCGGGCAGCGTGACGGATTCGTCGCTGAGCCAGTGCTCGTAGGCGCTCAATGCGACTCCCAGCATGGTCCAGGCGACGGTCTGGGGCAGCGGGTCGGTCGTTTTGACGCTCAATCGGTGGGCCACGAAGCCCGCCATCACCTCGCGCCAGCCGGCATACATCGTCATCGAATAAGCTTGCAGCTCAGCGGTTTCCAAGATAACCCGCATTCGTTGGCGGTGCCGCACCGTCTCGCACTCGTCGAAGGTGTTGAACGCCAGCAGCGCCACGCGCAGGGCCTCACCCATCCGAACCTTCGGGTCGACGCGGTCGAGCAGCTCCTGCAGGTGCGCGAGGTGGGCGTCGAAATCACCCCAGAGGATGGCGTTCTTGGACGCGTAATAACGAAAGAGCGTGCGGCGGGCGATGCCGGCCGCCTGCGCGACGTCGTCGACGCTCACCTCGGCGAATCCCCGGGCGGTGAACAACTCGAGGGCTACGTCGGTGATGTGCTCCGGCGTCGTCGAGCGGCGCCGGCCCACCCGCGACTGCGGCATCATCGGACCCCGCCCTTCCATTTCGGCACTCGATGCCATATTCTTGCCACGGCTGTGACCCGTTGTCGAGCCCCTATGGCGAAAGGTAATCCACGTGGACCACGAAACCGAGACCGAGACCGACCTCGTCACCGAGATCCTGGTCGAAGAGGTGTCCATCGACGGCATGTGCGGGGTCTACTGACCGTGACCGCGCCCGCGCCGGCCGAGTCGGGGCTCTTCGATCCCGATCGCGGCTGGCGGTTGC
Organism: Mycobacterium malmoense; assembly: GCF_019645855.1. Lineage (NCBI taxonomy): Bacteria > Bacillati > Actinomycetota > Actinomycetes > Mycobacteriales > Mycobacteriaceae > Mycobacterium > Mycobacterium malmoense. The sequence continues at coordinate 909,486 of NZ_CP080999.1, forward strand.
ACCCACAGGTGGCGGTCCGGCCCGAGCCGTTCGGCGCACTGCTGTATCACTTCGGCACCCGCAAGCTGTCCTTCCTGAAGAACCGGACCATTCTCACGGTGGTGCGGACGCTGGCCGACCATCCCGATCTGCGGTCCGCCTGTCGCGCCGCCGGCGTGGACGACTCCGGGCAGGGGCCCTATCTGCACGCGCTGGGTGTCCTAGCCGACTCCAACATGCTGGTGCCTCAGGAGGGCGAGAGATGACCGCCGCAATAGCGCGCACACCGCGGCTCATCGAGCAGTTCGAGCGCGGGCTCGACGCGCCGATCTGTCTGACGTGGGAGCTGACGTACGCGTGCAACCTGGCCTGCGTGCACTGCCTTTCGTCGTCGGGCAAACGCGACCCTCGAGAGCTGTCCACCCGCCAATGCATGGACATCATCGACGAGCTGGAACGCATGCAGGTGTTCTACGTCAACATCGGCGGCGGGGAACCCACTGTGCGCCCGGACTTTTGGGAGCTGGTCGACTACGCCACCGCCCACCACGTCGGCGTGAAGTTCTCCACCAACGGGGTCCGGATCACGCCGGAGGTCGCCGCGCGGTTGGCGGCCAGCGACTACGTCGATGTCCAGATCTCGCTGGACGGCGCCACCGCCGAGGTCAACGACGCCGTCCGTGGCGTTGGGTCATTCGCCATGGCGGTACGGGCGCTGGAGAACCTGGCCGCGGCCGGCTTCGCTGACGCCAAGATCTCCGTGGTAGTCACCCGCCACAATGTCGGCCAGCTCGACGAATTCGCCGCGTTGGCAAGCCGTTACGGCGCCACCCTGCGGATCACCCGGCTGCGCCCCTCGGGGCGCGGCGCCGACGTGTGGGACGATCTGCACCCCACCGCCGCCCAGCAGGTCCAGCTCTACGACTGGCTGGTCGCCAAGGGGGAGCGGGTGCTCACCGGTGACTCCTTCTTCCACCTGGCACCGCTCGGCTCCTCCGGCGCGCTGGCCGGCCTGAACATGTGCGGGGCCGGCCGGGTGGTGTGCCTGATCGACCCCGTGGGCGACGTGTACGCCTGCCCGTTCGCCATCCACGACCGCTTCCTGGCCGGAAACATCTTGTCCGACAGCGGTTTTGACAACGTCTGGAAGAACGCCCCGCTGTTTCGCCAGCTGCGCGAGCCGCAGTCCGCGGGCGCCTGCGGCAGCTGCGGACACTACGACAGCTGCCGGGGCGGCTGCATGGCGGCCAAGTTCTTCACCGGCCTGCCGATCGACGGCCCGGACCCCGAATGCGTGCAAGGGCACGGGGCGTCGGCGCTGGCCCGCGATCGCGAGACGCCGCGGCCCCGCGTCGACCACTCCCACGGCACGCGGGCCCGCCAGCCCGTGCCGCTCACCCTGAGCATGCGGCCGCCCGCGCGCCTGTGCAACGAAAGCCCGGTGTAGTCATGGCCGAGTGGTTCGAGACGGTCGCCATCGCGCAGCAACGCGCCAAGCGGAGGCTGCCAAAATCGGTCTATTCGTCGTTGATTTCGGCGAGCGAAAAGGGAATCACCGTCGCCGACAATGTCGAGGCATTCGGCGAACTCGGTTTTGCGCCCCACGTCATCGGCGCCCAGGAAAAGCGCGATTTGTCGACCACCATTATGGGACAGGATATTTCGCTGCCGGTGGTGATTTCGCCGACCGGCGTCCAGGCGGTCGACCCGGACGGCGAGGTGGCCGTCGCGCGGGCCGCGGCGGCGCGGGGAACGGCGATGGGGCTGTCGTCCTTCGCCAGCAAGCCGATCGAAGAGGTCATCGCCGCGAACCCCAAGCTCTTCTTCCAGGTGTACTGGCTCGGCGGGCGCGACGCGATCGCCGAGCGGGTGGAACGGGCCCGTCAGGCCGGCGCGGTCGGCTTGATCGTCACCACCGACTGGACGTTCTCCCACGGCCGGGACTGGGGCAGCCCCACGATCCCCGAGGCGATGAACCTGCGGACCATCCTGCGGCTGTCCCCGGAGGCGGTCGTGCGGCCGCGGTGGTTGTGGAAGTTCGGCAAGACGCTGCGGCCCCCGGAGCTGCGGGTGCCGAACCAGGGCCGGCGCGGCGAGCCCGGGCCGCCGTTCTTCGCCGCATACGGGGAGTGGATGGGCACGCCGCCGCCCACCTGGGAAGACATCGCCTGGCTGCGCGAGCTGTGGGGTGGGCCGTTCATGCTCAAGGGCGTGATGCGCATCGACGACGCGAAAAGGGCTGTGGACGCCGGTGTTTCGGCGATATCGGTGTCCAACCACGGCGGCAACAACCTGGATGGCACGCCGGCGTCGATTCGCGCCCTGCCCGCGGTGGCCGCGGCGGTCGGCGGTCAGGTCGAGGTGTTGCTGGACGGCGGCATCCGGCGCGGCAGCGACGTCGTCAAGGCGGTGGCGCTGGGCGCGCGCGCGGTGATGATCGGCCGCGCGTACCTGTGGGGGCTGGCCGCGGCCGGCCAAGCCGGTGTCGAAAACGTCCTCGACATTCTGCGCGGGGGCATCGACTCGGCGCTGATGGGTCTGGGACACTCGTCGGTTCACGACCTCAGCCCGGACGACATCCTGGTGCCCGCCGGGTTCACTCGGGCGATGGGATGATCGCGCTGGTTCTTGTTGCGCTCGGTCATGATTCGGTGCAGCCGGTCGGTGGGCCTTGGCCGTTTGCGTTGGGGCATCATCGCGCCGCGGTCGGCGTGGCCCACGTCGGCACCACGCCGCGGCGGCAGCGCGGTGGTGGGCAGGCTCAGGGCAGGTATGAGTAGCCTGCTCCCCGGCACGGTGCGGTAAGTGTGGCCGGATGGCGAGGTCCATATCACCGTGCCATCGGGCAGTTGCTCGTCGCGCCAACCGCCGGGGCCGGACCAAAATGTCTTGAGCAGGTGGTGTTTTCGGCAAAGGCGAGGGTGTCGCACGAATCCGTGGTGTGGATTGACGGTCTTCGTGTCGTTTGGTGTGAAAGACGCTGCTGAGTGCGATGATTCGAGGTGTCTGTGAATGTGCGCGCGGGCGATGTCGATCAGTTGATGATGATGCCGCCGTCGGTGCGGGAATGGTTGCCTGAGGATCACCTGGTGTTCTTCGTGCTTGACGTGGTCGCCGAGCTGGATCTGAGCGCGTTCTATGCGGCGTATCGGGGCGATGGCAAGGGCGGATCGGTGTATGACCCGGCGATGATGCTGTCGGTACTGCTGTATGCGTACTGCACCGGGGAGCGGTCCTCGCGCCGGATCGAGCGACGGCTGGTCGAGGATGTGGCGGTGCGGGTGGCCGCCGCTAATCAGCAGCCTGACCACGCCACGCTGGCCCGGTTCCGTCGCCGCCACCAAGATGCGATCGCAGGATTGTTCGGGCAGGTTCTCGGTCTGTGTGTTACGGCGGGCCTGGTTGATGCGGGGGTAGTCGCGATCGACGGCACGAAGATCGCCGCGAACGCCTCGTTTTTCGCCAATCGCGACCATGCCGCCCTCTGCGCCGAACTCGGCGAATCCTCAGCGCAGAACTCCGCCGGTGCGGCCCGTCGAGTCGCCGAACGCGTCCTGGCCGAAGCCGAGCAGGTCGATGCGGCCCAGGATGACGAATGCGGGCGTGACGGGGGCGGGCGGCTGCCGGCCGGGTGGGCCGGTGGCCGGGATCGGCGGGCCCGCATCCGGGCTGCCCTCGAGGAACTGGAGTCGCAAAAGGCACACGATTTTCAGACCCGGATGGCCGAGCGGGCCCGCAAGGAGGCCGAGGTGGGCCGCAAACTGACCGGGCCGAAGCCAAGCGCGGAGGCGGCGCGGCGAGCGCGGCCGCGGCGGGCGAACACCACCGATCCGCATTCGCGGATCATTCCGCACGCCTCGAAAGGGGTGCTGCAGGGCTACAACGCGCAAGCGGCCGCGACGACCGAGCACATCGTGCTGGCCGCCGAGGTCGCCGCCACCACCAACGATCAACCCCACTTCGTGCCGATGACCACCGCGGTGACCGACAACCTCGCCGGGGCGGGGTATCGCGGTGGTGCGGGCACGTTCGTGGCCGACGCGGGCTACTGGACCGCCGCGAACGGCACAGCCGACGTCGGCGCCAACGTGTTGATCGCGACACGAAAGTCCGCGTGGCGCAAGGCAGACAAGCCCGACGACGACAAATTGGCAGTCCTGGCCAGGGTGAACCGCGGTGAGTTGTCCCAACGTCAAGCGGGTGCGATTCTCGGCGTCTCGTACACGTGGGTGCGCGACATGACCAAGCGGTACTTCGGACGTGACGGTCAACGCATCACCCGCAGCGCCGAACCCGAACCTCACGAGTGGATACCGGTCATCGAACGCGTCGCCGCCGGCGAGCTCTCTCTGCGTGCCGCCAGTGATCAGCTCACCGTCTCCGTCGCGCGTGTCAAGACCATGCTCGCACACGTCCGTGGCGATATCACCGACCCCACCGTGGCCCGAAAAGCCATGGACGACAAGCTCGCTCAACCGGACAACGCCATGCTCTACCGCAAACGCAGCGTCAGCATCGAACCGGTCTTCGGCAACATCAAAGCCAACCTCGGATTCCGCAGATTCACCCTCCGCGGCCTTGCGGGAGCACACAGCGAGTGGCGCATGATCTGCACAGTGCACAACCTGCTCAAGCTCCAGCAAGCAATACCCACCTGACCCAAGGCGACCAGAGCCGACCCGCCAGCGACACGAACCATCGCCACTGCCACAGCACCACGGATTCGTGCGACACCCTCAGGCATTTCAGGTTAGAGGCATGTGTTGGGCCACCGAGGCCAAACGGGATGGTGTGGTCGATGTCGGACACGTCGGCGGGTCGATCGCAGCCCGGAAACCGGCATGTCATGTCCCGGCAGCGGACGAAGTCCGCGAGTGCCGCCGAGGGCCGATAACGGGGTTCGGGTGGACTGTCGCCGGGATGGATCAGCGGCCGCAGCTCGACGGCGCCGCGTGCGGCCAGGTCGGCCAGGACTTGCGTGGGGACGACCGGCCCGCCCAGCACCAGGGCCGGGTTAGGGGCCGGGCGTGTGGGCGGGCGGCCGGGCCGGTCGGTGGGCCGCGGGCCGGTGGCCTCGCGAATGAGCTCGGCGAACCGCTCGGGGTCGTGCACGATCTCGCGCCCGCCATCTTCGGGCCGTTCACCGTGCAGGTCGGTGGTGCTGGCGGCGTCAAGAGCGGCCGCCTCGGCTACTACATGCACCACAACCGATGCCGCCGTGGGGGTTTGACCAGCGGGGCAATCGGATCGGCCGCAGGCGCAGGCCAGCGCCGTGTGTCCGGCGGCCAGCGCTCCGAGCGCGTCGGCGCGACGTTGATCGACGGTGCGTGGATCGTCGTCACAAACGGTGTGTGCCAGCGCGGTGAGCCGGCGGTCCAGCAGCGTGGCATCGGTGGAGTACACCTCACCCGACAGCGAGGCGATGCCACCACGCTGTTCGACATCGACGTAGCGGGAGCGGACGACGGACTCGGTGCGCCGGCGGGCGGCCGGATCATGACGCTCGACCAGCGCGTCGATGGCCTGTTCGGTCTTGTGGAGCGAGAGCGGGCCCCAGGTCTGGAGGGATTCGGCCAGTTCGGCGTCGATCGCGGCCATGGCATCAGGCTCGAGCGCCAGCAGGGTGCGGGCGACGATCATGCTGACGGTACGGTAGTTGATCGCCCCGGTGGCGAACAGGGCCGCCACCTTGGGCAGCCGCTCGTGCAGGCAGATCGCGTTGTGCAGCTGCGCGCCGGCCGCCGCGGCGGTGATGCCTTGTGCCGCCGCGACTTCGGCGGCCACCGCTTCCCACGGGTCAATTCGCCACAGCTCGCGGCCCTGACCGTTCTCGACGGGGACCTGGCGGCGTTCGTAGAGCTCAGAGATCGCCGCCAGCCGACGCGCGCACGCCTGGTTCTCGGCGCGGGCCGAGTCGGCTATGGTCGCCACCACCGCGGCGTCATCAAGGTCTTCGAACACGTTTTCGATACTAACGGCTTTCGGGTGGCGGAACACGCCCCGAGGAGGAACCGGCGAGGAAGCTGTGGATGGAATGGGCTTTGTGGATAAGTCGTCACCGGTGCCGCGTCACGGCGCGAAAGCCGTCCGAAAAGTTTGGTACGCGCGTGGCAACCGTGACGGACGAGCCGCATTTCGACCGATCGATGAACAAGCCAGAAAAAAATTTACTTTGAAGGGTCAACAATTGGTGCACGCCAGGTGAATTCGTCCTACCATCAGCCAGTGCCCGTACTCGGCGAATTAGGAACGGCGACATCGAGCCAGCTATCAAGCATCTCGCCGTCGATAATGATCCCGCTGGGGTCGACCGAACAGCACGGGCCGCACCTGCCGTTGGACACCGACACCCGGATCGCGATCGCGGTCGCCCGCGGGGCGAGGGCCCGCCTCGAGCAAGACTGGTTGGTGGCGCCGGCCATCGCCTACGGCGCCAGCGGCGAGCACCAAGACTTCGCCGGGACGATCTCCATTGGCACCGATGCCCTGACGCTGCTCCTGGTGGAGTACGGCAGGTCGGCGGCCTGCTGGGCCCGGCGCCTGGTCTTCGTCAACGGCCACGGCGGCAACGTCGGCGCCTTGAGCGGCGCGGTGCACAGACTGCGTGCCGAGGGCCGCGATGCCGGATGGTGCCCCTGTGTCGCCGCCGGCGGCGACGCCCACGCGGGCCATACCGAAACCTCCGTGTTGCTACATATCTCGCCGACCGATGTGCGCACCGATCGGTGGCTCACCGGTAACCGGGCACCATTGCCCGAATTGCTCCCGTCGATGCGCCGCGGCGGAGTCGCGGCGGTCAGCCCGGTGGGGGTGTTGGGGGACCCCACCACCGCTACCGCCGCGGAGGGCAAGCGTATCTTCTCGGAGATGGTCGACGAGTGCGTCCGTCGAGTCGCCCGGTGGTCGCCCGGGCCCGACGGGATGCTGACATGAGCCAGCCCCGGCTGCCGGACGGGTTCGCCGTCCAGGTCGACCGCCGCGTGCGGGTACTCGGCGACGGTTCGGCCCTGCTGGGCGGCTCGCCGACGCGCCTGCTGAAGCTGGCTCCCGCCGCCCAGGGCATGCTGTCCGACGGCCGGCTGAAGGTTCGCGACGACGTCAGTGCGCAGCTGGCCCGCACCCTGCTGGACGCCACGGTGGCCCACCCCCGGCCCGCGGGTGGCCCGTCGCACCGCGACGTGACCGTGGTAATTCCGGTGCGGGACAACGTTTCCGGTGCGCGACACCTGGTGAGCTCGCTGCGCGGCTTGCGCGTCGTCGTGGTGGACGACGGTTCGTTCCCCCCCGTCAAGCCGGAAGACTTCGTCGGCGCGCACTGCGATGTCGAAGTGCTACGCCACTCCTACAGCAAGGGCCCGGCGGCGGCACGCAACACCGGGCTGGCCACCTGCACGACCGACTTCGTCGCGTTCTTGGACTCCGACGTCACGCCGCGCCGGGGCTGGCTGGAAGCCTTGCTCGGTCACTTCTGCGATCCCACCGTCGCCCTGGTGGCCCCGCGCATCGTCGGTTTGTCGCACAGCGAGAACGTGGTGGCGCGCTATGAGGCGGTGCACTCGTCACTGGACCTCGGGGAGCGGGAGGCGCCGGTGTTGCCGCACAGCACGGTGTCCTACGTTCCCAGCGCGGCGATCATCTGTCGCTGCTCGGCCATCCGCGGCGTCGGCGGGTTCGACGAGACGATGCAGTCCGGGGAGGACGTCGACCTGTGCTGGCGGCTCATCGAGGCGGGCGCCCGGCTGCGCTACGAGCCAATCGCGCTCGTCGCCCACGATCACCGCACCGAGTTGCGGGACTGGCTGGCGCGCAAGGCATTTTATGGTGGGTCGGCGGCTCCGCTGTCCGTGCGCCATCCGGACAAGACGGCGCCGGTGGTGGTCTCCGGGTGGGCGCTGATGGCCTGGATTCTCATGGCGCTGGGAACGAGCCTGAGTCAGATCGCGTCGATCGTCGTGGCCCTGCTGACGGGTCGGCGGGTCGCGAAGGCCATGCGCAGCGCCGAGACCTCGCTCGCCGATGTTGTCGTGATCGCGACCCGCGGTTTGGGGGCGGCGGCGCTGCAGCTGGCGTCGGCCCTGTGCCGGCACTATTGGCCGCTGGCATTGCTCGCGGCCAGCCTGTCGCGTCGCTGTAGGCGGGTGGTGCTGGTCGCGGCCGTCATGGACGGCGTGGTGGACTGGCTTCGCCGCCGGGATGCCATCGGCGACGATGCCGAACCGATCGGGCTGCTGACCTACCTGGTGCTCAAGCGCGTCGACGACCTCGCCTACGGCCTGGGGCTGTGGCGGGGCGTAGTGCGCGAACGCAACCTGCGCGCGCTCAAACCGCAAATTCGCAGCTAGCCGCCGCCTTGACCACGGCCGTCCCGCACAGCGATGTGCTGATCGTCGGCGCCGGCAGTGCCGGATCGGTTGTCGCCGAACGTCTTTCCGCCGATCCCGGCCGCACCGTGACCGTCCTCGAGGCCGGTCCCGCGCTCGCCGACCCGGGATTGCTGGCTTTGACCGCCAATGGGCTGCAACTGCCGATAGGCGCCGGCAGCCCGCTGGTCCAGCGTTATCGGACGCGGCTCACCGATCACCCCGTTCGCGAGTCGCCGATTGTGCGCGGGACGACCGTCGGCGGTTCGGGTGCGGTCAACGGCGGTTACTTCTGCCGCGCATTGCCGCGCGATTTCGATCGCGCCGCGCTGCCCGGCTGGGCCTGGTCCGACGTCCTGGACAGTTTCCGTGCCATCGAAACCGACCTGGATTTCGACGGCCCCGCCCATGGCGATAGCGGCCCCATCCCGGTTCGTCGAACGCGCGACATGACCGGCGCCACCGAACGGTTCGTCGCCGCCGCCGAGCGCGCCGGGTTCGAATGGATTGCCGACCTCAACGATTGTGGGCCCGAGCCGATTTCGGGAATAGGCGCCGTCCCGCTCAACATCGTCGACGGGGTACGCACCGGATCCGGTGCGGGCTATCTGATTCCGTCCCTGGAGCGACCGAACCTGACGTTGCTGGCGCGGACGCGGGCGGTGCGATTGCGTTTTGCCGGTGCCGCCGCGGTGGGAGTCGACGCGATCGGGCCGGACGGCCCGATGACCCTTGCCGCTGGCCGAATCGTGTTGTGTGCCGGGGCGATTGCGTCGGCGCATCTGCTGATGCTGTCCGGCGTCGGAGACGAGGCGATGTTGCGGGCCGTCGACGTGCCGGTGGCGGTGCCGCTACCCGTCGGAACCTCTTGCAGCGACCACCCCGAATGGGTGTTCCCGACCGATTGGTCGGTGGCACCTGGCCGGCCTGTGCTGGAGGTCGTGCTCACTACCGCTGACGACCTCGAGATAAGGCCGTATACAGGCGGATTCGTTGCGATGACCGGTGACGGCACCGCGGGCCATCCCGACTGGCCGCACATCGGCGTGGCGCTCATGCGGCCCCGGGCACGCGGGCGCATCACGCTGGTCTCGCCGGACCCGGGCGTGCCGCCGCGGATCGAGCACCGCTACGACAGCGAGCCCGACGACGTCGCGGCGCTGCGTCAGGGCAGTGAACTGGCCCGCGAATTGGCCGGGGCGGCAACATCTGTCGGGCCGCCGGTGTGGTCGACGTCGCAACACCTTTGTGGTAGCGCCCCGATGGGCGCCGACGGTGACCCCCGCGCCGTCGTCGATCATCGTTGTCGGGTCCGCGGCATCGAAAACCTGTGGGTGATCGACGGCTCCGTCCTGCCCGCGATCACCAGCCGTGGACCGCACGCGACCATCGTGATGCTCGGGCACCGCGCGTCCGAATTCGTTGCAGCGAATTAGGCTGTGTAGGGCGGTATTTCGACCTGCCCCACGGTCGCCACCGGCTGCTCCCTGGGAGCTCCCGCCGACGCTGCCGTGGCCGGCGAGTAGGGCGGTGTCGCCGGAGAATAGTTTGCCGTTGCCGCCGGCACCGCCGATACCGGCGTGGCGGCGGGCAGCGGCGTTGCGGTTGCCGTTTCCGCGGAGAATTCCGGCGTTTCGGCCTGCACTGCCGCCGCCGGCGCGCTGGCCGCTGCCGGCGTCTCCGGCGCCACCGTTGCCGGAGAATAAGCCGGCGTCGCCGCCTGCATCGCCGCTACCGGCGCGCTGGCCGGCGCCAGCGCCGCGGACCCCACCGGCGCCGCCGCCACCGGTGTGCTGGCCGGTGCTAGCGCCGCGGGGGCCGCCGGTGCGGGCGAAATCGCCGTCGCCAGGGGTGTGGCCGCCGCGGCCGGCGCCGAACCACCCGCCAGCCCCGCCGTCGCCGCCGGCACCGCGGCTGCCGCCGAACTCGCCGACGCCGCGCTGCCAACCACCGGTTGCGCGTTCGCCAGCGCCTGGCTGGGCGCAGTGGACCCGCTCAGTACGCTCTGGCCGGCGGTTTGCAGGGGCGTGGCGTTGGCCGCCTCGGTGAGGGCATATTGCCCCGCGCCGGCCGTCATCAGCTGGACGAACTGGGTATGAAACGCCTGTGCCGCGGCGCTGAGTGCCTGGTAGGCCTGAGCGTGCGCGTCGAACAATGCGGCAATGCCCGCCGATACCTCGTCAGCACCCGCGGGCACCACGCTTGACACCGGGCCCGACGCCGCGGAGTTGGCGGAGTTGATCGTGGATCCGATGTTCGCCAAATCCGTAGCGGCGGCTGCCACGTACTCCGGCGCTGCGATCAGGTATGACATTCCGCTCCCCCGGCTAGCCTTAACATCGCCCGCCTCCCCATGACGAACTCCGCTCAAGCGGATGGTATCGCCCACCCCGGGTGCACCGAAGCGTTTTCGCCCGACTGCGCCGATGAATTTCCACCGTGTCGCACAGCGCACGCACATCTGCCGCAGCACTTGCGTTCCGATGCCGTCCGCGGGTGCTGCCAGCCATTATCGACCGCCAAACCGAGGCCACGTCGACCCGCGGTTCAGGAAATATACGCCGGCCGCCATAGGTTATCTGTGACGAAAAATGAAGAACCGGTTCAGAATTCACGTAGAACGCACCGCCATGTACTGGGTGATGGCCGAACGCTCGCACGGTGTGTTCACCCGTCAGCTGTACCTGGGCAAGAATCTGGACCTTGACCGCATCTATGCAGACTACACCGACGAGGTGTCTCCCGCTGAACGCCCTAAACGACTGGACAGAGTCAACCAAAGCGCTGATGTCGCAGGCGATTTCGCCCGAGTCGGTCCGGGTCAAGCGTAACCGCTCGGTCTCCGGCCCGAGACAATCCGGCGTACCGGGCGTAGCTGTTTGCCGTCACGCCCGGGAGCCCACAGCCCGATCAGGATCGCGGCGACCGCGACAATCACCGCCATCACCGTCGTCGAAGCGTGCATGGCCGTCAGGAACGCCGCTTTGCTGACCTCGGCCAGCTGGGTGCCCTGCGGACCGAGCTTGCCGGCCACCTCCACCGCCTTGGCCAGCGAGTCGGTTGCCTGGCCGCGCACCGGTGCGGGAAAGGCCGCCAATCTCGGCGCCAGCTCGTGGGAATAGCGTCCGGCCAGTATCGAGCCGGCCACGGCGATTCCCAACGCCCCGCCCATCTCTCGCGAGGTGTCGTTCACCGCGGACGCGACGCCCTGCTTTTCGTCAGGAACCGCGCCCATGATCGCCGACGTCGTTGGCGCGGTGCAGAATCCGATGCCCGTGCTGAGTATCAGGGTGGGCCACGCCAGATCGAGAAAGGTCGAATGCAGGTCGAGTAGGCCCATGCAGACAAAGCCGACCGCCATCAGCGCCGTGCCCAGGAATAGCACCAGCCGCAGGCCCAGCTTTGGTACGTACCAAAATGACAGCGCCGAGAAAATCCCCAGCGGCACCATGAACGGGCCGAACGCTATCGCCGTCATCAGCGGGGAGTAGCCCATGATCTGCTGCACGTACTGCATGCCCAGGTAGAAGAAGCCGAAGGTCGCGCCGAACAGAACGACGATCGTCGTCACCCCGGTGGCAAAACCGGGGTCGCCGAACAGTCGCACGTCCAGAAGTGGGTAGCTCCGCCGGAATTCGACGACGCCGAACACCGCGGCGAGGATCGCTCCCGCGGCGAGTCCGCCCCAGACCGCGGGATCGCTCCATCCGCGGTCGGGCGCTTCCAGGATCGCCGCCACCGCGATCGCGACGGCCGCGCCGATCAGCACCGCACCCAGCGCATCGATTCGGGGTGCGTCGTTGGCGCGCGACGATGTGACGGTGCAGGCCATGGCGAAGATCGCCAGCCCGGCGACGCCCAGTGACCAGAAGATCGCGTGCCAGTCCCAAAAGCGAAGCAGCAGGCCGGAACCGAGCATGCCCAGGACCCCGCCGGAGCCGGCCGTACCGGCCCAGATGCCGACGGCCTTGAGGCGGTCTTCTTTCGCGTGGGCCACGGTCAGCAGCGACAGCGTCGCGGGCATCACAAACGCTGCGCCGACACCGGCCACCGCCCGGCCCACGATGATCTGTAATGGGCTGTGCAATATCGCCGGTGCGGCCGAGCCGAGCGCGAAGACCACCAAACCGATGAGCAGCGCACCCCGCCTGCCATAGCGGTCGCCGATCGCCCCGGCGGGTAATAGCAAGCACGCCAGCGCCACCGTGTATCCGTCGACGATCCAGGTCAGTTGCGACTGTGTCGCCGACGTGGCGACCGCGAGGTCGCCCAGCGCGGTGTTCAATGCCGTCATCGAGGCGACGACCAGCGCGACGCCCATGCAGGCGACGGCCAGGGTCCAGTTTCGGGCTCGGGGGCTACCGTCGACGCTCGTCGCGTCACTACGCTGATCTGGCCGGACCAGGGTTTCGACCATATGACGCGCCTCCTTTTCGGCGGCGTACAGAGTTTTGAGACTAATAGTCTTGTAGGTAGACCGATAGTCTCGCTTCAAAACAGAGAGGTGGCTCACAATTACCGGCGCGAGTACCGATCCCCGTCCAGCGCGGTCGCGGGCCCGTTTGCTCGAAGCCGCCGCCGCGCTGCTGCGTTCTGGGGGTCCCAGCGCGGTGACCGTCGATGCGGTCACTCGAAGCGCCAATGTAGCCAGGGCCACCCTGTATCGCCACTTCCCGAGCGGAAACGATTTGCTGGCAGCGGCATTCAACAGCCTTATACCGCCGTCGCCGATGCCGCCGGCGCAGGGTTCACTGCGGGATCGGCTTACCGCCTTGGTGCTGGCCCAGGCCGAAGTCGTGGCCCAAGCCCCTGCCGTCATGACGGCCATGTCCTGGCTGGCTCTGGGGCGCGACCTGGAAGGGTTGCCAGAGCCTCGTCACACCAGCGCCTCGATCACCACGTTGCGTGAGCGCATCGCCCAGCAGTACGCGGCGCCGTTCGACGCGTTGTTCGATAGCCCGGAGGCCGCCGAGTTGGGTGAGGTCGACCGATCCCGCGCCATCGCGCTGCTGATCGGCCCGCTGGTGCTCGGGCGCCTGTCCACGTTGCCGGATTTCGACTACCAGGAATGTGCGCGCGCGGCCGTCGACGGGTTTTTGCATGTTCAGCGCGCGCAGCAGAGGGCTAGCGCGGCGAGTATCGAATCGGCAGGTGCTTGAGGCCCGCGGGTGGCGGGCAACTCCGAATCACCGGTCGGCTCAATGGGTTTAAGCCCGGGTGGTAACGGCGCTCAGGTGGTGGCACCCGGAGTTCGGAGGGAGGGTTTGCAGGTTGCCCTGCAAGGGTATGGCAAATATGTGCTAAGCGCTGCACTCGGGTAGTTTTGGCTTGAACTAAAATTCGGTGGGGAGGTTAACTCCAGGCTGAAAAAATTCCTTCAAACTAAGGTTACTTGACACAGCTAAGTTTGCTAAATGCCAGGTCCCAGCGACTAAATTCTACTGCTCGGTCCAAAGCCGCCCGAAATCGAAGTTCGTCTCAGCTACGTTCTGACCATCGCATCCGAATACCAGATTTTAAGAAGATGGTCGTGGACCTCGCAGCCCGCTCCCACATCACCGCCGCAGCCGCCCTGGCCAGCGCCGCTGTCCTCGCCGCCGGCCCCATGGCCCAACACCTACCCGACCTCCACCTGACCCAACAGCTCTCCCGGGTGAGCGTCGCCAATATCAACCTCACCGACACCGCCAGCGCGCTGGACCTATTTTCCGGCGTGGAGAGTCAGCTCGCATCGCTCGCCAACGGAGCCAGTGCGGCCGCGGTGTCCGCCAGCCTCGCCGACAATCTGGTCGTCCAGACGTGGTCTAACACTTTCGCGAACGCGGCCGATCTGCTCGACGTGGTGCGCGCCGAGCCGCGCGAACTTGATACGGGGGTGCCGTGCCCGCACAGGCGTGGGTGACGTTGATCGTGGGCGGCTTGGCCGCGATCGGTGTCATTGTCACGTGGCAGCAGAAGAATCGCGCGGATCGGCGCAGCGAGTGGTGGCGGCGCACCACGTGGGCTTTCGAGCGCACGTTCAGCGCCGATGATGCACAAGCCGAGTTGGGCTGGAAACTGCTGGACACACTGGTCGGATCTACACTGGCGACCAAGGATGATTCCGACATCGTGCAGATGATCGCCGAGCACGCGGTCTTGGGCGCGGCTGGATAGGAGGCGAGCGTGGCGACGACGCAGAATACGCCGGTGGCCGGCAAGGCGCCGGTGCGTAGCCTCGCCGTGCGCAAGGCCGCCGCCAAGGCCGCCGTGAGCGCCAGCAAGAAAACCGGCCGTCCGGTCGATCCGCGGGTGAAGAAGCTCGCTGAATCGCCGTGAGCGGTGACTGCCGGCATTCGAATTCCCCTTGAGGACGGGATCCTCCGGTGCTGCGTCTCCACATGTCATTGCAGCAGTCGACGGCGTGCCGGGGTCCAGATAGCCCAGCTTCCTTCCGCTTTGGCGGGTGTGACGATCATCGCTGGAAGTCATTAGATGTGTCGCGGCGGCCCGGCTGTCGATAGTGCCTGGTGGGCATCGATCGTCTCACGCTTCGGGCAGCTATCTACGAGCGCTCGGCATCGATAGGGGTTCGGCGAACGTAGCGGGCGCGGGGGAACGGATTGTGTCGACCAAAGCTCGCAGCTCCGAACAGGTCGGAGTAGCCAGTTACGAAATAGTCGGCGTCTCATGCGCCGCTTCGGCGTAGCCGTCGGACGGAGAGCTCCCGAATCCCAGCAGAGTAGGGCAAACAAAGCTTGCCGGTTGTCCGCCGGTAGTTTCGCCTTGAACTAAAATTCGGGGGGGGGGTTAACTCCAGGCTAAAAAAAATTTTTTAAGCTGAGGTTACTTCACTCAGCTAAGTTTGCGGAATGCCAGCTCCCAGCGACCAAATTCCACCGTCCAGCCCAAAGCCGCACGAAATCGAGGTTTGTCTCAGCTACGTTCTGCTGACCCGCATTCGACAACCGACAAAGGAGATGGTCGTGGACCTCGCAGCCCGCCCCTACATCAGCGCAAGTGTCGCCTTGGTCGGCGCCGCTGTCATCGCCGCGGGACCGATGACCCAGCACTTACCCGGCTTTCATGTCGCCCAACATTTACTCCCGGGGAGCGAGCTCGCCATCGACCTCGCCGCCGCCGAGGACAGCATTATGGACCTATTCTCCGGTGTGCCGAGCGGCGTCATGGGCGGGGCCGGGACAATCGATCTGCCGACCGACCTGCTGGGCGAGGCGCTTAACCCCGCCGGCGCGACAGGCGCCGCCAGCGACATCGTCAACCCGATCCAGACATGGATCGATACCTTCTCGCAGGCGGGCACCAATCTCTCGACGATCGCCAACGCCTGGCTCGCCGACCCTTTCCCGATCTTGCAGCAGGTCGGCGCCAATTTGCAGTCTTACGGCGAGATCTACACCTCGTCATTCCACACTGCCGCGAATATATTGTTTCAATACGTTTTTGGGGCTCAGGCGTACGGATTTCAGTATGACCTCGCGCAGGCGCTCCACGACATCTCGATTGGTGAGATCAGTCAAGGGATGCAGGGCTTTGTTAGTACGATGAACGCACTAATCGAGGTCCCCGGGCCATCACTTTTCCCCATCCTGGCTATCCCGGGCGACATGACCCAAAACCTCACAAATTCCCTGAACTCGGTGCTGGGGAATGAGCTAGTCCTCAACAACGTCCTTGCCAACATCCTCAATGTCGTAAACAACCCACTGTACGCGTTGGGCGACAGCCTCCAAGCGGTCTACGACGGGACGACGAGCGGCGACCCACTGGCGGCGCTAAGCAACCTCGTCAACATTCCCGGCGCCATGACGAATGCCCTCGTCAACGGCTATGAGGGCGCCTTCACTAGCCCGGGGCTTCTGA
The DNA here is from genome assembly GCF_019645855.1 of Mycobacterium malmoense. Classification (NCBI taxonomy): domain Bacteria; kingdom Bacillati; phylum Actinomycetota; class Actinomycetes; order Mycobacteriales; family Mycobacteriaceae; genus Mycobacterium; species Mycobacterium malmoense. Next base: position 925,688 of record NZ_CP080999.1, read on the forward strand.
GCACCGACCTTTTCCCATATGGCAATTTTGGTGCACTTTGGACCGCTTTAATTTATCTTCCCCAGGTCATCGCTACTGGGCTAGGGGCTGATGCCGGAGCGAATGGTGCGGCCGCCGCAACGAATAGTCTGGCCGAACTTGGCTTCGGTAATCTTGGCAGCCTGGGCGATCTCGGCGGCACGTTCGCTTCATCGATGCTGACTGACGTTGCTGGAATACTGTCCGCCGATCTGGGAACAATGGCGCTCAACATCCTTTCGATGTTCTAAACCTCATTCCACGTCTGCCAACACGGCAAAACAACAATCGCAAACAAAAAGTGGATTCCTCTCAGGTGAGTTTTTGTTCATCGTCAGAGTTGTCATGACCAGGAAGGCACATAGATGAAACGCAAGCAGCGCAGCACGAGGCAGGATCACCAGTCGCGCGATACGACGGCGCGCCGTCTCGGCCTGGGCACGGCCGCCGGCGCTGTTCTGACTGTCGCGATGACCCCGATCGCCGCCGCGCCTCCCGCCCACGCCGGTGTGCTCGACATGATCATCGACCCCATCGTCGGCCCCGTGATGGGGGCCGTCAGCCAGGGCGCCCTGGAGGGCGTCAGTGCGGCCACCGCGGCCGCCCTTGAGGGCATTAATGCGGGCTCGATTGCTATCGATGGTCTTACTGCGGGGGCCGCCGCTTTCGAAGGCATCCATACGGCCGCTCTTGAGGGCATCAATAGCGGGATTGGTTCCAGCGCTGCGGCGTTCGACGGCATTAATGTGAGCACCGCCGCCCTGGACGTCAGCGGCATGGGCGCGTCTGCGGCCGCGGTTCTGAATGACCCTGCCGCTGCGTCGAACCAATTCATCTACGGCGCGTACGAAGCGTTCTATAACACGATTCACCTGGCCGGCGAGTCATGGATTGGCAGTCCGATCGGTCAGCAAGTCGATGGGGCGGTCAACGCGCCGTTTGTCGACCTGTTCGGGCGCGATCTGATCGGCAATGGCGTCAACTACTACACCGGCGCCAACACCACGTTGTTCGGTAGTTTCGGGTACTCCGGCAACCTCGGCGATGGCGGCTTCCTGTTCGGTGATGGTGGCGCTGGAGCGGCCGGCACTGCCGCTCACACAGCCGGTTGGGCCGGCGGCTCGGCGGGGATGATCGGCAACGGCGGCACGGGCGGAATCGGTGCGGCCAGCGCCACATCCGTGGGTGGTGCTGGCGGCCTCGGCGGCACCGGGGGCTGGCTGTTCGGTGACGGCGGCGCCGGCGGCATGGGCGGCGTCGGCGGCGCGGGCATCGCTGTCGGTGAGCCCGGTGGCCACGGCGGCAATGGCGGCTTCGGTGGCTGGCTGTTCGGCAACGGCGGCACCGGCGGTCAAGGCGGCCAGGGCGGTGATGGCACAGGTACGTTGTCTGGTCGAGGCGGTGCCGGCGGCGCGGGCGGTACTGGCGGTATAAGCGGGATGCTGATCGGTAACGGCGGCAGCGGCGGTGCCGGCGGTGATGGCGGCGTCGGCACTACCGGCGGTGCTGGTGGTAGAGGCGGCACTTTCGGTATCGGCGGGCTCTTCGGGCAATCCGGCACGATCGGCGCCAACGGCGAGGCCGGCAGCACGCCGGACGACTGATGTCCAAGTAGGCGATTGACGCCTTTGCTGTGATCGATCCCCGTGCCCCGCATCTGCGACACGCATGGTTGACGGCGCCGTCGTCAACGATCGCGATCGCAGCGACGCCATGCGATTCCGGGTGAACTTGCGATCAGCTGCTGGCATTGCGGCGGCCGAATCCACCGCATCCCTCAAGCCCTCACTGCTGCAGAACCTTCCGTCGCTGGTGTCGAATCTTCCGTCGATCTTGAGCAGCTTTGGCGCAGTGGTGGCATCCCAGGCGGGGTTGCTGATTTCCAACCTCCTGAAGCTGCTCTGAGTCCGGCGGCGGTCACCGATGCTGCGAGCCGGTGACCACCAACGGCGATGGCCCCCTTCTTTTCCAAGGAGGGGGCCATCGTTATCGGTGTGCCCTTTTGGCTAGGCGTGCATTCGCATACCGCAACCATCGACCGGTCCGTTTTCCCTACCAAGAACGCTGGCCGAACAGACCTACCCGCTGACGGTCGACTTTGTGGCCAACAGGGAGCCGAGTTGCGAGTTGACCTTCGAGCAGCCCAAAGCGTGTTCGGTGATGGTGGCACAGAAGCGGCCGGCACTGCCGCTCATACAGCCGGTTGGGCCGGCGGCTCGGCGGTGATGGCGGCGTCGGCACTACCGGCGGTGCTGGTGGTAGAGGCGGCACTTTCGGTATCGGCGGGCTCTTCGGGCAATCCGGCACGGTCGGCGCCAACGGCGAGGCCGGCAGCACGCCGGACGACTGATGTCCAAGTAGGCGATTGACGCCTTTGCTGTGATCGATGCCCGTGCCCCGCATCTGCGACACGCATGGTTGACGGCGCCGTCGTCAACGAGCGCGATCGCAGCGACGCCATGCGATTCCGGGTGAACTTGCGATCAGCTGCTGGCATTGCGGCGGCCGAATCCACCGCATCCCTCAAGCCCTCAAGATGATCCCTGACTAGGGCGTTAACGGGTCGGTGAATCCGAGGGTCGGCGGTTTGCCCGAGATTTGGCCTTAATTTTGTTCAGGCCACGATCTGAGGCATACTGTTCGGGTTGCCTTGCGCCAGGTTTGCGCCTGGCCAGGCATACGACCAGCGCCAAACGGGCGCGTCCGGTCCCATCCTTGGAGCGCGACCAATTTCGGCCGCGAACGAGGCTGCGTAAGGGTGACACACCCGACCGCGGGGACCGGTGGACCACGACAGGTAAACAGCGGCGCAGTATCCGGCGCGACGCTCGAACGGCCCCAGTTGGGCCGGGCGAGTTGGCGCGCCGGGGGCACCAGGTTCCGGACACGGACCATTAAGTGGAGTGAGGGTAGGAGAAGCGTGGCGGGACAGAAGATCCGCATCAGGCTTAAGGCCTACGACCATGAGGCCATCGACGCATCGGCGCGTAAGATCGTCGAGACCGTCGTTCGCACGGGTGCCAGCGTCGTAGGTCCGGTGCCGCTGCCGACCGAGAAGAACGTGTATTGCGTCATCCGCTCTCCGCATAAGTACAAGGACTCGCGGGAGCACTTCGAAATGCGGACGCACAAGCGGTTGATCGACATCCTCGATCCCACGCCGAAGACCGTCGACGCACTCATGCGCATCGACCTTCCGGCCAGCGTCGACGTCAACATCCAGTAGGAGATTCCAGAGCAATGGCGCGAAAGGGCATTCTCGGTACCAAGCTGGGCATGACGCAGGTATTCGACGAAAACAACAGGGTCGTCCCGGTGACGGTGGTCAAGGCCGGGCCGAACGTGGTGACCCGCATCCGCACGCCGGAGCGCGACGGCTACAGCGCCGTGCAGCTGGCATACGGTGAGATCAGTCCGCGCAAGGTCAACAAGCCGGTGACCGGTCAGTACACCGCCGCGGGCGTCAACCCGCGCCGGTACCTGGCCGAACTGCGCCTGGACAACCCGGACGCGGCTGCCGAGTACGAGGTCGGCCAGGAGCTGACGGCCGAGATCTTCGCCGATGCCACCTACGTCGACGTGACCGGTACCTCCAAGGGCAAGGGCTTCGCCGGCACCATGAAGCGGCACGGTTTCCGCGGTCAGGGCGCCAGCCACGGCGCCCAGGCGGTGCACCGCCGTCCGGGTTCCATCGGTGGCTGCGCCACCCCGGCGCGGGTCTTCAAGGGCACCCGGATGGCCGGCCGCATGGGCAACGACCGGGTGACCGTGCAGAACCTGTTGGTGCACAAGGTCGATACCGAGAACGGCGTGCTGCTGATCAAGGGCGCGATCCCCGGCCGCACCGGTGGACTCGTGATGGTGCGCAGTGCGATCAAACGAGGTGAGAAGTGATGGCTGCCGAGAAGGCACTGAAAATTGAGGTGAAGACGCCCGACGGCAAGGTCGACGGCTCCATCGAGCTGCCGGCCGAATTGTTCGACGCCCCCGCCAATATCGCGCTGATGCACCAGGTGGTCACCGCGCAACGGGCGGCGGCCCGCCAGGGCACGCACTCGACCAAGACGCGTGGCGACGTCAGCGGCGGTGGCCGCAAACCTTACCGCCAGAAGGGAACCGGACGCGCCCGGCAGGGTTCGACGCGCGCGCCGCAGTTCACCGGCGGTGGCGTCGTGCACGGCCCCAAGCCGCGCGACTACAGCCAGCGCACGCCCAAGAAGATGATCGCCGCGGCGTTGCGCGGGGCGCTATCCGACCGGGCGCGCAACGGGCGCATCCACGCGGTCACCGAGCTGGTCGCGGGCCAGACGCCGTCGACCAAGAGCGCCAAGGCATTTCTGGGCACCTTGACGGATCGCAAGCAGGTGCTGGTGGTCATCGGCCGCAGCGACGAGACGGGCGTGAAAAGCGTGCGCAACCTGCCCGGCGTGCACGTCCTGACGCCCGACCAGCTCAACACCTATGATGTGCTGCGCTCCGACGACGTGGTGTTTTCCGTCGAGGCGCTCAATGCCTATATAGCCGCAAATACCGCTTCCCACGAGGAGGTTTCGGCCTGATGGCGACCGTTACCGATCCCCGTGACATCATCCTGGCGCCGGTCATCTCCGAGAAGTCCTACGCGCTGCTCGACGACAACGTGTACACCTTTGTGGTGCACCCCGATTCGAACAAGACGCAGATCAAGATCGCCGTCGAGAAGATCTTTTCCGTCAAGGTCGCATCGGTGAACACCGCGAATCGGCAGGGCAAGCGCAAGCGCACCCGGACCGGATTCGGTAAGCGCAAGAGCACCAAGCGCGCCATCGTCACCCTGGCGCCGGGCAGCAAGCCGATCGACCTGTTCGGAGCGCCGGCCTAGCCGAGCGCGAGAGAAAGACCTGAGTAGACATGGCAATTCGCAAGTACAAGCCCACGACGCCCGGTCGTCGCGGCGCCAGCGTGTCCGATTTCGCCGAGATCACCCGTTCGGAGCCGGAAAAGTCGTTGGTGCGCCCGCTGCACGGTCATGGTGGACGCAATGCGCACGGCCGGATCACCACCCGTCACAAGGGCGGCGGCCACAAGCGGGCCTACCGGGTGATCGACTTCCGCCGCAACGACAAGGACGGCGTCAACGCGAAGGTCGCGCACATCGAGTACGACCCGAACCGCACCGCCAACATCGCGCTGCTCCACTTCCTAGACGGGGAGAAGCGCTACATCATTGCCCCGCAAGGACTTTCGCAGGGCGATGTGGTGGAGTCGGGCGCCAACGCCGACATCAAGCCGGGCAACAACCTGCCGCTGCGCAACATCCCCGCCGGCACCCTGGTCCACGCGGTGGAGCTGCGGCCGGGCGGTGGTGCCAAGCTGGCCCGCTCGGCCGGGTCGAGCATCCAGCTGTTGGGCAAGGAGGGCGCCTACGCGTCGCTGCGCATGCCCAGCGGCGAGATCCGCCGCGTCGACGTGCGCTGCCGCGCAACCGTCGGCGAGGTGGGCAACGCCGAGCAGGCAAACATCAACTGGGGCAAGGCCGGTCGCATGCGGTGGAAGGGCAAGCGCCCGTCGGTCCGCGGTGTGGTCATGAACCCGGTGGATCACCCGCACGGCGGTGGTGAGGGTAAGACCTCGGGTGGGCGGCACCCAGTCAGCCCGTGGGGCAAGCCCGAGGGCCGCACCCGCCATCCCAACAAGGCCAGTAACAAGCTCATCGTCCGGCGCCGGCGCACCGGCAAGAAGCACTCGCGGTAGCCCGGCGACGATGCAAAGCGCAGCGATGAGGAGAAGCCGGGCAATGGGACTTAGGAGCAGCCACAGATGCCACGCAGCCTGAAGAAGGGTCCGTTCGTCGACGACCACCTGCTCAAGAAGGTCGACGTACAGAACGAGAAGAACAGCAAGCAGGTCATCAAGACCTGGTCGCGTCGGTCGACGATCATTCCGGACTTCATCGGCCACACCTTTGCCGTGCACGACGGGCGCAAGCACGTCCCGGTGTTCGTCACCGAGGCCATGGTGGGCCACAAGCTCGGCGAGTTCGCGCCGACGCGCACCTTCAAGGGGCACATCAAGGACGATCGGAAGGCCAAGCGCCGATGACCACAACTGAGTTTCCGTCGGCGTTCCCATCGGCAACAGCCAAGGCCCGGTTCGTGCGGGTGTCGCCGAGAAAGGCTCGCCGCGTGATCGATCTGGTGCGTGGCAGGTCCGTTGCCGACGCGCTCGACATCCTGCGCTGGGCGCCGCAGGCCGCCAGCGAGCCCGTCGCCAAGGTGATCGCCAGCGCCGCGGCCAACGCGCAGAACAACAACGGCCTGGACCCGTCGACCCTGGTGGTCGCCACGGTCTACGCCGACGAGGGCCCGACCGCCAAGCGGATCCGCCCGCGCGCCCAGGGCCGCGCGTTCCGGATCCGCAGGCGCACCAGCCACATCACGGTCGTGGTGGAAAGCCGGCCGGCCAAGGACGAGCGGTCGGCGAAGTCGGCGAGGGCCCGTCGCGCCGAGGCCAGCAAGGCCGCGGCGAAGGCTGGACCCGGTTCCCCGAAATCCGCTGCGGCCAAGAAGGCGCCCGCCAAGAAGGCGCCGGCCAAATCCGCGGAAGCCGGCACGGCACCTGCTGAGACTTCGGAAGCGAAGGGAGGCTCAGACTAGTGGGCCAGAAGATCAATCCGCACGGCTTTCGGCTGGGCATCACCACGGACTGGAAGTCTCGCTGGTACGCCGACAAGCAGTACGCCGAGTACGTCAAGGAAGACGTCGCGATCCGTCGGCTGCTGTCCACCGGGCTGGAGCGCGCGGGTATCGCCGACGTGGAGATCGAGCGCACCCGCGACCGGGTCCGCGTGGACATCCACACCGCCCGTCCCGGGATCGTCATCGGCCGCCGCGGCACCGAGGCCGACCGGATTCGTGCCGACCTGGAAAAGCTGACCGGCAAGCAGGTCCAGCTCAACATTCTCGAGGTCAAAAACCCCGAGGCGCAAGCGCAATTGGTCGCCCAGGGGGTGGCCGAGCAGCTGAGCAACCGGGTGGCGTTCCGCCGCGCGATGCGCAAGGCCATCCAGTCGGCGATGCGTCAACCCAACGTCAAGGGCATCCGGGTGCAGTGCTCCGGCCGCCTCGGCGGCGCCGAGATGAGCCGCTCGGAGTTCTACCGCGAGGGCCGCGTCCCGCTGCACACCCTGCGCGCCGACATCGACTATGGCCTCTACGAGGCCAAGACCACCTTCGGCCGGATCGGCGTGAAGGTGTGGATCTACAAGGGCGACATCGTCGGCGGCAAGCGCGAATTGGCCGCCGCCGCGCCGGCGGGCGCCGACCGTCCGCGCCGCGAGCGGCCGTCGGGCACCCGTCCGCGGCGCAGCGGCGCGTCGGGAACCACGGCCACCAGCACCGAGGCTGGGCGGGCCGCGGGCGGTGAGGAAAGTTTAGCGACGGCGGCAGAGGGTGGCGCCGCGCCCGCCGTCGAACCGCAGAGCACGGAGAGCTGAATCATGTTGATTCCCCGCAAGGTTAAGCACCGCAAGCAGCACCATCCCCGCCAGCGCGGCATCGCCAGCGGTGGCACGGAGGTGAACTTCGGCGACTATGGCATCCAGGCGCTCGAGCACGCCTACGTCACCAACCGGCAGATCGAGTCGGCTCGTATCGCCATCAACCGGCACATCAAGCGTGGCGGCAAGGTGTGGATCAATGTCTTCCCGGACCGCCCGCTGACCAAGAAGCCCGCCGAAACCCGGATGGGTTCGGGTAAGGGCTCCCCGGAGTGGTGGGTGGTCAACGTCAAGCCGGGCCGGGTGCTGTTCGAGCTCAGCTACCCCAACGAATCGGTGGCCCGGGCGGCGCTCACCCGCGCGATCCACAAGTTGCCGATCAAGGCACGCATCGTGACCCGAGAGGATCAGTTCTGATGGCAGTGGGAGTTTCGCCTGGCGAACTGCGTGAGCTCACCGACGAGGAGCTGATCGAGCGCCTGCGCGAATCCAAGGAGGAGCTGTTCAACCTGCGCTTCCAGATGGCGACCGGACAGCTCAACAACAACCGCCGGCTCCGCATGGTGCGTCGGGAAATCGCGCGCGTCTACACCGTGCTGCGTGAACGCGAACTGGGCCTGGCGACCGGGCCCGACGGAAACAAGGAATCGTGATGGCAGAAGCCAAGACCGCATCGAAGGCGGCGCCCAAGGCCGCTCCCAAGGATGCCGCGTCAAAAGACAAGGGCCCCAAGAACACTCCGCGCGTTCCCAAGGAGCGCGGCCGGCGCAAGGTGCGTATCGGTTATGTGGTGAGCGACAAAATGGAAAAGACCATCGTGGTCGAGCTGGAAGACCGCATGCGTCACCCGCTGTACGGCAAGATCATTCGCACCACCAAGAAAGTCAAGGCGCACGACGAGAACAGCACCGCCGGCATCGGCGACCGCGTCTCGCTGATGGAGACTCGTCCGCTGTCGGCGACCAAACGCTGGCGGTTGGTCGAGATCTTGGAGAAGGCCAAGTAGAGGCGAAGTAACGGCCAGGTGGCCTGCCAGTAGCCTCAAACAGTAAAAATCGCCCGGAACCAGGAGGTTTCGGGCGATTTTGCTGTTTGGCCTGACCGCGGGTGTAATCTGCACGCGACGTTCGGCTGGACGTCCACGACGAGATGAAGGCTGACGATGGCGGCAGAATCGACGGAATTTCAGGGCACGATCGAGCTCGACATTCGCGACTCGGAGCCGGACTGGGGCCCATACGCCGCACCGACCGCGCCGGAGAACGCACCGAACGTCCTCTACCTCGTCTGGGACGACACCGGCATCGCCACCTGGGACTGCTTCGGCGGCCTGGTCGAGATGCCCGCCATGACCCGGATCGCCGAGCGCGGCGTGCGATTGTCGCAGTTTCACACCACCGCACTGTGCTCACCGACCAGGGCATCCTTGCTGACCGGTCGCAACGCCACCACCGTCGGCATGGCCACCATCGAGGAATTCACCGACGGGTTCCCGAACTGCAACGGACGGATCCCGGCCGACACCGCGCTGATCTCCGAGGTGCTCGCCGAATCCGGTTACAACACTTACTGTGTCGGCAAGTGGCACCTGACACCACTCGAAGAGGCCAATCTGGCGTCGACAAAACGGCATTGGCCAACCTCGCGCGGCTTCGAGCGCTTCTACGGCTTCATGGGCGGCGAGACCGACCAGTGGTATCCCGACCTGGTGTACGACAACCACCCGGTAAACCCGCCGGGCACACCGGAAGACGGCTACCACCTTTCGAAGGACATCGCCGACAAGACAATCGAATTCATTCGCGACGCCAAGGTGATCGCGCCGGACAAACCATGGTTCAGCTATGTGTGCCCCGGCGCCGGCCACGCGCCGCATCACGTCTTCAAGGAGTGGGCGGACAAATATGCGGGCCGGTTCGACATGGGTTACGAGCGTTACCGCGAGATCGTGTTGGAAAAGCAGAAGTCGCTGGGGATCGTCCCGCCGGACACCGAGCTGTCGCCCGTCAACCCGTATGCGGACGTCACGGGACCGCAGGGCGAGCCCTGGCCGCTGCTGGACACGGTGCGGCCCTGGGACTCGCTGGGCGACGAAGAGAAGAAGCTGTTTAGCCGGATGGCCGAGGTATTCGCCGGCTTCCTGAGCTACACCGACGCCCAGATCGGCCGCATCCTGGATTATCTCGAGGAATCCGGTCAGCTGGACAACACCATCATCGTGGTGATCTCTGACAACGGCGCCAGCGGTGAGGGCGGGCCCAACGGATCGGTGAACGAAGGCAAGTTCTTCAACGGCTACATCGACACCGTCGAAGAGAGCATGAAGCTGTTCAACCAGCTCGGCGGGCCGGAGACCTACAACCATTACCCGATCGGCTGGGCGATGGCCTTCAACACGCCCTACAAGCTCTACAAGCGCTATGCCTCCCACGAGGGCGGTATCGCCGACACGGCAATCATCGCGTGGTCCAACGGAATTGCGGCCCACGGCGAGGTCCGCGACAACTACGTCAATGTCTGCGACATCACGCCGACCGTCTACGACCTGCTGGGCATTACCCCACCGGAAACCGTCAAGGGCATCCCGCAGAAACCGCTGGACGGCGTGAGTTTCAAAGCGGCCCTTGAAGATCCGAACGCCGACACCGGCAAGCACACCCAGTTCTACACCATGCTGGGCACCCGCGGGATCTGGCATGAGGGCTGGTTCGCCAACACCATCCATGCGGCCACACCGGCCGGCTGGTCGCACTTCGAGGCCGACCGCTGGGAGCTTTACCACATCGAGGCCGACCGCAGCCAATGCCACGACCTGGCCGCCGAACACCCCGACAAACTCGAGGAACTCAAGGCGCTGTGGTTCGCCGAGGCGGCCAAATACAACGGTCTGCCGCTGTCGGACCTGAACATCGTGGAAACGATGATGCGCTCGAGGCCCTACTTGGTCGGCGAACGACCCAGCTACGTCTACTATCCCGACTGCGCCGACGTCGGCGTCGGCGCCGCCGCCGAGATCCGCGGCCGGTCGTTCTCGGTGCTGGCCGACGTGACCGTCGATACCACCGGCGCCGAAGGTGTGTTGTTCAAGCAGGGCGGCGCCCACGGCGGGCACGTGCTGTTCATCCAGGACGGACGCCTGAACTACGTCTACAACTTCCTCGGTGAGCGCCAGCAGCTGGTTTCCTCGTCCGGGCCGGCGCCGTTGGGCAGACACGTGTTCGGCGTTACCTATTCGCGGACGGGCACGGTGGAGAACAGCCACACGCCGCTCGGTGACCTCACGCTGTTCGTCGACGACGAGGCGGTCGGCACGCTGGTAGACGTGCTGACACACCCCGGAACGTTCGGGTTGGCGGGGGCGGGCATCACCGTCGGGCGCAACGGCGGTTCGGGAGTATCGAACCGCTACAAGGCGCCGTTCACGTTCACCGGCGGCACCATCGCCGAGGTCACCGTCGACTTTTCGGGCAGGCCTTACGAGGACGTGGAAAAAGAACTCGCGCTTGCATTTTCGCGTGACTGAACTGCCGGCGCGCCCGGTGTGCGGGTTCCGGGCGTGGCCGGCACGCGCGAACGCAAGGATCGTCCTTGTGGTCATCGCGTGAAAAGCCGTCCTCTCAAGGCGATCCGCTGCTAGCATCTGACCACCCAGCTACCGCAGGGCTTCTGTACTGGAGGATGACCAATGACTACTGAGGCTCCGCCGCCGGCGCCGCCCGGGGAGCGAGGGCGGCAAATCGCGGTCGCTTTCGCGATTCTCGTGGCCATCATCGTTGTCTACGTCCTATCCCTGATCGCCGTGCACCTGTTGGCCAAGTCGGCACCTCCGCTGCCCGCGGTGGACCTGAGCAAGGTCGAGGCCGAGGACAGCGTCGTGCAGGTGCGTCTGGAGAAGCTGGATACCGTCGCAAACCGCTTGACCGTGAATGTTCTTGTCTATCCGAAAGATTCGCTGTACGACAAGAACCTCGGGGTGCTCACCACCGACGCGGCCGTGCGGCTGTATCCGGAGAACGACCTGGGCGACCTGCAGTACCCGGTCGGTAAGGCGCCGGCGCAAGTCAGCACCACCATCGAGGCGCACGGCGATCCCGGTAACTGGCCGTTCGACGCGTACAAGACGGAGGTGATCGCGGCCGACGTGTTCACCGGTACCGGCCAAAGCCGGGAAAAGACAGCCGCCCGTGTCGAAGTGACCGGGAAGCTGGACGGCTGGGACGCGACCGCCACCCGCGTGCATGACCCCGAGGATTCCAGCCCGGATGTCCAGGACGACGTGATCATCACCCTGCACAGATCCAAGGGCCCGCTGATCTTCGACTTTGGAATCTGCCTGGTTCTCATCGCCCTGCCCGCGCTGGCATTATGGGTGGCCATTCCCATGGCCTTGGGCAAGACCTCGTTCTTGCCACCGTTCATCACGTGGTATGCCGCGATGCTGTTCGCCATCGTCCCGCTGCGCAACATCCTGCCGGGCAGCCCACCATTCGGTTCGTGGATCGACCAAGCCATCGTGCTGTGGGTGTTGATCGGCCTGGTCGCCGCGATGACCCTGTTCCTGGTCGCATGGTGGCGAAACCGGGATCGAAAGCAGCCGAAGAAGGCCTGATACCGGGCCGCGCGGGTCGTCATACCCTGAAGTGGTGCTTACCGAGTTGGTCGACCTGCCGGGTGGATCGTTCCGCATGGGTTCGACGAGCTTTTACCCGGAAGAGGCGCCGATCCATACCGTGACCGTGGGTCCGTTCGCGGTAGAGCGGCACCCGGTGACCAATGCGCAGTTCGCCGAATTCGTCGCCGCCACAGGCTATGTGACGGTCGCCGAGCAACCGATCGACCCGGCGCTGTACCCCGGCGCGGATCCCGAAGACCTGTGTCCGGGCGCTATGGTCTTCCGCCCGACGCCGGGCCCGGTCGATCTGCGTGACTGGCGGCAATGGTGGGACTGGGCGCCCGGCGCGAGCTGGCGTCATCCGTTCGGGCTGGACAGCGAGGTCGCGGACCGCGCCGATCACCCCGTCGTGCAGGTGGCATACCCCGACGCCGCGGCCTACGCGCGCTGGGCCGGGCGGCGGCTGCCGACCGAGGCCGAGTGGGAGTATGCGGCCCGCGCCGGAAGCACCACCACCTACTCGTGGGGCGACGAGGCGGCCCCCGACGGTCAACTGATGGCCAACACCTGGCAGGGCAAGTTCCCCTACCGCAACGACGGCGCGCTCGGCTGGGTGGGAACGTCGCCCGTGGGCACCTTTCCGGCCAACGGGTTCGGACTGGTCGACATGATCGGCAACGTCTGGGAGTGGACCGCCACCGAGTTTTCCGCGCACCACCGGCTCGATCGGCCGCCGAAAGCCTGTTGCACCCCAGCGGGTCCCGCCGATCCGAGCGTCAGCCAGACGTTGAAGGGCGGTTCGCACCTGTGCGCGCCGGAGTATTGCCACCGCTACCGGCCGGCCGCGCGGTCACCGCAATCGCAGGACACCGCGACGACCCACATCGGGTTTCGGTGCGTGGTCGGCCTGGCATAGCCCCGAGCGTGCGCAGTTGTACGTCATTGCCGGCGTGTCGGTGTACAGACACGCACGCTCGCGGAAAAGGCCAAGCCCGGCGGAAAATATTCACATGCCCGCATCGGATCGCGGCGAGCGACTCCCGCCGCTGGCCGCCGAAGATCACGCCTGCGATGTGTGCGCGTTGGTTTACCCGCAGATTCGGATCGACGACGCGGTCAACGTCATCGCCGGGCTGCCGGGCGCCGTCCGGGAGGCGGTCAGCGCAATCCCGCCCGGGATGCGCAGGGCACGGCCTGGCCCGGACGTGTGGTCGGTGAGCGAGTACGTCTGCCACCTGCGCGACGTCTACGTCACCTTCACCATCCGGCTGCACCGCATCCGCACCGAGCACCGGCCCGCCCTGGAGCCGATGTTCAACGATTTGCGGGCTCGCCGTTTCCGGTACAACGACTGCGACCTCGCCGCCACGCTCGACGAGCTGGCGGCGGCTGCGGCGGGTTTCCGCGATGAAGTCGCGCGCACGGGGGAACGCGACTGGGATCGCGTGGGTACCCGTTTGCCGGGCGAGCAGCGCACCGCGCGCTGGGTGGTACGTCAGGCGATGCACGAAGGCATCCACCACCTCGGCGACATCCGGAGAATCGGTGAAGCGCTGTGACCGTGCGACCGGAATTTGGCTCTGAGCTGCTTGTCCCCTAGACTCTAGGGGTTGCCTTGGGCAGACCTCGGTCGGTGCGCGTAAGCATATCGGCCCCGCGTGCCCTTCGGTGACGACCGCTTTGCAAGACCACGCACGTCAGGTTTTTTGGTGGGCATTGATTTTGGAGGTTCACCAAGCCGGTTCCTCCTGCCGTGCACACGTGAACCAGGTCAGGAGATCGAGTGATTCAGCAGGAATCGCGGCTGAAGGTCGCCGATAACACCGGCGCCAAGGAGATCTTGTGCATCCGGGTGCTCGGCGGTTCGTCGCGACGCTACGCCGGCATCGGTGACGTCATCGTCGCCACCGTCAAGGACGCCATTCCCGGCGGCAACGTCAAGCGGGGCGACGTCGTCAAGGCCGTCGTGGTGCGCACCGTCAAGGAGCGCAGGCGTCCCGACGGCAGCTACATCAAGTTTGACGAGAACGCCGCGGTGATCATCAAGCCCGATAACGATCCTCGCGGCACGCGCATTTTCGGGCCGGTCGGCCGCGAACTGCGCGAGAAGCGGTTCATGAAGATCATCTCGCTGGCCCCGGAGGTGTTGTAGATGAAGGTGCACAAGGGCGACACCGTCCTGGTCATCGCCGGCAAAGACAAAGGGGCCAAGGGCAAGGTCTTGCAGGCTTACCCGGACCGTAACCGGGTGCTGGTCGAGGGCGTCAACCGGATCAAGAAGCACACCGCGATTTCGACCAACCAGCGCGGAGCCAAGTCGGGTGGGATCGTCACCCAGGAAGCCCCGATCCACGTCTCCAACGTGATGGTGGTCGACTCGGACGGCAAGCCCACCCGAATCGGCTACCGGTTAGACGAGGAGACCGGCAAGCGGGTCCGCGTCTCCAAGCGCAACGGCAAGGACATCTAGCATGACCACAACAGAGGACAGTGTGAAGGTGCGGCCGCGCTTGAAAGAGCGCTACCGCAACGAGATTCGGGACGCGTTGCACAAGCAGTTCGGCTACCGCAACGTCATGCAGATCCCGACCGTGACGAAGGTCGTCGTCAACATGGGAGTCGGCGAGGCAGCCCGCGACGCCAAGCTGATCAACGGCGCGGTCAACGACCTGGCGCTGATCACCGGGCAACGGCCCGACATCCGCCGGGCGCGGAAGTCCATAGCGCAGTTCAAATTGCGCGAGGGCATGCCGATCGGTGCCCGGGTCACCTTGCGCGGAGACCGAATGTGGGAATTCCTCGACCGCCTCACGTCGATCGCGCTGCCCCGTATCCGCGACTTCCGCGGGCTTTCGCCCAAGCAGTTCGACGGTTCCGGCAACTACACCTTCGGACTGGCCGAACAATCGGTGTTCCACGAGATCGACGTGGACAAGATCGACCGCGTCCGCGGCATGGACATCAACGTCGTCACCTCGGCGACGACCGACGACGAGGGACGAGCGCTGTTGCGGGCCCTCGGCTTTCCGTTCAAGGAGAACTGACTAGATGGCTAAGAAGGCACTGGTTAACAAGGCGGCACGGAAGCCCCGCTTCGCGGTGCGCGCCTACACCCGCTGCAGCAAGTGCGGACGCCCGCGGGCGGTCTACCGCAAGTTCGGGCTGTGCAGGATCTGCCTGCGCGAGATGGCGCACGCGGGGGAGCTGCCCGGCGTGCAGAAGAGCAGCTGGTGACGGGCGCAGGGATAAAACCATGACGATGACGGACCCGATCGCGGACTTCTTGACCCGTCTGCGCAACGCCAATTCGGCGTATCACGACGAGGTGACCTTGCCGCACTCCAAGCTCAAGGCCAACATCGCCCAGATCCTCAAGAGCGAGGGCTACATCAGCGACTTCCGGACCGAAGACGCCCGGGTCGGCAAGTCGCTGGTCGTCCAGCTCAAGTACGGGCCCAGCCGGGAGCGCAGCATCGCCGGTTTGCGCCGGGTGTCCAAGCCGGGGTTGCGGGTGTACGCGAAATCCACCAACCTGCCGCGGGTGCTCGGCGGCCTGGGCGTGGCGATCATCTCGACGTCGTCGGGCCTGCTGACCGACCGTCAGGCAGCTAGACAGGGCGTGGGCGGCGAAGTCCTCGCATATGTCTGGTGAAAGGGGGCAACCATGTCGCGCATTGGTAAGCAGCCGATTCCGGTTCCCGCCGGAGTCGACGTAACGATCGACGGGCAGAACGTCTCGGTGAAGGGGCCCAAGGGTACCTTGGATTTGACTGTCGCCGAGCCGATTACGGTGGCGCGCAGCGAAGACGGTGCGATCGTCGTCGCCCGTCCCGACGACGAGCGGCGCAGCCGCTCGCTGCACGGGCTGTCGCGCACCCTGGTGTCCAATCTGGTCACCGGTGTGACGCAGGGTTACACCACCAAGATGGAGATCTTCGGCGTCGGCTACCGCGTGCAGCTCAAGGGCTCCAACCTCGAGTTCGCCCTGGGCTACAGCCATCCCGTGGTAATCGAGGCCCCCGAGGGCATCACGTTCGCGGTCCAGTCGCCAACGAAGTTCACGATCTCCGGGATCGACAAACAGAAGGTCGGCCAGGTCTCGGCGAACATCCGCCGCCTGCGTCGTCCCGACCCCTATAAGGGCAAGGGCGTGCGCTACGAGGGCGAGCAGATCCGCCGCAAGGTCGGAAAGACGGGTAAGTAGTCATGGCGCAATCACAGACTGACACCGCCGCGCGAAAGCCATTGGGGCAGAGCGTGTCCGCCGCGCGGCGGATCTCTCGGCTGCGCAGGCACGCGCGGCTGCGCAAGAAGATCTCGGGCACCGCGGCGCGCCCACGGCTGGTGGTGCACCGGTCCGCGCGGCACATTCACGTGCAACTGGTCAACGACGAAAGCGGCACCACGCTGGCGGCCGCGTCGTCGATCGAGGCCGACGTGCGCGGCCTGGAGGGCGACAAGAAGGCGCACAGCGTGCGGGTGGGCCAGTTGATCGCCGAGCGTGCCAAGGCCGCCGGCATCGACAGCGCGGTGTTCGACCGCGGCGGATACACCTACGGCGGGCGGATCGCGGCGCTGGCCGACGCCGCACGCGAGAACGGATTGAATTTCTGATGACAACTGGAAGGACCGCATAATGGCGGAACAGCCAGCGGGCGCCTCGGACGGCCGCGATACCCGCGGTGACCGGGAGGGTCGGGGCCGGCGCGACGGCGGCCGCGGCCGCGACCGAGACGGCGAGAAGAGCAACTACCTGGAACGGGTCGTCGCCATCAACCGCGTCTCCAAGGTGGTCAAGGGTGGCCGCCGATTCAGCTTCACCGCTTTGGTCATCGTGGGTGACGGCAACGGCATGGTCGGCGTCGGCTACGGCAAGGCCAAGGAGGTGCCGGCCGCCATCGCCAAGGGCGTCGAGGAGGCGCGCAAGGGCTTCTTCCGGGTTCCGTTGATCGGCGGCACCATCACGCATCCGGTGCAGGGCGAGGCGGCCGCCGGCGTGGTGCTGTTGCGCCCCGCCAGCCCGGGTACCGGTGTGATCGCCGGTGGCGCGGCGCGTGCGGTGCTGGAATGCGCTGGGGTGCACGACATCCTGGCCAAGTCGCTGGGCAGCGACAACGCGATCAACGTGGTGCACGCCACCGTCGCCGCGCTCAAGCTGCTGCAGCGTCCCGAGGAGGTGGCCGCGCGCCGCGGGCTGCCGATCGAGGACGTCGCCCCGGCCGGGATGCTCAAGGCGCGACGGGAAAGCGACGCGCTGGCCAGTGCGGCGGCACGAGAGGCACAGACTTCGGGGGCGCAACCATGAGCACTCAGCTCAAGATCACCCAGGTGCGCAGCACGATCGGGGCACGCTGGAAGCAGCGTGAGAGCCTTCGCACCCTGGGCCTGCGGCGGATTCGCCATTCGGTGATCCGCGAGGACAACCCCCAGACCCGCGGGCTGATCGCGGTGGTGAGCCACCTGGTCGAGGTGGAGCCGGCCGAAACCGGAGGGAAGAGCCAGTGACGATCAAGCTGCACGATCTACGGCCCGCGCCCGGGTCGAAAACCGCCCGCACGCGGGTCGGCCGGGGTGACGGTTCCAAGGGCAAGACCGCGGGCCGGGGCACCAAGGGCACCAAGGCGCGCAAGAACGTGCCGGTGACCTTCGAGGGCGGGCAGATGCCGATCCACATGCGGCTGCCCAAGCTCAAGGGATTCCGGAATCGGTTCCGCACCGAATACGAGATCGTCAACGTCGGCGACATCAACCGGCTGTTCCCCCAGGGCGGCGCCATCGGGATCGACGACCTGGTGGCCAAGGGCGCGGTGCGCAAGAACTCTCTGGTCAAGGTCCTCGGCGACGGCGACCTGACCGTCAAGGCCGACGTGTCCGCGCACAAGTTCAGCGGCAGCGCCCGCGAGAAGATCACCGCCGCGGGCGGCTCGGCGACCGAACTCTAGTACCGCGAGCAGACGCAGAATCGCACGCCGCTGCGCGGATTCGTGCGATTCTGCGTCTGCTCGCCGGGGGGGAGAGGGGCCTCGCGGCACTACGCGAGCCGCGGAATCACCTCTGCGGCAAGGCGTTCCATCTGCTCGCGGTTCTCGGCGACGCTACCGCCGACGGGGTTGAGCAGCAGCATCTCGGCGCCGGCGTCGATCACCCCATGTAGCCCGCGCGCGACGTCGTCGGGTGTGCCCGACACCGGAACCGAGTCGAGGCCGGGCATCGCGCCGTAAATGCGCCGCAGCCCGGCGAGCACACGCTCGCGGGCCCGCGCCGCGTCGTCGTCGACCATCAAGTAGACCCGCTTGCCAATGGTGAAGCGCGCGGGGTCTTTCCGCTGTTCCTCCAGTTCACGGCGCACCACGGTGACGGCCCCGGCAAACGCCTCTGTGGTCGACGAGCCCGCACCCAAAAACGAATCACCGTGGCGCACCGCCCTGGCCAGCGCCTTGGGGGCGAGGCCACCGAACCAGATCGGCGGACGCGGCCGCTGCACCGGCTTGGGCTGGATGGGAAGGTCGTCGACGTCGCGGAACCGGCCGTGAAACGTCACCCTGGGCTCGTCGGACCAGGCCGCCTTCATCAGCTCCAGGCCCTCGGTGAAATACGAGATGTACGTGGCCTTTTCGACGCCGAAGGCGGCGAATCGGCGGGAGCCGCCGCCGGAGCCGACACCGATGTCCAGGCGGCCGTGGCTGAGCCGGTCGACGGCGGTCGCGGCCGAGGCCAGCTGCAGCGGATCGTGCAACGACGTCACCAGCACGGCGACCCCCAGGCGCAGCCGCTCGGTGCAGGCCGCGCAGTAGGCCAGCAGCTCCAGCGGCGCCAGCAGCGGTGCCTCCCCGATGGTCTGCTCGAGCACCCAGCCGCCCTCGAACCCGAGCTCCTCGGCGCGCGTGAGATATGAGCGCAGGCCGGGGGCGTCGAAACCCTCAGCGTCGAGTTGGGGGATGGCGATCGAGAACCTCACGCCACCACCGTACGGTAGGTACGCTGGGCGGATATGTTCGCCTTTCTGCCCTCGATTCCCGGCCTGTTAAACAGGGTTGACGACGTTCGCGCCCTGGCCACCCGGGTCGACACCGCCCGCCACCACGGCGTCCCCAACGGTTGCGTGCTCGAGTTCGACCTGCGCTCGGTGCCGCCGGAGACGACCGGGTTTGACCCGCTGGCGCTTATCACCGGGGCCGGCCGGCCGATGGCGCTGCGCGACGCCGTCGCCGCGATCCACCGCGCCGCCGAGGACCCCCGGGTCGCCGGGCTGATCGCCCGCGTGCAGCTTGCGGCGGCGCCGCCGGCGGCGGTCCAGGAGCTGCGGGAAGCGATCGCGGCGTTCAGCGCCGTCAAGCCGTCACTGGCCTGGGCCGAAAACTATCCGGGCACCCTGTCCTACTACCTGGCCTCGGCGTTCGGTGAGGTGTGGATGCAGCCCTCGGGAAGCGTCGGGCTGGTCGGCTTCGCCAGCAACGCCACGTTCCTGCGCGACGCGCTCGACAAGGCGGGGATCGAAGCGCAATTCGTCGCGCGCGGCGAATACAAGTCGGCGGCAAACCTTTTCACCGAAGATGGCTTCACCGACGCCCACCGCGAGGCCGTCACCCGGATGCTGGAAAGCCTGCAAGAACAGGTGTGGCAGGCCGTCGCCGAATCACGCAAGATCGATTCCGCTGCGCTCGACGCGCTGGCCGACCGGGCCCCGCTCCTGCGCGACGACGCGGCGGCCTCGGGTCTGGTCGACCGGATCGGCTTCCGCGACGAAGCCTATGCCCGCATGGCCGAACTGGTTGGAGTGAAAGACGTTTCGGACGAGGACGATCGTCCGCCTCGGCTGTACCTGGCGCGTTACGCCGGCGCGGCCCGGTCGTGGCTGGCCCCGCCCGTGCCGCCGGTTCCCGGCCGCCGGATCAAGCCGACGGTCGCCGTGGTGACCGTCGACGGCGCGATCGTCAACGGGCGTGGCGGGCCCCACTTTCTGCCGCTGGGGACTTCCACCGCCGGGGGTGACACCATCGCGGCGGCGCTGCGGGAGGCCGCCGCCGACGATTCGGTGTCCGCGATTGTGTTGCGGGTGGACAGCCCCGGCGGCTCGGTCACGGCGTCGGAAACCATTTGGCGCGAAGTGAAAAGGGCCCGCGAGCGCGGCAAGCCGGTGGTGGCGTCGATGGGTGCCGTCGCCGCCTCCGGCGGCTACTACGTCGCGGTGAGCGCCGACGCGATCGTGGCCAATCCGGGCACGATCACCGGCTCGATCGGTGTGATCACCGGCAAGCTGATCGTTCGCGAGCTGAAGGGCCGCCTGGGTGTCGGGTCGGATACCGTGCGTACCAACGCCAATGCCGACGCCTGGTCGGTCGACGCGCCGTTCACGCCCGAGCAGCGGGCGCATCGGGAGGCCGAGGCGGACCTGTTCTACACCGACTTCGTCGAACGCGTCGCCGAGGGCCGCAACCTGAGCGCCGATGCGGTGAATCGCGTTGCGCGGGGGCGGGTCTGGACCGGCGCCGACGCCCTCGAGCGCGGCCTGGTCGACGAACTCGGCGGGTTCCGGACCGCCGTGCGCCGGGCCAAGGTCCTGGCCGGGCTGGACGAGGACGCCGAGGTCCGCATCGTCGGCTATCCGGGTTCCTCGCTGCTGGACATGGTGCGGCCCCGAGCCTCGTCGCAGCCGGCCGCCGCGTCGCTGCCGGATGCGTTGGGGGCGCTGCTCGGCCGGTCGATCGCCACGATCCTGGACAACGCCGAGCAGACGTTGAGCGGCGCGACCGCGCTGTGGCTGGGGGAGTCGCGGCTCTAACCGGTGAGGCTGCCGCCGATGAAGATGATTTCGCCGAGCGGGTCGTCGTGCTCCGGGGCGGGCACTTCGATGTCGTGGCGCTCGAACAGTTCCGTTCGGGTCACCCCCTCGACATCCCATCCCTTGGTGCCGAGATAGTCGACGACGTGGTTGCGCTCGCCGGCATAGACCAGCGAGGCCATGTCGATGTCCACGCCGTGGTCGCGGAACGAACCGGACATCTCCCGCACCCGCTCGGCGTCGAAATCCACGATGCCGGGCACGAATTCGGTGGCGATCGTGCTGCCCGGGGCGCTGAGCGCGGTGATGTTGTCGAACAGCCGGTCCTGGGCCTCGGGTGGCAGGTAGATCAGCAGGCCTTCCGCCAACCATGCGGTCGGTGCCGCCGTGTCCAGTCCGGCCGCCTTCAGCGCGGCCGGCCAGTCCCCGCGCAGATCGATCGCGATGGCGCGCCGGGGTGCGGTAGGTTCGGCGCCGATGCCGGCCAGCGTGGTCGTCTTGAACTCGATCACCCGCGGCTGGTCGATCTCGTAGACGACCGTGCCGTGCGGCCACGGCAACCGGTAGGCGCGCGAGTCCAACCCGGACGCGAGGATCACCGCCTGCCTGATGCCCGCCCTCGTCGCGGCCAGGAAGTAATCGTCGAAGTACTTGGTGCGCACCGCCATTCCGTCGATCATCGCCTGCATGCGCACCGACGACGCGTTCTCGATCTCGTCGAGATCGAGAACGCCGTCCATCATCTTGGTGAAGAAATCCACGCCCACCGCGCGCACCAGCGGTTCGGCGAATGGATCGTCGATCAAACCGCGAGGGTCCTTCGTCGCCATCGCGCGCCCGGCCGCGACCATCGTCGCGGTCGCGCCCACGCTGGACGCCAGGTCCCAGTCGTCGTCGTGAGCGCGTGGCATGCCCGGACTATCCGAGTGTCGCGGCGACATAGCTCATTTCGCCGAAGGTCGCCGCCATCTCGTCCTCGGGAAACTCGAAGCCGCTGCGCGCGTAGAGTTCCTTGGCGGGATGGGCCGTCACCCGCCAGCCGTGGGTGGTCAGGTAGTCGACGACGACGCTGCGCTCGCCCCGATAGAACAGGTCGGCCGCGTTGAGGTCGAAACCGAAGCGTTGCCACCGCTCGCTGATGCGCTGCAGGCGCTCATCGGAAAACGCGTTCGGATCGGGCACGTGTTCGGTGGCCAGCCGGCTGCCCGGCGCGCTGAGCGCGGTGATGTTGTCGAACAATCGGTCCTGGGCCTCGGGCGGCAGGTAGGGCAGCAGCCCTTCCGCGCTCCACGCGGTCGGCCGCGTGACGTCAAAACCGCCGTCGGCCAACGCCGCCGGCCAGTCGTCGCGCAGGTCGATGCCGATCGCACGGCGGTCGGCGGTGGGGGAGGCGCCGAGGCCGGACAGTGTGTTGGTCTTGAACGCGATGACTTGCGGCTGGTCGATCTCGTAGACCACCGTGCCGGCGGGCCACCGCAGTCGGTAGGCCCTGGTGTCGAGGCCGGACGCCAGTATCACCGCCTGCCGCACACCGTCGTTGGTCGCGCCGGTGAAGAAGTCGTCGAAAAACCTGGTCCGTACCGTGATCTGCTCGGCCCGCGTTTTGCGGTTGAACAGTGGGTCGTCCTCGAAATCGATCTCCCCGTCGACGATGCGCACGAAGGGGTCCAATCCCACGGCGCGGACCAGCGGATCGGCAAACGGGTCGTCGAGTAGCGCATCGGGTCCCTGCGACGCCACGGCGCGGGACGCCGCGACCATGGTGGCCGTCGCCCCCACGCTGGATGCCGGTCCCCAGCTGTCACCGTCGCTGCGTCCCTTACTCATGCGTGCCGCTCACATAGAGCAGGTCGCCCATGCGCATGTCGTCGTCCTCAATCGGCGGAAGGCCGTTGGCGGAGAACAGGTCTCGGATGCTGATGCCGTTCATGGCCCAGCCGCGGTCGTCCAGATAGGGGGCCGCCTCATTGCGCTCACCGAAGTAGACGAGGCCCGCCATGTCGAGGTCGAAGCCGTGCGCGCGCCAGCGCTCGGAAATGCGCTGCATGCGCTCCCTCATCCTGTCCTCGTCGCCGGGCTGCGGGTTGGGCGCGCTCTCGGTGGCGAACCGGCTGCCCGGGGCGCTGAGCTCGGTGATGGTGTCCAGCAGGCGATCCTGCGCCTCCGGCGGCAGGTAGCCGAGGAGGCCCTCGGCGCTCCACGCGGTCGGCCGGGCCGGGTCGAATCCGGCGGCGCGCAACGCGGCGGGCCAGTCGTCGCGCAGGTCGACGGGCACCACCCGCCGCTCGGCGGTGGGCGCGGCGCCCAGCTCGGCCAGCGTGCGGGTCTTGAACTCGATGACCTGCGGCTGGTCGACCTCGTACACCACGGTGCCGGCCGGCCAGGCCAGCCGGTACGCGCGGGAATCCAGGCCCGACGCCAGGATCACGACCTGCTTGATGCCCGCCCGCGTCGCGCCCAGAAAGAACTCGTCGAAGAACTTGGTGCGCACCGCCATGTTGTCGGCCATGCGGGACATCGCCCCGGCGGACCCCGCGGCGCCGTCGTGCACGTCGTTCAGGTCGGCCGGGTTGACCTCGCCGGTCGCCAGCCGGGTGAGGAGGTCGACGCCGACGGCCCGGACCAGCGGCTCGGCGAACGGGTCGTCGATCAGCGGGCGGTCGGCGCGGGTCGCCACGGCGCGGGCCGCGGCCACCATGGTCGCGGTCACGCCGACGCTGGAGGCCAGGTCCCAGGTGTCGCCCTCATACCTGGTGGAAGTCATGTTTTCCCCTGTTCGGATCTAGTCAGTCTAATATTTAGACAATATAACAAGCTTTTACCACTGTACGCTTCCCCCGTTTCCCGGCAACCTTGATTGATGGCGCGTGAACGGGTGCTCTACCGGGACCTGGCCGCCGCCGGCCGGGTGGACCCGCGGCCCCATGCTGACCCACACGTTCGCGCTCGAACAGCGACCGCCGTCAGGGCGTTAGGCGGGGCGGGTCGCGCGATAGTAGTTCAATCGCCCGAGAATGCGGTGCGGCGTCGATGCGACCTCGGTGCAGTCGAACCCGGCCGCGCGCAGCAGTCGTGGAATCGCGTCGCCGAGGTTGCCGGCCGCGTGGTGGCTGCGCCTGATGAGCCGCGCCATCAGGCCGTGGTTGGCGGTCATGTCGCCGCCGATGTCGACCAGGTGCAGCCTGCCGCCGGGGCGAAGGACCCGGAAGACCTCGGCCGCCGCAGCGGGTTTCGCGTCTTCGCCGATATGGTGCAGCATCATCGACGACAGCACCCGGTCGAATTCGCCGTCGGCGTAGGGGAGTTGTTGCGCGTAGCCCTGTTCGAAGCGGATGCTGTCCGCCTTTCGCTTCGCCCGGTCAAGCGCCCGCGGGTCGGGATCGCATCCGATCACCTCCAGGTGGGGAAAGGCGCGCTTGGCCGTAACGGTGACATTCCCTGTGCCGCAGCCAATTTCGAGTAAACGGTGGCAGTCGGCGAGCTCGGCCTGCGCGATCAGGGTGTCGTGGACCTTCTTCATGCCGAGCAGGCGTGACATCAGGTCGTACGTGGGGAGCAGCGCGTCGTGGCCGGCGGCGGGCAGGTAATCATGTGGATGATGTTTCGTCACGCAATCCATGGTGAACCGCTGCATTCGCGAAGAATTGGGTGATCCTCGGTGAAACTTGGACTATCTTTGGCGGTTATGACGCGACCGACTCGATTGGTTCGGCAGCGCGCGGGGGTGCCGATCTATGAATACCGGACCGACCCGGACACGCCCCCGGTGTCGGTGGTGCGTTCTGGCCCCGAGGATTTCGTCGAACGCGGTCGCCACATCCACGACTTTCCGGCTCTTTGGTACCTGCCGGCGGCCGGGCTGGTCTACGTGGCGGCCGCGGGTCGGGTGCTCGACCCCGGGCGGCTCGAAGATCGCGACGCCGGCGTCGCGGTGTTCTTCGACCCGGCCGCGCTGGGCGAGGACGCGCGATCGCCGTGGCCGGCCTGGCGGGCGCACCCGCTGCTGTTTCCGTTCCTGCACGGCCACGCCGGCGGAATCCTGCGACTGGAGGTACACGCGGCGCGACGGTCGGCGTGGGACGCCGCGATCCGGTCGATCGAAGCCGAACTGCTCGCGCGGCAGGACGGCTATCGCCAGGCGGCGCTGGCGCATCTGACGCTGCTGCTGATCGATCTCGCGCGGCTGGCGGGTCCGGTGGTCGACGAACTGCGGCGCGCCGGCGAACCGCTGTTGGCCGAGGTGTTCGAGGTGATCGACCGGCGTCACCCCGAGTCGTTGTCGCTGCGCGACGTGGCCGGCGAACTCGGCGTGACCCCGGGGCACCTGACCACCGTGGTGCGGCGCCGCACCGGGCGCACCGTCGGCGAGTGGATCACCGAACGCCGCATGGCCGCCGCCCGCGCGTTGCTGGCCGAAACGGACCTACCCGTCGCAGAGGTGGCCCGACGGGTCGGGGTGTCCGATCCCGGCTACTTCAGCCGGCTGTTCGGCCGCGCGCACGACGCCTCGCCCCGCCAGTGGCGCGGCGCGCACTAGTCGGCAGGCTCTGCACGCCGTGGATTGCTATATCGATGGCGCTTTCGACCGCGGCGCGCAGCTGTTCGGAGGTGCCGCCGTCTTGCAGACAAACGAGCGCCGCGGCGATCGCCGCCCCCATGACCGACCCGATGACGGCGGCAGCGGACGCCGGGTCGAGCGCGTCGGAATAGGCGCCGTGCAGAGCCCGGGCCAATTGAGTTTCGGCCAGGAAGTAGCGATGCAACGTAGCCGCCTGGACGGCGGGCACCGACAGGATCATCGGCAGCCGCACCGCGGCCAGGCCGCCGTCGACCTCCTCGGTGAGGGCATCGGCCAGCATGTGCCGCATCGCCGACGCGAGGAGGTCGGCCATCCGATCACCGGGTGCGCCCTGCTCGATGAGAGCCACCGCGGCGTCGATCCGGCGGGAGAGGTGGGGAAAAAGGACCTCGTCCTTGCTCTCGAAGTAATTGAAGAATGTCTTTGTGGAAACGCCGGCGGCAGAGGCGATTTCGGCCACGGTGGTCTGCTCGTAGCCCTTCTCCCCGAACAGTCGCATGGCCGCGCTGATCAACTCCTGCCTGGTCTGCTTCCGTTTACGTTCGCGCAGGCCCATCTCGTTTGCCGTGGCCGCTCCTTCCGGTTTGGTTACATTCGATGTAATATTACGCCGAATGTAACCAAGTCGGAGGTGACTCGCCGGAAGGGGCCGAGGTCATGCGGCGGTGCGAGAACTTTGAGAACACCGTGGCGATCGTCACCGGCGGCGGAATGGGTCTGGGCGAGGCGCTGTGTGAGGAACTCGGGCGTCGGGGCGCCACGGTGGTCGTCGCCGACCTCGACGGCGACGCCGCGCGTCAGGTAGCGGGACGCCTGGGGCAGGCCGGCGCGCGGGCGGCTGCCGTGGCGGTCGACGTGGCCGACGAAACCGGGGTGGCGCGGTTGGTCGAGGACACCGTTGCCGAATACGGACGCCTGGACTACATGATCAACAATGCCGGCATCGCGATCGGCGGGGACTCTCGCGACCTTTCGATACAGCAGTGGCGTCGCGTGCTCGAGGTGAACCTGCTGGGGGTGGTGTACGGAACGGTGCACGCCTATCGGTTGATGGCGCGCCAGGGCCATGGGCACGTCGTCAATATTTCGTCGCTCAGTGGGCTGGTTCCCCAGCCAGGCAATGCCGCGTACTGCACGAGCAAGCATGGGATCGTTGGGCTTTCACTATCGCTGCGGGCCGAGGGGGCGGACCTTGGCGTGAAGGTAAGCGCGGCATGTCCGGGCGACATGAAGACGAAGATCTACGACAACATGGTCGTGGTCAACATGCCGCGCGAGCGGGTAGCGACGTTGAGTCGGCGCACCCACTATCTGATGCCGCAGATGAGCGCCCAGGCCGCCGCTCGCGCGATCCTGCGTGGGATGGAGCGCAATCGCCCGCTGATCGTGTTTCCCACTGTGGTTCAGGTCATCTGGCACCTGTACCGGCATTTTCCGGGCCTGTTCTATCGGATAAACCTCCATCGCATGAGGCTGTTCCGCGAACTCCGAGAGGGCTGACCCCCGAAGGCGGCAGCTGTCAGAGTCAGGCGTTGGCGCGCAGATAGCCATACACGCTGGCGAAGTTGCGGTTCACGTCCTCGGGGATCGGCACGGGGCCACCGAGAGCCCTTGCGCCCCAGACGATTTGGGCGGTCCGCTCGACCAGGGCGGTGACGTGCAGGACCTTGTCGGGCCGGGGCCCGACGGCCACCAGGCCATGGTTGGCGATCAGGGCGGCGGCCCGGCCCTCGAGCGCCTTGACCGCGTTGGCGCCCACCTCCGGCGTGCCGGACGCCGCGTACTCGGCGCACCGAATGTCGCCGCCGCAATACACCGCGAACTCGTCGATGCAGGCCGGAATCGGCTGGTGGGCGATGGCGAACATGGTCGCCCACACCGGATGGCTGTGGATGACGCTGCCGATGTCGTCGAACGCCTGGTAGCACGCCAGGTGCAGCTTCATCTCCGACGACGGCGATCGACCGTCCGCCGCGCGCAGCACGGCGCCGTCGGGGTCGACCAGCACGAGGTCGTCGAGCGCCATGTCGCGATAGTCGACCGACGACGGCGTGATGACGATGTTGCCGTCGGAGCGCCGCGACGAGATGTTGCCGGCGGTTCCCTCGACCAGGCCCCGGCGCAGCATGTCCTTGGCCGCGTCCAGCACCGCGGTCTCCGGGTTGATGACGGATGTCATGGGCTGAGCACCTCCGGGTTGACGATATGGGCGGGCGTGCCGCCGGACAGCAGCGCTTCCAGGTCGTCGGCCACCATCTGGGCCTGCCGGACCTCGGTGTCCCAGGTGGCGCCGCCGATGTGCGGGGTGAGGACGACGTTGGGCATGCCGACCAGCGGGTGGTCGGTGGGCAGCCATTCGCCGACGAAGTGATCCAGCCCGGCGGCGGCCACCTTGCCGGCGCGCAGCGCGTCGACAAGCGCGTCGGTGTCGTGCAGCTGGGCGCGGGCGGTGTTGAGGAAGACCACGCCGTCGCGCATGGCCGCGAACTGCCGCGCGCCGATCATCCCGACGGTGTCGTCGGTGACCGGCGCGTGCAGGGACACGACGTCGGCCTCGGCCAGCAGCTCGTCGAGCCCGTGGTGGGCCTCGTCGTGGTACGGGTCATAGGCGATGACCCGCATGCCCAGCCCGGACAGCCGCCAACGCAACGCGCGGCCGACGGCGCCCAGGCCCACCAGCCCGGCGGTGCGCCCGGCGATCTCCCAGCCGCGAAAACGCTGATACGGGATGCTGCCGTCGCGAAACGTGTTGCCGCCGCGGACATCCGCGTCGGCGGTCAGCAGGTGTCGGGTGGCCGCGAAAAGCAGCGCCACCGCCATCTCGGCGACCGCGTCGGCGTTGCGGGCGGGGGTGTTGAGCACCGGGATGCCGGCCGCGGTGGCCCCGTCGACATCGACGTTGTTGGGGTCGCCGCGGGTGGACGCGATCACGCGCAGGCCCAGGTCGAACACCGGCCCACCCACCGAGTCGCTTTCCACCACGACGACGTCGGCGCCCTCGCCAACGATCCGCTCGGCCAGCTGCTCGGCGCCGTAGATCCGCAGCGGCCGCTGCTCTAGCTCACTTATCCAAGGGTCGTACACCACGTCGGCCAGCCGCTGCAGCTTGGCGAACCCCGGCCCGCGCAGCGGCGCGGTCACCAGGGCGCGCGGTCTCGAGGTCACGAAACCCAATGCTGGCGTACGGTGACGCCCGTGTCACGTGAAGGCGTCACAATCGGCATCGACGTCGGCAGCACCGCGGTCAAAGCTGTCGCCGCCGACGCCGACGGCCGCGTGACGGCGCGGGCGCGCATTCCGCATGAGCTGCGGGTGCCGGCGCCCGATCGGCTCGAGCACGACGCCGACGAGGCGTGGCGGCGGGGTCCGTTGGCGGCCTTGAACGAGGTGTGCCAGCTGGCGCCCGGGCCCGACGTCCGGGCGGTGGCCGTCTCGGCGATGGTGCCCTCGCTGACCGCCGTCGACCCCGCCGGCAGGCCGCTTACCCCGGGGCTGCTGTATGGCGACGGCCGCGGCCGGGTGCCGGGCGCCCCGGAGCGACCGGCCCAGCCGCTGCCGGCGGTGGGCGAGGCCGCCGAGTTCCTGCGCTGGACGGCCGCCCAGGCGCCCGGCGCCGCCGGATACTGGCCGGCGCCCGCGGTGGCCAACCACGCCCTGGCGGGTGAGGCGGTGATCGACTTCGCCACCGCCGCCACGGCCTTTCCCCTGTTCGACGGGACCGGCTGGAGCCCGGCGGCGTGCGCCGGCTGCGGCGCGACCGTCGAGCAGATGCCGCGGGTGGAGACGATCGGGGCGGCGGCCGGTCGGGTGCGGGGGACCGGGGCCGTGCTGGCGATCGGCGCCATCGACGCCCTGTGCGAACAGATCGTGGCCGGCGCCGGCCGCGACGGCGACGTGCTGGTGCTGTGCGGCACCACCCTGATCGTGTGGACGACCATCGGCGAGGCCCGGCAGGTGCCCGGCCTGTGGACCATTCCGCACACCACCCCCGGCAAGATCCAGATCGGCGGGGCCAGCAACGCCGGCGGCTTGTTCCTCGGCTGGGTGGATCGCGTTGTCGCACCGGGTGATCCGATGTCGGCCGATCCGCGCCGGGTGCCGGTGTGGTCGCCCTACATTCGTGGGGAGCGCACCCCGTTCCACGACCCGGATCGGCGCGCCGTGCTCGACGCCCTGGACCTCACCCAGGACGCCGCCTCGCTGCGGCGGGCCGCCTACGAGGCGTCGGGCTTCGTCGTCCGTCAGCTCATCGAGCTGAGCGGGGCGCCGGTGTCGCGGATCGTGGCCGCGGGCGGCGGCACCCGGGTCCGGCCGTGGATGCAGGCCATCGCCGACGCCACCGGGCGGCCGGTGCAGGTGTCCGGGGTGGCCGAGGGCGCGGCCCTGGGGGCGGCGTTCCTCGGCCGCATCGCGGCCGGTCTGGAAACCTCGATCGCCGACGCCGCCCGCTGGGCCCGCACCGACCACGTCGTCGAGCCCGATCCCGCCTGGGCGGCACCCGTCCAGGACCGCTACCGGCGGTTCCTGGAGCTGGGAAACCGACGATCCAGAGCGCTACCTTCGGTCGCGTTCTAGGCTGGTCCAATGACCGACCATGACCGCAAAGCCGCCCGCCGAGAGATCGCCGACGCCCTGTTGAAAGCCCTTGAACGCCGGCACGAAATCGCCGACGCCGTGGTCGAGTCGGAGAACAAGGCGGCCGCGGTCGAGGCGATCGCCGGTTTGCTCGACACCTCCCACGTCGCCGCCGAAGCGGTAATGGGCATGTCCTTCGACCAGCTCACCGTCGATTCCCGCCGAAAGATCCTCGCCGAACTCGAGGACCTGAACAAACAGCTGAGCTTCACCCTCAAAGAGCGCCCGGCCAGCTCGGGGGAGACGCTCGAGCTGCGGCCGTTTTCCGACGAGCAGGACCGCGACATCTTCGCCGCCCGCACCCAGGACATCGGGGCCGCCGGCGACGGCTCCGGCGTGCCGGCCGGCAACCTCGACGACGAGATCCGTGCGGCGCTGCGGCGCGTCGACGACGAAGAGGCCGCGTGGTTCGTGGCCGTCGATTCCGGGCAGAAGGTCGGGATGGTGTTCGGCGAGCTGGTCCGCGGCGAGGTGGACGTGCGGATCTGGATCCACCCCGATTACCGGAAGAGGGGCTACGGCACCGCCGCGCTGCGCAAGTCGCGCTCGGAGATGGCGTGGTGCTTCCCGGCGGTGCCGTTGGTCGTCCGGGCGCCGGCGGCCAAACCGGGCTAGGCGCTACGTCAACGTCGCGGAGACGTACTTGATGTCACCGAACGCGACCATCGACGGTTGGTCGGGAAACTCAAACCCGTTGTCGGCGTAGAGTTCTGGTGTGCTGCGCACCGTCGACTGCCAGCCGCGGTCGGCAAGATAAGCCACCACGTCGTTGCGTTCGCCGGGGTAGATCAAATCCGCCCAGTTCAGGTCCAGTCCCAGGCGCCGCCAGCGCTCGCTGATCTCACGGCCCCGGTTTTCGATGCGGTCGCGGATGTTGGGCACGTAGCCGGTGCCCAGTCGGCTGCCGCCGGCGCTGAGCGCGGTGATGTTGTCGAACAGGCGGTCCTGGGCGTCCGGCGGCAGATAGGCCAGTAGCCCCTCGGCGCTCCACGCCGTCGGCCGGGTGACGTCAAATCCGTTGTCGCGCAACGCGGCCGGCCAGTCGTCACGCAGGTCGATCCCGACCGCACGGCGGTCGGCGGTCGGGGTTGCGCCAAGGTCGGCCAGGGTGCGGGTCTTGAACTCGATCACCCTGGGCTGGTCGACCTCGTAGAGGACGGTCCCGGATGGCCAAGCCAGGCGGTAGGCGCGGGTGTCGAGCCCGGAGGCCAGGATGACGGCCTGGCGGATGCCGGCCTCGGCGGCGCCGAGGAAAAACGAGTCGAAGAACCGGGTGCGGACCGCCATCCCCTCGCCGAGGCGCCGCGGGGTGAATGCGGGATCGTCGTCGGCGAGCTCGATTTCGCCGTTCATCATCCGGATGAAGGCGTCGACGCCGACGGCGTTCACCAGCGGCTCGGCGAACGGATCGTCGATGAGGGGATTGGGGCCCCTGGATGCCAGCGCGCGGCGGGCGGCCACCGCCGTGGCGGTGGCCCCCACGCTGGATGCCAGATCCCAACTGTCGCCATCAAATCGCTTGCTGTCGGTGTCGGGCATCGGGGCTCCTAGCGCAGTGTTGCGGTGACGGCGACGATGTTGCGGAACTGCGTCATCTCATCGGTGTCGGGGTCGTCGGGGAATTCCAGGCCGTAATCGCCGAACAGATCCCGCCGCTTCCGGGAGGCCACCTCCCAGCCCCGATCGGTCAGATACTTGACGACATTGCTGCGCTCGCCGTCGAAGAAGAGTCCCGAAAGGTCGATGTCGCAGCCGAATTTGGCCCACCTGTCGTTGAATTCCTGCGCGCGTTGCGTCATCGTCGGGCCGGAGTCGGGGTGATACTCGGTGGCCAGCTTGCTGCCCGGAGCGCTGAGCTCGGTGATGTTGTCGAACAGCCGGTCCTGCGCGTCGGGCGGAAGGTACATCAACAGGCCTTCGGCGCTCCACGACGTTGGCCGCGTCACGTCGAATCCGCTGCGGCGCAGCGCGGCCGGCCAGTCGTCCCGCAGGTCGATGCTGATGGTCCGCCGGTCCGCGGTCGGGGCGGCACCCAGGTTGGCCATGGCGGTGCTCTTGAACTCGACGACCTTGGGCTGGTCGACCTCGTAGACCACGCTGCCGGGCGGCCAAGCTAGCCGGTAGGCGCGGGCGTCGAGGCCGGCGGCCAGGATCACCGATTGGCGGATGCCGTCGCGGGCGGCGTTGAGGAAGAAATCGTCGAAGAAGCGGGTGCGCACCGCGATCGAATCGGTCTCCAGCGCCAGGTCCTTCTCGCTGTCTTCAGACGCCTGGGCGGCCTCGGACGGGATGGCCTCGCCGTCGACCAGGCGGCGGAAGAAGTCCAGCCCGACCGCCCGCACCAAGGGCGCCGCGAACGGGTCGTTGATGATCGGGTTGGTCCCCCCGCTGGCCAGGGCGCGGGCCGCGGCGACCATGGTGGCCGTGGCGCCGACGCTGGAGGCCAGGTCCCAGGTGTCTTGGTCAGTTCGCGTCATGGTGCTCCTATTTACTTAGCAAATGCAATGAGCCACCAGAACTCTACGCCTCGCGGCTGTCGGCTCGCTGTGTCTTTTTCGGGTCCCATAAAGGCCCTTGAACGGGGCTGCCCGCACCAGCTGTTACTCTCGTACACGGTTTGACGCGCTGTAGATAAGTCGGCCGGACGTCCTGGCCTGCGGGTGTTGGGCGCGTGACGCAGGATGAAGACCCCGGCTCCGCAGGAGGAAGAGTGCTTTCGGCTTTCATCTCGTCGCTGCGGACAGTCGACCTGAGACGGAAGATCCTCTTCACGCTGGCCATCGTCCTGCTCTACCGGGTCGGCGCCGCGCTGCCGTCACCCGGCGTGAACTACCCCAACGTGCAGCAGTGCATCAAGGAGGCCAGCGGCGGCGAGGCCGGACAGATCTACTCGCTGATCAACCTGTTCTCCGGCGGCGCGCTGCTCAAACTCACGGTGTTCGCGGTGGGGGTGATGCCCTACATCACCGCCAGCATCATCGTGCAGCTGCTGACCGTCGTCATCCCGCGGTTCGAGGAGTTACGGAAGGAAGGCCAGGCTGGGCAGGCCAAGATGACGCAGTACACGCGCTACCTGGCCATCGCGCTGGCCGTCCTGCAGGCCACCAGCATCGTGGCGCTGGCGGCCAACGGCGGGCTGCTCCAGGGCTGTTCGCTGGACATCATCGCCGACCAGAGCATCTTCACGCTGGTGGTCATCGTGCTGGTGATGACGGGCGGCGCGGCGCTGGTGATGTGGATGGGTGAGCTGATCACCGAACGCGGCATCGGCAACGGCATGTCGCTGCTGATCTTCGTCGGCATCGCGGCGCGCATTCCCTCCGAAGGCAAGACCATCCTGGACAGCCGCGGCGGGGTCATCTTCGCCGCCGTCTGCGCCGCCGCGCTGATCATCATCGTCGGTGTGGTGTTCGTCGAGCAGGGCCAGCGCCGGATCCCGGTGCAATACGCCAAGCGCATGGTGGGCCGGCGCATGTACGGCGGAACCTCGACGTATCTGCCGCTCAAGGTCAACCAGGCCGGCGTTATCCCGGTGATCTTCGCGTCGTCGCTGATCTACATTCCGCACCTGATCACCCAGCTGGTCCGCAGCGGCAGCGGCGGCGTGGGCAACGGCTGGTGGGACAAGTTCGTCGGCAAATACCTGTCCGATCCGAGCGATCCCATCTACATCAGCATCTACTTCGGGCTCATCATCTTCTTCACGTATTTCTATGTGTCGATCACGTTCAATCCCGACGAACGTGCCGACGAGATGAAGAAGTTCGGCGGGTTCATTCCCGGCATTCGCCCGGGCAAACCGACCGCCGACTACCTGCGTTATGTGCTGAGCAGGATCACGCTGCCGGGCTCGATCTACCTGGGCGCAATCTCGGTGCTGCCCAATCTGTTCCTGCAGATCGGCAATGGCGGGGCGGTGCAGAATTTGCCGTTCGGCGGGACCGCGGTTTTGATCATGATTGGCGTCGGTTTGGATACGGTCAAACAAATCGAGAGCCAGCTCATGCAGCGCAACTACGAAGGATTCCTCAAGTGAGAGTCGTTTTGCTGGGGCCACCGGGGGCAGGCAAGGGGACGCAGGCCCAGAAGCTCGCCGAGAAGCTCGGGATCCCGCAAATCTCCACCGGCGAGCTGTTCCGCAGCAACATCGAGAATGGGACCAAACTCGGCCTGGAGGCCAAGCGCTACCTGGACGCCGGTGACCTGGTGCCCTCCGAGTTGACCAACCAGCTCGTCGACGACCGGCTGAGCGGTCCGGATGCGGCCAACGGTTTCATCCTGGACGGGTACCCGCGTTCGCTCGAGCAGGCCAAAGCGCTGCACGAAATGCTCGAACGCCGCGGCACCGACATCGACGCGGTGGTGGAGTTCCGCGTCTCGCAGGAGGAATTGCTGCAGCGGCTCAAGGCGCGGGGCCGCGCCGACGACACCGACGACGTCATCCTCAACCGGATGAAGGTCTACCGCGACGAGACGGCGCCGCTGCTGGAGTACTA
The DNA here is from genome assembly GCF_019645855.1 of Mycobacterium malmoense. Taxonomy (NCBI): domain Bacteria; kingdom Bacillati; phylum Actinomycetota; class Actinomycetes; order Mycobacteriales; family Mycobacteriaceae; genus Mycobacterium; species Mycobacterium malmoense. Next base: position 960,287 of record NZ_CP080999.1, read on the forward strand.
CGGTGCCCAATTGAAAGACGAATTGAAGACCGTCGACGCCGTCGGCACGGTCGACGAAGTGTTCGCCCGCGCGCTGCGCGCGTTGGGGGCGATCGCAAGCGCGGCGGAGCCGGGCGCAGCGGGTCGCCGCCCATCAGAACTGGGCAAGTAACCGTGAGCGCGCTGGCGCGGCTGCGAAGTCGCAGGGTCGTACCACAGCGCAGCCCCGGTGAACTCGACGCGATGGCCGCGGCCGGCGCCGTCGTCGCCGCCGCCCTGCAGGCGGTCCGCACGGCCGCGGTTCCCGGGACGTCGACGCTGGGCCTCGACGAGATCGCCGAGTCTGTGATCCGCGAAGCCGGCGCGACGCCGTCGTTTTTGGGCTATCATGGTTACCCGGCGTCGATCTGCGCGTCGGTCAACGACCGTGTTGTGCACGGCATCCCGTCCGCCGCCGAGACGCTGGCGCCCGGGGACCTGGTCTCCATCGACTGCGGCGCGGTGCTGGACGGCTGGCACGGCGACGCCGCGATCACCTTCGGGGTCGGGCCGCTGGACGCGGCCGGCGAAGCGCTGCGCGATGCGACCAGGGAATCGCTGGAAGCCGGGATCGCGGCGATGATCGCCGGCAATCGGTTGACCGACGTGGCGCACGCCATCGAAATGGGTGCGCGCGCGGCCGAGGTCCGCTACGGGCGCGCCTTCGGGATCGTGGAGGGCTACGGGGGCCACGGCATCGGCCGGCACATGCACATGGATCCGTTCCTGCCCAACGAGGGCGCTCCCGGGCGGGGCCCGCTGCTGGCCCCCGGCTCCGTGTTGGCCATCGAGCCGATGCTGACGCTGGGGACCGGCAAAACGCTGGTGCTCGACGACCAATGGACCGTGACCACCGCCGACGGGTCACGCGCGGCGCATTGGGAACACACCGTCGCGGTCACCGCCGCCGGGCCGCGCATCCTCACCCTTTGTTGAGGGGCGTGAACTAAACGTCTGCTCGACTCGTGTCTGGTAGGCGGGAGGTGATCGAGTGGCTCGTGTGGCCGGTACTAGGGGTGCGTCGGGGGCTGCCGAAGCCGCCCTGATGAGGGCGCTCTACGACGAGCACGCCGCGGTTTTGTGGCGCTACGCGCTCCGGTTGACGGGGGACGCGAGCCAGGCCGAGGACGTCGTGCAAGAGACGTTGCTGCGGGCCTGGCAGCATCCGGAGGTCGTCGGCGACACCGAACGGTCGGCGCGGGCGTGGTTGTTCACCGTCGCCCGCAACATGATCATCGACGACCGCCGCAGCGCACGATTCCGCAATGTGGTGGGTTCGCTGGACGAATCGGGCGCGCCCGAGCAGTCCACGCCGGACCAGGTGAACGCGGCGCTGGACCGGCTGCTGATAGCCGAGGCAATGGCGCAATTGTCGGCCGAGCACCGTGCCGTGATCGAGCGGTCCTACTACCGTGGCTGGACCACCGCGCAGATCGCTGCAGACCTCGAGATCGCCGAAGGAACAGTGAAGTCGCGACTACACTATGCGGTGCGGGCGTTGCGGCTCACTCTGCAGGAACTTGGAGTTACCCGATGACGGGCTCCGAATGCTTGAAGGGTGACAGGAGATGAATGACATGACCACGCCGGTACGGGGTATCGGCCCCCCGGGCGACCGCTACGCGATGTGGGATGCCGCATACGTGTTGGGGTCGCTATCCGCCTCCGACCGCCGCGCATTCGAGGCGCACATGGCCGAGTGCCCGGCATGCCGGGAGGCCGTCGCCGATCTGAGCGGCGTGCCGGCCCTGCTTTCGCAGCTTGACCGCGACGAGGTGGCCGCGATCACCGAGTCCGGCCCCGGATCGGTGACGCCGGAGATGTCGCCGCGGTTACTGCCGTCGTTGCTGGCGACGGTGCGCTGGCGCCGGCGCCGCACGCGGGTGGTGACCTGGGTGGCGTCGGCCGCCGCGGCCGTGGTGCTGGGAATCGGCGTGTTCGTCGGTGTTCAGGGGTTCACGGGGACGCCCGCGCAGCAGGCGACCGCGTCCTCGCAGCCGATGGCGCAGGTCGGTACCACCTTGCTGGCCTCGACGGTGCAGCTCAGCAGCCAGCACTGGGGAACGTCGATCAACCTGAGGTGTGTCTGCCTGGCTCCGCTGAACGCCCACCATGACACCCTGGCGATGGTCGTGGTGGGCCGCGACGGCAGCCAAACCCGGCTGGCGACCTGGGTGGCGGTACCCGGCCACACCGCGACGCCCGCGGCCAGCATCTCGACGCCGGTCGACCAGATCGCCGCCGTGCAGGTGGTTTCCGCCGAAAGCGGCCAGGTTCTGCTGCAGCGTTCGCTGTAAGGATTTGGGCGGCGGCTCGGTTCAGGCGCGGCTCATCCAGCGGTGGAATCGACCATCCGGGTCGTAGATCGAGCGCACCTTGTCGAGGCGTGCCATGTTGGGGCCGGTGATAAACGTCGCCGGCCGCCGGCAGAGGTTCTCGTCGGCGAGCGAGATGCCGGTCGCCAGGTGTGACATGGCCGCCATGTTGGACCGGGCCCAATCGCGGTACCGGTGGTCGTCGGCCGGATCGTGCCACGCCGTGTAGAGCGCCAAATAGATCTCGTCCTCCAAGCCGTAGACCATATCCGCGCGGTGAGAGGCCGGCTTCCAGCCGGTGACAACCAATTGCGAGGGGTGCGGCGGCATTGTTTCGATGATTTTGCGGATGCCCGGCAGTAGTTCGTCGGCGGACGCCGACGTGAACATGTTGTCGGCGATATACCGGTGGCCCTGCGGGTAGTTGCTCATCACGGCGGTATACCAATTGGCCAAAGTTGTTGGCGCATAGGGAAGGCTAGTGATCGCCCGATCGGCCACCGGACAGCTGCCAAGGACCGCAAGAGCTTTCGCCGCGTCCCGTTCTGAATCGGCAAAAACCGGTGAGGCAATGGTGATGATCGGATCGTCTAGACCGGCTGCCGGCAAGCCGCGCGTGGTGAGGATCTGCAGCTCGACCCGGTCGTCGATCTCGGGGCTGATTGAGCGTCCCCAGCTAAACACTTCGTCGGCGACGTCGATCGGGTACATGTACAAGCATGTGCCTAGGACCGCGGGGCGTCGGTGAATCCGCAGGGTGAAGGAGGTGACTACCGCGAAGAAGCCCGGTCCCGAACCGCGAGCGGCCCAATACAAATCGGGGTGATGCTCGGGGTCGCAGTGGATTTGTTCGCCGTCGACGGTGACGACCTCCAGTCCGAGCACGCTTTCACACGCCGGTCCGACCACCTTGCTGTTCCAGCCATACCCGCCCTGTAAAAGATAGCCACCCAGACGAATGCCTTCGCAGTGGCCGGCGGGGAAGAAAAGCCCTTGCGAGTCGAGTTCGAGAGCGAATGCGCTGGCGGCCTTGCCAGGACCGACCCGGGCGATCATCCGGTCCGTGTCGATGCGGCAGTGATCGAGCTGGGCGACGTCGATCAGCAGGCCACCGTCGCGCAGGTGACTGGCCACCCAGCTGCGCCCGCCCGAACAAACCCCGACGCGATGACCGTTGGCCCGCGCATAACGGAGCGCCGCCACCACGTCGCCGGCGTCACACGCTTGGACGATCACATCGGGAAAGCGTTCCGGCACAAGGCCGTTCCACACCGTTCTCCGTCGGGCCGCTTCGTAGCCCTCCGCGCCGCGGAAGAAGGTTCTGTCGGCAGAAAGTGAAGGCACTAGAATCCCCTTTTGACTTTGCGGACCGGCTGACCTGGTTAACGGGAGCTTGCCGCCGCACGGTCACAACGGGGCGCAAAGTGCTCGCGGGAGGACCCCGTCGCCAGATAGGCCGCGACCTCACGGGCCAACGGCGAGGCGTTGCGACGGATCGCTCGCAGTGGGCCATTGGGCGGAATGCCGTATCCGATCGCGAACATCCCGTCGCCGAGGTGCGACGCGAACCCGCCGCGTGGGTTGCCCTCCCGGTCGAGGACGCCGAGATGCCCGACCAAACCGGCAAGATCGGTGCTGAAGCCGGTGGCGGCGATGACCACATCCGGCGTAACGGATGTGCCATCGGCGAGGATCACGCGGTCGGATTCGAACGCATCCACCGCCGCGACCACTTCCACGCGGCCCGCCCTTACGGCGTCGACGAGCTCGTCGGCCAGGGTGGGGATGCGGCCTCGCCGTTCCACCGTCGCCTTCAGTCCAAGGGGCGGCCGGTGGAAACCATAGACGGAAAGGTCGCCCCACAGCAGGCGGTTGAGGCACGCGATGAGTGGATCGATCGCCCGCGCGGGGATGCGCGCAAACAGCTCCAGAAAGATGTCCGAAGGGAACGGGCCCATCGCGCGCCGCACCAAGTGTGGCGGTGTGCGCACCGCCAGCCAGATCCTGCGCGCGCCGTCGTCGGCGAGCTGGACCGCGATATCGGCGGCCGAGTTGCCCGCGCCGACCACGAGGACGTCCCGGCTCCGGAAGGGCCAGGCGTTGCTGAAGTCGCCGGAGTGGACGAGCTCGCCGGCGAATCGATCTATCCCGGGCCAGGCGGGGACGATGGGTGTGCGGTACCTGCCCGTAGCCAGGACGACGGCCTGCGCCCGGATCGTGCCCGACGACGTGTCGAGTCGCCAGCCGTCCGCTGCCCGATCGACGCGGTTGACCTCACACCCAAGCCGGAGCGTGATGTCCTGGGCCCGGACATAGCTGTCGAAGTAGCGAACCATGTCTTCCTTGGTGGGCCAACGGCCGGCACGCAATGGGATCCGTTGTCCCGGAAGGTGCGACAGGAAACCGCTCGTGTTGAGTCGGAAATCGTCATAGCGCCTGCGCCAGGCGACCGCGGGCGCCGCGGCTCTCTCAAGGACGACAGGCACGATCCCGTGGCGGTGCTCGAGCTCTCGCGCGACGGCGAGACCGGACGGCCCCGCGCCGATCACGACGACGCCTCGGGCCGAGCCGTCGAGAGGCAGACGATTACCAAGACCAACCAAAGGAATCGCGCCCTCCTGTCCGATGTCCTCCCCCCAACACGGTCCAGGACCGCGTGCGGTTCATGTGGTGTCGCGGTCGCTTCGGGTCTTGTGACCGTCTTTCGGACAGCGTCCGGATGCGATGAACTCAAATCGCTCGCCGGACGTGTACCTGATGTCACGACGAGTTGGCCCAGTTGCGGCCCGAAGTGGAGAACCCACGGGCGATCAGGTTTAGGTGAACAAATGCCCAGGAAAAACCGGGTGGTGGACCACATCGTCGGCCAGCTCGCGGCCGTCGGAGTGGACTACATATTCGGCGTCGACGGTGCCAACATCGAAGACCTTTACGACGCCGCGTATTTCCGGTCAGACATCACCGCCGTACTGGCCAAGCACGAGTTCTCGGCTGCCACGATGGCCGATGGGTACAGCCGCGGCGGTACTGGCTTGGGTGTGGTCGCGGCGACGTCGGGCGGTGGCGCCCTCAACCTCGTTCCGGGGCTGGGGGAATCGCTTACCAGCCGGGTGCCGGTGTTGGCGTTGGTCGGCCAGCCGGCGACCACGATGGACGGCCGCGGCAGCTTTCAGGACACCAGCGGTTGCAACGGCTCACTGAATGCCGAGGAGCTGTTTTCTCAGGTGTCGGTGTTCTGCCGGCGGGTGCTGGCTCCCGGCGACATCGTCTCGGCGTTGTCCGCCGCGCTGGCCGCGGCCCAATCGGGTGGCCCGGCGGTGCTGTTGCTGCCCAAGGACGTTCAACAGTCCGAGATGACCGCCAACGGCTCCATCGGTGTGGGCGGTATCGAGCCGCCGCGAGCCCTCGGCGATCCGCATCCGATCGCCCGTGCGCTGCAACGGTCCGTCGGGCCGGTCACGATCATCGCCGGTGAGCAGGTGGCTCGCGATGATGCCCGCGCCGAACTGGCGTCGCTACGCGCGGTGCTGCGTGCGCGGGTGGCTTGTGTGCCCGATGCCAAGGACGTGGCCGGCACACCGGGTTTGGGATCATCGTCGGCGCTGGGGGTCACCGGTGTCATGGGTCATCCCAGTGTGGTGGACGCGGTGGCCGGCAGCGCCCTGTGTCTGGTGGTCGGTACCAGGTTGTCGGTGACCGCGCGAGCCGGCCTCGACGATGCCCTGGCGACGGTGCGCACGATCTCGCTCGGGTCCGCGCCACCGTATCTTGCCTGCACGCACGTGCACACCGACGACCTTCGGGCGTCGCTGCGGGCGCTGACCAGCGCACTGACCGGGCGGCGGCGTCCGACCGGCGTTCGGGTGCCCGATGCGGTGTTGCGCACCCAGCTCACGCCACCGGCATTCGACGGGCCGGGCATACGCTACCGCGACGCCATGAGCACGCTCGACCGGTTGTTACCCGACGGCGTGGACGTCATCGTCGACGCCGGCAACACCGGCGCGGCGGCGATCCACTATCTGCCCGTTCGGCGCAGGGGCCGGTTCTTGGTCGCCCTCGGCATGGGGGGCATGGGTTACAGCTTCGGCGCCGGCATCGGAATGGCGTTCGGGCGCACCAAGGGTCAGGCGCCAACCCGGCGCGTCGTAGTGATCGCGGGGGACGGCGCGTTCTTCATGCACGGTATGGAAGTTCACACCGCGGTCCACTACCGGCTCCCCGTGACGTTCGTGTTGTTCAACAACAATGCCCACGCCATGTGCGTGACACGCGAGCAGTTGTACTACGACGACCGGTACAGCTATAACCGCTTCGCCCCCAGCCGGCTTGGGGCCGGCCTGGCCGCGATGTTTCCCGGACTCAAATCCGTCGACGTCATCGACGTCGACGGTTTGGCCGGGGCGCTGCGCACGTCGCTCGATCTCGACGGCCCATCGGTGCTGAGTGTCGAATGCGCGGCCGACGAAATCCCGCCGTTCGCACCATTTCTGAGCGCTCCACCGGCCAAGCGTGCTGTTGACCACGAGATCCCAACCGTAGAGGAGAACCACGCTGATGTCGCTGCCAACGCTTGACGATATTCCCGGCGTGGTGCGGATCGAGACCGCGCCACTGGAAGAGACCGCCCCGATGTTCATGGCGAAGATGCGGTCGGTGTATCCGCACGACGAGATCTTCGGTCAGTACTGCACGGTCAACGAGTACGTCGACTGCCTACCCGACGAGTTGTTCGCGTATCTGGCCGACACCCGAAGCCTCGAGGAATGGACCTATACCCTGCGTGGCTTCACGCCCACCGACGAGCCCGGCCTCTGGCTCGCGTATGACCGGCTGCTTCCCGATACCAAGATCTACACCCGCACGGTGGCCAACGCCAAGGCGCGTACGGTCGACTACCACTGCGCGTGGGACCAGGGCACGCACCTGTGGATGATCTATCTGATGCGGGTCCTCGACGCGCAGGTGGTGTTCAACAAGCCGGGTTCCGTTGTGCTGTGGACGAATTGCCGTCACCCCTTCTACGACCACAATCCGTACCCCGAGACGGCCCCGGCGGAGCGCACCGGGTGGGTCGGCGACTTCTGGGACATCTTCGGTCCCGGCCACGGGGTGGAGCTGAACAACCTCAAGGCAATCGCCGAATACCGCCACCGCCATGGTCTGCCCATCACGCCGGCCTGGATGAGCTGAGGTCATCGTGAGCCAAGTCAGCCTGACCGACGTTTCCACCTACCTACCGGGCGAGCCGATCGGCGCCGACTACTACGCGCAATTCGCCGGATCCGACGAGCTGCGAGACAACATCATGTTCCGCGCGCCCCGCTTCCGCCACCATGTCGGGCCCGACGAGACCGCGATCGACATGGTCGAGCGTGCCGCGCAGGGATTGATCGAACGGCATGGGCGCGATGTCATCGACAGCGCCGACGTGCTGATCACCCACACGCAGATGCCGGACATGCCTTTCTACGGTGGGGGCGGCGCCGTCGCACACCGCTTGGGGATGCGCCCGTCCTGGGTGCTGGATCTGCACAACGGCGGATGCGCCGCATTTGTGCTGGGGCTCAACGTCGCCCGTAAGCTGCTGGTGTCGGGCGAGGGGCGCACCGCGTTGATCGCGATCGCGCAGAACGCCGCGGGGCAAGTCTTCGACCAGCCGGGAGTTCGGCGCAAGGCGCAGGCGGCGATTCCCGGTGATGGGGCCGCGGTCGGTTTGGTCACAGTGTCCGACCGGTCGCCGATCCTGGGTATCGAATGCCGCACCTACGGCGAATACGCCGGCGACATGACGCTATCCATCGATCCACCCCGCAAGTGGTGGCAGCCCGGGCCCGGGGAGGGTTGCATCGGTTTCACCGAAACCAAGATCACCAAGGTGCTTGCCCGTGGCAACCGGCAGGTTCCGGAAGTCGCACTCGCGGTCTGCGACCGAATCGGACTGGCATCCAAGGATATCGATCTGCTGGTCACCAACCAGCCCAACCGGGTGTTCCTGCGCAACTGGCGCGAAGCGCTCGAGGTGCCGCCCGAACGCCACCGGGACACCTTTGACGAGTGCGGCAACCTGTTCGGCGCCGGGATCCCGATCAACCTGGACCGTGCGATATCCGACGGTCAGGTCCAGGCCGGCGACGTGATCATGATGGCGGCCTTTGCACACGCCGGCGACTTCGCCGGCGCCGCGGCGGTGCGGTGGGGCGGGCGACGCTGATGCAATCCATGCCGAGCCCGGTCGCCGGCGAGATCTGTGACGCGCTGCCCAACGCGATCGATCCGCTTGCGTTGTCGCTCAACGAGAATCCGTTTCCACCGCTGCCGGCGGTACGGTCGGCGTTGATCCGCTCCGTTTATGCGGCCAACCGGTATCCGGAATTCTTGCCGGAGCGGCTGCGCGGCTTGATCGCCGACCATATCGGCGTGCCCGCCGACCGGGTGGTACTGGGTGCCGGCGCGACGGGTGTCGTGCTGCAAGCCCTGCAGGCATTGACCGCTCCGGGCGACACGATAGCGATGGCATCGCCGACCTTCGACGGTTATCCGATCGTCGCGCAGATGGCGCGGCTGAATTCGGTAGCCGTTCCCCTGGACGAGCGCGGGCACAACGACCTCGACGGACTTGCCGACGCCGCCGCGGATGCCCGCGTGGTAGTGGTGTGCCGGCCGCACAACCCCACCGGCACACTGGAACCCGCGGCGGCCCTTTTTCGGTTCCTGCGCCGGGTGCCGCGCGGCACCGTCGTGCTGCTCGACGAGGCGTATATCGAGTTCACCGGGCCTGAGCACCGGATCGACGTATCGGCCTTGGTTGCGCGTTTTCCCAATGTGGTGGTCGTGCGGACCTTCTCCAAGGCGTACGGCTTGGCGGGGCTGCGGATCGGTTACGGGGTGGCGTCGCAGGGCCTGGCCCGGGCGCTGTGGTCCCAGCAGCTGCCATTCGGCATCGCGATCACCAGCTTGCTTGCGGTCGCGGCTTCCTACAGTGCGGAAGACGAACTGCTGCAACGGGTCCGGCTGATCACCACCGAACGCCGCTATCTCCGTACGCGCCTGAGCGCAATGGGGATATACACGACTGCCGCACATGCGAATTTCATGTACCTGCCTTCGAGGGGTGGGCAGGGTCGGCCATGGCATGAAATTTTGACCGACAGTGGACTCCATGTGCGGCACTACGCGGACGGCGGTGCGCGGATCACCGTGGGCAACCGCGCGTCGACGCTGGCGGTGCTGTCTGCGCTTGGAAAGGCCACGCGTCGGGTCCAAGTGCGGTAAGAAGGGGCGTGGCCGCCTCACGAACTGAAAAACGTGACCCGATCGCTGCGGCACGGGCCAATTGGGAGCGCGCCGGGTGGGGCGACGTGGCGCAGGGCATGGTCGCGGTCACCTCGGTGATGCGTGCGCACCAAATCCTGCTGGCCCGTGTCGAGGCCGCGCTGCGTCCGTACGATTTGAGTTTCTCCCGCTTCGAATTGCTGCGGCTGCTGGCGTTCAGCCGGACCGGGGCGCTGCCGATCACGAAGGCCTCCGATCGGCTGCAGGTGCACGTCACCAGCGTGACCCACGCGATCCGCCGGCTGGAGGCCGACGGACTGGTTCAGCGCGTGCCGCACCCCACCGATGGGCGCACGACGCTGGTGCGGATCACCGAGCTCGGCCGTTCCACGGTCGAGGACGCCACCGTCACGCTCAACGAGCGGGTGTTCGCCGACATCGGAATGTCCGACACCGAATCGCAGGCCTTGGCGTCGTCCATCGATACGTTGCGGCGCAACGCGGGCGACTTCTGACCCGCGGCGGCTCGCCAGCGTCTGGCTCAGTTGCCGCGCAGCATTTCGATGACGGCGCTGAAGTCTAAGGCGCCATGGTCGGCGGCGAACTTGGCGTAGATCTCGGCGGCGTGCGTGCCTAGCGGCGCCGACGAACCGGTGGATGCCACCGCGTCCATCGCCAGGCCAAGGTCCTTGTTCATCAGTGCGGTGGTGAAGCCCGGCTTGAAGCCGTTGTTGGCCGGTGACGTCGGAACCGGGCCCGGCACCGGGCAATTGGTGTGCACCGCCCAGCAATTGCCGGTGGCGCCGGTGATGACGTCGAACAGGGATTGCGCCGACAGTCCGAGCTTTTCGGCCAGCACGAACGCCTCGCCGATCGCGATCTGTTGCACCGCCAGCACCATGTTGTTGCACACCTTGGCGGCCTGCCCGGCGCCGGCCGCGCCGCAGTGAATGATCTTGCCCGCCATGGGTTCCAAAATCGGATGCGCGCGACGCAGGCTTTCCGAGTCACCGCCCACCATGAACGCCAGCGTCCCGGCCACGGCACCCTTCACCCCGCCGGAGACCGGCGCGTCCAGCTGCGACACCCCGTGCGACTGCGCCAGCGAGTGCACCTCGCGGGCGTCGTCAACCGAAATCGTGGAGCTGTCGATGAACAGCGCGCCGGCTTTCGCGGCGGGCAGCACGTCGGCGTAGCAGCGTTTGACGATGCCGCCGTTGGGCAGCATGGTGATGACCACGTCGGCGTCGGCCACCGCGTCGGCGGCGGTGTCGAACACCGTGACGCCGCCCGTGGTCGCGGCGGCCGCGGCCGCGGCCACCGGGTCGAACCCGCGCACGGTATGGCCGGCGGTGACAAGGTTCGCCGACATCGGCCCGCCCATGTTGCCGAGCCCCAGGAACGCGATAGCCGTCAACTGACCCTCCTACGCGCTGGCACGCACCCGCGCGGCCTCGGCCCGGCCGATGACCACCCGCATGATTTCGTTGGTCCCCTCCAGGATTCGATGCACCCTCAAATCACGGACGATCTTTTCCAGACCATACTCGCGCAGGTAGCCATAGCCGCCATGCAATTGCAGGGCCCTGTCGGCGACCTCGAAGCAGGTATCGGTGACGTAGCGCTTGGCCATCGCGCACAGCTCGACCTTGTCGGGATCGTCGGCGTCCAACGCATTCGCGGCCCGCCACAACATCATTCGCGAGGTTTCCAGCCCGGTGGCCATGTCGGCCAGGGTGAACCGGACGGTCGGCTCGTCGAGCAGGGCAGACCCGAACGCCCGCCGCTCCCGCACGTAGGCCCCCGCCTTGTCGAAGGCGGCCTGCGCGCCGCCGAGTGAGCACGCCGCGATGTTGAGCCGGCCGCCGTTGAGGCCGTTCATCGCGATGCCGAAGCCGGCGCCCTCGCCATCCGCCCCGCCCAGCATCGCGTCGGCGGGGACCCGCACCCCCTCCAGGATCACCTGCGCGGTCGGTTGCGCGTGCCAGCCCATCTTCTCCTCGGGTGCGCCAAAACTCAGTCCCTCAGTGCCCTTTTCGACGACGAAGGCCGAGATGCCCCGCGGGCCCGCCTCTCCCGTGCGTGCCATCACCACATACACGTCCGAGGCGTCCGCACCGGAGATGAACTGCTTGACGCCGTCGAGCACGTAGTCGCCACCCTGTTTGACGGCTCGGGTGCTCAGCGCGCTGGCGTCGGATCCGGCGCCGGGCTCGGTGAGGCAGTAGCTGGCGATGACGTCCATCGGAGCCAGCCGCGGAATCCATTCCTTGCGTTGGTCGGCGGTGCCGAAGGTGTCGATCATCCACGCGCACATGTTGTGGATGGACAGGAACGCGGCGGTCGTCGGGTCGGCGGCGGCCAACTGCTCGAAGATGCGGACCCCGTCGAGCCGGCGCAGCCCGCTGCCGCCGACGTCGTCGCGGCAGTAGATCGCCGCCATGCCGAGTTTGGCGGCCTCGCGCAACACGTCTACCGGAAAGTGCTTGGTGGCATCCCATTCCAGGGCGTGCGGGGCGAGGCGTTTGGCGGCGAACGCGGCGGCCGTTTCGATGATGACCCGCTCGTCGTCGTTGAGAGTAAACATAAGGGTCTAATTCATTGTGGGGATGACGAATTCGGCGCCGTCCTTGATGCCGGATGGCCACCGCGACGTGACGGTCTTGACCTTGGTGTAGAACTGGATGGACGCGGGGCCGTGCTGGTTGAGATCGCCGAAGCCGGAGCGCTTCCAGCCGCCGAAGGTGTGGTAGGCCACCGGGACGGGGATCGGCACGTTGACACCGACCATGCCCACCTGCACCCGGGAGACGAAATCGCGGGCGGTGTCTCCGTCGCGGGTGAAGATCGCCACGCCATTGCCGTATTCGTGCTCCGAGGGCAGCCGCAACGCCTCTTCGTAATCATGCGCCCGCACCATGCACAGCACGGGGCCGAAGATCTCGTCGGTGTAGATCGACATGTCGGGGGTGACGTGGTCGAACAGGGTCGGCCCGATGAAGAAGCCGCTTTCGAGGTTGGCGTCACCGAACGTCAGGTCGTCGCTGCGACGGTCGCGGCCGTCGATCACGATCTCGGCACCGGCTGCCACACCCTGGTCGATGTAATTGCGCACCCGGGCCACCGCGGCCTCGGTGACCAGCGGGCCGTAGTCGGCCTTGGGGTCCAGGCTGTGCCCCACGCGCAGGTTGTTGATCCGCTCAATCAGCCTGGCGCGCAACCGGTCCGCAGTCTGCTCACCGACGGGTACCGCGACGCTGATCGCCATGCAGCGCTCGCCGGCGCTGCCGTACCCGGCGCCGATCAGCGCGTCGACGGCCTGGTCGAGGTCGGCGTCGGGCATCACGATCATGTGGTTCTTGGCGCCGCCGAAGCACTGCGACCGCTTGCCGGTCGCCGCGGCCGTCGCGTAGATGTACTGGGCGATGTCGGAGCTGCCGACGAAGCCGACCGCCTTGATGTCGGGGTGGTGCAGGATCGCGTCGACGGCCTCCTTGTCACCGTGCACGACCTGGAACACGCCCGGCGGCAGGCCGGCTTCCAGAAACAGCTCCGCGAACCGCACCGGAACAGACGGGTCACGCTCACTTGGCTTGAGCACGAACGCATTTCCGCACGCGAGGGCGGGCCCGGCCTTCCACAGCGGGATCATCGCGGGGAAGTTGAACGGGGTGATGCCCGCGACCACGCCCAGCGGCTGCCTTAGGGAGTAGACGTCGATGCCGGGGCCGGCGCCCTCGCTGTACTCGCCCTTGAGCAGGTGGGGAATCCCGATGCAGAACTCGATCACCTCGATGCCGCGCTGGATGTCGCCGCGCGCGTCGGGCACCGTCTTGCCGTGCTCGCGCGACAGCAGCTCGGCCAGCTCGTCGCTGTTCTTGTTGACCAGCTCGATGAATCGCATCAGCACGCGGGCGCGGCGCTGCGGATTCCACGCGGCCCAACCCTTTTGGGCCTCGACGGCCGAGGCCACCGCCGCGTCGACGTCGGCCTTGCCGGCCATCGGCACTTTCGCCTGCACCTCGCCCGTGCTGGGGTTGAAGACGTCGGCGGTGCGGGTGGACTGGCCGGCGGTGCGCTTCCCGTCGATGAAGTGCGGGATCTGTGCGGTCATGGGTGCCCTCGAAAATCGGTTATGCGCGAATACTTGCATACCCTAGTAACCGCTTCTGGTGCTGGCAAGTCGGGTGACTTGTCCCACGTTTACGGCCTGATTACCGTTTCGCCGTGTCCGAAGAGACCGGTCTCGGCGCCGGTGCGGCGCGGGCCCGCGAAACGGTGTTGGCTGAGAGCGTCCGGGTGCCTGGCGCGGCTGACAGGATGGTCGTGCCCACGCTGCGGGCCGCTTATGGAAGCGTGCTGCGAGGGCGGTGGCAGCTCGACGCGATCGGGGCCGACATCGAGAGCGCCGTGGCGAATCAGCGGGCGCTGGCGCTCGACACCCCCGCGGGTGCCGTCACGTTCGCCAAATTCCTTGCTGCCAAGGCACAAGACATCAACCGGGTGGTCACCGAAACCGCCGAGGGATCCCGGGGCGGGGCGGCGACACTCGGGTCCCTGGGTCCGTCCTACCAAGCTCTCGGATATGGCCCCAAACCACAGGAGCCGCCTCCGGCCCCGGTGCCTTTTCCTCCCTACCAACCGAAGGTGTGGGGCGCGTGCCGGGCCCGCGGCCAGGACCCGGACAAGGTCGTCAGGACGTTCTACCATGCGTCGATCAGCGCGCGATTCCGGTCGTTGCCCGCCGGTGACTCGGTGCTGTATTGCGGCAACGACAAGTACGGGCTGCTGCACATCGAAAAGGAACACGAAGATCAGTGGGATCGGATCGCGAACTCACGATGGCCGAGCGCAGGCAATTGGCGCTACCTCGCCGATTACGCGATCGGCGCTACGCTGGCGTACCCCGAGCGGGTGGAGTACAACCAAGACAACGACACGTTCGCCGTATATCGCAGGATCTCGCTACCGGACGGCCGGTACGCATTCACCACTCGGGTCGTGATTTCGGCAAACGACGGGAAGATCATCACGGCCTTTCCCCAGACGAGTGCATGAGCCGGTTGACCAAAGGAGGTGACTCATGACGGAGCCGCCGCGGAGTTATACCGGGCGTCGCGATCTCATCGCCGAGAAGCTGGAGCCCTACTTCCAGATCAGCGACATGCTGCCGAGCAACGTCAGACCCAGCTCAGAAGCTGCCGAAAAGTTCTGGGACAACTCATTGTGGTGCAGCTGGGGGGACCGGGAAACGGGATACACCCGCTCGGTCACGGTGGCGATTTACCAGGTGGCTGACGGCGAGCGGCGAGCCAACGAGATCCGCACCATGATGCGGGAAGAGTGCCCGTCCGGTCTAGATTTGCAGAGCCCAAACCCCGAGGCCTACGAGGTCACCGGCCAGCGGGCTGGGGAATACGTCTTCGTGCTGAATTACCTGGGACATGTGAGAGCTGTAGTGGGTAGGTGCGTCGTCGAAATCATGCCGATGGGCACGGGGATCGACCTGAGCAAATTGGCCGACGTGGCACTGGATATCGGCCGCACCGTTGGCTGCTCGGCCTACCAGAACGACTTCACGCTGCCGGACGTGCCAGAAGAATGGCGCAATCAGCCGGTGGGGTGGTCGACGGAGGGATTTCCCCCGTACATACCGGGGGCGGGCTAGCCGTCACCCGGAAACCCTGGTTACCGCCAGCTCGTCGGCAAGTCGGTGATGTGGTTGGGGCAGTAGTCTTGAGCCGCCTGAGACATGATGTTTCGCGCGTCCTCGGCCGACATCGTGGCGCGCAGCTGCATGAAGGCGTATTCGGCCGGCGCGTAGCCCTGGTCGCGCCCCGCCGGATCGTCCATCAGCTGGCACGCCTCCTTCTCCTGCCTGGCGTCGGCGTGCGCGACGCCCGAGCAGAACACCGCCAGGCCCACCAGGCCGCCGGCGGCCATCTTCGTGACAGCCCTCATGGGCGTTTCCTCCTGCCTACGCGCCTCGCGCCCGCCTCACCGGTTTTTCCTTTGGTGGGTGCCGCGCATGCCGTCCACGAACCTCTGCGTCTCCTCCCAGGTGGGCAGGAGACCGGACGCGCGCACTTCGTCGAAACCCGGGGCCGCGGCGTCGCGGTCGGACAGGCTGGGAGGGGCGCCGTCAACCAGCGGCCAGTCGATTGCCAGCGCCGGGTCCGTCGCGCAGATGGTGTGCTCGCGCTGCGGGTTGTACTCCGCCGAGCACAGGTACATCACCGTCGAATTGTCTTGCAGTGCAAGGAATCCGTGCCCGAGGCCCTCGGAGAGGTAGATCGTCTTGCGGTCGGAGTCGTCGAGCAGAACCGAGTCCCATCGGCCGAAAGTCGGTGAGCCCAAACGGATGTCGACGACAACGTCGAACACCGCGCCGCGCACGCAGGTCACGTACTTGGCCTGGCTCGGCGGCAGCTGGGCGAAGTGCAGGCCGCGCAGCACGCCCGCCGCGGACACCGAACAGTTGGCTTGCCGGACGTCCAGGCGGTGACCGGCGAATGCGGTGAACCCGCGGTCGGTGAGCCATTCGAAAAATAGGCCGCGGGAGTCGCCGTGGATGGTGGGGGTGATCTCCCAGGCGCCGGGAATGCCGAGTTCGCGAACCTTCATTCACTGACCGCGTTCTTCGTAGCGGGCTTCCGCGGCGTCCTTCAACGGGCGCCACCACGACTCGTTGTCGCGGTACCAGTCGATGGTGGCACGCAGCCCCTCCTCGAAGTCGGTATGCTTTGGCGCCCAGCATAATTCGTCGTACAGCGACGACGGGTCGATGGCGTACCGCAGGTCGTGGCCCACCCTGTCGGTGACGTGGTCGAAGTCGTCCGGGTCGCGACCCATCATCTGCAGCAGCGTGCGCAGCACGGTCAGGTTGTCGCGCTCGCCCTCCGAGCTGATCAGGTAGGTTCGGCCGATCTCGCCCTTGTCGAGGATCCGCCGCACCGCGCTGTTGTGGTCGTCGACGTGGATCCAGTCGCGCACGTTGGCGCCGCTGCCGTACAACTTGGGTCGCCGGCCGGTGAGCACGTTGGTGATCTGGCGCGGGATGAATTTCTCGATGTGCTGATACGGCCCGTAGTTGTTGGAGCAATTGGAGATCGTCGCGCGCACCCCGTACGAGCGCACCCAGGCGCGGACCAGCATGTCGGCGCCGGCCTTGGTCGCCGAGTACGGGCTCGACGGGTTGTAGGGCGTCGACTCGGTGAACCGCTTCGGGTCGTCGAGCTCCAGGTCGCCGTAGACCTCGTCGGTCGAGATGTGGTGCAGCCGCACACCGTGGCGTCGCACCGCTTCCAGGATGGTGAACGTTCCGACCACGTTGGTCCGCAGGAACGGCTCCGGGTCATCGAGCGCATTGTCCACGTGACTCTCGGCGGCGAAATGCACCACCGCGTCGGATTCGGCGACCAGCCGGGAAACCAGCTCGGCGTCGGTGATGTCGCCCACCACCAGCCTGATGGCATCCTCGACGTCGGCCAGCGACTCGCGCCGGCCCGCGTAGGTCAGGGCGTCGAGCACCGTCACCGCGTCCTCGGGATGCTCACGCACCGTACTGTGCACAAAATTGGCGCCGATGAAGCCGGCTCCCCCGGTGACCAGCAATCGCATGGTCAAACCCTAACCGAGCGGGATACTCAGCTCGGGGGAGTTAGCCCCAATGGCCCGGCCAATTCGCTCAGCGCGGGCAGCAGCGTGTCCTCGTTCCAGCCGCCCAGCACCTGAATCGCCACGTGGTCGGCGCCGGCCTTCACGTGCTCGTTGAGGCGGCGCGCGATGGCCTCCGGCGTGCCGTAGGCCACCAGCGCGTCGATCAGCCTGTCGCTGCCGGGCTTGCGCACGTCGCCTTCGGCGAACCCCAGCCGCAGCCAGTTGTTCACGTAGTTGCTCAGCCCCAGGTAGAGGTCGAGGGCGGCGCGGCCCGCCGCGCGGGCTTTCGCCGTGTCGGTGGTGAGTATCACCTTGTGTTCCGGCGCCAAAAACACCGTCTTCCCGACGAGTTCGCGCGCCTTGGCCGTGTGTTCGGGAGTGGTCAGATACGGGTGGGCCCCGGCGCTGCGTTCCGCTGCCAGCCGCAACACCCGCGGTCCGAGGGCGGCAAGCACCCGACGGCTGGTCGGCACCATCGCGGCGTCGAGCTCGTCGAGGTAACCGACCAGCGCCTCGTAGGGCTTCGCATACTCCTGCGTGTGCTCGCGGTGGCCCACCCCGATGCCGAGCAAAAACCTTCCCGGATAGGCGCTTTCGATGCGCGCGAACGACTCGGCGACCGCCGGTGCCGGCGCCGACCAGATATTGACGATCCCGGTCGCCAGTTGCAACGAGGTGGTCGCTGCGAGGGCGGGTTCGACCCAGTCCAGTTCCGCGTCCGGCGACCCGCCGACCCACGCCGCGCCGTAGCCGAGCGATTCGATCTTGGTGGCCAGTTCGGGCGTGATCGACCGGGTGGGCAGCCAGACGCCGAACCGGCCCAGGTCGGGTTTCAGTGCAACTGCCTCGGTCATCCGGGTCCCCCTCTGCGTTAAGGCTGAGTCAGGCCGAGCGGCTCGGCCAGTTCGGCCAGCGCCGAGACCAGGTTTTCATCTTTGGTGAGGACCTGCACGGCCACGTGGTCGGCGCCGGCGTCGAGGTGCTGCTTCAGCCGCGCCGCGATCTGGTCCGGCGTGCCGTAAGCCACCAGGGCGTCGACCAGGCGGTCGCTGCCGGGCCGGGTGATTTCCTCGTCGGAAAAGCCCAGCCGTTTCCAGTTGTTGCGGTAGTTGGCGAGATTGAAGTAAATGTCGAGCGCCTTGCGACCCACCGCGCGAGCTTTCTCGGTGTCGGTGGTCAAGACCACCTTGTGTTCGGGCGCCAGGAACGCCGACGGGCCGATCAGTTCACGGGCCCGCGCGGTGTGTTCGGGCGTGGTCAGGTAGGGGTGCGCGCCGGCGCTGCGTTGGGCCGACAGCTTCAGCACCCGGGGACCCAGGGCCGCCACCACGCGCCGGTTGGCGGGCACGCCGTACTCGTCGAGCTTGTCCAGGTACTCCGCCAGCGCCTCATAGGGCTTGCGGTACTCGCTGTGCGCCTCCGGATGGCCGACGCCGATGCCCAACAGGAAGCGGCCGGGGTGGGCCTTGTCGATCCGGTGGAACGAATCGGCCACCGGCTTGGCGGCTGCGGTCCAGATGTTGACGATGCCGGTGGCCACCTGCAACGTGGTCGTCGCCTCGAGGATGGGCTCCACCCAAGCCAGCTCGGCGGGCGGGGATCCACCCACCCAGACGGCCCCGTAGCCCAGAGACTCGATTTCTTTGGCTTGCCGGGGCGATACGCCGCGCCCGAACGATCCGAACCGGCCGAGATCGGGCTTGCTCGCTGCAGAGCTGGCATGCGCGTCGGTCATGGTGTTCCCAACCTGCGGTGTGCTGCCGCTATTCCGCGCCCTGAGCTCTCGCGGAACGATTTTGGTCAGGGCGAATGACCGGGTATCGTGGAGTAACGGTGCGGCATCCGCGCCGGCTTTTTGCGTGCCCAGTCCCTCGGAAATTCTAGGAATTTCCCGTCACCGGCTCACGTTTGAAGTCCGGGTAAGCGTCGCGCCGAACGGGCGCGGACGGGAACGAAACAAACGACGAGGATTTTTGGGGAGTATGGCCAAGAAAGACGGTGCCATAGAGGTCGAGGGCCGTGTGGTCGAGCCCCTGCCCAATGCGATGTTCCGCATTGAGCTGGAGAACGGCCACAAGGTGCTCGCCCACATCAGCGGCAAGATGCGGCAGCACTACATCCGCATCCTGCCCGAGGACCGGGTGGTGGTGGAGTTGTCTCCCTACGACCTGTCCCGGGGCCGCATCGTGTACCGGTACAAGTAAAAGCCCGAATCAAACCACCGACGAGCAGACAGAACAGGATCGAAACGGCCGTGAAGGTGAACCCGAGCGTCAAGCCCATCTGTGACAAGTGCAGGGTGATCCGTCGGCATGGGCGGGTCATGGTGATCTGCTCAGATCCGCGCCACAAGCAGAGACAAGGCTAGTCCGTCCGGCGACGATTCCCACTGGCCTGAGGTGGGGGTCCCCCCTCCGGGGGAGAGACGGACAATCAGTCAGGGTTTCTGCTTACACAACTGAATGCAGACCTCCCAGCACCAGTGAGCGGCTGGCATCTATTGAGATGGGCCAGCTCATCCACGCCCGGACGGAGGCCGGGCCCCGCCTCAAACATTGGGGCGGGAACGGGCTGGGACCAGACCTCCGCCTAGAAAAGAGGAAACGCCACCCATGGCTCGACTAGTCGGCGTCGATCTGCCGCGCGATAAGCGGATGGAGATCGCCCTGACCTACATCTACGGCGTCGGCCGTACCCGCTCCAACGAAATCCTGGCGGCCACCGGCATCGACCGCGACCTGCGCACCCGGGATCTCACCGACGACCAGCTGACCCACCTGCGTGACTACATCGAAGCCAACCTAAAGGTGGAGGGTGACCTGCGCCGCGAGGTGCAGGCCGACATTCGTCGCAAGATCGAGATCGGCTGCTACCAGGGGCTGCGGCACCGCCGCGGCCTGCCGGTGCGCGGCCAGCGGACCAAGACCAACGCGCGGACCCGCAAGGGCCCCAAGCGCACCATCGCAGGCAAGAAGAAGGCCAGGTAGTACAGATGCCACCAGCGAAAAAGGGGCAGGCAGGCTCCGCCAAGAAGGGACAGAAGACCCGCCGTCGGGAAAAGAAGAACGTCCCGCACGGTGCCGCGCACATCAAGAGCACGTTCAACAACACGATCGTGACGATCACCGACCCGCAGGGCAACGTCATCGCCTGGGCGTCGTCGGGCCACGTCGGCTTCAAGGGCTCGCGGAAATCCACCCCGTTCGCCGCTCAGCTGGCCGCCGAGAACGCCGCGCGCAAAGCGCAGGAGCACGGCGTGAAGAAGGTCGACGTGTTCGTGAAGGGCCCGGGCTCGGGCCGGGAGACCGCGATCCGGTCGTTGCAGGCCGCGGGCCTGGAGGTCGGTGCGATCTCCGATGTCACTCCGCAGCCACACAACGGTTGCCGTCCGCCCAAGCGCAGAAGGGTCTAGGAGGAGAATTCATGGCTCGTTACACCGGACCCATTACCCGCAAATCGCGCCGGCTGCGCACCGACCTCGTCGGCGGCGACCAGGCCTTCGAGAAGCGTCCCTACCCGCCCGGCCAGCACGGCCGCGCGCGGATCAAGGAGAGCGAGTACCTGCTGCAGCTGCAGGAGAAGCAGAAGGCCCGCTTCACCTACGGCGTGATGGAAAAGCAGTTCCGCCGCTACTACGAAGAGGCCGTGCGTCAGCCCGGCAAGACGGGTGAGGAGCTGCTTCGAATCCTGGAGAGCCGGCTGGACAACGTCGTCTACCGCGCCGGGCTGGCGCGGACCCGCCGGATGGCCCGGCAGCTGGTCAGCCACGGGCACTTCACCGTCAACGGCGTGCACGTCAACGTCCCCAGCTACCGGGTATCGCAGTACGACATCGTCGACGTGCGGGACTCCTCGCTCAACACGGTCCCGTTCCAGATCGCGCGGGAGACGGCGGGGGACCGCCCGATTCCGAGCTGGTTGCAGGTCGTGGGGGAGCGCCAACGCATCCTGATCCACCAGTTGCCGGAGCGCGTGCAGATCGACGTGCCGCTCGCCGAGCAGCTGATCGTCGAGTACTACTCGAAGTAAAGGCGCAGACTTCCGCCGCTGCATCCGCACCGGCGGGAAACCTTGCGGCGATCGCAAGCGCGGCGAAGCCGGGCGAAGCGGGTCGACGCGAGAACCAAACGGCATCAAATAGCGGGTGCCGAGAAGGAGAAGAAGAAACACCATGCTGATCTCTCAGCGACCCACACTGGCCGAGGAAGTCCTCACCGACAACCGGTCCCAGTTCGTCATCGAACCGCTTGAGCCGGGATTCGGCTACACGCTGGGCAATTCGCTGCGTCGCACGCTGCTGTCGTCGATTCCCGGCGCCGCCGTCACCAGCATTCGCATCGATGGTGTGCTGCACGAGTTCACCACCGTGCCCGGGGTCAAGGAAGACGTCACCGACATCATCCTGAACCTCAAGGGCCTGGTCGTGTCCTCGGAGGAGGACGAGCCGGTCACCATGTACCTGCGCAAGCAGGGCCCGGGCGAGGTCACCGCGGGTGACATCGTGCCGCCCGCCGGTGTGACCGTGCACAACCCCGGCATGCACATCGCGACGCTGAACGACAAGGGCAAGCTCGAGGTCGAGCTGGTCGTCGAGCGTGGCCGCGGCTATGTGCCGGCGGTGCAGAACCGGGCCTCGGGTGCCGAAATCGGCCGCATCCCAGTCGATTCCATCTACTCCCCGGTGCTCAAGGTGACCTACAAGGTGGACGCCACCCGTGTCGAGCAGCGTACCGACTTCGACAAGCTGATCCTGGACGTGGAGACCAAGAGTTCGATCACCCCCCGCGACTCGCTGGCGTCGGCGGGCAAGACGCTGGTCGAATTGTTCGGCCTGGCACGCGAACTCAACGTCGAGGCCGAGGGCATCGAGATCGGGCCGTCGCCGGCCGAGGCCGACCACATCGCGTCTTTCGCGCTGCCGATCGACGACCTGGACCTGACCGTGCGGTCCTACAACTGCCTCAAGCGCGAGGGTGTGCACACCGTCGGCGAGTTGGTGAGCCGCACCGAGTCCGACCTGCTCGACATCCGCAACTTCGGCCAGAAGTCCATCGACGAGGTGAAGGTCAAGCTGCACCAGCTGGGCCTGTCGCTCAAGGACAGCCCGCCCACCTTCGACCCGTCGGAGGTCGCGGGCTACGACGTCGCCACCGGCACCTGGTCCACCGAGGGCGCCTACGACGACCAGGACTACGCCGAAACCGAACAGCTCTAACGGCCGTCCGGTGACGAGGCGGGCGTTAGGCCCGCTGAGGAGCCAGACAATGGGACTCAGCAGAATCTAGACAGGAGCGTCAGCAATGCCCAAGCCCACCAAGGGCCCTCGCCTCGGCGGGTCGTCTTCGCACCAGAAGGCCCTGCTGGCCAACCTGGCCACGTCGCTGTTCGAGCACGGCCGGATCAAGACGACCGAACCCAAGGCCCGTGCGCTGCGGCCCTACGCGGAAAAGCTGATCACGCATGCCAAAAAGGGCACGCTGCACAACCGGCGAGAGGTGCTCAAGAAGATCCGCGACAAGGACGTGGTGCACGCCTTGTTCGCCGAGATCGGGCCGTTTTTCGCCGACCGAAACGGCGGCTACACCCGCATCATCAAGGTCGAGGCGCGCAAGGGCGACAACGCTCCGATGGCCGTGATCGAGCTGGTACGGGAGAAGACGGTGACGTCCGAGGCCGACCGGGCGCGGCGGGTGAAGGCGTCGAAGGCGGCTGCGGCGCCGCAGGCGGCCGTCGAGCCCGAAGAGGCGGCCGGACCCACGGCAGCGGAGGTTACGGCCGAAGCCGACGAGCCCGAAGCCGAGCCCGAAGAGGCCAAGGCGGCCGCTGAGGAGGCCGAGGAGGCCCCGGCCGACGAGCCAGATGAGGCCACCGACAGTTGACGAGGCCGTCCGTCTGCGGCTCGACATCGCCTACGACGGAACGGAATTCGCGGGCTGGGCGGATCAAGCCGGGCAGCGTACCGTCGCCGGCGTCCTCGACGAGGCGCTGACGACGGTTTTCCGCACGCCGGTGCGGCTGCGCGCGGCCGGGCGCACCGACGCAGGCGTGCATGCCAGCGGGCAGGTGGCTCACCTCGACGTGCCGGTCGACGCGTTGCCGAACGCCTATCCGCGGTCGCCGCGCGCCGGCCAAGCGGAGTTCCTGCCGCTGGTGCGCCGCCTCGGTCGGTTCCTGCCCGCCGATGTCCGGGTGCTCGGCATCGCCCGCGCCCCAGCGGGTTTCGACGCGCGGTTCTCGGCGCTGCGCCGCCATTACGTCTACCGGCTGTCGACGGCGCCCTACGGTGTGGAGCCGCAGCGGGCGCGCTACGTCACTGCCTGGCCGCGCGCACTGGACCTGGACGCGATGCGCGCCGCATCGCGAGATCTGCTGGGACTGCATGACTTTGCGGCGTTCTGCCGTCGTCGGGCTGGCGCCACCACCATCCGCGACCTGCAGCGGTTGGACTGGTCGCGGGACGACGACTTGATCACCGCGCACGTCACCGCCGACGCGTTCTGCTGGTCGATGGTGCGGTCGCTGATCGGGGCGCTGCTGGCCGTCGGCGAACGCCGCCGCCCGGCGTCCTGGTGCCGCGAATTGCTCACCGCCACAAGCCGATCCAGCGATTTCGCCGCCGCCCCGGCGCGCGGGTTGACGCTGACCGGTGTCGATTACCCGCCCGACGATCAGCTGGCCGCGCGGACCCTGATCACCCGGGGTCTGCGCTCGCGGGGCTAGATCCTGCCCGCGACGACGCGGCGGTCAGACCAGACCGGGTTGGGGGGACGGCGAGCTCGGCGAAGGCGCCGGTCCGTGTATCGACGGGCCGGACCCCGGTGCCCCGGGCGCCTGCGGCAGCTGTGGGACGTACATTTGCGGGGGCCCATACCCGGGCACCTGCTGGCCGGTCCCGGCCAGCAGCTTGGACGCAACGAAAGCCGCCGCCTGGGTGGTGTACACGGGGACGTAGCCCTCGGTGTGCCCGCTCCACTCGTTGCCCGGACCCGCGTGGCAGATCGGGTCGTTGGGGTTGCACAGATCGATCGCCTTGGATCCCAGCATCGCGCTCGCGGTCGGCAGCGAGCCGCCGGCCCGGTCGGCCACGTCGCCGAAGGTGACCACCGCCGCGATGTTGTTGGCGTACTCCGGCGGCAGCGAACTGCCCCAGTCGATGCCGCCGATGGGAACGCCGGCCACGATGTCCATCACGGACGCGCCCTGCGAGTAGCCGCCCAGCACGATCTTGGTGTTCGGGCACTTCTGCACCGTCTGCTTGACACGATTGATCGTGTCGTTGGCGCCGTCACCGCCGTGCAGCTGCAGCTTGCTGGCGGCGTAGTTCACCCCGTAGGTGTCGATGCTCATGCCGCCGGTCTGTTGGCGCAGCGAGTCGACGAAGGCGTCGCCCACCCGGCCGAGGCCGGGCGGCTCGTTGGTGCCGCGCGCGAAGATGACCTCGGCGTCGGGGCAGTTGTCGGCGGACGCGACCGGTGTCGCGAGGGGGGTGCAGAGCAGGCCGGTCGCGGTGACCAGTGCCGAAGCGCCCAGGCCGACCCAGCGGCCCGTTGATGACCGCGCGCTGCCCGCCCGAGGGCCCCGTATGCGGTGAGACTTCACGCCGAAATTTTACCCGCATTCGGGCGCAGCGAAACTTCCGCTTGCCTGTGGATGGACCGCCACAGCGATGTTGACCTGCGGCTTAACGTGAGGGCGAAGACGGATTCGATAAGTTTTCGGGGGAATTTTGGACCGATCACCGCCGCACCGGCCGACGACCCGATTGCAAATCGGTGGTTACCGGTTTTTGCTGCGTCGCCTCGAGTGCGCGTTGCTGGGCAGGGATGTCGGCGCGGTCAACGAACCCCTGCGCGCGCAGTCGGCGTCGCTCACAATCGGGTGCGTGCTGGCGGCCGTCGCCATCGCCGGATGCGCGGTTCTGGGTTTGCTGCGGCCGCGCGCGGACCTCGATCGGGCACGGATAGTGATGGGCCGGGAATCCGGGGCGCTGTATGTGCGGGTGGGCGACACCTGGCATCCGGTGCTGAACTTGGCCTCGGCGCGGCTGATCATCGCGACGGCCGCCGACCCGCAGCCGGTGCGTGAGTCCGATCTGAGCCGCACCAAACACGGCCCGCTGCTGGGTATTCCGGGTGCGCCGCAGTTTCTCGGCAAGCCGCTGTCGGCGGGCGAATCGGCCTGGACGACCTGCGATACCGACGGCGCCGCCGCAACGACGGTCGTCGTCGGGCCCACCGGGGGGCCGTCGGTCCGTCGCCTGGCTTCCGAGCAGGCCATCCTGGTCACGCCCGCCCCGGGTTCGCCGGCCTACCTGCTCTACAACGGGCAGCGGGCCGTCGTGGACCTTGCCGACGCCGCGGTCCTGCGGGCACTGCGGCTGGAAGGCCACGCGCCACGCGTCGTCTCGCAGTCGTTGCTGAACGCCGTGCCCGAGGCGCCGCCGATCGGCACCCCACGGATTCGCGGCGCGGGCGGCAAGGCGGCCGGGCTGCCCGGGTTCCCGGTCGGCAGTGTGCTGCGCATCACACGTGGCGACGGTGACGAGTATTACGTCGTCCTGGCCGCCGGGGTCCAGCGCATCGGCCGGGTGGCCGCGGACCTGCTTCGGTTCGCCGACTCGCAGGGGACCGCAAACGCCGTCACGGTGGCGCCCGACGCGCTCCGCACCGCCGCGATCGTGAACACGCTGCCGGTGGCGAGTTTCCCCGACCGGGCGCCGACGCTGCTGGACGGCGAAAGCGCCGTGTGCGTCACGTGGAAGCCCGCGCCATCCGGGCGCTTCGACACCGCGTTGCTGGCGGGGAGCGGCCTGCCGGTGCCGGCCGGCCAGGCGCCGGTGACCCTGTCCCAGGCCGATGGCGACGGCCCCGCGCTGGACGCGGTCGGCCTGCCGCCCGGCCGCAGCGCCTACGTGTGGGGCAACGGCCGGATCGGCACGCGATACCTCGTCACCGACACCGGGGTGCGGTTCGCGGTCCACGATGACGACGCGGCGCACGACCTCGGCCTTCCGGCGCCGGTCCCGGCGCCCTGGCCGGTGTTGGCGGCCCTGCCGGCCGGACCGGAACTGAGCAGGCAGACCGCGTCAGTCGCCCGGGACACCGTTGCGGGACCCCCGTAACCGGCCCCCGGCCGCACCGGCCGCCAGGGCCGCCACCAGCGCGACAAGGCAAGCGCCCGCGCCGCGCAATGCGATGGTTCGGGCGCGAGAATTCGGCGGCTCGGGTGGGGGTGGTGTGCCGATCGGCACGGGCGCCGGTGCCGGTTTGGCGGTGGTGCCACCGGCCGGAGCGGGGTCGGTACTGACCGCGGCCAGCGCGTCGATGGTGCCGTTGCCGACGAGCGGATCCCAGCCGGCGGGTGGGTGATGGGCGGTGGACTCGATGCGCCGCATCACCTGGCGTGCGGTCAACGCCGGGAAGCGGGCCCGGATCAGCGCGGCCAGCCCGCTGACCACCGGTGCGGCGTAGCTGGTGCCCGATACCGGTTGCGAACCGAGCGACGTCACGGCCTCGCCGGTGGCGGCGACGTCCACCCACGGCCCGGCGAGGGTGAACGCCGACGGCGTCCCTTCGGCGTTCACCGAGCCGACGGTCAGCACGTAGTCGTCGTACCAGGCCGGGCTGACCGCGACCGTGACGGTCGCCCAGGTTGCGTCGGACCGCTGAGGCGGACACTGCGCCGTGCCGCCGGTATTGCCCGCCGCCGCCACGACGACGGCATTCTTGACGTCGACCGCGTAGGCCAGCGCGGCGCCCAGTGCGCGGTCGTCGGGGGCCGACGCAACCGGAACGCAGGCAACCGACGAAATGTTGATCACCGATGCGCCGAGATCGGCGGCCGTGCGGACGGCTTTCGCCATGGTGTCGACGTCACCGACCCCGGCGTGGGACCGCTCGCCGGCGGGGGCGAACTTCGCGCTGGACTGGCGGATGCTGATCAGCGTGGCCTCGGGCGCCACCCCGCCGAAGCCGTCGGCCCTGGAATCCGGTGCGGCGGAGATGATTCCGGCCACCAGGGTGCCATGCGCGTCGCAATCCTGGGTGCCGTCGCCGACGGACACATAGTCACCTCCGGGCACCACATCGGGCAGTCGGCGGTGCCGCGAGACGCCGGTGTCGATGACCGCGACCCGTTGTCCCGCACCGCGGCTGAGTTGCCACACCCGCGGCAGGTCGATCAGGTCCGGGAGCCCGTCGCGGCGTGGTCCCGGGTCCGCCGTCATCGTCGCGCAAACCTCCCGTTGCACGGTCGGCCACGGCGGCGCCGGCAAGGCCGGCTTCGGTAGCCACCTGTCGTCGATCTGCGGCGGCGAAACCGCGTGTGCCGGCGGCGTTCCCGGCTGGCACAGCGCGGTAAGCACCGACACCGCCAGCAGGCGCGCGACGCGTGCCGCGCTCACTTGGGACTCCATCCGCGAACGGCACCGTAGAGGCCGCATACCCAGCACGTCAGCGGCACCATCGCGACCAGCGCCAGACACTCCAGCAGCTCGACGCTTCGCCGCACCACGGGCGAGACCGAGATCGCCGGGGCGACGAAGCCCAGGTAAATCGCCGCGGCGGCCAGCACCGCCGTCACCGCGGCTATCCATGCCCCGCGCTCGGGCACGTTCAGGGCCGTGACGCCGAATGTCGTTGCGGTGACGACGGTTCCGCTGGCGACGAACACCGGCGTCCTTACCCCGGAAACCGAACGGGCGCGCAGCAACAGCAGCGAGCCCGTGGCAATGCCAAAAGCGACGCAGCACAGGCGCGGCGCGCCGGCGAGCACGGTGACGACGGCACCGGCGGCGGCCGACGACGAGAACGCGGCGAGCAGGCCGGTCAGCCAGTTGTCGGCGCGGATCGCCCTGGCGGCCAACCGATCCCCGGTCGATTCGGCGGTGTCCGGGCCCGGCGGCAGCCGAGGCGATAACCCCGCCAGCATGATCGACGCCCGCGCCGCCACCCCGAGCAGGCCGAGGGATATCAGCGCCGATACCGAACCGATGGCGCGCGGCGGCGCGCCGGTGATCACGCCCACCAGCGCGGCGGCGGCAACGATCGCCGCCGCGCAGGAGACCGCGGTCAGCGTGACGACACCACAGCCCGAAGCCCGCATCGCCAGCACCGCGGTGACGGCCGCCGCCGTGGCGGCCAGCAGTGCGTTGGGGATGCCGGGGGCGCCGGGGACCGCCAGAAAGCCGGCAACCGCCGCGAACCCGGTGGCGATCGCGCTGAGCGCGAGCCCGGCGACCGCGTCCCGATAGGCGCGGTGGGCGATCACCGCGAACAGCAGAGCGAGCAAGCCGGCGAACACCGCAGGGCCCGCAGTGGCGCCGGTGGCCTTGGCGCTGACCGCATTTCGCACGAGCGCCAGCGCGCCGACGCCGGTCAGGCAGCCCGCCGCCACCGCGCCGGTGAGCCGGGCGGCCTGCCGGCGCCGGGCGTGGCCCCAAGGCCGGGCCGCCTCCAGCGTCGCCGCCACGGCCTCGGCCGCGTCGTCGTAGCGGACGGTGGGTGGCGGGGTAGGGGACTGGCTCAGGACCAGAACGGCGCCGTCTTGGATGCCGTTCTGCGCCAATGTCGCCGACGTGTCCAAGGCGGACGTGCCCGGGCGGGACAGCCGGTAACGCCTCGCCTCCAGATCGTCGATACCGCGGCCCTCCAGGATGTCGACGATCGACGGGATCAGGATGGCGACGGCAACCCCGGCGGGCAGGGCCACGTCGGCGACGGCCGTGCCGGCATGAACTGACACGCGGCGCAGCCCCGGATCGGACGCGGGCAATGGCGGACCCCTTCGGTCGGATTACCCGCACGGTAACCGGTTTTCGACGCCCCGGTATCCGGCTGTCCACAGGTGACTTGCGGCCGGTTGCGGGGCTGCCTACCTTCGCCGAAACGGTGGGAGGGACCGAGATGACTCAGGGTGTCGTGCCCGCGGCGCGGCGGTTGCCGCCGGCGGTCGCGACCGCGGACATCGCCGTCGACGCGCCGCCCGGCCTGCCGCCGCCGGGATCGGCGAGCATGCTGCCGCGCCTGCTGCCGACCGTCGCGGCGCTGGCGACCCTGGGCGTCGTGGCGGTGGCCTTCTTCTCGGGGTCGGCCGTCACCCGCAGCCCCATGTTCCTGGCGTTCCCGGCGATGACGCTGGTTTCGATGGCGGTGACGGCGGGAACCGGGCGTAGTGGGCGGCGGGGCCGCGGCATCGACGCCGACCGCGTCGAGTACCTCGGATACCTGGGCGGGCTCCGCGATACCGTCACAGATATCGCTGCAGCGCAAAGGGTTTCATTATTCTGGAACAATCCCGACCCCGATACGCTGTGGACGTTGATCGGCGGCCCGCGGATGTGGGAGCGGCGAGCGTCCGACTCCGACTTCTGCGTGGTCCGGGTCGGCGTCGGAACCCAACCGCTTGCCGCCCGTTTGGTGGCCCCCGAGCCGCTTCCCCAGCCGTCGGATCCGGTCACCGCCGCGGCCTTGCGTGGCTTTCTCCATACGCATTCGACGATCGCGGACGCGCCGATCACGATCGGCCTGCGCGACGTCGGGTGCGTGACGATCGACGGCGACCCGGCCCCGGTGCGCGGACTGCTGCGCGCGATGATCTGCCAACTGGCCGTGCTACACCCGCCCGACCAATTGCTGATCGCCGGCGCGATCGGCGACCGGAATCGAGCCCACTGGGATTGGCTGAAATGGTTGCCGCACAACCAACATCCGGCCGCCGCCGACGCGGTCGGGCCGGCCCGCATGATGTATCGGAGCCTGGCGGAGGCGCGGGACGCGGTCGCGGGATCGCCGCACGCGATCGTGGTCGCCGACCCGGACGACGATGGCCCGCTCGGCGCCGGAGCGAACACGGGTGTGACCGTGCTCCGGGTGGGCGCGAGCGGTGGGCCGTTGACGATCGGGCGGGCCGGCGAAGCCCTACCGTTGCCGCGCGCCGACCGGATGGATCCGGTGGACACGCTGATATGCGCCCGCCGGCTCGCGATGTACCGGGCCGGGGCGGCGTGCGACCGGGACGGCGGCCCGGGCTGGCCCAGCCTGCTCGGGCTCGGCGATGTCACCCAGTTCGACCCGATCGTGTTCTGGCGCAGCCCGGCCCACCACCGACTCCGCGTTCCCATCGGAACCAGCGCCGACCACGCGCCGCTCGAGCTGGACATCAAGGAGCCCGCCGAAAACGGCATGGGCCCACACGGGCTCTGCGTGGGCGCTACCGGGTCGGGCAAGTCGGAGCTGCTGCGCACCATCGCGCTGGGCATGATGGCGCGGAACTCCCCGGAGGCGCTCAACCTGCTCCTCATCGACTTCAAGGGGGGCGCAACGTTTCTCGATTTGGCGCGGGCGCCGCACGTGGCCGCGGTCATCACCAACCTCGCCGAGGAGGCGCCGCTGGTGGCGCGGATGCGCGACGCCCTGGCGGGCGAGATCAACCGCCGGCAACGGCTGCTCCGAACGGCGGGCTGCGCCAGCGTCGCGGCCTACGAACGCGCGCGTTGGGCCGGCTTGGCCGCCCTGCCGACGTTGTTCATCATCATCGACGAATTTTCCGAATTGCTCAGCCAGCACCCCGATTTCGCCGATATGTTCGTGGCGATCGGCCGGCTCGGCCGATCGCTGGGCATGCACCTGCTGCTGGCCAGCCAGCGGCTCGAGGAGGGCCGGCTGCGGGGGCTGGAAGCCCACCTCTCCTACCGGATCTGCCTCAAGACGCTGTCCGCCGGCGAATCGCGAACGGTATTGGGAACACCGGACGCCTACCAATTGCCGAACACACCCGGCGCGGGGTTCCTGCGCGCGAGCGGCGGTGAGCTGATTCGCTTTCAGGCCGCGTTCGTCTCGGGACCGCTGCGGGCCGACACGTCAGCTCGTGCGCCCACCGTGGGCGCGGCTTCGGCGCGGGTGTTCAGCACCCGGCCGTCCGGCTCGGTCGTGCCCGCCGCTGCCAGGGCCGACTCGCCCAGCCGGACCGTCCTGCAAGCGGTCCTCGACCGCGTGTGCGGGCACGGACCGCCCGCGCACCAAGTGTGGCGGCCGCCGCTCGACGCGGCACCGGCGCTGGACGCCCTGCTTCGCGATGCCGCATGGGCGCCGGGCGGTCTCGCCGTGCCCATCGGTATCGTCGACCGCCCATTCGAACAGCGCCGGACGCCGCTGATCGTCGACTTGTCCGGGGCCGCGGGCAATGTGGCGGTCGTCGGTGCCCCCCAATCGGGCAAGTCGACGGCACTGCGGACGCTGATCACGGCGTTGGCGGCCACGCACGATCCGAGTCGGGTGCAGTTTTATTGCCTGGACTTCGGCGGGGGAGCGCTGGCGTCGGCGCGCGCCGTGCCGCACGTGGGTGCCGTCGCCGGCCGGGCCCAGCCGCGGCTTGTCGCGCGCATCGTCGCCGAGTGCGAGTCGATCGTGCGATCCCGCGAGGCCATCTTCGCCGACCACTGCGTCGACTCGGTCGCCCAGTACCGTCGGCTGCGAACGGAGGGGCTCGGGCCGGCCGACAACGACCCGTTCGGTGACGTGTTCCTCGTCGTCGACGGCTGGGCAACCCTGCGCCAGGAGTTCGAGACGCTCGAGGCGTCGATCACCGCCCTTGCGGCCCAAGGGCTTTCGTTCGGCGTGCATGTGGTGTTGTCGGCATCGCGGTGGGCCGAGGTCAGGCCGTCGCTGAAGGACCAGATCGGCACTCGCATCGAGTTGCGGCTCGGCGATGCCGCGGACTCCGAGCTCGACCGCAAGCGGGCCCAGCAGGTCCCCCACGACAGACCGGGCCGCGGTCTTTCCCGCGACGGGCTGCACATGGTGATCGCCCTACCCACGGACAAGATCCCCGATGGTGAACCGGCGGCGCCGCCGATACCGCTACTGCCCACGCACGTGGACCACGACACCGTCGTCCACCGGGCGGACGGCGAACCCGGCGCGCCGATACTGCTCGGTCTCGAGGAGCGGCGACTGCGGCCGGTCCCAGTCGATTTCGAGCAGCATTCACACCTAGTGATCCTCGGTGACAACGAGTGCGGGAAGACCGCCACGCTACGGACGCTGTGCCGGGAGGTCGTCCGGACGAAGACCGCCGCACAGGCCCGGCTGTTCATCGTCGATTTCCGGCGTTCCCTGCTCGGTGTCGTCGAGTCGGAACACCTTGGCGGCCATGTCATGTCGCCGGCCGCGCTGGGCGCGATGCTGCCGGGCCTGCTCGATCTCTTGCGGCGGCGGATGCCGCCTTTGGACGCGAGCCAGGCGCAGCTGCGCGCCAGGTCCTGGTGGTCCGGGCCGGATGTCTACGTCCTGGTCGACGACTACGACCTGGTCGCCACGCCGGCGGGCAACCCGCTATCGGCCATCCTCGAATACCTGTCGCATGCAACAGATCTGGGACTGCACCTGGTCGTGGCGCGGCGCAGCGCGGGCGCCGAGCGTGCCCTGTTCGACCCGCTGCTGGCGGGCCTGCGTGAGCTCGGCTGCCTGGCACTAATGATGAGTGGGCGCCCGGACGACGGGCCACTGCCGGGCTTTGGCCGCCCGGCGCGGCTACCACCGGGCCGCGGCGTCCTGATCACTCGTGCCGGCGACGAACAACTTGTCCAGGTCGCCTGGAGCCCGCCCCCATGAGCCCGGCCGCCGGCGCGCACCGGGCGGTCATCGAGGCCGGCCCCGGCACGATCCGCCGGTTGTGTTGCGGCACAAGCATTATCGTCGACGACATGGCCGAGGTCGCCGCCGAGGCGCTGGGCGCGATCGACGACCGAGTGGCGCTCGTGGGTGGGCGCCCGGTGGCCGTCGGCTCGCTGTGGCGCGCCGCGCTGCGGTCGCTGATCTGTGCCGATTCCGACGGCCTGGTCGTCGTGCATCCCTCGTGGTGGCCGTCGGCGCGCGTTGCCGTGGTCACCGCGGCCGCAACGGTCGTGGCCGACGGCGTGGTCGCGCGCCCCCGGACGTGGCTGCTGGCACATGCATCCCATGCCGAGCGCGAGGCGACGGTGGTGGAGATCGCGGAGCGGCTGGTGGTGATCACGGGTGCCGAGGTCGTGGCCATACCCCGCGGCGCGGAAACGCAGCCCGTCGCCGAGGACGTCGCAACGGCCGTCGCCGCGATGACTCGCGATGCGACGGCGGTCGTGCTGGTCGACGCCCCGGGCGCGGTCGCCGGGGCGCCGGCGCTCGCGTCGTCGATCGCCGGTGCGGTGCGCGGTGGCGGACGCACGGCCATCGAAATAGGCGACGCCCGGCTGCCTCGGCTGGCCCGGTCGGCCCTACAGCTACCGGACGAGCCGTCGCCGCCGCGCGCCGGTCGCGCTCGGATGCTTACCGGGGCTGCGGGCGCGGGCGTCGTGCTGGCGGTGTCGTCGCTGGCGGTTTCGGCCGTGCCCACCGGGGGCCGCCATGGCGAGTCGCCCCTGGCCCAGGTGCAGGCGGCGCCGACAACGTTTCTGGTGGAGGGCCGGGTCGCGCTGACGGTGCCCGCGAACTGGCCCACGCAGCGGGTAGTCGCCGGGCCGGGTTCGGCGCGGATACAGGTCACGTCGCCGTCGGATCCCGAAGTGGCGTTGCACGTCACGCAGTCGCCGGTCGCGGGCGAGACGCTCAGCGGCACCGCCGAGCGGTTGAAACACGCGATCGACGCGGAGCCCGCCGGGGTGTTCGTCGACTTCGATCCGTCCGGAACCAGCGGCGGCCGGCCCGCGGTGACCTACCGCGAAGTGCGCGCCGGCCACCACGTGCGGTGGACGGTCCTGCTGGACGGGCCGGTCCGGATCAGCGTCGGATGCCAGAGCCGACCCGGCGGTGAGGAGGCCGTCCGCGACGCGTGCGAGCAGGCGGTGCGGTCCGCCCACGCGATCGGATGAACCGGGTGGAACCGAACGGGGGTTGGCGCGGTCCTATTTGGTATGGCAACGAACACACTGAGCACCGACTTCGACCTGATGCGCTCGGTCGCGGGCACGACGGATGCCCGCAACGAAGAGATCCGGGCGATGCTGCAGGCATTCATCGGCCGCATGAGCGGCGTGCCGCCGGCGGTGTGGGGCGGGCTCGCGGCCGTGCGATTCAAGGACGTGGTGGATCGCTGGAGCGCCGAGTCGCTGAGGCTTTACAACATCCTGCACACGATCGCCGACACCATTCGGCACAACGAGGCCACGCTGCGGGAGGCCGGCCAGAACCACGCCCAACGCGTCGCCGCCGCCGGCGGAAACCTGTGACCGGGGGATTGCCCATGGACCCGGTGTTGTCCTACGACTTCGGCGAGATCGAACACTCCGTGCGCCAGGAGATCCACACCACGTCGGCCCGTTTCAATGCCGCGCTGGACGAGCTGAGATCGCAGATCGCCCCGCTGCAGCAGCTTTGGACCCGCGAAGCGGCGGCCGCGTACCAGGTCGAACAGCTCAAGTGGCACCGGGCGGCGACCGCGCTCAACGAGATGCTGGTCGACCTCGGAAATGCCGTGCGTGAAGGCGCGGAAGAGGTGGCGAACGCCGATCGCCGGGCGGCCGGGATCTGGGCGCGGTAGCGCCAGCTAGCCAGATGGCTCCTGTGTGGTCCCGGCGGGGGAGAGCCGCCGGGACCACACAGTCATTTTGACCTGCGGGGACGCCCATCGGTAAGCTGCTCGGTTGGCGTGCGGTACGCCGGGGTCTCGGGTCAATGTCGGTCGCCGAGAATAGACCCCGCCGTGGACCTACCAGGGACGCCTGACCGGCACCCGGCTCGAACCGGGATCCACCCACGAGAGAAGGTAAGCGCTGTGCCCACCTATGCGCCCAAGGCGGGTGACACCACGCGGTCGTGGTACGTCATCGACGCCACGGACGTGGTGCTTGGCCGCCTTGCCGTCGCGGCGGCCAACCTGCTGCGCGGCAAGCACAAGCCGACGTTCGCCCCCAATGTCGACGGCGGTGACTTCGTCATCGTCATCAACGCCGACAAGGTCGCCCTCAGCGGCGACAAGCTGCAGAACAAGCTGGCTTACCGCCACTCGGGGTACCCCGGCGGCCTGCACAAGCGCACCATCGGCGAGCTGCTGCAAAAGCACCCGACCCGCGTCGTGGAGAAGGCGATCGTCGGCATGCTGCCCAAGAACAAGCTCAGCCGTCAGGTCCAGCGCAAGCTTCGCGTCTACGCCGGCCCGGAGCATCCCCACGCCGCTCAGCAGCCGGTTCCGTACGAGATCAAGCAGGTGGCCCAGTGACCGAAACGACAGAGGCCGTGGAAGAGGCCGTGGAAGAGGTCGTAGAAGAAGCCGCGGCCGAGACTCCGGCGGCCCGGACCGGCGATTCGTTCGTGTTCGAGCGGCCCATCCAGACCGTCGGTCGCCGCAAGGAGGCCGTGGTGCGGGTGCGCCTGGTGCCCGGCACCGGCAAGTTCGATCTCAACGGCCGCAGCCTGGAGGACTACTTTCCCAACAAGGTGCACCAGCAGCTCATCAAGGCCCCGCTGGTCACCGTCGACCGGGTGGAAAGCTTCGACATTTTTGCCCACCTGTCCGGCGGCGGCCCGTCGGGTCAGGCCGGTGCGCTGCGCCTGGGCATCGCCCGGGCGCTGATCCTGGCATCGCCGGACGACCGGCCCGCGCTGAAGAAGGCCGGCTTCCTCACCCGCGACCCGCGTGCCACCGAGCGCAAGAAGTACGGCCTGAAGAAGGCCCGCAAGGCGCCGCAGTACAGCAAGCGCTGATCGACGATCACTTTCTGGCCGCGAGCGTGCATAGTTGTACGCATCCGTCGGCGTGTCGACGTGCAAACACGCACGCTCGCGGTAAAGAGGAGAGGCATGGGTCGACTGTTCGGCACCGACGGTGTTCGCGGGGTCGCCAATCGTGAGTTGACCGCCGAGCTGGCGCTGGCGCTGGGCGCCGCGGCGGCGAGGCGCTTGGCGGGCTCGGGCGAACCGGGCCGGCGGGTCGCCGTCATCGGCCGCGATCCCCGGGCCAGCGGCGAAATGCTGGAGGCCGCGGTGATCGCCGGGTTGACCAGCCAGGGTGTCGACGCGCTGCGGGTCGGGGTGCTTCCGACGCCCGCGGTGGCGTACCTGACCGGCGCGTACGACGCCGACTTCGGGGTGATGATCTCGGCGTCGCACAACCCGATGCCCGACA
Organism: Mycobacterium malmoense; assembly: GCF_019645855.1. NCBI lineage: Bacteria > Bacillati > Actinomycetota > Actinomycetes > Mycobacteriales > Mycobacteriaceae > Mycobacterium > Mycobacterium malmoense. The sequence goes on from NZ_CP080999.1 coordinate 996,652, forward strand.
ACGGCATCAAGATCTTCGGCCCCGGCGGCCACAAGCTGGACGACGACACCGAGGACCGGATCGAAGAGCTGGTCGCCGCCGGACCCGGGTTGCGCCCGGTCGGCGCCGGGATCGGCCGCCGCATCGACGCCGAGGACGCCGACGACCGCTACCTGCGCCACCTGAGCAAGACCAACACGCTGCGGCTCGACGGCCTGACCGTGGTGGTCGACTGCGCCCACGGCGCGGCCTCGTCGGTGGCGCCGCGCGCCTACCGCGCGGCCGGTGCGCGGGTGATCGCGATCAACGCCGACCCCGACGGGCTCAACATCAACGACGGCTGCGGCTCGACGCACCTGGACTCGCTGAAGGCGGCCGTCGTCGCCCACCGCGCCGACCTCGGCCTCGCGCACGACGGGGACGCCGACCGCTGCCTGGCCATCGACGCCGACGGGCGGCTCGTCGACGGCGACCACATCATGGTGGTGCTGGCGCTGGCGATGAAAGACGTCGGCGAACTGGCCTCCGACACCCTGGTGACCACCGTGATGAGCAACCTCGGGCTACACCTGGCCATGCGCTCGGCCGGCATCACCGTGCGCACGACCGGCGTCGGCGACCGCTACGTCCTGGAGGAGCTGCGGGCCGGCGACTACAGCCTCGGCGGCGAGCAGTCCGGGCACATCGTGATGCCCGCGGTCGGCTCCACCGGCGACGGCATCGTCACCGGGCTGCGCCTGATGACGCGCATGGTGCAAACCAACTCGGCCCTGGCCGATCTCGCCTCGGCGATGCGGGCGCTGCCGCAGGTGCTGATCAACGTCAAGGTCGCCGACAAGGCCACCGCCGCCGCGGCGGCCTCGGTGCGGACCGCGGTCGCGAAGGCCGAGGCCGAACTCGGCGACACCGGCCGAATCCTGTTGCGCCCCTCGGGAACCGAACCGATGATCCGGGTCATGGTGGAGGCGCCCGAAGAGGGCGTCGCGCAGCGGGTCGCCACCCGGGTCGCCGAAGCGGTGAGCGCCGCGCGCTGAACCTTCGCTCCCTGAGCGCGGGAACCCCGACGCGTCGTCGGGCGTCGGATTAGGCATGAGATTCGATAGCCGAGCCGGTTTTGCCCGTACCGAGGTCGACGTCGCGGCGGTGCACGAAGTCGCCGAAAAGCTGAGCGGCGCCGCCGAACTCGTCGACGGCGCGGTGCGCAACCACCTGGCGAGGTTGGCTTTCACCGGGGCCGGCGCCGGCCGGGCGCACACCGCACGCGGCGACGCGCTGCGCGTCGAACTGGAGCGGCTGGCGGCCCAGGTGTCGCGGTGGTCGCGGGCGGCCGCCGAGATCGCCGGCGCGCTGCGCGCCGGCGCCGACCGCTACGCCGACGCCGAACTGTATGCCGCCGCACGGATCGCCTGACCGTGGCCGACCGGTTAGACGTCGCCGAGCGCCTCGCCGAGGGCCGGCCCGCCGTCGAGCACACCCAGAGCTACGTGCGGGCGTGCCATGCCCTCGGCTACCAGCATCCCGACCTGACGTCGCACCCCACCCAGGTCCGCGACTGGTACGACAGCGAAGACGGCCTCGACCTTCACGCCCTCGACCGCGACTGCGCGCAACTACGGGCGGCCGGTGAGGCGGTCTCGGAGGCGTTGCGGATGCAGCGCGCCCAGCTCGCCGAGCTGGCCGCGGCATGGGCGGGCCCGGGCGGGGACGCCGCGGTTCGGTCCCTGCAGCGTCATGTCGACGCCGCAAATACGGTGGCCACCGAAGTCCGCGCGGCGGCCCAGCGGTGCGAGTCCCTGCGCGACAACCTGTGGTATCTGGTCGATTCCAAGGTCGCGACCGCCATCGCCATCGACGATCGCACGCAGGCGCAGCGGCAGGCGTGGTTGGCCGCGGCCGCCGCCGTTACGACCGGGGTGGGGGATCGGCCGGGCGCCGAGGAGGTGATCCGCCAGCAGGTAAACCCGCACGTGGACAACGAAATTCGCAACGACTGGCTGACGACGATGCGTTCGACGCTGGACGGGGTGGCGACGTCCTACGCCATGGTCACCGACAGGATGGCCGCCGCGCCGGCGCCGTGCTTCGAGTTGCCCGGCGATCTGGCGCCTGGCTATCAGCCGCTACCGCCAACCGTGCCGAGCGCGCCGGCGCCGGCCGCCGCGGTGCCGCCCGCCGGGCTTCCCAGCCCGCCGGCGGACCCCGCGCCGGCGCCGGCCCCGACTGCCGCCGCTCCGGCCCCGGCGCCCACGATCCCCGCGCCGCCGCCGCCGGACCCGGGAACCGCGCTCGGCGATGCCGCGGCCATCCCGGCGGGCGACGTGGGCGGCGGGCTGGGCGGTCTTGGCGGGTTGGCCAACCGGATTGTCGACGCGATGGGTTCCCTGCTGGGTTCGGCGGCCGACCAGGTGGGCACCGAGGGCGCCTTCGACGACGAGGACCCGTTCCATGCCGACGACGGGCACGACGTTGCCGAGGACAAGCGCGATGAACCCGAGGAGGTCAAAGAGGTCGACGAGACCCCGGACACCGAGGAGGCCCCGGACACTCAGGAGGCCACGCCCGCCGAGGAGGCTCGACCGGTTGGCGCGGCACCGCCGGCGGACGCACCGCCCGTCGACGCGCCACCGGCACCGATCGACGCGCCCGCGCCGGTTCCCGCCGCGCCGATCGCCGGACCGGCGCCCCCGGCGAATGACGGATCGACACCGTGCGAAATCGCCGCGGACCAGCTTCCGCAGGCGGGCCAGTGACAGCTCAGGCGGGCCGCAGCCGAAGCACGTCCTCGACAAAGCGCACGGATTCGCCGGGGTCGGCCGCCACCGGGCTGACCAGCAGCGTCGTCACGCCGGCCTCGGCGAAGGCGGCCAGGCGCTCGGCGATGAATCCGCGCGGGCCGACCAGCGAGATCCCGCGCACCAATTCGTCGGGCACCAAGCCGGTGGCCTCACGCTTGCGGCCGGACAGGTACAGCTCCTGGATCCGGTCCGCGACCTGGCCGAACCCATAGCGGGTCGCCAGGTTGTGGTAGAAGTTGCGGCCCCTGGCGCCCATCCCGCCGATGTAGAGGGCCAGCTGCGGCTTGGTCCAGGCCAGCCGCTCGTCGACGCCGTCGCCGATGGCCAGCGACGCGTGCACCACGACGTCCAGCGGCCCCAGCGCGGGGTCCCGCTTGGCGGTGCCGGCCGCCAGGGCCTCGCCCCACACCGAATGGGCCTTTTCCGGAAGGTAGAAGACCGGCTGCCAGCCCTCGGCGATCTCGGCGGTGAGCTCGACGTTCTTCGGGCCCAGCGCCGCGATCGTGATCGGAATGCGTTCGCGCACAGGGTGATTGATCAGCTGGAGCGGCTTGCCCAAACCCGTTCCGCGATCGGCGGACAGCGGGATTTGGTAGTGCTTGCCCGCGTATTGCAGCCGTTCCCGGCGCCACACCGCCCGGCAGATCTCCACGACCTCGCGGGTGCGGCCCAGCGGGGCGTCGAACTCGACGCCGTGGAACCCCTCGATCACCTGGGGTCCGGACGTGCCGATGCCGAGACGGAACCGCCCGTCGGACACGAAATCCAGGCCCGCGGCGGTCATCGCCAGCAGCGACGGCGTGCGGATGTAGAGGGGAAACACCCCGGAGGCCAATTCGATGGTGTCGGTCTTGGCGGCCAGGTACCCGAGCTGGCTGACCGCGTCGAAGGAATACGCCTCGGCCACCACCGCAACCTCGAGGCCGGCCTTCTCGAGTTCGACGACGCGGTCGACGGCCTCGCGGAAGCCGCGCGAGTAATCCAGAGCGATCCCGATTTTCACCACCGACAGATACCACGACGGCGGCCGCGCGCCACGGCGGGGCGCGTTACTTCAGCAGCGTTACTTCAGCAGCGCGACGATCTTCTCTTCCAGGGCGATCGGCTCGGCCTCGGGATCCACCCGGTCCGTCCCGGGCAGCTTGGCGTCCGGATCGGCGAAGTCGCGGTAGGTTTTGTCGCCGCCCAGCGCGTAGAGCAGGTAGCCGGTCAGCAGCGCCCGCACCGATCGCTGCGTGCGCCGGTGCGGGCCGGGCAGCCCGAACACCGTCGCCAATCGCCGGCCCTCGGCCAGCCCGCCGGGTCGGGCTTTGCTGACGACGCGCAACGTGGCCGCGTCCCACACGGCGGAAAGCGGCAGCGCATCGGAGTTCAGCGTTTTGGTATCTCCCGGGGCGGTCAAGATCAAGCCCGGCACTTTGCACGCCACGGCCGGCTGCTCGGCCGGGGGACTGGTGACCGTCGGGAAAATGGCCGCCACGGCCGCGGGCTTTGCTGACATCCCGGCCGCGGCGAACACCGCGGCCGAGCCGCCGAAACCGTGGCCCGCCACGCCGAGCTTCGCGGGATGCACGCTGATGTTCCCGGGCCCGAGGCGCACGCCCGCCACGATGTCGAGGGCGGTACCGAGGTCGAAGGCGAAGTTCAGCACCGACGGCGCCAGGCCCCGCTCGGTGTCCGGAGCGCCGGCCACGATCCCCCACGACGCCAGATGCTCCAGCAGACCCGAATAGCGAGCGGCGCCGGTGAGCCAGTCGTGACCGAAGGCCACGCCCGGCAGGTTCAGCCCGGCTTCGGGGGTGTACACCACCCCGGGCAAACCGGCGAAGGCCAGGTCACCGCGCAAAACCCGATGCGGACCACGCCGGCTGAGGGCGGCGGCGAGCTTGCGGATGCGGGCCACCCGTCGACGTTAGCGCATCGCCGCGCCGCGCCGGGTCGGCGCAACGGCCTGTGGAACGGCCTTAAGCCGTGACCTCGATCAGGCCCATCCGCCACAGCACCGCGTACAGCTGGCGCAGCGGGATGCTCAGCAAACGAGTCGCCGCGTCGGCCAACGGGTCGCCCCCGGCGCCGACCGTCGGGTGCGGACGCCGCTTGGGCGCCGGCCTCGGCGCCGGCGATAGCGTCAGCCCTGGCTCGGGTGGGGTCGTCACCACATCGTCGTACAAAACAGCGGTCATGATTCCCTCCTGGAAGATGGTGCGCGGTCCGTCAGGGGTCAAAAGCCGTCCTTTTCCGAATGCGACCCGAAGCCGGATTTCCGATTTACGTTTTACGTTTGCGCCGTTGTGAATATCCGCACCACTACAATCCGTGGCACGGCTCCCGACGCGCTCGATGCCATCGGCGTCGATATCTGCTGAAAGAACTGAGGGCAAAAGGGCGGTCACGCGGTTGTACACCGATTCGCGGCTCTGGTGAACGCGTTGCGCCGTAGCATTATTCGCCCGTGGCGGTCCGCTCCGAAACCTTGTGCAGTCATGATCAGACGAGCGTCAACACCGTTTCCTTCCCACTGGTCTATTTCGCGGCTCACATTTAGTCCTCGGTGGTTGCCAGCCGTAGCCGATATGGCGAAGCTTAGGTACACGCGTTGCTGACGCAATGAAGCGATCGAAAACGTCGGAAATATATCAGGTGAAAAGAGCTCCCGCTTTATGAATGCGGCATGAATTGAAATGGACGCGGCCTCGTGGGCGTCGCGGCCGCATCGCCCAGGTCAGTCGCGCGCGGCCGTCGCGGGGGATGCCTGCACTACCCTGGTCAGAATGTGCGGAATTGTCGGCTACGTCGGGCAGCGCCCGGCCTGCGGGGTCGTCATGGACGCGCTGCGCCGAATGGAGTACCGCGGCTACGACTCATCGGGAATCGCACTGGTCGACGGGCACGGCAAACTCACCGTGCGGCGCCGCGCCGGCCGGCTGGCCAACCTGGAGGAGGCGGTGGCCGAGACCTCCGAGGCGGTGCTGACCGGCACCACCGGCCTGGGCCACACCCGCTGGGCCACCCACGGCCGTCCCACCGACCGCAACGCGCACCCGCACCGCGACGCCGCCGGCAAGATCGCCGTCGTCCACAATGGCATCATCGAGAACTTCCCGGCCCTGCGCCACGAGCTGGAAACGGCCGGCGTGGAGTTTGCCAGCGACACCGACACCGAGGTCGCGGTGCACCTGGTGGCGCAGGCCTACCGCCACGGCGACACCGCCGGTGATTTCGCGGCCTCGGTGCTGGCGGTGCTGCGCCGGCTGGAGGGTCACTTCACCCTGGTGTTCGCCAATGCCGACGAGCCGGGCACCATCGTCGCCGCCCGCCGCTCCACCCCGCTGGTGCTCGGGATCGGCGACGGCGAAATGTTCGTCGGCTCCGACGTCGCGGCGTTCATCACGCACACCCGCGACGCCGTCGAACTCGGCCAGGACCAGGCCGTGGTGATCACCGCGGACGGCTACCGGATCACCGACTTCGACGGCAACCCGGACGACGCGAGCGCCCGCCGTTTTCGCATCGACTGGGACCTGGCCGCCGCCGAGAAGGGCGGCTACGAGTACTTCATGCTCAAGGAGATCGCCGAGCAGCCCGCCGCGGTGGCCGACACCCTGCTCGGGCATTTCGTCGACGGCCGGATCGTGCTCGACGAACAGCGCCTGTCCGATCAGGAACTGCGCGAGATCGACAAGGTGTTCGTGGTCGCCTGCGGCACCGCATACCACTCCGGGCTGCTGGCGAAATACGCGATCGAGCACTGGACGCGGCTGCCGGTGGAAGTGGAGCTGGCCAGCGAATTCCGTTACCGCGACCCGGTTTTGGACCGCAGCACACTGGTGGTCGCCATCTCGCAGTCCGGCGAGACCGCGGACACCCTGGAGGCGGTCCGGCACGCCAAGGAGCAGAAGGCCAAGGTGCTGGCCATCTGCAACACCAACGGCTCGCAGATCCCGCGCGAGTGCGACGCGGTGCTGTACACCCGCGCCGGCCCGGAGATCGGCGTGGCCTCCACGAAGACCTTCCTGGCGCAGATCGCCGCCAACTACCTCGTTGGCCTGGCGCTGGCGCAGGCCCGCGGCACCAAGTACCCGGACGAGGTCGAGCGCGAGTACCGCGAGCTGGAAGCGATGCCGGACCTGGTGGCCCGGGTGCTCGCGACGATCGAACCGGTGGCGGCCCTGGCGCATCGGTTCGCCCAATCGTCGACGGTGCTGTTCCTGGGTCGCCACGTCGGCTACCCGGTGGCGCTGGAGGGCGCGCTGAAGCTCAAGGAGCTGGCCTACATGCACGCCGAGGGGTTCGCCGCCGGCGAGCTCAAGCACGGCCCGATCGCGCTGGTCGACGACGGCCTGCCGGTCATCGTCGTCATGCCCTCGCCCAAGGGGTCGGCCACGCTGCACGCCAAGCTGCTGTCCAACATCCGCGAGATCCAGACCCGCGGGGCGGTGACCATCGTGATCGCCGAGGAGGGCGACGACACCGTGCGTCCCTATGCCGATCACTTGATCGAAATCCCGTCGGTGTCAACACTTTTGCAGCCGCTACTGTCGACCGTCCCGCTTCAGGTGTTCGCCGCGTCGGTCGCGCAGGCCCGCGGTTACGACGTCGACAAGCCGCGGAACCTGGCCAAGTCCGTCACCGTCGAATAGAGGGTGATCATCGTGGCGCACGCATCGGTGGGGACACGACTGCGAAGCATGGGATTGGCGGTGTGGCATTTCGTCAGCGGCGCGCCGTTGACCTACGCCTGGCTGTTCGTGCTGCTGATCACGACGATCATCCAAAACGAACTCCCCGGGCGGCAACTGCACACGGTGCTGCTGCACCGCTCCACCAACATTCACGCGCTGGCGACGGATCCGCTCGACGTGTTGTTCTCCAGCCTGCTGTGGATCGACGGCAAGAACCTGGAACCGTACCTGTTGCTGTTCACCCTGTTTCTCGCGCCGGCCGAACACTGGCTTGGCCACCTGCGTTGGCTCACCGTGGGATTGACCTCCCACATCCTTGCCACCTATTTCAGCGAAGGCCTGCTCTATTTTGCGATCGAGGAACACGATGCCTCGGAACGGCTGGTGCACGCCCACGATATCGGGGTCAGCTATTTCCTCGTCGGCGTGATGGCCGTGCTGACCTATCACATTGCGCGGCCGTGGCGCTGGGGCTATCTCGGGGTGCTACTGATCATCTTTGGCTTCCCGTTGATCACCATGGACCGCGTCGAGCTGAACTTCACCGCGATCGGGCACTTCGCCTCGATCGTCATCGGTTTGTGCTTCTACCCGATGGCGCGCGAGCGCAGGCGCCCGCCGTTGAACCCGGCGAAACTCAAGACCGCTTTCCGGCGCGTCCGTTCTCGCGAGGCGTCGCGCAGGGCCGTCTAGGTTCGCTGCCGTCGTTTGGATCGAGCCGGACGCGACTGTACGCCCGGACATGGAATGCTTGAGTCGATGCGGCATTACTACCCTGTAGACGCGATCCGCGACGCCGAAGCGCCGCTGCTGGCCAGCCTGCCCGATGGCGCGCTGATGCGGCGCGCGGCCTTCGGGCTGGCCACCGCGATCATCGGGGAACTGACCGCCCGCACCGGCGGGGTTGCCGGCCGCCGGGTGTGCGCGGTCATCGGCTCGGGCGACAACGGCGGTGATGCGCTGTGGGCGGCGACCTTCGTGCGCCGCCGTGGCGCGGCCGCCGACGCGGTGCTGCTCAACCCGGACCACACCCACCGCAAGGGGCTGGCGGCGTTCCGGAAGGCCGGTGGGCGCGTCGTGCAAAGTGTTTCGGCCGCAACCGATCTCGTCATCGACGGGGTGGTGGGCATCTCCGGCTCGGGTCCGCTGCGACCGGCGGCGGCCGAGGTGTTCGCCGGCGTGGAAGCCCACGGGATCCCGGTGGTCGCCGTCGACATCCCCAGCGGCATCGACGTGGCGACCGGCGCGATCACCGGCCCCGCGGTGCGCGCCGCGCTGACCGTCACCTTCGGCGGCCTCAAACCCGTGCATGCGCTCGCCGATTGCGGCCGGGTCGAGCTGATCGACATCGGGCTGGACTTGCCGCCCACCTCAAAAACATCAGTGCTGGGTTTCGAGGCCGCCGATGTGGCCGCGCGTTGGCCGGTGCCCGGCCCGCGCGACGACAAGTACACCCAGGGCGTGACGGGGGTGTTGGCCGGCTCGTCGACGTATCCGGGTGCCGCGGTGTTGTGCACCGGCGCCGCCGTCGCGGCACACTCCGGCATGGTTCGGTACGCCGGCGGCGCGCGTGGCGAGGTGCTCGCACGCTGGCCGGAGGTGATCGCCTCGCCCACCCCGGCTGCGGCCGGCCGGGTGCAGGCCTGGGTCGTCGGGCCGGGACTGGGCACCGACGAAACAGGCGCCGCCGCATTGTGGTTCGCGCTGGACACCGACCTTCCGGTGCTGGTGGACGCCGACGGGCTGACCATCCTGGCGGCCCACCCCGAGCTGATGACTAAGCGCGCTGAAAGGGGGGTGCCGACGGTGCTGACCCCGCACGCCGGTGAATTCGCCCGGCTGGCCGGGAACCCGCCCGGGGACGACCGGGTGGGCGCCACCCGTAAGCTGGCCGACACGTTCGGCGCCACCGTGCTGCTCAAGGGGAACGTCACGATCATCGCCGACCCCGGCGGCCCGGTCTATCTCAATCCCGCCGGCCAGTCCTGGGCCGCCACCGCAGGCTCCGGCGACGTGCTGTCCGGGATGATCGGCGCGTTGCTGGCCTCCGGGTTGCCGGCGGCCGAGGCGGCCGCGGCCGCGGCCTTCGTGCACGCGCGCGCGGCGGGCCTGTCGGCGGCCGATCCGGGCCCGGGTGACGCGCCGACGTCGGCGTCGCGGATCGTGGGCCACATCCGGGCCGCCCTGGCCGAGCTGTAGCGCCGAGCCACCGCAACGAAGCCGACCTGAAAGGATCCGCCGTGTCCCGCAGCCATCCGTCCGTGCCCGCGCATGCGATCGCTCCCGCCTATACCGGCCGCCTATTCGACGCGCCCGTACCCGCGTTGCGGCTGCCCGAGGAGTCGATGGACCCGGAGGCCGCCTACCGCTTCATCCACGACGAGCTGATGCTCGATGGCAGTTCCCGGCTGAACCTGGCCACCTTCGTCACCACGTGGATGGATCCCGAGGCCGGGAAACTGATGGCCGAGACGTTCGACAAGAACATGATCGACAAGGACGAATATCCGGCCACCGCGGCCATCGAGCAGCGCTGCGTCTGCATGGTCGCCGACCTGTTTCATGCCGAACACCTGCGCGACGACGACCCCTCGAGCGCGTGCGGGGTGTCCACCATCGGCTCCAGCGAGGCGGTGATGCTGGGCGGGCTGGCCATGAAATGGCGGTGGCGCCAGAAGGTGGGTAAAGGCTGGGAAGGCCGCACCCCGAACCTGGTGATGGGCTCCAACGTCCAGGTGGTGTGGGAGAAGTTCTGCCGCTACTTCGACGTCGAACCGCGCTACCTGCCCATGGAGGAGGGGCGTTACGTCATCACCCCCGAACAGGTGGTCGAGGCCGTCGACGAGAACACCATCGGCGTGGTGGCGATCCTCGGCACCACCTACACCGGTGAACTCGAACCCGTCGCCCAGATCTGTGCGGCGCTGGACAAACTGGCGGCTGATGGGGGCGTGGACGTCCCGGTGCACGTCGACGCGGCCAGCGGTGGTTTTGTGGTGCCGTTCCTGCACCCGGATCTGGTGTGGGACTTCCGGCTGCCCCGGGTGGTGTCGATCAACGTCAGCGGCCACAAGTACGGGCTGACCTACCCCGGCATCGGGTTCGTCGTGTGGCGCAGCGCCGAGCATCTGCCCGACGAACTCGTTTTCCGGGTCAACTACCTGGGCGGCGATATGCCGACCTTCACGCTGAACTTCTCCCGGCCCGGCAACCAGGTGGTCGGCCAGTACTACAACTTCCTGCGGCTGGGCCGGGAGGGATACACCAAGGTCATGCGGAGTCTGTCGTCGACCGCGCGCTGGCTGGGTGCGCAGCTGCGCGATGGCGACCACTGCGAGCTGATCTCGGATGGTTCGGCGATCCCGGTGGTCAGCTTCCGGCTGGCCAGGGACCGCGGCTACACCGAGTTCGACGTCTCCCACGAGCTGCGGGGCTACGGGTGGCAGGTGCCCGCCTACACGATGCCCGACAACGCCACCCATGTCTCCGTGCTGCGCGTCGTGGTGCGGGAAGGGCTCTCCGCCGACCTGGCGCGAGCGCTGCACGACGACGCCCGCAGCGCGCTGGCCTCCCTGGACAAGGTCAAGCCCGGCGGGCACTACGACGCCCAGCACTTTTCTCATTAGCGCGAGACTGTAACTGGCGACACAAATCGCGAGTGGCGGCGTCGCTAGTTACAGTTTCGCGGCGCATTTTTGGTTTCTGGGACAATGGCGGCCGTGGCAGTTAGGCCGATATCCCTGACGCCGGGCGTCCACGCCGAGGCCTCGGTGGACCTGGGCGCGATCCAGCACAACGTCCGGGTGCTGCGCGAGCACGCCGGCAGCGCGCCGGTGATGGCCGTCGTCAAGGCCGACGGCTACGGCCATGGGGCCACCCGGGTCGCCCACGCCGCGCTGACCGCCGGAGCGGCCGAGCTGGGCGTCGCCACCGTCGACGAAGCACTGGCGCTGCGCGCCGACGGAATCACCGCCCCGATCCTGGCCTGGCTGCATCCGCCCGGCATCGATTTCGGGCCGGCGCTGCTGGCCGACGTGGAGATCGCCGTGTCCTCGGTGCGTCAGCTCGACGAGCTGCTGGACGCGGTGCGCCGGACCGGACGCACGGCGACGGTCACCGTCAAGGTGGACACGGGGCTGAACCGCAACGGCGTCGCCCCGGCGGACTATCCGGCGATGCTGACCGCGCTGCGCCTCGCCGTCGCCGAGGACGCGATCCGGCTGCGTGGGCTGATGTCGCACATGGTGTACGCCGACCAACCTGACAATCCCTTCAATGACGTTCAGGCCCAACGGTTTACCGAGATGCTGGCGCAGGCGCGCGACGAGGGTGTGCGGTTTGAGGTTGCGCACCTGGCAAATTCGTCGGCCACGATGTCGCGTCCCGACCTGGCCTTCGACCTGGTGCGGCCCGGCATCGCGGTGTACGGCCTGAGCCCCGTGCCCGGCCTCGGTGACATGGGGCTGATACCGGCGATGACGGTGAAATGCGCTGTCGCACTGGTGAAATCGGTTCGGACCGGCGAGGGCGTGTCCTATGGACACACCTGGGTCGCCGACCGTGACACCAATCTGGCGCTGCTGCCGATCGGCTACGCGGACGGCGTGTTCCGGACGCTGGGCGGGCGGCTGGAGGTGCTGATCAACGGCGGGCGGCGGCCCGGTGTCGGGCGGATCTGCATGGACCAGTTCCTCGTCGACCTGGGCCCCGGGCAGGTCGATGTGGCCGAAGGCGACGAGGCGATCCTGTTCGGGCCGGGCACCGCGGGCGAGCCCACCGCGCAGGATTGGGCCGACCTGCTCGGCACCATCCACTACGAAGTGGTGACCGGCCCCCGCGGGCGGATCACCAGAACCTACCGCGAGGCGCAAACCGTTGAGCCCTGAGAGAACCCGCAGGCGCCACAGCGGCAGGACGTGGCTTGCGGGAGGCGCCGGGCTGGGCGCCGTCGCCACCATCGTCGGGGCCTCGGCCCGCCGGTCGATGACCCAACGCGCCACGGCGCTCCAAGACCCTTACGCCAACGAGGATTTCGGGACGCTGGACCGCGACCGCAGTTACGTGGTGACCACGCCCGACGGTGTACCGTTGGCGGTCCGCGAAGCCGGCCCGGTGGACGCGCAGGTGACGATGGTCTTCGTCCATGGATTCTGTCTACGCATGGGCGCCTTCCACTTTCAGCGGACGCGGCTCGCCGAGAAATGGGGACCGCGGGTCCGGCTGGTCTTCTACGACCAGCGCGGGCACGGGCGCTCCGGTGAAGGACCGCCCGAGACCTACACGCTGACCCAACTCGGCGAGGACCTGGAAAGCGTGCTGAAGGCGATCGCGCCGCGCGGGGTGATCGTGCTGGTCGGCCATTCGATGGGCGGCATGACGGTGTTGTCGCATGCCCGGCAGCACCCCGAGCAGTACGGGCGCAGGATCGTCGGCGCGGCGCTGATTTCCACTGCGGCCGAAGGGGTTACGCGATCACCGCTGGGCGAGATCCTGAAAAACCCGGCCCTGGAAGCCCTCCGGTTCACCGCCCGGTCCGCGCCCAGGTTGATGCACCGCGGCCGCAACGTGTCACGTTCGCTGATCGGCCCGGTCTTGCGGGCCGCGTCCTTCAGCGACCTACAGGTCAGCCGGAGCCTGGACGCGTTCTCGCAGCGGATGATGAACGACACCCCGATCGCCACCCTGGTGGGCTTCCTGGAGGCCCTGGAAAAGCACGACGAAACCGCCGGGCTGTGGACGTTGCTCAAGGTCCCGACCCTGATCGCATGCGGTGACCATGACTTGGTCACCCCGGACGAATATTCGCGGAAGATGGCCGCCTCGCTGCCGTTGTCCGAACTGGTCATCGTCACCGGGGCCAGTCACCTGGCGCTGCTGGACAAGCCCGATGCCATCAACGACGGGCTGGTCCGGCTGGTGAACCGGGCCGTTCCGGGCACGATGGCCCTGCGGTACCGGCGATTCAGGGAACGGTTTCGGCGCCATGGCTGAGCAGCAGGGAACTGCCACGTGCGAGCGCGTCGAGGACACCGTCGCGCTGGGGTCGCGGCTGGGTGAGCAGCTGCGGGCGGGCGACGTGGTGGTGCTCTCCGGTCCGCTCGGCGCGGGAAAGACCGTGCTGGCCAAGGGGATTGCGGCGGCGATGGACGTCGACGGCCCGGTCACGTCACCGTCGTACGTGCTGGCGCGGGTGCATCCGCCGCGGCGGCCCGGCGCGCCTGCGATGATCCACGTCGACATGTATCGGCTCTTGGACCATCACGGCGCCGACCTGCTCGGCGAGCTCGACTCACTCGACCTCGACACCGATCTCGACGACGCGGTCGTCGTGGTGGAGTGGGGCGAGGGCCTCGCCGAACGCCTCTCGGAGCGCCACCTCGACATCCGCCTGGAGCGCGTCAGCCACTCCGACGTGCGGGTCGCGACCTGGGAGTGGGGCGGCTTGTGAGTCGCACCGGCGACGATGCAGAGCGCAGCGATGAGGAGGAGCGGTGCGCGTAAGCAATGTTCTCGCCCTTGACACCTCCACGCCCGCGGTGACGGCCGGCTTGGTACGGCTCGAGCGCGGCGTCCTCACCGTGCTGGCCGAGCGAGTCACCGTCGACGCCCGCGCGCACGCCGAGCGGCTCACCCCGAACGTGCTGGCCGCCCTGGCCGATGCCGCGCTGACGATGGCCGACCTCGAGGCCGTCGTGGTGGGCTGCGGCCCCGGCCCGTTCACCGGCCTGCGGGTCGGAATGGCCACCGCGGCCGCCTACGGGCACGCGCTGGGCATCCCGGTGCACGGCGTGTGCAGCCTGGACGCCATCGGGGTGCAAACCACCGGCGACGTCCTGGTGGTCACCGACGCCCGCCGGCGCGAGGTGTACTGGGCCCGCTACCGCGACGGGGCCCGCACCGACGGTCCGGCGGTGAACGCCCCGGCCGACGTCGACCCCGGCACGGCGCGCGCGGTCGCCGGCTCGCCCGAGCACGCGGCGCTGTTCGGCCTGCCGGTATGCGGGCCCGTCCACCCGACGCCGGCCGGCCTTATCACCGCAGCGACGATGCGGGCCGCAAACCCGGCGCCGCTGGTGCCGTTGTATCTGCGCCGGCCCGACGCCAAACCCTTGGCGGCCCGCCGATGACCGCCCCCAGTGAGCCCGTGACCCTCGGCGCGTTGACACAAGCCGACGCGCGGCGGTGCGCCGAGCTCGAGGCGCTGTTGTTCGACGGCGACGACCCGTGGCCCGCGGCGGCGTTCAACCGCGAATTGGCCAGCGCCCATAACCATTACGTGGGCGCGCGTGTCGCCGGCACGCTGGTGGGTTACGCGGGCATCTCGAGGTTGGGCCGCACCCCGCCGTTCGAGTACGAGGTGCACACCATCGGCGTCGACCCGGCCTATCAGGGCCGGGGCATCGGGCGCCGGCTGCTCGACGAGCTGTTGGATTTCGCCGACGGCGGCGTCGTCTACCTGGAGGTCCGCACCGACAACGAGGCGGCCATCGCGCTGTACCGCAGCACGGGGTTCACCCGGATCGGCCTGCGCCGGCGCTACTACCGGGCCAGCGGCGCCGACGCGTACACGATGCGGCGGGTGGGCTCATGACGATCATCTTGGCCATCGAAACCTCTTGCGACGAAACGGGAGTCGGCATCGCGCGGTTGGACGAGGACGGCGCCGTGACCCTGCTGGCCGACGAGGTGGCCTCCAGCGTCGACGAACACGTCCGCTTCGGCGGCGTCGTCCCCGAGATCGCCTCGCGGGCGCACCTGGAGGCGCTCGGTCCGACCATGCGCCGCGCGCTGGCGGCGGCGGGCCTGAAAAAACCCGATATCGTCGCCGCCACCATCGGGCCCGGGCTGGCCGGCGCCCTGTTGGTGGGAGTGGCTGCGGCCAAGGCGTATTCGGCCGCCTGGGGGGTGCCGTTCTACGCCGTGAACCACCTGGGCGGGCACCTGGCCGCCGACGTGTACGAACACGGACCGCTGCCCGAATGCGTGGCGCTGTTGGTGTCCGGCGGGCATACCCACCTGCTGCACGCGCGTTCCCTCGGCGAGCCGATCGTCGAACTCGGCGGCACCGTCGACGACGCCGCCGGCGAGGCCTACGACAAGGTGGCGCGGCTGCTGGGGCTGGGCTACCCGGGCGGCAAGGTGCTCGACGACCTGGCCCGCACCTGCGGCCGAGAGGCCGCGGAGATCCCCGCGTTCCCACGCGGCATGACCGGCCCGGCCGACGACCCGTACGCCTTCAGTTTCTCCGGGCTCAAGACGGCCGTCGCACGGTATGTGGAGAGCAATCCGGAGGCGAGTACGGCGGATATCGCCGCCGGCTTCCAAGAGGCCGTCGCCGACGTGCTGACCATGAAGGCGGTGCGTGCGGCGACCGCTCTCGGCGTCTCGACGCTGCTGATCGCGGGGGGAGTGGCCGCGAACTCGCGGCTGCGGGAGCTGGCCGCGCGACGCTGCGCGGCGGCGGGCCTGACGCTGCGGATCCCCAGGCCCCGGCTGTGCACCGACAACGGCGCCATGATCGCGTCGTTCGCCGCGCACCTGGTGGCCGCGGGGGCGCCGCCGTCGCCGTTGGACGTGCCCAGCGACCCCGGCCTGCCGGTGCTGAAAGGCCTCGTCAACTGACCGCGGCCCGCCAACGCGCGGGAAGCAGCGGGCCGGCCTTGAGTGCTAGCACTCTCATGTATAGAGTGCTAGGTGGCAATCGGACGGTCCCCTGCGCCGGCACCCGCGACGACGGCGCGAGGGCACGGACGGCTGCCAAATCACCTGATAACCCGGACGGTTCGGGGCAGTCCCCGGACCGACCGCCAACCCCGGTCCGGAGGCCCCGGACCCGATCTAACTAGTGGAGGGCTCCAATCGTGGCGAAGGTGAACATCAAGCCACTCGAGGACAAGATTCTCGTGCAGGCCAACGAGGCCGAGACCACGACCGCGTCCGGTCTGGTCATTCCTGACACCGCCAAGGAGAAGCCGCAGGAAGGCACCGTCGTCGCAGTCGGCCCCGGCCGGTGGGACGACGACGGCGCGAAGCGGATCCCGCTGGACGTGTCGGAGGGTGACACCGTCATCTACAGCAAGTACGGCGGCACCGAGATCAAGTACAACGGCGAGGAGTACCTGATCCTGTCGGCCCGCGACGTGCTGGCCGTCGTCAACAAGTAAGGACCGTGTTCCGCCCCGGCGATCCCCGCGTTTGACCGCGGGTGATTTCCGGGGCGGCATGCGTTCGCAGCGGGCGGGCCGTTTCTCGGCCCGCATCGTCGGCCGGGCGAAAGGAACCTGATGAGCAAGATCATTGAGTACGACGAAACCGCGCGCCGCGCCATGGAGGCGGGCGTGAACAAGCTCGCCGACGCGGTGCGGGTGACACTGGGGCCGCGCGGCCGGCATGTGGTGCTGGCCAAGGCATTCGGCGGACCGGCGGTGACCAACGACGGTGTCACCGTCGCGCGCGAGATCGACCTGGAAGACCCGTTCGAGAACCTGGGCGCCCAGCTGGTGAAGTCGGTGGCCACCAAGACCAACGACGTCGCCGGCGACGGCACCACCACGGCGACCGTGCTGGCGCAGGCGTTGATCAAAGACGGCCTGCGCATGGTTGCAGCCGGGGTCAACCCGATCGCGCTCGGCATTGGAATCGGCAAGGCCGGCGACGCGGTGTCCGAGGCGCTGCTCGCGTCGGCGACCCCGGTGTCCGGCAAGGACGCGATCGCGCAGGTGGCCACGGTGTCGTCGCGCGACCAGCAGATCGGTGAGTTGGTCGGCGAGGCGATGACCAAGGTCGGCGCCGACGGCGTGGTCAGCGTCGAGGAAGCCTCGACACTGACCACCGAGCTGGAATTCACCGAGGGCGTCGGCTTCGACAAGGGCTTCTTGTCGGCGTATTTCGTGACCGACTTCGACTCCCAGGAGGCCGTGCTCGACGAGCCGCTGATCCTGTTGCACCAGGAGAAGGTCAGCTCGCTGCCCGACCTGCTGCCCATGCTCGAAAAGGTCGCCGAGACGGGCAAACCGCTGCTGATCATCGCCGAGGACGTCGAGGGTGAGGCCCTGGCGACGCTCGTCGTCAACTCCATCCGCAAGACGCTGAAAGCGGTCGCCGTCAAGGCGCCGTTCTTCGGCGACCGCCGCAAGGCTTTCCTCGAGGACCTGGCGGTGGTCACCGGTGGTCAGGTGATCAATCCCGACGCCGGCCTGCTGCTGCGCGAGGTCGGCACCGACGTGCTCGGCTCGGCCCGCCGCGTGGTGGTCGGCAAGGACGACACCATCATCGTCGACGGCGGCGGCTCCAAGGAGGCGGTCGCGGGTCGCATCAAGCAGCTGCGCGCCGAGATCGAGAAGAGCGACTCGGACTGGGATCGCGAGAAGCTGCAGGAGCGGCTGGCCAAGCTGGCCGGTGGCGTGGCCGTCATCAAGGTGGGCGCCGCCACCGAGACTGCCCTCAAGGAACGCAAGGAAAGCGTCGAGGACGCCGTCGCGGCCGCCAAGGCCGCCGTCGAGGAGGGCATCGTCGCGGGCGGCGGATCCGCGCTCATCCAGGCCCGCAAGGCGCTGAAGGAATTGCGCGCGTCGCTTAGCGGCGACGAGGCGGTCGGTGTCGACGTGTTCTCCGAGGCGTTGGCCGCGCCGCTGTACTGGATCGCCACCAACGCCGGGCTGGACGGCGCCGTCGCGGTCAACAAGGTCAGCGAACTGCCCAGCGGGCAGGGGCTGAACGCGGAGACGCTGCGCTACGGCGACCTGATCGCCGACGGCGTCATCGACCCGGTGAAGGTGACGCGGTCCGCGGTGGTCAATGCGGCGTCGGTGGCCCGCATGGTGCTCACTACCGAGACGGCGGTGGTCGACAAGCCTGAAAAGGCGGAAGAGCACGACCACGGCCACGGGCACCATCACCACCACTGAGTCCCCACGCGAGCAGACGCAAAATCGCCCATTTCATCTCGAAATTGGGCGATTTTGCGTCTCGCCGGGCGCGGTTAGGCCGAGCGGCGGCGGCCGATGTCGCCCTTCAGCAGTAGGTCGCGCTCGGATTCCGACAGGCCGCCCCAAACACCGTACGGCTCACCAACTCCCAGGGCATGGGAACGGCACTCCTGGATCACCGGGCAGCGCCGGCACATCTCCTTGGCGCGCTGCTCGCGCTGCATGCGGGCGCGGCCACGCTCGCCGTCGGGGTGGAAAAACATCGACGAGTCAACGCCGCGGCACAGGCCTTGCAGTTGCCAGTTCCAGATGTCGGCGTTGGGCCCGGGTAGCTGCTCCGGCTGTGGCATTGGATCGTTCCCTCTCTGCACGGCACGCCCAGAAGGTCAGGTTTCGCGAAGCGTCCGAAAAGCGATTGTGCGACTGATTTTTCAGTGGCGTCACCGATGACTACCCGTCACCCGTAGAACTTAGGGGCGACGGCGAATTTCCGTCAATAGCCAGTTAGAACACCAAAATATATGGGCGTTGGAGCAGAATTAACTCATCGTTCATCTGTAACACATTCGTCGAACGGGGACCGTGCTACCAGGCACTTGACCAAACTGAGATTTCGCAGCTCAGGGCGCAGCGAAGCGGAGGCAGCAATTAGTACAAAGCCGACCGTGATTAACATTTCGGTAACACAGACACCACGAACTGTTTACTACTATCACCGTGATTGAAACTCGTCACACTTCGATGATTGAGCGAACGCTGGCCGCGGCCGCATTCGGGGGCCGGCCCGGCAGCTGGCCGCTGCCGGCGGCGACCACGCCACAGCAATTGTGGCTGCGGGCCGTCGCGGCGGGCGGGCAAGGTCGCTACGGCAGCGCCTACCGCGACCTGGAGGTGCTGCGACGCAGCGGCCCGACCGGTCGGTTGGTTTCGCTGGCCCACAGCACGCAGGCATCGTTTTTGCGCCAGCTCGGTTGGCACAGTTGGGCGCGGGGCTGGGACGGGCGCGCCTTGGCGCTGGCCGGCACGGATCCCGAGGCCCGTGCCGATGCGCTGATTGGGCTGGCGGCCGACGCCCTGGGCGTCGGCCGTTTCGCGGTCGCCGCGACGTTGTTGACCCGCGTGGACACGCGGCCCGGCGTGGTGCCGGACCGGCTGCCGGTGCGCCGGCGGTGGGTGGCCGCCGAGCTGGCGATGGCCCGCGGCGCCGGGGAATCGGCCATGCGCCATGCCGAGGAAGCCGTGGAGCTGGCGCGGGCCATGACCGTTCCGTCGGCGCGACACCGGGTCAAGAGCGACGTGGTGCTGGCCGCCGCCCTGTGCAGCGCGGGCAACACCGACCGCGCCCGTGCGGTCGCGGCGCCGGCGCTGGAGGCCACCGGCAGACTGGAACTGATACCGCTTCGCTGGGCATTGGCGTGCTTGCTTATCGATATCGGACACGCCACGTTTTCGGCACAAAAGCTGCACGAAATTCGCGATATCTGCGCAGGCCAGGTGCGGCGCGCCGGTGGGACGTGGCGTTCCGCTTGAAACGGCCTTCCGCCCGTTATTGTCATTTAGTTAGTTAGCCCGCGATGTGTCCCATTCGTAACGTTGGAGCTACCGCCGTCGATGACAATGCAAGGGGAACGTCTCGACGCTGTGGTTGCGGAGGCCGTGGCCGGAGACAGCAACGCACTACGGGAGGTGCTGGAGACCATCCGACCGATTGTCGTGCGATATTGCCGCGCGCGAGTCGGCACAGTCGACCGCGGCGGCCTCTCAGCAGACGACGTGGCTCAGGAGGTGTGCTTGGCCACCATTACGGCGCTGCCGCGGTACCGGGAGCGGGGGCGCCCGTTCCTGGCCTTCCTGTACGGCATTGCGGCCCACAAGGTTGCCGACGCCCATCGGGCGGCCGGCCGTGATCGTGCCTATCCCGCCGAATCGGTTCCCGAGCGCTGGTCGCCCGAGGCGGGCCCGGAGCAGCGGGCCATCGAAGCCGATTCGGTCAGTCGAATGAACGAATTGCTGGAGATCTTGCCCGGCAAGCAGCGCGAGATACTGATCCTGCGCGTGGTCGTCGGCCTGTCCGCCGAGGAGACCGCCGCCGCCGTCGGCAGCACCACGGGAGCGGTCCGAGTGGCTCAGCACCGGGCGCTGTCACGGCTCAAGTCCGAAATCGTCGCGGCAGGTGACTATGCCTGATCCTGGTTATGCATTCCCGGACCAGCCGGCCTTGGACGAGTTGGCCCGCACCGATTTGCTCGTCAACGCGCTCGCCGAACGTCGGCCGGTCGATCTGGACGACCCCAACGACCCCAATTTTGAAGCGCTGGCCATCCTGCTGGAGGACTGGCGCGACGACTTGCGGTGGCCACCGGCCAGCGCGCTGGTGTCGCCGGAAGAGGCCGTCGAAGCGCTGCGCACCGGAATAGCCGAGCGCCGGCGCGCCCGTCGTGGCGTGGCGGCGGTCGGATCGGTCGCCGCAACGCTGTTGGTGCTCAGCGGGTTTGGTGCCATGGTGGCCGAGGCCCGTCCCGGGGACGCCCTGTACGGCCTGCACGCGATGTTCTTCGACCAGCGGCGGGTCAACGACGACCAGATCACGTTGTCCGCCAAGGCCGATCTGGCAAAGGTTCAGCAAATGATCGACCAGGGCCAGTGGGCCCAGGCCCAGAATCAGTTGGCCGAGGTCAGCAGCACCGTGCAGTCCATGAACGACGGGGCCAGCAGGCATGACCTGATGAACGAGGTCAACCTGCTGAATACCCGGGTCGAATCACACAACCCGAACGCGACGCTGCCGGCCTCCGCCACCACACCGCCGCCGCCGGCCCTGATTCCCAGCACCACGGCCCCACCGGTGGTCAGCCCCGGCGCAATGGCTCCCGCCCCCAGCGAATCACCGAGCCCGTCGCCGAGTCCGGCTTCGGGTGGGCACCATCACCACCACCACGGACACAAGCCCTCGCCGTCGTCGGAGGCGCCAAGCGACACACCCTAGGCCAGGGGGCGCTCAGTGGCGGCGGTGAAACCCGTCGGCGTCTGACGTCGCTTCGTTGAGCGAGGCGTCGGCGTATCCCCGGCAGTAATCCCACGTGACGTAGGCGTCCGGTTCGGGATCGTAGGCGGGCTCGTGCGGGCGGACGGTGCCGTCGATCAGCAGTTGCAACAGGTTGGCCCGCAACATGTCCCAGTCGTGGTAGTGGTCTTGCTGGCACTCCTCGCAGCACACCACGAGCCCGCGAATACCTTTGTGCGCCAACAGGGCCTCATAAACGGCCAGATCGGCGAGGTCAGCCTCGACCGCCATCCGCTCTTGCTGATCCAGGGGCTGTCCCGGCTCGACGGCATCCAGCGCCGCTGACGGATCGCAGGGGTCGTCGGCGAATGGGTCGGGTGGCAAACCCGGCGGGAGGTGGTCACGCACGCCTCTAGCGTACGCAGGCGGGTGGCGATAACGCCAGCAGGGAGCCGCCCGCCGTTTCCGTGCCGTTCGGGTCGCGCGGCACGCCCAAGCAAGCGAGTCCGGAGCGAGCCGAGCCGATAGGATGGGCTTCTCACTCCAAGCGTGCGTATGGAGGGCCCCACCGATGTCCCGTGGCATGTCCCACTTAGAAGACAGCTCCGCGCTGGTCGGCACTCCGTATGTGCGCGACGCCCGTATTGAGGGCCTGGTCGACGACCCGGTGCCGACCGGGGGCGACAACCCCTACAAGGTGGCGATGCTGGGGCTCACCTTCGACGACGTCTTGTTGCTGCCCGCGGCGTCCGACGTGGTTCCCGCCACCGCGGACACCTCCAGCCAGCTCACCAAGAAGATCAGGCTCAAGGTGCCGCTGGTCAGCTCGGCGATGGACACCGTCACGGAGTCGCGGATGGCCATCGCGATGGCCCGCGCGGGCGGCATGGGCGTGCTGCACCGCAACCTGCCGGTCGCCGAACAGGCCGGCCAGGTGGAGATGGTCAAGCGCTCGGAGGCCGGCATGGTCACCGACCCGGTCACCTGCCGGCCGGACAACACCCTGGCCCAGGTCGAGGCGCTGTGCGCCCGGTTCCGGATCTCCGGACTGCCGGTGGTCGACGCACTGGGCTCACTTGTTGGGATCATCACCAACCGCGATCTGCGATTCGAGGTCGACCAGTCCAAGCCGGTCGCCGAGGTGATGACCAAGGCCCCGCTGATCACCGCCCAGGAGGGTGTCAGCGCCGACGCCGCGTTGGGCCTGTTGCGCCGCAACAAGATTGAGAAGCTGCCCGTCGTCGACGGCCATGGCCGGCTGACCGGGCTGATCACCGTCAAGGACTTCGTCAAGACCGAACAACACCCCCTGGCCACCAAGGACAGCGACGGTCGGCTGCTGGTCGGTGCCGCCGTGGGCGTCGGCGGTGACGCCTGGGTGCGCGCGATGATGCTGGTCGACGCCGGGGTCGACGTGCTGATCGTCGACACCGCGCACGCCCACAACAGGCTGGTCCTCGACATGGTCGGCAAACTCAAGGCCGAGGTCGGCGAGCGCGTCGAGGTGATCGGCGGCAACGTGGCCACCAGGGCCGCGGCCGCGGCCCTGGTCGACGCCGGCGCCGACGCGGTGAAGGTCGGTGTGGGACCGGGATCGATCTGCACCACCCGCGTCGTGGCCGGCGTCGGCGCCCCGCAGATCACCGCGATCCTGGAAGCAGTAGCGGCCTGTCGTCCGCATGGCGTGCCGGTCATCGCCGACGGCGGGCTGCAGTACTCCGGTGATATCGCCAAGGCGCTGGCCGCGGGCGCATCGACGGCGATGCTCGGCTCGCTGCTGGCCGGCACCGCCGAGGCGCCCGGCGAGCTGATCTTCGTCAACGGCAAGCAGTTCAAGAGCTATCGCGGCATGGGGTCGCTGGGTGCCATGCAGGGTAGGGGCGGGGGTAAGTCGTATTCCAAGGACCGTTACTTCGCCGACGATGCTTTGAGCGAGGACAAGCTGGTGCCCGAGGGGATCGAGGGCCGGGTGCCGTTCCGCGGACCGCTCTCGTCGGTGATCCACCAGCTGACCGGCGGTCTGCGCGCCGCGATGGGCTACACCGGCTCGCCCACCATCGAGGTGTTGCAGCGGGCGCAGTTCGTCCGGATCACCGCCGCCGGGCTCAAGGAGAGCCACCCGCACGACGTCGCCATGACCGTCGAGGCGCCCAACTACTACGCCCGGTGAACAGCGAACTGGCCATGGTCGAGATCGGGATGGGCCGCGCCGCCCGTCGCACCTACGAACTCAGCGAAATCAGCATCGTGCCGTCGCGGCGCACCCGCTCGTCGCAGGACGTGTCGACGGCGTGGCAGCTCGACGCCTACCGGTTTGAAATCCCGGTGGTGGCGCACCCGACCGATGCCTTGGTGTCGCCGGAGTTCGCGATCGAGCTCGGCCGGCTCGGCGGGCTCGGGGTGCTCAACGGTGAGGGGCTGATCGGCCGGCACGCCGACGTCGAGGCCAAGGTCGCACAACTGCTCGAGGCCGCCGAAAAGGAGCCCGAACCCTCGGCGGCGATCCGGCTGCTACAGGAGCTGCATGCGGCGCCGCTGGACCCGGACCTGCTGGGCTCGGCGGTGGCCCGCATCCGCGAGGCCGGGGTGACCACCGCGGTGCGGGTCAGCCCGCAAAACGCCCGGGCGCTGACACCGGTGCTGCTTCAGGCCGGCATCGACCTGCTCGTCGTCCAGGGCACGATCGTGTCCGCCGAGCGGGTGGCCAGCGACGGCGAGCCGCTGAACCTGAAGACCTTCATCGCCGAGCTCGACGTCCCGGTGGTCGCCGGCGGTGTGCTCGACCACCGCACCGCGCTGCACCTGATGCGCACCGGCGCGGCCGGCGTCATCGTCGGCTACGGCTCCACCCGGGGGGTGACCACCACCGACGAGGTGTTGGGCATCAGCGTGCCGATGGCCACCGCGATCGCCGACGCCGCCGCCGCGCGGCGCGAATACCTCGACGAGACCGGCGGCCGTTACGTGCACGTGCTGGCCGATGGCGATATCCACACCTCCGGCGAGCTGGCCAAGGCGATCGCCTGCGGTGCCGACGCGGTGGTGCTGGGCACGCCGCTGGCCGAATGCGCCGAGGCGCTTGGCGGCGGGTGGTTCTGGCCGGCCGCGGCGGCGCACCCGTCGTTGCCGCGCGGCGCGCTGCTGCAGATCGCCGTCGGGGAACGCCCGCCGATGGAGCGGGTACTGGGCGGTCCGTCCGACGACCCGTTCGGCAGCCTGAATCTGGTCGGTGGCCTGCGCCGGTCGATGGCCAAGGCCGGCTACTGCGACCTCAAGGAATTCCAGAAGGTCGGGCTGACCGTCGGTTGCTGAGTCTCGACGCTCCTCGACGCCGAGCGTCACGCTAGCGTGACGGCCACCGCCGAGCGTCACGCCAGCGCGGCACTGGGCCGTTGGATTTTCGCGGTGGCGTTCCGCTCGCGGCGACGACCGCGACGTCGTAGGCAAACAACTGCTCGTCGGCCCGTCATGATCGTCAAGTCGAGCAGCTGGAGAACCTGGATCGAGTTGAGGGACTGGTGGTTGCGCTCGTAAGTTCGTCGGGGTCAGGCCCCTGGAGCCACACCAGCCACACCAGCACCGCCGAACTTCTCCATGACTGATTCGCTGCAGGGCCTGGTGACGACCAACCTGGGCCTCGGCGACCTCGGCAATTACAACCGGGCAGTCCGGCTTCTTCAACGTGCGGGGGATCCTGCAGGCCCTGGCGGGTTGGTTCGGCTAGTTGGCAGGCAACCTGTGAGGACGGGCATACTGCCCAGATGAGGCCGGATTACGACGTTCTGATCATCGGCTCGGGGTTCGGGGGCAGCGTCAGCGCACTACGGCTGACGGAAAAGGGCTATCGCGTAGGCGTATTGGAAGCCGGCCGCCGCTTCTCCGACGAGGAGTTCGCCAAGACGTCCTGGGACCTGCGCAAGTTCCTCTGGGCGCCCAAGCTGGGCTGTTACGGCATCCAGCGCATCCACCCGCTGCGCAACGTGATGATCCTGGCGGGCGCGGGGGTGGGCGGCGGCTCGCTGAACTACGCCAACACGTTGTACGTGCCGCCGGAGCCGTTCTTCAAGGACCGGCAGTGGTCGCACATCACCGACTGGCGTGACGAGCTGATGCCCCACTACGAACAGGCGCAGCGAATGCTGGGCGTGGTGGAAAACCCGACGTTCACCGACGCCGACCGCATCGTCAAGGAGGTCGCCGACGAGATGGGATTCGGCGACACCTTCGTGCCGACACCGGTCGGGGTCTTCTTCGGCCCCGACGGCACCAAGACGCCGGGCAAGAGGGTGCCCGACCCGTACTTCGGCGGCGCCGGTCCGGAGCGCACCGGCTGCCTGGAATGCGGCTGCTGCATGACGGGCTGTCGCTACGGCGCCAAGAACACACTGGTGAAAAACTACCTCGGTCTCGCGGAATCAGCTGGCGCGCAAGTGATTCCGATGACGACGGTGAAGGGTTTCGGGCAGCGCTCCGACGGACTGTGGGAGGTGCGCACCGTCCGCACCGGCAGTTGGCTGCGCCGCGACCGGCGCACCTACACCGCCGCGCACCTGATCCTGGCCGCGGGCACGTGGGGCACGCAGCACCTGCTGTTCAAGATGCGGGACGCTGGGAAGTTGGCCCGGCTGTCAAAACAACTCGGCGTGTTGACCCGGACCAACTCCGAGTCGATCGTGGGGGCGGCGACGCGCGAGGTCTTGCCCGATCTGGACCTGACCCACGGGGTGGCGATCACGTCGTCGATTCACCCGACGCCGGACACCCACATCGAGCCCGTCCGCTATGGCAAGGGCTCCAACGCGATGGGGCTG
The DNA here is from genome assembly GCF_019645855.1 of Mycobacterium malmoense. Taxonomy (NCBI): domain Bacteria; kingdom Bacillati; phylum Actinomycetota; class Actinomycetes; order Mycobacteriales; family Mycobacteriaceae; genus Mycobacterium; species Mycobacterium malmoense. The sequence continues at coordinate 1,022,851 of NZ_CP080999.1, forward strand.
TTGCAGACCCTGATGACCGACGGCCCAGACCCGGAGGGTCCCCCAGGCAGCTCCGTGCCGCGGTGGAAGCAGTTGTGGGACCAGGGCCGCGAAGATCCGCGCGGCCTACTGCGGATGCTCAATGTCCACCAGTGGAGCGAGCGAACGCTGATCGCGCTGGTGATGCAGCACCTGGACAACTCGATCACCACGTTTACCAAGCGCGGCAAGCTCGGCATCCGCTGGTATTCGAGCAAGCAGGGACACGGCGAGCCGAACCCATCGTGGATCCCGATCGGCAACGAGGTCACCCGCCGCATCGCCGCCAAGGTCGACGGCGTGGCCGGCGGCACCTGGGGCGAACTGTTCAACATCCCGCTGACGGCCCACTTCCTTGGTGGGGCGGTGATCGGGGACAGCCCCGAAAACGGCGTCATCGACCCGTATCACCGGGTCTACGGCTACCCCAGCCTGTTCGTGGTGGACGGCGCCGCGATCTCGGCGAACCTGGGCGTCAACCCGTCGCTGTCCATCACCGCGCAGGCCGAGCGGGCCGCCTCGCTGTGGCCCAACAAGGGCGAGATCGATCAGCGGCCGCTGCAGGGTGACACCTACCGGCGCCTGGCGCCGATCCCACCCGAGCACCCGGTGGTGCCCACCGGGGCGCCGGGCGCGCTGCGTTGGCTGCCGATCGATCCGGTCAGCACGGCGGGCTAGTGACGATCGCGAGCGCGGCGTAGCCGGGCGCTGCGGGTCGTCACGATGGTAGGTGACGATCGCGAGCGCGGCGTAGCCGGGCGCTGCGGGTCGTCACGATGGTAGGTGACGATCGCGAGCGCGGCGTGGCCGGGCGTTGCGGGTCGTCACGATTAGGTAGAGCCTCAGCTCGCGATCGCCTCGAGCGGGGCGCCGCTGAGCACCCGGCTGCGTTCCCCGTGCACGTTGACCGGCACGTCGCCCAACAGGGTGACGCGGTGCATGAGCCGCGGCTGGTCACCGTAGTCGTCGATCGCCCGGTGCTGCGTCGCCCGGTTGTCCCAGATGGCGACGTCACCCGGCTCCCAGTTCCAGCGGATGGTGTTCTCGGGCAAGGTGATTCGCCGGTGCAGCAATTCGAACAGCACGCTTGACTCGTAGCTGTCCAGCCCGACGAAGTTGCGGATGAAGTTTCCGGCCAGCAGGGTGCGTTCACCGGTCTCCGGGTGCACTCTCACCACCGGGTGTTCGGTCCGGAACTCCTTCTTCTGGAACGCATCCGCGAACGCCTGCTGGATTTCGGTCAGCGATTCCACTTCGGTGATCGCGTAATCGAATTGGTTGGTGTGCACCGCCCACAGGTTCTCCACCAGGTGCTTGAGCGGTTCGGGCAGGTGCTCGTAGGCCGCCGCGGTCGAGGCCCACAGCGTCGACCCGCCGTAGCTGGGCAGCGTGATCGCGCGCAGGATCGAGGCCGCCGGGTAGTTGGCGGCGAACGTGACGTCGGTGTGCCATTGGGTCGCCTTGCCCCATTCGGAGTTGATCGGGGTGATGATCGGGGCATGGGCATCATGGGCCCCGAAGGCGGCCGCGGCCGGGTGGCCGATCGGGGTGCCCAGCAGCCCGGCGAACGCGAGCTGTTGGTCGTCGTCGAGGTGGTGCTGGCCGCGGAAGAAGATCACCTTGTGGGTCAACAACGCCTGGTGGATCTCTTCGACGGCGGCCGGGTCCAGGTCGCCGCCGAGTTGCACCCCGTCGATACGGGCACCGATCCGGCTGCCCAGCTTGGTGACGGTTATCGCCTGTGTCATGTCTTTCGTCCTTTTGGCTGAAGCCGAGGTGTAGTCAATTGACTACATAAGTTAGCGTAGACAGGTGACTACAAGCTCGGCAAGTGTTTCGCGCCGCAAGATTCCCACCGGGCAGGGAGCCCCCACCGGGCGGGAGGCGGTGGCGGCGGCGATCCTCGAGGCCGCCACCGACCTGTTCGCCGAGCGCGGCCCGGCCGCGACGTCGATCCGCGACATCGCCGCCCGATCGAAGGTCAACCACGGGCTGGTGTTTCGTCATTTCGGCACCAAGGAACAGCTGGTCGGTGCCGTGCTCGACCACCTGGGTGCGACGACGGCCGCGTTGCTGCAGAGCGATCCCTCGGAGGCGGAGGCGGAACGGGTGACGGACCGGCACATCCGGGTGATGGCCCGCACCCTGCTCGACGGCTACCCGGCGGGGAAGTTGCAGTCGCGATTTCCCGGCGCCTCGCAATTGTTCGAGCACATCCGTCCGAGCCACGACGACGACCGCAGCGCGCGTCTGGCCGTCGCCAATGCCTTCGCGCTGCAGTTCGGCTGGCGGTTGTTCGCGCCCTTCATACGCTCGGCGGCCGGTCTCGACGAGCTGACGGACGACGAGCTGCGGGAAGCCGTGGGCGCCGAGGTGACCCGGATCGTCGAACCTCACTGACCCCCGGGCTCAAAGGCCGTCGAGCGTGCGTCCAGGGCGGGAAATCGGCCTGGATTCCGCCCAGGACGCACACCGAACGCCACCGGTGCACGCTCGTGAGCGCCATCGAAAAGGCCCGGGCCTAGTCCACCAAGGCGGGTCACCAGATCAGGCGTGCGGATCGACCGAGCGCCCGAGGTAGGCCATGAGTCGGGTGGTCGGCGACGAGTCCTCGGGCGCGGGTTGGGCCGGCCCGAACCCGCCCGGCCGACGCAGCATGTTTTCCGGCACCGACTCCACCAACTCGCGACAGAACGCCAGCAGGTCCGCGGGCATCTCGACCAGCCGGCCCCGCGAGCGGTAGATGTCCCAGCTGTGCAGGGCCAGGTCGGAGACGGGGTAGGCCAGCGCGCGCTGCAGCGGGACCTCGCCCTGCGGCGACGTCCGCATCGCGTCCAGGTCCGCGCCGGGCAGGGCGCTTTGCAAGCGGGCGGCCAGCTCACGCAGCCGCGCGGCGGGGTCCTCGGATGTCCAGTCCGCCGGCCGAGAGGGCTGCCGCCAAATCTCCTCGTCTTCGACCAACGCCACGACCTTCGCCGCGCTCCCGGTGACGTGACCCACGAGGTCCCGCACGCTCCAGCCCTCGAGGTTGGACGGCTTGTCCCAGCCCTCCGGAGGAATCTGCTCCACGGCCTCGATCAGCAGGTCCATCGCCTCGGTGGCTAACTCGCCGATTGGTGAGGTCGCCTCGTTCATGACCGTATGGTAGCCACCCCGCGGGCGGGGTCAGGGTGGGTCGGTCGCCGGCCGTCTTGCCCATCCCCCAGGGTTGTGCTCACTGACTCCGGGACACCACGCGGCGGTGCAGCGGCTCGCGTCCCGGCGGCTGCTGCGGCGGCGGCAGTAGCGGCTTGCGGGTGCGCACCGCGATGGTCGTCGGCGAATCGGTGTTCAGTGTGAGTTCGTCACCGGCGTGCCGGATGGTCAGCTCGTGACCGGGCCCGTCGCGAACCGTGTAGGTGACGTCGGAGTGGTTGACGTCGACGGTCAGCCGGAAATCCCGCCACCGCAGCCGGAACCGCAGTCGCGAAATGCCTTCGGGCAGTTGGGGATCCAGCGACAGGATGCCCTCGTCGTCGCGCAGGCCGCCAAACCCCACGACCAGCGCCGTCCAGGCTCCGGCGAGCGAGGCCATGTGCAACCCGTCGCGGGTGTTGTGGTGCAGGTCGCGCAGGTCGATCAGCGCGGCCTCGTAGGCATAGTCATGGGCCAGCTCCAGATGCCCGACCTCGGCACACATCACCGCCTGGGTGCAGGCCGACAGCGACGAGTCGCGCACCATGCGCCGCTCGTAGTAGTCGACGTTGCGCGCCTTCTGTTCGTCTGTGAACGCATGACTCTGCCACTGCATCGCCAGCACCAGGTCGGCCTGCTTGATCACCTGGGCGGGGTAGAGCCGCACGTAGGCCTCGTGCAACAGCAACGGGTAGGTGGTGTTGGCTTCGAAGTCCCACTCCGCAAAGGTGGTGAACCCCTCGCACTGCTGATGGACGCCCAGCTCGGCGTCGTAGGGAATGTGGACGGCGTCGGCCGCGTCGCGCCAGGCGGCGGTCTCCTCGGTGGTGACGCCCATCGCCTCCGCAGCTTCGGGGTGACGGTTGCAGGCGTCGGCGGCGGTGATCAGGTTGTGTGCCGCCATCAGGTTCGTGAAGACGTTGTCGCGGACGATCGCCGTGTATTCGTCGGGTCCGGTGACGCCGTCGAGGTGCCAGACGCCGTGCCGGTCATGGTGGCCGAGCGAGAGCCACAGCCGGGCGGTCTCGATCAGCACCGCAAGGCCGCACTCCTCCTCCAGCGAGGGGTCGCCGGTGACGGTGCGGTACCGCTCGAAGGCCATGGCGACGTCGGCGTTGATGTGCCAGGCCGCCGTGCCGGCCGGCCAGTAGGCCGAGCACTCCTGGCCGCGGATGGTGCGCCAGGGAAAGCTGGCCCCGGCCAGGCCGAGCTCGGCCGCCCGCTCCTTGGCCAGGCCCAGGGTCGACGCCCGCCACCGCAGCGCGTCGGCGACGGCATGCGGCGCGGTGTAGGTGAGCACCGGCAACACGTAAGCCTCGGTGTCCCAGAAGGCGTGGCCGTCGTAGCCGGTTCCGGTGAGCCCCTTGGCGGGGATCGCGCGGCGTTCGGCGCGCGCGCTGGCCTGTAACAGGTGAAACAGCCCGAACCGGACCGCCTGCTGGGATTCGGGGTCACCCTCGACCTCGACGTCCGCGCAATCCCAGAACTCGTCGAGATAGGCCCGTTGCGAATCCAGCAGCCCCTGCCACCCGCTGTAACGGGCGCTGTGTATCGCGGCGGCGGCCTGGTCGCGCAGTGCCGGGCGGGAGCGCATGCTTGACCAGCCGTACGCCAGGTATTTGACGATGCGCAGCTTCTGTCCCGCACGCAGCCCGCAGATCACCGTGGTCCGCCCCAGGTCGGGACGGGCGTCGGTGCTGAACTCGACGCGCCCGGGAACGTCGATCTCGTGATCCATCGCGGCGGACACCATCAGGGCGCTGCTGCGGGTCCGATGCATGAGAAGCGCTGAAGTTTCGGTGCTTTCGTGGTCGACGGCCTCCAGCGGGTTCTCCAGAATGGCCGACACCCGCGGGTCGCCCGAGGTCACCGGCTGGTCCTCGTTGGTGACCAGTTCGGACTGCACGGTCACGCGGACGAATTCGCCGACCGCTTCGACGACGTATTCGATGGCGGCCACGCCACGCTGAGCCAGTGACACCAGCCGGGTGGACACCACCCTGACCTGCTTGCCGGCCGGCGAGCGCCAGTGCGCGCGGCGGGTCAGTGTCCCGGCGCGCAGGTCGAGAACCCTTTCATGCGAGAGCAATTCGCCGTAGCGGACGTCGAACGGCTCGTCCTCGACCAGCAGCCTGATGATCTTGCCGTTGGTGACGTCGACGATGGTCTGGCCCGCCTCCGGATAGCCGTAGCCGGCCTCGGCGTACGGCAGCGGCCGGATTTCGTAGAAGGAGTTCAGGTAGGTGCCGGGCAGGCCGTGCGGCTCGCCTTCGTCGAGGTTGCCGCGCAACCCGATGTGCCCGTTGGACAAGGTGAACAGGGATTCCGACTGGGCCAACAGGTTCAGGTCGAGCCGGGTCTCGCGGACCTGCCACGGTTCGACGGGAAATGCCTCGTCAGTAATCATGACTGCAGCAGCTCGGCCAGATCGGTGACCACCACGTCGGCGCCGTTGCGGCGCAGATCTTCTGCCTGGCCCACGCGGTCGACGCCCACCACGAAGCCGAAGTTGCCGGCGCGGCCGGCCTGCACGCCCGACAGCGCGTCCTCGAAGACGGCCGCGGCGGCGGGGCCCACGCCCAGCATCTGCGCGCCGCGCAGGTAGGAGTCGGGGGCCGGCTTGCCGGCGATGTGCTCGTCGCGCAGCGTGATCCCGTCCACCCGCTGCTGGACGAACCGGTCGAGCCCGGTGATCTCGAGCACGTCGCGGGTGTTGGCGCTCGAGGAGACCACCGCGATGCCCAGCCCCGCGGCCGAGGCCGCCTCCAGATAGCGACGCGACCCCTCGAACACCTCGACGCCGTCGTCGTGCAGGACCTTCTGGAACATCTCGTTCTTGCGGTTGCCCAGGCCGTATATCGTCTCGGCGTCGTCGGGGTCGTCCGGAGTGCCGTCGGGCAGGTCGATTCCCCGGCTGTTCAAAAACGACCGGACCCCGTCCTCGCGTTTCTTGCCGTCGACGTATTTCCGGTAGTCCGCGGCCGCGTCGAAGGGGACGAACTTTTCTCCCGTCCGCTTGGCCCGCTGCGACAGATAGGCGTCGAACATCACTTTCCAGGCCTTGGTATGCACGCTCGCGGTATCGGTGAGCACGCCGTCGAGGTCGAACAGGCAGGCATGCACCTTCTCCGGCAGACCCAGCACGGCGGACCCTCGCTCTCTGCGGTATCGGGGGTTGGGCGGTATCCACTCCACCATGCCGGGCTGTGTGCCGCCATGCGGGGCTGTGTCGCCAGCGATCACCGGCCGTTGCGGCGCGCGGCGGCAGCCAGCATGCCGGCGGCCACTAGACTCGGTGCCCGTGGAATCAGCGTCGCCGAGGCCCGTGTTGGTGGTCGACTTCGGTGCGCAGTATGCGCAGTTGATCGCGCGCCGGATCCGCGAGGCGCGGGTCTTTTCCGAAGTGATCCCGCACACCGCCTCGGTCGAGGAGATCAAGGCCCGTAACCCGGTGGCGGTCGTGCTTTCCGGCGGGCCGGCCAGTGTCTACGCCGACGGCGCCCCGCAGCTCGATCCGGCGCTGTTCGACCTCGGGGTGCCGGTGTTCGGCATCTGCTATGGGTTTCAGGCCATGGCCCAGGCGCTGGGCGGTACGGTCGCCCACACCGGCACCAGCGAGTACGGCCGCACCGAGCTGAAAGTCCTTGGCGGCGAACTGCATTCGGGACTGCCCAGTGTCCAACCGGTCTGGATGAGCCACGGCGATGCCGTGACGGCCGCCCCGGACGGGTTCGACGTGGTGGCCAGCAGCGCGGGTGCGGCGGTGGCCGCCTTCGAAAATCGCGAGCGGCGCCTGGCCGGGGTGCAGTATCACCCGGAGGTGATGCACACCCCGCATGGGCAGCAGGTGCTTAATCGGTTTCTGCACGACTTCGCCGGGCTCGGGGCGGAGTGGACGCCCGCCAACATCGCCGGTGCGCTAATTGAACGGGTGCGTGCCCAGATCGGCGACGGCCAGGCGATCTGCGGGCTGTCCGGCGGGGTGGATTCGGCCGTGGCCGCCGCGCTGGTGCAGCGCGCCATCGGCGACCGGCTGACCTGTGTCTTCGTCGACCATGGGCTGCTGCGGGCCGGCGAACGCGCGCAGGTGCAGCGGGATTTCGTCGCCGCCACCGGCGCCAACCTGGTCACCGTCGACGCCGCGGACACCTTCCTCGAGGCGCTGTCGGGGGTGACCAACCCCGAGGGCAAGCGCAAGATCATCGGCCGGCAGTTCATCCGGGCCTTCGAGGGCGCGGTGCGGGATGTGTTGGGGGACAAGCCGGTTGAGTTTCTGGTGCAGGGCACGCTGTACCCGGACGTGGTGGAGTCCGGCGGGGGCAGCGGGACGGCGAACATCAAGAGCCACCACAACGTCGGCGGCCTGCCCGGTGACCTGAAGTTCACCCTCGTCGAGCCGCTGCGGCTGCTGTTCAAGGACGAGGTGCGCGCCGTCGGGCGGGAGTTGGGCCTACCGGAGGAAATCGTTGCGCGCCAACCCTTTCCGGGTCCAGGCCTGGGCATTCGGATCGTCGGCGAGGTCACCGCTGGGCGCCTGGACACGTTGCGGCGCGCCGACTCGATCGCGCGCGAGGAACTCACCGCCGCCGGTTTGGACAACCTGATCTGGCAGTGCCCGGTGGTGCTGCTGGCCGACGTCCGCTCGGTCGGCGTGCAGGGCGACAACCGCACCTACGGGCACCCGATCGTGCTGCGGCCGGTGTCCAGTGAGGATGCCATGACCGCCGACTGGACGCGGGTGCCCTACGAGGTGCTGGAGCGCATCTCGACCCGGATCACCAACGAGGTGCCCGAGGTCAACCGCGTGGTGCTGGACATCACCAGCAAGCCGCCGGGCACCATCGAGTGGGAATAGCTTAGGTTTCGTTGTTCGCTGCCGCTGCGTGCGCGGGAGGCCGTGGCGTTTGAGGCTACGCCAGCGCCAGGTGGCGGGCAGCGATAACTTCGTGCCCCGCCGCCGGCAACGCACCAGCGTCGTCGCAGCCCACGGCGCGTAGCGCCGCTCGTAAGGTGCTCAGCGCGTTGATGAGAGAGTCCTCGGACGCATCCGGCACATCAATCGTCCAGGTTGCTGCCAGATCGGCCGCGACCGCCGTGTAGTCAGGCTCGACCCCGAGTTTGGCCAACTGGTCCGCGACGGAATCTAGGAACGCCTCGAAGCTGGCGTGATCGTTAGAACTGCCGCCAGGCGTAAATCGCATCTCGATCTCGTAATATCCAGGCATTTCACTCGCCTCTCAACTCGTCCCAACACGTCGCACGGGAGAGCTGCCCTCGTAGTTGTCTTTCATAGTAGGGGTTTGACGGGCTGAGCTTCACCGTTTTTATATGCCCCCGGTCACACGGGCATTTCATCTTGAAATACCTGTTCGGCCGCTTTTCAATACGCCAACCTTTAGCTTCCGCCTCCCGTAGAACCTGTTCAAGCTCACGCTTGGGATGCTTTGGTCGGCTCACCGAATTACCGCCCGCAACGTTGCTCGACGCCATCCATAACGTTCAACGTAGTACGTGCGTTCCGCGCCGACAGACATCGGCGAGGTCACCACCCGGATCACCAACGAGGTGCCCGAGGTCAACCGCGTGGTGCTGGACATCACCAGCAAGCCGCCGGGCACTATCGAGTGGGAATAGCTTAGGTTTCGTTGTTTGCTGGAGCTGCAACTGTCGATGCCCCTTTTCGGGAAGTGCGTTGCCAGAAGCACTTTCGCGGCGCTGCTACGCGTGCGTTACTCCACGAATTCGCGCCTACCGTGGGCGATGGCGACCGCATTCCAGTTCCCGCCCGCCTCGTCGACGAGTCGGCGGGCAACGTCGAGATCGCCGTTACCGGCGACCAGGATCAAGGTGTGGTCGGTGATGGTGACCGAGCCCCCGTGTAGTCGCTGGTGGGCGGCCGCATCGGCCACGAACGCATCGCGGAAGCGCGCGACGTCGACGTCGGGCACGGTGATGGCAATCGCATTGGCTTCCGGCGCGTTTCGCGGCAGGTAGTCGAATATCAGCACCGCTTCCTGGTTGAACTGGCGGCGCAGCGCCTCAGCGGCGGTGTGCAACGAACCGTCGGCGCCGCACAGGTGAAATTCGCGCGAGCGCTCAAAGGTGATCTGCCGCAGCTTATTTGACCAGAACACGCCGTCGAGCGGGGTCGATCCCGTCACCGTCACGCCGGTCTGTGCGATCGTCACGTCGGCTTGTAGCTCGAACAGGGGATCGGTGCTGTCGGTGGCGAATAGCTCCGCCGGTTGGCAGGCACTGACGTCGGCCCCGGCCGGCCCAACGCCGAGCCACAACAAGAGCGCCGCCAGTACAGAAAGGGCTCCGCGCGATCGCACAAGGCAGCGTCTCACGCGCCGCTTGACGGCTGTCGGAGGGCGGGTGTTTACTCGAGCTTATCGAACATACATTCGAGAATAGTTCGGTGAGCGTGGGCGGGAGGCTACGTCATGACTGCGGCTTTCGCCTCCGGCCCGCGGCAGGAAAACCACGCTGAACAGCTCGAATCGCTGCGTCGGCGGATGGCTGGGATGTCCGGGAAGGTCGTTGACCGCGCCGATGGCCTGCTGCCGGAATTGGAATCCCGGCTAGCGCTCCCACCGTGGCTCGCGGAGATGCTGCCGGTGCCCTTGCCGCGGGGGACGGTGGCGGTGCTGTCGGGGGCCAAGTCGCTGCTGTTGAGCGTGGTGGCCGCGGTGACGGCGGCCGGGGGCAACGCGGCCATCGTCGGCCAGCCGGACATCGGGCTGCTGGCCGCCGTGGAGATGGGGGCGGATCTGAGCCGGCTCGCGGTGATACCGGATCCCGGTACCGATCCGCTGGAGGTGGCCGCGGTGCTCATCGACGGCATGGACCTGGTGGTCCTCGGTCTGGGCGGGCGCCCGGTCCCGCACACCCGGGCGCGCGCGTTGGTGGCCCGCGCCCGCCTCAAGGGCTGCACCCTGCTGGTCACCGACGGCGACTGGCAAGGGGCGCCGACCCGGCTTGCGGCCCGGGTCTGCGGATACGAGATCACACCGGCTCATCGGAGGGTGCCCGCTCCCGGGTTCGGACGGATCAGCAAGGTGCGGCTGCAGGTCAGCGGGGTGTGCGCGGGACGGACGATTGACCGGGTGCGAGCTGGGTGAGTACGGGTGAGTTTCGGGACCTCCCGGGTTTTGGCGATCTGGTGCATGGACTGGCCCGCGGTCGCGGCGGCAGCAGCGGCGGGTCTGCCCGCGACGGCCCCGGTCGCGGTCACCCTGGCCAACCGGGTGATCGCCTGTTCGTCGGCTGCCCGCGCGGCGGGGGTGCGGCGGGGGTTGCGACGGCGGGAGGCGGCGGCCCGTTGTCCGCAACTGCACGTCGCGACCGCCGACGCCGACCGCGACGCCCGCTTCTTCGAAGGGGTGATCGCGGCGGTGGACGATCTGGTGCCCCGCGCCGAGGTGCTGCGGCCCGGGCTCATGGTGCTGCCGGTGCGTGGGGCGGCCCGCTATTTCGGGTCCGAGGCCCACGCCGCCGAACGGCTGATCGACGCGGTGGCCGTGAGTTCAGCGGCTGGCGCCGAGTGTCAGGTCGGGATCGCCGACCAGTTGCCCACCGCGGTCTTCGCCGCGCGGGCGGGCCGGGTCGTGGAGCCGGGAGGCGACGCAAGGTTTCTGTCGGTGCTGTCGATCCGGCAGCTGGCCACCGAGCCGAGCCTGTCCGGTCCGGGGCGAGAAGAACTGGCGGATCTGTTGTGGCGCATGGGGATTCGTACCATCGGGCGGTTCGCCGCGCTGTCACGCACCGACGTGGCTTCCCGGTTCGGCGCCGACGGGGTGGCCGCGCACCGGTTCGCCCGCGGCGAACCCGAGCGGGGACCGTCCGGGCGGGAACCGCCGCCGGAACTCGAGGCCGTGCTGGACTGCGATCCGCCGATCGATCGGGTCGATGCCGCGGCGTTTGCCGGGCGCTCGCTGGCCGGCACGCTGCACCGGGCGCTGATGGCCGCCGGCGTGGGTTGCACCCGGCTGGCCATTCATGCCGTCACCGCCAACGGTGAAGAGCTGACCCGGGTGTGGCGGTGCGCCGAGCCGTTGACCGAGGACGCCACCGCCGATCGGGTGCGCTGGCAACTGGACGGGTGGTTGAGCAATCGGACCGCCTCTCGTCGTCCTCTCGATGCGCCGGTGACACTGCTGCGGCTGCACGCGGTGGAGGTGGTGTCGGCCGAGGCGTTGCAGTTGCCGTTGTGGGGTGGCCTCGGCGAGGAGGACCGGCTGCGGGCGCGCCGGGCGCTGGTGCGGGTGCAGGGCTTGCTCGGTCCGGAGGCGGTGTTGGTGCCGGTGTTGTCGGGTGGTCGCGGGCCTGCCGAGCGGATCACGTTGATCCCGCTGGGTGATGAGGCGGCGCCGGGCGCCGATCCGGGGTTGCCGTGGCCCGGTCAGCTGCCGGAGCCGTCGCCGGCGGTGTTGCTCGACGATCCGGTGGAATTGCTTGATCTCCAGGGGAATCCGGTAAGGGTGAGCGGTCGGGGGATGTTTTCGGCCGACCCCGCGCTGTTGACGGTGCGGGGTCGAGACGAGCGGGTGTGCTGGTGGGCGGGACCCTGGTTGGTCGACGAGCGGTGGTGGGATCCCGACCTGACCCAGGGGCGCACCGCCCGCGCTCAGGTCTTGCTGGAGGGGGAGCGGGCGTTTCTGCTGTGCTACCGCCAGCGGCGCTGGTGCCTGGAGGGCAGCTACGAGTAACGGTGGGTGTCGGCGTGGGAGGGCTTCCGCATGGGGTTTGCTGGTCGTATCGCACGAGTGTGGCAAATATATGCTACGGGTCGGCCCTAGGTAGTTGCGTGTTGAACTAAAATTCGGGGGGGGGGGTAACTCCAGGCTATTTTAAATGCATTCGAACATTGATTACGCTTCCTTACATAGTTTGCGAGAAGCGATGTTTGCGCGACCAAGTTGACCGATATCAGCCTAACTCGCCCGAATCTCAGGTCGTTCTCAGCTACTTTCTGACCATCCGATTTTGACTCACCGATCAAAGGAGATGGTCGTGGATCTCGCAGCCCGCCCCCACATCACCGCCGGCGTCGCCCTGGCCAGCGCCGCAGTCATCGCCACCGGTCCGATGGCCCAGCACCTACCCCAAATCGACGCGGCCCGCTACCTGCCCCAGGTGAGCGTGACCGACATCAATCTCACCGACGCCGCCAGCGCGCTGGACCTGTTCGGCGGCGTGGAGAGTCAGCTTGCATCGCTCGCCGGCGGTGCAAGCGCGGCCGCCGTGCCAGCGGCCGCCGTTAGCAATGCTGTCAATCCCCTACAAACGTGGATAGACATCGTCCCGAAGTCGACCGCCAATATCGAAAACATCGTCCAGAATTGGCTCGCGCATCCTGCGCCAATCCTGCAACAAGTCCTCGCCAATTTCGCGCAATACGGCGTAGATTACGTCACCCCCTTCAAGACGGCCGCGAACGCTGCCGTCACATACTTCACGGGGCCTGGCGCCGGCAACTTCGCGGGTCAGCTAATGCGGGCGAGCATGGCCTACAGTCAGGGACAGGTCGCGACCGCCGTGAATGATGTCGTGGGTGCGGTTTTCACGTCGCCAATTGTGAAAATTGGATTCCCGCTAGAAAAAACTCTCGTCATACCCGGCTTAATGCTGCAAAACCTCACTGATGCGACCAACTTCCTGACCACTACGGCTATTGGGACACTCGGTAACACGTTAAGCAATCTGCCTGTCGTCACTTTCAATGGGCTCGCTGGCTCTCTTCAAGCTGTCTCTGATGCACAGGCCTCCGGAGACTCAATCGGAGCAGTGACGAATTTCCTGGATATCCCCGGCCAAATGGTGGATGCATTTCTCAATGGCCACACCGTGACACCTGGAAAGACCCTCTTTAACAACGGTTTACTTAACTCGGTTGTCGGCCAACTTAACGGCGGTACCATCCAGGACATCGTGAATTCGCTTCCTCAGCAACTCGCCAAGGCTATCGTGGCGCCTAACGCTCAGAATGTCGTGAGCGGCGGCAGTCTCGCGGCCGCATTCCAGAACTTAGAAACCGTGGCGACTCAGGGCTGGCCATCGCTGACCCCCATAATGAACACGCTAACGTCCAATCTGAGCAACATTGGTTCCCAGTTGACGGCGCTGCTTCAAAATCTACCGTCGGGCCTATCGAATCTGCCTTCGATGCTAAGCACCATTGCGGCCGGAGTGGGAACGTTCATCCTCAGCCTCCTCAAGATGCTGTAAGTCCGCCGGTGGTCGCCGATGCGAGCCGGTGACCACCAACGGCGATCGGCCCCCTTCGCGAGCACGAAGGGGGCCGATCCGTTTATGGTGTGCTTCTCAGGCGAGTGTGCGGCGTTTCGGGATTACGCCCAATGCGGGCGGGATGACGCTCGAGGTTGTATCCATGACGCCGAGGTCGATGTGAAATTGGTTGTATGCCAGTGATTTCCGGTGTTCCAGGTGCGGATTTCAGCCTTATTATCTGATCGTCCAAGGAACGCTGATCCGCCATCGGCCACGGCGGATGTGGTATCGAACCCGCGACTTCTGGCCGACGCGCATGCCTGCCCGAGCGCGGCGCCGATTGATCACCGACAACAAGTCCCGAAGAAGACGACACACGGCGATCGTTCATGGACTATCGGCCAGCCGGCGCGCGAACGTGCCGACCCGCTCGATGAACCTGTCGAAGAACGCCGCCGAATCGACGTCAATACCGATGAGTGCGTTGGGTTTTCGGTGTCCTGACCAGTCGGTCACCGTCATGCCGCGAGTCAGGGTCCCGCTCAGCTCGACGTCCACCGTCGCCGGACGGATCGCGATAAGCTCCGGTTCCAGCGCGACCGCGGCGGCCAGCGGGTCATGCAGATGCGCCAAATATCCGTGCCCATTGTCGTTATAGGCCTCTAAGTAGAACCGCATCGCGTCCTCGATCACCCGAATCAACGGATTGGACGCCGCCGACCTGGTGCCGCGCTCGTCGCCCGCGCACATTAACGTTGTCGTCGACTCCGCAACCGCCGCCAACCTCGCCAGGATGTCCGGCGTCATCGCGACGTTGCGGGTCAGATCCAACCCGCACAGGATCGGAAGTCGCTGTAGCCCATGGGATTTGGTGGACCAGCCCGTTAATACCTCGGCCGCCGCCTCGGGGTCCACGCTGATGTTCCACTCCGCCACCGGAGTGATGTTGCCGCGATGGTCATAGGAGCCGCCCATGATCACCAGCCGTCGCAGCAGCCTCGGCAGTTCGGGTTCGGCGCGCAGCGCCAGCGCCAGGTTGGTCAGCGGGCCGGTCGCCACGCCGATCAGCTCACCGGGAAAGGCGCGTGCCGCACGCACCCAGGCCGCCGCGGAGTCGTAGCTGGTGAGCCGGCGATCACAGGGCGGCAGGTCGGCATACCCCAGGCCTCTGGTGCCGTGAACCGTTGAGGGGGCACCCATCGGACCGGTCAGCGTTTCGTCCGCGCCCTTGGACACCGGTATGTCGGTGGCCCGGCACAGCTCGAGCAGGCTCAAATTGTTCGCGCAAACCTGTTGTACCGCAACGTTTCCCCCGGTCGAGGCGACGCCGACCAGATCGACGTCGCTGGCCAGCAGGTACACCAGCGCCAACGCATCGTCGACGCCGGTGTCGACGTCGACGAAAACGGGGCTCACCGCGGTAACGATACGCCGGACCGGCGAGGCGAGACGCCTCCAGGATCTCAAATCCCCTGTCCCTTAGCGATCCTCGCCCTTCAGGCGAGTGCTTCTACGGACGCTCGGCCAGCTCGCCGTAGCGTTCCTGAGCGGCCGGGCGGCTGGTGCCGAGCATGGTTGCGATCTGGGTCCAGGTGTGTCCGTGCGCCCGGGCTTCGGCCAACTCCACCTGGCTCCTGGCAACGGCGCCTTTCTTGTCCGTAAAGCGCGGTAGGGTCCCGAATACCGCTGCTCTAGGAACAGGAAAAGCTGAAGTGCCCGTCTACGTCTCATGGCTCGATGAGTCGGGCTCCAACCAGGCAATGGACCCGGGTACCTATATTCTGAGCGCGGTCGTCAGCGAGGCTGAGCACGCCGCGGAGCTGCGCGGCATAATGCGCGGCTTGCTGGTTGGCAAAAGTCATAAGAAGCTGCATTGGCGTAGCGAAGATGCCGCCCGAAAGGAACTGATCGCCAAGACGATCGCGTCGTTGCAACTTGAGCACCTGGTCGTTGTCCGCTCAGACGCGCACACAGCCAAGAAGCCGGAGCGCCAACGTCGGCTGTGTATGGAGCGAATGCTGCCCGAGCTGGTGAGCATGGGCGTTGATAATGCGGTCATCGAATCACGAGGTAAGAAAGACGACCGCCGTGACGAGCAGACTTTGCACTATCTACGGCGTAAACGCCAACTGGGCGGCCATCTGCACATCAATCATGTTGGCGGCCCAGCCGATCCGATGCTGTGGATCCCGGATGCTTGTTGTGGGGCGGTTACCCAGATGAGGTGCGGAAACCCACACTACTTCGAGTATATCGAATCGCGGGTGACACTGATTGACCTTTGATTCCAAGAAACGCGAAACCCCAGGCCCTGTCGTCCGGCAGGAACTCCTGGGGTTCACTTCTGACACTCACCGCAGTGGCATCAGCTTCACCGCAGACAATACACCTGAAACGGCGTATAGAACGTCACGTACGGACAACGGACAACGCAGCTGGGCGCCCGGGCGGCCACGGCATCGGCCAACTCCACCTGGCTCCTGGCAACGGCGCCTACGGCTTCGCCGATGCGGCGCAGTCGACTGGTATCGGCGTCCGATGAAGCAATGGCTGCCAGGTCGAGGGGATCAAGCCACCGCTCGGCGGCCTGCTGGAGCTGTCCGCGGTTCGGGGCACGTTCGTCACCCTTTATAGATGCTCGTGGACCTTGGGACGAAATACCATGGCGTCGATCTGCAAGCCGGCCGATTGGCCGAATTCCGCCCACAAGCCATCCGCTTATCTTCAGTCCGGGATCTCAACCGTGGCGGTACGTAGGCCGGACCAGACCTAAGTAACGCGACCCGAGCATCCCCCTCGGTGACGACGTGATCACCAGTGCACACCGGGCACCAGGCGGATCGCCTTTCGGACCGGTCTGGGAACCCCCACGCGAGCGACGGCCCGGACCGGGCGTTTGGGTCGGCGACGCACCGGCGGGCGGTCGTTCGGCGCGATGATAGCCGGCGAAACTCCCCGCGCCGCAGGGGAATCCGGGTAGCCGAGGTAGAGCTGGTGCAAAATTCGCCTCGATAGCTTGGGCGTGAAGTAGTTGCCGACCTCGGCGAGCGTGCCCAGCGGGGTATCGATGCGCGCCGGCTTCTCGACGAGGCCGCGCACCACCATGGCCGCCGCGCGCTCGGGGCTGATCGGCGGCACCGGGTTGAGCCGCCGGGACGGTACGATCATCGGTGTGCGGACCAGCGGCATATGGATATTGGTGAACGTGATGTGGTCGGACAGCGTCTCGGAGGCCACCACGTCGGCGAACGCGTCCAGCGCCGCCTTGGTGGGCAGATACGAGCTGTACTTCGGATTGCGCGCCAGCACACCGGCGCTGGAGACGTTGACCACGTGGCCGAACCGGCGCTCACGCCAGTGCGGCAGCAACGCCAGCACCATGCGCACCGCGCCAAAGTAGTTGACCGCCATCACCCTTTCGTAGTCGTGCAGTCGCTCGGTCGAGTTCACCACCGACCGGCGGATCGACCGGCCGGCGTTGTTCACCAGGTAGTCGACGTGGTCGAAGCGGCCCAGGATGTCCTTGACGGTGTGCTCCACCGACACCGAATCGGTGACGTCGCAGGTGAACGCGTGCGCCTGCCCGCCGCCCGCGCGGATCTCGGCAACCAGCTGATCCAGCGCGTCGGCGTTGCGGGCCAGCGCGAATACCGTTGCGCCCCTTTCCGCGACGGCGATGGCCGACGCCCGCCCGATGCCGCTGGACGCGCCGGTGATGATGACGTGCCGGCCCTCCAGCGGATCGTCACGACGGGCACGGTCGGGGTCGAGGTGCTCGGCCCAGTACCGCCACAGCTTCGGCGCGTAGCCGGCGAACTCGGGAACCTCGCCGACGCCATTGTCGCGCAATATCTTTCGGGTTTCGTCGCTGACGAAGGTGGGCTTGAGGTCGACCAGGTCGAAGACCTCGGCGGGAATTCCCAGCTGGGTGGCCGCCATGTTGCGCAGCACCTTGGCGCGCCCGCGCACCTTCAGCACCGGCGCCGCCGCGGCTCGGGGCAGCGAGCCGCGCAGCGGTGGCAGGCCGGCCGCCTTGGCGACACCGCGGTAGATGCCATGCAGCCCAACAGTTTTCGGTGTGGTGAGGTGGAACGTCTGCCCGTCGGATCCCTCGGTGTGCATGAGCGCGACGAGCGCGTCGACGACGTAGTCGACCGGGACGATGTTGGTGCGCCCGGTGTCGGGCAGCAGGATCGGGGTCAGCTTGGGCAGCACGGCCAGCTTGGCCAGCACGCCGAAGAAGTAGTACGGCCCGTCGACCTTGTCCATCTCCCCGGTGCGGGAATCGCCGACCACCACCGCGGGGCGGTAGATGCGGTAGCGCAGCCCGGGCGTCGACCGCACCAGCGACTCGGCCTCGAACTTCGTCCGGTGATACGGACTCGGGAGCCGCTGGCCGACGTCGAAGTCGTCCTCGGTGTACTCGCCGCGGAAGTCACCGGCCACGGCGATCGACGACACGTGGTGCAACGTCGCGCCCAGCCGCCGCGCCAGCCCGATCACCGCGCGGGTGCCCTCGACGTTGGCGGCCCGCTGCTCGGCCTCCCCGGCGGTGATGTCATAGATCGCCGCGCAATGCACCACGTGGCCGACGGGACCCAGCTCGGTGACGACCTCGTCGGTCAGTGCCAGCTCCGGCAGCTCGCCGACCAGCGGCTTCACCCGCTCATCCCAGTCGACGACCAGGCGTTCGAAGCGTCCCAGCGACTGCCGGCGCACCAACACCCACACCTGCGCATCGGGCTGGGTTTCGAGCAGACGAGACACGACGCGGCGACCGATAAACCCGGTACCGCCGGTAACGACATACCGCATGCAGCCATCGTGGCCGCTCCCGGGCGCACGCGTCAACCGGGCTCAGCCGGAGAAGTTGCGGATGCCGTCCCAGTCCACCAGCGTCCAGCCGGTCGTCGGGTTGCCGGTGACCACCACGCGGCCGATGTTCGGCAGCGGATGGCTGGCAGCCAGGCTGTCCTTGGCGTTCTTCGTGTTCATCAGCGTCCAGTACTCGATGGAGTACAAATGCGAGAACACCACCGGGTTGCGGTGGCCGCTGTCGTAAATCTTCCGAATGGCCGCGGTGAACTGCTTGTTGAACTCGGTCCCGCTGACCGACCCCGGGATCCTGTCCTGGACATCGCCGTTGAGCCAGTCCGCCGGCGCCAGCAGGTAGGTGGAGGGGGCCATCGTCTCGGGTTTGCCGTTGAACCAGCCGGCGTTGATCTCTTGCAGACCGGGCAGCACCTCGACCTGCTCACCCAGTTCGGCGGCCAACGGCGCCGCGGTTTGCTGGGCTCGCACCATGGTGGAGGCGTAGACGCTGTCGAAATCGTGGCGGCCGTGCGCCAGCTGCTCGGCCTGCCCCTTGCCCTCCGGGCTCAGGCCGGGGCCCGGCACCTCGGTGTTGATCGTCCCGCTGGCGTTGGCCTCGGACTGCGCGTGCCGGATGAACGTCACCGTGATGCTGCGCGCCTGCGGTGATCCGCCGCAGGCGCCGACGACTACCGTCGCGGCCAGCACTGCCGCCGCCTTTGAAGCCTTCCGGATCAAGCCGCGATTGCACATGGCGATAGCCTGCCCCGCCGACGGTGTCGCTGTGAAGGGTTTGCGATGGTTGGGTGCAGAAAAAAGCCTCGAGAGGAGACCCCTATGGCCATTGACCCGAGTGCCGTCGGCGCGGTGACCGAACCGATGCCGTTCGAATGGACCGACCGGGACACCATGCTGTATGCCCTCGGCGTCGGCTGCGGGACCGAGGACCTGTCGTTCACCACCGACAACAGCCACGGCATCACCCAGCAGGTGCTGCCCACCTACGCGGTGATCTGCTGCCCGGCGTTCGGGGCGGCGGGCAAGATCGGAAAGTTCAACTGGGCCATGCTTTTACACGGATCGCAAGCCATCCGGCTGCATGCGCCGCTGCCGGTCGCGGGCAAGCTGTCGGTGGTTTCCGAGGTCGTCGACATCCAGGACAAGGGCGAGGGCAAGAACGCGATCGTCGTGCTGCGCGGCCGCGGCACCGAGCCGGACTCGGGGAAGCTGATCGCCGAGACGCTGACCACGCTGGTCATCCGGGGCGAGGGCGGGTTCGGGGGAGTGCCGGGCCAGCGGCCCGTTGCCCCGGAATTTCCGGACCGCGAGCCCGACGCCCGGATCGCGCTGCCCACCCGTGAGGATCAGGCGTTGATCTATCGACTGTCCGGCGACCGCAACCCGCTGCACAGCGACCCGTGGTTCGCCCGGGAAATGGCCGGGTTCCCCAAGCCGATCCTGCACGGGCTGTGCACCTACGGGGTGTCGGGGCGCGCGCTGGTGGCCGAGCTGGGCAAGGGCATCGCGGCCAACGTCACCTCGATCGCGGCGCGGTTCACCTCGCCGGTGTTTCCCGGCGAGACGTTGACCACGCTGATCTGGCGCACCGAACCGGGCAAGGCGGTGTTTCGCACCGAGGCCTCCGGATCCGACGGTGCCGCCCGGGTCGTGCTGGACGACGGTGCGGCGGAGTACACCGAGTCCTAGCTGCTTAGGTTCCGTTGGCCCCGCTGCTTCCGTGGGTGCCGACGATCGCCCCGCCGGCGCCGCCGACGGCGCCAGCGCCGGGGGTGCCATCGGCGCCGGAAACCGTGCCGGTCCCACCGGTCCCGGCGTTTCCGCCGCCACCGCCATTCCCGCCGTTGCCGGCCTGCTGCGCGCTTCCGCCGCCACCGCCGGCACCGCCGTTGGCGCCGTTGGAACCGTTGCCGTCATCGGCGCCCTGTTGGCCGTTGCCGCCGTTACCCCCGTTGCCCCCACCGCCGCCGGAGCCGCCGGTGCCGCCGTCGCCGATCACCCCGCCGTTTCCGCCGGCCCCGCCCGCCCCGCCGAGGCCGCTGACGCCCGCGTTGCCTCCGACGTTGCCGGCGCTCGGGCCGTTGCCCCCGTCGCCGCCGTTGCCGGCATTGCCGCCGGTTCCGCCGTTGCCGGCGTCGCCGCCGCTGCCCAACAGGCCGGGGGCGCTGCCGCCGGCCCCGCCGGTTCCGCCGTTGCCGGCGTCGCCGCCGTTACCGCCCACACCGGCTGTGGTCGCGTTGTGACCGCCGGTTCCGCCGTCCCCGCCGTCGCCGCCGTTGCCCGCGCCGCCGCCGGCACCGCCGTTGCCGCCGAACACGAGGCCGCCGCGGCCGCCGTCGCCGCCGTCGCCACCGCTGCCGCCGTCGCCGCCCGTACTGCCGGGACCGCCGGTTGCGTGACTGCCGGTCTGGCCGGTGCTGCCGCTGCCGCCGCTGTTGCCGGCGCCTCCGTTGCCGCCGTCGCCATAGAGCAGCCCGGCGTTGCCGCCGCTGCCGCCGTTGCCGCCGCTGCCCCCGTTGCCGCCTGCTGAGTTGCCGGTCGGGGTGCCGACGGTGTCGCTGTTGCCGGGCTGACCGAGACCGCCCTGACCGCCGCTGCCGCCGTTGCCCCACCACGCGGCGTTGCCGCCGCTGCCGCCGTTGCCGCCGCTGCCCGCGGTGCCGTTGTTGGTGTTGTTGGCGGTGCCATCGGTGGTGGCCCCGCCGTCCCCGCCGTTGCCGCCGGCCCCGCCGTTGCCGATTCCCCGGGCGGCGCCGCCGGCCCCGCCGTTGCCACCGGTGCCGGCGGTGGAGTCGGTGAAGGTACCGCCGGTGGTGACGCTCCCGCCGTTGCCGCCGGCACCGCCGGTCCCGCCGTTGCCGTAGATCCAGCCGCCGTCCCCGCCGGTCCCGCCGTTGCCGCCGGTGCCGCCGTCCACCACGGCACCGTGGCCGCCGTGGACCGTCCCGCCGGTGCCTCCGGACCCGCCGGCGCCGCCGGCGCCGATCAGCCCGGCATTCCCGCCGGACCCGGCGTTACCGCCGGCACCCGCGGGACCGCCAAGGTTCAACTGGTTCCCGCCCGTGCCGCCGTCGCCGCCGGTCCCACCGCTGCCGAACACCCACGCCCCGGACCCGCCGGCACCACCGGTCCCACCGGCGCCGGCGCTCCCGGAGTTGCTCTGGGTTCCGCCGTCCCCGCCGATACCGCCGGCGCCTCCGGTGCCGTAGAGCAATCCGGCCGACCCGCCGGCCCCACCGCCGCCGCCGGCGCCGGCGATGCCGGCAGAGCTGCCTCCGCCGTCTCCGCCGATACCGCCGGTCCCGCCATTGCCGAACAGCAACCCGCCGGTTCCGCCGCCGCCGCCAGCGCCGCCCGGGCCGCCGCCGGAGCCGCTGTCGGAGCCGGCGCCGCCATCGCCCCCGGTCCCGCCGGTCCCACCGGTGCCGAACAGGCCGGCGCGCCCGCCGTCCCCGCCAGTGGCGCCGAGCCCGGTGGTCGAGCTGTTCGCGCCCGACCCGCCGTCTCCGCCGTTGCCGCCGTTGCCGGCCGCGCCGTCTAGCCACCCGGCGTTCCCGCCGGTCGCACCGGCGCCGCCGTTGCCGCCGGCTTGGCTGGTGCCGTCCTGCGCTACGCCTTCGCCCGAGCTGCCGGCACTGCCGCCGTTGCCGCCGGCGCCACCGGTACCGCCAGCGCCACCGGTACCGCCATTGCCGACCAGGAAGCCGCCGCTCTGGCCGGCACCGCCGGCCCCACCGGCGGTGGCCAGGCCGCCGTCACCGCCGTTGCCACCGTTGGTGCCAGAGGAAGTTTGGGACCCGGTGCCGCCGTTGCCGCCGTCACCGCCGTTGTTGCCGTTACCCCCGTTGCCGCCGGCACCGCCGTTGCCGGCGAGTAGACCGCTGTGCCCGCCCGCGCCGCCGGCACCGGCGATGCCGCCGTTGCCGCCGGCACCGCCATCACCGCCAAGGCCCGCGTTGGGAGGCAGCGTGGGGAAACCCTGTCTGGTGACGCTGCCGCCGAGGCCACCACCGCCGCCTGCGCCGGCGCTACCGGCCGCGCCACCCTGACCACCGTTGCCCGCTAGCAGGGCGCCGCTGCCGCCGGCACCTCCGGCGCCCGCATTGCCGCCGGCCCCGCCGTTACCGGCGGCGCCACCATTCTGGGAAGAGATGGAGTTGTCACCCTCGCCTCCGGCGCCGCCAGCGCCGCCGGTGCCGCCGTCGCCGCCATGGCCGCCGGCCCCACCGTTGCCGGCGAGGAGACCGCCGTGCCCGCCGGCCCCGCCCGCGCCGCCGCTACCGGCGTTGCCCGCATCACCGCCGTTGCCGCCGGGTAAATTTTCGCCCACCGATGCGGAAAAGCCGCTGCCGCCGTCTCCGCCATCGGCGCCATTGCCGGCGTCGCCGCCGCTGCCGCCGTTGCCATACAGCAGCCCGCCATTGCCGCCCGCTCCGCCGTTGCCGCCGTTGCCGCCGTTGGTCCCGTTGCCGCCAGTACCGGATCCGGCCGACGTGCCTGCTGCGCCGTCCGTGCCGCTCCCACCGGCACCGCCGTCGCCCCACAGCCCGGCGCTGCCGCCGATACCGCCGCTGCCACCACTGCCGCCGGCGATGGTGGCCGCACCGCCGTTGCCGCCCAAACCGCCGCTGCCATACAGCCACCCGCCGTTGCCGCCGTTGCCGCCGTTCGCACCCGCTCCCCCATCGCCCCCGTTCCCGCCATTGCCGATCAACCCCGCAGACCCGCCGTTACCACCGGTGCCGGTCGTTGGGGAAAAGCCGTTGCCGCCATTGCCGTACAGCAATCCGCCGGCCCCGCCGTTCGGGTTGGTCGATGTCCCGGCAGCACCGTTGCCGATCAACGGACGCCCCAGCAGCGTCTCGGTGGGCGCATTGATGGCGTTGAGCAGACCCTGCTGGGCGTTGGCTGCCTCGGTGCCGAGGTACGCGCCGCCGGCATTGTTCAAGGTCTGCACAAACTGGTCGTGAAACACCGTCGCCTGCGCGCTGAGCGCCTGATACGCCTGGCCGTACTCGCCAAACAGCGCCGAGATCGCTATCGACACCTCGTCGGAGGCCGCCGCTTCCAGCTGGGCCGTCGGGCCCACCGCCGCCGCATTCGCGGTGCTGATCGCCGAGCGGATCCCGGCCAAGTCGGTCGCGGTCGTCGCTATCAGGTCCGGCGCTGCGATCACAAACGACATGTCTGACCTCCCGAGTCGGCGCGAGCTTAGCGTGGCCCCCAGCACCGCGTCCGGCATTTGGCACAGACCACAGGGCGTTCGCGGCAAGGACCAAGCATCAATGACCAGCGGTCATAAGTTGATTTACGCTGGCGTCGATTGGCTGACGAGCCGGACGTTCGGTTCTTTCCTTGTCCCAGCTGATATCTCGGCGCCGGGTCGATGATTTCGCGGCCGGTTGTCAACCCGGAGACCCCGCAAGCCCGCCGCGCGTGCTGGCGTGGTCACGGGCGGCGTTGCGGTAGTGCACGGCAACGCCAAATCGCTTGTGCCGGCCCGGTGCGCCGGACGCCGGGTGCTCGATCTTGCCGGTGGGCTGTTGCCATTCGACCTAGGCAAGCCTCGGTGCGATTCACCTGGCGACCGCCCAGCGACTCGGCACCGATCTTGGCCGGCTGTGCACATACGATGACCGCATGCGCGACGCCGACGAGGCACTCGGCATGGCCGTGATCGCCCCGTCTTGATCAGCGGCCGTCTACGAATTTGCCCGCTCTTTCACGACTATCGCTAAGCTGCCGCGCCAGCCGGTCGGTGAACTCGGCGACCCGCGCCGGGCTGTCCAGCGCGAACAATGCGGCGGTGGCACGGTCACCATCCTCGTTGTGCCGCACCAGGATTGGGACACCATCCGGGCGCACAGCGTCGAACGCGTCCTCGTCGGTGATGTCGTCGCCGACATAGATCGGCACCAGCGGGCCCGGGTCGGCGTCATGCAGGTGGTCCATCACCCAGCGGAGGGTTTTTCCCTTGTCCCAGTCGATATCCGGGCGCAGCTCGACGACTTTGCGGCCCGTCGTCACCCGAAGCTCATCCCGCTGACCCGCCTCGTGCACCGCAGCGGTCACTTCGCCGACGCGGTCGCGGGCCGCGTTGCGGTAGTGCACGGCAACGCCAAACCGCTTGTGCTCCACGAGAATTCCGGGAATCGAGCCGAGCCGGTCGCGTAGTTCGGCGGCCGCCTGCTCGAGCACCGGGATGGCCGCGGCCGCGGCGTCGTTTTGGTGGTGCGTTCCGTCGGGTGCGGTCAGCTCGAAACCATGGCTGCCGGCATACCAGATGCCGGGCAGGCCGAGACGTTGCGTCACGTCGGCGAGGTCGCGTCCGGACAGCACGGCGACCGGGCATTGCTCGGCCAGCTTCTGTAGGGCCTCGACCGCGCCGGCGACGGGCCTTGCCGCGTCCGGGTCGTCGACGATGTCCGAGAGCGTGCCGTCGAAGTCGAAGAACACGGCCGGCCGCCGGGCGACCAGGCCATCCAGGGCTTCCAACGCGTTGGGCAACTGCGACATCCGACGGTCCCCGGTGCGCACGGTGATCTCGCTCAGGTCGGCGACGACCGCGTCGGCGCCGACGCGCCGCAAGTCGCCGTCGCCGGTCCGGTCGACGCCGATGACCAACGCGAACCCGCCGTCGAGCGCGGCCCGGACGCCCGCCGCGTCGTTCGCGACGACGACGCACCGGCCCGGTCGCGCGCCCAGGCGATCGGCCGCCCCGACCAAGGCGTCCCGACAGTCACCGCCGGGCGAAAAGACGCCGGCGCCGACACCGACCCCGTGCAGTTGTTGGACCAGCGCTTCCGTAGGGTCCAGCGCGGCATCGAACAGCACCGCGTCGTGGCGGCGCGGGTCGATGGTGACCGGTTCCAACTTGCGCATGACCAACCTTCCTCGCCTGAACCCAGTCGCGGCGCAGGTGCCGGTAGTCACGGTAGTCAATTGCTGTGCTGACGTGAATCCAGCGCAGCCCACCCCATACTGCACGCCAGGCGGTCAGCCGCAGCCGAGGCCGGCCATGCCCGCAGAACCGTGAGCGGCCAGTACTGGCGCCGCTGTTGTTCTCGCGCGGGCATAGCCCGGCATGCTTGACCAGCGCATGGTCTCAGCCAAAATCGCCGCCGCCCCGATCGCGCTGGCTCCGGGGATGCTGTCGGCCACGTCGGCTAGCTCAAGCTCATCGAGAATCTCGAGCACCCAGCCGGCGCGCTCCAGGGCGGCCCGGCGCTGCGCGCTCACCCGGCACCAACTCCCGCAATCGGGCCAATCGCGCATTACGGCCTTTATCACCACGCGACAAAGCGCTACCCTGGACCGCGACGCCCTCCTGACTGTATTGGGACACCAAGCCCGTTAACGACATCAGGAGGACGTCTTTTTCACTCTCACCAACACGCGTATCGCTTGGGCAAGATCCTCCTCGATGCCGCCCGAGTTGGGCGGGCGTTTGCGTAAAGGTTCCGATGCTCGCGTTCGCCGTTCTTTTGCAATCGCAATCAGAGACCGCCCCAGCCGCTCACTCCGACCAGATTCGTGGCTTGGCAGTCGCCAACTTCAGCTCTGTGTGTTGTCAAGTGGACTCGCGTGGAGTGGAGAGAGAAACCAGGACGACAGTTCGTACGTCGTGAGTCATCATTACTGAGTCCACCCGGTTTTAGAGTCGGGTTTTTTGATCCGAATTCAGTTGATCTCGCAGGCCATAGGAGTGTGGGTGTGCCTATATGCCGCAGCGTATTCGGTCGGCGTGCGGTAACCCAGAGCCGAATGGTGGGTGTCGGTGACTATGTTCGTGCTTGAAGTCGCCAATGACCACGCGGGCCTCGAACGGGGTGTTCCAGTGGTTGCGGTTGAGGCACTCCTTGTGGCCGTTGACCCACGGGCATCCTGGTGGGATGTAGGCCAAGCCGGTCTTGTTCTCGCAGAACCGTTGCAGCGCTTGAGAAACCAGCTCCGGACGGGTGCGTTCGTCTATCATCGAGACGATCTTGCTGTCGGTGGTGGAGTCGAACTGGAAGTCGATCGCCCACAACCATATTCGGCGCGCCGGCCTCGATCGGAGGGACCGAGGACACCCCCGGCCGCGTCCGCGGCGATCGGGTCTTGACCTGGAGGCCTTCTTTGCGCCAGGGAATACGCCCGAGTTGACGCCGCCAATCTGCCGCGTCGTAAACTGTCGAAAAGCGCGTCGTAAACTATTCGAAAAGATGGTTGTGCCTATACCTCATCGCCGCGGCTCATCCACAAGTCCTGATCATCGCTTGGAATCGGCTGTTTTGATTCAACGCTTTAAGGGAGTCGAAATGACATTCAGGCTTACTCGCCATGGCGCTGCGATATTGGGTTGTGCTGCGGCGTTTGTTCTTTCTACTGCGGTTGCCAACGCTGATCCGCCTGACCCGCACCAGCCGGACATGACGAAGGGCTACTGCCCGGGTGGTCGATGGGGTTACGGCAATTTGGCCGTGTGCGACGGCGAGAAGTACCCCGACGGGTCGTTTTGGCACCAGTGGATGAAAACCTGGATAGCCGGCCCCCAGTTCTACTACGACTGCGTCGGCGGTGACGAACCCCTCCCGGGCCCGCCACCGCCCGGTGGCTGCAACGGGGCGATTCAGCCCGACCAGCCGGCCCCGCCCCCAACCTGATCTCGGGCGCCGTGGCCAGGCGGTGGGGCTGGCACAAGGCGCACGCCATCGCCAAAGCCGAAGGCCCCATGGTCAATCCCCAACGCACGCAACGATTATGGAAAGACGAACGGCTGCAACGTCCGACCAAGACCCGCAAACGGCCGGCCTGGGCCACAGTGCGGCGCCGGTAAACCGATTCCGATCGCCGACGCATCAGGTCGAATGGGAATGGACACCAGCGATCGCCCGTCAGCACCGCCCGGGTACGGTCACCGCGGACGCCCGCCCTCGTTGGGCGCCACCGGTAAGTGCGCGCGAGGCTCGCTTGCGGGGGCCGTTTTTCGTGAACAGCAGCACGGAGTCTCGGCTCAGCGCTTCCAGGCGCGCCATTCCCAGTTCGATACCAGCGGCAAGGCGCTCGATGTCGGACGCGGCGCGGTAGTCGGCGGTGATGCCGAATACCAGCTCATCGCCATAGCTCAGCACCGCGACCCCGGTGTTCAGCTGCAGGGTGGTCGGCGGGATCGGTAGCAAGCGCTCCACGGTTTGGCCCATCAGCCGTAGCCGATGGCGTGGCCCGGGCACGTTGGTGGCCAGAGTCACGATGTCGCTTTGCGGTAGCCGGGTTAGCAGTTGAAGTGCCTTGGCGCACAACACGGATGGCAGAAAGTCGGCGGCCTTGCTCCGGGGCTGCGTCTGGTTCAGCCGGCCATGCACCGCCCGCAGTCGCTGAATCGGATCATGCTGCTCGACGGGCAGATACGGCAGGGTAGCCGAGCGCGGCGGCGCCAGGGTGCGCAATGAGTCCGCACGTGGTTGTTCGCCGCGATGCAGCAGCATTTCCCGGAAGCCTTCGGTGACGACGGCGAGCGCAACGCCGTTGGTGCCGACGCCGAACTTGTGGCATACGCGGTCGACCACGGCCAGCGGCACGCGCACCGTGCTGTATCGCCGCATGGTGGTGGTCGGGCGGACAGTGCGCGCCGCTGGCCAGATCACCCCGATGGCGGTTGCGGCGTTCCCGGCCGTGCCGGTGACCGCGCGCGCCGCGACCCCGGCAGCCCACCCCAGGGCTTCGGCCCAACCCGGCCTGTGTGCCCGCGGTGGCAAAACCTCCTTGGCGCCAACGTGACTGGCGAAGGTATCGCCGTCGGCGTCGTCGCAAAGCCTGGCGAGCAGGTGGGCGGCCGAGTTGCCGTCGGCCATGCGGTGGTGGATCTTCATCAAGATCGCCCACCGGTTGCCTTTCAGACCCTCGATGACCCAGCACTCCCACAGCGGGCGGTCCGGGTCGAGGGGACGTTCCAGCGCGTGGGCGATGGCCCGGGACAGTTCGGCGTCATCGCCCGGGCGCGGAATCGCCACCCGACGCACGTGATGGGCGAGGTCGAATTGCGGATCGTCGATCCATTGCTGGTTGAACGGGTGCGCGCGCAATATTTGTGTGCACCGCGGTATCGACTGAATCCGTTCTGCCAGAAGCCGTTTCAGCAGCCGGCAATCGGGGACGGCGCCGTCGACGACGGCGACCGCGCCGGTCGCCAGGCTCGCGTGCTGATCGGGATCTTGAGCTTTGAGGAAAGCCGTATCCAGTGTCTTCGCCTGCGCCATGCCCAGCCCCCGCCGTCGTTTTTACCGTTGTACCAGTATCTGCGCGGCGCCTCATGCGCGGTAGCCTCCGCAGCGTTAAGACCTTGTTTAGGAGTTGAAGATCCGTTTAACAACCGTTGTCCTGAGCGGTGGTTAAATCGAACAAACATTCGATACACTGGCGGGTGTGGGCTGGTCTAATGGGCCGCCGAGCTGGGCGGAAATGGAGCGGGTGCTTGACGGCAAGCCGCGCCATGCCGGCGCGCCTGCGGAGCCCGAAGGGGAGGGTCCCCTGTCGCGCATGCGCGGGAAGTACCGCCCGCCGGATGACACCCGGCCGGCCCGCTCGTCCGTCGCTCATCCCGTCGCGTATGCCGAGCTGCACGCGCATTCGGCGTTCAGCTTTCTCGACGGGGCCAGCACGCCGGAGGAGCTGGTCGAGGAGGCCGCCCGGCTGGGCCTGCGCGCCCTAGCGCTGACCGACCACGACGGCCTGTACGGGGCGGTACGGTTCGCCGAGGCGGCCGCCGAACTCGACCTGCGCACCGTGTTCGGCGCCGAACTGTCGCTGGGCGGCGAGGCCCGCACCGAGCGGCCCGATCCGGCCGGCCCGCACCTGCTGGTGCTGGCCCGCGGCCCCGAGGGGTACCGGCGGCTGTCGCGGCAGCTGGCCGCGGCGCACCTGGCCGGCGGGGAGAAGGGCAAGCCGCGCTACGACCTCGACGCGCTGACCGAGGCGGCCGGCGGGCACTGGCACGTCCTGACCGGGTGCCGCAAAGGCGCTGTGCGCCAAGCGCTTTCCGAGGGTGGTCCGGACGCGGCGGGGCGGGCGCTGGCCGACCTGGTGGACCGGTTCGGCGCCGATCGGGTCAGCGTCGAGCTGACCCAGCACGGGCAGCCGCTCGACGACGAGCGCAACGCGGCGCTGGCCGCCCTCGCGCCGCGCTTCGATGTCGGCGTGGTCGCCACCACCGGGGCGCATTTCGCGGGGCCGTCGCGGCGCCGGCTGGCGATGGCGATGGGCGCGATCCGGGCCCGGCAGTCCCTGGACTCCGCCGCGGGGTGGCTGGCCCCGCTGGGCGGCTCGCACCTGCGGTCCGGCGAGGAGATGGCCCGGCTGTTCGCGCAGCGGCCCGACGCGGTGACCGCCGCCGCCGAACTCGGCGAGCGGTGTGCGTTCGGGCTCGACCTCATCGCACCGCAGCTGCCGCCGTTCGACGTGCCCGACGGGCACACCGAGGACAGCTGGCTGCGGCACTTGGCCATGGCGGGTGCGCGCGACCGCTACGGAACGCCCGAGAGCGCCCCCGAAGCGTACGCCCAGATCGAGCATGAGCTGAAAGTCATTGCGCAGCTGACGTTTCCCGGATACTTCCTGGTGGTGCACGACATCGCCCGGTTCTGCCGAGACAACAACATCCTGTGCCAGGGCAGGGGATCGGCGGCCAATTCCGCCGTCTGCTACGCCCTCGGCGTCACCGCGGTGGATCCGGTGGACAACGGGCTATTGTTCGAGCGCTTCCTGTCGCCCGACCGCGACGGGCCGCCCGACATCGACATCGACATCGAGTCGGACCAACGGGAAAAGGTCATCCAGTACGTCTACGACAAATACGGTCGCGACACCGCCGCCCAGGTCGCCAACGTCATCACCTACCGGTCGCGGATCGCGGTGCGCGACATGGCCCGCGCCCTGGGCTTCTCGCAGGGGCAGCAGGACGCGTGGAGCAAGCAGATCGGCCACTGGAACGGGTCGGCCGATTCACCGGAAATCGAGGGCATTCCCGAGCCGGTGATCGATTTGGCGAACCAGATCCGGAATCTCCCGCGGCACATGGGCATTCACTCCGGCGGCATGGTGATCTGCGACCGCCCGATCGCCGATGTGTGCCCGGTGGAGTGGGCACGCATGGCCAACCGCAGCGTCCTGCAGTGGGACAAAGACGATTGCGCGGCAATCGGTTTGGTGAAGTTCGACCTGCTCGGGCTGGGCATGCTCTCGGCGCTGCACTACATGATCGACCTGCTGGCCGAACACAAGGGCATCGAGGTGGACCTGGCCAAGCTGGACCTCTCCGAGCCTGCGGTGTACGAGATGTTACAGCGCGCCGATTCCGTCGGCGTGTTCCAGGTGGAGTCGCGCGCGCAGATGGCCACCCTGCCCAGGCTCAGGCCGCGGGAGTTCTACGACCTGGTGGTCGAGGTCGCGCTGATCCGGCCCGGCCCCATTCAGGGCGGGTCGGTACACCCCTACATTCGGCGGCGCAACAAACTCGACAAGGTCGACTACGACCACCCGTCCATGAAACCGGCGCTGCTAAAGACGTTGGGAGTCCCGCTGTTTCAGGAACAGTTGATGCAGCTCGCGGTCGACTGCGCCGGCTTCACCGCGGCCGAGGCCGACCAGCTGCGCCGCGCCGTGGGCTCCAAGCGCTCGGCCGAACGTATGCGCCGGCTGCGCGGCCGGTTCTACGATGGCATGCGCAGGCTGCACGGCGCCCCCGACGAGGTGATCCACCGGATCTACGAAAAGCTGGAGGCCTTCGCCAATTTCGGCTTCCCCGAAAGCCACGCGCTGAGTTTCGCGTCGCTGGTGTTCTACTCGTCGTGGTTCAAGCTGCACCACCCGGCGGCGTTCTGCGCCGCTTTGTTGCGCGCCCAGCCGATGGGCTTCTATTCGCCGCAGTCGCTGGTGGCCGACGCGCGCCGGCATGGTGTCGCGGTGCACGGGCCGGACGTCAACGCCAGCCTGGCGCACGCCACCCTCGAGAATGTCGGGACGGAGGTCCGCCTCGGCCTGGGCGCCGTCCGCCACATCGGCGGCGACCTCGCGCAGCGGCTGGTCGAGGAGCGAAAGGCCAACGGCCCGTTCGCTTCCCTGCTGGACCTGGCATCCCGGCTGCAGCTTTCCGTGCCGCAGACCGAGGCGCTGGCGACGGCCGGGGCGCTGGGCTGCTTCGGGATGTCGCGGCGGGAGGCGCTGTGGGCGGCCGGGGCGGCCGCCACCCAACGCCCGGACCGGCTGCCCGGGGTGGGCTCGTCGTCGCACATCCCGGCACTGCCGGGGATGAGCGGGCTGGAGCTGGCCGCCGCCGACGTGTGGGCCACCGGCGTCTCCCCGGACAGCTATCCGACGCAGTTCCTGCGGGCCGACCTGGACGCGCTGGGCGTGGTGCCCGCCGGGAAGCTGCTCGGCGTGCCCGACGGCGACCGCGTGCTGATCGCCGGCGCGGTCACCCACCGGCAGCGGCCCGGGACGGCGCAGGGGGTGACGTTTCTCAACCTCGAGGACGAGACCGGGATGGTCAACGTGCTCTGCACGCCGGGGGTGTGGGCGCGACACCGCAAGCTGGCGAACACCGCGCCCGCGCTGCTGATCCGCGGGCAGGTCCAAAACGCCAGCGGCGCAATCACCGTCGTCGCCGAGCGGTTAGGCCGCATCTCCCTGAGGGTCGGCTCGAAGTCTCGCGACTTCCGTTGACCCCGCTGTGCCGAGCGTGCGCAGAATGCCAACAATCCTCGGCGTGTCGTGTGCAAACACGCACGCTCGGCGAGAAGAGCTAGGCGGGCGTCGTCCACACCTTGGTCGGGGTGATCGTCAGCCGGGTGCTGTAGGAGCCCATCGCCTCGGTCAGGCCGAATCTCTCGGCTTCCTCGCCGTACTTCGCCCAGTACGGCTCGTCCTTTCGGCAGTCGACGTCGGTGGCGTCCACCGCCGCGATGCCGGCGATGACGATGATCCCGCCGCCGTTGCCGTCGGAATCCAGGTTCAGGCTCACCTGGGGACGCGCCTTGATGTGGGCGACCTTGGCCGCCCGCGGCTGGGAATACACCGTCAGCCCGGCGCCGTCAAAGTAGAACCAGACCAGCCGCGGGACCGGTTGCCCGGACTTGGCGACGGTGGTTAGCCACCCGTAGTGGTCGGACGTCAGCCTGCTGGAAACCTCTTGTGTCAGTTCGACGCTCATGAGGGCAAATGTAGTCTCCACACATGACCCTCAACCTGTCCGTCGACGAAGTACTGACCACCACCCGCTCGGTCCGCAAACGCCTCGACTTCGACCGGCCGGTGGGCCGCGACGTGCTGATGGAATGCCTCGAACTGGCGCTGCAGGCGCCCACCGGTTCCAACGCGCAGGGCTGGCAATGGGTGTTCGTCGAGGACGCCGGCAAGAAGAAGGCGATCGCCGACATCTACCTGGCCAACGCCCGCGGCTATCTCAGCCTGCCCTCGCCGGAATACCCCGAGGGGGACACGCGTGGCGAGCGGATGGGCAAGGTCCGCGATTCCGCGACCTATCTCGCCGAGCACATGCACGAGGCGCCCGTGCTGATGATCCCCTGCCTGGAGGGCCGGGTGGAGCGGGCGCCGCTGGGGCTGAGCGCGTCGTTCTGGGCCTCGCTGTTCCCGGCGGTCTGGAGCTTCTGCCTGGCGCTGCGCTCGCGGGGGCTGGGCACCTGCTGGACCACGCTGCACCTGCTGGACGACGGCGAAAAGCGGGCGGCCGAGGTGCTGGGCATCCCGTACGACACGTACAGCCAGGGCGGGCTGTTCCCGATCGCCTACACCAAGGGCACCGACTTTCGCCCGGCCAAGCGGCTGCCCGCCGAGCGGGTCACGCACTGGAACGCCTGGTAACCAGCGTGTGCTCGAAGGTGCGCAGAATGCCGCTTACTCGCGGCGTGTCGTGTACAGACACGCACGCTCGCGAAGCTGAGAGCGGCCGCTAGACCGCTCCCGCGTAGGCGTGCTGGCGCCAGGCCTCGTATACCGCGATCGCCGCGGCGTTGGACAGGTTCAGCGAGCGCCGGCCCGCCAGCATGGGGATGCGCACCCGCTCGGTGATGTGCGCGTCGGCCAGGGTCGCCGCGTCCAGCCCGTCGGGTTCCGGCCCGAACATCAACACGTCGCCGGCCCGGTAGCCGATATCGGCAAACGAGGTGGTCGCGTGCGTGGTGAACGCGACCACCCGCGCGGGCGCCAGCGCATCCCACGCAGCCTGCAGCGACGCGTGCACGGTGACCGAGGCGAGGTCGTGGTAGTCCAGGCCGGCCCGCCGCAGCTTGGGTTCGGACAGGTCGAAGCCCAGCGGCTCGACCAGATGTAATTCGGCGCCGGTCGCCGCCGCCGTCCGGATGGCGTTGCCCGTGTTGGGCGCGATGCGCGGGGTAACGAACATCAGCTTGAACATCTGCCGATCATGACAAAGCCAACCCGGGCCCTCCCCGCCGCGTGTTTGCCAGGGTCGCCCGCCGGCGTAGGGCACCGCCCGGGCGGGCTCTGTCTGCTCAGTAAGGATTCTGGTGGGCTGGGCCACGGGCTGTCATACTCGTCGGATTGCCACGTTTACACGCTCGCGCCCCTCTGCGCGGCGCGGGGCAGGTGCGAATAAAGCAGGAAGTCTCATGAGCCTCTCGTTTCACCGAGCGCTGGCCGGGCTGCCGGCCGCTAGCGCGTGACCATGTTCACCCGCCCGGCCAATCCGGCCGAGGCGGCCCCACCCGAGTCCACACACGCCCCCACCGCCGAGGCGGCGCCGGCCAAACGTCCACCGGCCTGGTCGCCGACCAACTGGCCGGTCCGCTACAAAGTCTTGGCGATCGTGCTGGTGCCGCTGGTCTTGGCGACGGCTTTCGGCGCCTTGCGCGTCAGGGACGCGATGGCCAATTCCGGCGGCCTCAAGCTGGCCGCCGCCCGCGCCGACGTGCTGCCGGCGATCACCAAATACATGTCGGCGTTGGACGTCGCCTTGCTGGCCGGCTCCACCGGACGCGACGTCGAGGGCGCCAAGAAAAACTACGAGGCCCGCAAGTACGAGCTGCAGACGCGGCTGGCCGACACCGACGTGACCCCCGACGTCCGATCGGGGGTGAGCACCCTGCTGAACGGCGGCCAGGGGCTGCTGGACAAGGTGGCGGACAACAGCATTGGTTTGCGGGACCGGGTGACCACCTACGCCCCGATCCTGTTGACGGCCGAGGACGTCATCAACGCGTCGGTGCGCGTCGAGGACGAGCGGATCCGCGCCGAGGCGCAGGGATTGAGCCGGGCGGTCGGCGCCCGCGGGCAGATGACGATGCAGGAAATCCTGGTGACCCGGGGCGCCGACCTGCCCGAGCCGCAGTTGCGGACTTCGATGATTACCCTGGCCGGCACCGAGCCGTCGACCCTGTTCGGGATGAGCGAAGTGCTCGGCGCCGGGTCGCCCGACGCCAAGACGCTGCAGCAGCAAATGGTGACCCGGATGGCGATCATGTCCGATCCGGCCAGCGTGCTCGCCGACAACCCCGACCTGCTGCGCTCGATCCAGACCACCGACGGAATCGCCGAACAGATCGTCACCGACGCCACGGCGTCGGTGACCAAGTCGGTGCACGCCCAGGCCGCCGATCGCCGCGACGCCGCGATCCTCGACGCCGTCCTGGTGCTGGCCGCCATCGTGATCGCGTTGGGCATCGTGCTGCTGGTGGCGCGCGCGCTGGTGCGGCCGCTGCGCGTCCTGCGCGACGGCGCGCTCAAGGTCGCCCACACCGACCTTGAGGAGGAGATCGCCCGGGTCAAAGCCGGTGGCACCGAACCGATTCCGCAGCCGCTGCCGGTGTACACCACCGAGGAGATCGGCCAGGTCGCCCACGCGGTCGACGAGCTGCACACGCAGGCCCTGCTGCTCGCCGGCGACGAGGCACGGCTGCGATTGCTGGTCAACGACATGTTCGAGACCATGTCGCGGCGCAGCCGCTCGCTGGTCGACCAGCAGCTGGCGCTGATCGACCGGCTGGAGCGCAACGAGGAGGATCCCGAACGCCTCGACAACCTGTTCCGGCTGGATCACCTGGCGGCCCGGCTGCGTCGCAACAGCGCCAACCTGCTGGTGCTGGCGGGCGCGCAGCTCGCGCGTGACCAGCGCGAGCCCGTGCCGCTGTCGACGGTGGTCAACGCCGCGGTGTCCGAGGTCGAGGACTACCGCCGGGTCGAGATCGCCGGCCTGCCCGACTGCGCACTGATCGGCGCGGCGGCCGGCGGCGTCATCCACCTGTTCGCCGAGCTGATCGACAACGCCCTGCGCTACTCGCCGCCGACGACGCCCGTCCGGGTCTCCGCGGCACGTGGCGGCCTTCATGCCCAGGCCGGGGTGGTGCTGCGGATCGCCGACGCCGGCCTGGGCATGAACGACGCCGATCGGCGCATCGCCAACATGCGGCTGCAGGCCGGCGGCGACGTCACCCCCGACAACGCGCGCCACATGGGTCTTTTCGTGGTCGGCCGGATCGCCGCCCGGCACGGCATCCGGGTGGGGCTGCGCGGCCCGGCGGCCAACGAGACGGGTTCCGGCACGACCGCCGAGATCTACCTGCCGCCGACGGTGCTCGAGGGCGCGACCGTGGCCGGGCCGGCAGAGCCGCGGGGCGCCCGGGCGGGGGCCGTCTCGTCGCCGAGTGCCAAACTCGCCAGCGTGATCGCCCCGCCGGAAGCCGCCGGACCGCACGCCGCCGCGCTCGACACGGTGAACCAGAACGGTTCCGAAAACTCCGGACCGTCGGTCACGTTGTTGCCGCGCCGCAGCCCGGGTTCCAGCGGCATCACCGACGTTCCCACCCCGCCCACCGAGCAGCGGCCCCGCCGCGAGCTTCCCACTCCCTGGTGGGAGAGCGGGCAACAGGCCACGCAGGCGCCGGCCGCGGCGGCATCGGACACGTCGGCGTTTTTCGCCGCGCGGTCGAAAGACACTGGCAATCGGGCGGAAACCCCCGCCGTCAAGCCCGCGAGCCCGGCCGCCGGTCCCGGTGACGACGTGATCTACCGGCGGATGCTCGCGGAGATGCTGGGCGACCCGCACGACCTGGTCAACAGCCCGGACCTGGATTGGCAGTCGGTGTGGGACCGCGGCTGGACGCTGGCCGCCGAAGCCGAGGACAAGCCCGTCGAGGCGCACACCGCCAGACACGGGCTGCCGGTCCGCGAGCCCGGCGCCCGGCTGGTGCCCGGTACGGCCAACGGGACGGGCCTCGCCGAGCAGGACGAGGGCCAAGGATCCCATTCCGACCGGCAGCCCCAGCACGCGGCGGCGCTGCGCGACCCCGAGGCGGTCCGCGCCTCCTTCAGCAGCCATTTCGGCGGCGTGCGCAGTGGACGGTCGCATGCCCGCGAAACGAGTCAAGGGCCCGATCAGCAATGACGTCACCTGGCAACTCACTGGACTGGCTGGTGACGAAGTTCGCCCGCGAGGTCCCCGGGGTAGCGCACGCGTTGCTGGTGTCCGTCGACGGGCTGCCCATCGCCGCCAGCGAGCATCTCCCGCGCGAACGCGCCGACCAGCTGGCGGCGGTGGCCTCCGGGCTGGCCAGCCTTGCGACCGGCGCCGCGCAGCTGTTCGAGGGCGGGCAGGTGCTGCAGTCGGTGGTCGAGATGCAAAACGGGTACCTGCTGTTGATGCGCGTCGGCGACGGCTCGCATCTGGCCACGCTGGCGGTGACGTCGTGCGACATCGGCCAGATCGGGTACGAGATGGCCATCCTCGTCGAGCGGGTCGGCGGCGTCGTGCAGTCCTCCCGCCGGTCTGCTGCGCGGCACTCGTGAGGCGTGATGGACGAACCCGAGCCCCGGCCGCCCGCGCGTGAGGCGAACCTGGTTCGCCCGTACACCCTGACGGCCGGGCGGACCGACACCGGCGTCGACCTTCCCCTGGAAGCGCCCGTTCAGACCCTGCAGGCGGGGCTGGCTCACCGGTGGCCACCCAACGATGCGAGAGGCAAGATCATCCAACTGTGCGCCCAGGACTCCTCGAGGCCGTCGGTCGCCGAAATCTCGGCCCGGTTGGATTTGCCGGTCGGCGTCGCGCGCGTCCTGGTCGGTGATCTGGTGCTGTCCGGTTACCTTCGGGTGCATAGAACGTTGACCGAACACTCGACCCGCGATGAGCGCCACGAACTCATAGGAAGGACGCTGCGTGGTCTTAAAGCACTCTGACGCCGCCACCGCCTCGACGAAGATCGTCGTCGCGGGCGGGTTCGGCGCCGGCAAGACCACGTTCGTCGGGGCGGTTTCGGAGATCATGCCGCTGCGCACCGAGGCGATGCTCACCGACGCCTCGGCCGGCGTCGACCTGCTCGAGGCCACCCCGGACAAAAAGACCACCACGGTCGCGATGGACTTCGGCCGGATCACGCTGGACGAGGACCTGGTGCTCTACCTGTTCGGCACCCCGGGCCAGCGCCGGTTCTGGTTCATGTGGGACGACCTGGTCCGCGGCGCCATCGGCGCGATCGTCCTGGTGGACTGCCGGCGCCTGCAGGACAGCTTCGCCGCGGTCGACTTCTTCGAACACCGCAACCTGCCGTTCCTGATCGCGGTCAATGAATTCGACGGCGCGCCAAGGTATCCCGTCGACGCGGTGCGTGAGGCGCTGACGCTGCCCGGGCACATTCCGGTGATCACGGTCGACGCCAGGGATCGCCGGTCGGCGACGGACGCGTTGATCGCCGTGAGCGAATACGCGCTGGCCAGCCTGAGCGCGACCACGTAGCGGGGTCAGCGTAGAACGCCGACAACGCGGCGAGCCTGGCCATGTCGAACAGCCAGGCGCCGGGCGTGTGCGTGAAGTGGCTGTCCCTGGGGCTGAGCGGACCGGGCACCACCCAGGACAGCTGGTGGACCTTGGCGCCCAGGTAAGCCCCCGTCGACAGGCCGACCGCGCAGGTCGATTCATCGGTTTAGTGCCGCTTGAGCCGGATCTTCCACCACACGATGGCGCTGTAGACCACCGACAACACCGCTAACATTCCCATGTCGAATAGCCATGCGCTGGGCTTATGCGCCCAGTGCTGGTCCTTCGGGCTGGTGGGCCCCGCGACCAGCTTGTCGATGTTGACGGTGGACGCCGACGCGGAATAGCCCCAGCGTGCGGGCGTCGCCCAGGACAGCTGGTCGAGCAGGAACCGGTCGGTCACCCAGATCATGCCGCCGGAGAACACCAGCTGCGACATGATCGACACCACCAACAGCGGCATGATCTGGTCTTGCGACTGGGCGATCGCCGACAGGGCCATGCCCAGGATCGCCGCCGCCACACATGTCGCGGCGACCGTGACGAACAGCTCGACGCTGACCGCGAAGCTGCCGTTACCGAGCAGCACGGCGTCGGTGGGCGGAGCGCCCCAGCCGATGATCGTGATGATCGTCGCGATCGCCGCCTGGGCGATCGCGAACCCGCAGAACACGGCGACCTTGGCGCCCAGGTAGGCCCCCGTCGACAGGCCAACCGCCTGTTCACGCCGAAAGATGGGACGCTCGCCGACGAGGTCGCGGATCGTCAGCGCGCTGCCCATGAAGATGGCGCCGACATTGAGCATCACCAGGATCTGCCCCGGTTGGTCGGGGTTGTTACTCAACGGATCCGCAATGCCCAACCCGGTCTTGCCACGAACGGTCAGCGTCAGGACACCGATCAGGAACGGCAACAGGGCCAAAAACACCGTG
This sequence comes from Mycobacterium malmoense, assembly GCF_019645855.1. Taxonomy (NCBI): domain Bacteria; kingdom Bacillati; phylum Actinomycetota; class Actinomycetes; order Mycobacteriales; family Mycobacteriaceae; genus Mycobacterium; species Mycobacterium malmoense. Next base: position 1,061,800 of record NZ_CP080999.1, read on the forward strand.
TACCCGCGGTCGGAGACCACCAGCCGTATCTGGCGGCGGGCGATCGTCGAGAACTGGCGCAGCGCGTGGGTGTGGACCGGTTCGCCCAAGTCGGCCGGGCTGGATTCGGACGGAGTGACCGGCGGGGCGTGGTTTCCCTCCCGGAAGCGGCGGTTGGCCTCGTCCGGGTCGGCGCCCACCTGCGCGAAGATGTCGGCCCAGTTGGTGGTTCCCATGGCCGCCCCGATCTGGGCGGGCGGACCCAGGAACGCGGTCTTGCCGCCGGGGGCGACCAGCAGCAGCTGATCGCAGACGTCCAGATAGGACACGGAGTGCGTGACGACCACCACCACACGTCCGGCGTCGGCCAGCTGCCGCAGCATCATCATCACCTGGCGGTCCAGCGCCGGGTCCAATCCGGTGGTCGGTTCGTCGAGGATCAGCAGTGACGGCCCGGTGAGCAGTTCGAGGGCCACCGAGGCGCGTTTGCGTTGGCCGCCGGAGAGCTTGTCGACGCGGGTGTCGGCGTGTCTGGTCAGCTCGAGTTCCTCGAGGACCTGGGCGACGACCTGTTCGCGGTCGGCCTTGCTGGTGTCGGGCGGCAGCCGCAGCTCGGCCGCGTAGCCCAGCGCCTGCCGGACCGTCAGCTGCCGGTGCACGACGTCGTCCTGGGGCACCATCCCGATCCTGGACCGCAACGACGCGTACTCGGTGTGAATGTTGTGGCCCTCGAAGGTGACCGTGCCGGAGCTGGGACTGGTGTATCCGGCGATCAGCCTGACCAGCGTGGTCTTGCCGGCGCCGGAGCCGCCGACGATGGCGGTCAGCGTCCCGGGACGGGCGATCAGCGAGATGTGGTCGAGCAGTTCCTTGCCGTCGGCCCTGAAGCAGACGGAGTTCACCTCCAGGCCGCCGGTGCGTGTCGCCGCTTCGGTGCGGCGGACCAAGGTGCCGCGGGTGAACACCAGGTCGACGTTGCCGATGGTGACCACGTCGCCGTCGGCAAGCACCGCGGACCCGACCCGGACCCCGTTGACGAAGGTTCCGTTGACGCTGTGCGCGTCGCGGATCTCGGTGCCCAGCGGTGTCTGGGTCAAAAACGCGTGATGGCGTGACGCCAACACGTCCTGGATGACGATGTCGTTGTCGGTGGCACGCCCGATCGTGACCGAGCCGGCCGGTTTCTGCAGCGCCCCCGACCGCGACGGCAGCAGCGCCTGGAACACCTTGGTCGCCAGGTTCGCCACCTCGGGAGGCTTGGCGGCGCTGGGCGCCATCTCGGTGTGCGGGACCGCGGTGCCGGACATCTGCGAGTGGGGTGAGAAGTTGGGCGGCGGTGGCGGCGCGCTGGTCGGATACGCGGGCGGCCGGCCTCCACCGCTGGTCGGGTACACGGGTTGCCCGGGCGGCGCCGGCCGTGGGCCGGGATGGGCCCGCGGCGGTGGCGGCGAGGCCCAGTTCGGCGGGCGTCCGGCCGGGGCGGCGACCGCGGGGCCCGGTTGCCCCGACGCCTGCGAGGCGGACCACACCGTTCCGGCTGGTTGAGCCGCCACGGGTATGCCCATCGATTCGGTTTTGGGTGGGCGCCCGGCCATCCCTTGATGGCGCCCGACCTCGAACCTCAGCATGGGCCCGTCCGGGTTTCCGATGTTGACGCACTGGCCGTCGTGGATCTCGACCACTGGCACCCGGCGGCCGTTGACGAAAGTCCCGTTGAGCGAACCGTTGTCGATCGCCAGCCACCGGCCCTGGTCGAAGCGCAGCAAGAGATGGGCGCGCGAAATCAGCGGGTGCGTGATGCGCATGTCGGCCCGGAGATCGCGCCCAACCACCACGTCATGGCCCGCTGCGAAGGTGCGTTCCGACCCGTCGTGCCGAACGGTCAGCGCTGGCGGGGCTGGTGCAGTCATTGCACCAACTTTAGCTCGTAGACCCGCTATTCCCCGGTAGCGTCGGGCGCGCCGGTCACCACGCAGCGGGTGCGGCTGTAGATCGTGGGCATGCACCGATTGCAGTGCGTACACGCCGAATGCACGCTGTGCCGGGCGCCGTCGGCGGCGATGCGATTGATCAAGTCGGGCTCGGCCAGCAGCGCCCGGGCCATCGCGACGAACTGGAATCCCTCCGCCATCGCCAGGTCCATCGTTTCCCGGTTGGTGATGCCGCCGAGCAGAATCAGCGGCATCGTCAGCTCGGCGCGGAACAGCCTGGCGTCGCGCAGCAGGTAGGCCTCGCGGTAGGGGTACTCGCGCAGGAACTTCTTGCCCGTCATGCGCATGCCCCAGCGCAGCGGTGGCTTGAAGGCCCCGGCGAACTCCTTGATCGGCGCGTCGCCGCGGAACAGATACATCGGGTTGACCAGCGAGCTGCCCGCGGTGAGCTCGATCGCGTCCAGCCCGCCGTCGTCCTGCAGCCATGTGGCGGTGGTCAGCGATTCCTCGGTGCTGATGCCGCCGCGGACACCGTCGGCCATGTTGAGCTTGGCGGTGACCGCGATCCGGGCCCCCTCTTCGTCGACGGCGCGCCTCACCGCCATGACCAGGCCGCGGGCCACCTTCGCCCTGTTCTGCAGCGAACCGCCGAACTCGTCGCTGCGACGATTGATCAGCGGCGACAGGAACGCGCTCGCCAAATAGTTGTGGCCCAAATGGATTTCGACCGCATCGAAGCCGGCCTCGATGGCCAGCCGGGCGGCGTTGGCGTGCGCTTCCATCACGTCGTCGATGTCGTCGCGGGTCGCCTTCCTGGCGAACCGCATCCCGATCGGGTTGAAGAACCGCACCGGCGCCAGCGCGGTGGCCTTGTTGGACCTGGCGTTGGCCACCGGGCCGGCGTGGCCGATCTGGGCGCTCACCGCCGCGCCCTCGGCGTGGATGGCCTCGGTCAGCCGGCGCAACCCGGGCACCGCCTCCGGGCGCATCCACAGTCCGTTGCCCTCGGTGCGCCCGCCGGGGGAGACGGCGCAGTAGGCGACGGTCGTCATGCCCACCCCGCCCGCGGCTGGCAGCCGGTGGTACTCGATCAGGTCGTCGGTCACCAGCGCGTCGGGGGTGCGCGCCTCGAACGTCGCGGCCTTGATGATGCGGTTGCGCAGCGTTACCGGACCCAGCGTGGCCGGGCTGAACACATCCGGGGCATCGGGCATGTCAGGAGCGTGCCAGACTGTCAGGCGTGGGCGCAATCACGCTGGACGGCAAGGCCACCCGCGGCGAGATCTTCGTCGACCTCAAGCAACGGGTCGCGGCCTTGACCGCGGCGGGTCGCACACCCGGGCTGGGCACCATCCTGGTCGGTGACGACCCCGGGTCGCAGGCCTACGTCCGGGGCAAGCACGCCGACTGCGCGAAGGTCGGCATCACGTCGATCCGCCGCGACCTGCCCGCCGACATCACTACGGCCGCGCTCAACGAGACCATCGACGAGCTGAACGCCAACCCCGAGTGCACCGGCTACATCGTGCAGTTGCCGCTGCCCAAGCATCTGGACGAGAACGCGGCGCTGGAACGCGTCGACCCGGACAAGGACGCCGACGGGCTGCACCCGACCAACCTGGGCCGGCTGGTGCTGTCCACCCCGGCGCCGCTGCCGTGTACCGCGCGCGGCATCGTGCACCTGCTGCGGCGCTACGACGTTGAGATCGCCGGGGCGCACGTGGTGATCATCGGCCGTGGTGTGACGGTCGGCCGCCCGTTGGGCCTGCTGCTGACCCGCCGTTCCGAGAACGCGACGGTGACCTTGTGCCACACCGGAACTCGCGACCTGCCCGCGTTGACCAGGCAGGCGGACATCATCGTGGCCGCCGTTGGCGTGCCGCACCTGCTGACCGCCGACATGGTGCGTCCCGGCGCCGCGGTCGTCGACGTGGGCGTCAGCCGCACCGAGAACGGGCTCGTCGGCGATGTGCATCCGGACGTGTGGGAGGTGGCCGGCCACGTGTCACCGAATCCCGGTGGCGTCGGCCCGCTTACCCGGGCGTTCCTGCTGACCAACGTCGTTGAGCTGGCCGAGGGACGGCAATAGGACGTGCGTGCGACGCTACGGGCCCAGTGGCCGATCCTGCTGGTCGGGTTGATCTTCGCTACGGCTTTTGTATTGGCGGGGGCCAACTTTTGGCGTCGCGGTGCCCTGCTGATCGGTATCGGGGTCGGCGTGGCGGCGATGCTGCGGTTGGTGTTGTCCGAGGAGCATGCCGGCCTTTTGGTCGTCCGCGGCAAGGGCATCGATTTCGTGACCACCGCGACGGTCGCGGCGTCGATGGTCTACATCGCGTCGACCATCGACCCGCTGGGTACCCGCTAAATCCCTGGGACGCCGGGGATCTGGGACAGACCGCCGGTCATGCCGGGCATGTTGCCGGGCATGCCGGGGACGCCGCCGGGCATGCCGGGCATGTTGCCGTTGGCTATGTTTGCCATCTCCTCCGGGCAGTACATCTGGATCGCGATGGTGGTGAACATCTGCGCCATCTGCGGTGACATGCCCCTCTGGCTGACGCTTGCCGCGGCGGCGGCGACGCTCCCGCCCGGCTGGGCGAGCATCGGGCAGATGGATTGGCCCACGGACATCGCGTTTCCTGGCTGGCCGAAGTCGATGCCGGCGTGGTTCAGCGCGTCGATGAAGTTGTCGTCGACGGGGTCTGCCTCGGCCGGCGCCGCGAATGCCGCGGCGGCGGTGAGGAGGCCGGCGGCTGCGGCCAGCAGGCGGATGGTCAGGGGCTGGTAGCGAAACAGCTGGATCCAACGCTGAGTCCTCGCGAGCGCCTTCATGCCGGCCTCCCCATCCGTCGGTGAGTGCACTGAGGACACTCGAATCACCTTAGGAACTTTGATCTATGACTGTCACGTTTACGAAACGGTGGGATAAAGGTTTGCACAATAAGCGTTTCGTGAGGTCCGCACGCCCGCGTCGTCGCTTATTGGGCATGGCCCGCCTGGGCCGCCCGTCGGCGGATCGACGCCACACTGTGATGCGACACGGGCGGCGACACCGGATTTTCGGGCGTCCAATGGTTAAGAATCCGGCCCATGACGACGAATCGCGGCCGTCCGCCTGCCCTTTCCGTGCAGGGGGGCATCTCCCGCCAGACGTTTCTGCGCGGCGCCGTCGGAATGTTGGCGACCGGCGCGGTTTTTGGGACCACACGGGCGGCGGCGGACCCGGGAAGTGGCTGGGGCGGTCTGGCGTCCTCGATCGGCGGCAGCGTGCTGTTGCCGGCCAGCGGAGGCCAATTCGCTTCGAGCAAGCAAGTTTTCAACTCGTTCTACAACAACTCCAACCCGGCGGCGGTGGTCACGGTCTCGTCGCAAGCCGACGTGCAGAGGGCGCTCTCGTTCGCGACCGCGCACAACCTCAAGGTCGCCCCGCGCGGTGGTGGGCATTCGTATGTCGGCGCGTCGGCCGCCACCGGCACCATGGTGCTCGACCTGCGCGGGCTTTCTGGGGGCCCGAACGTTGACGGTGGCGGCAACGTCACGGTCACGCCGGCGGCCACCCTCTATGCGGTCAACCAGGCGTTGGCCGGCGCCGGCCGCGCGATTCCCACCGGCAGCTGCCCGACCGTCGGCATCGCGGGACTGGCGCTCGGCGGCGGGATGGGGACCGATTCACGGCATGCGGGCCTGACGTGTGACGCGTTGCAGTCCGCCACGGTGGTGTTGCCCAGCGGTGACGTGGTCACCGCGTCCGCCAACGACAATCCGGATCTGTTCTGGGCGCTTCGCGGTGGTGGCGGCGGCAATTTCGGGGTGACGACTTCGATGACGTTCGCGACCTTTGCAGCCGGCGACACCGACCTCGTCCGGCTCGACTTCCCGCCTTCGTCGGCGGTGCAGGTGCTCGCCGGCTGGCAGTCCTGGCTGACCGCGGCAGACCGAAACGCCTGGGGGATGGTCGATCTCTCGGTCGGTGGCGGTCAGCCGGACTGCCATGTGCTGGCGACGTGCCCCGGGGGCACCGGCCCGGGCGTGGCTGACGCGATCAAATCCGCAATCGGAGTGGCCCCCAGCGCAGTTCAGAATAAGACGTTCAGCCGTGCGGACCTGTTGACATATCTGGCCGGCGGTGGCTCGACGCCTTCGCCCCGTGGCTTTGTGGCCGGATCCGACGTGATCTCGACGGTGAATTCCGCTGCGGCTCATGCGATCGCGACCGCCATCGGGCAGTGGCCCGCGACGGCCGGAAAGGCGTCGGTGCTCGTCGATCCGCTGGGCGGTGCGGTCGGCGACGTGGCTCCGGGGGACACGGCCTTCCCGTGGCGGCAGCAGGCCGCGGTGTTGCAGTGGTACGTCGAGCCCGCCGGCAACCAGGTGCCCGCCGCGACGCGCTGGCTGAGCTCCGCGCATCAAGCGGTACAACAGTTTTCGGTCGGCGGCTACGTCAACTACCTGGAGGCCAACACCTCGGCGTCGCGCTACTTCGGCTCGAACTTGTCACGGCTGACGACCGTGCGGCAGAAATACGACCCCAACCGGATCATGTTCTCCGGGCTGAATTTCTGACGAAATAACTTGTGTCACTTTGGTTTCTCTGGTCACTGAGCGGCCGTTTTTGTCGGTGGGCTTCGATAGTTTCGGGTCATGGCTGGCAGCGTGGTGGATCGGGAGGCGATTACGGCTGCCTTCGATGCGCTGGATGCCGCGGTCGACGCGGTGGTGGGGTTGGATTTTGAGGCGTTGAGCATCCCGGAGCGGTTGGCGTTGTTGGAGCGCTGTGAGCGGGTGCGTCGGCGGGTGCCGGCCATCGAGCATCCGTTGATCAATCAGCTGGCCCGCCAGGCCACGCCCGAGGAGTTGGGCGGCACGCTCTCCCATGCCATCGCCGAGTGGACATTGATCACCCGCGCCGAGGCGGGTCGGCGCATTCACGAGGCCGCCGATCTCGGGCCCCGCCGCGCGTTGACCGGGGAACCACTCGCCCCGGTCATGGCGGCCACCGCGGCCGCCCAGCGGTCCGGGAAACTCGGGGGCGGGCAGGTGGCGGCGATCCGCCGGTTCTACCACCACCTGCCCGGTTGGATCGACCAAGCCACCCGGGAACGCGCCGAACACCACCTGGCCCGCCTGGGCACCCAACATCGGCCCGAACAACTGACCGCGCTGGCCGACACACTCGCCGACTGCCTCAACCCCGACGGCACCTACAGCGATGAGGACCGCGCCCGGCGGCGCGGTGTCACGTTGGGTAAACAGGAAGCCGACGGCATGTCCGCACTGCGCGGCTGGCTCACCCCGAAGCCCGCGCCACCCTAGAAGCCGTGTGGGCCAAACTGGCCGCCCCCGGCATGTGCAACCCGGCCGATCAGACCCCCACCGTGGACGGCACCCCCAGCCAAGACGCCATCGACAAAGACACCCGCAGCCCCGCCCAACGCCAACACGATGCGCTGCTGGCCGCCCACCGCGCCCTACTCGCCTCTGGAAAGCTGGGTCAGCACAACGGGCTTCCCGCCTCCATCATCGTCACCACCACGCTGGGCGAGCTCGAAGCCGCCGCCGGACGCGGCCTGACCGGTGGGGGCAGCATCTTGCCCATGTCGGATGTGATCCGCCTATCCCGCCACGCCCGGCACTACTTGGCCATCTTCGACAAAGGCAAAACGTTGGCCCTGTATCACACGAAAAGGTTGGCTTCGCCCGCGCAGCGGATCGTGTTGTATGCCCGGGATCGTGGCTGTACCGCGCCCGGGTGCACCGTGCCCGGGTACTACTCCGAAGTGCACCACGTGGTGGGCTATGCCGTCTGCGGCTGCACGGATGTCAACAACCTGGCCTTCGGGTGTCCCACCCAACACCACATCGTGCAACCCGGGGGCTGGAGCACCCGCAAAAACGCCCACGGCGACACCGAATGGATCCCCCCGGCCCACCTCGACCGCGGCCAACCCCGCACCAACACCTACTGGCACCCCGAAAAACTCCTCCGCGACGGGGACGACGACGACGGCGACGCGGCGTAGCGCGTCCGTTCATGGTGAAATGCAGGATGACCCGTGACGCGTTCGGTGCGCAGTTCGTCGGCGCCGACGGATTCCTCGATACCCCCACATTCGGCTTGCCGCCGCGGTTTACGGCCGACGCGCTGCGCGACTGCATGCGGTCGTGGGAAGAAGGCCGGCTGCAGATCGGCGCGTTCGCCGAGCCGATCCGCGCCAGCCGGGCGGCATACGCGTCGCTGATAGGGGCCGACGAGAGCCGAGTGGCGCTGGGGACCAGCGTGTCGTCGTCGATCGGTCTGGTCGCCGCGGCGATACCCGACGGCAGCCGGGGTGGCGACCTTGCGTGGCGAATTCACCAGCGTCACTTTCCCCTTCGCCGCCCAGGCCGGACGCGGCGTCACCGTCACCGAGCTGGCGCCCGGCCAGTTCGAGGAGGCCGCCGGCGATTTCGACGTCGTGGCGGCCAGCCTGGCCCAGTCCGCCGACGGCGCCGTGCTCGACGTCGAGACGCTGCGGCGCAGCGCCGCCGAATCCGCCACCATCACCGTGCTCGACGTCAGCCAGGCCCTGGGCTGGAAGAATGTCACGCTGCCGTGGGCCGACGTCACGGTCGCCGCCAGCTACAAATGGCTGCTCGGCCCGCGCGGCGTGTCCTGGATGTCGTTGAGCCAGCGAGTATTTGACGCGCTGGTCCCGCACGCGGCCAGCCCGTACGCCGGCGCGGACATGTGGTCGTCGCTGTACGGGCTGCCGATGCGGCTGGCCGACGACGCCCGGCGGTTCGACGCGTCGCCGGCCTGGTTCAGCGTGGCGGGCGCGGCGCTGTCTCTGACGTGGCTGGCGTCACTGGATCGGGCCGCCATCGAGACCCACACGCTGGCACTCGCGAATCACTTACGCGCCGAGTTGCGATTAGCCGCATCGGAGTCGGCGATCGTGTCCTTCTCCGCCGACCACGCGGCCGATGCGCTGCGAAAGGCCGGTATCCGGGCGTCCGTACGCGCGGGCGCGACCCGCGTGGGGTTTCACCTCTACAACACCGACGAAGACCTCGACCGGCTCCTCGACGCGCTTCGGCGCTGAGTCGAACCACGGCCGTCGCTGCGATCGACTGTGAGCTGAGGGCTTTCGTTGTGAAGCCAGGGCTTTGAGTGTGCTCCAGTGGCGGGACCCGGCCGGTTTTTCCGCCCAGCGTTCACACGCGAAGCCCAGGATTCACAGTCAAACCTGGCCGCGGCCTAACTAACGAACACGGCTTAAACCGTCACCCGGCCAGCGTTGCCCTGATGCACACGGTGACATAGGGCAGCGCCAAGCCGGTCGAATTCGCCAGCGCCGGATGGGTGGCCAGCAACTCGCGCACCTGGTCGAGTGTTCTGGTGCGGACCTCGGTCGGCGAGGTGATGCAGTAACTGCGGGACGCCACCAGGTCGATCAACGCTTGCGGCGTAAGGTAATTCGTCCACTCGACCTGATGGCGCTCGGGCTCGGTGAACGTCGGGGACAGCGTTAAGTCGAAGCGGCCCCGGTCGCCGTCCGAACCGATGATCTGGCCCAGCTCGCGCACCCAGCCCAGCCGTTCGTCGCGGGTGTTCCACACCAGGCCCAGCCGCCCGCCGGGTCGTAGCACGCGGGCCACCTCGGGAATCGCCCGCTCGGGATCCACCCAGTGCCACGCCTGGGCGACCAGCACCGCGTCAACACTGTTGTCTTCCAACGGAATCCCTTCCGCGGTGCCCAGCAGCGCACGCGTCTCCGGCAACGAGGTACGCAGCACCTCCAGCATGTCGGGAATCGGGTCGACGGCCACCACGTCCAGGCCGCGCTCCACCAGCCGGGTGGTCAGCTTGCCGGTGCCCGCACCCAGGTCGAGCACGTTGCGCGCGCCGCGCGGCAACAACCAGTCGATCGCCTCCGGCGGATACGAGGGGCGGCCACGCTCGTAGGCGGCGGCCGCCGAGCCGAACGAGAGGGAGCGGTCGTGCCTGGAGCGGGTCACGGTGAGCCGGCCACGTCAAGCGTCTTGCGGATCAATTCGCCGACCGCCTCGGACTCCACCAGGAAGCCGTCGTGCCCGCAAATGGAGTCGACGACACGCAGGCCGGTGCAGCCCGGCAGCAGCTCGGCCAGCTCCTCCTGCAGGCGCAGCGGGTAGAGCCGGTCGGAGGTGATGCCACCGACCACCACCGGTACCGGGCACCCGCGCAGGGCGTTGGCGACCCCGCCGCGCCCGCGGCCGACGTCGTGGCTGTTCAGCGCCTCGGTCAGGATCACGTAGCTGCCCGCGTCGAAACGGGCCAGCAGCTTGTCGCCCTGGTGCTCCAGGTAGCTCTGCACCGCGTAGCGGCCGCCGTTCGCCGGGTCTTCGTCGCCCTGGCCGTCGTTGGCGAACCGGGTGTCGAGCTCGACCTCGCCGCGGTAGGTCAGGTGGGCGACGCGGCGGGCGATCGCCAGGCCGGCGTCGGGCCGACGCCCGGTGTCGTGGTAGTCGCCGCCCTGCCAGTTCGGGTCGGCCTTGATGGCCGCGATCTGAGTGGTCTGGGTGCCGATCTGGTCGGCGGTGGCGCGCGCACCGACCGCGAGCAGCAGCCCGGCCCGGACCCGGTCCGGGTGCCCGACCATCCACTCCAAAGCCCTTGCGCCGCCCATGGATCCGCCGACGACGGCGGCGACCTGATCGATGCCCAGGGCGGCCAGCGCGGCGACGTCGGCCTCCACCTGGTCGCGCACCGAAATCAGCGGAAACCTTGAGCCCCAAGGCTTTCCATTCCGGGCGAGCGAGCTGGGCCCGGTCGAGCCGCGGCAGCCGCCCAGCACGTTGGTGGCCACCGCGCACCAGCGGTCGGTGTCGATCGGCGCGCCCGGTCCGGCCACCCCGTCCCACCAGCCGGGGGTGGGGTGCCCGGGTCCGGCGGGTCCGGTGATGTGCGAGTCACCGGTGAGGGCGTGCAGCACCACCACCACGTTGTCACGCGTCGGCGACAACTCGCCCCAGCGCTGAACGGCGATGCATACGTCGTCGATCACCGCGCCGCTCTCGGTGGTCAGCGAGCCGATGTGGACAAGGCCGATTTCGCCTTCGGCCGGCAGCGTCTGGGTCGGGACGTCGGAGATCGTCATGTCGGAACCCCTCAGAACGCCGCCACGGCTTGCGGGTCGCCGGTGGCTCCGGCCGCTTCGGCGCCGTACTTGCGCGCCGCGGCGAAGCCGAGCTCCAGGTCGGCCAGGATGTCGTCGATGCCCTCGATCCCGACGGCCAGCCGCACCAACCCCGGGCTGACGCCGGTGGTCAGCTGCTCTTCCGGGCTCAGCTGGGCGTGGGTGGTCGACGCCGGGTGGATCACCAGGGAACGCACGTCGCCGATGTTGGCGACGTGACTGTGCAGCTTCAGCGCGTTCACGAACGCCTTGCCGGCCTCGACGCCGCCGGCCAGCTCGAACGCCAGCACGGCCCCGGTTCCCTTGGGCGCCAGCCTCTTTGCCCGCTCATACCACGGCGAGCTGGGCAGTCCCGCGTAGTTGACCGACAGCACGCCGTCATGGCCGGCCAAAAACTCGGCGACCCGTTGCGCGTTGGCGACGTGACGCTCGATGCGCAGGCTCAGCGTTTCCAGGCCCTGGGCCACCAGGAACGCGTTGAACGGCGAAGCGGCCGAACCATAGTCGCGCAGCAGTTGCACGCGCGCCTTGAGCGCGTACGCCGGCGGTCCCAGCTCGGCGTACACCACGCCGTGGTAACTGGGGTCGGGCGTGGTGAACCCGGGGAAGCGGCCCTGCGTCCAGTCGAAGGTGCCGCCGTCGACGATGACGCCCGCGATCGCGGCGCCGTGCCCGCCCAGGTACTTGGTCGCCGAGTGCACCACGATGTCGGCGCCCTGGGTGAACGGCTGGATCAGGTAGGGCGTGGCGATGGTGTTGTCGACGATCAGCGGCACACCGTTGGCGTGGGCGACCCCGGCGACCCCGGGAGTGTCCAGCACGTCGATCTGCGGGTTGGAGATGGTCTCGCCGAAGAACGCCTTGGTGTTGGGCCGCACCGCGGCCTGCCACGAGTCCAGATCGTCGGGATCCTCGACGAAGGAAACCTCGACGCCGAGCTTGGGCAGCGAATAGTGGAACAGGTTATAAGTGCCGCCGTAGAGCCGCGGGCTGGAGACGATGTGATCGCCGGCACCGGCGAGGTTCAGTATGGCGAATGTCTCAGCGGCCTGCCCGGAACTCAGGAACAGCGCGGCGACGCCGCCCTCGAGCGCGGCGATGCGTTGTTCGACGACGTCGGTGGTCGGGTTGCCGATCCGGGTGTAGATGTTGCCCGGGATCTCCAGCCCGAATAGGGCGGCGGCGTGCGCGGTGTCGTCGAAGGTGTAGGACGTGGTCTGGTAGATCGGCAGGGCGCGGGCGTTGGTGGTCGGGTCGGGTTGCTGGCCGGCGTGAACCTGCTTCGTTTCGAACGACCAATGCGCTGTGGGATCGCTGTCGGTGTTGCTATCGGCGCTCATGAGCGGTGCTTTCTGTCACGGGATGAATCGGGTAACGGGGCGCTGGCAGCCAACCGGGACGCCATCGCCGATGACGTCAGCCGATGGCAGTCGGCTAGCGCCGACACACGATGAGACGCGAATGGGCTTGGTGAATGCGCATCACGTTTCCCTGTCTGCTCAGGGGCCCGTCATGGCGGACCCGCGCTTGCCGGATAGCCCGTTGTGGCTACTCAACCTGGTCATCACCCGGGGCACCCCACCGCGGTTGGAGGGTTGCCGGCCAGCAAGCCGGGGCTTGACGCTGGCGCTCATGACCGATGTGCAGCTTATCGCATCGCACCGAGTCCTTGCCAATTCCGAGCCAATTCTGAGCCGACTCCGAGCCCTCACCTTCCGTGAGAGCACGATGAAGCCTCCTTGTAGGCTGGCCTCACGAGCAACCGCTCACCCACGCGCCCCCCACGGCTGGAGGATTCGGACGCAGATGTCCAACGAAGGCAAGATCAAAGTCAAAGGCCCGGTAGTAGAGCTCGACGGTGACGAGATGACCCGCGTCATCTGGAAGCTCATCAAGGACATGCTGATCCTGCCGCATCTCGACATCAACCTGGAGTACTACGACCTGGGCATCGAGCACCGCGACCGCACCGACGACCAGGTGACGATCGACGCGGCCTATGCCATCAAGAAGCACGGCGTGGGCGTCAAGTGCGCGACCATCACCCCCGACGAGGCCCGCGTCCAGGAATTCAACCTGAAGAAGATGTGGCTGTCGCCCAACGGGACGATCCGGAACATCCTGGGCGGCACCATCTTCCGCGAGCCGATCGTGATCTCGAATGTGCCGCGGCTGGTTCCGGGCTGGACCAAGCCAATTGTCATCGGCCGCCACGCTTTTGGTGACCAGTACCGGGCGACGAACTTCAAGGTCGACAAGCCGGGCACCGTCACGTTGACGTTCACGCCCGCCGACGGCAGCGAGCCGATGGTGCACGAGGTGGTGTCCATCCCCGAGGACGGCGGCGTCGTGATGGGGATGTACAACTTCAAGGACTCGATCCGCGATTTCGCCCGCGCGTCCTTCGCGTACGGCCTGAACGCCAAATGGCCGGTGTACCTGTCCACCAAGAACACCATCCTCAAGGCCTACGACGGCATGTTCAAGGACGAGTTCCAGCGCATCTACGACGAGGAATTCAAGGACAAGTTCGAAGCCGAAGGGCTGTTCTACGAGCATCGGCTGATCGACGACATGGTCGCGGCCTGCCTCAAGTGGGAGGGCGGCTACGTGTGGGCCTGCAAGAACTATGACGGCGACGTCCAGTCCGACACCGTCGCGCAGGGCTACGGCTCGCTGGGGCTGATGACGTCGGTGCTGATGACGGCCGACGGCAAGACGGTGGAGGCCGAGGCCGCGCACGGCACCGTCACCCGCCACTTCCGGCAGTACCAGGCCGGCAAACCGACCTCGACGAACCCGATCGCCTCGATCTTCGCCTGGACCCGGGGGCTGCAACACCGCGGCAAACTGGACAACACTCCCGAAGTGATCGAGTTCGCCCAAACCCTGGAACGGGTCGTCATCGAAACCGTCGAGAGCGGCAAGATGACCAAGGACCTCGCCATCCTCATCGGACCTGACCAGGAATGGCAGAACAGCGAGGAATTCCTCAACTCCATCGCCGAAAACCTGGAGAAGACTCTAGCCAACTAGCCCGTGGACTGGTGGCGGCCCGACGACGGGTAGCACTGCTCGATGAAACCGGTGATCACGTCGGTGACGCGTTGCGGCGCCTCGAACATCGGAACGTGCCCGACGCCGTCGAGCACGGTGACCTTGTGGTCGTCGGGCAGGTGGTCGGTGAAGTGCCTGGTGAACCTAGGCGCGGGGATCACCCGATCCTTTCCGCAGATCACCAGGTGCGCCGGGACGGCGTTCTGCGCGAGCTCGCGCAGTCCGGGCAGCAGCAGCGCCTTGACCAGCAGCTGGAAGTAGGCCGGGCAGTGGGCGACGTCGTCGACGCAGCCGAGCAGGTCGGCGTCGCTGACCCCGCCCGGCGACGCGCTGAGCGCGTAGGTGGCCAACCGGCGGCTGGACGGCAGGCGCAGCACCCGTGGCCCGAACAGCCAGGCCAGCGCCAACAGCGGAATGCCCAGGACGAACTTGGCGATCACCTCGAACTTGGCCGGGCTCCAGCGCGTCCAGCCGCCCGCCGGGGCGATGCCGGTGACGCTGCGGGCCCGTCCGCGCCGCTCCAGCTCGAACGCGACCCAACCGCCCAGTGAGTTGCCGACGATGTGGGCGGTATCCCAGCCCAGTTCGTCCATCTGGCGCTCGACGTGATCGGCCAGCACCGCGGAGGACAGGAACCAGGTGCCGGGCGGCGGTCCGCCGTTGTGGCCGGCCATCGTCGGGGCGAACACCTCGTACCGGCCGGTGTCGGCCAGTTGCCGGGCCACCGTCTCCCACACCGTCTGGGACAGCAGGAACGGGTGCAGCAGCAGGACCGGCTCCCCCGAACCGAGGTGGATCGGCGGACGAGTCGCCATGTTCCCCATACCGCCGACACTAAAGGTGATACCGCCGGTACCGCAAGCAACGACCGGTCTTCGGGCGGCCCGCCGGCCCCGCGTGAAAAGATCGGGTCATCATGAGCACCGCTACCGGATCCAGCCGAATTTTCTCCGGCGTGCAGCCCACCTCCGATTCGCTCCACCTGGGTAACGCCCTGGGCGCCATCACCCAGTGGGTCGCGCTGCAAGACGACCATGACGCGTTTTTCTGCGTGGTGGACCTGCACGCCATCACCGTCGCGCAGGACCCCGAGGCGCTGCGGCGCCGGACCCTGGTCACCGCCGCGCAATACCTGGCGCTGGGCATCGACCCCGGCCGCGCCACCGTCTTCGTGCAGAGTCACGTGCCCGCCCACACCCAGTTGGCGTGGGTGCTGGGTTGCTTCACCGGCTTCGGGCAGGCATCGCGGATGACGCAGTTCAAGGACAAGTCGACGCGTCACGGCAGCGACGCGACCACCGTGGGCCTGTTCACCTACCCGGTGTTGCAGGCCGCCGACGTGCTGGCCTACGACAGCGATCTGGTGCCCGTCGGTGAGGACCAGCGCCAGCACCTCGAGCTGGCCCGCGACGTCGCGCAGCGGTTCAACGCCCGCTTCCCGGACACCTTCGTGGTTCCCGACGTGCTCATTCCCAGGGCCACCGCCAAGATCTACGACCTCCAGGACCCGACGTCGAAGATGAGCAAGTCGGCGTCCACCGATGCCGGGTTGATCAACCTGCTCGACGATCCGGCGTTGTCCGCCAAGAAGATTCGCTCGGCCGTGACCGACAGCGAGCGCGAGATCCGCTTCGACGCCGACGCCAAGCCGGGCGTGTCCAACCTGCTGACCATCCAGTCGGCGGTCACCGGCGTCGGCATCGACAAGCTCGTCGAGGGTTACGCCGGGCACGGCTACGGCGACCTGAAGAAGGACACCGCCGAGGCCGTCGTCGAGTTCGTCGGCCCGATCAAGGCCCGGGTCGACGAATTGCTAGCCGACCGCACCGAATTGGAGGCTGTGCTGGCGACCGGGGCGGAGCGCGCCGAGGATGTCGCCGGGAAAACGGTCCGGCGGGTCTACGATCGGCTGGGGTTCCTTCCGCAACGGAGGTAGCACGTTTCACATGACCGAACCGGCCAGGCCAGGGATCCTCGATCGGCTGCGGGCCCGGTTCGGATGGCTCGACCACGTCATGCGCGCCTACCGGCGCTTCGACGACCGCAACGGCGGCTTCTTCGCGGCCGGCCTCACCTACTACACGATCTTCGCGCTATTTCCTTTGCTAATGGTCGGTTTCGCGGTGTTCGGAGTCGTGCTGTCGCGCCGGCCCCAGCTGCTGAGCACGATCGACCACCGCATCCGGTCCGCGGTGTCGGGTGCTTTGGGGCAGCAGCTGGTCGACCTGATGAACTCGGCGATCGACGCGCGGGCGTCGGTCGGTGTCATCGGCCTGGCCACCGCGGCCTGGGCGGGCCTGGGCTGGATATCGCACCTGCGGGCGGCGGTGACCGAGATGTGGTGGGAGCAGCGTTTTGACTCACCGGGTTTCGTGCGCACCAAGATGTCCGACCTGATCGCGATGCTGGGGACGTTCGTGGTGATCCTCGCCACCATCGCCCTCACCACGCTCGGCCACGCCGGGCCGATGGCCGCGATACTGAGATGGCTTGGAATACCGGAGTTTTCGGTGTTCGACGAGATCTTCCGGGGCGTTTCGATATTGGTGTCGCTGCTGGTGTCGTGGATGTTGTTCACCTGGATGATCGCCCGGCTGCCGCGCGAGAAGGTCGGCCTGGTCGACTCGATGCGGGCCGGGCTGATGGCGGCGATCGGCTTCGAGCTGTTCAAGCAGGTGGGGTCGATCTACTTGCAGGAGGTGGTGCGCAGCCCGGCGGGCGCCACGTTCGGGCCGGTGCTGGGCTTGATGGTGTTCTCTTACATCACCGCCTATCTCGTCCTGTTCGCCACCGCCTGGGCCGCCACCGCTTCCGATGACCCGCGCGCCAAGCCCGTCGACCCTCCGCCGCCCGTGGTCATCGCCCCGCGGGTGCGGCTGGAGGAGGGGCTGAGCGCACGCCAGACGCTGACCGCGATGGCCGTGGGAGCCGTTGGCGCGCTGACGTTTTCCCGGCTCACCCGCCGGATCCGCTAGTCGCCCGCCCACCGGCCGTTGACCATGACGGCCTTGATCCGCAAATCACGGTCCAGCACAACAAGGTTGGCGTCGGTGCCCACCCGTAGGGCCCCCACCCGCTCGAGCCCGAGGGCGCGGGCCGGTGTCGCCGAGGTCATCTGGACGGCCGCGGCCAGTGCCGCATCGTCGAAGCCGGGCCCGGCCACGTTGCGGAAGAGCCGATCCATGGTGGCGGTGCTGCCGGCGATCGTGGAGGTTCCGCGCACCCGCGCCACACCGGATGCGACGTCGATCGGCACCGGGCCGAGCCGAAACGCGCCGTCGGCGCAGCCGGCCGCGGCGACGGCGTCGGTGATGACGGCGACCCGGTCGGGCCCCGCGGCCCCGATCACCGCGCGCACGACGGCCGGGTGCACGTGCACGCCGTCGGCGATGAGTTCGACGGTCACCCCCGGGTCCTGCAGCAACGCGAGCGCCGGTCCCGGCTCGCGGTGGTGCAGCGGCGGCATCGCGTTGAACAGATGGGTGCCGACGGTGGCGCCCGCGGCGATGGCGCGTTTGGTCTGGGCGTAGGTCGCGTCGGTATGGCCCAGGGCCACAACGACACCCGCGTCCCGAAAACGCCGGATCGCCGCGTCGGCGCCCGGCAATTCGGGTGCCAGCGTGACCATCCGGATCGCGCCGTCGGCGGCGGCGAGCACCGCGTCGATCTCGGCGGGATCGGGGTCGCGCATCAGGGTGGGGTCGTGCGCCCCGCAGCGCGCCCGGCTCAGCCAGGGACCCTCCAGGTGGATGCCCGCGACGGTGCCCCGCCGGGTGGCCGCGGCGAGCGCGCGCACCCCGGCGATCAGCTCCGCCGGCGACGCGGTGACCAGGCTGGCTAGCGTCGTGGTGGTGCCGTGCCGCAGGTGAAATTCCGCGGCGGCGCCGATGCCGTCGGCGTCGGTGTAGGAGGCCCCGCCACCGCCGTGCACGTGCATGTCGACAAAGCCGGGAACCACAACGCAATCGGGGAAATCCGCATCGATCGGCCCAGGCGGTGCGCCAACCCCGCACGCCTCGATCCGCCCGCCGGACGTCGCCAGCCATCCCGGCCGGCCGACCCGCCCGTCGAGCACCATGGTTCCGGCGCCGATCAAGGGCACGGGTTTTCCCACCGCCCACCGTTTTCCCAGAAGTGCCGGATGTCCTCGAGCTGGCGTCCCTTGGTCTCCGGCGCGTACCGGTGGACGAAGCCGAAGGCGACCACCGCGAGAACCGCGAACACCGCGAAAGTCCCTGCGCCGCCTAGGGAATGCAGCAGGGTCAGAAAAACGGCGGCGACGATGGCGTTGGCCACGAGGTTGGAGGTGAGCATCGTGCTCGAGCCGAGGGACCGCAGCCGGGTGGGGAAGCTTTCGCTCGCGTATACCCAGCCCAGGGAGCCGAAACCCAGGGTGTAGCCGATGATGAACAGCAGTATGCCGGCGAACCCGAGAATCGCGCCGCCGAGACCCTGGGCGAACACCGCTATCAGGACGACGTCGGCGGCGATCATCATGGCGATGCCGGACAACAGGATTGGGCGCCGGCCCAGCCGGTCGACGAGCAGCAGCGCGGCGCCCACGGCCGCCAAGCCGGCGACCTGAACCAGCGCCGGCAGGGCCAGCAGCGCGAAATTGCCGGTGAAGCCCATGGCTTCGAATATTCGGGGGCTGTAATAGATGATCGCGTTGATGCCGGTGATCTGGATCAGGAAGCCGAGCGTGATCACGAAGACGGTGGCGCGCAGGTATGGCCTTCGAAACATTTCCGGCAGCATCTCGGACAGGCCGCCGCCACCTTCGCCCAGGGCGGTTGCCATCTCGGCAAGCTCCTCGTCGACGTTCGCGGCGGGCTCGGCGCGCAGCAGCGCGGCGCGGGCGTCGTCGGCCCGGCCCTTGAGCAGATACCACCGGGCCGTATCGGGCAGCCGAATCACCAAGGGCAGCAACAGCATTGCCGGCACGGTGGCCAGCCCCAGCATCCATCGCCAGCCGTGGGTGCCCGCCAACAGATAGCCGGTCAGGTAGCCGATGATGAGTCCGCTGACGATCGCCAGTTGATAGGCCGTCAGCAGCGAGCCGCGCACCGCCGCCGGCGCCGATTCCGCCACGTATACCGGGACGACCACCACCGTCACGCCGATGGTCAGGCCCAGCAGGAATCTCGCCGCCAGCAGCATCGGCAGCGCGGGCGAGAGCGCACCCAGCAGCGCGAACATCGCGTAAGCGACGAGGATTCCCACCATCGACCTCTTGCGTCCGATCGCGTTGGCGAGCACGCCGGCACCGAGCGCTCCGGCGATCTGCCCGATCACCACCATCGTCGTCAGCAGTTCTTGCTGCCGTGTCGTGAGCCCGAAATCCTCGGTGACGAACAGCTGCGCGCCGGCGATGATGGACAGGTCGTAGCCGTAGATGACGCCGACGCCGGCGGCGGTGAGCCCAACCAGCAGGCCCCGCGACCGCGCGGGCCGCGATCTCACCGGTGCTGGGGTCGGCGGTTCATCGAGCGTGCGACCATGATCAAACTAAACACGATGATCGTGCCGACGACGGCCACGCCCACCCGCACTGGCAGCGCGTCGGCCGACGGCATGATCCCGGCGGCCTGGGCGCCGGCGCCCTGCCGGGCGGCGGCACCGTCGTGCTTGGTCGGCATCAGCGCGGGATCGGGTTCGATCAGCGTGCCGACCTGCGTGCCCTGCGGGGTGGAAAACCCGTAGTCCAGCAGGTGCGCCGCCTGCTCCCACGGGGCGATCGGCTGCCGGGTCCCGTGCAGCAGCACCGCCACCAGCCGTCGCCCGTCGTGGTTGGCCGCGCCCACAAAGGTCTGGCCGGCGTCGTCGGTGTAGCCGGTCTTGCCGCCCAGCGCGCCGGGATACTTGTAGAGCAGCTGGTTGTCGTTTTCCAGCTCGTAGCCGGGATGGTCGCCGTGGCCGGGGAACTCGAAGGTGCGCGTCGCGACGATGTCGGCGAAGGTGGGGTTCTGCCAGGCGTAGCGGTAGAACAGGCCGACGTCGTAGGCCGACGTGCTCATGCCGGGCCCGTCCAGCCCGGACGGCGTCGCCACCCGGGTGTCTCGGCCACCGAGCTTGGCGCCCAGCACGTTGATCTTCTCCAGCGCCGTCTGCATCCCGCCGAGCTGCATGGCCAGCGCGTGGGCGGCGTCGTTGCCGGAGTGCATCAGCAGCCCGTGCAGCAGCTGGTTGACGGTGTAGGTGCCGCCGGCGTTGACGCCCACCTTGGTGCCCTCGGCGGCCGCGTCCTCGTCGGTTCCCTGGACGGACTTGTTGAGCGGCAGCGTGTTGAGGGAGGCCATCGCGACCAGCACCTTGATGACGCTGGCCGGGCGGTGGCGGCCGTGCGGATCCTTGGCCGCGATCACCGCGCCGCTGTCCAGGTCCGCCACCAGCCACGCGTCGGCGGAGACGTCGCCCGGCAGCGGCGGCGTGCCGGGCGCGGCCACGACGCCGCAGCTGCTCAGGGCCTCGCCGCCGACCGGCTTGGGGGGCACCGCCAGCGGGATCGGCGGGTCACCGGCCGTGGGAACCTCCGACGAATCCACCGCCGGCGGGGTGGTCACCCTGTACGGGCAGTTCGCCGGTCCGGCGTTGGGTCCGGGGCCGGGTTCGGCCTTCCCGCTGGGCACGCCCAGCGCGGCCGGAGCGGCGATCATGAAAGCCGCCGCTGCCAGGCACGATGTGGAACGTACGAGAGCTCTTGAGCGGGCCATGTGAGTGGAGAGTAGGCGATCTACGGCCGGATTCCCGGGAGCCGCGCTGTGACTGGTGGGACGGAAGTTACTTACCCGTGCCGCGAAACTGCGTTCCACGACGGCGTTACTCGCGAAACGGGTCGCTAGTTGCAGTCTCGCGGTCAGAGTTGTTCGAGCACGCCGCGCACGGTGGCTTCGATGGTGTCGAACTCCGCCTGCCCGCTGATCAGCGGCGGCGCCAGCTGGATGACGGAATCGCCGCGGTCGTCGGTGCGGCAATAGAGCCCGGCCTCGAACAGCGCCGACGAGACCCGGGGCAGCAGCGCCCCGCGCTCGTCGTCGTCGAAGGTTTGCCTGGTCGCCCGGTCCTTGACCAGTTCGACGCCGTAGAAGTAGCCCTCGCCGCGGACGTCGCCGACGATGGGCAGGTCGTACAGCTTCTCCAGGGTGGCGCGGAATGCGGGCGCGTGCTCCTTGACGTGAGCGTTGAGGCCCTCGCGCTCGAAGATGTCGAGATTGGCCAGCGCGACGGCGGCCGACACCGGGTGCCCGCCGAACGTATAGCCGTGCGGGAACATGGTTTCGCCGTCGTTGAACGGCTCGAACAACCGCTCGCTGGCGATCATGGCGCCGATCGGCGAGTAGCCCGACGTCATGCCCTTGGCGCAGGTGATCATGTCCGGCACGTAGCCGACGTCGTCACAGGCGAACATCGACCCGATCCGGCCGAACGCGCAGATCACCTCGTCGGAGACCAGCAGCACGTCGTAGGAGTCGCAGATCTGGCGTACCCGCTCGAAATAGCCTGGGGGAGGCGGGATGCTGCCGCCCGCGTTCTGCACCGGCTCCAGGAACACCGCGGCGACGGTCTCGGGCCCTTCGAACTCGATCGCCTCGGCGATCCGGTCGGCGGCCCACTGCCCGAAGGCTTTCGCGTCGGTGGCGAATGGTTCGGGCGCGCGGTAGAAGTTGGTGTTGGGCACCCGAAAGCCGCCCGGAGTCACCGGCTCGAACGGCGCCTTGTAGCGCGGCAGCCCGGTGATCGCCAGCGCGCCCTGGGTGGCGCCGTGGTAGGCGATCGACCGCGAAATCACCTTGTGCTTACCGGGTTTGCCGACGAGCTTGAAGTACTGCTTGGCCACCTTCCACGCGGTCTCGACGGCCTCGGTGCCGCCGGTGGTGAAGAACACCCGGTTCAGGTCGCCCGGCGCGTAGTGTGCGAGGCGCTCGGCGAGCTCGATCGCGGTCGGGGTGGCGTATCCCCACAGCGGGAAGAACGCCAGCGTGCTCGCCTGCCGGGCGGCGACCTCGGCGAGTTCAGCACGGCCGTGGCCGACCTGCACCGTGAACAGCCCGGACAGCCCGTCCAGGTAGGCCTTGCCGCGGTCGTCGAAGATGGTGACGCCCTCGCCGCGGGTGATGATCGGCGGCGCGATCCCCGGGCCGTGCCGGGCGAAGTGCAGCCACAGGTGGTCGGTCATATCGTTTGCGAGCGTAACGCCACTGCGCTTTTCGGGGACCGTTCGGCTCGTACGCGGGCCGCATGGGGTGATCCCGCCCCCAGGTTCGTCGGGTTAGAGTCCGGAAGTCACCGTGGGGTGGGGTCGTACGGGCCGCCCGCGCACACGCCGGTGGGCATCGCGATGCAGCGCGGATCGGCGGGACCGATGGGAGCGCCACCCATGCAACCCGCCGCCGCGGGGTTGGCGTTGCAGCGCGGATCGGCCGGGCTCGTGATCGGACAGCCGGCATCCATGGAGTGAGTGGTGCAATAGCCGGGATCGGGGGGCCCGGGCTCGGCATGTGCCGACACGGCCGCGCCCGCCGCGGGTATGGCGAGCAGCGCGGCGAGCGCCGCCACCTTCGCGACGCCGAACACCGCCACCTGGCCCATGGGGTTTCCCTCCCGCAACTAGCTACGACGTTATCGAATTCCGCCGCGCGTGAACCCACGATCTGGCGCCGGTTCGTAGGCTGGCGTTATGTCCACCGCCCAGCGAGTCGACGACTTCGAGGCGTTGCGGCCGCATCTGATGGCGGTCGCCTACCGGCTGACCGGGACCGTGGCCGACGCCGAGGACATCGTCCAGGAAGCCTGGTTGCGTTGGGACGGGCAGGACAAAGCCATCGCCGACGTGCGGGCCTGGCTGACCACCGTGGTGAGCCGGCTCGGATTGGACAAGCTGCGCTCGGCCGCGCATCGCCGCGAGACGTATACCGGCAATTGGCTGCCCGAGCCGGTGGTCACCGGGTTCGACCAGGCGGATCCGCTGTCCGCCGTGGTGGCCCGTGAGGATGCGCGGTTCGCGGCGATGGTGGTGCTGGAGCGACTGTCCCCCGATCAGCGGGTCGCGTTCGTGCTGCACGACGGGTTCGCCGTGCCCTTCGCGGAGGTGGCCGGGGTGCTGGGAACCAGCGAGACCGCCGCCCGCCAGCTGGCGTCGCGGGCCCGCAAGGCCGTCACCGCGCAGCCGCCGCCCGAGCCCGATCCGTCGCACGACGAGGTGGTCGGCCGCTTGATGGCCGCCATGGCCGCCGGCGACCTGGAGACCGTGGTGACGCTGCTGCACCCCGACGTGACCTTCACCGGCGATTCGAATGGCAAGGCGCCCACGGCGGTTCACGTCATCCACGGGGCGGACAAGGTGGTCCGGTTCATGCTCGGCCTTGCGAAACGCTATGGCCCGGCGATGTTCACGACCTACCAGCTCGGCCTGGTCAACGGCGAACTGGGCGTCTACACGGCCGGCTTCCCCGGTGCAGATGGCTACCGCGAGATGCGCCCGCGGATCACGGCGGTGACGGTGCGCGACGGAAAGGTCTGCGCCCTATGGGATATCGCCAATCCCGACAAGTTCACCGGCTCTCCCTTGGGCCGGCGATCCTGAACCCACGGCGAGGCCGAGTCGCAGGGCGCCGGCCGCTTCGCTCGCCGCTTCGACGCACCGGCCGCCGAGGCCGACGAAGTTGAGGTAGCCGTGCGGCAGGTCGGGCTGGCGGCTCAGCGCCACCGGCACCCCAGCGGCCCGCAGCTTGTCCGCGTACGCGACACCGTCGTCGCGGATGGGATCGAAACCAGCGCTGGCGATGTAGGCGGGCGGCAGGCCGTTGACCTCGCCGTGCAGCGGCGACAGCCGCGGATCGCTCAGATCGATTCCCGGCGGTATGTAGTTAGCCATCGCCCACTGGAGGTCCCGGTCCGTGAATGTCGAGCCTTCCGCGAACAGGTCGTGCGAAGGCCGGCGCGTGCCGAGGTCTGTCGGGGGATACATCAGCAGCTGAAACGCCGGGACCGGACCGCCGCGCCGCACCGCCTGCTGCGCGGTCACGGCCGCGAGATTGCCGCCGGCGCTGTCGCCCCCGACCGCGATGCGGTCGGGATCCACACCGAGGTCGGTGGCGTGGCGGTGCGCATGATCGAACGCGTCGAGCGCGTCGTCCACGGCGGCGGGGAACGGGTGCTCGGGCGCGCGCCGGTAGTCGACCGACAGCACCCGCACGCCGGCGTGGTGTGCCAAATACCGGGCGACGGGGTCGTGGCTCCGCCGTGAGCCGACCGAGAACCCGCCGCCGTGGGTATATACCAGCAGCCCGGAGGGCTCCGGCGCGTCCGTGGGGGTGTACAGGGTGGCCGGGATGTCGCCGTGCTCGGCGGGCATGATGATCTCCCGAACCGCGACGGGCGCCGGCGGTTCGTAGCCGATGAGACGCGGAAGCTCGTCATATCGCGCCCGGGCCTTGCCGATGGGCCCGGCGAAAACGTCGGAGCCCGAGGCGTTTTTGAGACGGATGGCGAGCTGTGCGTCGAGGTCCAGTTCCTGCCCGTCGATCCGCAGCGGCGCGCCCGCCAACCACCGGCGGATCGGCCTGGGTGACGCGAAGAGGCCGCGGACCACCGCGGCTTTGGCGCGGACGCCTAATGGTGTTGCCATGAGAATTCCTCCGTTCGCTGGTTTTTGCATGCGGCGAACCGCATCACGTGGCCGAGAAGCCGCGACCGCTTCGCTGACGCGTCATATGTGGGTCGATATCTATTGCGACCCAAGCGAGTTCGGGATTCCGCGAGAGAACCTGCCGGGCAACGGATTCACTGCCGGAACCGATTTCCAGAACGTCGTAGCCCAGCCGCTGGGCGCGGAGCCCCCGCGCGATGGTGGCGCTGCCGGAACGCCACAGGGCGCCGCAGCAGAAGGCGCGTTTGAACCGTGACATCGCGGGCATGCCCCAAGCGTGGGCCAATCCCGGCGGGGACGCTTGTACGGATCCGTCAGATCCGGGATTCGCGAACCGCTTGCGCGAAGTCGCGCGGCGCTGCCCCGGTCATCTCCCAGCACACCCTGTTGGCGTGCGACCCGTCGGCGAACCCGGCCAGGTGCGCGGCGTCGGTGACGGAGCGACCGTCGACGAGGTGGCCGACGGCGGTCACCAGCCGCTCCCAGCGGATCGTGGCCGAGAACGACACGCCGGCCTGCTGCTTGCACAGCCGCCCGAGGTAATCGGGTGACAGCGCCACGGCGCCCGCGACCGATGCCACGTCGACGTGGTCCGGCACCCGGCTCGACACGACTTCGATCGCCCGCCGCAGCTGCGGGTGAACGGGCCGCGAGCGTTGGCCTTCCATGCCGCACAGCTCGCCGACGAGGAATTCGGCCGCGGCGCGCGGGCCATGCGCGTCCAGCGACGCGGCCGTCGCCTCGGCCAGGCCGTGTCCGTCGTCGACGATCCGGACACCGTGACGCGCCAACGCATTCAGCGCGACGCCCTCCGGCGTCTGCAGCCCGAAGTACAGCGTCAACGCCCCGGATCCCGAATCCGACCGCACCGCATGGCGCGCCCCGCTGCCGACCACGACCAGCCGGCACACGTCGTGCGCCTTGCCGTCGCGGGTAATCGTTAACGGACCCTGTCCGCCGAGTGTGACCTGGACCGCGGGGTGATGGTGGAGGGCAAGGTCGGCGAACGCACCGGCAACCATGAGCCGACCCGGCCCGAGGTCCCACATGCGCATGCCGCCACTTTAGCTCGCGGTGACCCACGGGATGCGGCACGCGTCACCGGAATTGAAGCCCTGCTCGGTGATGCCCAGCGCGGTGTTCATCCGCGCCCGCATGTTCTCCACGCCGATCTGATACGTCAGCTCGATCACCCCGGCATCGCCGAAGCGGGCCCGCAGGTCGGCGACCTGTTCGTCGGTGACGGTGTGCGGGTCGGTGGTCATCGCGTCGGCGTAGGCGATGGCGGCGCGCTCGTCGTCGGTGAAAGCCGTTGAGGTGGCGTAATTGTCGATCTCCTTGAGGCGTGCCATGTCGAGGCCGTCGAGGCGCTGCAGCATGGAGCCGAAGTCGACGCACCACGAGCAGCCGATGGCGCGCGCGGTCCACAACACCGCGAGTTCGCGGACGCTGACGGGCAGCGTTGTCGACGCCCGGTCGAGCATGGTCTCGTGCACGGCGCCGGCGATCATCAGCTTGCGGTGGTGCGCGGCGACGGCGAACGGCTCGGGAACCTGGCCGTAGCGCCGCTTGGCCACCCGGTACATGACGCGGGTCAGCAGTCCGGCGCGCTTCGGGGGCAGGGGCTCGATGCGGGTTTTCTGTGTCATACCCCTGAAGACGAGACGGCCCGCCAACATGTGACGGGCACCCCGTTGCCCCCTTTTGCCGCGAGCGTGCGTGTTTGTACACGACACGCCGCGCGCGGACGTACAACTGCGCACGCTCGCGGCCAAAAAAGGGGGGTCAGCGCGAGAACATCAGCGCGCGCTTGACCTCCTGGATCGCCTTGGTGACTTCGATGCCGCGCGGGCAGGATTCGGTGCAGTTGAACGTGGTCCGGCACCGCCACACGCCGTCGACCTCGTTGAGGATGTCGAGGCGCTCGGCGGCGGCCTCGTCGCGGCTGTCGAAGATGAAGCGGTGCGCGTTGACGATCGCCGCGGGACCGTAGTAGCTGCCCTCGCTCCAGAACACCGGGCAGCTGGTGGTGCAGGCCGCGCACAGGATGCACTTGGTGGTGTCGTCGTAGCGGGCGCGGTCGGTCGGGCTCTGGATGCGTTCCCGCGTCGGGGGGTTGCCGCTGGTGATCAGGTAGGGCTTCACCGCCCGGTAGGCGTCGAAGAAGGGCTCCATGTCGACCACGAGGTCCTTCTCCACGGGCAGCCCGCGGATCGGCTCGACGGTGACGGTGAGCGGCTTGCCTCGCTTGGCGGGCAGCAGGTCGCGCATCAGCACCTTGCAGGCCAGCCGGTTGACGCCGTTGATGCGCATGGCGTCCGACCCGCACACCCCGTGGGCGCAGGAGCGACGGAAGGTGAGCGTCCCGTCCAGGTAGCTCTTGATGTAGATGAGCAGGTTGAGCAGCCGGTCGCTGGGCAGGCAGGGCACCCGAAAGCTTTGCCAGCCACCGGTTTTGGCGAACCGGTCGGGCTCGTCGGGGTTGAACCGGGCGATCTTCACGGTCACCATCACCGCCCCCTCGGGGACCGGCGGCAAGGGCGGGTCGGGACTCTCCGAGGCCATCAGTACTTCCGTTCCTTGGGTTCGTAGCGGGTCTGCACGACGGGCTTGAAGTCCAGCGCGATGTCGCTGAGCAGGTCGGTGCCCTGCTTATAAGCCATCGTGTGGCGCATGTAGTTCACGTCGTCGCGGTTCGGATAGTCCTCGCGGGCGTGGCCGCCGCGGGATTCCTTGCGGTTCAACGCGCCCACCACGGTGACCTCGGCCAGCTCCAGCAGAAAGCCCAGCTCGATGGCCTCCAGCAGGTCGCTGTTGAAGCGCTTTCCCTTGTCGTGCACGGTGATTCGGGAATAGCGCTCCTTCAGCGCGTGGATGTCCGTCAAAGCCTGCTTCAGCGTCTCCTCGGTGCGGAACACCGCGGCGTTGTTGTCCATCGACTGCTGCAGCGCGCCGCGGATGTCGGCGACGCGTTCGTCGCCATGCTCGGAGAGGATGTCGCCCACCCAGCCGATCACCATCGCCGCCGGCTCCGGCGGCATGTCGACGAAGTCGTGGCCCCGCGCGTAGTGAACGGCGGCGATGCCGGCCCGGCGGCCGAAGACGTTGATGTCCAGCAGCGAGTTGGTGCCCAGCCGGTTGGCGCCGTGCACCGACACGCACGCGCACTCACCGGCCGCGTACAGCCCCGGAACGACGGAAGTGTTGTCCCGCAACACTTGTCCGGTGACGGTGGTCGGGATGCCGCCCATCAGGTAATGGCACGTCGGGTAGACGGGAACCAGCTCGTGCACCGGGTCCACGCCCAGGTAGGTGCGGGCGAACTCGGTGATGTCGGGCAGCTTGGCCTCCAGCACGTCCTCGCCGAGGTGGCGGACGTCGATGTAGACGTAGTCCTTGTGCGGGCCGGCGCCGCGGCCCTCCAAGACCTCCAAAACCATTGAGCGCGCGACGATGTCCCGGGGCGCCAGGTCGACGATCGTCGGGGCGTAGCGCTCCATGAATCGCTCGCCCTCGCCGTTGAGCAGCCGGCCGCCCTCGCCGCGCACGGCCTCGGAGATCAGGATGCCCAGGCCGGCCAGGCCGGTCGGATGGAACTGGTGAAACTCCATGTCCTCCAAGGGAAGTCCCTTGCGAAAGACGATCCCGATGCCGTCGCCGGTCAGCGTGTGCGCGTTGGAGGTGGTCTTGTACATCCGGCCCGAACCGCCGGTCGCGATCACGACGGCCTTGGCGTGGAAGACGTGGATCTCGCCCGTCGCCAGCTCGTAGGCGATCACACCGGTGGCCACCGGGCCGCTCGGCGTCTGCGTCAAAACCAGGTCCAGCGCGTAGAACTCGTTGAAGAACTCCACGTCGTGCTTGACGCAGTTCTGATACAGGGTCTGCAAAATCATGTGGCCGGTGCGGTCGGCGGCGTAGCAGGCCCGGCGCACCGGGGCCTTGCCGTGGTCGCGGGTGTGCCCGCCGAAGCGGCGCTGGTCGATGCGGCCCTCGGGGGTGCGGTTGAACGGCATCCCCATCTTCTCCAGGTCCAGCACCGCGTCGATGGCCTCGCGGCACATGATCTCCACCGCGTCCTGGTCGGCGAGGTAGTCGCCGCCCTTGACGGTGTCGAACGTGTGCCATTCCCAGTTGTCGTCCTCGACGTTGGCCAAAGCGGCGCACATGCCGCCCTGCGCGGCGCCGGTGTGGCTACGCGTCGGGTAGAGCTTGGTCAGCACCGCGGTGCGCACCCGCGGACCGGCCTCGACGGCCGCCCGCATCCCGGCGCCGCCCGCCCCCACGATCACCACGTCGTATCGGTGTTGCTGGATCACCTCATCAGCCTCCGACGATGCAGAGCGGAGCGATGAGGTGGGGGTACCGCCCGCTTGCGGG
This sequence comes from Mycobacterium malmoense, assembly GCF_019645855.1. Lineage (NCBI taxonomy): Bacteria > Bacillati > Actinomycetota > Actinomycetes > Mycobacteriales > Mycobacteriaceae > Mycobacterium > Mycobacterium malmoense. The sequence continues at coordinate 1,090,956 of NZ_CP080999.1, forward strand.
GGAGAGGTGGCGCAAACATGTCAGCCTCCGATATTCGGATCGAAGGTCAGCAACACGTAGGTGCCCAGCACCAGCGTGAACCCCATCGAGAGCAACAGCAGGCTGTTGAGCCAGAACCGGGTGCTGTCCTTGCGGCTGTAGTCGTCGATGATGGTGCGCAGGCCGTTGCCGCCGTGCAGCTCCGCCAGCCACAACAGCGCCAGGTCCCAGAACTGCCAGAACGGCGACGCCCAGCGCTGCGCCACGTAGTTGAAGTCGATGCGGTAGACGCCGTCATCCCACATCAGCATGATGAACAGGTGCCCGATCGCCAGGAACACCAGCGCGATGCCGGAAAACCGCATGAACAGCCACGCGAATTTCTCGAAGTTGGGGATGCCGGCGCGCCGCCGCGGCGAGCGGGGATTGTCCAGGCTGGCGGGGCGGTCGTGGCTGCGCTGCCGCACCGGCGCGACCTGCCCCCGGCTGAGCTGAAGGTCGGGGCTGCTCATCGGAAGTGCTCCCACATGTGGATGCCCAGCACCACCGCCGCCGGCACCATGAGCAGCAGGTAGACGACGCCGATGATCCACAACATCAGCCGTTGGTAGCGGGGGCCCTGCGACCAGAAGTCGATCAGGATGACCCGGATCCCGTTCAGCGCGTGGAATCCCACCGCGGCGACCAGACCGAATTCCATCAGGCCCACGATCGGGGTCTTGTAGGTCGAGATCACCTCGCTGTAGGCCTGCGGGCTCACCCTCACCAGGGCGGTGTCCAAGACGTGCACGAACAGGAAGAAGAAGATCGTCGCGCCGGTGATGCGGTGCAGCACCCACGACCACATGCCGGGATCCCCCCGATACAGGGTTCGGGGTGGTCGGCGCTTGCGCGACGCTCCCTGCCGTGTTGCCGGGTCCGCGGTAGTCGTCTGCGTGCTCACCCCAGTCCTCACCGCCTTCAAAACCGCTCATAATCGTGTTGCCGCAGGAAACTTAAAGCCGGGCAATCGAGCTTATCCCGGTCCAGATGCGCGGCGGTACCGCTCGGTTCGAGCCAAAACCGCGTCGCGTCCGGGTTAGGGTGGCTTACTTAAGTGAGCCCATTCGGCGAGCGGGGTTGTTGCGGGTATGCCTGATATCGATTGGAATGTGCTGCGGCACAAAGCGATTCAGGCGATGGCCGGAGCCTATGCGCCGTACTCGCGGTTCCCCGTGGGCGCGGCCGCGCTGGTCGACGACGGCCGTGTGGTCACCGGTTGCAATGTGGAAAATGTCTCATATGGCCTTGGTCTCTGTGCCGAATGCGGTGTGGTGAGCGCCCTGCATTCGACCGGTGGGGGCCGATTGATTGCGCTGGCGTGCGTGGACGGGCAAGGATCGCCGCTGATGCCGTGCGGACGATGCCGTCAGGTGCTCCTGGAGCACGGCGGCCCCGGGCTGTTGGTCGATCATCCGGCCGGGCCCCGCCGGCTCGGCGAGCTGTTGCCCGACGCCTTCGGTGCCGATCTTCCCCGGGAACGTTCTTGACGGACTTCGCATTCGACGCACCGACGGTGATCAGGACCAAGCGCGCCGGCGGCCGGTTGTCCGATGCCGCGATCGACTGGGTCATCGGCGCGTATACCGACGGCCGGGTCGCCGAGGAACAGATGTCGGCACTGTTGATGGCGATCCTGTTGCGCGGCATGGACCGCGGCGAGATCGCCCGGTGGACGACGGCGATGCTGGCGTCCGGAAAGCGTTTGGATTTCAGCGATCTGCGCTTGGCGACCGTCGACAAGCACTCGACCGGAGGGGTCGGGGACAAGATCACGCTGCCGTTGGTGCCCGTCGTCGTCGCCTGCGGCGCGGCGGTGCCCCAGGCGTCGGGCCGTGGGCTCGGGCACACCGGCGGCACCCTGGACAAGCTGGACTCCATTGCCGGGTTCACCGCCGAGCTGTCCAACCGGCGCGTGCGCGACCAACTTCGCGACGTCGGCGCGGCCATCTTCGCCGCCGGCGAGCTGGCGCCGGCCGACGCCAAGCTGTACGCGCTGCGCGACGTCACCGCCACCGTCGAGTCGCTGCCGCTGATCGCCAGCTCGGTGATGAGCAAGAAGCTGGCCGAGGGGGCGGGCGCGCTGGTGCTCGACGTGAAGGTCGGGTCCGGGGCGCTGATGGCCTCGGAGGCCCAGAGCCGGGAGCTGGCGCGCACGATGATCGAGCTGGGCGCCGCGCACGGGGTGCCCACCCGCGCGCTCCTGACGGACATGAACCGCCCGCTGGGCGCGACCGTCGGCAACGCCCTCGAGGTCGCCGAGTCGCTGGAGGTGCTGGCCGGCGGCGGGCCGCCCGACGTGGTGGAGCTGACGTTGCGGCTGGCCTCCGAGATGCTCGAGCTGGCCGGCATCGACGACCGCGATCCGGCCCAGACGCTGCGCGACGGCACGGCGATGGACCGATTCCGCCGGCTCGTCGCGGCCCAGGGCGGTGATTTGTCGGTACCGTTGCCAATCGGTTCGTGTTCCGAGACCGTGACCGCCGGTCGGGGCGGCACAATGGGCGATATCGACGCGATGGCAGTGGGGCTGGCGGCATGGCGGCTCGGCGCGGGTAGGTCCCGTCCGGGCGAACCGGTGCAGCCGGGCGCCGGGATCCGGATTCACCGCCGACCCGGGGAGCCGGTCGCGGCGGGTGAGCCGCTGTTCACCCTCTACACCGATACCCCCGAACGCTTCGGCGCCGCGATGGCCGAGCTTCATGGCGGCTACAGCGTGGGCGACGCACAGCCGGTTTCGCGGCCGCTGATTATCGATCGGATCACCCGATGACCCTGGACCTGCAGCAGATCCGGCGAGCGCCCAAGGCCCTGCTGCACGATCACCTCGACGGCGGGCTGCGCCCGGCGACCGTTGTGGACATTGCCGGCCGGACCGGTTACGACGGGCTGCCCACCACCGACGTCGACGAGCTGGCGACGTGGTTTCGCACCCAGTCGCACAGCGGCTCGCTGGAGCGCTACCTGGAGCCGTTTTCGCACACGGTGGCGGTGATGCAGACGCCCGATTCGCTGCATCGCGTCGCCCGCGAATGCGTGGAGGATCTGGCCGCCGATTCGGTGGTCTATGCCGAGGTGCGATTCGCGCCCGAGCTGCACATCGACCGCGGGCTGTCCTTCGACGAGATCGTCGATGCCGTGCTGGCGGGTTTCGCCGACGGGGAGAAGGCGTGTGTGGCCGCGGGCCGGCCGATTGTGGTGCGGCTGTTGGTCACGGCCATGCGGCACGCCGCGGTGTCCCGCGAGATCGCCGAGCTGGCGATCCGATGGCGGGATAGGGGAGTCGTCGGGTTCGACATCGCCGGGGCGGAGGCCGGCAACCCGCCGACGCGGCACCTGGACGCCTTCGAATACATGCGAGACAACAACGCGCGCTTCACCATTCATGCCGGCGAGGCGTTCGGGCTGCCGTCCATCCACGAGGCGATCGCGTTCTGCGGCGCCGACCGGCTGGGCCACGGGGTGCGCATCGTCGACGACATCGACGTGCTCGTCAACGGTGAAGTGCGGCTCGGCAGGCTGGCATCGATCCTGCGGGACAAGCGAATTCCGTTGGAGCTGTGCCCCAGCTCCAACGTGCAGACCGGGGCGGTCAAAAGCATTGCCGACCACCCGTTCGATCTGCTGGCCCGCACACGCTTTCGGGTGACCGTCAACACCGACAACCGGCTGATGAGCGACACCTCGATGAGCCTCGAAATGCACCGACTCGTAGAGGCTTTCGGTTACGGGTGGAGCGATCTCGAGCGGTTCACCATCAACGCGATGAAGTCGGCGTTCATCCCGTTCGACGAGCGGCTGGCGATCATCGACGAGGTGATCAAGCCGCGGTATGCGGTGTTGATCGGTTAGAACGGCGGCGGTCCGAAATGGCAGCTTTCCCAACGTTTCTGGCGTTCGGTGGCTATGCGCGCGGGTGCGGATCAGACCGGTGGTGGTTTAATCCGTTTGATCGTAGTGATGCGGTCGATGGATCGGCCGTAAGAGGCTACTTCACTTACCCCGGTGCTTTCGGCGCATGCGACCAGGTATGCCTCGGCGAAGTCGACCCGGTCGGTCTCGTAGACCTCGATCGCACGCAAAAGAAGCGCCGGGTCCACGCACACCATGGAGTCGAATGCGATGAGCGATCTCATGGTTTGGGCAACTTGGCTACGGGGCGCTTGGTAAAAGGACTCCAACACATACACCGTCTCCGCCACGATGAGGTCGGTCAGCAGTAACTCTCGCTCGGTCTCGAGGTAGGCCGTGGCGCGGGCGGCCATTTCAGGCGGATCGCCGGTCAGATGACGAACAAGGACGTTGGTGTCGATGATCGCGGTCAACGGCGGTCTGCGGCTCGAGCGGCCCTGGTGCGGCGGATCACCTCATCCCACGCGACGTTGCGTTTCGCCGCCGGGACCCGGATCGTTTCGGCAAGGGTGAGGAAGTTTGGTGTCCGGGCCAGCACCGCTCGATTGCCTTCCACCCGGAAGATCACGTCGTCGCCCTCTTTGAGACCGAGTGCGTCACGCACCGTCTTCGGGATGGTCACCTGTCCCTTTGATGTCAGCCTGGCCGCAGCGTCCACGGCAACTCCTTACTAGATCCTCGAGGTAAGGATACGCGGCGGAGTCAAAGAACGTTGCTGTGCCCCATTGCCACGCGCCGACCTGAACGGCCACAAATCGGGCTTACGACACGATCAGCGGCTCGACGGCCAGGCCGATGGCACGCACGGTGCTGGCCAAATGGGTCCGCACCGCCTGCAACGCCCGGGGGAGATCCCCGTCGCGCAGTGCTTCGGCGATACCGCGATGTTCGTCCATGATCGTCGTCACCCTGTTGGGATCGCGCAGCGCCGATTCGCCGATCATCCGCATCTGCCGGTCGCGCAGCGAGGAGTAGAAACCGGACAAGATGACATTGCCCGACTCTTCCAGGGTGATGGCGTGGAAGGCGCGGTCCGAGTCCAGGAATTCCCGCCAGTCGGCCGCTGCCGCGGCGTCGCGCTGCCGTTGCAGCTCGCCGGATAGCCGCTCGAACACCGCGGCGCAGGCGGCTGGGCCGCGTGCGATCACTTTGCCGGCCGCGAACTGCTCCAACACCAGCCGGGCCTCGACGACCGCGCGCACCTCGTCGGGCGAAACCGGAACCACCAGCGCGCCGCGCTGCGGATACAGGCGCAGCAGCCCTTCGGCCTCCATCCGCAGGAACGCCTCGCGCACCGGGGTCCGCGACATCCCCAGCGCGGTGGCGACGTCGCCCTCGCTGATCAGCTCGCCGCCGGGGAACGCGCCGGTGAGCACCTGCGCCTTGACGTAGTCCAGTGCACGTTCCTTGGCCGTGCCCGGCCGGGGGGCCTTCGCTGCCACAGCGTCCCTTCTTGTAGCCAAGTCGTATCTCAACTGTGTCCATGACGGTACATCGATAGGCGGACGGCGCCGGGATTCGGCACCGATTGACACTAAGATACAAGTTATATACGATTCAAACACAAGATGCGCCTAAGCAGAGGAGAGGAAGCGAAATGTCCGCTGCCCATACAGCCCAGTCAGTGGCCGTGAACCTGGACCCGACGGTCCCGGCGCCGATGACCAACGTGGCCGAATACGGGTTCGAGGGCCGGTTCGAAGACTGGGCCGACGACGCGCGCTACTTCGAGTACTCCAAGGCCGCCAATCCGATCGGTTCGGGGTACGCGCCGCAGGTTCCGATCAAGCGGTTCGGTCCCGAGATCTACTCCGACGCGCCGACCGGCGTGGTTCCGCTGGATCTGTCCGAGGCGCTGGGCATCAAGACGGGTGCGGCGACCAGCCCCGCGCTCCTGGCCAACTTCGTGCGCATCCGCGCCGGGGAGCAGGTCGACACCAGCCCGAACGCCACCTCGCAGCTGTTCTACGTGCTCTACGGGCGGGGCTTCGCGGCCGTCAACGGTCGGCTCGTCAAGTGGGAGAAAGGCGACTTTTTGACCCTGCCCGCCGGTACGCATTCGGTGTTCTACGCCGACGCCGAGACCGCCATGTACTGGGTGCACGACGAGCCGCTGCTGCGCTACCTGGGCGCCGAGGCGACCCAGCCGCGGTTCCGCGCCACCAAGTTCCGTCGTTCGGACGCGGTGGCCAAGCTGGAGGAGATCGCCTCCCGCCCGGGCGCCAACGAGAAGAGCCGGGTCAGCGTGCTACTGGCCAACGCCAACCAAGAGCAGACGCTGACCATCACGCACGTGCTGTGGGCCATGTTCGGCGTCCTGCCGCCCAACCAGGAGCAGCGCCCGCACCGGCACCAGTCGGTGGCGCTGGACCTGATCCTCGACGCCCCACCCGCCGGCTGCTACACCCTGCTGGGCACCCGCCTCGACGAGCGCGGCGAGATCGTCGACCCGATCCGGGTGGACTGGCAGGCCGGCGGCGCCTTCACCACACCGCCGGGCATGTGGCACGCCCACTACAACGAGACCGGCCAGCCCGCCCACCTGATCCCCGTCCAGGACGCCGGGCTGCAGACGCACCTACGCAGCCTCGACATCAAATTCACCCAGCGCCGCGATCTGGTCGCCGGCTGACCGGCGGGCGGGCCATGCATCGTCGACGTCGGACGAATAGTGTGGCTGGACATGAAGTTGCCGCTGCTGGGTCCCGTGTCGCTCACGGGCTTCCAGAACGCCTGGTTCTTCTTGGTCCTGTTGATCGTGCTGCTGGTGATCGGAATCTATGTCGCCCAGCAGTTCGCCCGTCGTCGGCGGGTGCTGCGGTTCGCCAACATGGAGGTGCTCGAGCGCGTCGCGCCGGCCCGGCCCAGCCGGTGGCGGCACGTGCCGACGATCCTGCTTGCCGCGTCGCTGGTGTTGTTGACCACCGCGATGGCCGGGCCGACGTCCGATGTCCGGATTCCGCTCAACCGTGCGGTGGTCATGCTGGTCATCGACGTCTCGGAGTCCATGGCCTCCAACGACGTCCCCCCGAGCCGGCTGGCCGCGGCGCAGGAGGCCGGCAAGAAATTCGCCGACGAGCTGACCCCGGCCATCAACCTGGGCCTGGTGGAATTCGCGGCCAACGCCTCGCTGTTGGTCGCCCCGACGACGAACCGTGAGGCCGTCAAAACCGCGATCGACGCCCTGAAGCCGGCGCCGAAAACCGCGACGGGGGAAGGCATTTTCACCGCGCTGCAGGCGATCGCCACGGTCGGCTCGGTGATGGGCGGCGGCGATGGTCCGCCGCCCGCCCGGATCGTGTTGGAGTCCGACGGCGCCGAAAACGTGCCGCTGGACCCCAACGCCCCGCAGGGGGCGTTCACGGCGGCGCGGGCCGCCAAGGCCGAGGAGGTGCAGATCTCGACGATCTCCTTCGGCACGCCCTACGGCACCGTCGAGTACGACGGCGCCACCATCCCGGTTCCGGTCGACGACCAAACGCTGCAAGAAATCTGCAAGATCACCGACGGACAGGCGTTTCACGCCGACAGCCTGGAATCGCTCGAGCAGGTCTACTCGACCCTGCAGCGCCAGATCGGCTACGAAACCGTGAAGGGCGACGCCAGCCTCGCCTGGCTGCTGCTCGGTGCCGTCGTCATGGCCGGCGCGATATTGGCGGGTCTGGTCCTGAACAGCAGGCTGCCTTCCTGAGCGGTCAGGTCGGGAGCCGGCGGTTGATCAGCAGCGCCAGCGCGGTGGCGATCAGGGCGGTGATCACGCCGAGGCGCAGCCACCCGGCACCGCCGGGACCGGGCACGGTGCGATACCCGATGTCGTTCTCGATGGAGCGATAGCTCTTGTTGAGTTCGTCGACGTTGGTGGCGGTGTAGGACTGCCCGCCGGAGAGCCGGGCGATCGTTCTCATCTGGTCCGTCGACACGGGGACCGCGATCCGCTGTCCGTCCAGCTCGATGTCGCCGGTCTTGGTGCCGAACGAGATCGTCGAGATGGGCACGCCCTGATCCTTGGCCAGCCGCGCGGCCGTGTAGGCGCCGTCGTGCGGATCGCTGGGATCCGACGGCTTGTTCTCACCGCCGTCGGAAAGAAGCACGATGCGCGCCGGCGGCGGGGCGTCGCCACCGGCGACGGCCGCGGCTCCGATCGCGTGCAGGGCGGTGAAGATGGCCTCGCCGGTCGCCGTCCCGTCGGCAAACTCCAGCTTCTGTAGCGCGTCGATGGTCGCCTGGTGCTGCGGGGTGGGGGGCACCAGCAGGTAGGGCGTTCCCGCGAACCCGACCAGCCCGAGATTGATGCCCGGTGTCAGCTGGCCGGCGAACTGGCTGGCCGCCTGCTCGGCCGCCTTCAGCCGGTTGGGCTCGACGTCGGTTGCCCGCATGGACTGCGACATGTCGATGACCAGCATGACGACGGCGCGGTTGCGCGGGATGCGCATGTCGTGGGTGGGGGTGGCCAGCGCAATCGTCAACAGGACCAGGCACAGCAGTGAGACCGCGACCGGAAGGTGCCGCCACCACGACTGCGGCACCTGCGCCTCGGTGAACCGGCGCAGGCGGCGCCGGCGCCGGCCCTGGACGACGAGGTAGACGGCGAGCAGAACCAGCGGGACCAAGCCGAACAGCAACATGCCCGGGCGTTGAAACCCGTACAGAGGCAGTGGGCCGATGCCGGGGAGTGACACTTAACCTCACCCTCCCGTTCAGCCCGTCTGGCCGCCCCTTGACCGACGGCGGATGCTGCCGCCAGTAAAGAGGAGTCTTAATGGCCCGTCAAACTCGCGGCGCTATTCGCGCCGGAGCCGTCCGTCGACGAATTGCTCCAGCTTCTCCCACTCCTGCACCGCCGCGGCGTATGGGGGTTCTGGCTCGCCGACCGAGCCGGGCTCCAGCACGTAGGCCACCAGCTTGCCCAGCGGCCGGCTCGTGTCGAGCGCCTTGTCGACCGTGCTCTCCTCGGAGTAGTCGCCGATGTCGCGGAGCAGCTCGACGGCCAGGTCGAGTTGGTCGCGATCCACGGCGTCCGGCCCGTCGGCGATGTCGTCGGCCAGCCCGCTGAGCACGTAGATGTTGTCGTCGGTGACCTCGACCGCCAGTGAGCCGTCGGTGGCGGCGGTACGGATGTCGTCGTAGGTGCTCAGATTCGCCAGGTCGTGGTCGTGCTCGTCGGCGAGGTAGCGGGCCAGCGCCCGCTCGGAGCTGAACACGCTGATCCGTCCATTGCGGCCCAGGAAGATCGGGCGATCGTCCAGGTAGCAGCGAAGCGTGTATAGCGTGCCGGAACTCGTCATGATGCGAATCGGGTCGATGCCCACCTGAAGCCAGAAGTCCTTGTCGCCGCCGAGCACGAGGGTGTCGCGCGCCGCGCGGGCCTCCTTTTCGCCGGATGCTTCGGCCCCCGCGGGGGTTTCCGAGGCCTCGTCGGATGCGGCGGTTTCCTCGGATGCGGCGGTTTCCGTGGCGTCCTCGGAGTCCGTCGCCTCCTGGTCTTCCGGCTCCTCTTCGGGCTCTTCGGCCAGTTCGTCGGCGGCCTTGGCGGACAGCGCGGCATCGACCTCGGGAGTGCTGATGATCTCTTCGACGGCGCTGAGCGCGTCGTCCCAGCTGCGTCCGATGATCTCGGAGATCGAGTTCCAGCGTTTCTGGCCGGCTTTACCGGTGAACTGCTCGATCCCGCCGGGGACCGTGCCCAGGCTGGGGTTGCCGTTGAAGAACTTCAACACCGCCGCCAGCTCGCACACCGATCCGATGGACGACACGATTCCCAGGACGGCCGCCAGCGAGGTCACCGACTTCTCGGTCGGCTTTTCCGAGACCAGCTCCTCGACCGCGACTAGATCGAACTGCTTGTCCGCGGCGGGTTGGAGTTTGTGCGCGTGCGCCGCGGTCAGGCGCTGCCACGCCGGATGGTCGACCAGATCGTTGTCGGCGCCGGACCGCACGAACGCGACTAGGTCGGCGACGGTGTCGAAGGCGTACAGGTCCTCATCCTTGCCCAGGAACGCCTCCCACTCGTCGCCGCCGTCGCGCCAGCGGGGTGCCCACACGGTGTAGCGGTCACCGATGGACAGGCTCAGGCGGATGGGCACGAGGTCAGCAGCCATGCGGCACAGAATAGCGACGGGCGGCGCGAGCGAAGAGCCCGGCCGTCTATGCCCCCCAAATGGTGGAGATCGCCGGGGCGTTGGCCGCGTTGCCCGTCTTGGGCAGCCCGTACATCTGCTCCAGGGTGGAAAGCACGTTGTAGTGGCTGATCTGCTCGTTGTAGGTCCCGGGTACCACGTGCGCGCCGTAGATCACCGTCGGGATCTGGTTGCGGCTGGAGTTGTCGTCCTCGTCCCAGGTCACGATGAGCAGGCTGTTGTTGGCGATCGCCCAATTCGCATAGCCGGACAGCTGGCGGTTCAGCCAGGTGTCGGCCGCGGCGATCGAGCCGTCGTGCATGTTGTCGTCGTTGTTGGGGATGACGAACGAGACGGTCGGCAGGCTGGCGTAGTTTCCCATCGGGAACGCGGAGAACGGCACCGAGTTCGCCGGCGGCACGTTGCTGAAGTTGGCCCAGGGCACGTGCTTGCGCGCGTACTTGCCCGCGCTGCACACCGGTGAGCCGACCGCGGGCAGGCCTTCGGAATAGCCGACGAATGTGTAACCGGCGGCCAGCAATTCGGAAGCTAGGTTGGGGGTGTTGCCAGCATTGACCGGGCACACGTCCTTGGTCACCCCCAGCGTGCTGCCGGCAAACAGTGCCAGGTAGTTGGGCTCACTGGGATGGGTTTCGGCGAATGACTGGGCCATGTTTGCGCCGTTGGCGGCCAGCGCGTTGATGAACGGCGTCGACTTGCTGCCGATGATCTTGCCCTCTGGGCGGTTCTCTTCCACCACGATTACCACGTGCGCGGGTCGCGGCAGCGCGGCCGCGGCGAGGCCCACACGTGGGGCCAACGGGACCGCCGCCAGCCCCGTCAACGCGACTGCGCCGACCAGCCGCAGCGCTCGATATGTCCTGCCTATCAACCTTTGTGGACCTTTAATTCGGCTCAGCACCCGCGGAGTATATGGGCGCATTTGGCGCGCCGGCGGCGGCGACGCGAGCGTGTCAGCGGAGCATTAGGCAAACGAGGCCCGATCGTTATATAGGGTCAAACCCCGTGGAGGTGCGCGTCGTTGATCACCCGCTGGCGGCGGTACGGCTGACCACGTTGCGCGACGAACGCACCGGCAACGCCGCCTTCCGGGCCGCGTTGCGCGACCTGACCGCGATGCTGGTCTACGAGGCCACCCGGGACGCGGCCCGCGAGACGTTTCCGATCCGCACGCCGCTGGCCGAGACGCTCGGGGTGCGACTGGCCAATCCGCCCCTGCTGGTGCCGGTGCTGCGCGCCGGACTGGGCATGGTCGACCAGGCGCTTGCGCTGTTGCCCGAGGCCCGCGTGGGATTCGTCGGCGTGGCCCGCGACGAGGAAACCCACCGGGCGGCCGGGTATCTCGAGTCGCTGCCCGACGACCTGGCCGAGCTGCCGGTGCTGGTCCTCGATCCCATGCTGGCCACCGGCGGGTCGATGACGCACACCGTCGGCCTGCTGCGCCGCGGCGGTGCCACCGAAATCGCCGTGCTCTGCGTTGTCGCGGCGCCGGAAGGCATTGCGGCCCTTGAGAAATCCGCGCCATACGCGCGACTGTTCACCGTCGCCGTCGACGAGGGGCTCAACGAGGCCGCCTACATCGTGCCCGGCCTTGGCGACGCCGGCGACCGCCAGTTCGGGCCTCGGTGATGGTCCATAATGATGCCGGCGGGCGGTTGCCGAAGGTGTTGGTGTTTAATGGGTTTCGGTGTTCTGGGGTGGGCGTCGGTTCGCTGATTTAGGTTGTTACGGCTGGGTGTGATGCGGTGATTGCGCGTTTCATGTCCGTGGCGCTGACGTGGAGGACGCAGGGGTCGGCGCGCACGAGTTGTTCGAGGTCGCGGCGATTGGGTGCGAGTCGGTGCAGTCGGCGGAGTCGTGCACGCTGGCAGGTGCGGATCACGTCGTGTGCGTAGTGGGCGTTGCCGGCGGCGTCGAGTAGCGTGCCGGGGCCGTACGGGATTGACCGCAGCCGGGCGGCTTCGGCGCGCAGCAGCTCCCATGCCGTGTCCTCGATGAGGAGGTTCTCCTTGCCGGCTAAGCGGCGGCTAATGGTGATGATTTGGTCGGGGGTGTAGCTGGTGAAGGTGATCGTGGTGGGAAATTGGTTGGCCAGCCCGGCGTGGGCGGTGAGGAAGTTCTGCATGGGGGTGGCGTGACCGGCGAGGATGACCACGAGTTCGTCGTGGTAGGCCGCCATGCACGCTTGCAGGGTGGTGATCGCGTCCACGCCCAAAAAGTGGTCGTCGGTGTCGGGGACCAGCCGGTGGGCGTCGTCGATGAACAGCACCCCGCCGCGTGCGTCGTCGCACACGTCCTTCATCCTGGCCGCGCTGCGCAAGAGATCACCCCCGACGATGATGTCGTGGGCGGCGACCTCGGTGACGTCCGGACGGGTGAGGGTGCCCAATCCGAATAGCACTTCGCTGGTTACTCGGGCGAATGTTTTTTTCGCTGTGCCCGGCGCACCCAGGAACACCATGTGGTTTTCCGTGCAGGGTGTCACTGCGCCGCCGTCGCTCTCCAGTGCGGTGCGCCAGATCGCGAAGCGTTCTTTGGCTTCGGCTAAACCGGTCAGTTCATCGATACGTGCCTGCGCCCAATCAAGCACCTCCTGACGCTCGGCGGCCAGGACGGCTCCGGCGTCGGTAGTGATGATCCGACAGCCCGGCTCCTCGACAGCCGGGTGTGCCTGCAGGACTAACTGGCCGTTCACACTGGCACCGCCGCATGCTGCGTCGTCTTCCTCATCCCATTCTCGCCAGCGAACAGACATCAGTGACCCCACCCCAAATTTCAGGCCACACCGCGCGCGGTAATACCCGCCGGCAGTAAGGAATTAACGCCACAACGCCACCTGGGCGCCACCCGCCAAATCCAGGTCATGTGAGTACCTCCCACACCCGGCCGTATGCCGGCGACACCAATCGGGTCGCCGGCACACGCCACAGCAATACAGGCGTTGCGGGGCTTACAGCGCCGACAGGATGTGCAGCGCCAGCGTCGGGAGCTCGACGGACAATGTTGTCGCCAGTGAGCCCGCGATGTTCGACCCCAGCGACGAGCCGAGCGATCCCGCGACGTCCGCGGCCAACGACGGGCCCAACGACGCCGCGATATTGGTCACCGCCGCGGGGTCGAATGCCTTGAGCACATCGGCCGACAAGCCGGGCAGCTCGGTCGGCAGGCTGGCCATGGCGCTGCCGCCGCTGAAGGCGGCCGCGCCAGCGGCGTCGGATCCGTTGAAGAAGGGCTGGAAGAAGGCACCCACCACGGGCCACTGGGTGAACAGTTGGTTTATGAAGTCACTGACTGCGGTGGCAAGGCTGCCGCCTGCCGCGATGTTTTGCGAGCCGGGAGCGACGAGCGCTTTCGCGAAGGGCGTTCTCCAGACACCCAGGAACTGTTGAATCCATCCAGCTAGCTGGGGGGTTGTTAAGATCCCGGAGTCGATAGGTTGAAACCGACTTTGCGTATAGCCATTGAATAGCGTATTAAATTGCAGGCCGGGGATGTTGAGCAAGTTCGTCACGGCACCGGCTAGGTCCCCGGCCCTCGCGGCTTCGAGCGCGTCCTGAAGTCCGGTACCCGTACCGTACACAATGGCGTCAGGCAGTTTCTCTGTTAAATCGTCGCCAAGGTATATGAGAACACTGGGGTCAAGAAGGCTTGGCGGTATCAACAGGTAGCTGTAAGCAGTTGTCAGGTTGTCCAACCCGTAACGCGGGATGTTCAAAATTCCTTCTAATGGCTCAAGGATACCGAAAACTATTTGATCAGAAAGAATGCCGAAAATGTCCTGCATACCGGCCGTAATGTTACCTGCGAAGATATTGTCGAGCCCTGATTGCACCAGCGGCCAAGCGGTCCCGCCGGGGCCGAAGGTGTTGACCAACCCCGTGGCCGCCGTCTGGTATGCCCCGACGTAGTCGCTTGCATATTGGACCCCGTTCGCGGCGACCTGCTGCGGTACCAGGAATGGGATCTGGCTCCACTGTTCGTAAAGTGACTGCAGGTTAGTACCCGCCAATTGCAACGCGTCGGTCCAGGTCTGGATCGGGTTCACCACCCCGGGGTCGCTGCTCAGCAGCTGCACGGCGTGGTGCTCGATGGTGACAGCGCTCCGCTGAAGGTCGGATGCGACATCGTTTAAGACTGCCGGTGTCAGGGCGATCAGGCTGGCGCCTACTGCCGCGGCGCCCGCGGTGATAAGGGGCCGAAAGGCTGCGAGCTGTTGCATGCGCTTTGTTCCTTTGCTGTCTGAGATCTTTGGTGTTCGTAGACGGGTGTGTCGCGTCGTTATTACGCGTCATAAGTTTTTGTGATGGCCGTATGCCTATAGCGAGTAGAAAGTTCTTACGTTCGCTAGGCTGTTAAAAACCGTTGGCGCCGGCACTCCCGATTTGGCCGAAGAATCCAGCTAGGCCACCGGCGCCGCCGTAACCATAGCCAGCGACGCTGCTGGTGCCGGCGGCACCACCGTTGCCGCCACTACCGGCCAGCACGCCGCCTAAACCGCCGCCACCGCCGTAACCGCCGTAACCGTTGCTGGACGCTCCGGCCGGAGCCCCCTTACCACCAACACCCCCATTACCGATCAGGAAGCCACCATTACCGCCGGCGCCACCGGTGGAACCGCCACTGGCAGCAGCGCTGGCACCGGCGTTACCACCGGGGCCGCCGTTGCCGAACAAAAAGCCACCGTTACCGCCGACCCCCCCTATACCGCCGTAGCCGGTTACGGCGGCACCGCCGACACCACCAGCGCCGCCGTTACCCATCAGGACTCCGCCGGCGCCACCGGCCCCGCCCTGGATTGCAAAGGGACCGCCGCTGCCGCCGAAGCCAGCACCTCCCGTACCACCGTTGCCGATCAGGCCAGCGGCACCGCCTGCGAAACCCGCCGGGTGCGTTGCGGTGCCGGCCACACCGGCTCCGCCGTCGCCGAATAGGAAGCCGCCATCGCTGAGGTTGCCGAACTGCCCCGTACTGCCGAAGAGCGAGGTGTTGGTTCCGGTGAAATTGTTGACGCCATTGCCAATGAGATCGCGTCCGAACAAGTTGACGAACGGCGCATTGACAACCCCATCCACGTTCTGACCGGTTGGGCTGGCAATCCACGACTCACCGGCCGCGTGAAGCGCGTTATAAAAAATGTTGAACGGGTCATAAATAGCTTGGTAAATAAGCAGATTCAACTGAGCAGCAGGGTCCCCGCTGACAGTAGCCGCACTTAAACCACCGGCGCCGAGGACAGCTGCGGCGCTCGCATGCATGCTCTCGAAGGCGGCATTCAGCCCGCCGGCATTGACGGCGGCGGCGCTCACGTTGAGGCTGTTGGTGATGCCTTCGAGGGCGGCTGTGTGGATGCCTTCGAAGGCGGCGGTGCCCGCATTGATGCCTTCCAGGGCTACGGTGCCCGCGTTAATGCCTTCCAGGGCAGCTGTGCTGGCGGCCCCGATGAGGGGTTGGATGATGGGGTCGATAATCGTGTCGAGCACGCCGGCGTGGGCCGGAGGTGCAGCGACCATCGGGGCCATCGCCGCAGTTAAAAACGCGCCGGCAGCGGTGCCCAGGCCGATCACGCGGCCGCGCCGGCTCGCCTTCGCGTTGCGGCGATTCCGCCGCATACTGTGTTGTTTACGCTTCATCTGAGCGCCTTTCTGTCATGACCGATAGAGCGATGTGTCCGAGTCGTACTTAGGAAAGACCTAGGTATTGGCGATTTTTGGTCTGGTTCACCGCGTGTTTTTGGCTAGCAACAGGGTGAATATACCTAAGAATTACGTTGAGAAAATCGCGTAATACCATGGGCAATTAGCCGTGATATGAGGAATTCTGCAGCAAAAAGCTCACCCAAAAAGACCCAAAAAAATTATCGGCGTTCTAGAAATGCTTACCGCTGTTACCGCACCCCGCGACCCGGCCGCATTGCTCGCAGTGGGCAACTCGCCACGCACGCCGACCGCACCATCGACTCCTGCTTGCGGGGTCGCCCGCTCCTTCTCCTCCGGTGGGTCACCGAACCCAACGAACACCCCTGCACCACATCCCGTCCCGCACCGCGCGACCACCCACCTACCGGATTCCGCCACCACCGAAACCCGACGCTTAACACTCGGTGACCTGTAAGGCGCGGCCACAGAAAACCAGGTTTGACCTGCGGGTCTTCCTGGGGAGCGTCCCGAAATAGTGGGCACGAGGGTCGGCTTGTAGGGCGTGGTGGTGGCCTAGGTGGGCCTAGATGTGGCCTAAGTGCCCACGAGGAAGACCAGTTCGGGGACGACTGTGGTAGAAGATCGTGCGATCCCCGCGTTGGGTCACGCTGCTGTCAAGCGGGACCCACCTGTGGTCGCCGAAACCGCAGTCCGTCAAGCATGACCAGCCGGTGCCGCTCGAGGTGTCGGGCCAATTCCGCCTTGTCTCGCATGGCCACCGTGACCCGCCGGATACGCACTTACGAAGTGGGGCCATAGCAAAATCAGAAATTCGCGATATGCCGTTGTCAAACGGCCCTACAGCAATGGGTACAGCTATCTTGAGTGGTGAGCGAGCGCGGTCCCGCGTGCTACCGGTAGGTACTTTCAAACTGACCTATCAGGGCACCTGAGCAATGTTGCTATCACGCGCAAATACAACATCGCTGCCAGCGATTTTTTGACTTGGCGAAGGTTGCTAGGCTATGTATCCGCCGAAGCGATCACCCACTACCCGCCGAAAATCCTGCGGCTCAGGTTCTTCTTAGGTATGTCCAGTTCGTCGGCCCGTAAGGACCGGCCTGCACCATCAAACACCCAGCTCGGCCCCCTTTCAATGTCGAACGACGCGGCAGGCTCCAAACCAGACCGCTTGTATCGCGCCCACGGTCGCGCAGGATCGTTCAGCAGCACCGCATATACGAACACGGACCACCTGTCATCGGTCAACGTGGATGATCGCGAATCGCTCCGTCGTCGCATACCCTGAAGTGGTTGCCCGACAGTCTTTTTGGATCTGGCGGGTTCTCTTGGCGACTACCCCAGACCGTCCGCGGCTCACCAGCTCCGCACCGAGGCGACCAGCTTGTCGCGCAGCGCTGCGGCGCGCGCCCGGGCAGACGACAGGTTGCGGGCCACCAAACAGCGAACCTCCAAGTAGCACTTCAACTTTGGTTCCGTTCCCGACGGTCGCACCACTACTCGCACTGACGTTTGATCATCACCGCCGGTGAAGATCAGCGCGTCACCGAATTCGGCGGTGGTAGCGGCGAATCCGGCCAGCCGGCCCGGCGGGTTTGACCGCAGTCGGCGCATCGATTCAGCGGCTTCCTCGGGGTCGGCGACCCGGCGCGACACCGCCGCGACGTCGTGCACGCCGTAACGTCGGGCGAGGTCGTCGAGCACGTCGGGCACCGAACGACCCCGTTCCTTGAGTGCGGCCACCAGATCGCACACCAAGACCGCGGCGCTGATGCCGTCCTTGTCGCGCACCGCGGCCGGGTCGACGCAGTGCCCGATCGCCTCCTCGTAGGCGTAGACCAGGGTGCCACCGGGCACCGTCGAATCCGCGCGCGCCAGCCATTTGAATCCGGTGAGCGTTTCGACGTGGGTTGCGCCGTAATGCCGGGCGATCGCCGCCAGCATCCGCGACGAAACCAGGCTGCTCGCCACCACGGTCGTCGCGATGACCCGTTGTTGGGACAAAATGTAATCGCCAAGCAACCAACCGGTTTCGTCGCCGGACAGCATTCGCCATCCCGCAGTGGTGGGTATGCCGACCGCGCACCGGTCGGCGTCGGGGTCCAGTGCGATGGCGACGTCGGCGTTCATGTCGGCGGCCAGGGCCAGCAGCGCGTCGGTGGCGCCGGGCTCCTCGGGGTTTGGGAACGCGACGGTGGGGAAGTCGGGGTCGGGTGCGAACTGGGCCCCGACGGCGTGGACCTCGTGAAATCCGGCACGCCGCAACGTTTCGACGGCCACCGCGCCCCCCACCCCGTGCAGCGGCGTCAGGGCCACCCGCACCGAACCGGCGGAGCGGCGCACCCCGGCCGCACGCTCGACGTAGCGCTCGACCAGGCCGGAGTCGGCGGGCTCGACGGGTCTCCTGGCGATCTGGTCAGCGAAAGGGGCGGTGGCCATGGCGGTTTCGATCTCGCGGTCGGCGGGGGAGACGATCTGGATGCCGCCGTCGAAGTACACCTTGTAGCCGTTGTCGGTCGCCGGGTTGTGTGACGCCGTGATCTGTATCCCGGCGGCGGCGCCGGTGCGCCGAACGGCGAACGCGACCACCGGTGTGGGCACCGCGCCGGGCAGCGACAGCACCGAAAATCCTTCGGCCGCAAGCACTTCAGCGGTCACGGTCGCGAAGACCGCAGAGCCGTGCCGCGCGTCGCGCCCGACGATCACCGACGAACCCTCCGCGCCATGGTCTTTGAGCACCTGTGCCACCGCCCAGGTCGCGCGCGTCACCACCGCGACGTTCATCGCGTCCGGGCCGCCGCGCACCGGACCGCGCAACCCCGCCGTGCCGAACGTGAGTGGGCGGGCGAACCGCGCGGCGAGCTCGTCGGGACCGCACGCGGCGAGCTCGGCGGCGGTCTTCGGGTCGGGATCGTGGGCGATCCACTCTTCCGGCGTCATCGTCAGAGCCGGGCTATCACGGCGGCCAGCAGCGCGCCCATCCGGCCTGCCGACGCGGCCCCGGCGGCCAGCACCTCGGCGTGGCTCAGCGGCTCGCCGCTGAGCCCGGCGGCCAGGTTGGTCACCAGCGACACGCCGAGCACCTCGGCGCCGGCGGCCCGGGCCGCAATGGTCTCGTGCACCGTCGACATGCCCACCAGGTCGGCGCCCAGCGCCCGCAGCGCCCGGATCTCGGCGGGCGTCTCGTAGTGCGGCCCGGGCAGGCCGGCGTAGACGCCTTCCGTCAGCTCCGGGTCGGCCCGTCGCGCGAGCTCGCGCAGCCGCGGTGCGTACGCGTCGGTCAGGTCCACGAACTGCGGCCCGACCAGCGGTGACCGCGCCGTCAGGTTCAGGTGGTCGCCGATCAGCACCGGCTGGCCGATCACCATGTCCGGGCGCAGGCCGCCGGCCGCATTGGTGAGCACGACGATGCGCGCCCCGGCCGCGCACGCCGCCCGCACCGGGTGCACCACGTGGCACAGGTCGTGCCCCTCGTAGGCGTGCACGCGACCCACCAGCACCAGCACCCGGTGCTGGCCAATGCGCGTCGACAGCAGCTCGCCGGTGTGCCCGACGGCGGTCGGCGGGGCAAACCCGGGCAGTTCGGCCTGCGGCAACACGGCGGTCGGGTCGCCCAGGGCCGCCACCGCCGGTCGCCAGCCCGACCCGAGAACGACGGCGACGTCGTGCTCAGCGGTACCGGTGCGCTCGGCGATGGCCTGCGCTGCCCGGTGCGCGAGCTCGCTGGGGTCGTTCACACTGCGGGAGCCTAGCCCGGCGATGGCGAGCAGTCGCAGAATCGCACGCGAGGCGACCTCGCCATGCGATTCCGCGACTGCTCGCGGATGGGGGGTCCCGGGCGGTGGGATACTGCGAGAATGCCCACCGCCCCGTTAGACAGCGTCGAGGACGTTGTGCGGCGGCGTGGTGCCGACCTCGTCGAGCTGTCCCACGCCATCCACGCCGAGCCCGAGCTGGCGTTCGCCGAGCATCGCAGCTGCGCCAAGGCGCAGGCGCTGGTCGCCGAGCGCGGCTTCGAGATCACCGCGCCCGCCGGGGGTTTGGACACCGCCTTTCGCGCCGACTTCGGCGGCGGACCGCTGGTCGTCGGGGTATGCGCCGAGTACGACGCCCTGCCGGAGATCGGGCATGCCTGCGGCCACAACATCATCGCCGCGTCGGCAGTGGGCACCGCGTTGGCGCTGGCCGAAGTGGCCGACGACCTGGGCCTGACGGTGGCGCTGGTGGGGACCCCCGCCGAGGAGGCCGGCGGCGGTAAGGCGCTGCTGCTGCAGGCCGGGACGTTCGACGACGTCGCGGTGGCGGTGATGGTGCATCCCGGGCCGGCCGACATCGCCGGGGCCCGCTCGCTGGCGCTGTCCGAAGTGATCGTGGACTACCGCGGCAAGGAATCGCATGCCGCCGTGGCGCCGTATCTGGGGATCAACGCCGCCGACGCCGTGACCGTCGCGCAGGTGGCTATCGGGGTGCTGCGCCAACAACTGGCGCCGGGGCAGCTGGTGCACGGGATCGTCACCGACGGCGGGCAGGCCGTCAACGTCATCCCGGGGCGCGCGGCGTTGCGGTACGCGATGCGGGCGGTCGACTCGGATTCGCTGCGGCAGCTGGAGGGCAGGATGTTCGCGTGCTTCGCCGCGGGCGCGCTGGCCGCCGGCTGCGAATACGAAATAGCCAACCCGGCACCGCCCTACGCCGAGCTCAAGCCCGACCCGTGGCTGGCCGACGTCTGCCGCGACGAGATGCGCCGGCTCGGGCGCGAGCCGGTCGCCCCGGAGATCGAGGCACGGCTTCCGATGGGCAGCACCGACATGGGCAACGTGACGCAGGTGCTGCCGGGGATCCATCCGGTGATCGGCGTCGACGCCGGCGGCGCCACCGTGCACCAGCGCGCCTTCGCCGCGGCCGCCGCCGGTCCCAGCGCCGACCGCGCGGTCGTCGACGGCGCGATCATGTTGGCGCGCACGGTCGTTCGGCTGGCCGAGAACCCCGAAGAACGCGGCCGGGTGGTGGCCGCGGTGGAACGCCGGGCCGCCACATGAGCCTGGTTGACACCGCCGAATCCTGGTTGGCCGCGCACCACGACGACCTGGTCGAGTGGCGCCGGCACATCCACCGCTACCCGGAGTTGGGCCGGCAGGAGTACGCCACCACCCAGTTCGTCGCCGAGCGGTTGGCCGACGCGGGGCTCAACCCGAAGGTGCTGCCCGGCGGGACGGGCCTGGTCTGCGACCTGGGTCCCGAGCACGAACCGCGGATCGCGCTGCGGGCCGACATGGACGCGCTGCCCATGGCCGAGCGCACCGGCGCCCCCTACGCCTCGACGATGCCCAACGTCGCGCATGCCTGCGGGCACGACGCGCACACCGCGATCCTGCTGGGCACCGCGCTGGCGTTGGCGTCCGTTCCGGAGCTGCCGGTCGGGGTGCGGCTGATCTTCCAGGCCGCCGAGGAGCTGATGCCCGGCGGGGCGATCGACGCCATCGCGGCCGGGGCGATCACCGGGGTGTCGCGGATCTTCGCCCTGCACTGCGACCCGCGGCTCGAGGTCGGCAAGGTCGCGGTCAGGCAGGGCCCCATCACCTCGGCCGCCGACTCGATCGAGATCACGCTGTACTCGCCGGGCGGCCACACGTCGCGGCCGCACCTGACCGCCGACCTGGTCTACGGGCTCGGCACGCTGATCACCGGGCTGCCCGGGGTGCTGTCGCGCCGCATCGACCCGCGCAACGGCACCGTCCTGGTGTGGGGTGCGGTCAACGCCGGGGTGGCCGCCAACGCCATTCCGCAGACCGGCGTGCTGGCCGGCACCGTTCGCACGGCGAGCAGGTTCACCTGGCTGGAGCTGGAGGACCTCATCCGTCAAACGGTGTCGGCGCTGCTGTCGCCGCTGGCCATCGAGCACACGCTGCAATACCGGCGCGGCGTGCCGCCGGTGGTCAACGAGGAGGTCTCGACGCGCATCATCACCCACGCGATCGAGGCCATCGGCCCCGACGCCCTGGCCGACACCCGGCAGTCCGGCGGCGGTGAGGATTTCTCCTGGTACTTGGAGGAGATCCCCGGCGCGATGGCACGCTTGGGCGTCTGGTCGGGCGAGGGACCGCAGTTGGACCTGCACCAGCCGACGTTCGACCTCGACGAGCGGGCCCTGGCGATCGGGCTGCGCGTGCTGGTCAACATCGTCGAGCAGGCTGGTCTTTTGTAACCTCTTCGACCGCGAGCGTGCGTGTTTGCACACGACACGCCGCGCGCTGCTGGCATTCTGCGCACGCTCGGCAGGGGTCAACAGGGGCGCACAGGGGTGAATTGTGGGCTCGCCGCGGTGCGTCGACGATACCGGGCGTGAATGCGGAGCTCGAACGGCTGCTCGATACGCAGGGCGGCGTGGTGACCTCCGCCCAGGCGTTGACCCACCTCACCCGCCGCGGCCTGGAGATGGACCTGAAATGCGGTGTGCTGCAAAAGGTTTGGTATGGCGTTTACGGCCGCGGCGAAATCACCGACGCGCTGCGGCTGCGCGGCCTGGATCTGGTGACGGGGACGACGATCGCGGTGTGCCTCAGCACCGCGGCGGCCGCATACGGCTTCGACACCGAAGAGGACAGGGACCTGCACGTGCTCAATCCCGGCGGGCAACAATTGCGGCCGACCCGCGGTCTGGTGGTACACCGCCGTGCGGGCGCGCCGCTGGCCATCGTCGCCGGCCGGCCGGCCACCACGCCCGCGTGGACGGCGATCGAGGTGGCGCGCGGCCTGCGCAGGCCAAGAGCCCTGGCGACGCTGGACGCCGCGTTGCGCGGCGGCACCTGCGACCGCGACGGGCTGCGGCGCGTGCTCAGGCGGCATTACGGGCGGCGCGGCGTCGTCGCTGCTCGCGAGTTGCTCGAGTTGGCCTCGCCGCTGGCCGAGTCGCCGATGGAGAGCGAGGCGCGGCTGGTAATGCTCGACGGCGGCCTGCCGCCGCCCGCGTTGCAGTACGAGATCGTCGACCTGACCGGCCGAACCTGGCGGCTTGACTTCGCCTGGCCCGAATACCGCGTGGCGGCCGAGTACGACGGCGTCGACTGGCACAGCGGGCCGGACGCCTTTCTCCGGGACCGCCGGCGTTCCGCGGCACTCCAGGACTTGGGGTGGCTCGTCGTGCCGATCGTCTTCGGGGACGTCAGGTATCGACCCCGCGAACTTGTTGCCCGGATCGAACGGCGACTGGAGCGGGCCAGCGCCGCATAAACCTCGTCGCGAAGGTGCGCAGAATGCCAGCCGGAAGCGGCGTGTCGTGTACAAACACGCACGCTCGCGGCAAAAGGGTTAAGCCGACGTACCCGGGCCGATGTTGCGGGCTGGGCGGGTCCGCAGGTCGTGCACGTAATCCTCTGGCGCGCCGGCGATTTCGGCGGCGTCGGCCATCACGCCGAGGTATCGCGCCGACGGCAGGCCGCCCTCCCAGGCGTCAAGCACATACAGCCACGCCAGCACGGGATCGGTGGTGGTGTCCGAGGATATGCGTTCCACCCGGCATCGGATCTTCTTGTGGACACCGAACTCCGAGCCCTCCCACCGGTCGAGGTTGTTCTCGTCGGCCGGCGTCATGTCGTAAAGGACGACGAACACCTTCGAATCCGGATCCTCGACGACGGTGGCCAACGCCCCTTCCCAGCCGATGTCCTCGCCGCCGAACGTCAACCGCCACCCGTGCAGCCAGCCCGTTCCGGCCATCGGTGAGTGCGGTGCGCGCTTCAGCATCTGCTCGGGATCCATGTTCGATCCGTACGCGGCGTAGAGCGGCACGGGGAAAGCTTAAACGTCGTACGCTCGCGTGGTATTCACCCGAGCGTTTCGCGGCTTCCCCGCCGCCCGGTTAGGTTAGGGCCGTGGTGACCCGCATCGTGATCCTCGGTGGAGGGCCGGCCGGTTACGAGGCCGCGCTCGTCGCCGCCACGCTGCGCCCAGAACACCCCCAGACGGCCCAGGTCACCGTGATCGACTCCGACGGCATCGGCGGGGCGGCCGTGCTGGACGACTGCGTGCCGTCCAAGACGTTCATCGCCTCCACCGGGCTGCGCACCGAGCTGCGCCGAGCCCAGCGGCTGGGCTTCGACATCGACATCGAAGACGCCAAGATCTCGCTGCCCCAGATCCATGCCCGGGTCAAGGCGCTGGCCGCCGAGCAGTCGGCCGACATCACCGCCCAGCTGCTCAGCGTGGGCGTCCACGTGGTCGCCGGCCGGGGCGAGCTGATCGACCCCACGCCCGGCCTGGCCCACCACCGCATCAAGGCGACCGCCGCCGACGGCACCGTCAGCGAGCACGACGCCGATGTCGTGCTGATCGCCACCGGCGCCAGCCCGCGGATCCTGCCGTCGGCCCAGCCCGACGGCGAACGCATCCTGACCTGGCGGCAGCTCTACGACCTGGAGGCGCTGCCCGAGCACCTGATCGTGGTGGGTTCGGGGGTCACCGGCGCGGAGTTTGTCAGCGCCTACACCGAACTGGGCGCGCCGGTGACGGTGGTCGCCAGCCGGGACCGGGTGCTGCCCTACGAGGACGCCGACGCCGCGCTGGTCTTGGAGGAGTCGTTCGCCGAACGGGGCGTCCGGCTGTTCAAGAACGCCCGCGCGGCGTCGGTCACCCGCACCGACACCGGGGTTTTGGTCACCATGACCGACGGCCGCACCGTCGAGGGCAGCCATGCCCTGATGACCATCGGGTCGGTCCCCAACACCGGCGGCCTCGGCCTGGAACGGGTCGGCATCGAGCTGGGCCGCGGCAACTACCTGACCGTGGACCGGGTCTCGCGGACGTCGGTGAGCGGCATCTATGCCGCCGGCGACTGCACCGGTCTGCTGCCGCTGGCGTCGGTCGCGGCCATGCAGGGCCGGATCGCGATGTATCACGCGCTGGGCGAGGGCGTCAGCCCGATCCGATTGCGCACGGTCGCGGCGACGGTGTTCACCAGGCCCGAGATCGCCGCCGTCGGTGTGCCGCAGTCGGCGATCGACGACGGTTCGGTGCCCGCCCGGACCATCATGCTGCCGCTGCGCACCAACGCGCGGGCCAAGATGTCGGAGCTGCGGCAGGGCTTCGTCAAGGTCTTCTGCCGGCGGTCCACCGGCGTGGTGATCGGCGGCGTGGTGGTGGCGCCGATCGCCTCCGAGCTGATCCTGCCGATCGCCGTCGCGGTAACAAACCGGATCACCGTCAACGAGCTGGCGCAGACGCTGGCCGTGTACCCGTCGTTGTCCGGTTCGATCACCGAGGCCGCCCGCCGGTTGATGGCCCACGACGACCTCGACTAGTGGCGATCGCAAGCGCGGCGTGGCCGGGCGCGGCGGGTCGCCACCATCTGGACCAGTGGCGATCGCAAGCGCGGTGTGGCCGGGCGCGGCGGGTCGCCACCATCTGGACTAGTGGCGATCGCAAGCGCGGCGTGGCCGGGCGCGGCGGGTCGCCACCATCTCGACTAAGCCGACTCTCGGGCGTCCGACGAACTAGCCTGGACGCAGCACACCTACCGACGAGTAACAGGAGCCTCCGCCGTGAGCGACCCGATCCACGCACCCAGCGAGCAGGGCTCGCCGGCTTCCGCGCTGGGACCGCAGCAACGCCAGGTGTCCTGGGAGCGGCTCGGCACCGAGCAGTTCGACGTGGTGGTCATCGGCGGCGGCGTGGTGGGTTCCGGCTGCGCGTTGGATGCCGCCACCCGCGGGCTCAAGGTGGCGCTGGTCGAGGCGCGCGATTTCGCCTCGGGCACGTCGAGCCGCTCGTCGAAGATGTTCCACGGCGGGCTGCGCTACCTCGAGCAGCTGGAATTCGGGCTGGTCCGCGAGGCGCTCTACGAGCGTGAGCTGTCGCTGACCACGCTGGCGCCACACCTGGTCAAGCCGATGCCATTCCTGTTTCCCCTCACCAGGCGCGGCTGGGAACGCCCCTACATTGCCGCCGGCATCTTCCTCTACGACCGTCTCGGCGGCGCGAAATCGGTTCCGGCGCAAAAGCATTTGACCCGCGCCGGCGCCCTGCGCCTGTGCCCGGGCCTGAAGCGCACCTCGCTGATCGGCGGGATTCGCTACTACGACACCGTCGTCGACGACGCCCGCCACACGATGACGGTCGCGCGCACCGCCGCGCACTACGGCGCGGTGGTGCGGTCCTCCACCCAGGTGGTCGCGCTGCTGCGCGACGGCGACCGGGTGACGGGCGTGCGGGTCCGCGACTCCGAGGACGGCTCGACCACCGAGGTCCGCGGCGACGTCGTGGTCAACGCGACCGGGGTATGGACCGACGAGATCCAGGCCTTGTCCAAGCAGCGCGGGCGGTTCCAGGTACGCGCGTCCAAGGGCGTGCACGTCGTGGTGCCGCGCGACCGCATCGTCAGCGACGTCGCCATCATCCTGCGCACCGCAAAGTCGGTGATGTTCGTCATCCCGTGGGGCAGCCACTGGATCATCGGAACCACGGACACCGACTGGGACCTCGACCTCGCCCACCCCGCGGCCACCAAGGCCGACATCGACTACATCCTGGGGACCGTCAACACCGTGCTGGCCACCCCCCTCACGCACGCCGACATCGACGGCGTGTACGCCGGGCTGCGGCCCCTGCTGGCCGGGGAAAGCGAGGAAACCTCCAAGCTGTCCCGCGAGCACGCCGTGGCCGTGCCGGCGCCCGGCCTGGTGGCGATCGCCGGCGGCAAGTACACCACGTACCGGGTGATGGCCGCCGACGCGATCGACGCCGCCGCCCAGTTCATCCCGGCCCGGGTGGCGCCGTCGATCACCGAGAAGGTCAGCCTGCTGGGCGCCGACGGGTACTTCGCGCTGGTCAACCAGGCCGAACACGTGGCCGCGCTGAAGGGCCTGCACCCGCACCGCGTGCGCCACCTGCTGGACCGCTACGGTTCGCTGATCGGCGACGTCCTGGAGCTGGCGGCCGACGCCCCCGGCCTGCTCGGCCCGATCACGGAGGCGCCGGGCTACCTGAAGGTGGAAGCCCTGTACGCCGTCACCGCCGAGGGGGCCCTGCACCTGGAGGACATCCTGGCCCGCCGGATGCGTATCTCCATCGAATACTCCCACCGCGGCGTCGACTGCGCCCGGGAGGTGGCCGACGTGGTCGCGCCCGCGCTCGGCTGGACCGCCGAGGACGTCGAGCGTGAGGTCGCCAACTACACCGCCCGCGTGCAGGCCGAGATCCTGTCGCAGGCCCAGCCCGACGACGTGTCGGCGGACGAGTTGCGGGCCAGCGCGCCGGAGGCGCGCGCCGAGATCCTCGAGCCGGTGCCGCTCAATTGAGGCCCGCGCCGCTCCCGGTTCGCGACGGATTGGGGCCCGCCCGGGTCCGGCTGCGGGGCGGACCGGTGCTGGCCGAGCTGACCGCCCGGTTCGGCGCGCCGGCCCACGCCAAGGTCCTGGCCGGGGAGGTCGTCGACGCCGACGGCGCGGTGGTGGATGCCGCCACCGCGCTCCCCGCCGGGTCCAGCGTCTACCTGTATCGCGACCTGCCCGACGAAGTGCCGGTGCCCTTTGACATCCCGGTGCTGTATCAGGACGCGGACATCGTGGTCGTCGACAAGCCGCACTTTCTGGCCACCATGCCGCGGGGCCGACACGTTGCCCAGACGGCGCTGGTGCGGCTGCGACGGGAACTGGGTCTGCCCGAGCTCAGCCCGGCCCACCGGCTGGACCGGTTGACGGCCGGGGTGTTGTTGTTCACCACCCGTCGTGAGCTGCGCGGGCGGTATCAGACGCTGTTCGCCCGCGGCCTGGTGAGCAAGACATACCTCGCCCGGGCGGCGGTCGAGCCGACCGTCGCGCTCCCGCGTGTGGTCCGCAGCCGCCTCGTCAAGCGCCGGGGCCACCTGCAGACGGTCTGTGAGCCCGGCGAGCCCAACGCGGAGACGCTGGTGGAGTCGGTGTCGCCCGACGGCTTGTACCAGTTGACGCCGCGGACCGGGCGCACCCACCAGTTGCGGGTGCACATGGCCTCGTTGGGACTGCCGATCGTGGGTGATCCGCTCTATCCCGACGTGCTACCGGTCCGCGACGACGACTTCAGCGCGCCGCTGCGGCTGCTCGCGCAATCCATCGAGTTCACCGATCCGGTGACCGGCCTGCGTCGTGCATTCGTGAGCCGCCGGCCGGGCCCGTAAGGGGCTCCCGCGGCGCCTCGCCGACCGCCTGAACAGGGAAGGGCACGACGGCCAACGCAGTCGGTGCTAGCGTCATCGGCGGAAGATTCGGCCATACTAAGGCGTCGATGCGCAATGTTTCAGGGGTATTCGCGGCGTAGTCACCCCGAATTTCCACAGCCTTTCCCAGCACGGAGAGTGTGACATGTCATGGACTTTCTAACGCTGCCCCCCGAGGTCACCTCGGCGCTCATCCACTCCGGGCCCGGTGCCGGATCATGGGCGGAGGCATCCGCTGCATGGCAGCACCTGGGTGTCGAGCTGGAAGAGACCGCCCCCGCCTACGCGTCGGTGTTGTCCTCACTGACGCAGGCTTGGCAGGGGCCGTCCTCGAGGGCGATGGCCCAGGCCGTCGAGCCCTTCCTCACCTGGTTGCGCACCACCGCGCAGCAATGTCGGCAGTTGGCCTCCTCGGCGCAGGCCGCCGAGGCGGCGTTCAACTCGGCGCTCTCCGCGGTGGTCTCTCCCTCGGTGGTTAGCGCCAACCGGACGCGGCTGGCGCAGTTGGTGGCCACCGATCGGTTGGGCAACAACCTGGCGGCCATCGCCGAAATCGAAACCCAGTACGAAGGCATGTGGGTCAACAACTCGGCGGCGATGTACCGCTATCAGGCCACCTCCGCGCAAGCCCTTGCGGTGCAGCAGTTCTCGTCGCCGCCCGAGATCGTCAGCCCGACGGGGGCGGCCGCCCAGGCCAGCGCCGTGCCCGCTGCCAGCACCGGCTCGTCGACGGCGTCCACGTTGGCCTCGAACGTGGCGGCGCTGCTCGACCCCGGGTCGGGGACCCTTGTCAACAATAGTTGGTTCCAGCTGGCCAACACCTGGGGCAACCAGTTCATATCGTCCGGATTCCCCATCAACATGCTCAGCTACGTGGCGCAAAACACTTCTGCCCAGGCGCTGCAGAGTGTGGGCGGCGAGGTGGGTCAGGGCTTGGCGGAGGGCGAGTCGGCCCTGGGCGGCGTGGCGAGTGACTTGGCGAGTGCGGTTCGTGCCTTACCCGCAACCGCACCCACCGCTGCCGTGGGTGTGGGGGTGTCGGTGGGCAAGCTGACCGCGCCGCCCGCCCTGGTGGGGTTGCTGCCCGCCTCGCAATCGCCGGTCCAACTCGCGTCGGCGGCATCGCCGCTTCCGGCCGGGGATGGCGCGTTGCCCCTACTGCCGCCGTTGATGCCGCCGCCGATCTCGGCGGGCAGTGGTTGGCGCAAGAGAAAACAACCAAAGTACGAGGAGCTTGGATACGGCGCAGAGGTCAAGGGCACAGTGATGCACCGACCGCCGTCAGCGGGATAAGAACCGATTAGGGTGCCCCACCCGGGCTCTTTTCCGGGGTGAGACTTCATGGACTTTGGCATGCTGCCTCCCGAAATCATCGCGGCGCTCGTCCACTCCGGACCCGGCGCGGGGTCGTTGATCGAGGCTTCCGGTGTGTGGCGGTTGCTGAGCACCGAGTTGGAGGAATCCGTCAGCGGCTATGCCTCCGCGTTGGGGTCGCTGACCGGGGCCTGGCGGGGACCGTCCGCCGCCGAGATGATCCAGGCCGTCGAGCCCTATCTCGCCTGGTTGCGCACCACCGCGCAGCAGTGCCGGCAGGTCGGCTCCTCGATGCAGGCCGCCGCGGCGGCATTCGACCTGGCTGTCCGGACGGTGGTCCCTCCCTTGGGGGTCATCGCCAACCGGACGCGGCTGGCCCAGTTGCTGGCCACCAACTGGTTCGGGAGCAATCTGGCGGCGATCGCGGAAACCGAAGCCCAGTACGCCGGCATGTGGGTCAACAACTCGGCCGCGATGTATCACTATCGGGCCGCCTCCGCTCAGGCTCTCGCGCTGCCTCAGTTCTCGTCGCCGCCCGCGATTGTCAATCCGGCGGCCGCCGCCGTTCAAGCCAGTGCCGTGCCCGCTGCCACCGGTTCGTCCACGACTTCCACCCTGGCCTCGAACGTGGCGGCGCTGCTCGACCCCGGGTCGGGAGCCCTTGTCAACAATAGCTGGTTCCAGCTGGCCAACACCTGGGGAAACCAGTTCATCGCGGGCGGGATTCCCATCAACCTGCTCAGCTACTTGGCGCAGATGACTTCGGCTCAGGCGCTCCAGAGCGTGGGCGGCGACGTGGATGAGGGCTTGGCGGAGGGCGAGGCGGCTTTGTCGGCATCGGAGGCCGATTTTGCCAGCGCGCTGCGCGCCCTTGGCTCGGCTCAAGCGCCTACGGCGGCGATGGGCGTCGGGGTTTCGCTTGGCAAGCTGACCGCGCCCGCTGCAGTGGTGGGGTTGTTGCCCGCTTCGCAGTCCCCGGTGCAACTCGCGTCGGCGGTATCCCCGCTTCCGGTGGGCGAATTCGGGCTGCCCTCGATCCCGATGCCCCCGATGACGATGCCGCCGTCGGCCTCGGCGGCCTCGGCAAGCAAGCGCCGGCGCGAGGGGCGAGACTACGAGAACATCGAATACGGGCTGGAGCTCAAGGGGACCGTCATGCAAAGGCCGCCATCGGCCGGATGAGGCCGCCGCGCGCCAGACCCCTAACCGGTCCCCGACGACGCGGTCGCCGAGCGCGACTCCATCATCCGGTTGCGGACGATGTGTTCGACGAGGATCGGGACGAACGTCTGGACCGGCGCATCGACGAATTGCTGAGCGGCCTGTTCGCACCAGCGCTTGATCTGGGCGGTCCGCCGCTCGTCGCCGAGCCCCTCATGAAGGGCCAGCTTGTCCGCGACATCGGCCACGGATCGCGCGACCGCCGAACGGCTGGCCGGCGCGACACCGGTGTCGGCGGGTACGCCCGCCTCCCGCAGCGCCCGCCGGGCCACCTCCTCGCCGGTGTCCGGCCGGATGACGCGCAGCGTGATGTGACGACCGTCCTCACCGATCAGGATCACACTGGGCGGCTCGTCGCTGATGAAGCCCAGCAATTCGATCGTGTGGCCGGCGATCTCGGCCACCGGCGGCGTCTCGTCCCAGCCATGGCAGCGGTAGCCCACCATCACGATCCGTCCCAGCCGGTCGGACAACGACGCCACCAAGTCCGGCAGCTCATCGACCAGGCGCGTCGACCGCGGCCACCAGGCCCCGTCAATGTGCTCCGACACGGACCGATAGGGCTTGAGCTGCAAGCGATTTTCGTGTTCCACCTCGACCACCTGCCCGATGAGTGCGCGGATTCCTGGCCCCCGCAGACCCCGCAGTCAACGGTACGGCCAACGTGACCCGCCCGCGACTCGACCGCCGAAGCCGGCCCGAAAAAGCCGCCACCAAGCGGCCGTCCGGTAGCCGCGCCGTGTACCGAACGTGAACAACGAGTAGCGCCAACCACTTTCGGCCGAGGCCCGACGGCGCCGAGACTGCCCAAACCTCTGTCCGCCGCCCGGCTGGTGCGGTTTGGCCCCGAACGCCGTACGGACCCACCACGTCAACGCGCTGGCGATGTTGGGTCGTCAACTGCATAACGCGGGCTCATCTTGTTGGCCGGCACCGTGATCGTTTCGTACTTCCTCGGTGACGGCGTGCAGGCGGTCATGATCGGCGTAATCCTGGCGCCCAGCACAAGTTTGACGAATATCGTGCCGGGCACGCTCCGCCGAGTTACACGGACGGGTGCACGGTTGGTGTGCATTGAAGATCTGGGCGACATCGACATCTTGATCACCGACAAGACAGGCACTTTGGTGCCAGAGACAG
The DNA here is from genome assembly GCF_019645855.1 of Mycobacterium malmoense. NCBI lineage: Bacteria > Bacillati > Actinomycetota > Actinomycetes > Mycobacteriales > Mycobacteriaceae > Mycobacterium > Mycobacterium malmoense. Next base: position 1,122,542 of record NZ_CP080999.1, read on the forward strand.
CGGTGGTCGCGCAAGACACCCGTGTGACCTTGTTCGCCGCCGGACGCCGGGTGGTAGCCGTGGCTGTCAAGCCAGCGGGCGAAGCGAAGTGTGTCGCCGCGGTCACCGAAATCTCATAGGAAGCCGTCTGGCGCCACCCAGTTGACGGGAACGGAGTCGCTTGTCGCTGGCGCCGTTTTTTTGGGAGCTGGTGGCGTGTCCACGGTGCGCCAGTGGCACAGGACGACATGGGAATTCCAAATACACTGGCGAACTACTCGCGCCTGGTGATTCGCTAGTGGTGACACTGCAATTGCTGCCGCCAATACGAGCGCGGTCATCGGTGCAACACCGTGTCCGCGAATGTTGGAGTGCTCCTTCGGAGCCTTTGTCGCTACCACTAAGGACATTCAGTGACCGCCACAAAGTCCACGGGGGTTTGCTCCCTGTGCATTAGACAATTTCTCTCCATAGAACCGCGACGGTGCGCCAACAAGTGTTGTTACGAAAGACATTGAAATCTTCCAAAATCCGTCACTTTCGGTAATCTAACGTTAACGAAGTCGATGACGTGGTTCTCGGTCTTGGTGGTTTAAAAACTTAACTTTGCAATGGTTCGGTAAGTGCAGCCACCGACTATGGATTCCATTGTTTTTGGAAAGTTGGATCACCTCAACCTGGGCGATCCAACACATATTGAACACACATATATGCAGCTCGTGATATCGGCAAGCGAACGCCGACTTATTTGAGAATCCTATGAAATCATCACAATTCGATGCGCGGACCAGGCGAATGTAGGATCATCACCGCAACGTCGGGATACGCAGGCAATGAGCCGGTCAGGCCAGACCATCCTTGGTCACCTGCTCAGGATTTACTGTGCTGATGGCTCGTAGCTGTACTGATGTGATGCCACTGCGGTCACCAGGCCGATCGCAGGGATGGAAGACGACGTTCCGAATGGTTATCGAGAAAGGTGGGACAATAGTCAACGCCAGAGGTACTGATCGGATGATCAGGTCGCGGCGATCAATCCGGATCCTGCGCATCCCTTCGTGACTGGCGGTTGGTGCCGCTGTGGCATTGATCTCGTGGATCGCCATCTTGCGCTCAGCCTCGCCCAGCCCGCCGCAGAATTACGCCGCGCGCGTAAATGGCGGGCCACCCGGATGGGTTTCCACATCCTGCTGCTGCTGGTCTTCTGTGTGGCCAGGATTCCGGCTTGCCAGAGGGCGGGCGCTGGCTCTACGGGCCGAAGATCCCAAGCAGGGTCAAGATGGTACGGCGAGTCCAGGCCGGGGGATCCGGTCCCGCATAACCGAAAGGCAAATCCCCTCAAGCTCCCCGCAATGTAGCCAGCCACGCAGGACCGCTTGCGCAAGGCAGAGGATGCACCGGGCATATGTCTATAACGTGAACGGTTTCCAACGCACGGCACTTAGGGTTGACTTAGTAACCTGTGGATGCCACCATCGTCTTTGCAAGCACCTCGTTAGGTGAGGCGTCCGCACGGATATAGGCCACTGACCTCGAACGTCGAAAGACGCCCAGGGTCAGGACAGCTCCTCCCGGATTAAGGGTTGAGCCCAAGTGGCTTCCGGTTCTGACAAAGCCGGATACGCCGTGTGGTGCCGAAGCTCTGACGAGAGGGGTGCCGCGTCCTGACATAGGCGCTTCTCCCCACTGTGCAAGGGTATAGCATCCCCGTGTGCCCTGGCTGTGAGGAGGTGAGAGCGAAATGAGTCCCGGCGATAGTCCGTATTCCAGATCGACGACCATTTCGTCGCGATCCGACCCCGCCTCGTTTCCACACCCAATCGGCTGACCGCGGGAGATTTGTCCGCAGGTCACCGTTTCGCAGGTTTGCCGTTGGGGTGCCGAAATTAGCCAAGGAGTAGCCACCAAGCCCGCGTCTGATCTCTTTTCGGAAGGAGAAGACCGATGTCGCTTGTTGTTCCGAAGCCAGCAGCGTTAGCTACGGCCGCCGATCACGTGAGCGGGCTCGATCCGCGATGAACCCTCAAAACGTGCTTGGTACTACCACAAAGCCCGTGCTCGATTCTATTCCCCCCAATATTCGTTAGGAGAAATTCCAAATGGTTTTTGTTACTACGCAGCCGGAATCGTTGGCCGCCGCCGCCCGCCGCTTGCAGCAGATCGGGTCGACGCTGGCCGCCCAGCACACTGCCACCACGGCGCCGATAACCGGGGTGGTGCCCGCGGCTGCCGATGAGGTGTCGTTCGTGACGGCGGCTAAGTTCGCGGCGCACGCCCAAACGTTTCAGGCGATGAGCGCACAAGCTGCCGCTATGCACCAGATGTTCGTCGCCACATTGGAGACCAGTGCCGGATCATACGCGGCTACCGAGGTAGCCAACGCAGCCGCAGCCCGCTGAGCACTTAGAGGGGGACCAGTGATTGATTTCGCGGCATTGCCGCCGGAAATTAACTCGGCCAGAATGTATTCGGGCCCCGGATCGGGACCGATGCTTGCCGCCGCCTCGGCCTGGAACGCGATCGCCGCTGAAATGCGTTCAGCGGCCGCCTCTTACGGCTCCGTAATCTCCGAGCTGACCAGCGAGAGTTGGTTTGGTCCGTCGTCGATGTCGATGTTGGCGGCGGCCGTGCCGTACGTGGACTGGCTGAGCACCACCGCGACCCAGGCCGAGCAGGCCGGCGGCCAGGCCAATGCGGCAGTGAACGCCTATGAGTCAGCGTTTGCCATGACGGTGCCGCCCATGGTCGTCGCGGCCAACCGTGCTGAGCTTGCGGCGCTGGTGGCGACCAACGTTTTCGGCCAAAACACCCCGGCGATCGCGGCCACCGAGGCCCAATACGCAGAAATGTGGGCACAAGATGCCGCGGCGATGAAAGGCTACGCCAGCGCCTCGGACATTGCCTCGGAATTGACTCCAATTAACTCCCCGCAATCCACCGCCAGCGTCGGCGGAGTGGCAGAGCAAGCCAATGCTGTTTCCCAGGCGGCCCAAACGCCGGCGGGAACTACGCAGTCGATACTGTCGTCGGCAACGTCGAACGCTGCTGGCTCGTCGTCTCTCGGATCGCTCGAGTCGTACCTGGCAGGCTTGTTCAGCGGCTCAGACAATTCGGCGCTGGGGAGCTTCTGGAATGGCAACTTTTTCAGCACCGCGGTCACCAACGGAGCCCTTGCTGGCGGCCCGTACAACCCGGAGTTCATCCTGCAAACCATCGCCGGTTTCAGCTTTCTGATGAATGCCGACAAGGCAGCGACGAGCGTTGCGGCGCTATCGGGTGCGGGGAACTTGTCAGGTCTGGGATCCGGTGCGCTCGGGTCAACAGAACTCGTCGGCCTGGGTGCCGCCGCGTCGGCCGAGATGGGCCATGCGCACCTGGTAGGGGCGGTGTCGGTGCCAGCCAGCTGGACGTCTGCAGCGACGATCAGTCCAGCCGAAACGGCGTTGCCAGCCACCGGCCTCGGCGACATTGGGTCGAGCCCGGCAGGAGGGCCGGGAGGGTTTGCGGCGCCCATGACAGGTACGGCCAAGCGGCTGCGCAGGGCCATTCCCAAATACGGGTTCCGTCCTGTCGTGATGCCACGTCCGCCGGCCGCCGGATAACGGGACTTGAGAGGAAGCGTCATGATCGATTTTGCCGCGTTACCGCCGGAAATTAACTCGGCCAGAATGTATTCGGGCCCCGGATCGGGACCGATGCTTGCCGCCGCCTCGGCCTGGAACTCTATGGCCGCCGAAATGCGCTCCACGGCCACCTCTTACGCCTCGGTGGTTTCGGAGCTTACCGGCGAGAGCTGGTTTGGGCCGTCGTCGACGCTGATGGCAGCCGCCGTCGCACCGTACCTCGAGTGGCTAAGCGCCACCGCCACCCAGGCCGAGCAGGCCGGCGGCCAGGCCAACGCCGCCTCGGCCGCCTATGAGTCAGCGTTTGCCATGACGGTGCCGCCCGCGGTCGTCGCGGCCAACCGCGCTCAACTGTCGAACCTGGTGGCGACCAACCTTTTCGGACAAAACACCGCGGCGATCGCGGCCACGGAGGCCGAATACGCCGAAATGTGGGCGCAAGACGCCGCGGCGATGAACGCCTACGCGAGCGCCTCGATCACGGCGACACAATTTACGCCGTTCACCGCGCCCCAGTCCAGCACCAACACCGGCGGAGTAGCCGACCAGGCCAACGCGGTTGCCCAAGCCACTACCACCTCGACCGCATCGACCAGCTCGGCCACCAGCGCGTCCGCGTCGCTTTCCGACCTGGCCGCTTGGCTGGGGATCGCGCCCAACACGAATACCTCCACCACCGGGCTCGCCGGAGTGATGAACTTCCTGGATGGGCAGAACGGATCGATGGTTGGAAGCTTCCTCAACAACGCCTCGGTCGCCAACTTCTCCAACGCATTCACCACCAGCGGGCTGATGAACCCGACTTCAATGATCGATAGCGCTACGGTGTATAGCTTCCTGGACGCCCCGGCGGACAGCGCGGTAAGCGCGGCGTCGGCCGGCCTTAGTGGGGTCGAGACGGCGGGATCGGCCAGCTTGCCGGGCCTTGCCGCGGCGCAGATTGGGCAGGCAAACCTCGTCGGTGCCTTATCCGTGCCTCCAGGCTGGGGCGCGAGCGGGGCGGCGATCACCCCCGCCGCTCTGCCAACGACCCAGATCGGGGCAGGCGCGTACCAGGGCATGAGCGCCACCCCGATGGTGATGGAGGACGTGGGGCCGGTGGGCATGCCCGGCGTGCCATTGGGCGGTATGGCGGATGCTGACGACGAGTTCGGAGGCGTTCCGATATACGGGTTTCGCCCGCGCGTACTGGGACGTCCGCCGGCGGCTGGTTAATAGTCAGCGTGACTAAGGGGTGGCCGGCCGCCCGGCAGGTCCGCTCGCGTGTCAGGAATGCGTGGGTGCCACGAGCGTGGCGTCGGGGTCGGGGGTGATTTGATCGGTGTGGGTGTTGTAGTCGAAGAGTTCGGCGTAGCGGCCCCATCCGATGGCGGTGTCGAGTTGCCGCTGGGCGTCCCGGGTGTTGAACGCTTGCTGAAGTAGGTCGAGGAAGAATGCGGCGCGCAGGCTGCCGTCGGGGCAGTCGTGCAGGGCATGGCAGATGGTGCGCACCAACGGTGCGCGGGTGAGTGCTTGTTGGGCGAAGATCTGCTTGCTGGTTTGGATGTCGGCGGTGGTGAAATCCTTGCCGGTGGAGGTCAATTCGAGGTTGGCACCGTCGACGCGGACGAAGTCAAGCAGCGCCGCGGCGTCCACGAGCGGCAACAGGTCTTCGGCGGCGATGCTCAGGTCTGCGGCGAGGTCGGGGATCTCGACGCGCCCACCCTTGCCGTAGACGATTTCGACCAGCCCGGCCAGCCCGCCGACGGTGGCGCGGGGTAGCGGGTGGCTGGTGGGCGTGGCGGTGCCGGGATCGGCCAGCGCGGTGGCCGGTCCGGTGCCGGTCAGCAGTTCATAGACCTTGTCGACGAGTGCCTCAAACGATGCGGAACGGCGGTCGCGCGGACGCTCCAGCTCGATGGGAAACTCGGCCAGGATGCGGCCGGGGTTGCTGTTCAGCACGATGACGCGGTCGGCCAGCAGGATCGCTTCTTCGATGTTGTGCGTCACCAGGCAGATGGCCTTGGTCGGGAAGTCCTGACCGGTCCACAGGGTCATGAGCTCGTTGCGCAGGTTTTCGGCGGTGAGGACGTCGAGCGCGGAGAACGGTTCGTCCATCAGCAGCAGATCGGGCTGTAGTACCAACGCACGGGCGAATCCGACGCGTTGGCGCATCCCGCCGGATAGTTCTTTGGGGTAGGCCGATTCGAAACCGTCCAGGCCGATCAAATCGATGGCCTCCATGGCGCGCTTACTGCGTTCGGCCGGCGCGGTTTTGCGCGCCGCCAGCCCGAGTTCGACATTTTTTTGCACGGTCAGCCAGGGCATCAGGGCGAAATTTTGGAACACCATCGCGGTGCCGGGGTTGGCGCCGGTCAGTTCGGCCCCGTTGTAGCGCGCCACGCCGCTGGTCGGGACGATCAGACCCGCGATGACGCGCAGCAGCGTCGACTTGCCGCACCCGGAACGACCGAGCAGCGCGACGACCTCGCCGGCACGGATGTCGAGGTTGATGTCGTCGAGGACCAGCAAGGTGCCACCGTCGGGCTTGCTGAAGCTCTTGCTGACGTGCTCAAGGCGGATGATCACGTCGTCGCGAGTCATGGCGGCCTCCGTTAAGCCTTTGAAGGATCAAGATAAGGATCAAGATAGGGAGAAGCGCCGCTCGGACAGGCGGTAGAGGCGTTGCCACAGCACAATGTTCATTGTCACCACATAGAAGCTCATCGCGATCACGCCGACCAGCAGGCGCGGGGCGTCGCCCACCGCGGTGGCGCGCGTGATGTAGGCGCCCAGCCCGACAGCCGACAACGTGGTGCTGTGGTATTGGGCGACCTCGGCGACGATGGAAGCGTTCCACGCGCCCCCGGCGGCGGTGATGCCGCCGGTGACGTAGCTGCCGAAGATTCCCGGCAGTATCAGGGTGCGCCACCTCAACGCCGTGGGCAGCCTCAAGCTGGCGGCGGCGTCGCGAAGCTCGTTGGGGATCGCACTGGCCCCGGCGATGACGTTGAACAAGATGTACCACTGCGTGCCCAGGGCCATCAGCAGGATGCCGCCCCAGTTGATGCTGATGCCGGTGGCCAGCAGCAGCGCGGTGAACAACGGGAACAAGAAGTTCGCCGGGAAGGACGCCAGCACCTGGACCACCGGCTGAGCTAGCCGAGTTACCTTGGGGTTCAACCCAATCCATACCCCGATGGGCACCCAGATCAAGGTCGAGAACACGACCACCACCACGACACGGGCGAAGGTGGCCAAACCGAGCAGCGCCGCGTGGCCGGCCTCGGCGAAGCCGACGCTGTGCGCGACGTACTCGATCACCCGGAACGCGCCGTAGCCGAGCGCGACGAACAACGCGAGACCGAAGACGGCGTCGCCGACGCGGCGGCGCGCGATGGACGTTTTCAACGGACGCCCGGTCGTTCCGAACACCGCCATCACCCGGTCCGCCGGATAGATCAGCCGCCCGAGCGGATGGCCGACGAGGCCGGGGACACGCGAGCGCCGCAGCACCTCCAGCGTCAGGCTGCGCGGCGCCTCGGTGGCCTCGGATTCCTCGATGCGGAACCGCTCGGCCCACGCCGTCAGCGGCCGCCAAAACAATGCGTTGACCCCGATGATCACCGTGATCATGACCGCGATGGCCAGCAGCACCCTGGTTAGGTTTCCCTCGTCGCTGGCGGACGCGACGTAGGCGCCGATCCCGGGCAGGGCGAACTTGTGATTGTTGACGCTCAACGCTTCCGACGCGGTGAGGAAAAACCAGCCCCCGCCGAAGCTCATCATGCCGTTCCAGACCAGGGGGATCATCCCGCCGGGCAGGTCGACGCGCCAGAACCGCTGCCACCGCGACAGCCGCAACAGCCGGGACGCCTCGTCGAGATCGCGGGGTTGGGCGATCAGGGATTGATAGAACGCGAATGTCATGTTCCACGCCTGCGAGGTGAAGATCGCGAATATCGACGCGCATTCCAGGCCCAGCAGTGAGCCGGGAAACAACGCGATGAACCCGGTGATGGTGATCGCGAGGAAGCCCAGGATTGGCACGGATTGCAAGATGTCCAGCAGCGGGATGAGCACTTTTTCGGCCCGGCGTGACCGCGCCGCCGCGGTGGCGTAGGAGAACGTGAACACCAGCGACAAGCCCAGCGCGGCGAACATCCGCAACAGCGATCGGGCGGCGTAATACGGCAAGTGACTAGGGTCGGTGGACACCGACGAGGGCGCGCTGGGCACCGTCCACGGCACGGCCGTCCCGCGGCCGAGGCGCGCCACCAGCCACAGCAGCACCGCGGCGCCGACGAATACCACGACATCAGCGGCCCAGTTGCGTGCCGGGCGCGCCGCCACACCCCGGCTGGGAAAAGTGCCAACCAATGTCATGTACGCACCGCCCGACACTCATTGCAGCTGACTTCGGTACAACCAGCGCCAATGGTGGCGCAAGCAACGGTTTTACACCAGCCGGGGCTGGCTCGCGGTCCAGGGGCCGATCGGCGGTAATCAAATGCCGCAGCCTTCCGAGGTCTATATTCCGGACTGGCCTGTCCGTCTCCCAAGCCGCTGTCCGTCCTGACAAGGAGTCTCGTTTATGAGCGAAGAACACGCGCTGGTCATCGTTGCCGGCTATCAGGATCTCGATTCGGCCCGCCGGGACTTCGAAACCCTCACCGAGGAAACCAAAGCCAGGCGCGTCTCGCTGCGGGGCGCGGTGCTGGTCGGCAAGGACGCCGACGGCAATCCCGTGCTGGTCGATACCGGCAACCGGCTGGGCCGGCGAGGCGCCGCGTGGGGGGCCGGCGCGGGCCTGGCGGTCGGCCTGTTCTCACCGGCGCTGCTGGCCGCGGCTTGCGGGGCGGCGGCGGGTGCGGCCGCCGGAGCGTTGGCGGGCACGTTCGCCAACCATCGGATCAAGAGCGGACTGGCCGACAAGATCGGGCAGGCGCTGGCCGCGGGCAGCGCCGTGGTCATCGCCATCACTCCATCGCAGGGGCGGCTGGCCGTGGAGCGGGCCTTGGCCGGCTCGCCGATGAAATCGGTTGCGGAGCTTAGCCGTTCGACGTTGCGGAGCCTGGGCGCGGCGCTCGAGGAGGCGATGGGCAAGTTCAATCCCGACCGCACCCGGCTGCCGCTGCCGCAGCGCGGCTTCGGCGGCACCGTCGGCCGGACCATGGCGGATTCGGTGGGCGACTGGACGATCGTTCCCGGGCCCAAGGCGCCCGACGGCGCACCCAACGTGCTGATCGTGCTCATCGACGACGCCGGGTTCGGCGGCCCGGACACCTTCGGCGGCGCCATCCGAACCCCGGCGCTGACCCGGGTGGCGCGAAACGGGTTGACCTACAACCGCTTCCACGTCACCGCGGTGTGCTCGCCGACCCGGGCGGCGCTGCTGACCGGGCGCAACCACCACCGGGTCGGCTTCGGATCGGTCTGCGAGTTCCCGGGACCATTCCCCGGCTACTCGACGGTCAAGCCCCGCAGCTGCGCCTCGCTGCCCCGCATCCTGCGCGACAACGGTTATGTGACTGGCGGTTTCGGCAAGTGGCACCTGACCCCGGACAACGTCCAGGGTGCGGCCGGGCCGTTCGACAACTGGCCGCTGGGTTGGGGATTCGACCATTTCTGGGGGTTTCTGACCGGCGCCGCGGGCCAGTACGACCCGATCATCACCCAGGACAACACCGTCGTAGGCGTTCCGCAGGGTAAGGACGGCGAGCCCTACTATTTCCCCGACGACCTCACCGACAAGGCCGTCGAATGGCTGCACGGCGTGCGGGCCCAGGACACCGAGAAGCCGTGGATGATGTACTACTCGACCGGCGCCACCCACGCGCCGCACCACGTGTTCAAAGAATGGGCCGACAAGTATCGTGGCCAGTTCGACGAGGGCTGGGATGTCTACCGGCGCAAAACGCTCGAACGGCAGAAGAAGCTGGGGATCGTGCCGGCCGACACCGAGCTCACCGAGCGGCCCGACCTGTTCCCGGCGTGGGACGGCCTGTCGGACAACGAGAAAAGGCTCTACGCCCGGCAGATGGAGGTGTTCGCGGGGTTCTCCGAAAACGCCGACTGGAACGTCGGGCGGCTGCTCGACGCGATCGACGACCTCGGCGAATCCGAGAACACGCTGGTCTTCTACATCTGGGGCGACAACGGCGCCAGCATGGAGGGCACGATCACCGGTTCGTTCAACGAGATGACGTTCCTGAACGGCCTGCTCCTCGACGCCGACCAGCAGCTGGAGCTGATCGAACAATACGGTGGGGTGGAGGCGCTCGGCGACGAGTTCACCGCGCCGCATTTCGCGAGCGGGTGGGCGCACGCCAACAACACCCCGTTCCAGTGGGGCAAGCAGATGGCCAGCCACCTGGGCGGCACCCGCGACCCGATGGTGATCGCCTGGCCCAGCCGGATCCGGCCCGACGGCCAGGTGCGTTCCCAGTTCGCCCACTGCGTCGACATCGCGCCAACCGTGTTGGAGGCCATCGGTTTACCCGAACCGACCCACGTCGACGGCTTCGATCAGGAACCCATGGACGGGACCAGTTTCGCCCACACCTTCGGTGACGCCGCGGCCGAGGAGCGCCACACGGTGCAGTACTTCGAAAACTTCGGCAGCCGCGCCATCTACCGGGACGGGTGGTGGGCCTGCGTCCGACTGGACAAGGCGCCGTGGGACTTATCGCCCGAGACGCTGCAGCGGTTCGCGCCCGGCAACTACGACCCCGACGCCGACGTCTGGGAGCTGTACTACCTACCCGACGACTTCTCCCAGGCGCGCAACCTGGCGGCCGAACATCCCGACAAGCTGGCCGAGCTCACCCGGCTGTGGTGGGCCGAAGCCGAACGCAACCGGGTGCTGCCGCTGCTGGGCGGGATCGCGGTCATGTTCGGCAGCCTGCCGCCGCTGCCCACCACCACCCGGTTCGCCTTCAAGGGCGACGTGCAAAACATCCAGCGCGGCATGGTCCCGCGCATCCTCGGCCGCTCGTACGCCATCGAGGCCCGGCTGGTGATTCCTGACGGCGGCGCGCAGGGCGTGATCGTCGCCAACGGCGACTTCATCGGTGGGTTCGCCCTGTGGGTCGACGAGGGGCAACGACTGCACCACACCTACTCCTATCTCGGCGTGGACACCTACAAGCAGGTGTCCACCGAGCCGATCCCGACCGGCGAGGTCACGGTGCGGATGCTGTTCGAATCCGATCAGCCGGTCCCCGGCTCGGGCGGCCGGGTGACGTTGTGGGCCGACGACCGGCTGATCGGTGCGGGCGAGATGGCCAAAACGGTGCCGCTGGCCTTCACGTCCTACGCGGGTATGGACATCAGCCGCGACAACGGCCTGGTCGTCGACCGCGACTACGAGGACAGGGCTCCCTACGCGTTCACCGGGACCGTCCGGGAGGTGATCTTCGACCTCAAGCCCGTCCATCACGAGGCCGAGAAGACGTTGCACGAGCACGCGGCCGCTCAGGCCGTCGGGCGGGGTGCCGCGGGCTGAACGGGCGATTACCGCGAGACTGCCGGATCGGAGAGGCCCTGCTGGATCCCCCGATTGAGATTTTCCGTCAGTGCCGGGCTGTTAGCCGGGGCGGTCTCACGGCAACTGCAGCTGAGGACACCGAACACGCTGGGGTCGGCGCCGGCGGGTGCTGCCGCCGTCACCGCCGCCCCGACCGCCGCGGCGGCTCCGACCAGGATTTTCGATACCACTTAATTAGTTCTCCGTGATAGTTGGTATCCCGAATCCTAAGTACTGTCGATCTCGGATAGTCGCGGGCGGACGTTGCAGTCAGGTTAAGAAACAAACTGCCGGCAGTAGGCACGGATGCTGGCGCCGACGAAGTACCCCGCGTGGTAGCCGTCCAGGTTGCTGTTGCTTTGCACGGTCGATGCCACCTGGACCGGCGTCCTGCCGTTGCTGAGCTCATCGCAGACCTCGTGGGCGGCGATCAGCGCCTTCTCCGGTGATCCGAAGTGGATGCCCTTGGCTTTCAGCGCCGCCAGGAAGGCGTCATCGGTAGCGTCGGCGTGGGCGATCGGGGCTATCGCCGCCGGGTAGCCAAGCTCGGCCAGCAGCGCAAGCCCGGCGGCCCACAGCAGCAGCGAGGGACGGGGCACGCGTAGACGGGTGCTCGTCATCTCGGACACTCCCACGGGGCTGAATTGCCATTCGTTGCTGACGGCACGTGACGCCGCGTTTGCCGCACGTTACAGCTTTGCACGAGGCGATGGTCGCCGAAATGACGACTGCCCGCTGGATTTCCCGATCTATCCCGGCCCGAAGCGGCGAGGCCCGGTCACATGGGCACGTCCGCATACTGCGGGCAGTACGCACGCTCGGCGACGGCGACGAAGTAGCCGGCATTGTCGCCGTCCAGGCTGCTGCTGTTCATCACATCGGTCGCGATCTGCTCCTGCGTCTTGCCCATGTCAAGCTGATGGCAAACGAGATGACCGGCCGCGATCGCGGATTTGGGTGACTCGTGGAAGATGCCGTGGGCATGCAACGCGGCGACGAAAGCGTCGTCGGTGGCGTCGGCGTGAGCGGCCGGGGCCGCTCCCAGCGGGACAAGTAGCGCCACCGCCAGCGCAGGGCCCGCAGCCAGCGCTAACAGCACCCGGCTGCGTTTGCGCGTACAGGTAGTGGTCATTCTGATACTCCCGTGGAACAAGACTGTGATCGTGTACGCCATTAAAGTGGGCCGCGAACATTGCCAGAAGGTTACGGCTCGGTGCGATTCAATCGTCGCTGAGATTGCGAACAGCACAACTTGAGCGCGGTTTCACCGCCGGCCACGTCCGCGGGCCGCCCGCCCTCGTCGATCCGCGAGCCCGATCGGTAACTTGACGGCATGCCGTACGCGCGCCGGGTGTCGCTTGCCGTTTTGGCGGTATGCGCGGTATTCGCGGCCGGCTGTGGAATGCGGCATGTGTCGGCGGCCAGCGCCCGGGATTTGGCCGGTACGTTCCGTTCCGGCGGCATGGACCGGACCTACACGCTGCACCTGCCGCCCGGGGAGCCCGTCGGCATGGTGATCAGCCTGCACGGCGGCGGCGGCACCGGAACCGGGCAGCAGGGTCTGACCGACTTCGACGCCGTTGCCGACGCCAACAACCTGCTGGTGGTCTATCCCGACGGTTACGACAAGAGCTGGGCCGACGGCCGGGGGGCGTCGCCGGCGGATCGCCGCCGTGTCGACGATGTCGGGTTCCTGGTTGGGCTGGCGGCCAAGCTGCAGGACGACTACAACATCGCCGCCGGGCACGTCTTCGCCACCGGCATGTCCAACGGGGGTTTCATGTCCAACAGGCTGGCCTGCGACCGCGCCGACGTCTTCGCCGCGATCGCGCCCGTCGCGGGCACGCTGGGCGCCGGCGTGGCCTGCCGTCCGTCGCGCCCGGTGTCGGTCCTGGAGGCGCACGGGACCGCCGATCCGCTGGTGCCGTTCAACGGCGGCACCGTGCGCGGTCGCGGCGGGGTCAGCCACTCCATCTCGGTCATGAGCATGGTGGACAAGTGGCGCTCGGTCGACGGCTGCCAAGGCGATCCGTCGGCGCAGGTGTTACCCGACGTCGGGGACGGCACCGTCGTTCACCGCTTCGATTCCACGGCGTGCGCGGCGTCCACCGAGGTGGTCTGCTACCAGATCGACAACGGCGGGCACACCTGGCCGGGGGGTAAGCAGTATCTGCCGCGGGCGATCGTCGGGCGCACCTCGCGTGCGCTGAACGCCTCGGAGGTCATCGCGCAGTTTTTCCTGGCGCACGTCCGGAACCAGACCTGATTGCTCGGCGATGCGGAGGCCACACGGTGATCTTGTTACTATGCCTCATGGCCGCGAGGAAGACGGCAGTCTGGCGGGCTGCGGCTACACCGGCGGCGATCGTCTCATCCATGCCATTCCGGGGAATCGGGTTGATACTCAACCGATTTGGTGCCACGCTGACCGTTCTGGCCGCCGGCGCGCTGATGTTGTCGGCGTGTGGCGGCGACCACAACGCCACCGGGGGAAGCGCAACCACCGGCACGTCGTCGGCGAAGGTGGCCTGCGGCGGCAAGCCGACCCTGAAGGCCAGCGGTTCCACGGCCCAGGTAAACGCGATGACCCGTTTCATCAAGGCCTTCGAACAAGCCTGCCCGGGCCAGTCCCTGAATTACACGGCCAATGGTTCCGGCGCTGGGATTAGCGAATTCGTCGGCAACCAAACCGATTTCGGCGGCTCGGACTCGCCGCTGAGCAAAGACGAATACGCCGGGGCGGAGCGGCGGTGCGGCTCGCCGGCGTGGAACCTGCCGGTGGTGTTCGGCCCCATCGCCATCGCCTACAACGTCAACGGTGTGACGTCGTTGAACATCGACGGTCCGACTGCGGCCAGGATCTTCAACGGCGGCATTACCACCTGGAACGATCCCGCGATCCAGGTGTTGAATCCCGGTGTCACCTTGCCCGCCGAGCCGATTCGTGTCGTGTTCCGCAGCGACGAGTCCGGCACCACCGACAACTTCCAGAAATATCTCGACACCGCTTCCAACGGCGCGTGGGGTCGGGGCGCCGGGAAGAGGTTCAACGGTGGTGTGGGCGAGGGCGCCAAGGGCAACGACGGCGCCGCCGCGGCCGCCAAGAGCATCGAGGGGGCGATCACCTACATCGAGTGGTCGTTCGCCCAGGCGCAGCACCTGAACACGGCCGGCATCGTCACGTCGGCCGGTCCGGACCCGGTGGCGATCAGCCCGGCGTCGGTGGGCAAGACGATCTCGGCCGCGTGGTTCATCAGGCAGGGCAACGACCTCGCCCTCGACACGATCTCGTTCTACCGGCCAAACCAGCCCGACTCCTATCCGATCGTGCTGGCGACGTATGAGATCGTCTGCTCGAAATACCCCGATTCGCAGGTCGGTGCGGCCGTAAAGGCGTTCCTGCAAAGCACGATCGGCGCCGGCCAGAATGGTCTGGCGGACAACGGGTATGTCCCCATTCCGGACGCGTTCAAGCCGCGATTGACCACCGCGGTCGACGCGATCTCCTGATCCCGTTAGTCCGGGATGCCTCGCAGATCGAAGAGGCCGTTTTGGATGCCTTCGTTGATCTGGTCCGCGACGGCAGGCCCGTCCTCCGAGGCCGTGGTCCCGCTCTCGCAGCTACAGCTGAGGACACCGAACGCGCTGGGGTCGGCGCCGGCCTGTGTTGCTATCCCCACCGCCGCACCGAGTGCGACCGCGGCGCTGAACAACGCTTTCGTGATCACTTGCGGCTCCCCGTGATACGTGTTGCCTCCAGTGTATGCTTCCTCGTCTCGGTGGTGCACCAGGCCGATGCCATCATGGCGATCAGCGATACCTTGGGCAGTACGCGGCGATGCTGACGCCGACGAAGTACCCGGCGCGATAGCCGTCGAGCTTGCTGTTGTTCATCACCTCGGACGCGACGTCGGACTTCTGCCGGCCGAGATCGAGTTCGTCGCAGACCTCGTGACCGGCAATGATCGCGGCCTGCGGTGACGTGAAGTCGATGCCCTTGGACTTCGTCGCCGACAGGAACGCGTTGTCGACGGCGTCGGCATTCGCGGCCGGGGTCGCGACTCCCGCGACGCCAAGCAGCGCGACCGCTAGGACCACGCCGGTCCGTCGTGATCGCGCGGCTCTGGGCGAGCGCACTTGGCTGGTCATCAATGCTGGAACCTCCCCGGCCGAGCAGTGCTGACGGCATGCCAAGCCGCTGACGATCATCGCACGTCGCGATCGAGCGAGCGAAAAGTCCCCGCCGCGCGGAGTGCAGCGGCGAGCGTCCTTCAGCGCTGGCAGGACGGGCACCAATACGCCACCCGCTCGCCGGTGTCGTCGTAGTTGATGCGGGTGCCGCAGCGACGGCAGGGCCGCCCGCCTCGGCCGTAGACCCACAGCCGCCGCCCCGCCCGGGTGTCGCCGGTGGTGCAGCGATCCCAGCGGAAGCGGTTGAGCCACAACATGTCCCGTGCGCGGGAGACCAGCCGGCGCGGGTCGGTGACCGCGCTCACCGGGGCCGTGGGCAGGTGTCCGCTGACGAAACACAGTTCGTTGCAATAGACATTGCCGATCCCGGCCAGCACCCGCTGGTCCAGCAGCGCCTCGGCGATCGGCCGTTCCGGGCGCGCCGTCAGGTTGGTGGCGGCGGGCCCGGGGTCCCAGTCCTCGCCCAGCAGGTCGGGCCCCAGGTGCGCGACGGCGTCGCCGTCACGGTCGCGGTCCAGGATCTCCAGCACGCCCAGGTCGACCCCCACCGCGCGAATACTGCCGGCTTCCAAGACGATTCGCACCCGGTGGTCGATTTGGACCGGCCGGTTGCCGACCCGCCAGCTGCCGTCCATCTTCAGATGCGAGTGAACGCTGGCCCGGCCGACCCGGATGAACAAGTGCTTGCCCCGACTGAGCACCTCGTCCACCACCTGCCCGGTGAGATCGACGGTGGCAAACCGCGGTACCCGGACGTCGCAGCGCGTCAACGTGCGCCCGGCCAAGTGCTGTCGCAGCGTCGCCGCCGTGTGCCAGACGGTGTCACCCTCGGGCATCGGTTTACCGCAGCCGCATTCCGCGTGGGGTGCGAACGAATCCGGCTTCCATGAGCCCGGTCAGCGCCGCCGCCTCCGGCCCGCCTGCGCGCGGCTGCAATGCCGGCACCCCGTCGACGCGTTCGACCAGGATCGACGCGACCCGCCGGGCGGCGACCAGGTCGGCCAGCGCCGTGGCCGCCGCGCGGTCGGCCGCGGGATCGTCGGTGAAGGTCAGCAGCGACCGTCCGCCGCGCTCCAGGAACCAGACCAGCTCGCCGTCCACCAGCACGACGAGCGCGCCCGCCTTGCGCCCCGGCCGTGCCCCGGCGCCCTCCGCGCGCGCGGCGGGCCAGGCCAGCGCGGCACCGTAGGGGTTGGCCGGGTCGGCGGCGGCCAGCACGACCGTCCGGTAGTCCGGCCGCTCTGGGTCGATCCCGTCGGCATGGCTGCGCAGCCGATCGACGGTGGACGCGACGGCGAATTGGGCGCCGCCCAACGACTCCACGAAATATCCGCGCTGGCACCGGCCGGCCTCCTCGAAGCCGCTCAGCACCTTATATAGCGTCGCGAAGCCGCCCGGCACACCCTCGGCGCTCACCGCGCCCCGGGTCAGCACGCCGTGACGGTTCAACAACAGCTCGGCCTGATAGTGCGCCCGCAGCGTGGAATCCGGCTCGGGGGCCGGCAAAGCCGACCACCGGCCGGCCACGGCCGGATCGGCGGCGCGCTGGGCGTGCGCGACGCTGTATCGGCTCAGCCGCGGTGCGCGATGCGCCCGGTGCGCGGGCGCCGAGCGCCCGCGGGTCCCCGCGCCGCCGAGCACGGCGCGGATCGGCGCGAACGTGTCGCCGGTGACCCGGCCGGCCCAGATCAGTTCCCACAGCGCGGTTTTGAGCTCGGCGTCGGGGAGCCCGGTCTGGGCGAGCTGGCGGAAGAAGTACCCGCCGCCCCCGGCCAGCGCGTCCAGGATCGCGCGGTGCGCGCCGGTGAGGTCGACCTCGGCGGGTGCGATCAGCGTCAGGGGGGCGGTGTCGGCGAGATGCAGCGCGATCCAGCCGTCGCTACCGGAGATCGCGCCGGCACCCGACCAGGTGACCTCGCCCGTCGCGAGCAGTTCGTCGAGCATCGCGGGGGAGTAGTCACGGACCCGGGGGGCCAGCACCAGCGGTTCGATCGCCGAGGCCGGCATCCGAACACCGGCCAGCTGATCGATCACCGACACCAGCCCGTCCAGGCCCGAGTGGCCCGACGACATGCCGTGCCAGGCCGGCAGGAACCGCCCGTAGGCGGCGGTGCTCACCGGCTCCACCTGGGCGCGCAGTGCCGCCAGCGACCGCCGCCGCAGAATGCGCAGCACGTCGGCGTCGCACCACTGCTCGCCCCCGGCCCCCTCGCCGGCGGCGACGAAGTCGCCGCGCACCAGCCGGCCGTCACTCGCGAGCCGGCCCAGCACGTCGGCCGTCACCCGCAGCCCCAGGCCGAACCGGGCGGCGGCTTCGGCGGTGGTGAACGGGGTGTGCGTGCGCGCGTAGCGGCCCAGCAGCTCGCCGAGCGGGTCGGCCACCGCCTCGGTGAACGCGGCCGGCACGCCCAGCGGGACCGCCGTCCCGACCCCGTCGCGCAGCCGGCCGATGTCCTCGATTGCCACCCACCAGCCGCGGCCGGCGAACGACACCGTCAGCGCGCGCCTGGCGGCGCGCAAGCCTTCCAGCCAGCCGGCGATGCCGGCACCGTCGGCCCGGGCGGCCACTTCCTCTTCGGTCAGCGGCCCCAGGAGCCGCAGCAGGTCCGCGACGCCCTCGGCGTCGCGGGCGGCCCGGTCATCCGAAAGGTGTTGCAGCTGAAGGCCGGTCGCGGCGATGACGTCCGGATCGAGCAGCTCGCGCAGCTCGACCCGGCCGAGCAGCTCGGCCAACAGCGTGGCGTCCAGCGAGAGCGCCGCGGCGCGGCGCTCGGCCAGCGGGGTGTCGCCCTCGTACACGAACGCACCGACGTAACCGAACAACAGCGACGCCGCGAACGGCGACGGCTTCGCGGTCTCGGTCTCGGCCACCCGCACCCGGCGCGCGGCGATGCCGGCCATCAACCCGACCAGCGCGGGCACGTCGTAGACGTCCTGCAGGCATTCGCGGACGGTCTCCAGCACGATCGGGAAGTCGGGGTATTTGCGGGCCACGTCCAGCAATTGGGCCGCGCGCTGGCGCTGGTGCCACAGCGGCGAGCGGCGGCCGGGATGCCGGCGGGGCAGCAGCAGCGCGCGGGCCGCGCACTCCCGGAACCGCGACGCGAACAGCGCCGAGCCGCCCACCTCCGCGGTGACGATCGGGTCGATCTCGTCGGCGTCGAAGACGAACAACTCCGCGCCCGGCGGGGCGTCTCCGCTGTCGGACGGGGTGTCGGGCAGGCGCACCACGATGCCGTCGTCGGAGGCGGTGGGCTTCTCGTCGATGCCGTAGCGTTCCAGCAGCCGCCGGCCCACGGCCAGCGCGAGCGGCCCGTGCACCCGCAGCCCGTACGGCGAGTGCAGGATCACCCGCCAGTCGCCCAGCTCGTCGCGGAACCGCTCGACCAGCAGGGTGGTGTCGGTGGGCACCACCCCGGCGGCGGCCCGCTGCTCGTCCAGCAGCCCCCACAGGTTATCGGTCGCATAGTCGTCGAAACCCAAACCGGCGCAGCGCTTCCCGAACGCGTCGCGGTCCAGGCCGGCCAGCTCTCCGGTGAACGCGCCCAGCGCGGCACCGAGCTCGGCCGGGCGGCCGACGCCGTCGGCGCGCCAAAACGGCAACCGGGCCGGCTGGCCCGGCGCCGGAACCACCAGCACCCGGTCGTGGGTGATCTCGGTGATCCGCCAGCTGGTGGCCCCCAGCGAGATCACGTCGCCGGGACGCGACTCGTAGACCATCTCCTCGTCGAGTTCGCCCACCCGCGAAGGCTTTTCGGTGGCCAGCCAGACGGTGAACAGCCCCCGGTCGGGGATGGCGCCGCCGGAGGTGACGGCGAGGCGCTGCGCACCGGGCCGCGCGGTCAGGGTTCCCGTGTCGCGGTCGTACACCAGCCGCGGCCGCAGCTCGGCGAACTCGGTGGACGGATATTTTCCGGACAGCAGGTCCAGGGTGGCCTCGTACACGCTGCGCGGCAGGGTCGCGAACGGGGCGGCCCGGCGCACCGTGTCGAACCACTTATCGGCATCGAGGGGCTCCAGCGCGGCCGCCGCCACGGTCTGCTGGGCCAGGATGTCGAGCGGGTTGGCGGGCACCCGCATCGTCTCGATCTGACCGGCCAGCATGCGCTGCACGCTCACCGCACAACCGATCAGGTCGGTGCGGTGCTTGGGAAACAGCACCCCCCGCGAGACCTCGCCGACCTGGTGCCCGGCCCGCCCGATGCGCTGTAGGCCGCTGGCCACCGACGGCGGCGCCTCCACCTGGATCACCAGGTCGACCGCGCCCATGTCGATGCCCAGTTCCAGGCTCGACGTCGCCACCACCGCCTTGAGCAGCCCGCGTTTGAGGTCTTCTTCGACCAGGGCGCGCTGCTCCTTGCTGACCGAGCCGTGGTGGGCGCGGGCCAGTACCGCGTCGGCGCCCCAGGTCTGGCCGCTGCCCATGATGTGCGCCGGCGCCCCGCCGGCCACCCGCGGGTTGGGCTCCGGGGTCAGCTCGAGACCACAGCGTTCGGCGTGAATCTCGTTGAGCCGGGCGGTGAGTCGTTCGGCCAGCCGCCGCGAGTTGGCGAACACGATGGTCGAACCGTGCGATTCGATCAGGTCGACCAGGCGCGCCTCGACGTCGGGCCAGATGGTGTTGTCCGCCAGGTTGGCCATGTCGGGCACCGGCACCTGCACGGCGAGCTCCACCGTCTTGGCCGACGGCGGGGCCACTATGGTTGTCCGAGTCGTCGGGCCTCCGCCGGACAGGAACCGCGCCAGCTCCTCGGGCGGGCGCACGGTGGCCGACAGCCCGATGCGCTGCGCGGGCGGCCCGTCGCGCAGCGCTTGTGACAAATCCTGGAGGCGCTCCAGCGACAGCGCCAGGTGGGCGCCGCGCTTGCCGCCGGCGATGGCGTGGATCTCGTCGACGATCACCGTCTGCACGCCGGCCAGGGTTTCGCGCGCCGCGGAGGTGAGCATCAAAAACAGCGACTCCGGCGTGGTGATCAGCACGTCGGGGGGCCGGGCGAGGAGCTGGCGGCGTTGCGCGGGCGGGGTGTCACCCGAGCGGACCCCGACGCTGATGTCGGGCGCCGGCAGACCGCGGCGCTCGGCGATCCTGGTGAGCCCGGCCAGCGGGGTGCGCAGGTTGCGCTCGACGTCGACGGCGAGCGCCTTGAGTGGGGACACGTACAGCACCCGGGTGCCCGACGGCCGGTCGGCGGCGCCGGCGAGGCTATCCAGCGCCCACAGGAACGCGGCCAGCGTCTTACCGGAGCCCGTCGGCGCGATCACCAGCGTGTTGTGGCCGTCGGCGATGGCGTCCCAGGCCTCCGCCTGCGCGGTGGTCGGTGCCGCGAAGGTGCTGTTGAACCATTCACGGGTGATTGCGCTGAACCGGCCTAACGGGTCAGGGTTGCTCACCTAACCATGGTGCCAAGGAACGTCGACAGAGTTCACAGTCGCGCGGTGGCCATCGCCTCGGCCAGCCCCTCCGGAATCTTCGGGATCCGCGCAATGGCATCCAGCAGGGCGTGCGCACAGGCGTCGGCGAGCTCCTCGGCGTCGGTCGTGGGGTCCATGATCCGCTGGCGGCAGATCTCGAAGGTGAGCGCGAGCCAACCGTGCAGAATCACGCGCAGGTGCCGCTCGATGTCGGGTTCCAGGGTTTGCCCGGGCACCGCGCTCACCAGTTCGGCGACCCGGCCCATGATGTGTTCCATCTGGCGGTTCTTGGCTTCGTCGCTGACGCCGAGCAGCACCGGGTCGGACCGGCCCAGGCCAACATAGGCAGCCCACGCCGACTCCGGATGATGTTGTTGGTAGGCCATATAGGCCAGCACACCGGTCTTGATCTCCTCGAACATCGTCAGGCCGGCGGGGCGGAGCTGGTTGGTGGCCTCGTAGAGCCGGTCGGCCTCGTCTTGCACCACCGCGGCGAAGAACGCCCGTTTATCGGGGAAGTAGTGATACATCAGGGCGCGGGACACTCCGGCCCGCTCGGCGATCTCGTCGATGCGGACCTCGTCGTAGGGCCGCTTCCCGAAAACCTCCGCCCCCAGAGCAAGCAGCTCAGCTCGGCGGTCCTCCGGGGACAGCCGCCCCCTAGCCGTTGGCATGTGTCAGATAGTACTCACGAAGGCCGCCTGGCAATCCGGACTGCGCTAATGGAACCGATTTGGGCCGGTCGGGATGGGCTAGGGCCGGGCCACACCCGATTGCCCGGCCCGGCCGGCCGCCGCGAGCGTAACGCCACCGCGAATCCCGACGCCGAAAAGCGCGGCCACGTTACGCTCGCGAGCCTTTGTCATTTGATCCGGCGCACGCAGAACCGGAACGCATACCAGGAAATTTCCGCCTTCAAACCGGCTTTGTCCAGATAGCCTTGCCAATCTTCACGCCGGAAGCTCCGGGCGATCGATATCATGCCGTCGGAGCGCACGATGGGGTGCCAACCCATCAGGCGGGACAGAATGGGGAAGCCGTAATACGCCAACGAATGGCGATGAAGATCCGCAATGTGCCAGCCGTACACGGAATTCGTCTCGAGCCAGGTCAGGAAATCGACAACATCCTCGTCGCTGAGGTGGTGCGCGACCTGCGAGCTGACGATGAAATCCAGCGGCTCGTCCGGGGTGTAGGAAAATACGTTGCCCGTTCGGTAGTCGATGTCCATTTCCGGCGGCGTCACGCCGCGCGCGACGACGGCGCTTCGGGGATTGAGGTCGATGCCCGATAATTGTGCCTTCAGCCCGCGCCGATCCGCCCAGCGCGCAATGGCCCGCAACAAATCGCCGTCGCCATAGCCGACGTCCAGCACGGAGAATTTCTCACCGACGGGCAATGCTCGAGTTGCCTGCGCCAGCCAGCGCAACGACGGGCGGTGGGTGAGGGTGAGTCGATTGACGACGGCAAGTTCGGCCAGGCAGCGCTGATAATCGGCAATGTCGACGCTTTCGTCGTCCAACACCTCTGGCGTCACGCTGCGCACCGAAAGATCCATTCGCCCTTCCCCCACCCCGAGCTCTCGATCCATGTTGCGGTACTCCTCAAGCTGGGGCCTCTTTGGCCAGGCAGGCCCCGCTAAGTCTGACCGGCGACGGGCGGGTCGGCAAGGCGGTTCATCCGAACTCCACGCCCTGGGCCAGCGGCAGCTCGCTGGAATAGTTGACGGTGTTGGTGGCGCGCCGCATGTAGGCCTTCCACGCGTCCGAGCCGGACTCCCGCCCGCCGCCGGTTTGCTTCTCGCCGCCGAACGCGCCGCCGATCTCGGCGCCGGACGTGCCGATGTTGACGTTGGCGATGCCGCAGTCGGACCCGTCCAGGAATCGCTCGGCCTCCCGCAGGTCGGTGGTGAAAATGGCCGACGAAAGCCCTTGCGGCACACCGTTGTTGAGCGCGATCGCCTCGTCCAGGTCGTCGTAGGTCAGCACGTAGAGGATGGGCGCGAACGTTTCGGCGGCCACGATGGCGGTCTGCGCGGGCATGCGGACGACGGCGGGCGCGACGTAATAGGCGCCGGGCGGGCCGTAGTCGTGGCGCGCGCCGCCGACGACCTCGCCGCCGTCGGCGCGCGCCAGTTCCAACGCTCCCACCATGTCGCGGTAGGCGGTCTCGTGGATCAGCGGGCCGACCAGCGTGCCCGGGGCCGACGGGTCGCCGATCGGCAGCCGCCCATAAGCGGCCGCCACCCGCTCCACCACCTCGTCGGCCACCGAGCGGTGCACGATCAGCCGGCGCAGGCTGGTGCAGCGCTGGCCGGCGGTGCCCGCGGCGGCGAACACGATGGCGCGCACGGCCAGGTCCAGGTCGGCCGACGGCGTCACGATGGCCGCGTTGTTGCCGCCCAATTCCAGCAGCACCCGCCCGAAGCGCGCGGCGACGCGCGGACCGACGGCCCGGCCCATCCGCACCGAGCCGGTCGCGGACAACAACGCGATCCGGGGGTCGTCCACCAGCCGCTCACCCAGGTCACGCTCGCCCAGGACCAGCCCGCTCACCGCCGGCGGGGCGCCGACGTCGGCGGCGGCCCGGTCGAGCAGCGCCTGGCAGGCCAGGGCCGTCAACGGCGTCAGCTCCGAGGGTTTCCACACCACCGGGTCGCCGCACACCAGCGCCACGGCGGCGTTCCACGCCCACACGGCCACCGGGAAGTTGAACGCGGTGATCACGCCGACCACGCCGAGCGGATGCCACGTCTCCAGCAGCCGGTGCCCGGGGCGCTCCGAGGCGATGGTCCGGCCGTAGAGCTGGCGCGAGAGGCCCACGGCGAACTGGCAGACGTCGATCATCTCCTGCACCTCGCCCAGCGCCTCGGAGGTGATCTTGCCGACCTCGAGGGTCACCAACGCCGCGAGGTCGCCGCGGTGTGCGGTGAGCAGCTCGCCGAGCCGGGCCACCAGCGCGCCGCGCACCGGGGCCGGCGTGCCGCGCCATGCCGAAAACGCCTGCGCCGCATCGGCGATCGTCCGATCTGCCCGCTCGGGCGTGGTGGGTGCGACGGTGAAGAGCACCTCGCCGGTGATCGGCGTGCTGGCGGGCAGCCCGTGCCCGCCGGGCTCGCCCAGCTCGACGCCGGATCCGGTTGCCCGCAGGGCGTGGCGGGCCCGGGCACGCAACTCGTCTGCGTGGGTCATGCGGCTGCCTCCTCGTAAAGCGCGTACGGGTCGTGAATGTCGCGGCCGATGGCGCCGGCCAGCCACCGCACGTCGTAACCGGAGTCATCGGAACCGTCGGCCGCCCGGGCGTCGGAGTCCAGGTTGGACCGGAAGATGCCCGCCGCCGACGCGGGCAGGAAATCCTCGTAGACGATCGGCGCGGCCGGGTCGCCGCCGCGGTAATAGGCCAGTCCGTCGGCGGCCATCTCCTCATCGGTCGACGGAAAGTAGTGGCTCCACACCGCCGCCGGATCCGCGGCCGTCATCGCGGCGTCGTAGCGCTCGCGCCCGCGCGGGGTCAGCGCGATACCGCGCGCCTCGACCTCGCCGAACCGCACCCGCAGGCTTCCCCTGGTGATGGTGCCGTCGCGGCCGCGAAACAGGCGCGGTTCGGCGAGCGCGCGAAAAGAGGTCTGGCGCAACAGGACCGCGGGCCCGTCGGTGCGGGGTGGGCCCTGGATGGCGTCGATCATGGCGATGCCACGCCGCGTCATCCGCCGGTACAGCTCGTCGATGTCGAGGACCCGCGGCGTCAGATGGTTGATGTGGGTGGAGCCGACCCCGGCGATGTCGGCGGCCACCGCGGACACCCGCGACAACTCGTCGTACCAGGACTTGTCGATCGGCTCGCGCGACAGCGCGAATGCGGCCACCGCCGCCGCGACGAAAGCCTGGGCCTCGTCGGCATCGCAGCCGCCCTCGGCGGCGAGGCGTCGCGCCCGGGCCAGCAACGCGGGGTCGAACAGTTGGCGGCGCGCGAGGAACGTTTCCACGCGGGCACGCAGGTCAGGATCGAAGAATCGGCGGTCCCGAGTGGCCAGCATCGAGGTGAACACGCGAAACGGGTTGCGCGCCAACTCGTTTGCCTCGACGGGCCGAAAGGCCGTGGACACCACCGGAATCGGCGACGCGGCCGAACGCAGGTCGTAGTAGCCCACCGGCCGCATGCCGAACGCGGCGAACAGGTCGGCGACGGCGGCCAGTTCGGCCGGGCCGCCCACCCGGATGGCGCCGTGCCGCTCGGCGGTGACCCGCTCCAGCGAGCCAAACCGCTCGGCATCCGGGCGACGCGCCACGTGGTCGGCGTTGACCCGCCCGCTCACCTCGACCAGCGTCGCGTAGGCGGGCACCTCGCCGGCGTACATGGCCGACAGCCCGGCGGCGAACCGCGCGCGCAGCTGCCAGGTCGCCAGCCTTTTCGCCCGGCTCATGCCGCGCCGCCGGTGCGATAGTCTCCGGCCATGAGCGACACGCTCGACGACGTCGACCGGATCCTGGTGCGCGAACTGGTCGCCGACGGCCGCGCCACGCTGGCGGAGCTGGCCGCGAGCGCCGGACTGTCGGTGTCGGCGGTCCAGTCGCGGGTGCGCCGGCTGGAGTCCCGCGGCGTGATAGCGGGGTATTCCGCGCGGATCAACCCGGAGGCGGTCGGGCACCTGCTGTCGGCGTTCGTGGCCATCACTCCCCTGGATCCTTCCCAACCCGATGATGCGCCCGCCCGTCTGGAACACATCGAGGAGATCGCGTCGTGTCACTCGGTGGCCGGCGAAGAAAGCTACGTCCTGCTGGTGCGAGTGGAGTCCGCGCGGGCGCTCGAGGACCTGCTGCAGCGGATCCGGACAACGGCGAACGTCAAGACCCGAAGCACCATCATCCTCAACACTTTTTACAGTGATCGGCAATACATACCATAATATTTACGGCGCTCCCGTCATGATTCCGTAAATATCAGGATAGTATGACGGTATGACTGCCGCCGTGAACTCCCTCGCGCTTGCCGGTTCGCAGCCAGAACCCGACCGGGTCCCTGAGGCGCTCTCGCGCAGCATCCTGGTCGACGGTTTCGACCTGGTGCTCGACCTGACGCGGTCGGCCGGCTCGTACCTGGTCGACGCCCGCGACGGTCGGCGCTATCTCGACATGTTCACCTTCGTCGCGTCCTCGGCGCTGGGCATGAACCACCCGGCGCTGGCCGGCGACGACGAATTCCGGGCGGAGCTCGTTCAGGCCGCGCTGAACAAGCCGAGCAACCCCGACGTGTGCACGGTCGCGATGGCCGGCTTCGTCGAGACCTTTGCCCGGGTGCTCGGCGACCCGGCGCTGCCGCACCTGTTCTTCGTCGAGGGCGGCGCGCTGGCGGTGGAGAACGCGCTCAAGGTCGCGTTCGACTGGAAGAGCCGGCACAACCAGGCCCGCGGCTTGAACCCCGGGGACCCGGGGCTGGGCACCCGGGTGCTGCACCTGCGCGGGGCGTTCCACGGCCGCAGCGGCTACACCCTGTCGCTCACCAACACCAAGCCGGTCGCCGTGGCGCGCTTCCCGAAATTCGACTGGCCCCGCATCGACGCGCCGTACATCCGACCGGGAGCGGACATGGACGCCCTGGAAGCCGAGTCGCTGCGGCAGGCCCGCGCCGCGTTCGAGGCGCACCCGCACGACATCGCCTGCTTCCTCGCCGAACCCATCCAGGGCGAGGGCGGCGACCGCCACTTCCGGCCCCGGTTCTTCGCCGCGATGCGCGAGCTGTGCGACGAGCACGACGCCTTGCTGATCTTCGACGAGGTGCAGACCGGCTGCGGGTTGACCGGAACCCCTTGGGCCTACCAGCAATTGGGCGTGCAACCCGACGTCGTGGCGTTCGGCAAGAAGACACAGGTGTGCGGCGTGATGGCGGGTCGCCGGGTCGACGAGGTCGCCGACAACGTCTTCGCGGTCGCCTCGCGGCTCAACTCGACGTGGGGCGGCAACCTGGTCGACATGGTGCGCGCCCGGCGCATCCTGGAGGTGATCGAGGCCGACGGATTGTTCGACCGCGCCGCCGACCAGGGCGCCTACCTGCTCGCCCGGCTCGGCGAGCTCGCCCGGGAGTTCCCCGCGGTCGTGCTCGACCCCCGCGGCCGCGGCCTGATGTGCGCGTTCAGCCTGCCGACCACCGCCGATCGCGACGAGGTGATCCGCCAGCTGTGGCAGCGTGGGGTGATCGTGCTGCCCGCCGGTAAGGACGGCGTCCGGTTCCGCCCCGCACTGACCGTGTCCCGCGGGGAAATCGACGCGGCGATGCGTGCCGTACGGGGCGCCGTGGCGGCGGTGGTCGGGGACTGAAGGCGGTTTACCGTGGTTTGCCGGTGGGTATCTGTCCCCATGCGATCGCCAATCAGAGCCAGCACCCGCGGGCGGCCCAAAAAATCGGCGTGCAGCGGTAACTAACGCCACGCGTCCGACGATGGATTAAGAGCAGCCAGGCGCGTGATATGAGGGGCAACGATGCAGAGAGCGGATGAGCGGTCGCCCGGCGACCGCTTGGGACAGGACGACGGTGAGGTGCATGCCGCCATCCGGTTTGCGGTCCTGGCCGCGGCCGCGGGGGTCGGCTTCTTGGTTCTGGCCGCGCTGTGGGTCAGCACCTGCCCGGGAACGGGCGTCGACACGGTGGCCTGCGGCGCGCCGCAGCGGACGGTGTTGGCGTTCGGTGGCCCGCTGATCTTGCTGGCCGGCGGGCTGTGGGCGTTCCTGCGCACCTACCGCGTGTGGAAGGCCCGCGGCACCTGGTGGGGATGGCACGGCGCGGGCTGGTTTTTGCTGACGCTGATGGTGGTGACGCTGGGCTTGGGCGTTGGGCCGATCGCCGGCCCGGTGCTGGCCTTCTGATTTTTCGCCGACTTCAGGTCTCGCAAACGCCTTCGGCGGGATCTACCGTTGATGGTGCGACTCCGATAGGAGCAGCCATGGGAGACACCTATCACGACCCCGTCGACCATTTGCGGACAACGCGGCCGCTGGCCGGTGAATCGCTGATCGACGTGGTGCACTGGCCCGGATACCTCTTGGTGGTGGCGGGCGTGATCGGAGCGTGCGGAAGCCTCGCGGCCTTCGGCACCGGGCACCAGCACGCGGGCATGACCGCGGGCGTGACGGCGGTCGTCGTTTCCGTGTTGGGCCTGGTGTGGCTGGCGCTCGAGCACCGGCGGATACGCAGGCTCTGTGACCGCTGGTACGCCGAACATCCCGAAGTGCGCAGGCAGCGACCGGCCAGCTGAGCGCGTCGAATACGTTGAAGTAACAAGCCCTTTCACGCACCCCAGCCCGGAGTGCCGCGCCGGCGTGCGGAATTTCTTGCCGGAGACCCAAATCCGTGGGTTATTGGCCACACCGAGTGGGTATCAGCTCTACACCATGATGAATGCCGGACGGGTTGCGTTAGCGTGGTCACCCCATCATGGGCGCAAGAATCACGAAAACGCCGACGTAGATGCCCACTGCGAGCACGATCAACACGACCAGCGTGATCCCGGCGATCACCGCGACCCGCTTGAGTCGCCGCGCCTTCGTGTCAGGCCCGTCCATATCGGGCGGGATACCCGGCGGTCGTCATGAATAACCGACCCGAACCCACGGTCGACGGCGGGCTGCAGCGCAATAGTAGTGTCAGTCAAACATTGCCGGGAGACCATATGACCGATGCGGGATTTCGCGCCGACAGGCGTCAACGCGGCCACCGCGCCGTCGAACTGCACGTTGCGGCGCGGCTGGAGAACCTGGCGATGCTGCGCACGCTGGTCGGCGCCATCGGCACCTTCGAGGACCTGGATTTCGACGCCGTGGCGGACCTGCGGCTCGCGGTCGACGAGGTGTGCACCCGGTTGATCCGCTCGGCCACTCCGGACGCGACGCTGGTCGTCGTCGTCGACCCGCACGACGACGAGTTGGTGGTGGAGGCCTCCGCGGCGTGCGACACGCACGACGTGGTGGCGCCCGGCAGCTTCAGCTGGCATGTGCTGACGTCGTTGGCCGACGACGTCCAGACTTTTCACGACGGTCGCGAACCCGACGAGGCCGGCAGTGTTTTCGGTATCACGCTGACAGCGCGACGGGCGGCCTCCAGCAGGTGACAGCGCGAGCTGGCGGCGGTTCGGCTTCGCGCCCGAACGAATATGCCGACATTCCGGAGATGTTCCGTGGGTTGGCTGGCATCGCGGCCGACTCCACGGAATTTCAGCGGCAGCGGGACAAGATCGTCGAGCGCTGCCTGCCGCTGGCCGATCACATCGCCCGCCGGTTCGAGGGCCGCGGCGAGCCGCGCGACGACCTGGTTCAGGTGGCGCGGGTCGGCTTGGTGAACGCGGTGGTCCGCTTCGACGTCGAAGCCGGGTCGGACTTCGTGTCGTTCGCGGTGCCCACGATCATGGGGGAGGTCCGCCGTCACTTCCGCGACAACAGTTGGTCGGTCAAGGTTCCGCGGCGCCTCAAGGAACTGCACCTGCGGCTGGGCGCCGCCACCGCCGATCTGTCGCAACGGCTCGGAAGGGCGCCCACCGCAACCGAACTCGCCGCGGAACTCGGCATGGAACGCGACGAGGTCGTCGAGGGCCTGGTGGCGGGCAGCTCCTACAACACCTTGTCCATCGACACCGGTGGGGGCGGCGAAGATGACGACGCCCGCGCGATTGCGGACACGTTGGGCGACGTGGACGCCGGTCTGGACCGCATCGAGGACCGGGAGGCGCTGCGTCCGTTGCTCGAGGCGTTGCCCGAGCGGGAACGAATGGTGTTGGTGCTCAGGTTTTTCGAGTCGATGACGCAAACGCAGATCGCCGAGCGGGTCGGCATCTCGCAGATGCACGTGTCGCGGCTGCTGGCCAAGTCGCTCGCGCGGCTGCGCGACCAGCTGCAATAAGCGGCCCCGCCCGGCGTCACTTGATCTCGGCGAGCACCGTGCCCTGCGTAATGGCGGCGCCGGCCTCGACCGCGAGCCCGGTGATGGTGCCGTCCTTGTGCGCGGTGACCGGGTTCTCCATCTTCATCGCCTCGAGGACCACCACCAGGTCGCCGACGGCGACCTCCTGTCCCTCCTCGACGGCCACCTTGACCACGGTGCCCTGCATGGGCGCGGTCACCGCGTCCCCGGAGGCCGCCGCGCCCCCATGCGACCCGCGCTTGCGCGGCTTGGGCTTCTTCCGCACCACACCGGCCGGGTCGGCGGCACCATTGGACAGCGCCAGGTCACCGGGCAGCGACACCTCGAGCCGGCGGCCGCCGACCTCGACGACCACCTTCTGGCGGGGCCGGGTGTCCGCTTCATCGTAGAGGGGCTCCGAGCCGGTGAACGGTTCGACGGTGTTGTTCCATTCGGTCTCGATCCAGCGGGTGTGCACCGAGAAACCGTCCTCGTCGCCGATGAACGCCGGGTCGGACACGACGGCGCGGTGGAACGGGATCACCGTGGCCAGGCCCTCGACCTCGAATTCGCCCAGCGCGCGCCGGGCCCGCGCCAGCGCCTCGGAGCGGTTGGCGCCGTACACGATCAGCTTGGCCAGCATCGAGTCGAACTGGCCGCCGATCACCGAGCCGGTCTCCACACCCGAGTCCAGCCGGACCCCGGGCCCGGTCGGCGGGTGGAACTTGATCACCGGCCCGGGGGCGGGCAGGAAGCCGCGGCCCGCGTCCTCGCCGTTGATCCGGAACTCGATGGCGTGCCCGCGGGGCGCGGGGTCCTCGGTGAGGTCCAGCTTCTCGCCGTTGGCGATCTTGAACTGCTGCAACACCAGGTCGATGCCCGCGGTTTCCTCGGTGACCGGGTGTTCGACCTGAAGGCGGGTGTTGACCTCCAGGAAGGAGATCAGGCCGTCCTGGCCGACCAGGTATTCGACGGTGCCGGCGCCGTAGTAGTGGGCCTCCTTGCAGATCCGCTTCGCCGATTCGTGGATCTCCTTGCGCTGCGCGTCCGTAAGAAAGGGTGCCGGCGCTTCTTCCACCAGCTTCTGGAAGCGCCGCTGCAGCGAGCAGTCCCGGGTGCCGGCGACGACGACGTTGCCGTGCTGGTCGGCGATCACCTGCGCCTCGACGTGGCGGGGCTTGTCCAGGTAGCGCTCGACGAAGCACTCGCCGCGGCCGAACGCGGACACCGCTTCGCGGACCGCCGACTCGTACAGCTCCGGGATCTCCTCGATGGTGCGGGCGACCTTCATGCCCTTGCCGCCGCCCCCGAAGGCCGCCTTGATCGCGATCGGCACGCCGTACTCCTTGGCGAAGGCCACCACCTCGTCGGCGTCCTTGACCGGGTCGGGCGTGCCGGGCACCAGCGGCGCCTGCGCGCGCGCGGCGATGTGCCGGGCGGTGACCTTGTCACCGAGGTCGCGGATCGACTGCGGGCTGGGGCCGATCCAGATGAGGCCGGCGTCGATGACGGCCTGGGCGAAGTCGGCGTTCTCCGACAGGAAGCCGTAGCCGGGGTGGATGGCGTTGGCGCCGGACTTGGCCGCCGCGTCGAGGATCTTGCCGAAGTCCAGGTAGGACTCCGCGGAGGTCTGACCGCCCAGGGCGAAGGCCTCGTCGGCCAGCCGCACGTGCGGCGATTCGGCGTCGGGCTCGGCATACACCGCCACGCTGGGCAGGCCCGCGTCGCGGGCCGCGCGGATCACCCGAACGGCGATCTCACCGCGATTGGCGACAAGGACCTTGGAAATTCCAGTGATCCTCGAGCTGGCGTGACTAGCCACTGCGCCTCCTGTTTGGCTGGACGTCTCTTCGTCTCTAAGAGAATTTCTTACAAGTCTTGTCCGGGAAGTTTATGCGCCGCGCCGCGGCCGCTGATAGCCGGTGCCCAAATCCGTTTCCGATCAGGCCGTCTCACGCAATCGCCGCTTGATGCGGGCCAGCATCGCGGACATGCCGCGCAGCCGCAGCGGGCTGATCAGGGCGGCCAGACCCAGGTCGGTGTAGAAATCCTCGGGCACCGCCAGGATGTCGGCGGCGGGTTGTTCGTCGAGGCCGGCGGCCAGGATCGACGCGAACCCCCGGGTGGTCGGCGCCTCGGCGGGCGCGCTGAAATACAGCCGCACCCGGTCCGGATCGTGGGCGTCGACGTGCAGAAACAGCGGCGACTGGCACTCGGGCACCGGCTCCATTGCCTGTTCATGCAGGTCGGGCGGCAGCGCGGGAAGTTCATTGGCGAACTCCAGCAGCAGCGTCAGCTTGTCCTGGCCCTGCACTTCGGCGAAGTCGGACACCACCTCGGCCAGCGGTGCAGGCAGACTCATCAGGCGGGGATGGCCCCCGGGCTTTCGCCCGCGACGATGGGCACGCGCACGGCGTTGCCCCACTCGGTCCACGATCCGTCGTAGTTGCGCACGCCGGGCTTGCCCAGCAAATGCGTGAGCACGAACCAGGTGTGGCTGGACCGCTCGCCGATGCGGCAATACACGATGGTCTTGTCGTCCGGCTCGAGGAACCCGTAGAGGTCCTCGAGCTCCTCGCGGCTGCGGAATCGACCGCTCTCGTCGACCGCCTTGCCCCACGGTATCGACCGGGCGGTGGGGATGTGGCCGGCGCGCAGCGCGCCTTCCTCGGGGTAGTCGGGCATGTGGGTGCGCTTGCCGGTGTACTCCTCCGGCGAGCGCACATCGATCAGCGGCTGGCCGCCCAGGCCGGCCAGCACGTCGTCCTTGAACGCGCGGATGGGCTCGTCGTTACGCCGCACGGCGGGGTAACCGGTCGACGTCGTGGTCGGGACGTCCAGGGTCGTCTCGCGGCCTTCGGCCAGCCACAGGTCGCGCCCGCCGTTGAGCAGCCGCACGTCAGGGTGGCCGAACAGCGTGAAGACCCACAGCGCGTAGGCCGCCCACCAGTTGCTCTTGTCGCCGTAGATCACCACGGTGTCGTCGCGGGCGATGCCCTTGCGGTTCATCAGGTCGGCGAACTGCTCGCCGTTGATGTAGTCGCGGACCCTCGGGTCGTTGAGGTCGGTGTGCCAGTCGATCTTGACCGCGCCGGGGATGTGGCCGATGTCGTAGAGCAAAACGTCCTCGTCGGATTCGACGATCGCCAGACCGGGCGCGCCCATGTTGGCGGACAGCCAGTCGGCGGTGACCAGTCGTTCCGGGTGGGCGTATTCCGTCAGGGTGGGGCTTGGATCGGGGGGTAATGCCACGGTTCCGAGCCTACCGCTGGCCGAAAGGCGGCGATTTGTCAGTGCTTGCCGCTTCCACCACGCGTTGCGGCGCTTTGCGTGTGAAGCCTGGGCTTTGCGTGTGAAGCTACGGCTTTGGGTGTGAAGCTACGGCTTTGAGCGTGAACCCTGGGCGTTGCGTGTGAACTTAGGGTTTTCCGTGTGAACGCTCGGCGGAAAAATCGCCGAATCGACGACCTGGCTTCACACCGAATGCCCAGGCTTCACACGCAACGCCGAGCCTTCACACCGAAAGCCCCGGCCCGGCCGCTGCCCACAGTGCGGCCACCGACAGCCCGACCCGCCGCAACATCGACCGCAGCAGCGGCAGGCTCACGCCGATCACGTTCGACGGATCGCCGTCGATCCCGTCGACGAACCAGCCGCCCAGCCCGTCGAGGGTGAAACCCCCCGCCACCTTCAGCGGTTCGCCGCTGGCGACGTATGCCTGCAGATCCGCGTCGGCGAGTGCGGCGAAATGCACTGTGGTACAGGCTGATTGGGCCTCTCGGTGGGTGATTGCGCCGTCGCTCAGCCGCAGCAGGCAGTGTCCGGTGTGCAGCTGGCCGGACCGGCCGCCCATCAGGCGCCACTGGCTCACGGCGGCGGCGACGGATTGTGGCTTGCCGCACAGCCGGTCGTCGATGTAGAGCATCGAATCACAGCCGATGACAACGCAATCCGCCGCGACCGTGCCGTCCAGCTCGCCGGCCACCCGCTCGGCCTTGGCCGCCGCGAGGGCGCAGACCACGTCAGCGGGCGAAGCGTCCGGTCCCAGACCCGCGGTGACCAGGTCCTCGTCGACGCCGGACACCACGACCAGCGGATCGATGCCGGCCTGGCGCAGTACCTTGAGGCGGCCCGGGGAGGCCGACCCCAGCACCACGCGGGTCATCGCCGCATGTGCATGCGTTCCTGCAGGGTGATCCGCTGGTAGTTGGAGATCGCGTATCGCAGCCGGTCGACCGGGAGCCCCCAGCGGGTCTGCTCGGGCTGCGCGGGCTCGGGCGCACGGCCGGCGCTGCCCAGCACGGCGATCAGCGCGGCCAACTCCTCGTCGGTCGGATTTCCCTTGAGTACCTGGATGTGCGGCTCGTCGGTCACGGTGCTCACGGTGCTCCCGTCGGTCACAGGGGTATGTTCCCGTGCTTCTTGGGCGGCAGGTGCGCGATCTTGCGTTCCAGCAGCCGTAGCGCCGTGCCGATGTAGCCGCGGGTGCACGACGGCGGGATCACCGCGTCGACGTACCCGCGCTCGGCCGCGACATACGGGTTGACCAGCGTGTCCTCGTACTCCTGCTGCAACTGTAAGCGCAGCGCATCGACATCCTGGCCGGCCTCGGCCGCGTCCTTCAGCTGCTTGCGGTAGACGAAGCCGACCGCGCCGGAGGCGCCCATCACCGCGATCTGCGCGGTGGGCCAGGCGATGTTGACGTCGCAGCCCATGTCCTTGGAGCCCATGACGCAGTACGCGCCGCCGTAGGCCTTGCGGGTGATGACGGTGATCTTGGGAACGGTGGCCTCCCCGTAGGCGAACAGCAGCTTGGCGCCGCGCCGGATGATGCCGTTGTATTCCTGGCCGGTGCCCGGCAGGAAGCCCGGAACGTCCACCAGCATGACGATCGGGATGTTGAAGCAGTCGCAGGTCCGCACGAACCGGGCCGCCTTCTCCGAGGCGTTGATGTCCAGGCAGCCGGCGAACTGGGTGGGCTGGTTGGCCACGATGCCCACCGGCCGGCCGTCGATGCGGCCGAACCCGACGACGATGTTCTGCGCGTAACCCGCCTGGATCTCCAGGAATTCGTCCTCGTCGAGGATGCGGGTGATCACCTCGTGCATGTCGTAGGGCTGGTTGGGCGAGTCCGGGATCAGCGTGTCCAGCTCGAGGTCCTCGTCGGTGAGGTTGTCTTCAATGGACTCAGCTCGGGCCTCCGCTTGGTATCGGGGGGGATCGGTGAAGTTGTTGGGCGGCAGGTAGCTCAGCAGGTCGCGGACCCAGTCGAAGGCGTCCTGCTCCCCGGAGGCGACGTAGTGCAGCGTGCCCGACTTGGCCATGTGGGTGTGGGCGCCGCCGAGCTCCTCCATGGTGACGTCCTCGCCGGTGACGGTCTTGATGACGTCGGGTCCGGTGATGAACATCTGGCTGGTCTGGTCGACCATCACCACGAAGTCGGTCAGCGCGGGGGAGTAGACGTGCCCGCCGGCGGCGGCGCCCATGATCAGCGAGATCTGCGGGATGACCCCCGACGCCAGGATGTTGTTGCGGAAGATCCGGCTGTACAGGCCCAGCGAGACGACGCCCTCCTGGATGCGCGCGCCCGCGCCGTCGTTGATGCCGATCAGCGGGCGGCCGGTCTTGATCGCCAGCTCCTGGACCTTGACGATCTTCTCGCCGTACACCTCGCCGAGGCTGCCGCCGAACACGGTGGCGTCCTGGCTGAAGATGCACACGTCGCGGCCGTCGATGGTGCCGTAGCCGGTGACCACCCCGTCGCCCAACGGCCGGTTGTTTTCCAGGCCGAAGTTGGTGCTGCGGTGCCGGGCCAGCGCGTCAAGCTCGACGAAGGAGTCGTCGTCCAACAGCGCGTAGATGCGCTCGCGGGCGGTCAGCTTGCCCTTGGCGTGCACCTTGTCGACGGCGGCCTCACCCACTGGGTGCAGCGACTCTTCGCGCCGCTTGTGCAGCTCGGCCAGCTTGCCCGCGGTGGTGTGGATGTCGATGGTGTGCTCGGCGGCCGGCTCCGCGGTGTGGTCGGTAACGCTTGTCATGGGACTCGATGGTATCGGCAGCCCGTGCGGGCGCGTTTAGGCTGGGCCGTGATGGACCGGGATCTGCTCAGGACGCCGCTGGACGCGGCCGCGCTGCGCGCCGAGCTGATCGGCACCGGGCTCGGTTGGCGCCAACTCGACGTCGTCGAACAAACCGGCTCCACCAACGCCGACCTGCTGGCGCGGGCGGCGGCGGGGACCGACGTCGCCGGCGCGGTGCTGATCGCCGAACACCAGACCGCCGGCCGCGGCCGCCACGGCCGCGGCTGGTCGGCCAGCCCGCGAGCCCAGGTCACCATGTCGGTGGGGGTGAGCGTCGTCGACGTCCCGGCCACGGGCTGGGGCTGGCTGTCGCTGGCCACCGGAGTGGCCGTCGTCGACGCGGTGGCCCCTCTGCTTGCGGGGACCGGGGTCGAAGTGGGCCTCAAGTGGCCTAACGACGTGCTGGCCGATGGCCGCAAGCTGGCCGGGATTCTGGCCGAGGTCGCGCGGCCGGTCGTGGTAATCGGCTTGGGGCTCAACGTGACTCAGGCCCCCGAGGAGGTGGACGGTCCCGGCGCCACCTCGCTGCTCGACCTCGGCGTCGCCGCGCCCGATCGCGACGAGTTGGTTCGCGGTCTGCTGCGCGAGCTCGGCAGGCGCTTTCTGGCCTGGCGCCTGGCCCGCGGCGCCGACTGGCAGCTCGCCTCCGACTACCGGGCGCGCAGCCTGACGATCGGCACCCGCGTGCGCGCCCACCTGCCCGGCGGAAGGGAACTCGTCGGGACCGCGAGCGGCGTCGACGACCAGGGCAGGTTGTGCCTGGAAACGGAAGGCGAGACCGTCGTGGTTTCGGCCGGCGACGTGGTGCATGTGCGGTAGCTTCGCCAGGTGGGTTATCCGGACAACGCTCTGGCCGCCGGCGAGCAGGTGGTCGTGCACCGCCACCCGCACTGGAAGCGGCTGATCTGGCCCGTCGTGGTGCTCATCGCGGCGACCGGGCTGGCGGCGTTCGGGTCCGGCTACCTCAACTCGACGCACTGGGAGCAGGTCGCCAAGAACGTCATTTACGGCGTCATCTGGGGGATCTGGCTGGTGATCGTCGGGTGGCTGACGCTGTGGCCCTTCCTGGGCTGGCTGACCACACATTTCGTCGTCACCAACCGGCGGGTGATGTTTCGGCACGGGGTGCTGACCCGCAGCGGGATCGACATTCCGCTGGCGCGGATCAACAGCGTCGAATTCCGGGATCGGCTGTGGGAGCGGATGTTTCGCAGCGGGACGCTGATTATCGAGTCGGCGTCACAAGACCCGTTGGAGTTCTACGACATTCCGCGGCTGCGCGACGTGCACGCGCTGCTGTATCACGAGGTTTTCGACACCCTGGGTTCCGCTGGGCCCGACGCGTCGCCCAGCTGAGCCAACCGGTTGGCCCGCCGGTTGCGCCAGGCCTGCAACAGCGTGACGTTGCCGCCCTCGATCTCGTCCTCGAGGATTTCGGCGATGCCGCCCGCGGTAAGGGCGG
This sequence comes from Mycobacterium malmoense, assembly GCF_019645855.1. Taxonomy (NCBI): domain Bacteria; kingdom Bacillati; phylum Actinomycetota; class Actinomycetes; order Mycobacteriales; family Mycobacteriaceae; genus Mycobacterium; species Mycobacterium malmoense. Next base: position 1,159,682 of record NZ_CP080999.1, read on the forward strand.
ACTCCAGCGCCTTGTCGGGATTGCGGGCGAACTCGTCGGGAAACACCCAGCGCCGGAATGCCCAGAAACGGAACGCCATCTGCAGCAGGTTGCCGATGATGTAGGCCGAAATAAAGTCGGCGACGTTTTCCACGGTCAGCGACACCATCGGCTCCCGCAGCTGCAGCACGTAGCTGGAGATCCACAGCGGCGCCATGGACAGCACCACCCCGACGCCGCTGAACGCGAAAAACAGCAGCGCCTCGTGGTGGCGTTCGCGGCCGCCCCGGTCGCGGAAGCTCCACTCCCGGTTCAACACGTAGGACGCGATGACCGCGACGATGCCCGCGATCACCTTGGCGGTGACCGGCTTGGGTTCGAGAATTGTCAGCTTGAGGGTGTAGAAAATTGCCGAGTCGATGATGAATGTGGTGCCGCCGACGATGGCGAATTTGATCAGCTCGTGGTGGCGTTGCGCATAGGGCTGAATGGCCGCGGGTAAGCGCGCAATTGTGGCATCGGCGAAGGACACAAGTCGTCAGTGTACGGACGGACGCAAAAACGACGCAAAATGGTATATGCCGAGCCGGTGTCACCGCCGTTCAACAGCCCGTCGGGTGCCGTGAAACCATGAGGGCCGTGTCGAGTGCCCGCGCCCCGGTTGTCGCCATGGTCGGCGGTGGTCAGCTGGCCCGGATGACGCACCAGGCCGCGATCGCGCTGGGGCAGACGCTGCGGGTGCTGGCCGCCTCCGCCGACGACCCGGCCGCGCAGGTCACCCCGGACGTGATGATCGGTTCGCACACCGATCTCGAGGACCTGCGCCGGGTCGCGGCCGGGGCCGACGCGTTGACGTTCGACCACGAGCACGTCCCGGCGGAGCTGCTGGAGAAGCTGGTCGCCGAGGGCGTCAACGTGGTGCCGCCGCCGCAAGCGTTGGTGCACGCCCAGGACAAGCTGGTGATGCGGCGACGGCTGGAGGCGCTGGGCGCCGCGGTGCCGCGCTACGCCGAGATTCGCAGCGTCGACGAACTCGATGCCTTCGCGCGGCGCATGGCCGGCCCCGTGGTCGTGAAAGCGGTTCGCGGAGGCTACGACGGGCGCGGGGTGCGGATGGCTCGCGACCCTTCGCACGCCCGCGAAATCACGGCCGCCTTCCTGGCCGACGGGGTGCCGGTGATGGCCGAGGAGCAGGTGAACCTGCGCCGCGAACTGTCGGCGCTGGTGGCGCGTTCGCCGTTCGGGCAGGGGGCGGCGTGGCCGGTCGTGGAAACGGTGCAGCGCGACGGGATCTGCGTGCAGGTGATCGCGCCCGCGCCGGATCTGGACGACGACGTGGCCGCCGCCGCCCAGCGGCTGGCGTTGCGGTTGGCCGCCGAGCTTGGTGTGGTCGGGGTGCTCGCGGTCGAGCTGTTCGAGACCGCCGACGGTGACTTATTGGTCAACGAGCTCGCGATGCGGCCGCACAACTCCGGGCACTGGACCATGGACGGCGCCCGCACCAGCCAGTTTGAGCAGCACCTGCGGGCGGTGCTGGACTATCCGCTCGGCGATACCGCCGCCATCGCGCCGGTGACGGTGATGGCCAACGTGCTCGGTGCGGCGAGGCGGCCGGCGATGACGATGGATGAGCGGCTGCACCACTTGTTCGCCCGGATGCCCGACGCCCGGGTCCACCTCTACGGCAAGGCGGAGCGTCCCGGCCGCAAAATCGGGCACATCAACTTCCTTGGCGCCGACCTGACAGAGCTCGCCAGGCTGCGTGAACGCGCCGAGCTGGCGGCACACTGGTTGTCGCACGGGCAGTGGACGGACGGATGGGATCCACATGGGTAAAGACCCCCGGGTCGCGGTGATCATGGGCAGCGACAGCGACTGGTCGGTGATGGCCGACGCCGCCGCGGCGCTGGCCGAATTCGACATCCCGGCCGAGGTCCGGGTGGTCTCGGCGCACCGCACGCCGCAGGTGATGTTCGACTACGCCCGCGGCGCGGCCGACCGCGGCCTCGAGGTGATCATCGCCGGCGCCGGGGGTGCGGCCCACCTGCCCGGCATGGTCGCCTCCGCGACGCCGCTGCCGGTGATCGGCGTGCCGGTGCCGCTGGCCCGGCTGGACGGCCTGGACTCGCTGCTGTCGATCGTGCAGATGCCGGCCGGCGTCCCGGTGGCCACGGTCTCCATCGGCGGCGCCCGCAACGCCGGCCTGCTCGCGGTGCGCATCCTCGGGTCGTCCGACCCAGCGCTGCGGGCCCGGGTCGCCGCGTTCCAGGACCAGCTGGCCGAGAGCGTGCGGGCCAAGGATGCGGCCCTGCAGGAGCGTCAGGGTAAAGTTACCGGCGAGTAGCAAGGAGGCCGACATGGCTGGTTGGGCCGGAAACCCCACCTTTGATCTGTTCCAGTTGCCCGAGGAGCACCAGGAGTTGCGGGCGGCGATCCGCGCGCTGGCGGAGAAGGAGATCGCGCCCTACGCGGCCGACGTGGACGAGAATTCGCGATTTCCGCAGGAGGCGCTGGACGCGCTGAACGCCTCCGGCTTCAACGCCGTGCACGTGCCCGAGGAGTACGGCGGGCAGGGCGCGGATTCGGTGGCGGCGTGCATCGTGATCGAGGAGGTCGCCCGCGTCGACGCTTCCGCGTCGCTGATCCCCGCGGTGAACAAGCTGGGCACCATGGGCCTGATCCTGCGCGGCTCCGACGAGCTGAAGAAACAGGTGCTGCCGTCGATCGCCGACGGCACCGCGATGGCGTCCTACGCGCTTTCCGAGCGCGAGGCCGGCAGCGACGCGGCGTCGATGCGGACCCGGGCCAAGGCCGACGGCGACGACTGGATTCTCAACGGCGCCAAATGCTGGATCACCAACGGGGGCAAGTCGAGTTGGTACACGGTCATGGCGGTCACCGACCCGGACAAGGGCGCCAACGGCATCTCGTCGTTCATGGTGCACCGCGACGACGAGGGATTCACCGTCGGCCCCAAGGAAAAGAAACTCGGCATCAAGGGCTCACCGACCACCGAGCTGTACTTCGAGAACTGCCGCATCCCCCGCGATCGGATCATCGGGGAGCCGGGCACCGGCTTCAAGACCGCGCTCGCGACGCTGGACCACACCCGTCCCACCATCGGCGCCCAGGCCGTCGGCATCGCCCAGGGTGCCGTGGATGCCGCCATCGCCTACACCAAGGAGCGCAAGCAGTTCGGCCGTCCGGTCAGCGACAACCAGGGCGTGCAGTTCATGCTCGCCGACATGGCGATGAAGGTCGAAGCCGCGCGGCTGATGGTCTACACCGCCGCGGCCCGCGCCGAGCGCGGCGAACCCGATCTGGGCTTCATCTCCGCGGCGTCGAAGTGCTTGGCCTCCGACGTCGCGATGGAGGTGACCACCGACGCGGTGCAGCTCTTCGGCGGTTACGGCTACACCACCGACTTCCCGGTCGAGCGGATGATGCGCGACGCCAAGATCACCCAGATCTACGAGGGCACCAATCAGATTCAGCGCGTGGTGATGTCGCGGGCGCTGCTGCGCTGACTAGAGCCGTGTCTCTCATTCAGGGGCGTGGGCGGCTGTGGCCACGTACTACCCGACCGCCCCGAGTGTGCGAAACAACCCTGATCTCCGCCCTGCCTGCAGAACTTCGCAGTGGCATCGACTTATCGGGGTTCTCTTCCACCGGAGGCGCGACCGAGGTTTGCAAGCTACTTCCGGGGTCGAGCTTCGAGGACTGTGCGGCGATGCCGCGACGAATGAGATCAGCAAGGTCGCCTAAAGCATCCGCGGGAAGCCGCGCGGCCACTGCGGCAATCGCGTCCGGCAGCGCTGTTGCCATGAAACGCGTTCGTTCGACGAGTTTGTCTGGGTCGGTACCCACCGCGGTCGCGAATTTGGCTATATCGCGGATGCTCACGCCACCGAACCGACTACGCCCGTTAATTGGCATCGCGACGCGCGGTGGCTTTTCGTTCGCGTCACGGCCCGACGGATAGGGGAAGATGCTTGCCACGTCGTAGATCGGAGCCAGTGTCACCGCGTTCCCCGCAAGAACCACCGAATAATTCTTGGCGTGCCCGTCAGGCGCTCCGAGAAGATACTGAGCAACAACAGCGTTGGCGAAGCGATCGACATCGTCCTGAGTCGCGCTTTCGGCCAGCAGGCGTGCTATGTCAACGGCGGCCGGCCCGCCATGATCCGCATATTTGTTATCGGGCCATACTCCAAGGGCTTGGCACATGTCCTCCTGATGAACGCGTATTACCTTGTTGTTTTTGAACACGCGGTCGTAGCGTGTGACGACAATGGCTGGGACACCATCGAATTCGTGGTACTCAGTAAGTGCTGTTGGGACGTCGACCTGCGCGAGCGCGCTTAGGCACAAGTGTTCATTCAGTGCTTGCCCACGGAAGCCGGTTATTCCCGGCTTGATGATGTGAGTAGTTGCGGCGTTGCCGTTCGCACGCGCCCACCCAGCGTCGGTGCGAACAGCTGTGAACTTCGCTTGCGCTCCGGCAAGGCTCCACCGTTCATCAGCGTGAATCCATCGGCCCGGTTCAGTGTGAAGCTCACGCAGGCGGCTGCCTATCTCGAGCTCGCTGAGCGCCTCAGTGCTTCCTGTCCGCGCCAAAATGTCATCGACCTCACCCAGGGGAGCGATTTGCACCGCGCCCGCGCAGTCGCGGCCGACGTGACGCAGCAGTGCAGACGGGTTGCTAGAGGAAACCCTGTACTCCTTCGCCCACAACTCACGAACTCGCTCGTTGTCGGGCAGGAGGCCCGCCAACCAGGGTCCAACTACCTTGGGGCGATAGGTCTGGCCTTCGCGGAGTGGCATCGACAATGACAACGGCGTCAGGCCGGAGCTGGCATATGCGTCGACATATGCGAAACGCGGCTTGCCAGATTCGTGCACTATTGCGCCGGCGACGCGTTCGTTTAGGACAACGACTAGGTCGTCAATCACCGCGAGCGCCAAAGGCTCTTAGCCGGGCGATCAGGTCAAGCGCGGCTTGTTCGCCATCGTTGAGTGGTACTTCTTCGAGTAAACGCAACCGATGGTCGAGCGCATTTGCTACGGCTATGTAGGCTGCGATCTCACCGTTATAGCCGGCCTCGATTCGATTAACGAGTTGCCGCGACACCCCGGCTCGACGACCAACCTCAGCCTGGGTGAGTCCGGCCTGGATGCGTGCGTGACGCAGCTGCGCTCCCAGCTGCGCGAGATCTTCCCCGACGAGGTTTCGCATGGTGTCACAATACCATGACTAGCTATTCACTGTCGCAATAACCCGACACCAACCGGGTAGGATCGTGTCACGGTTCCACGACAAGCTCATGGCTATCATGGTACCGCGACACCACGGCCAACATGGACTTGCAAGCGGTGGTGAGCCCCAGGTGAGGGGGATTGGGGAGGCGCTCGGCCCTCTCGGGCTTGCGGCGATGACGTTCGCGGGGCCCCGCGGCAACTCACAGGTCACCTGGGGGCGGGCTACTGGACATACTTGAAAAGAACCTGAGGTCGTGGGACTTTCGATGAGCATGGGCAGATCACGCCGAGCAACTGCATGCTCGCAACCTTTGTGGTATCGAGAAATTGCTGGTAGCTGCGCTTGCACGCATCGAATGGCAAACTCCCGTCACCACCGCAATAGTTCAGTCTGAAACTACCTGACGGTAGCAAGGCATCTCGCGTTCTTGTTGACTGTTATTCGATCGAGATAGGCGTCTGCCGAGCCATATATTGACGACGTTTATGTTTGCTGCAGTAACTCGCCGCGAAGGGTGTGTAACCGGCGCATGAGCGTAGTTCGTCGTCGGTCAGGCGTTCCACGATTTTGGATGGTTCGAGGCCGAGGAGGGGGTTGTGGTCGATTTCTCTTTCGTCGGTCAGCCACGCGGTGAGGCGGCGGACGGCCTGCTGGCGGATGCGCGCGGTGGGGGGTTCGGCACCGGAGTCGAGAATATATGTGGCCCAGCGTTGTAGGGCGGGTCTGGGTGAAGGGTGTTCATTCAGCCCGGCTGCACACCAGGTGAGGTGGTACCGCGCACGCCTGACATAGGAGTCGATGGTGTCGGGGGACTTTGTGGGTCGGCGTGCATCGCCAGCTGCCAACGGGCCAGCAGCGCCACCAAGTGATCGGGCATGGCGGCGGCCAGCATTTCGGAACCAAAGTAATTTGATTCATATCGGGTGGGTTTTGCTACGAATTCACAAAACTTGCAGTTTATTGGTGGTTTTGTGGCGCGGTCTGCTCAATATATTTTTCAAGTACGTTCAGCGTGTCGTTATTCAGAACGCTTAAAGGAGATGGTCGTGCAGCTCGCAGCCCGCCCGCACATCACCACCGCAGCCGCGTTAGCCAGCGCCGCTGCCCCGGCTCCCGATCCGATGGCCCAGCACCCACCCGCCCGTCACGGGGCCCACAACTACGCCCGATGAGCGTCTTCACCGTTTAACTCACCGACGTCGCCGACACCATGTCGGATCTGTTCGCCGGGGTGGAGAGCGACTCGCCTTGTTGGTCAGCGAATCAAGCGCGGCCGCGGTGTGGCCAGGGTGCCTCGCGAATGTCGTTAGCGCTCAATTCTTTTCAGGTCCGTGTCTCAAAGCATCGTTTTATCGACTATGACAGGAAGGCTCGCAGATGAAACGTAAGCAACACACAACGAGGCGGAATCGTCGTAACGCCAAGACGCGTCGTCGCAATCATGCGATCAGCCTGGGCACCGCGGCGGGCGCTTTCCTTACTGCCGCGATGAGCCCAATGGCAACTGCTCCGGCCGCCCGCGCCGGGGTGCTCGACGCGATCATCGACCCCATCATCCAGCCGGTAATCTCCGCGGCCACCACAGCTGCCCAAGAAGGCATTAATGCCGGCGCAGTCGCCCTCGACGGCGTTGGTGTGGGTGCGGCAGCGTTCGACGGTGTTGGCGCGAGCGCGGCTGCGTTCACCGGCATTCATTCGGCTGCCCTGGAAGGCATTACCAACAGCATCAATGCCAGCGTCGCCGCACTGGGTGCCGGCGGGCTGCCCACGGCCGCTTTCGAGAGCATCAATTCCAGTGCGGCCGCCGTGGAGGGGATCAATATCAGTACCGCCGCTGTCGATCTGGGCGGCCTCAGTCTCAGTGCCGCAGCTGTCGAAAACCCGCGTGCCGCGCTCAATGACCTCATCTATGGCGCGTTCGACAGCTTCTATACCGGGATTCACGGGGCCGGCGAGTCGTGGATTGCCAGCCCAGCCGGCCAACAAGTGGACGGGGTGCTCAACGCACCGTTCCTGGCCTTGTTGGGGCGCGACCTGATCGGTAACGGCGTCAACAACTTCAGCGGTCCTAACACCTCGTTGCTCGGCAGTACCAACCTCACCGGCAACCTCCAAGATGGTGGGTTCTTGTTCGGTGACGGCGGGTCCGGTGCGGCCGGTACCGCCGCTAATCCCACCGGCGGTGCAGGCGGTGCGGCCGGGCTGATCGGCAACGGTGGCGTCGGTGGCTTGGGCGGCCCCACTCAAGGCTTCGTAATCACCGATGGTGGCGCCGGTGGTCCTGGCGGCATTCTGATGGGTAATGGCGGCGCTGGCGGCGCTGGCGGCGTCGCTGGCCCTACCGGCTTTTTCGGCGGCCAGGGTGGCCAGGGTGGTGCCGGCGGGTTCCTGTTCGGCAATGGTGGCGCCGGCGGTGCCGGCGGTAGCGGCAGCCCTAGTGGCGGTTACGCCGGCAACGGCGGCGCCGGCGGTAGCGGAGCCTGGCTGGTCGGCAACGGCGGCGCCGGCGGTGTGGGCGGTAGCAGCCAACCCGCTCCCGGTTACGGGGGCGGCGGTGACGGTGGTGCCGGCGGTCTCGGCGGCATGCTGGCCGGCAACGGTGGCAACGGCGGCAACGGTGGCAACGCCATCGGCGCCGGCTACGAAGGCGGCAATAAGGGTCTCGCCGGCTCGGCTGGGCTCCTCGGCCAGATCGGCGCGGTCGGCGCACATGGAGCCAACGGTTAGCCCCAATGACCATTCAGATCATAGACAGCAAAGGAATTAAGCGCATGCAACAGCTAGCAGCCCTTCGGCCCCTCGTCTCCGCGGGCGCCGCGGCAGTAGGTGCCAGCTTAATCGCCCTGACGCCGGCGGTCTCCAACGACCTCGCATCCGATATCCAGCACGGCACGACCATCATTCAGCAGCGCGCGGTGGAGCTGACCGATTACGTCGCTAACCCGGTCCAGACCTGGATCGACGTCTTCGAGGCGGCGGGCATCAACATCTCGTCGCTTGCCACGCAATATCAACAGCATCCGTTCCCGGTGCCGCAGCAGATGGCCGCCAACTTTTTGCAGTACGCAGTCGAATATGTGAAGCCCTACCAAACGGCCGCAAATCAGGGTATCGGGTACTTCCTCGGGACTCCTAACACCTCAACTCTGGGTATTTTCCTACCGCAGTTGGGCACCGCACTGGCTGACATCAAGGCGGGTAACATCACCAGCGCGTTTAGCATCTTTAATACCCTGTTTTTCGACGCGGCCTTATACGTCGGAGAACCGCTGGAAACAATTCCGCAGATCCTTAACCCCATCACGCAAAACCTCGCCAACGCGACTGCTTACCTGACGGACGACGCTATAGCTAATGTCGGTGTCTATTTTGTTAGTAGTCTTCCCGACGAGTTCTTCGGCTCACTCGGCACGAGTCTGCAAAATGTTTACAATTCATTCACCGCCGGGGACCCGCTGGGTGCGCTCATCAATGCGATTGATGTCCCCGGCGCATTGACAAACGCGGTCCTCAACGGAACCCCATTCAGTAACGGCACGTACGGTGGCGGCCTGATCAGCGACGGCGGCGGTCTTGCCAATACCCTTTCGCTACTCACTCCGCAAGGGCTTGCCAAAGACATGGTCGCTCCCAACGCCCAGAACATCATGAGTGGCGGCAGCCTCCCATTTGCGCTGGGGTATTTAGCCAACCTGGTGACCACTGGTTTTCCCACTCCGCAGACGTTCTTCGATAACCTGCTGAGCGCCATCCAATTTGCGATAGGTAACCCCGTGGGTGCGGCGGAGGCGATTTCGCCGGCGGCCAGCAGCGTTATGGCTGGCTTGCCTGGTTTGTCGGCGGATGTGTTGAAGGCGTTCGATCCGGCGGCGGTGACTAATATCGCGGCGTCGCTGGGTCCGTCGTTGGCGGCAAATGTCGCGGGATCGCTCGGCTCGTCGTTGGGGGCGAACATCGCGGGCACGTTGGCTGTCGAGCTCCCAACGCTGGCGCTGCACATCCTGTCTGCATTGTGAGTCCCAGCTAGACCAAGTGACAGGCAATGGCAATTGGGTCCTTTCGCTGTTGCTGTGGGGTATGCCGGCGGCCCGATCGGCGCCGCCGGCTACGACCAGGTGCTGGAGGTTACATCAATGATCCGGATCTGCTCGGCGACGCCCACGTGGCGTTGTGGCTCCAATTCCTCACCGCCAGCGGGTAGTACCGCACGCAACGTGGCCTGAGCTTTGGGTGCGGTCACCGATGTTTGTCTGTCGGCGGGAATTGGGTGAGGAGGAAGCCGCCTATGAAGTATGGGGCGGTGCCTGTGTCGAGGGCCAGTTGATCCCGCAGGCATGCGCGGTGCTTGAGGAGCCGGGATGCCGGACGGTCGCTGCCGGTACCGGCATGGGGGAGGCAAGCACCGACACCAGTCACGGTACGTGCGCAAGCGCTGGGCTGGCCCGCGAGCGTCAGGAGGTTCTTGATTGGGCGCAGGCGCGTATCGCTGAATTGATTGGTTTGGCTGAGGCGAAAGAACAATTCGTGGTGTGGCGGGCCGCGTTGCAGAGCGGCGACCAGTGTCGTGTCGAGCACGGTAGTGCGGTGAGGTCGTGTTGGGAAAACCATATGGTGTTGCTGGGTGCACCGGGTACGGCGAAAAGGACGTTCGCCCGGGTCATCGGTGAGGTGTTGTTCGGGGTGGGCACGCTCACGCGCCCGCAGGTCACCGTGGTCAGCGCAGGTGACATCGTCGGGGGTGACCTTTGGCGCGGCGCGGCCAGGATGAGGGATGTGTGCGAGGACGCGCGCGGTGGGGTGCTGTTGATCGACGAGGCTTATCGGCTGGACTCGGAAATCGACGGTCGCGCTTGGGGTGTGGAGGCGATCACCACACTGCGGGCGTGCATGGCGGCATACCGTAACGGGCTTGTGGTCATCCTGGCCGGCTACCCCCGTCCGATGCGCGACTTCTTGGCGGCTCACGCTGGGTTGGCCGCTCGATTTCTGTTCACCGTGACTTTTGCTAGCTATACCCCGCAGGAAGTCGTCGCGATTGGGCGTCACCTGGCCGGCAGAGAGCATTTGGTAGTGGAGGACGGTGCGTGGGATCTGCTGGGTGCTGAAGCAATCCGGTTGCGGTCGATCCGGTATGGGCCGGGCACGCTGCTTGATGTGGCCGGCAACGCCCGTTACGTCGGTGAGGTGATCGCGGTGTGTCGGCGTGCGCGAACCCGCCGATTGCGCAGGCTAGCGCCCAGCCCCCGCGATCTCGAGCAATTCGTGCGCACCGACCCGTGCGTGCTCCACGTCACCGCCGACGATATGGGACGTGCGATCACCGCAGCGCGCCCAGCCGTAACACCCTAAATCTGGTTTACTTCCACCCTCGCTTCGGTTAACGAGCTGCCGCGATACCCAGCTCGGCGACCAGCATCGGCCTGGGTGAGCCCGGCATGGATGCGTGCATGACGCAACTGCCTGGAGTCCAACCGCGACCTGGTGTGGCTCCCAGCTGGGCTAGATCTTCCCCGACGAGACTTCGCATGGTGTCTCACCTTGGGGGCGAGCTACTGGACGTACCTGGTAGGTACTTAAGGTCGTGGGACTTTCGATGAGCATCGGCAGATCACGCCAGCTAACTGCCTGCTCGCAACCTTTATGAAATCGAAAACTTGCTGGTAAGCGTGCCTTACACGCGTTAAAAAGCAAACTCTAGCCCTCGCTGCGATAGTTCAGTGTGAAAGTACCCGTCAGTAGCCACGTGCCTCGCATCCTTGGTAACTGTTATTCGATTGAGATATGCGTCTGCCAGGCCATATATCGAAAATATTGTGTTTGCTGTGGTTACTTCGCCGCGAAGGACGTGTGACCGGCGCAGGCTTTGAACATGAGGCGCAGTTCGTCGTCGGCGAGGCGTTCCATAACCTTGGTGGCGATCTTGTGGGGTTTGAGACCCAGGAAGGGGTTCTCGTCGATTTCTTTTTCGTCGGCCAGCCAGACGGCGAGCGGCGCACGGCCTGACCGGCGGATGCGTGCGGAGCTCGTTGGGCACCGGAGCCCAGGATGTAGGTGGTCCAGTGCTGCAGGCCGGGCCTGGTGAAAGGGTTGTTCATTGAATTCGGTCTTAGACCAGGTGAGGTAGTTAGCGGGTGCCTCGCAGGTAGGAGCCGATGGTGTAGGCGCTTTGCGGCCGGCCGGCAGCACTAATTGCCAACTGGGTAGCAGCGCCACCAGGTCGTGGGGCGGCGGAGGCGCCAAGCATTTCAGAAATGAAAATAAATTATCCGCGCACCCCGGACAGACTTTTTGCTGGAAATCTATATAGCCGCAGTTAATTGCCCATTTTATTGCACGATCTACTCAACATAACTACCAGGTACGTTCATTTCGTCGTTATTCAGAACGCTTAAAGGAGATGGTCGTGCAGCTCGCAGCCCGCCCGCACATCACCGCCGCAGCCGCGTTAGCCAGCGCCGCTGCCCCGGCTCCCGATCCGATGGCCTCACACCCATCCGCCCGTCACGGGGCCGATAACTACGCCAGATGAGCGTGTCCACCGTTTAACTGTCCCGACGCCGGCCGCCACCATGGCGGGCCTGGTCGCCGGGGTGGAGAGCGGCTCGCCTTGTTGGCTAGCGAATCAAACGCGGCCGCGGTGTGGCCAGGGTGTCCGCGAATGTCGTTAGCGCTCAATTCTTTTCAGGTCCGTGTCTCAAAGCATCGTTTTATCGACTATGACAGGAAGGCTCGCAGATGAAACGCAAACAGCACAGCATGAGGCGGAATCGCCGTCACGCCAAGGCGCGCCATCACGGCCGTGTGATCGGCATGGGTACGGCAGCCGGCGCCTTTCTGACTGCCGCGATGAGCCCGATAGCAACCGCGCCTCCCGCGCGCGCCGGGGTGCTCGACGCGATCATTGACCCGATCATCCAGCCGGTGATCTCTGCGGCCACCACCGCTGCCCAAGAGGGTATTAATGCGGGTGCGGTCGCCCTCGACGGCGTTGGAGCAGGTGCGGCGTTTGACGGTGTTGGTGTGGGTGCGGCTGCGTTCACCGGCATTCATTCGGCTGCTCTGGAGGGCATTACCAACAGCATTAATGCCAGTGTCGCTGCGTTGGGTGCCGGTGGGCTTAGTCCGGCGGTTTTTGGGAGCATTAATTCTGGTGCGGCCGCCGTGGGGGGGATCAATCTCAGTAGCGCCGCGGTCGGTCTCGGTGGCCTGAGTGCTGCGGCTGTCGAAAACCCGCGTGCTGCGCTCAATGACCTCATCTATGGCGCGTTCGACAGCTTTTATATCGGGATTCATGGGGCTGGTGAGGCATGGATTGCCAGCCCCACCGGCCAATCTGTGGACGGGGTGATCAATGCGCCGTTCGTCGACGTGTTTGGGCGGGATCTGATCGGCAACGGCGTCGACGGGGCGCCGATCCAAAACACCTCGCCGTTAGGCAGTTGGCTGCCCGTCGGCAACCTTCACGATGGCGGGTTCTTGTTTGGTGATGGCGGGGCTGGTGCGGCCGGCACCGCGACTCACATGGCTGGCTATGCCGGCGGTTCGGCCGGGTTGATCGGTAACGGGGGTGCCGGTGGCGCGGGCGCCGCCGCGGGTGCGGGCAGTCGCGCTGTTGGCGGGGCCGGCGGTGCTGGCGGGGCCGGCGGCTTGCTGATGGGCAATGGAGGTGTTGGCGGCATCGGAGGCGCCGCCAGTGGTGCTCATAGTTCTGGCGGCAACGGCGGCGCCGGCGGCGCCGGTGGTTTGCTGTTCGGCAACGGCGGCGCCGGCGGCAACGGCAGCGGCGCCTACTACGGCGGTGCTGGCGGTGCCGGCGGTCACGCCGCCCAGCTCGTCGGTAACGGGGGCCAAGGCGGCGCTGCCGCCACTGGCGGTGGTTACGGCTACAACGGTGGCGCTGGCGGTTGGGGCGGCCTGTTGGCCGGTAACGGCGGTAACGGCGGCGCTGGCGGTTACGGCTTTTACAGCAGCGGTGTCGGTGGTGCCGGCGGTTACGCCGGGATCCTCGGTCAATCCGGCACTGCTGGCATCAAGCCCTGACTTGTCGATGTACGGGATGGCTTCTGCACGCCCACGAATACCCAGACCACACACAGCAAAGGAATTTAAGCGCATGCAACAGCTAACAGCTCTCCGACCCCTCGTCACCGCGAGCGCCGCGGCACTAGGTGCCAGTCTGATCGCCCTGACGCCGACGGTCTTCAATGACGCCGCGGCCACGCTCCAACACGGCGCGATCACCGCCCAGCAGCGCGCGGTACAGCTGGTCGATGACGTCGTTAACCCGATCCAAACCTGGATCGACACCTTCCAGACGGCGGGTGCCAACATACAAACGATTCTCGGTGAGTTCAGTCAGCTTCCGTTCCCGGTCGCACAACAGCTGGCTGCAAACTGGCTCGACTACGGGAACATCGATATCAGTAACCTTCAATCCGTTGCCGGCGGGCTGGTTGGCTACTATCTTGGAGCACGCGGTAGTGATTTTGTTCCGCTGCTCGAAGACAGCATCACTGCCGCCAGGGCTGGCCAATTCGCACTTACTCCCACGAGCGATGGCGCGGTAACCTTACTCGTTGATGCGCTGTATTACTTTCCAGTCGCGAATTACGTGGAGAACCTCAAAAATATTCCAGTGAAGATTCTTGAAGGCATTACTCAAAATCTCGCGAATGCCACTTCGGCATTTTTTAGCACCCACTCCAACGTCGGTTTCGACGCCATCTCCGGCTCCCTTGTCCTATTGCCGACCTCGATCGATGCCCCTTTGGGGGACAGTCTTCAAGGTGCCTATGATTCTTGGGTGGCCGGGTCTCCGCTCGGGGTGTTGACCAACCTGCTTGATATACCTGGCGAAATGACGAATAGTCTCCTAAATTTATCTGGAGTGGGCGGCGGGCTGGTCTGCCCCGGCAGCTGTGGGCTTACCAACGGCTTTTTCCAAAACCTGTTGGTCAACGTGCCACGGCTTATTGCGGAGAACATGGTGGCTCCTGGTGCCCAGAACATCACGGAGGGTGGCAGCGTTGCGACCGCCTTCCAGCAATTGTCCGGCCAACTGATTAGCGGTTGGCCAACCTTGCAGACTGTTGTCGACTACCTGGTTAATCTGTGGAATACGTATGGCGGTGTCGGAAATGTTGCCGCAGCTTCGGCCGGTGCGGTGAATGGCGGCAGCCTTATCGGCGGCCTGTCGGCACAGCTGCCTGGTTTGTCGGCCGATCTGTTGAAGGGTTTTGATCCGGCGGCGGTGACCAATATCGCGGGGTCGTTGGGTCCGTCGTTGGCGGCTGATGTCGCGGGGTCGCTGGGTACGTCGGTGGTGGGAAGTCTGGGATCGGTGGCGGGCACGCTGGCCGTTGATCTCTCAACGCTTGGACTGCATATCCTCTCGGCGCTGTAAGCCCTCTTCTTCGCGCGTGTGCCGGTGGCGTGATTCGACGTCGCCGGCACGCGGCCCGGTGTCGGAGGTACTCACATGATCTGGATGTGGTCGGCGATGTCCAGGTGGTGTTGTGGTGCTAATTCCTTACTGCCAGCGGGTGTTACCGCGCGCGGTGTGGCCTGAAATTGGGTGGGGTCACTGATGTCTGTCCGCCGGGGGGAGTTGGGTGAGGAGGAAGCTGCCGCTGCGGTGTTGGGCGGTCGCAATGCGCGCGGGGGCGTCGTGCTGGCCGCCGAGTGTCAGGAGGTCCTTGAGTGGGCGCAAGCACGAATCGATGAATTGATCGGTTTGACCGAGGCCAAAGAACACTTCACGATGTGGCGCACCGCACTCCAAACCAGCCACCATCGTCTCGAGCACAGCGGCGCGGTGACCTCCAGCGCAGAAAATCACATGGTGTTTCTGGGCGCGCCGGGTACGGCGAAAAGGACGTTCGCTCGGGTCATCGCTGAGGTGTTGTTCGGGGTGGGCACGCTTACCCGCCCCGATGTCACCAAAGTCGCCGCCCACCACATCACTGTGAGCGACCCCGCGCGCAGCACGGCCAAAATGAAGGAGGTGTGCGAACAAGCGCGCGGTGGGGTGTTGTTTATCGACCAGGCCCACCGACTCGTCTCGGACACCGAGGACCACTGTTGTTGTGGTGTGGATGCGATCATCACACTGCAGGCGTGCATGGCGCAGTATTGCGACGAACTCGTCGTCATCCTCGCCGGCTATCCCGGCCCGATGCAGGATTTCTTGACAGCCCACACCGGGCTGGCCGCCCGATTTCCCGTCACGCTGGCTTTCGCCAGCTACACCCCCGAAGAAATCGTTGCCCTCGGACACCGCTTCGCTGTCAAGGAACACCTCGTCGTCGAGGACACCGCCTGGCAGCTGTTGGGTGCTGAAGCGACCCGGTTGCGGTCGATCCCGTACGGCCCCGGGACGCTGCTGGATGTGGCCGGCAACGCCCGTTATGTCGGTGAGGTGATCGCGGTGTGCCGGCGTGCGCGGACCCGTCGATTGCGCAGGCTAGCGCCCAGCCCTCGCGATCTCGAGCAACTTGTGTGCACCGATCCGTGCGTGCTTAACGTCAGCGCCGCGGATATGGGACGTGCGATCGCTGCAGCGCGCCCTGCCGTGGCGCCCTAAATTCGGTGTACCGACATTGATCCCGGGAGCGCCGAAATCCCGGGTGCTCTGAATGCGGTGACAAGCATGTTGATCACGAACCTCCTGAAGTTGCTCTGAGTCCGGTGGTGGTCGCGAATGCGCGCCGGTGATCGCCAAGCGCAGTATGCCCGGCATGGGTATTCGCTGGGAGGTGTGGGTTCTCGTGGGGGAGAAGGTGGTTGAACTGCGAGTCAGAGGCAGCTGCGTCACTGCGGGTGGGGTGGGAAGCCGGGGTGAAAACTTTGTACCGGGGGATGTGAATCGGGAGGCGTGTTGGTCGGGGTGGCCGGCGGATGGTGAGCCTGTTGCATCGAGAGTGGCGGGTGTGTACAGGCGGTGTGGGCGAGACGAGGTGGATGTTTTTTGGGGTTTGCTGGTTGTGCGGGACGGGTGGAGCAAATGTGTGTCAGGGCGCGGCCGCTGGTAGTTGCGTGTTGAACTAAAATTCGGGGGGGGGGTTAACTCTAGGCCTTCTTGAATCTCTGCAAGCATTGGTTCCTTTATTTCGTATAGTTTGCGTGACTCGATGTTTGCCGGGCCAACTTGACTGCTCTCACCCCAACTCGGCCGAAACTAAGCTGGTTCTCAGCTACCTTCTGACCATCCGAATTCGACTCACCGTTCAAAGGAGATGGTCGTGCAGCTCGCAGCCCGCCCGCACATCACCCCCGCAGCCGCGTTAGCCAGCGCCGCTGCCCCCGGCTCCCGATCCGATGGCCTCACACCTACCCGGCCGTCACGTGGCCGATAACTACGCCAGATGAGCGTGTCCACCGTTTAACTGTCCCGACGCCAGCCGCCACCATGGTGGGCTTGTTCGCCGGGGCGGAGAGCGACTCGCCTTGCTGGCCACCGAATCAAACGCGGCCACAATGCCCGCGAATGTCGTTAGCGCTCAATTCTTTTCAGGACCATGTCTCAAAGCATCGTTTTATCGACTATGACAGGAAGGCTCGCAGATGAAACGCAAACAGCACACAACGAGGCGGAATCGCCGTCACGCCAAGGCGCGCCGTGGTGGCCGTGTGATCGGCCTGGGTACGGCCGCCGGTGCTTTTCTGACTGCCGCGATGAGCCCGATAGCAACCGCGCCTCCCGCGCGCGCCGGGGTGCTCGACGCGATCATTGACCCGATCATCCAGCCGGTCATCTCCGCGGCCACCACCGCTGCCCAAGAGGGCATTAATGCGGGCGCGGTCGCCCTCGACGGTGTCGGTGCGGGCACGGTCGCCCTCGACGGTGTTGGCGCGAGCGCGGCTGCGTTCACCGGCATTCATTCGGCCGCTCTGGAGGGCATTACCAACAGCATCAATGCCAGCGCCGCCGCCCTCAATGCCGGCATGCTGAGCACCACTCTCGATGGTGTGTATGCCAATGCTGCTGCCGCCTTCAATGCCGGCGGTCTCGGTGCGGCGGTCTCGGCCGCGGAGGAGTCTCCTCGAGCTGAGCTGAACAACCTCGTGTACAACGCGTTCGACAACTTCTACACCACGATCTACACCGCCGGCCAGGGCTGGATCACCAGCCCCACCGGTGAACAACTGGACGGGTTGATCAACGCGCCCTTCCTGGCCTTGTTCGGGCGCGACCTGATCGGCAACGGCGTCAACAACTTCACCGGCACCAACACCTCGCTACTCGGCCAAACCAACCTCTTCGGCAACCTCAGCGACGGCGGATTCCTCTTCGGCGACGGCGGAACCGGCGCGGCCGGCACCGCCGCCCACCCGGCCGGGTTCGCCGGCGGGGCCGCCGGACTGATCGGCAACGGCGGCAACGGCGGCGCCGCGTTTAACGGCAGCAGTTTGGCGGGCGCCTCCCTCACTGGCGGTTCCGGCGGTCCCGGCGGGATCCTGATGGGCAACGGCGGTGGCGGCGGTCTCGGTGGCAACACAACCGGCACCCTCGGCGGCATCGGTGGCCAGGGCGGCGCGGGCGGGTTCCTGTTCGGTAACGGCGGCGACGGCGCCGTCGGCGGCCTCGGCACTGTCGCCGCCGGTAACGGCGGTGAGGGCGGTAACGGTGCCTGGCTGGTCGGCAATGGGGGCAGCGGTGGCTTCGGCGAGACAGTAGGAAGCGTCAACGCGCATGGTGGTTTCGCCGGGGTGGGCGGGATGCTCGCCGGCAACGGCGGCACCGGCGGTGGGGCTGGCAAGGCCGCCGACGTCCGTCCCGGCGGCGTCGCCGGGCTCCTCGGCCAAACAGGCGCCCCGGGCAGCGTGACCCCCTAGCCGCCGATAAGACCCTCCGGCCTCTAGACGCCACAGGCTACGGACACCCAGAACCACCCACAGCAAAGGAAGTAAACGCACATGAAACAGCTAGCAGGCCCCCGGCCCCTCCTCACCGCGGCCGCCGCGACAATATCCGCTGGCATGATCGCCCTCACACCCACGGTCTCCAACGATCTGGCCGCCGACATCCAACACAGCATGACCGATCTGCAGCAACGCGCGGTCGAACTCACCGACTACGTCGCCAACCCCATCCAAGACTGGATCACCACATTCCAGGCCGCGGGCACCAACCTCTCGTCGCTGTACACACAATTTCAGCAGTACCCGTTCGCGGATGCGCAACAGATCGCCGCCAACTTTTTGCAATACGCAGTCCAGTATGTGACGCCGTACCAAGCGGCCGGAAA
The DNA here is from genome assembly GCF_019645855.1 of Mycobacterium malmoense. Taxonomy (NCBI): domain Bacteria; kingdom Bacillati; phylum Actinomycetota; class Actinomycetes; order Mycobacteriales; family Mycobacteriaceae; genus Mycobacterium; species Mycobacterium malmoense. The sequence continues at coordinate 1,178,168 of NZ_CP080999.1, forward strand.
CGACGCGGTCAGTTTCTTTCTCGGAACCTCCCCCGAGAATCCTGTAGATTTCGTTCCGCAAGTTGCGATCGGACTGGCTGATCTTCAGGCGGGAAACTTCGCCGCCGGGATTCCCGCGCTTACGTCAACGATATGGGGGGATCTTGCCGTAGGAGTCCTTCAATCGCTCGAAACGATTCCGCGGATCCTTAATCCGATTACGCAGAACATCGCGAACGCGACTGACTACCTGACGACAACGTGGCTGGGCAATGTCCCTGGATACTTTGCCACCTGGTTTATGTCCACGGTTTTCGACCCGATCGGTGTGGGCGTTCAGAATGTTTACAATTCACTCGCCGCCGGGGATCCGCTCGGCGCCGTGATCAACACGATCGATATCCCCGCCCTGGTGACAAACTCGGTGCTCAACGGAACCCTCAACACAAAAACCGGGCTCTACAACGCGGGCTTGATCGCCGATGGAAACCCTGGCCTCCTCAAGTACTTCATCATCGTGACCCCGCAAGGGCTTGCCAAAGATATGGTCGCCCCGGGCGCCCAGAACATTATGAGTGGCGGCAGCCTCGAGTATGCGTTGGGGTACTTGGCGAACGTGGTGACCACCGGCTTCCCCACCCCGCAGACTGTTTTCGACAATCTGGTCAACGTCATCCAAACCTATGCGGCTATCCCCAGTGCTGCGGCCGCCGCGGTCACCAGCGGGGGTGACTTCGCTGCTTTGGCACCGGCAGCTAGCAGTGTCATGGCTGGTTTGTCGGGTGGGTTGCCCGGTCTGTCGGCAGATGCGTTGAAGGCGTTTGATCCGGCGATGGTGACCAATATCGCGGCGTCGTTGGGTCCGTCGTTGGGTTCGTCGTTGGGTTCGTCGTTGGGGGCGAATCTGGCGGGGTCGTTGGCGACGACGCTGTCGGTCGATCTCTCGACGCTCGCGCTGCACATCTTGTCTGCATTGTGAGTCTCAGCAAGGCCAGGTGTCAGGCAATGGCAATTGGCTCCTTTCGCTGTTGCTGTGGGGTATGCCGGCGGCCCGATCGGCGCCGCCGGCTACGGCCGGGTGTTGGGGGTACATCGATGATCCGGATTTGGTGGGCGACGTCCACGTGGTGTTGTGGCGCTAATTCCTCACTGCCAGCGTGTGTTGCCGCACGCGGCGTGGCCTGATCTGTGTGCGGTCACCGATGTTTGTCTGTCGGCGGGAATGGGGTGAGGAGGAAGCCGCCGATGAAGTAGGGGGCGGTGCCGGTGTTGAGGGCCGGTTGATCGTGCGGGCACGCGCGGTGCTTGAGGAGCCGGGATGCCGGACGGTCGCTTCTGGTACCGGTATGGGGGAGGCGGGCACCGACACCAGTCGTGGTATGTGCGCAAGTGCCGGGCTGGCCGGTGAGTGTCGGGAGGTGCTGGAGTGGGCGCGGGCGCGTGTCGATGAGTTGGTCGGTGTGGCCGAGGCGAAAGAACGATTCGCGTTGTGGTGCACCGCATTTCAGATCGACCAGTGTCGTGTCGAGCATGGTCTGGTGAGGTCGTGTGCGGGAAACCATATGGTGTTTCTAGGTGCACCGGGTACGGGGAAAACGACGTTCGCTCGGGTGGTGGGTGAGGTGTTGTTCGGGGTGGGCACGCTCACACGCCCGCAGGTCACCGTGGTCAGCGCAGGTGACATCGTCGGGGGTGACCTTTGGCGCGGCGCGGCCAGGATGAGGGATGTGTGCGAGGACGCGCGCGGTGGGGTGTTGTTGATCGACGAGGCTTATCGGCTGGTCCCCGACACCGAAGACCACTGTTTCGGTGTGGAGGCGATCACCACACTGCGAGCGTGCATGGCGGCATACCGTAACGGGCTTGTGGTCATCCTGGCCGGCTGCCCCGGCCCGATGCGCGACTTCTTGACAGACCATGCTGGGTTGGCCGCTCGATTCCCCGTCATCGTGACTTTCGCCAGCTATACCCCGCAGGAAGTCGTCGCTCTTGGGCGCCGCCTGGCCGGCAGAGAGCATGTGGTCGTGGAGGACGCGGCGTGGGAGCTGTTGGGTGCTGAAGCTGCTCGGTTGCGGGCGATCCCCTATGGGCCCGGGACGCTGCTGGATGTGGCCGGCAACGCCCGTTATGTCGGTGAGGTGATCGCGGTGTGTCGGCGTGCGCGGACCCGCCGGTTGCGCAGAATGGCGCCCAGCCCCCGCGATCTCGAGCAATTCGTGCGCACCGACCCCTGTGTTCTTAACGTCAGCGCCGCGGATATGGAGCGTGCGATCGCTGCAGCGCGCCCGGCCGTGGCACCCTAAATTCGGTGTACCGACACTGATCCCGGAAGCACCGAAATCCCGGGTGCTCTGAATGCGGTGACAGGCAAGTCGATCACGAACCTCCCCATGTTGCTCTGAGTCTGGTGGTGGTTGCCGATGCGCGCCGGTGACCGTCAATCGCAGTATGCCCAGCATGGGTATTTGCTGGGAGGGTGTGAGTCCTTATGGGGGAGAAGGTGGTTGAACTGCGAGTCAGAGGCAAGCTGCGTCATTGGTGAGGTGGGGTTGGGCAGGAAGCTGGAGACGAAATCTTGCGTTGAGGGGTACGAATCGGGGAGGGGTGTTGGGTCGGGGTGGGTCGGTAGCGGGTGGTGACGCCTGTTGTATCGAAAGCGGTGGGTGCGTACATGGGGTCTTGTCTGGGGTTTGCTGGTTGTGTGGGATGGGTGGAGCAAATGTGTGTTGGGGTGCGGCTGCTGGTAGTTGCGTGTTGAATTAAAATTCGGGGGGGGGGTTAACTCCAGGCCTTCTTGAATCTCTGCAAGCATTGGTTCCTTTACTTTATATGGTTTGCGCGTTTCGATGTTTGCCGCGCCAACTTGACCGCTCTCACCTCAACTCGGCCGAAACTAAGCTGGTTCTCAGCTACTTTCTGACCATCCGATTTCGACTCACCGCTTAAAGGAGATGGTCGTGGATCTCGCAGCCCGCCCGCACATCACCGCCGCAGCCGCGTTAGCCAGCGCCGCTGCCCCGGCCCCCAATCCGATAACCCAGCACCCATCCGGCCGTCACGGGGCCCACGACTACCCCAGATGAGCGTGTCCACCGTTTAACTCACCGACACGGCCAACACCATGGTGGGCCTGTCCGCCGGGGTGGAAAGCGACTCGCCTTGTTGGCCAGCGAATCAAACGCGGCACGGTGTCTCGCGGAAGTCGTTAGCGCTCAATTCTTTTCAGGTCCGTGTCTCAAAGCATCGTTTTATCGACTATGACAGGAAGGCTCGCAGATGAAACGCAAACAGCACACAACGAGGCGAAATCGCCGTCACGCCAAGGCACGCCGGGGTGGCCGTGTGATCGGCCTGGGTACGGCAGCTAGCGCTTTCTTCACTGCCGCAATGGCTCCAGTTGTTGGCGCGCCTCCGGCACGCGCCGGGGTGCTCGACGCGATCATCGACCCCATCATCCAGCCCGTAATCTCCGCGGCCACCACCGCTGCCCAAGAAGGCATTAACGCGGGCACGGTCGCCCTCGACGGCGTGGGTGTGGGTGCGGCCGCGTTCGACGGTGTTGGCGCGAGCGCAGCCGCCTTCGAAGGTATTCATTCGGCTGCCCTGGAAGGCATTACCAACAGCATCAATGCCAGCATCGCCGCGCTGGGCGCCGGCGGGCTGCCCACGGCGGCTTTCGAGAGCATCAATTCTGGTGCGGCCGCCGTGGAGGGGATCAATATCAGTACCGCCGCCGTCGATCTCGGCGGCCTCGGCGCCGCTGCTTCTGGTACGGGCCCTACGACGGCGCTGAATCAACTCATTTACGGGGCATTCGACGGTTTCTACAACGGTATTCATGCGGCAGGTGAGTCGTGGATTGCCAGCCCGATTGGTCAGGCCGTGGACGGGCCGGTCAATGCGCCGTTCGTCGACGTGTTGGGGCGCGATGTGATCGGCAATGGCGTTAACGGTTTTACCGGCACCAACACCTCGTTGATTGGTCAGACCGGGTGGTTTGGCAATCTCGGTGATGGCGGGTTCTTGTTCGGTGATGGCGGCACCGGTGCGGCCGGTACCGCCGCTCACACCGCCGGTTTTGCCGGTGGCTCCGCCGGATTGATCGGCAACGGCGGTGTGGGCGGAAGCGGCGCGACATTTACCACCGGAAATACCAGCGGCGGCGCCGGCGGGGCGGGCGGCGCGGGCGGCATGCTGATGGGCAACGGCGGCCTGGGTGGGGTCGGCGGCGGCGCCAGCGGCGGCGGCACGGGCGGGTATGGCGGCGCCGGCGGTGGCGGCGGCTTGCTGTTCGGCAATGGGGGCAATGGGGGCAACGGCAGCTTTGGCGGTGCTGGTGGCGGCTTTGGCGGCAAGGGTGGTGCCGGCGGGAATGGTGGCTTGCTGGTCGGTAATGGTGGTGTGGGCGGTCAGGCCGGCAATGGCGGCATCGGTGTCGGCGGTTACGGCGGTGACGGCGGTAGGGGTGGTGCTGGCGGTGTGAGCGGGCTGCTGGCCGGTAACGGCGGCAACGGCGGTAACGGCGGCATCGGCTACTACTACGGTCGCGGCGCCGGGGCCGGCGGGGCCGGCGGCCTGGCCGGGCTCCTCGGCCAAATCGGTGCAGCCGGCAGCACACCGACCGGCTGATACCCCAGTCGGCGCAATGGCCTTCTGCACTGCCCCGATCAGATCACCGTCGCGCGATTCCAGCGCCCCGGCCACACACACACCGTTTAACGGTTCTCCCGCACTATCAGACATGAGCAAAGGAACGATGGACATGCAACAGCTCGCAGCTTTTCGGCCACTGGTCACCGCGGGTGCCGCGGCAGTAGGTGCCAGCCTGATCGCCCTGACACCGGCAGTCTCCAACAATGTGGCATCTGATCTTCAGCGCAGCACGGTCACTATCCAGCACCGCGCGGTCACGCTAGCCGATGACGTCGTCAACCCCCTACAGACGTGGATCGACATCCTCCCCACGGCACTGACCAACCTGCAGGAAATATACAAAGGACCGTGGAGTACGTTGCCGGGGTCGTGGAGTACAGTTCCGTTTCCCGTCACCCAGCAGCTTGCGGCCAACGGGCTGTGGTACGCAACGGACTACGTCAACCACTACCACGAGGCTGCGGATAATCTCGTCGGTTACTTCACCGGGGCTGGTGGAGCGTATAGCTTTCCCGAGTTACTCCAACAGATATCCGCTGACTTCGCATCCCGCAACTTCGCCGAGTGGAGCCAAGCTATATATGTAGCCTTCTGGTTTGCGCCAATTTTCAACGTGGAGCCGCTCGAAGGGATTCTTTTAATCCCCTATCAGATGCTCCAGGACCTCACAAACGGGTACTACTCTTTGGTGAACGTCGGTGTACAAAACATCGCGCTCTACGGTGTTCTCGGCCTGCCCCAAGCCGCGGCGGACCAGTTCGGTGACAGTCTTCAAGCTGTTTATGATTCAGCGACTGCGGGGGATCCGCTGGGTGTGCTAACCAACCTGCTCAATTTCCCAGGCGCAATGACGAACGCCCTCATCAACGGTGCATCTGTAGCGGGCGCCGGCGACCCTGTTAACGGCTTGTTGACCCCTGGCCAGGGCCTGCTTAATACCATCGCGAACGCCGTGGTTCCCGGTTTGGCGGATGCAATCGCCAATCCCAATGCTCAGAATGTCGTGGAGGGTGGGAGTCTCCGGGTCGCACTCGAGGGGTTCCTGCACGTGCTGCTCAACGGTTGGCCGTCTCTGACGGGTGGCGGCGAGGCTGCGGCCAGTGTTGCTGGCGTGGGTGATTTCGCCGCTGCGGCGTCGGCTGCCGGCGTTTTTCCGGTCGATATCGCCAGTGTGGCTCCGTCGATCGCGGCCGACCTGTCCGGCCTAGCCCCGTCGGTCGTGGCGGACCTTGCCAGCCGGCTGCCGGTTGAGTTCGGGACGCTCGCGGCCAACGTCCTGACGTCGCTGTTCTGAGTTCCTACTGCGGCGTGAACCCGCCCAGCGTAGATGAGACCCACGCCAGCGCTGGGCGGGTTGGTCGCCGGATCCTCACCGCCGACGCTGACACGGTCGGCACTGGTACCGGCATGGAGGAGGCACGCGGGGGTACCGCTCTGGCTGCCGAGTGTCGGGAGGTTCTTGATTGGGCGCGGGCGCGTGTCGATGAGTTGGTCGGTGTGGTCGAGGCGAAAGAACAGTTCGCGGTGTGGTGCACCGCGCTTGAGCTCGACCAGTGTCGTGTCGAGTATGGCGGTGTGGTGAGGTCGTGTGCGGAAAACCATATGGTGTTTCTGGGTGCACCGGGCACGGCGAAAACGGCGTTCGCCCGGGTGGTGGGTGAGGTGTTGTTTGGGGTGGGCACGCTCACACGCCCGCAGGTCATCGTGGTCAGCGCAGGTGACATCGTCGGGGGTGACCTTTGGCGCAGCGCGGCCAGGATGAGGGATGTGTGCGAGGATGCGCGCGGTGGGGTGTTGTTGATCGACGAGGCTTATCGGCTGGTGCCCGAAATCGACGGCGGCTCTTGGGGTGTGGAGGCGATCACCACGCTGCGGGCGTGCATGGCGGCATACCGTAACGGGCTTGTGGTCATCCTGGCCGGCTACCCCCGTCCGATGCGCGACTTCTTGGCGGCTCACGCTGGGTTGGCCGCTCGATTTCCCGTCACCGTGACCTTCGCCAGCTATACCCCGCAGGAAGTCGTCGCCCTTGGGCGCCAGCTCGCCGGCAGAGAGCATTTGGTCGTGGAGGACAGTGCGTGGGATCTGCTGGGTGCCGAAGCAATTCGGTTGCGGTCGATCCCGCATGGCCCTGGGACGCTGCTGGATGTGGCCGGCAACGCCCGTTATGTCGGTGAGGTGATCGCGGTGTGTCGGCGTGCGCGGACCCGTCGATTGCGCAGGCTGGCGCCCAGCCCCCGCGATCTCGAGCAACTTGTGTGCACCGATCCGTGCGTGCTTAACGTCAGCGCCGTGGACATGGGACGCGCGATCACCGCAGCGCGCCCTGCCGTAGCACCCTAAATTTGGTGTATCGACATTGATTCTGGAGCACCGAAGTCCCGGGTGCTCTGAATTCGGTGAGGGGCATGTTGATCGCGAACTTCCTTAACTTGGCTCTGAGTTCGGTGGTGGTCGCGAATGCGCGCCGCGAACGGCGATTGGTCTCCTTCGGTTGAAGGGGCCAATCGTTGTCCGCCCGGCATGGGCATTTGCTGGGAGGTGTGGGTTCTCATGGGGGAGAAGGTAACGCTTCGTTGATGGCAGCTGCGTCACCGTGGGGGTGGGGAGAAAGCCGGGGGTGAAAACTTTGTACCGGGGATGTGAATCGGGAGGCGTGTTGGTCGGGGTGGGCCCGGCAGCGGATGGTGAAGCCTGTTGCATCGAAAGCGGCGGGTGTGTACATGGGGTGGAGGCAGAGGCGGGTGGAGGTTTTTATCTGGGGGTTTGCTGGTTGTGTGGGACGGGTAGAGCAAATGTGGGTCAGGGGTTGCTCCCGGGTAGTTGCGTGTTGAACTAAAATTCGGGGGGGGGGTTAACTCCAGGCCTTCTTGAATCTCTTCAAGCATTGGCTCCTTTACTTTATATAGTTTGCGCGACTCAATGTTTGCCGAGCCAACTTGACCGCTCTCACCCCAACTCGGCCGAAACTAAGCTGGTTCTCAGCTACCTTCTGACCATCCGATTTCGACTCACCGCATAAAGGAGATGGTCGTGCAGCTCGCAGCCCGCCCGCACATCACCGCCGCAGCCGCGTTAGCCAGCGCCGCTGCTCCGGCTCCCGATCCGATGGCCTCACACCCATCCGCCCGTCACGGGGCCCACGACTACGCCAGATGAACGTGTCCACCATTTAACTCACGACACGGCCGCCACCATGGTGGGCCTATTCGCCGGGGTGAAAAGCGACTCGCCTTTGTTGGCCAGCGAATCAAACGCGGCCGCGGTGTGGCCAAGGTGCCCTCGAATGTCGTTAGCGCTCAATCCTTTTCAGGTCCGTGTCTCAAAGCATCGTTTTATCGACTATGACAGGAAGGCTCGCAGATGAAACGCAAACAGCACACAACGAGGCGAAATCGCCGTCACGCCAAGGCCCGCCGTGGTGGCCGTGCGGTCGGCCTCAGTACGGCAGCCGGCGCCTTTCTCACCGCCGCGATGAGCCCAATGGCAACCGCGCCTCCCGCCCGCGCCGGCGTGCTCGACGCGATCATCGACCCCATCATCCAGCCCGTAATCTCCGCTGCCAGTCAGGCCGCCCTCGAAGGCATTAATGCGGGCACCGCGGCTCTTGAGGGCGTTACTGCGGGCACGACGGCGGCCATTGATGGCCTTGGTGCCGGCACGGCCGCCTTCGACGGCCTTCACACAGCCGCCCTTGGGGGCATTACTAGCAGCATCAATGCGAGTGCCGCCGCCTTCAATGCCGGCGCGCTAGGCACCACCCTCGACGGCGTGCACGCCAGTGCTGCTGCTGCCCTCAACGTCGGCGGTCTCGGTGCGGCGGTCTCGGCCGCGGCGGAGTCTCCTCGAGCTGCGCTGAACAACCTCATCTACGGAGCCTTCGACACTTTCTACAACACGATTCACACGGCCGGCGAGTCGTGGATCGCCAGCCCGACAGGTGAGCAGATAGACGGAGCGCTCAATGCGCCGTTCGTCGACTTATTCGGACGCGACCTGATCGGCAATGGCGTCAACAACTTCACGGGCCCCAACACCTCGCCGATCGGCCAGTTCGGGTGGAACGGCAGCATGGCCGATGGCGGATTCCTGTTCGGCGATGGCGGGGCCGGCGCGGCGGGCACCGCCGCGCATCCGGCCGGGTTTGCCGGCGGGGCCGCCGGGCTGATCGGCAACGGCGGCGCAGGTGGGGCCGGTCTGGCCGCTACCAGCGGTAACGGCTCTGTCGGAGGTGCCGGCGGCGCAGGCGGCGTCCTGATGGGTAATGGGGGAGCCGGCGGAGCCGGTGGCGCCTCCGGCGGCTCATTCACAGTCGGCGGTTCAGGTGGCGCCGGTGGCATCGGTGGCCTCCTCTTCGGTGACGGGGGCAAAGGTGGTGTCGGAGGTGGCGGCTACTACGCCGGCCGCGGTGGCGCCGGTGGTTTCGGCGGGCTACTGGTCGGTAATGGGGGCAAAGGTGGTCTCGGCGGCAGCGGCTACTACGCCGGCAGCGGTGGCGCCGGAGGTTTCAGCGGGCTGCTAGCCGGCAACGGCGGCAACGGCGGCAACATCGGTGCTGGCGGTGTACCTTTCTTCCCCTCATATCGAGCCGTGGGTGGCGCCGGCGGCGCCGCCGGCCTCCTCGGCCAGATAGGCACGGCCGGCGCCAACAGCTAATACAGCCAGCCCCGTAAGCAATAGCCCCTGCGTGCCTACAACACCCAGACCACAAACAAGCAAAGGAACAAAGCGCATGCAACAACTAACAGCCCTTCGACCCCTCGTCACCGCGGGCGCCGCGGCAGTAGGCGCCAGCCTGATCGCCCTCACACCGGCGATCTCCAACGACCTCGCATCTGACCCCCAGCACAGTGCTGTCAGCATCCAGTACCGCGAGGTGGCGCTGACCGATAATGTGGTGAACCCGATCAGCACGTGGATTGACGCTTTGTCCTCGGCGGCCCTGAATGGGCGGACGCTTTTGCAACAATGGGGCGAGATTCCCTTTGTGGTGCCGCAGCAGATCGCTGCCAACTGGGTGCAGTTCGCGAGTGACTACGTCGGGGCGTACCAAAACGCCGCCACAGCTGCAGTGAATTATTTTACCGGGAATAGTGCCTATGATTTTGTGCCTCTTATGCAGCAGGCGTGGGCTGACATCACATCAGGCAATATTGCGCAGGCATTCGCTTACGGTGGTCCGCTGGGGCTCGCCCTGCTAACAGAGCCGTCTCTCAAGATCCTGCAACCTCTCGAGAGTATTCCGAACATCCTTGCATATGTGACGACGGATTTGGCGAACGCGACCAACTATCTAGTGGGGCCCGGTATTGGGACTTTGTTGGCAGCTGTTGGGGAGAGCGCTGCCCTCAACCTCGGTGGATCGACATTGGCTGGGATTGGGACTGGTCTGCAAGCTGTTTACGATTCAGCGACCGCGGGGGATCCGGTGGAAGCGTTACTGAATCTGGCTAATTTCCCTGGCGTCGTAACAGACGCCTTTCTCAACGGGATTCACGGCGGTTTGCTGCTTCCTCCAAATAACGGCAATGGCGGCCTAGTCTCGACGTTCATCAATGGTTTCCGCACCCTCGCGACCAAAATGGTCGCTCCCAAGGCGCAAAATATCGGCGAAGGCGGCAGTCTCTTGGTCGCTGTCCAGGACTTCGTCAATCAACTGATCAACGGTTGGCCGTCGCTGGCGCCTTTGTTCGATGGTGGTGCAGGTGGTGCCGCCGCGGCATTCGCTCCATCGATCGCGGCTGACATCGGCGGCATAGCTCCATCGGTAGCAGCTGAGATCGGTGGCTTAACTCCGTCGATCACGACCAACATCGCCGGGACGCTGGCGCCCGAGCTTGGGACACTCGCAGTCCACATCCTCACCTCGCTGTTCTGAGTTCCACCGCAGCCAGTGCTGGCCTGATCTGTGTGCGGTTACCGACGCTTTTCCGTCGGCGACGGCCGCCTACGTATTTCACGATGTGCTGGCAGGGGCTCAGACGCCGTGCGCGGGGCGTTGGTAGCCGTTGGGGCAGGCCCAGTTTGCGTTGGATCTGGTGGCGGATGCATCGACCAGCAATGCCGCGGCGGTGTCGACATGGTGGCGGGATCTGGCATTGACGAAAGGCTCTGGTGTCTACGGGAATTGGGTGAGGGTGAGGCTGCTGATGAGATGTTGGGCGGCGTCGATGTCGATGGCCGGTTGATCCTGCAGCAGGCACGCCCGGTTGTTGTGGAGCCGTTGTCGGATCGTCACCGCCGGTGCTGACATGGTCGCTTCTGGTACCGGTATCGGGGAGGCACGCGGGGGTACCGCTCTGGCCACCGAGCGTCAGGAGGTGCTGGAGTGGGCGCGGGCGCGTGTCGCCGAGTTGATCGGTTTGGCCGAGGCGAAAGAACAGTTCGCGGTGTGGTGCACCGCACTTGAGCTCGACCAGTGTCGTGTCGAGCATGGTCTGGTGAGGTCGTGTGCGGAAAACCATATGGTGTTTCTGGGCGCCCCGGGTACGGCGAAAAGGACGTTCGCCCGGGTGGTGGGTGAGGTGTTGTTCGGGGTGGGCACGCTCACGCGCCCGCAGGTCATCGTGGTCAGCGCAGGCGACATCGTCGGGGGTGACCTTTGGTGCAGCGCGGCCAGGATGAGGGATGTGTGCGAGGAGGCGCGCGGTGGGGTGCTGTTGATCGACGAGGCCTACCGGCTGGTGCCCGAAATCGACGGCCGCGCTTGGGGTGTGGAGGCGATCACCACACTGCGGGCGTGCATGGCGGCATACCGCAACGGACTTGTGGTCATCCTTGCCGGCTATCCCGGCCCGATGCGCGACTTCTTGACAGCCCACACCGGGTTGGCCGCTCGACTTCCCGTCACCGTGACCTTCGCCAGCTACACCCCCGAGGAAATCGTCGCCATCGGGCACCGCCTCGTCGCCAAGGAACGCCTCGTCGTCGAGGACACCGCCTGGCAGCTGCTGGGTGCCGAAGCGACTCGGCTGCGGTCGATCCGGTATGGGCCCGGGACGCTGCTGGATGTTGCCGGCAACGCCCGTTACGTCGGTGAGGTGATCGCGGTGTGTCGGCGTGCGCGGACCCGCCGGTTGCGTAGGCTGGCGCCCAGCCCCCGCGATCTCGAGCAACTCGTGCGCACCGACCCCGGCATCCTCCACGTCAGCGCCGTGGATATGGGACGCGCGATCGCTGCAGCGCGCCCAGCCGCGGCACCCTAAATCGGGTTTGCTTCTACCCTCGCTTCGGTTAACGAGCTGCCGCGATACCCAGCTCGGGGACCAGCATCGGCCTGGGCGAGCCCGGCGCGGATGCATGCATGACGCAACTGCGCTCCCAGCTGGGCTAGATCGTTCCCGACGAGGTTTCGCATGGTGTCTCAATGCCATGACCAGCTATATCTCGTCACAGTATCCCGACATCAACCCTCGGGATCCTACCGCGAGGCCACGGCAAGCATGACCCGCGAGAGCTGGTGGTCCAGGTGAGGGGTGGGGATGCTGGGGCTATCGGACCTGCGATGATGACGCTCACGCCGCCGCGGGGCAACTCTCGCGGTCGCATGGGGCGAGCTACTGGAGGTACCTGGTAAGTACTTAAGGTCGTGGGACTTTCGATGAGCATCGGCGGATCACGCCGGCCAACTGCCTGCTCGCAACCTTTGTGAAATAGAAAACTTGCTGGTAAGCATGCCTTATACGCGTTAGAAGGCAAACTCCAGCCCTTGCTGCGATAATTCATTGTGAAAGTACCCGTCAGTAGCCACATGCCTCGCATCCTTGGTAACTGTTATTTGATTGAGATATGCGTCTGCCAGGCCATATATCAAAAATATTGCATTTGCTGTGGTTACTCGCCGTGAGGGCGTGTAAGCGGCGCGGGTTTGAGCATGAGGCGCAGTTCGGCGTCGGCGAGGCGTTCCACAACCTTGGTGTCGATCTTGCGGGGCTTGAGACCCAGGGAAGGGGTTCTCGTCGATTTCTTTTTCGTCGGCCAGCCAGGCAGCGAGCGGCGCACGGCCTGTGGGCGGATGCGTGCGGACGCCGGTTCGGCGCCGGAGCCCAAGATGTAGGTGGTCCAGTGCTGCAGGCCTGGCCTGGTAAAGGGGTGTTTGTTGGGTTCGGCCGCACACCAGGTGTGGTAGTAGCGCGCGCCTCGCAGGTAGGAGCTGATGGCGTAAGGGGCTTTGCAGTCGGCCAGCATGGTTAGTTGCCAACGGGCAGCAGTCTCACTAGGTCGTGGGGTGACGGAGGCGGCAAGCATTTCAGAAATGAAAATAAATTACCCACACGCCCCGGGCGGATTTTTTGCTGGAAATCTATATGGCCGCAGTTAATTGCCTATTTTGTTGCGCGATCTACTCAACATAATTACCAGGTACGTTCATTTCGTCGTTATTCAGAACGCTTAAAGGAGATGGTCGTGCAGCTCGCAGCCCGCCCGCACATCACCGCCGCAGCCGCGTTAGCCAGCGCCGCTGCCCCGGCTCCCGATCCGATGGCCTCGCACCTACCCGGTCTTCACGGGGCCCACGACTACGCCAGATGAGCGTGTCCACCGTTTAACTGTCCCGACGCCGGCCGCCACCATGGTGGGCCTGTTCGCCGGGGTGGAAAGCGACTTGCCCTGTTGGCCAGCGAATCAAGCGCGGCCGCGGTGTCGCGGAAGTTGTTAGCGCTCAATTCTTTTCAGGTCCGTGTCTCAAAGCATCGTTTTATCGACTATGACAGGAAGGCTCGCAGATGAAACGCAAGCAGCACACAACGAGGCGGAATCGCCGTCACGCCAAGGCGCGCCATCACGGCCGGGCGGTCGGCCTGGGTACGGCAGCCGGTGCCTTTCTCACGGCCGCGATGAGCCCGATGGCAACTGCGCCTCCCGCCCGCGCCGGGGTGCTCGACGCGATCATCGACCCCATCATCCAGCCGGTCATCTCCGCGGCCACCACCGCTGCCCAAGAAGGCATCAACGCGGGCACGGTCGCCCTCGACGGCATTGGAGCAGGTGCGGCGTTTGACGGTGTTGGTGTGGGTGCAGCTGCGTTCACCGGCATTCATTCGGCTGCCCTGGAGGGCATTACCAACAGCATTAATGCCAGTGTCGCTGCGCTGGGTGCCGGCGGGCTGCCCACGGCGGCCGAGAGCATCAATTCCGGTGCGGCCGCCTTGGAGGGGATCAATATCGGTACCGCCGCCGTCGATCTCGGCGGCCTGAGCGCCGCGGCCGTCGAAAACCCTCGTGCCGCCCTGAACGACCTCATCTACGGCGCGTTCGACACGTTTTATACCGGGATTCACGGGGCTGGTGAGGCATGGATCGCCAGCCCCACCGGCCAGCAATGGGACCCGGTGATCAATGGCCCGTTCGTCGCCCTGTTCGGGCGGGATCTGATCGGCAACGGCGTCAACGGCTTCACCGGCGCCAACACCTCGCCGATCGGCGGCATCGGCGCCAACGGCAGCCTGGCCGATGGCGGATTCCTGTTCGGCGACGGCGGGACCGGCGCGGCCGGCACCGCCGCCCACACTGCCGGATCCGCCGGCGGTGCCGCCGGGCTGATCGGCAATGGCGGTGCCGGCGGTGCCGGTTTCAGCATTGCCAGCGGCGGCGGTACAGGTGGTAAAGGCGGTCTCGGTGGTGCCGGTGGCCTCCTGATGGGTAACGGAGGTGCCGGCGGTGTCGGCGGTAACGCCGGCTTGGTGTCCGATAACGGCGGCTACGGAGGCGCCGGCGGTAACGCCGGCATCCTGTTCGGCAACGGCGGCGCCGGTGGTGCCGGCGGCAGCATCGGCGCCAACGCCAACGGTTGGTATACCGGCGACGGCGGTAACGGCGGTAACGCGGCCTGGTTAGTCGGTAACGGCGGTGCCGGAGGCGCCAGCCCTAACGCCCCGAGCGGCGGCATTGGTTACGGCGGAAGCAAGTTCGGTGGTGCCGGCGGTGTCAGTGGGCTGCTGGCCGGCAACGGCGGTGCTGGCGGCAACGGCGGTAACAACACTCCCGGCTCGGGCTACCGCGCAGGCTTTGGTGGTGCTGGCGGTTTGGCCGGGCTCCTCGGCCAAACCGGTGTGGCCGGCACCCCTGGGACCTATTACGGCTAAATACCCCCGTGAACGTAGTGGGCCTCTGCACGCCCACGAATTCCCAGACCACAGATAGCAAAGGAATTAAGCGCATGCAACAGTTAACAGCCCTTCGGCCCCTTGTCACCGCGGGTGCCGCGGCACTAGGCGCCAGCCTGATCGCCCTCACACCGGCGCTCTCCAACGACGCCGCCGCCGACCTCCAGCACAGCGCCGCCACCGCCCAGCAGCGCGCGGTGCAGCTGCTGGGCGGCGGCGACACGGGCGATCCCGGGGTCGTCAACCCGATCCAAACCTGGATCGACGTCTTCCAGCAAGCCGGCATGAACCTGCAGGAAATTGGGAGTCAAATGAGCACCGGGGGCACGATCCCGTTCCCGCTCGCCCAGCAGCTGGCCGCGAACTGGCTCACCTACGCAAGCATCTACGTCGGCGTCCCCAACTCTAGCGCCGGAGATAATGCGTACGCGGGCGCCGTCAGCGGCCTATACAGCTACCTCACTAATACGGCGCCAAACACTTTTTCGGTTTACTCCGAAATTACCAGCGCGATCACTGCCTTGCAGCAAGGTAACATCTTCAACTTCTTCCAGGCTCTATACGGTTTGCTTTGGGACGGGCCGGTTCAGCAGATATTTCAGCCGATGGAATCCATCCCGACCATCCTTGCCTACATGTCGACGAACTTCGCGGCCCTGGTAAACCTCGCTGTTAACGAACCTGCGCTTCAGAGTGAATCGATGGTGTCAATGCTGGGTGCCTTTTTTGCCATAGGTGTGAGTGGCAGCATCGCCACCGCCCTTGGCGTCGGTTTTCAGAATGCTTACGACGGGTTCACCGCTGGTGACCTGCCGGCGGGGGTGAGCAATTTGCTCAATATCCCGGGGCTCCTCGCGGAGGCAGTCATCAATGGATACAACCCTTACGGTCAGCTCGGCGGCACCGGCATCCTTTCTCCCACCGCCACGTTGCTATCTCCTGGCCTGCTGGACACGTTGGCGGTCTGGATTCCCCACACCCTCGCATCAGACATCGTCGTTAACAATCAGGTAAGAGGCACAATCACCACACCCAACATTCTGGAAGGTGGCAGTCTGGCTAATGCGTTCTCGCAGTTGGCAAGCCAGGTGACCACCAGTTGGCCGACTCCGAACGAATGGGTCGATGGGTTGCTCAATGTGTATCAGAGCTTCCTCACGTTCTTCGGCGGCCAGGGCGGCCTGGGTGGCGCGGCGTTCGCCGCACCTGCCGAGGTCGCGGGGATTGCCCCGTCGATCGGGGCTGAGATCGGCGGTATAGCTCCGTCGATTGCGACGAACATTGCCGGGACGCTGGCGCCTGAGCTTGGGACTCTGGCGGCCCACCTTCTCACGTCGCTGTTCTGAGTTCTGGTGCGGGTCTGCCTGCCTAGCGCGGGTGGCAACCACGCCAGTGCTGGGCGGGTTGGCCCGGTCGTCGCAACGCTCTCGATGTGGGAGGTTGCGGCGACCGTACCGCCTGCGGGTATTGCTGCGCGATGTGTCTGATGACCTGTTGGCGGGGACACGGACGATGCGCGCGATGGGGTTGGTGTCGTTGGGGCAGGCCCGGTCTGTGTTGGACCTGGTAGCAGAGGTGCCGATGAGCAAGGTCAACGGGGTAGCGGACCTGGCGCCGACAGAAGGCTGGTGCCGACCGGGTGCGTGCGCGGGTACCGCTCTGGCTGCCGAGTGTCGGGAGGTTCTTGATTGGGCGCGGGCGCGTGTCGATGAGTTGGTCGGTGTGGTCGAGGCGAAAGAACAGTTCGCGGTGTGGTGCACCGCGCTTGAGCTCGACCAGTGTCGTGTCGTGCATGGCGGTGTGGTGAGGTCGTGTGCGGAAAACCATATGGTGTTTCTGGGTGCACCGGGCACGGCGAAAACGGCGTTCGCCCGGGTGGTGGGTGAGGTGTTGTTTGGGGTGGGCACGCTCACACGCCCGCAGGTCATCGTGGTCAGCGCAGGTGACATCGTCGGGGGTGACCTTTGGCGCAGCGCGGCCAGGATGAGGGATGTGTGCGAGGATGCGCGCGGTGGGGTGTTGTTGATCGACGAGGCTTATCGGCTGGACTCGGAAATCGACGGCGGCTCTTGGGGTGTGGAGGCGATCACCACGCTGCGGGCGTGCATGGCGGCATACCGTAACGGGCTTGTGGTCATCCTGGCCGGCTACCCCCGTCCGATGCGCGACTTCTTGGCGGCTCACGCTGGGTTGGCCGCTCGATTTCCCGTCACCGTGACCTTCGCCAGCTATACCCCGCAGGAAGTCGTCGCCCTTGGGCGCCAGCTCGCCGGCAGAGAGCATTTGGTCGTGGAGGACAGTGCGTGGGATCTGCTGGGTGCCGAAGCAATCCGGTTGCGGTCGATCCCGCATGGCCCTGGGACGCTGCTTGATGTGGCCGGCAACGCCCGTTATGTCGGTGAGGTGATCGCGGTGTGTCGGCGTGCGCGGACCCGTCGATTGCGCAGGCTGGCGCCCAGCCCCCGCGATCTCGAGCAACTTGTGTGCACCGATCCGTGCGTGCTTAACGTCAGCGCCGTGGACATGGGACGCGCGATCGCTGCAGCGCGCCCTGCCGTAGCACCCTAAATTTGGTGTATCGACATTGATTCTGGAGCACCGAAGTCCCGGGTGCTCTGAATTCGGTGAGGGGCATGTTGATCACGAACCTCCCCATGTTGCTCTGAGTCTGGTGGTGGTTGCCGATGCGCGCCGGTGACCGTCAATCGCAGTATGCCCGGCAGGGTATTGGCTGGGAGGGTGTGAGTCCTTATGGGGGAGAAGGTGGTTGAACTCCTAGTCAGGGGCAGTTGTGTCCCTGGTGAGGTGGGGTTGGGCAGGAAGCTGGAGACGAAATCTTGCGTCGAGGGATACCAGGCGGGAGGGGTGTTGGTCGGGGTGGGTCCGGCGGCGGATGGTGACGCCTGTTGTATCGAAAGCGGTGGGTGCGTACATGGGGTCTTGTCTGGGGTTTGCTGGTTGTGTGGGACGGGTGGAGCAAATGTGTGTTGGGGTGCGGCTGCTGGTAGTTGCGTGTTGAACTAAAATTCGGGGGGGGGGTTAACTCCAGGCCTTCTTGAATCTCTGCAAGCATTGGTTCCTTTACTTTATATGGTTTGCGCGTTTCGATGTTTGCCGCGCCAACTTGACCGCTCTCACCTCAACTCGGCCGAAACTAAGCTGGTTCTCAGCTACTTTCTGACCATCCGATTTCGACTCACCGTTCAAAGGAGATGGTCGTGGATCTCGCAGCCCGCCCGCACATCACCGCCGCAGCCGCCCTGGCCAGCGCCGCTGCCCCGGCTCCCGGCCCGATGGCCTCGCACTCATCCGGTCTTCACGGGGCCGATAACTACGCCCGATGAGCGTGTTCACCGTTTAACTGTCCCGACGCCGGCCGACACCATGGTGGGCCTGTTCGCCGGGGCGGAGAGCGACTCGCCTTGCTGGTCAGCGAATCAAACGCGGCCGCGGTGTGGCCAGGGTGTCCGCGAATGTCGTTAGCGCTCAATTCTTTTCAGGTCCGTGTCTCAAAGCATCGTTTTATCGACTATGACAGGAAGGCTCGCAGATGAAACGCAAACAGCACACAACGAGGCGAAATCGCCGTCACGCCAAGGCACGCCGGGGTGGCCGTGTGATCGGCCTGGGTACGGCAGCCGGCGCCTTTCTCACCGCCGCAATGAGCCCAATAGCAACCACGCCGCCCGCCCGCGCCGGCGTGCTCGACGCGATCATCGACCCCCTCCTCCAGCCGGTCATCTCCGCTGCCAGCCAGGCCGCCCTCGACGGCGTCAATGCGGGCGCGGTCGCCCTCGACGGCGTTGGCGCGAGCGCGGCCGCCTTCGAAGGTATTCATTCGGCTGCTCTGGAGGGCATTACCAACAGCATCAATGCCAGCGTCGCTGCGCTGGGTGCCGGCGGGCTTAGTCCGGCGGTTTTTGAGAGCATCAATTCTGGTGCGGCCGCCGTGGAGGGGATCAATGTCAGTTCCGCTGCCGTCGATCTCGGCGGTCTGAGTGCTGCGGCTGTCGAAAACCCGCGTGCCGCGCTCAATGACCTCATCTATGGCGCGTTCGACAGCTTCTATATCGGGATTCATGGGGCTGGTGAGGCATGGATCGCCAGCCCCACCGGCCAGCAAGTGGACGGGGTAATCAATGCGCCATTCGTCGACTTGTTCGGGCGCGACCTGATCGGCAACGGCGTCAACGGCTTCACCGGCCAAAACACCTCGTTAATCGGCAGTCTCGGGCTCAACGGCAGCCTCCACGACGGCGGGTTCCTATTCGGCGACGGCGGGTCCGGTGCGGCCGGCACCGCCGCGCACACCACCGGCTTCGCCGGCGGTGCGGGCGGCCTAATCGGCAACGGCGGCACCGGTGGCACCGGATTTAGCCCAGCCAGCGGTAACGCTTTTGCCGGCGGCGTCGGCGGTAACGGCGGCACGTTGATGGGTAACGGCGGTATCGGTGGTGTCGGGGGCGCCGGTGGTCCCGAGCACAACGGCGGCGTTGGTGGTGCCGGCGGTAACGGCGGTTTTTTGTTCGGTAACGGAGGTACTGGTGGTGCTGGCGGTACTGCCGGCAGCGCCGGCGGTTACGGCGGTATCGGTGGTGCCGGAGGTAACGGCGGCGCGCTGATCGGTCAAGGGGGCAACGGTGCCGCCGGCGGCGCGGGCAGCCTCGGCGGCGGCTACGGCGGTTCCGGCGGGACCTCCGGCGGTGCCGGCGGTTTGGGCGGGCTGTTGGCCGGCAACGGTGGTAATGGCGGCAACGGCGGTCTCGGCTACTACGGCGGTGTCGCCGGCGCGCAAAGCGGTAATGGCGGTCTTGGCGGCCTCGCTGGGATCCTCGGCCAGGCCGGTGCGCACGGCATCAAGCCGACCGCGCCGCCCACCTAATACCCAATTCGACGCAATGGCCCTCCGCACTATCCCGGTTACCGTCGCGCACAATTCCGGCGCCTCGGCCACATACACCGGCCGACGATTCTCCCGCCCAGATGTCAACGAATCAACGACACGCAACACCAGTCTCGGAACACCCAGACTACAGACAGCAAAGGAACAACGCGCATGCAACAGCTAACAGCCCTCCGGCCCCTCGTCATCGCGGGTGTCGCGGCAGTAGGTGCCAGCCTGATCGCCTTAGCGCCGGCGGTCTCCAACGATGTCGCAGCCGACCTCCAGCGCAGCGTGGTCAATATCCAGGTCGAGCTGACCGATAACGTGGTGAATCCCGTCGCAACCTGGATCGACGTCTTGCAGACCTCGGGTGCCAACCTCCAGTCGATTTTCAACCAGTGGAGCGAGATTCCGTTCCCGGTCCTGCAGCAGATGGCTGCGAACGCGCTCGACTACGCGGGTATCTACGTCGGTGCGTACCAGACCGCTGCGATGGGCGCTTCTAACTTCTACACCTCAACGTCGTCTGGCAACTTCTTCCCAGCCCTGGTACAGGCTGTCACCGCGTTCCGCGAGCCTGACTTCACCACAGCGTTCGAGGGATTGGATCAGGCCTTCTGGACACAACCACTGCTGTACATTTTCGAACCGCTCGAAAATACTTTGAAGATCCCTACAGATATCGCGCAGAATTTCGCGAACTTTGTCGCGTTTATGGATAGCCCTTTTTTGTCCGCAATTGGTTACGATTTTGTCACCCAGCTGCCTCCCGCGTTGGTGCGTGGTTTGGGTGAGGGTGTTCAGAATATTTACGATGCGTTCGCCTCCGGGGACTTGCTTGGGGGGCTGACCAATGTGGTCAATCTCCCGGGCGTGTTCGCACAGGCAGCCCTCAACGGGGTTAATAGTGGTCCCGGCGGCATCCTCACCCCCACCGTTGCGGGTCTGCTGTACACTTTGGCGATTTCGGTTCCTGTTGATCTGAGCCAAAAACTTGTTGCTCCCGGTGCGCAAGACATCGTGCAAGGCGGCAGTGTCTCCTCGGCGCTCTCGGCATTCTTGACCCAACTGACCACCGATTGGCCAAGTCTGCAGGCTTTCGGCGATCAGTTCATTAATGCCTTTCATTATTTCGTCGATGCGGCCGGCTTCAGCACCGCGGCCAATGTCGCTGGCGTGGGTGATTTCGCCGCTGCGGCGTCGGCTGCCGGTGCTTTTCCGGTCGATATCGCCAGTGTGGCTCCGTCGATCGCGGCCGACCTGTCTGGCCTGGCCCCGTCGGTCGTGGCGGACCTTGCCGGCCGGCTGCCGGTCGAGTTCGGGACGCTCGCGGCCAACGTCCTGACGTCGCTGTTCTGATCCCGCTGCGGCGTGAACCCGCCCAGCGCAGGTGAGACCCACACCAGTGCTGGGCGGGCTGGTTGCCGGATCGCCACCGCCGATGCTGACACGGTTGCTGGCACCGGTATGGGGGGCGTCGCTCTGGCCGCCGAGTGTCGGGAGGTGCTTGAGTGGGCGCGGACGCGTGTCGATGAGTTGGTCGGTTTGGCCGAGGCGAAAGAACGGTTCGCGGTGTGGTGCACCGCACTTGAGCTCGACCAGCATCGTGTCGAGCACAGTGTGGTGAGGTCGTGCGCGCGAAACCATATGGTGTTTCTGGGCGCACCAGGTACGGCGAAAACGACGTTCGCCCGGGTCATCGGTGAAGTGTTGTTCGGGGTGGGCACGATCACGCGCCCGCAGGTCACCGTGGTCAGCGCAGGCGACATCGTCGGGGGTGACCTTTGGTGCAGCGCGGCCAGGATGAGGGATGTGTGCGAGGAGGCGCGCGGTGGGGTGCTGTTGATCGACGAGGCCTACCGGCTGGACCCGGACACCGAAGACCACGCTTTCGGTGTGGAGGCGATCACCACACTGCGGACCTGCATGGCGGCATACCGCAACGGGCTTGTGGTCATCCTGGCCGGCTACCCCGGCCCGATGCGCGACTTCTTGACAGCCCATGCTGGGTTGGCCGCTCGATTCCCCCTCACCGTGACTTTCGCCAGCTACACCCCGCAGGAAGTCGTCGCGATTGGGCGCCGGCTGGCCGGCAAGGAGCATCTGGTTGTCGAGGACAGTGCGTGGGAGCTGCTGGGTGCCGAAGCAATCCGGCTGCGGTCGATCCCGCATGGCCCTGGCACGCTGCTGGATGTGGCCGGCAACGCCCGTTATGTCGGTGAGGTGATCGCGGTGTGTCGGCGTGCGCGAACCCGCCGATTACGCAGGCTGGCGCCCAGCCCCCGCGATCTCGAGCAACTCGTGCGCACCGACCCCGGCATCCTCCACGTCAGCGCCGTGGACATGGGACGCGCGATCGCTGCAGCACGCCCAGCCGCAGCACCCTAAATCCGGTGTACCGACACTGATCCCGGAACACCGAAATCCACGTAAGGCCGCTCTCCGCCTCGTACCTGATCGTGCAGTTCACCGCCTTCCGCAGTGCGGAGGTACCAGTGGAAATTTGAAATAACTTACAGCCGTTCAGCTTTGGCATATAGGGCGGCTGGCGGCCTTCGAGAAAAGGACAAATGACCGAACGGGGAATGGTTCTCGCTGTCGCACGATGGCATAGCAGCGTTCAAGCGCCGCGGCCGCTTCATGTGACCCCCGCCCTAGGGTTTACGCGCGTTCTACTGCGCCCGGCGCGAACTGCATCACCGCGGCACCACTGGCGCGCACCGAGAACCACCACGGCCCCTCGGGCGCACGGTCAACGTGGTTCTCGATGCTTGTCCAGCGGGTGGCCAACCGCACCATCTGATCCCACGCAGGCTTGCGCCCAATATCGCCATGCAGGTGAATCACCTTGAGCCTGTGTGTAATCGCCAGCTCGGCTTCGGCCGGCCTGGTACGCAGCCGCTTGTCGTTGGTAATCATTACCCAGCTGCGATCACCGACGATCGGAATCCACTCGGGGTCCGTAACACCACGCGGCAGTAGCTCCTCAACGGGTGGACGGCTGAAGCGCGCGTCGGTGCCTACGCCGCCGCCAACCGGTACCTTGCTGTGTAGGCGATCGCTTGATCCACCTGCCGCAGGCTGAGCCCGTACTCCGCGGCCAAAACCTCGTGCGGCTCACCGCTATTGGCCATGCCGGCGATCGTGACAGGCGAGACTCGACGACCGACGAATGTGGGCTGCCCGCTGTAGCGCATCGGGTTAATCACGATGTCGGGGAAGTCGCGGTCTGCGGGGATTTCGGCGATTATGGCCTCGCCGTTCTCGTCCATCCCGAGGGTAGCCAGGTTGGCGAGCCACCGGCCGTCGCCGAGCAATTGCTGACCGGTGCGTATGACGACCTCATGCTCCGATTCTTCGTCTTTTATCGTGAGATCGCGGTCGTGGACAGAGAGATACGGGCGCATAAGCGCCAATGGATACTGTGTGTCGAACTGTCGCCGTAGTTCGTCAATCGCCGCCCGCAATCGTGGGATTGGAACGTTCTTCACGTCGCGGAACTCGGCGAGTATGCGTGTCTCGACGAATTCGCCCCAGGTAACCCACGGGGTGTCGCGTGGCTTTACCCGCAAAATCGGGTCGTAGGCCTTCCCGGCGCGTTCGTAACCGTTGATCCATCGCCGCGCTGTCCCGCCGTGCAGTCCGATCAGCCGATCCACCTCGGCGTATACGTAGACCTCGCGATCGAGCATCGAGGTAACAACCATGTGCGTAAGCATGACACAACGCTATTGGTGGAGCCTGACACCTCACGGTAAAGCGCCCGCCCGGCCCGGCAGGCGAGGATGACCGGCCGCCGTTGCCGCCGTAGGCCGACAGCCGCGCGTAGAGCAGTCTGGGGTTGCGCTCTTCGGCGGCTACGGCTACACGCGGGACTTCCCCGTCGAGCGGATGATGCGCGGCGCCAAGATCACCCGGATCTACGAGGGCACCAATCAGATTGAGCGCGTGGCGATGTCGCGGGCGCCGCTGCGCTAACGCCGCCAAGCCCTAATGCCCGTCGCTAGCTATGTGGATTCCGAATGGCGCCGCGCGAACCAGGTGATCAGCCGGCCGACGATGATCAGCAGCAGCAGGAACACGATCAGCAAGAACGCCGCGTCATAGGACAGGTCTTGGGCCGTCCGCGACGGCTGGTTGTAAAACGTCCAGATCGGGTAAGTCAGGTAACCGACCGGTGAGTCGGTGAGCTGTCCGCTCGGGAGCGAATTCGACCAGCCCGCCGTGTACAGCAATGGCGCCGTCTCGCCGATCGCCAGCGCGAGCGCCACCAGCATCCCGGTGATGATTCCGGGCACCGCCGACTTCAGCACAATTTTGCGCAGCATCCAACCGGTCGGCAGCCCGAGCGCCTCCGCCCCTTCCCGGTATGAGGTCGGCACCTGAGAAAGCGCGGACTCGGTGGCCTTGGCGATGTATGGAATGCTCATGACCGACAGCACCAACACCCCGGCCGCCAGGGAAAACCCCCAGTCGAAGTTCACTACGAGCGCGATATAGCCGACGTAGCCGAGCACGATGGACGGGATGCCGGAAAGCACCTCGTAGGTGCCGCGCAGAATCGATTGCGTTCTGCCGGTGGCGAATTCGGACAGATAGATCCCGGTCAACACGGCCACGGTGCCACCCACCAGCATGACCCCCAACCCCAAGACGGCGGTACCGACGATCGCGTTGCGTAGACCGCCACCGTTGCCCTGCGTGTCCTGCACCAGCACATTCCAATTGATGACCGGCAAGGCACGGCCGACGACTCCGATCAGCATCCACAACGTCGGGACGATCACCACCGCCAGGCAGCAGAAGCATGCGGCCCACCACAACGCGTTGACGATCTTGCGCCGAGTGGCGACCGACCGCAGTTCGCTCACGTCAAATACCTCGCCCGACTGGCAGCGCGGTACCTGACACCCGGCGCACCAGCGCGCGAGCGGCCACATTCGTCAGCAACGTGATCACCATCAGCACCAGAGATACCTCGGCGAGTGTCTTTACCGCGAAGTTGGTGGAGTCGGTCATCGCCGAATCCAGCTGTGACACCACGGTGGCCGCAATGGTGGTCATGGTCGAGTAGATGTTGGTGGGCATCGCGCCCAGGATCGCACCGGACACCATGGCCACGGCCATCGTCTCCCCAAGCGCACGCCCTAGTCCCAGGACCACGGCGCCGATGATGCCGCTGGACACCCACGGCAGTGTGACCCTGCGGGCACACTCCCAATCAGACATTCCCAGCGCCGTCGCGCCCTCGCGGGGCAGCAACGGCACCTGTCGGATCAAGTCGCGGCTGGTGCTGGCGATGATCGGGATGATCATCACCGCCAGCACCAGACCGGACACCAGCATGCCTTCTCCGTTACCGGTGTCACCGCGAAAGTAGTCGAGCACCGGCACGTCGGGAGCGTTGCGGGCGATCACCGGCGCGACGTGGTGAGCGACGAACGGCCCGAACGTCATCGCCCCCCAGAGCCCGACGACGACGCTGGGGATGCCGGCGAGCAACTCGAGCATCATTCCGACGGTCGACGCGAGACGTTTCGGCAACCGTTCCACGATCGCCAACGCCGCTCCGATGGACACCGGCACCGCGACGATCAGGGCAATCGCAGAGGTCGCCAGGGTCCCGACGATCAGCGGCAATGCCCCGTAATAGGCGCCGACCGGATGGGGGACACCGCGGGTGACGACGGTGTCACCGTAGGTGTTACCCGGGTTCCATTCGGTAGCGGCGAAAAAATGCAGCCCGTTGAGCCTGATCGCGGGCAGCGCCTCGATAGTCAACGTCGCGAGCACGAACACGAGCGCGAGCAGCGGGATCACCGCACCGAGTCCGCCCAGCCACCGGACGGCGAGGCCTGCGCGGCTCGCGTCACGGATGCGGCCCAGCGTGTGCCGAACGACGGTCAAGCCGCCCGGCGCGCGCTGTTTAAGGGGCAGGACCAACGAATCAGCTTGCTATCTTGGCGATCTGGGCGTCAGACATCTTCACCACCGCGGCGGGCAGCGGCTGAAAGTGAACCTGGTCGAGGAACGACTTGCCGTTACCGTCGGTCAACGCCCAGTGCAGAAACGCCTGCAACGTTTGTGCGGTGGCGGCATCCTTTTGATGGTTATTGACGATGGCGTACTCATAGTTGACGATCGGGTATCCGTCGGCGGCGCGCCCGTCGATCATGGAAACGGCTTGATTCTCTGGGGTTTTGGCGGCGAAGCTGCCGGCCGCGGACTGAATGCTTTGGGCGTCCGGCAGCACGTATTTACCGGAGCTGTTGCCCAGCTGGGCTTCCCCCAGTCCCCTTTGGTTGGCCTGGTCGAGGAAGCTGATGCCGATGTAGGCCACACAACCGGGGGTCTCAGCGCAGCCGGTCACCATGCCGCCATTGCCGTTCTCGCCCAGCGCACCCGGCACCGCGGGGAAGTCGACGGTGGTGCCGAAGCCGGGGGATTTGCCCCAGCCATCGGAGTCTTGTTTCGACAGATACTGGGTGAACAAGAAGGTGTCGCCGGACCCGTCGGAACGGTGCAGCGGCACCACCGTCGTTCCGGGCAGGTTGACCCCGGGATTGAGGGCCGCGATCTGCGGGTCGTTCCAGGTTTTGACCTTGCCCTGGTACATGGCCGCCAGCACTTTGCCATTGAGCTTCAATTGCTCTTTAACACCGGGCAGGTTGTAGTTGACCTGCTGAGCGGAAATGGCCAACGCGATGTTCATCAACCCCTTGTGGGCGGCCATGTCGCCCTCGGACAAATAGGCGTCGGAGGCGCCGATGTCGATCGCCCCGGCAGCGGCCTGCGAGATGCCGGTACCCGAACCGGTACCCGCCGTGGTGATCGTGACGTTCGGGTACTTGTCGTGATAGGCGGGAGCCCACAGATTGAACAACGGGTAAAGCAGCGTGCTACCGGTCTCCGACAACGCCACCGGTGACGATGCGGGCGTCGTTGCAACCGGACCGGCGTTTCCCCCGGGTTTCGACGAACCGCCTGTTGATTGCGAACCGCAGGCTGCTGAGGCCAGCACCAGCGGCACAATGGCCGACAGCGCTAACAATGCACGAATCTTCACGTCCACACCTTTCGCTATCTCTCGTTACCGCCGTTTTCCTCCGTGGCCCCCACGATGACTCCCAAGAGCTTGCGGTCGCCAAACAGTCCGGAAACGTAACGGGCGGTTTCGGCGTGCTTCGGCGACAGGAAAAGCTGTTCGGTGGGCCCCTCCTCGACCAGTTTGCCGTCGAAGAACAAGGCCGTGCGGTCACCGATCCTGGCGGCCTGGGCGAGATCATGGGTCACCATGATCACGGTCAGGCGGTCGGTGAGCGATCGGATCATCCTTTCGATCTTTTCGGTCGTGGTCGGATCCAGCGAGGAGGTGGGCTCGTCGAGCAGCAGCACCTCCGGGTTCACCGCAAGCGCACGCGCCAGACACAACAACTGCTGCTGACCGCCGGAGAGCCGGAACGGGGAATCGCCGAGCCGATCCTTGACCGCATCCCAGAGACCGACCTCGGTGAGTCGAGCCTCGGCAATGCTCCTGAATTCCTTGCGAGGTGCCATCTTGTGAGCGCGCACGCCGGCGACCACGTTGTCCATGATCGACATGGGGAATGGATTGGGGCGCTGGAACAGCATGCCGACCCTGCGGCGAAACTCCATCGGGTCGCGGTCTTTGAAGATGCTGCGTCCGCCCAGCAGGACATCGCCGCTATACCGGTGTCCGGACACTCTGTCGTTCATACGGTTCAGGGTGCGCAGGAAGGTCGTCTTACCTGAACCGGTTGGTCCCAGCAAAGACGTGACCGCACACGCGGGAAACTCCAGGCTCACCTGGTCGAGCACGGTTTTGCTACCGAAACTCAGGGTGAGGTTGACAGTCGCCATGGCCGGAGTGGCGACACCAACAGCTACGGAACCGGTTGCGGCTTCAAGCTGTTTGCGGTCCATAAAGACCCGATGCTACTTGGTCGTTCCACACGGGGGTGACAACGCCCGTTCTTCGTTCGCAGCGCTTTCACAGATGCTGCTAATGCTCCGCTCATCTTCCGGAGTTTGTATATTCACAGTAGGTTCACGCCTACGTTGCCTACCAGCTACGCATCTGTGCGGTGGAATGCGTGGTTCAACGGCTCGGCTCCTCGGTGGCGGCGGAGAGAATTGTGTTCGTCGCCCTGACTCGTCAAAGGAGTTCCGTGAGATTCAACCGATCCGGTGCCGCATTGAGCCTGCTGCTCGCCAGCGCACTGGTGCTGTCCGCGTGTGGAAACAACACGAACACCTCCTCGCCCGGATCCGGCTCCAAATCGGCGCCGGTGCAGTGCGGCGGCAAAAAACAGCTCAAGGACAGCGGCTCGACCGCGCAAGAAAACGCGATGGAACAATTCGTGTACGCCTACATTCGTGCGTGCCCGGGCCACACACTGGATTACAACGCGAATGGCTCCGGCGCCGGGGTGAAGGAGTTCATCAATAACGAAACCGATCTGGCGGGCTCCGACGTGCCGCTGGATCCGTCGACGGGTCAGACCGACGCCGCCGCGGCGCGGTGCGGTTCGCCGGCGTGGGATCTGCCGACGGTATTCGGCCCCATAGCGGTCACCTACAACGTCAGCGGTGTGAGCCCGCTGAACCTGGACGGGCCCACGCTCGCCAAGATCTTCAACGGCACCATCACCTCGTGGAACGATCCGGCGATCGTCGCGCTCAACGCGGACACCGCGCTGCCCGCAAAGCCCATTCACGTGATCTTCCGCAGCGACAAGTCCGGTACCTCGGACAACTTCCAGAAATACCTCGATGGCGCGTCCAACGGTGCCTGGGGTAAAGGCTTCAGCGAGACGTTCCGCGGGGGTGTCGGTGACGGCGCGGCCGGGAATAATGGCACGTCGGCGCTGCTGCAGAGCACCGACGGGGCGATCACTTACAACGAGTGGTCGTTCGCGGTGGGCAAGCAGCTGAACATGGCCCGGATCATCAGCTCAGCAGGCCCGGATCCGGTGTCGATCACTACCGACTCGGTCGGCAAGACGATTGCCGGAGCCAAGATCATGGGACAAGGCAACGACCTGGTGTTGGACACGTCGTCGTTCTACAAGCCGACGCAGCCCGGCGCCTACCCGATCGTGCTGGCGACTTACGAGATCGTCTGCTCGAAGTATCCGGATCCCGCGACCGGCCCGGCGGTAAAGGCGTTTATGCAGGCCGCAATTGGTCCGGGCCAAGATGGTTTGGACCAGTATGGATCCATTCCGCTGCCAAGTTCGTTCCAATCAAAACTGGCGGCAGCGGTCAATGCCATTTCGTAGCTATCTCGTGACTGCCAATAGTTAGACGAAGGGAGCTCGACGGTGAGCGACAGCGGGTCGGGTTCGCGGGTTGGGTCGCTGTTCGGGCCTTATCGGCTGATGAGGTTGCTGGGCAGCGGCGGGATGGGTGAGGTTTACCAGGCCGAAGACACCCGCAAACACCGGCTGGTCGCGTTGAAGCTGATCTCGCCGCAGTTCTCCAGCAACTCGGTATTCCGTGCGCGGATGCAACGCGAGGCGGATACCGCGGGCAGGCTGACCGAGCCCCACATAGTGCCGATCCACGACTACGGCGAGATCGACGGGCAGTTCTTTGTCGAGATGCGCCTGATCGACGGAACCTCGCTGCGCACCACGTTGACCCACTACGGTCCGCTGACCCCGGCACGGGCCGTGGCCATTGTGCGCCAGGTCGCCGCCGCGCTGGACGCCGCGCACTCCAACGGCGTGACGCACCGCGACGTCAAACCGGAAAACATCCTCCTCACCAGCAACGACTTCGCCTATCTGGTGGATTTCGGTATTGCCCGTGCCGCCACCGACCCGGGGTTGACCCAGAGCGGGATGGCCGTGGGCACCTACAACTACATGGCCCCCGAGCGGTTCACCGGCGGTGAGGTCACCTATCGCGCCGATATCTACGCGCTGGCCTGTGTGTTGGGCGAGGTTTTGACCGGGTCCCCTCCCTATCATGCCGACAGCGTCGAACGTTTGGTCGCCGCGCATTTGCTGGAGCCCGCCCCGCGGCCCAGCCAGCTGCGCCCCGGGATGATTCCCGTGGCCTTGGACCATGTGATCGCCAGGGGGATGGCCAAACAACCCGAAGAGCGCTATCACACCGCCGGTGACCTGGCCGCCGCAGCGCACGACGCGCTGACCGCAACGGAGCAGCACCAAGAGGCGTCGATTCTGCGGAAAGAAGGCGACAACGCGACCCTGCTCGCCAACGTTCCCGATACTCTTCGGGCCGGCGCCTGGGCTCACTACGGTTCGGGCGCGGACCCTAGGCCGATGGTTCCGCCAGAGCCGGTGCACGGCGAGCAGACAATGGCTCGTCCCGTGGCCCGTCCCGTGCCCGACGGCGGGAGCAGTGGCGGCTGGCGACAACCCGGGCCCGACGCGTCCCGGCCTAGCCGGAAACGCACGTGGTGGATCGTCGGCGCTGCCGCGCTGCTGCTGGTCGCCGCTATCGGTATTGCCGGATACCTGGTGGTGCGGCCGTCGTCTGGGCCGAGCCAGGCGTCGGGACAAACCGTGCTGCCGTTCACCGGCATCGACTTCCGCCTCTCCCCAAGCGGGGTGGCGCTGGACAAGGCCGGCAACGTGTATGTCACCAGTGAAGGCATGTATGGGCGGGTGGTGGAGTTGGCGCCGCAGTCGAACATCCCGAGGGTGCTGCCGTTCACCGGCCTCTACCAGCCCCAGGGGCTGGCCGTGGATAGCGCCGGCGCCGTGTACGTCACCGACTTCAACAATCGCGTGGTCACGTTGGCGGCCGGGTCGAACCAACAGGCCGTGCTGCCGTTCACCGGCCTCAATTACCCCGAAGGTGTAGCGGTGGATGGCCAGGGCAGCGTTTATGTCGCCGACCGGGGCAACAGCAGGGTGGTGAAGTTGGCGGCCGGGTCTAACACCCAGACCGTGCTGCCGTTCACCGGGCTCAAGAACCCGGATGGTGTGGCGGTGGACACCGCCGGCAACGTCTACGTCACCGACACCGACAACAACAGGGTGGTGAAGTTGGTGGCCGGATCGGACGCCCAGTCCGTGCTGCCGTTCACCGGCGTCTCGGCACCGTGGGGTATCGCGGTGGACGCCGCCGGCAACGTCTACGTCACCGAACACGACAGCAATCAGGTGATGAAATTGGCGGCCGGGTCTAACACCCCGACCGTGCTGCCGTTGACCGGCCTCAACACCCCGCTGGCGGTGACGGTCAATGACGCGGGGAACGTGTACGTCGCCGATCGCGGCAACGACAGGGTGGTCAAGCTGGCGGTGTGAGAAACAGCTCGTTGTGCGCGCCCGCGGCCGGTGGGGGATCGGTGGCTACGGCGTCGAAGCTGGCGTAGCGCGCCGGGGTGCGGATCACCGTGACGGCGTCCGCGCCGCTGCCAACCGGCAGGGCCAGCTCGTTCTCGGCGAACAGCGGGGTGTCGACGACCTGCTTCCAGGTGTGGGCGAGGCAGGCCATCAGGCCGCCTTCGTGTAGCAGCTCAACCCATTCGGCCGCGGTCTTGGCGGCCAGCGCGGATTCCAGTTCCTCGGTCAGCTCCGGGTAATTCAGGGCGCGGGCGCGCTGGTCGACGAATCGCTCGTCCTCCAGCAGGTCGGGCCGGCCGATGATCTCGCACAGCTTCGCCCAATGCTTGGGCACGTACGCGCTGATCACCAGGTACCCGTCGGCGGCCTTGAACGCGTCCGACGGCTGGGTGGCAAAGCCAACCCCCTTGCGCCGCTTACCTTTTGGCGCGGCATCCGGCTTGGGGCGGTCGCCGCCGGAGCGGTTCAGGTGCATGGTGAGCTGGTTGGCCTGCAGCCCGACGGCGACGTCGTACATCGCGACGCGGACCGTGTCGGCCACCCCGTGGCGCTCGCGGTTGAGCAGCGCGGCCAGCACCGCCTCGGCCAGCACGTGACCGCTGGCGTTGTCGACGAGCTGGAACGGGATGATCTGCGGTTTGCCGTCCGGCGTGGGCATCCCGGTGGTCATGCCCGCCTCGGCGGCGACCATCAGGTCGACGCCCGGCCTGCTGCCGTGCGGGCCGTTGCCGCCGTAGGCCGACAGCCGCGCGTAGATCAGTCTGGGGTTGCGCGACCGCAGGTCGTCGGGGCCCAACCCCATGCGCTCCATCACCCCGGGCCGAAACCCTTCCAGCACAACGTCGGCCGTGTCGGCGAGCCGCAGTATCTGCCGCTTGCCCTCCTCGGTGGTCAGGTCCACGGTCACCGACTTCTTGCCCCGGTTGTTCGGCAGGAAATACGTCGCCAGCGGCGGGCGTCCGGGCAGCACCGCGGTGATCTGCCGGGCCGCCTCACCGCCCGGCGCCTCGACCTTGATCACCTCGGCGCCCAAGTCGGCCATCACCTGTCCGGCCAGCGGCCCGGCCACGTTCTGGGTGAAATCGAGCACCCGGAATCCGTCGAGTGGCTTGGCGGGCTTGCCGTTTGGGCTGTTGGGCATGGGTGGGGCCTTCCGTTAACCTGCCTTGCGCAGGACCGCCGTGCAGTAGTAGTTCTTGGCGAAGGGCGCGTCCGGGTCGGCGGGCTGCAGCGGTAACCCGTTGTCGCCCAACAGCTTATTCAGCGGGGTGCGAACCGGGTGCCAGCCACGGTCGGCCAGGTAGGTCGCCACGTCGTTGCGCTCGCCGGGGAAACCCAGGTTGTCGAGCGCGACGTCGAGACCGCTCTCCCGCCACGTGCCGGCGGCCGCGTTCAGGGCCTGCTGATTGGCCTGCGAGTTCAGGAAGACTTCGGCCACCAGCCGGCTGCCGTCGGCGCTGAGCGCGGTCACGTTGTCCAGCAACCGATCCTGGGCGTCGGCGGGCAGGAAGCCGAGCAGCCCCTCGGCGGCCCACGCGGCGGGCCGACCGGTGTCGAACCCGGCCCGGCGCAGCGCCGTCGGCCAGTCGTGGCGCAAGTCGATCGGGACGGCCCGCACGTCGGCCGCGGGCTTGGCGCCGAGTGCGGCGATGGTGGCGGTCTTGAATTCGATGACCCGCGGCTGGTCGATCTCGAAGATCGTGGTGCCCGCCGCCCAGGGCAGCCTATAAGCGCGTGCGTCCAGACCGGCGGCCAAGATGACCACCTGGCGGATGCCCGCGTCGGCCGCCTCGGAGAAGAAGGTGTCGATGTAGCGCGTGCGCGCGGCCAGCATGTCGGTCATGCGCTGCATGCCCCAGGGCGCACCGGGGACGTCGACGTCCCTGGAGTCGAGTTCGCCGGCGGCCCACCGGGTGAAGAAGTCGATGCCGACGGCACGCACCAGCGGCTCGGCGAACGGGTCTTCGATCAGCGCGTCCCGGGTGGCCCGGGCTCGTCCCGCCGCGACCATGGTGGCGGTGGCTCCCACACTGGTCGCCAGGTCCCAGGTGTCGTTGTCGGTGCGGCCCATCGCACGATCCCCTTCCGTCTACTGATTAGCCAGAATAACGACACGCGCGCCGGCCCTGGCCGGGCCCCAGCCGGTAGTGCACAGTGGGACGATGACGGCGAAAGCGCTCAGGCGCCTCGGATTGGAAACCTGGTCGCTGCTGCTGTTGGTGCGGTCCGGAGGCTTGCGGTTGATCCCGCTCTGGCGGATCGCCGCGGTGCTGCGCGCACTGCACCGCTACGGCCTGTTGGGTGCGGCGACCGTGATCACCGCCGCCCGAGACCGCAACGGGCTGGCGCTGATCGACGAGCGCGGTGCGCTCAGTTTCGCCGACCTGGACAACCGGACCAACGCGTTGGCCAACGAGTGGCGCCAGCGTGGGCTCGGCCCGGGCGCCCGGGTGGCCATCCTGACCGGAAATCACAGGGGCTTCCTGGAAGCGGTGTACGGGGCCGCCAAGTGCGGCGCCGGGGTCGTGCCGCTCAACACCGGCTTCGGCGGCGGGCAACTCGCCGGCATGGTCGCCCGCGAAGGCATCGACTTACTGGTCTACGACGACGAGTACGACGCCGCCGTCGCCGACATCCACCCGCGGCTGGGGCGGTATCGGGCTTGGGTACAAACACCGACGCACACACCGGGGCCCGACACCCTCGACGCGCTGATCGAGCGCGGCGACACCAACCCGCCGCCCAAATCCGGCGGCCGGCCCAAGATCGTCATCTTGACCAGCGGGACGACCGGAGTCCCCAAGGGCGCCACGCGCTCGGAACCCTACTCGCTGATACCGGTCGGCGGCCTGCTCGGCAAGGCGCCGTTTCGCGGCCGGAAAGTCACCGAATGCTGTGTGCCGCTGTTTCATTCGCTGGGCTTCAGCCACGCGATGTACGCGATGGTGCTGGGCTCGACGCTGGTGCTGCGTCGCCGGTTCGATCCGCGGCAGGCCTTGGACAGCGTGGCCGCGCACCGGGCCAGCGCCATGATCGTCGTGCCGGTCATGCTGCGGCGCATCCTCGACCTGGGCCCGGCGGCCCTCGCCGACCGCGACCTGTCGGCGCTGCGCATCGTGTTCGTCGGCGGATCCCAGCTCGGGGCCGCGCTGGCCACCCGCGCGATCGAAGCGCTCGGACCGATCGTCTACAACATGTACGGGTCCACCGAGGTCGCCTACGCCACCATCGCCACGCCCGGTGACCTGGCCGTCGCGCCGGGATGCGTCGGGGGAGTCGTGCCCGGATCGGTCGTCAAGGTGTTCACCGACGACGGCCGCGAGGCTCCGCCCGGAACGACGGCGCGGATTTTCGTCGGCAACGTGCTGGCGTTCGAGGGCTACACCGGCGGCGGCACCAAGGAGTCGATCCGGGGCCTGCTGGCCACCGGCGACGTCGGGCATTTCGACCGGGCCGGCAGGCTGTTCATCGACGGCCGCGACGACGAGATGATCGTCTCCGGCGGCGAGAACGTGTACCCGGGCGAGGTCGAGGAGGCGCTCGCGCACCATCCCGACATCCTCGACGTCGCGGTCGTCGGCGTCAGCGACGACGAGTTCGGCCAGCGGCTGCGCAGCTACATCGTGCTCCGGCCCGGCGCGTCGCTGACCGAGCGGGATGTCCAGGAGTACGTCCGAAACCGGTTGGCGCGCTTCAAGATTCCTCGCGACGTGGTCTTCGTCGACGCGCTGCCCCGCAACGCCGGCGGGAAGGTGCTCAAACGCCTGTTGAAAACGTGAGCCGCGGCACGGGCTTTGGCAACGGTCCTGTTACGGCCGGGTGTCGAACCATTTGGCCGTGCCGGGTTGCCGCTACCCTCGCGCCATGACCACTTCCCCCGTCATCGCCGCAGAATGCGGAATCGTCGCGCCGCGCGGCGCCGGGTGGCAGCAAAGCGCCCGGTGGGCGCGGCAGTTGGCCTGGGTCAGCCTGACCGTGGTGCTCGTCGAGGGCGCCGTCGGGCTGTGGCAGGGCCTGGCGGTCGGATCCGTCGCGCTCACGGGATGGGCCCTGGGCGGCGGTTCCGAGGCGCTGGCCAGCGCCATGGTGGTATGGCGCTTCAGCGGCGCACGCACGCTGTCCGGGACCGCCGAGCGGCGCGCGCAACGCGGTGTCGCCGTGTCGTTTTGGCTGACCGCCCCGTACGTCGCGGCCGAGTCCCTGCGCCATTTGACCGACGAGCACCACGTCGACGCCTCGCTGATTGGCATCGGGTTGACGGCGGCCGCGCTGTTGCTGATGCCGATTCTGGGCTGGGCGAACCGCAAACTGGGCGCGCGGCTGGGCTCGGAGGCCACCGAGGGCGAGGGCACCCAGAACTACCTGTGCGCCATTCAGGCCGCCGGGGTGCTGACCGGGCTGGCCATCACGGCCACCTGGCCCGGCGGCTGGTGGTTCGACCCGATGATCGGCCTTGCCGTCGCCGGCATCGCGGTGTGGCAGGGCATCCGCTCCTGGCGCGGCCACTCCTGCGGCTGCTGACCGAAGGCGTCAGCCGTCGGGTGAGGCCGGGTCGTCGCCCCAGGTGCTTGGCATTCTCGGCGTGAGCGGGCCCCCGCCGAACCCATCGTCCGGCAGCGTGATCAATCCTGCCGCGGTACCGGCGAAACCGGATGATCCCGCACCCGAGGGCACCGCCGCAGGCTCTGGCTCCACATCCATGTATTCGTACCCACGGCCGAGCTGTTTGACCTTCACCCGCCGCCGCGGCCCATCCGGAGCCCGTTCCTCGCCCGGCGCCGCGGCCGCCGGGGCCTGGGCGTCGTCGAGTTCGGGCAGCTTCTTCGGGCGTGCGCCGGCGGCCGCCGCCCGCCGGGCGCCGGCGGTAAGGCCACCGACCAGGTAGGAAAAACCTTCCAGCGTGACCACCGGTGGTGCCGATGGCGGTGGCGGGGGGCCGCCGGGCGCGGGAACCGCGGCGGCCGCGGCGGGCGCGGGAGCCGGCGCGGGGGTCGGGGCCGGTGCCGGAGTGGGGGTCGGGGTCGGTGTTGGTGCCAACGCGGCGAGCGCAGGGGTCGGGGCGATAGACGCGACAGGGATGCCATACAGCCCCGCCAATCCCGCCAAGCCCGCCAGGCTGCCCAGGGGGGTGACGGCCAACGGCGCCAGCGGGACGGTCAACAGCGGCAGAAAGGCCGGGATTAACGCAACAGCTTGCTCGAGCAGGGTCTTCAGCAGCGCGATGGTGTCGGTGATGATCGTGCCAATGGCTTCGACGCTGGTGAACATCAGGGTGAGACCGATGGTCGCGGGATTACCCGAGGCGAACGCCGCCGCAAGGTCCGCCCCTATGAACGCGAACGTTTCCGACAGATAAGCGACATAGGAGCCGACATCCATCGGGTAGCCGAGGGCGAACGCGATGTTGAACGGGTTGAGGAAGACTAGCGGGTTGCCGAGCTCGGGCAGCCACGGGTCGAATCCGGAAAATATCGATTGCAGGTAAGGGTCGTTCAGCAGGGCGTCTATCAGCGGCTGTAAGAAGTTGTTGTAGAAGTCGGTGTATCCGATTTGCTGGAGCCATTGTTCGATTTGGGACTCCTGGTCGGGAGGTAGCGACTCGGCGGAAGTGGCCGCCGGCGCATTGGCTTTCACGATCTGCGGGGCCGGTGTGATGTGCGGCGATGTCGCCACCGCTGCGGTGGCAACACCGTGATAGGTGCCCATCACGGTGGCGGCCTGGATCCACATCCGCACATAGTCGGCCTCGTTCAGCGCGATCGGAATCGCGTTGATGCCAAAGAAATTCGTTGCTATCAACGCCGCGTGGGTGGCGTGGTTGGCGGCCAACTCGGCCAGTGTCGGCATGGCCGCCAGCGCGCCGGTGTAGGCGGTGGCCGCGGTCTCGTGCCGGGCGGCCATCGCGGCGCTGTCGACGCTGGCCTGCGTCAGCCACGCCAGATAGGGCACATGGGCGGCGACGTAGGTCTCGGCCGTCGGGCCGTCCCAGCCGCCGGCCTGCACGGCGCCCAACAGGGCGGTCAATTCCTCGGCGGTTTCGGCATATTCGGCGCTCAGCGAGTTCCATGCCGCGGCGGCCGCCAGCAGCGCACCCGGCCCCGGGCCGCTGCTCAACAGCGCCGAATGCACCTCCGGTGGTGCGGCCATCCACATGGACGTCGGTCGGCTCTCTCGGGGTCCACCGCCCCGGGTCGCGGGATGCGACGACGCGAGTGTCCTGGCTCTCGGATCGCCGCTCGCCTCGCCTTCCAGCCGGTGGCCGTGGCTGCTGAGGGTCGCTCCCCGATGACAGTGGCGGGACGGCGCCGGATTTGCACCGGCTTCCTGCATCGTCGTCGCCTTACGGGCGACATTGTCGCACGCGGCTAAGTCGCCACTAGTCCAGGCGGTACCGGATCAGCCGGGAGCTGTTGGCCACCACCGCCACCGACGACGCATTGTGCAGGATCGCGGCCAGCACCGGGGACAACGCGCCGCCCGCGCCGATGATCAGCCCGGCGGCGTTGACGGCGATGGACATGCCGTAGTTCTCCCGGATCACATCCACGGCCCGCGCGCCCAGGTCCCGCACGTCGAGCAGGCGATGCAGGTCGTCGTTGGCCAGCGCCACGTCGGCGGTCTCGACGGCGACGTCGGTTCCGGCCAGCCCCATGGCGATCCCGATGTCGGCGGCGGCCAGCGCCGGGGCGTCGTTGATGCCGTCGCCGACCATGCCGACGACGAAGCCGTCGCCTTGCAGCTCGCGCACCACCTCGAGCTTGTCCTCCGGCATCACCTCGGCGCGCCACTCGTCGATCCCCAGCTCTTCGGCGACCACCGCGGCGATGTCGGGATGATCACCGGTGAGCATGACGATGCGGCGAATGCCGTTGGCGCGCAGCTGTATTAGCACCTCAGCGGCCTCGGGCCGCACCTCGTCGCGCAGGCTGATCAGCCCCACCAGGGTGCCGTCCACCGCGAGCAGCAGCGGCGTCTCGGCCTGGCGCCGCAGCTTGTCCACCCACTCCTGCGCCTTCTTGGACACCTTCACCTTTTCGGCGCGCAGCAGTGATGGGCTGCCCAGCAGCAGGGTCCGGCCGTCGGCCCAGGTCCGCATGCCCAGGCCCACCAACACCTCGCACTCCTCGTGCGGCGGGATGCTGATGTGGCGTTCCTCGGTCGAGCGGATCACCGCCTCGGCCAGCGGATGACGGGAGTGGATCTCCGAGCTGGCCGCATACGCCAGCACCCGCTCCGGATCCCAATCCTTGTGCATGGCAACG
Organism: Mycobacterium malmoense; assembly: GCF_019645855.1. Taxonomy (NCBI): domain Bacteria; kingdom Bacillati; phylum Actinomycetota; class Actinomycetes; order Mycobacteriales; family Mycobacteriaceae; genus Mycobacterium; species Mycobacterium malmoense. Next base: position 1,216,398 of record NZ_CP080999.1, read on the forward strand.
ATATTCGTAACTACCGGGCGTCCGACGGTCAGCGTTCCGGTCTTGTCGAACACGATCGCGTCGACCCGGCCCGCCTGTTCGAGGTGGGATCCGCCCTTGATCAGGATGCCGCGGCGCGCGCCGTTGCCGATCGCGGCGCTGATCGCGGTCGGGGTGGACAGGCCCACCGCGCACGGGCACGCGATCAACAGCATGGTCATCGCGCGGCGGACGTCTTTCGTGATCGCCAGGGTGATCGCCGAGACGATGAACGAGGTGGGCACGAAACGGCGGGAGAAGGTTTCGCCGACGGTCTGGATCGGCGCCCGATCGTGTTGGGCCTCTTCGACTCTGGCGATGATGCGCCCGATGGCGGTCTGGCTGCCGACGGCGCGGGCGCGCACCACCACCCGGCCGCGCACCACCACCGAACCGGCGTGCACGCGCGAGCCGACCAGGACGCTGACGGGCAGCGTCTCGCCGGTGATCGCGGACTGGTCGACGATCGCCTCGCCGTCGACCACCTCGCCGTCCACCGGTATCGCGACGTGGTCGTGGACCACCACCTCGTCGCCGATCTGCACGGTGTCGATCGGCACCTGGATCTCGGTCCAGGGGCTAGGGCCCCCAGCGGGCCCCGTCAGCCGGATCCACGCCGTGTCCTGGGTGCCGCGCAGCAGCTCCGAGATGGCCCGCCGGGTGCGCCGCAGGGTCAGATCCTGTAGGTACTCACCGATGTTGAGCAGCCACAGCACGGTGAGCGCGACCACGTTCTCGCGCAACACCAGGCTCGCCACGGTCGCGGCCGACACCAGCGCGTCGGTGCCGGCGCGCCCGGAGCGCGCCGAGCGCAGGGCGCCGCGCAGGAAGGGGTAGCCGGTGAACACGGTGACGCCGGTCGCGACCAGCCGCCCGCTCGGGCCGAGCAGCGGCGGCCGCGCGAACACGTAACGGCGCACGCCGAGCAGCGCCAGCGCCGCGCCGCCGATGACCATGCGCAGCACGTCGGCGTTGCGGATCTCCGACGAATGCGGCGCGCGGGCCGGGATGAGCTCGGCGGCGACGTGCGCGGCCTCGCGGATTGCCTTGAGCGCCAATGCGCGATCGCACCGACTGGGGGAGTACCACACGACGACGGATCCGGTGCGCGGGTAGGCATGCACGGCGCGCACACCGGACTGCTTGGCGACGGCCTCTTCGACCGCCACGGCCCTCCGGGAGTTGCCGCGCACCCAGTCGACCGAAACCCGCATGCGTCCGGCCGCGTCCGAAACCACTTGCAAGGCGAGGTCTTCCGCGGTCAGGACGGACATGTCCGCCCGATCAGTGCTCGTGCTGGTGGTCGTCGGTGATCGACGGCGTGGGCGCTTCCTCGCCGATGCGTTCGCGGGCTTCGGCCATGACGTCGGCGAGCTTCAGCCGGGCGGACTCGGCGGCCTCCTCGGCCTTGCGGGTTCCGCGCAGCCCCAGCTCCGCCGCCGACACCGCGGTCTCGTGCAGCGGCGCCTTGGCCACGGCCTTGCGCACCACCTCGTAGGCGGTCACGCCGACCAGACCGGTGACCACCGTTCCCGCCGCCTTTGCCAAGAGCCCGTACACCGCCATTGCCTGAACCTTCCCGTCGTCGCAGCGTCAGCTAATGATCGCACGACATTAACATTAAAGTATTGCGATATCAATATGAATAGCTGCTAGCCCTCGTCAAAGACTTTTGCGACTGCGGAGTGTGGTGGCATACGCGTCTCCGGCCGGCGATTGCAGGATCGGCGTGCCGTCAGGCAATTGTTGATCACGCCAGCCGCAGAAGGTTTTGACCAAATGGTATGTGCGGCAACAACATTTGATTTGCCCAGATGGGTGGGCCGAATCGCCGATTTCAACGGCGTACCTCAGCTGTCAACGGTCACGTATTCCCCCAGGTTTGGGGCAAACAGGCTCGCGAACGTCGGACCTCTTGCCACCGAGCGACGGTCAGGCTGCGGTGTGACCGCCGTGGTCAAGCTTCTCAGCGATCCAGACCTTGATGAGTGATTGGCGGGTGACTCCGAGCCGGGTTGCTTCGCGGTCGAGTTCGGCGATCATCCAGACCGGGAAGTCGACGTTGACGCGCCGGTGTTCCTCGCCGGGCCGCCGTGACCGTGTCGTGTCGAGGGCGGCCGCCATGTCCTGACCGTCGTCGAACCGCTTGTCGAACTCGTTAGCTTTCATAGATCGCTACCTCTCCTTCCCTCGAGCGGCGCACGGAAATGATTCGCACGTGGTCGTCTCGGTAGGTCACGACTGCCGACCAGCATCGGCCATCGATCTGACCTATCACCACCCACCTCGGCTCATCCGTCGTGCGTGCAGGGACCTCGATGCGGCGCGGATCCCGCTAGATGGACTGCGCCGCATCAAAGTCGATGCCATGCTTGACCAGGTTTGCCGCGCTCTTGGCGGGATCAAACTCAAAGTCAGGCATGTATAAAAATCATACCTTAATGACACCGGCCTCGGCTGGATACACCCAGCCCGCAGCGGCGGGCCCCATCTGTCAATGGCAAGGGCATGCCCGCACCCCAAACCGGTCCACCCGACCCCGACCCCCGCCGTTTTAGAGGACCCGGGTCACCTTCTCGGTCTCGATCCGGCGCTGCACCAGCGCCCGGTCGGGGTTGGCCACCTGCACCAACGACGCGCCCACGGCCAGGATCGCCAGCAGGCCGTCCACCAGGTCGCCGGGCCGCGTCCACGACGCGCTGGAAAGCACCCGGTCGTTGGGCGTCAATCCCCTTGCGGCCGCGGAAGTTTCGCACTCTGCGAGGACCCGTGCGACCGATAGGCCTTCCAGCGCCGGACCCGGATGGCGCTCGGGAACGATCTGGTCGCCATGCACCCGCACCGCGGTGGCGTAGTCGGTGACGCCGACCGGCAGGTCGGGCGCGGGGCGGCCGAACGGGTCCAGCGACAGCACGGCCACCTCGCCGGCGCCTGTACCGTCGGCCTCGTCCAGCCGTTCGGCCGTGCACAGCGCCACATCGGCCGCGCCGTTGAGCACCGCCTCGGCGCCGATCCACCACACCCCGAACAGAACCGCCGCCGTCTGCCAGTGCGCCGGCAGCAGGACCGCGACCCGGCTGGCCGGCCCGGCGCCCAGCTCGTCGCGTAACAGGTTGCCGGTCTTGGCCGCCCAGTTGGCCAGCGTCACCGCGGACAGTTCGATGCGCTCGCCGGTCTCGTCGTCGTAATAGGTGATGCGCGGACCGACCGGGTTAGCCCGCAGTATCGGGTCCAGGATGGCCGCGGAGAGCGTGCTCAGTTGATGCACTCCGGCTTGTCGGAGCCGGCGGTCAGGATCGGCGACGGCGGCGGAACGTTCGAGTCGGCGCCCGACCCCGGGTTCGACGCCAGGGCGGTGACCACCCGGCTGTCCCCGCTGAGCCCGGAGCCCGGGCCGGTGTAGTCGTTGGCCAGCACCACCCGCACCGATCCGGCCGGTATGGACGCATCGGCGGCGACCGGCAATCCGCCCAGTTCCTTGGAGACCTGCTGGGCGCCCAGGTCGTCGGTCTTGGCGGCCCGCACCTGGCTGGCCTTCACGTGGCCGCCATCGTTGTTGCCGACGGTGCCGATCGTAAAACCCTTGGAGCTCAACACCTCCGACACCGCGGCCGCCAGCCCGTTGATGTCGGTGTCGTTGACCACGGTGGCGGTGGTCTTGGCGGGCGTGTAGGCCAGTTCCTCGGTCTTGCCCTGATCCTGGCCATGCAGCAGCCCGGCGACCCAGTCGGCGACCTGGTGCGGGTCCACCCGCACCACGCTTTGCATGCCGTCATCGCTCCAGCCGGCGCCGTCGAGCACCGGAATGGTGGCGAAGGCGACCTTACCGCCGGCCAGCTTCTGCAGCTGCTGGATGAAGTCCATGACGTCCCACCCGGAGGAGAGCACCACCGAGCGCTGGACGGCCGCCTCCAGCCGCTTCAGCGTGGTCGGGCTGGACAGCGTCCTGCCGGAGATGACCCGGTGGGCCAGCGAGGCCATCACCGCCTGCTGGCGCACCACCCGGTCCAGGTCGCCGCGCGGCAGCTCGTGGCGCTGGCGCACGAAGCTGAGCGCCTCCGGGCCGTCGAGTCGTTGCGGGCCGGCCGGGAAGTCGGCGCCCGAAAGCGGTTCGAACACCGGCTCTTTGAGGCAGACGTCGACGCCGCCGAGCGCGTCGGTGATCAACGCGAAACCGAGCAGCCCGATCTCGGCGTAGTGGTCCACGGTGACCCCGGTGAGGTCGGCCACCGTCTTGATCAGGGCCTCGCGACCGGCCTCGGTGCCCCGCGCCGCGGCGTCCTCGGCGGAATCGCCGGCCTTGACCAGGCTGGCCCGCTTGGCTTCCCGGGTTTGGCCGTAGACGCCGTTGATCTTCGTCTTGCCCAGGCCGGGGGCCGCGACGTAGGAGTCCCGCGGGATCGAGATGGCCGTGGCCGACTTCCCGTTGTTCGGTATCCGGATCAGGATGATCGTGTCGGTATTGGTCGCCTCTTCGTCGCCGGCCCGCAGGGTGGCCAGCTCCTCCTGGGACAAGGGGTTGCCGTGCGCATCGGTGCGGCTGTCCAGGCCGACGAGCAGGATGTCGATGGCGCCGTCGTCGCCGCCCTTGCCCAGCGAGGGCGCGGACATGTGGAAGATGCCGTCCTCGAACGACCGGACGTTGCTCCACGCGATGCCGGTGCCGACGACGACCATAACGGTCAGCACGGTTGCAACCACACGAACCACACGTTGCGCAGGCATCACACTAGGTTACTTGTGACACAGCTGGTTGTCGGGTAGCCGGCTGCGGCGTGCCAGACTCGAACCATGTCGGCCAGGTCAGAGAGGCTCGTGATCACCGGCGCCGGCGGGCAGCTGGGCGGCCGTTTGGCGGCGCTGGCCACCGATCGGGGCCGCGACGCGCTGGCGTTGACGTCGTCGCACTGGGACATCACCGACCCCGCCGCGGCCGGGCGGATCGTCGAACGCGGCGACGTGGTGATCAATTGCGCCGCGTACACCGACGTCGACGGCGCCGAGAGCGACGAGGCGCGCGCCTACGCGGTCAATGCCGCCGGCCCCGAACACATCGCGCGCGCCTGCGCGCGCGCCGGCGCCCGGTTGATCCACGTGTCCACCGACTACGTGTTCAGCGGCGACTTCAAGGGCGGCCGGCCGCGCCCCTACGAGCCCGGCGACGAGACCGACCCGCGGGGCGTCTACGCGCGCAGCAAGCTCGCCGGCGAACGGGCCGTGCTGGCCGCGCTGCCGGACGCCACGGTGGTCCGTACCGCCTGGGTCTACACCGGCGGGGCCGGCAAGGACTTCGTCGCCGTCATGCGCCGGCTCGCCGCCGGCGACGGCCCGGTGGACGTGGTCGACGACCAGACCGGGTCGCCGACCTACGTCGCCGACCTGGCCGCGGCGCTGCTGCAGGTCGCCGACGACCGCGTGCCCGGGCCCATCCTGCACGCCGCCAACGAGGGCGAGGTCTCCCGCTTCGGGCAGGCCCGCGCGGTGTTCGAAGAATGCGGCGCCGACCCGGCGCGGGTGCGGCCCGTCGGCAGCGCACAATTTCCGCGACCGGCGCCGCGCCCGAGCTACTCGGCGCTGGGCGGCCGGCAGTCCGCCGCCGCGGGCCTGACGCCGCTAAGGCCCTGGCGCGCTGCGCTTATCGCCGCGCTCGCGGCAGCTGGCAGCGATGCCGCGGCCGGCCGACCGTTACCCTCTACGCGTGACTGACGCCCTGCCGGTCGTGACGGTGACCTACTCGCCGGGCCCCCACCTGGAGCGATTCCTGGCCTCGTTGTCGCTGGCCACCGAGCGCCCGGTCAGCGTGCTGCTGGCCGACAACGGCTCCACCGACGGGACCCCGCAGGCGGCCGTCGAGCGCTACCCGAACGTGCGGCTGCTGCACACCGGCGCCAACCTCGGGTATGGAACCGCGGTGAACCGCGCGGTCGCGCAGCTGGATCGGAAGCAAGACTGGGTGATCGTCGCCAACCCCGACGTGCAGTGGGGCCCGGGCAGCATCGACGCGCTGCTGGACGCCGCCGCCCGCTGGCCGGGAGCCGGCGCGCTGGGCCCGCTGATCCGCGATCCCGACGGGTCGGTGTACCCGTCGGCGCGGCATCTGCCGAGCCTGATCCGCGGCGGCATGCACGCGGTCGTCGGGCCCTTCTGGAAGCGCAACCCGTGGACGGCGGCCTACCGCCAGGAGCGGCTCGAGCCCAGCGAACGCGTGGTGGGCTGGCTGTCGGGGTCATGCCTGCTGGTGCGCCGGTCGGCCTTTAGCCACGTCGGTGGATTCGACGAGCGCTACTTCATGTACATGGAGGACGTCGACCTGGGCGACCGCCTCGGCCGGGCCGGCTGGCTGAGCGTCTACGTCCCGTCGGCCGAGGTCCTGCACCACAAGGGCCACTCCACCGGGCACGACCCGGCGAGCCACTTGGCCGCGCATCACAAGAGCACCTACATCTTCCTGGCCGACCGCCATTCCGGGTGGTGGCGGGCCCCGCTGCGCTGGACGCTGCGGGGATCGTTGGCGGTGCGTTCCCGTCTGATGGTGCGCCAGTCGCGCCGACGGAGACTGGCAGAAGGGCGGCGCTGAGTTGGCTAATCCTCAGGTCGATGCGGTGATCCTGGTCGGCGGCAAGGGCACCCGGCTGCGGCCGCTGACGCTGTCGGCGCCCAAGCCCATGCTGCCCACCGCCGGGCTGCCGTTTCTGACCCATCTGCTGTCGCGGATCGCCGCGGCGGGCATCGAGCACGTCATCCTGAGCACGTCGTATCGGGCCGCGGTGTTCGAGGCGGAGTTCGGCGACGGGTCCAAGCTGGGCCTGCAGATCGACTACGTCACCGAGGAACGGCCCCTGGGAACCGGCGGCGGCATCGCCAACGTCGCCGACAAGCTGCGGCACGACACCGTGATGGTGTTCAACGGCGACGTGCTCTCCGGCGCCGACCTGGGTCAGCTGCTGGCGTTTCACCAGGCCAACCGGGCCGACGTCACTTTGCACCTGGTGCGGGTGGGCGACCCGCGGGCCTTCGGCTGCGTGCCCACCGACGAAAACGGCCGCGTCGTCGCCTTCCTCGAGAAGACGCAGGATCCGCCGACCGACCAGATCAACGCCGGCTGCTACGTCTTCGCGCGCGACATCATCGACCGGATTCCGCGGGGCCGCGAGGTCTCGGTGGAACGCGAGGTGTTCCCGGCGCTGCTGTCCGACGCCGACGTCAAGGTCTGCGGCTACGTCGACGCCTCCTACTGGCGCGACATGGGCACGCCGGAGGACTTCGTCCGCGGCTCGGCGGACCTGGTGCGCGGGATCGCCCCGTCGCCGGCGCTGCACGGCCACCGCGGCGAGCAGTTGGTGCACGACGGCGCGGCGGTGTCCCCGGGCGCGGTGCTGATCGGCGGCACCGTCGTCGGGCGGGGCGCCGAGATCGGGCCCGGTGTCCGGCTGGACGGCGCGGTGATCTTCGACGGCGTCAAGGTCGAGGCGGGCAGCGTGATCGAGCGTTCCATCATCGGCTTCGGCGCCCGCATCGGTCCCCGGGCGCTGATCCGCGACGGCGTGATCGGCGACGGCGCCGACATCGGCGCGCGCTGCGAGCTGCTGCGCGGCGCCCGCGTGTGGCCCGGCGTCGCCATTCCCGACGGCGGGATCCGCTACTCGTCCGACGTGTAGGCCTCTTCCGCCGAGCGTCACGCTAGCGTGACGCTGCGCGTCGACGGTCACGCTAGCGTGACGCTCGGCGGAAGAGGCGTGACGCTCGGCGGGCGGGGTGTCCAGCTCGGCGTCGGCGGTCACGCTAGCGTGACGCTCGCGTCGCGCGGGCGACGAGATAGGCGAGCGCGTGATCGGTGCCGGCCGGCAACGCGTCGGCCGGCCACCAGCGCAGGTCCTCCGACTCGTCGCTGATCGCGATCTGCGCGCCGGCCGGCGCGCGCGCCACGAACTGCAGGTCGAGGTGGCGGGTCGGCACACCCAGCGAGCAGGTGACCGGGTGCACGTGCACGGCGGCCAGGTCGGGCGCGATGCGCAGGCCGGCGACGCCGGATTCCTCGGTGGCCTCGCGCAACGCCGCGGCAACGACGTCGGCGTCGTCCTCGTCGCAGTGCCCGCCCAGTTGCACCCAGCGGCGCAGGCGGCGGTGCAAGGTCAGCAGCACCCGGTCGCCGGTGTCGTCGAGCACCAGCGCCGAGGCGGTGACGTGGCCCGGCACGCACTCGCGACGGCAGGCATCGGCGTGGCCCTGCACGAAGGCCAGCACGGCGTGCCGCAACGAATCCTGCGCCGGATCGGGCGCCCGCCAGTCGGTGAGGATCGAGATCGCCGAATCCCTGAGGCTCACCGCGATGCCTCCGCCATAACCGCGCCCGCGAACGTCTTCACTTGCGGATCAGCAAGTCCGCTACATCGGCCGGGTCGCGCAACCCAGCCGCTTCAGAGGCGTAGCCGATCGCGATGGCGCCCAACGGTTCCCAGTCGGCGGGTAGGTCGAGCTCGGCGCGGACCAGGTCGGCGGCGAAGATCGTCGAGCCGATCCAGCAGCTGCCCAGCCCGCGAACCGCCAGCCCGACCAGCAGCGCCTGCACGGCCGCCCCGACCGCGACGGTGAACATGGTGTGCTCGGCGCCGGCGCGGGCGGCATCCGGATAGGCGTGGGCGCCGTCGGGGACCAGGAACGGGATCACCACCTCCGGTGCGTCGTAGAGGATCTGGCCGCGCGCCACCCGCCGTTCGATCGCGTCGGCGGGCCGGCCGTCGCCGGCAAGGTCCGACCGCCACTTGCCTTTCATGCGGTCCAGCAGCCGGGTGCGGGTGGCCGGGTCCTGCAGCCACACGAAACGCACCGGCCGGGTGTGGTGGGGGGCCGGCGCGGTCAGGGCCTCGGCGACGGCGGCCTCGACCAGCCCCGGCGGCACCGGCTCGTCGCCGAACCGGCGCACCGACCGGCGCAGCAGCTGCGCCTGCCCGCGACCCAGCTCGATGGCCTCGGCGGTGCCGAGCCAGAACAGGTCTTCGGTGCCCGGCCGCAGCAGCCGCCGGGCCGTCGTGCCGTCGTCGGGCAGGTCAAGGCCGCGCACCACGGCCACCGGCATCGCGGTCAACTTGCCCTTGACCAGATCGGCTGCCGCCGCGATCTCGTCGGCGATCGCGATCTCGGTGACCACCAGCTCGTTGCCATACCGGTCGACGGCCCCCGAATAGCTGTGCAGCACAGCCAGACCCGCCGCGCCGACCGCCGCGTCGGTCTGGCCGTTGCGCCACGCGCGGCCCATCGTGTCGGTGATGACCACGGCGACGTCGACGCCGAGCCGCTCCCGCAGCCCGGCCCGCAGCGCCGCGGCGCTGGCGTCGGGATCGACCGGCAGCAGCGCCAATTCGTCGCTGCCGACGTTGGATCCGTCCACGCCGGCGGCGGCCTGGACCAGACCGAGCCGGTTCTCGGTGATCAGGGTCCGGCCCTTGCGCGCCAGCACGCGCACGGCTTCGTCGTCGACCAGCTTGCGGCGCAGCTCATCCCGCGCCTCGGCATCCCGCGGCGCCGGTACCAGCCGGCCCTCGCACTTGGACACCACCTTGCTGGTCACCACCACGACGTCCCCGTCGCGCAGCCAGGGCGCGGCCGCGGCGACGGCCGCACCCAGATCGTCGCCGGGCCGGAATTCGGGAAGCCCGGCGACGGGCAGGATCTCGATCGCCGAGCCGGTGCCATGCTCGGTCACGCTGCCAGGCCCGCGAGTTCCAGCCCGGCGCGCACCATCTCGGCCGTCGCCCGGGGGTCGCTCATCAACAGCGGTATCGCGCGCACCGAGACCCCCTCGACGTCGGCCTCATCACCCTCGTGCACCAGCCAGCAATCCAGTATCCCGGTGGCCCGGCGCGCCCCGTAATGCCGGCCGACCGCCTCCGCGGTGGACTTGACCCCGATCACCGAAAGGCAGGCATCGGCCATGCCGCGCAACGGCTTTCCACCGATGATCGGCGAGTAGCCGACGACCGGGGCCCGGGCCGCACGCAACGCGCCGCGAATGCCGGGCACGGCCAGGATGGCGCCGACGCTGACCACCGGGTTGGACGGCGCCAGCAAGATGACGTCGGCGTCGGCGATGGCGGCCACCGCTTCGGTTGTGGCGCTGGCATTTTCGGCGCCGACGAATGCGAAGCTGTGCGTCGGCACCTGGGCCCGGTAGCGCACCCACCACTCCTGGAAGTGGATTGCCCGACGGCCGTCGTCGGCCGGATCGGTGATCACCACGTGTGTCTCGCAGCGGTCATCGCTGGCCGGCAGCAACCGCGCGCCCGGTTGCCAGCGGTCGCACAGCGCGGTGGTGATCTGCGACAGCGGATAGCCGGCCCGCAGCATCTGGGTGCGCACCAGATGGGTGGCCAGGTCGCGGTCGCCCAGCGCGAACCAGTCCGGCTGGACGCCGTAGCGCGCCAATTCCTCCTTGGCGTGCCAGGTTTCGTCGCGGTGTCCCCACCCCCGCTGCGGGTCGACGCCTCCACCTAAGGTGTACATGCAGGTGTCCAAATCCGGACAGACGCGCAGCCCGTGGATCCAGGCGTCGTCGCCGACGTTGACGACCGCGGTTAGCTCATGGCAATCCGAGCCGTCGGCCGGGCCCCCCTGCGGCGCGAACTGACCCAGCGCGAGCAGCCGCTGGACCCCCAGCAGGAAGCGGGCGCCGCCGACCCCGCCGACGAGAACGGTGACCTTCACACCGCTCGACAGTACTGGGCGGTGGGCGATGTGATGGACACGCCGAGGGTCGAAAACAACAGAAACGCCGAAATTTCGTCACGAGATGATATGGAAATAGGTCATAACGCTTGACCCGGCAGGTCAACGAGTGTCTAATCACAACAGTGTCATTTCCCGGTTGGTCGCCGATTCCGGTGTCGCAGACCGAGATTCGATCACTTGTTCGAATTGTCTGTACATCAGAACAGTGGGAACTCACTGACTCACTCTCTCAATCAAAGCTGAGGAGGCGGACGAAGCATGTCTTACGAGCACCTTCGGGGCGTTATGACAGGCACACCGCACACCACTATTGGCTCGGCGCCGGCGGCTCAGGCGTTAAATGCCCGTCCGCACCTGACCGTGGTTCCCGATGCGCCAGTCGCATTCGAACCGGAGCCCTCGCCGCCGCCGACCACCGACCAATGGCAGGACCGCGCCCTGTGCGCGCAAACGGATCCCGAGGCCTTCTTCCCGGAGAAGGGCGGCTCGACACGTGAGGCCAAGAAGATCTGCCTCGGCTGCGAGGTGCGTCATGAATGCCTGGAGTACGCGCTGGCGCACGACGAGCGCTTCGGCATCTGGGGCGGCCTTTCCGAACGTGAGCGCCGCCGCCTCAAGCGCGGCATCATCTGACCATGGCGCGCGCCGCGGCGCAACGTTATTCGTCGTCGATCGTCGGATCGATGACCGAGGGCTCGACGTCCAAGTAGATGGCCACCTGAGCCACCAGGATTTCGTGCAGCAACTCGCCGAGTTCGATCGTGTCCTTGGCCCGTCGCTCAATTGGCTTGCGGAACAACACAATTCGTGCCCGCGTGGCGTTGCCACGGACGTCGACGCCGGCCGGGATCAAGCGGGCCAAAGCGATGGGTCCGTCGGCGATGACCTCGGGCGGCCACTGCACGCTGTCGGGGTCCTTGGCGGCGATGCGGGGGATTTCGTCGACCGCCACGTCGAGGTCGGCCACTCGTTCCTGCCAGCGCCGCTCGATGGGCTCGTAGGCCTCCAGCACGGCCATGTCGAACCGCTCGGCCCGGCTGCGCCATCCCGGCACCGTCGGCGGCAGCAGCGGGCCGCGCATGTCGCGGCCCCGTCGAGACCCGCGGTAGGAGGCCGATCGGTGCCGATCGTTTTGCGGGGAGCAGCGCGATTCGCCCACGCGCCGATGGTAACGGTTGCACATCGTGGGTCGAACAGATGCGCGTGTCCGGCGCTTCCGCGGCGTTTGTCCACGATAGCCTTTCGGTCGTGAACGTTCCCCGTCGCTGTTGCCGGCCCGGGTGTCCGCACTATGCCGTGGCGACCTTGACGTTCGTCTACTCGGACTCGACGGCGGTGGTGGGTCCACTCGCGACCGCGCGCGAACCGCATTCGTGGGACCTGTGCGTCGGCCATGCCGGCCGGATCACCGCGCCCCGCGGATGGGAACTCGTTCGCCACGCCGCCCCGTTGCCCACCCATCCCGACGAGGACGACCTGGTCGCCCTTGCCGACGCGGTGCGCGAGGGCCGCCCGGGCGATCGGGGCCTGCCCAACAACGGGGCCGCCGGCGCGCCGCGGAACGGCTGCGGCGGCTTTGAGGGTTTTGCCGATCCCCATGTCCAGCACGCCGGAGCCCACGCGACCGCGCCGAGCAGCGGGCTGCTCGCGCCGCCCGAGCGTCGTTCCGGGCGGCGCCGCGGACATCTGCGGGTGTTGCCCGACCCTGCCGACTAGTGCCGCCGCGGTGCCCCGTGCACCGTTGCGGCCCGTGTCTTACCGGGCCGATAGGCTGACGTCGAAGAGGGGGAACAACCCACGTCGTCAGGAGGTCCCCGCATGTCTCGGCCCGCCGCGACCGTTCGCCGTGTCATCAAGGCGTACGACGTGCGTGGGCTGGTCGGCGAAGAGCTCGACGGGCCGTTCGTCGCCGACGTCGGGGCCGCGTTCGCCAGGTTGATGCGCGCCGAGGGCGCGCGGCAGGTGGTCCTCGGCCACGACATGCGAGACAGCTCGCCGGCGCTGGCCGCCGCGTTCGCCACCGGGGTGACGGGCCAGGGCCTGGACGTGGTGCGGATCGGCTTGGCGTCCACCGATGAGCTCTATTTCGCCTCGGGGCTGCTGGAGTGCCCCGGCGCGATGTTCACCGCGAGCCACAACCCGGCGGCCTACAACGGCATCAAGCTGTGCCGGGCCGGCGCGAAACCCGTCGGCGCCGAGACCGGGCTGAGCGTCATCACCGACGACGTGATCGCCGGGGTCAAGCCGGGTGACGCGGCGCCCGGAACCGTCACCGACCGGGACGTGCTGGCCGACTACGGGAAATTCCTGCGTTCGCTGGTGAACACCTCCGGGCTGCGCCCCCTGCGGGTGGCCGTCGACGCCGGCAACGGCATGGCCGGCCTCACCGCGCCCGCCGTGCTCGGCCCGATCGAGTCGATCACCTTGCTGCCGTTGTACTTCGAACTCGACGGCTCGTTTCCCCACCACGAGGCCAACCCGCTCGACCCGGCCAACCTGGTGGACCTGCAGGCCTATGTGCGCGACACCGGCGCCGATATAGGGCTGGCCTTCGACGGGGACGCCGACCGGTGCTTCGTGGTCGACGAACGCGGCCGGCCCGTGGCGCCGTCGACGGTGACCGGCCTGGTGGCCGCCCGCGAGCTGGGCCGGGAGATCGGCGCCATGATCATCCACAACGTGATCACGTCGCGCGCGGTGCCCGAACTGGTCACCGAGCGCGGCGGCACGCCGCTGCGCTCACGGGTCGGGCACTCCTACATCAAGGCGCTGATGGCCGAGACCGGCGCGATTTTCGGCGGCGAACACTCGGCGCACTACTACTTCCGTGACTTCTGGGGCGCCGACTCCGGGATGCTCGCGGCGCTGTACGTGCTGGCCGCCCTCGGGGAGCAGCAACGGCCGCTCTCGGAGTTGACCGCCGACTACCAGCGCTACGAATCCTCCGGCGAGATCAACTTCACAGTGGCCGACGCGTCGTATTGTATTGACGCGGTGTTGAAGTCATTCGGCGGCCGGATCCAGTCCATCGATCACCTCGACGGGGTGACGGTCGATCTGGGCGACGGCAGCTGGTTCAACCTGCGCACCTCCAACACCGAGCCGTTGCTGCGGCTCAACGTGGAGGGTCGCAGCGTCGAGGACGTCGACGCTGTGGTCGCCCAGATCCGCGCCGAGATCGCGCAGGCCGCACCGTGAACGCCACCCGGGCGATCGATCTGGAAGACACCGAGGGCCTGCTCGCCGCCGACCGGGACGGCCTGCTGCGGGCCGCGTCGTCGGCGGGCGCGCAGGTGCGCGCGATTGCCGCGGCGGCCGACGAAGGCGCGCTGGACCCGCTGCGGGTGCACGACCGTCCGCGCAGCGTGGTCTGGGTGGCCGGCCGGGGGACCGCCGAGACCGCCGGCGCCATGCTGGCCGCGACGCGAAGCGGCGCGGCCTCCGAGCCGATCGCGGTCGCCAGCGAGGTGCCGCCGTGGGTCGGGCCGCTTGACGTGCTGATCGTCGCGGGCGACGACCCCGGTGATCCGGCGCTGGTCGCGGCCGCGGCGACCGGCGTGCGCCGCGGAGCGCGGGTGGTCGTGGCGGCACCGTACGAGGGTCCGCTGCGGGATACCACGGCGGGCCGGGTCGCCGTCCTGGAGCCGCGGGTGTGGGTTCGCGACGAGTTCGGATTGTGCCGTTACCTGGCGGCGGGCCTGGCCGTCTTGCAGACCGTGGACCCCAGACCGGGCGTCGACCTCGGGTTGCTCGCCGACGACCTGGACGCCGAGGCGCTGCGCAACAGCGCCAGCCGCCAGGTGTTCACCAATCCGGCTAAGACGATCGCCGCGCGCATGGCCGATTGCCACATGGCGCTGGCCGGCGACTGTGCCGCGACGCTGGCGCTGGCCCGGCACGGCAGCTCGGTGCTGCTGCGGGTCGCGCACCACGTGGCCGCCGCCACCGGGCTGGCGGACGCGGTGGTGGCGCTGCGCGCGATTTCCCAGTCGGGGGACGCCCCGTCCTCGGTGGATGCGCTCTTTCACGACGAAGAAATCGACGGGCCACTGCCCGAGCGGCTGCGGGTGCTGGCGCTCACGCTGGCCGGCGAGCGGACGGTAGTGGCCGCCCGGGTCGCCGGGCTCAACGAGGTCTACCTGATCACGGCCGAGGACGTGCCCGAAGCGCCCGGCGGTGTGGGCGGGTCCGGCGGTTTGGTCGGGACCCTGGCTCCGGGAGGCGCGGCAAGCCCCGAGCAGCAACTGGCAGTATTGGCCGTTCGGCTGGAGATGGCCGCCGTTTACATGCGACTGGTGCGGGGATAGTTAGAACAGTGGAATTGCTTCGCGGGGCGTTGCGGACGTACGCCTGGGGATCGCGCACCGCCATCGCCGAATTCACCGGGCGTCCGGTTCCGGCGGCTCACCCGGAGGCCGAGCTTTGGTTCGGCGCACACCCCGCCGACCCGGCGTGGCTGGAGACGGACCACGGTGAAGTCTCGTTGCTGGACGCGCTGGTCGCCGATCCGGAGGGGCAGCTCGGCCCGGCGTCGCGCGCCCGGTTCGGGGACGTGCTGCCATTCCTGGTCAAGGTGCTGGCGGCCGACGAACCGCTGTCGCTGCAAGCCCACCCCAGCGCCGAGCAGGCCGTCGAGGGCTACCTGCGTGAGGAGCGGCTGGGCATCCCGGTGAACTCGCCAGTCCGCAATTACCGCGACACCTCGCACAAGCCCGAGTTGTTGGTGGCGCTGCAGCCGTTCGAGGCGCTGGCCGGATTCCGCCAGGCGTCCCGGACCATCGAGCTGCTGCGGGCGCTGGCCGTCTCCGACCTCGACCCCTACATCGATTTGCTGAACGACCAGTCCGACGCCGACGGCCTGCGCGCGCTGTTCACCACCTGGATCACCGCGCCCCAGCCCGACATCGACGTGCTGGTGCCCGCCGTGCTGGACGGTGCCATCCAGTACGTCAGCTCCGGGGCGAAGGAATTCGCGGCCGAAGCCAAGACGGTGCTGGAACTTGGGGAACGCTATCCCGGGGACGCCGGGGTGCTGGCGGCGTTGCTGCTCAACCGCATCAGCCTGGCCCAGGGCGAGGCGATCTTCCTGTCGGCCGGCAACTTGCACACCTATCTGCACGGTTTCGCGGTCGAGGTAATGGCCAACTCCGACAACGTGTTACGCGGCGGCCTCACGCCCAAGCACGTCGACGTGCCCGAGCTGCTGCGGGTGCTGGACTTCACCCCCACCGCCGAGGCGCGGCTGCGGCCCCCCATCCGCCGCGAGGGGTTCGGGCAGGTTTACCAGACCCCGACCGACGAGTTCGCCGTCGCGCTGCTGGAGCTTGAGGGCGACTACCTGGGCCACGAGGTCGACGCGTCGTGCGGCCACGAGGGCCCGCAGATCCTGTTGTGCACCGAGGGCTCCACGGCGGTGCACGGCAAATCCGGGTCGCTCACGCTGGAACGCGGGATGGCCGCGTGGGTGGCGGCCGACGACGGCCCGATCCGGCTGCTCGCGCGGGAGCCCGCCAAGCTGTTCAGGGCGACCGTGGGGCTGTGACGGCCCGCCGCCGCTCGCGCAGCCACAGCCGCATGTTGTGCGCCACGGCCCGGCCGATGATCCGCGGCGGCGGGATCATGTACAGGGTGTCCAGCAGCGAGAACCGGCGCAAAAACCATTCCGCCAGAACGGGTTCGGTTTCCGCGGCGCCGAGGAATTGGTCGAACAGCGCACCGGACGGTCGCCACCACCAGGGGATGCGTCCCTTGGTGCTGGCGTGGTGGAAGGTGATGTCGCCGATCGCGTTCATCATCCACACCGGGTAGGTGGTCTTGGCGGTGGCCCGGTTCTGTTCCGCGGCCAGTCGCTCGTCCGGGAACCGCAGCGCGCGCCGCAGATGACCGGCCTGCAGCGACGTCATCGTCATGCCCTGCCCGAAGGTCGGATTGAAGCTCGCGACGGCGTCGCCGAACGGGACGATCCCGACGGGGAAACGGTCCAGCTTGTCGTACCGGTGCCACCTGCTGGCCGGAAACGCGTGAAATGCCGGCTCGCCAAGGGGTTCGGCCCGCGCCAGCGCGTCGGTGAAATGGGCGGGCAGCAGCTCGTCGGCCAGCGCGAGCATCGCGGGAAAGGTCGCCGGCGGTTGGGCGCCGGCCACCCCGAAGGTGGTCAGCACCCAGGTGCCGTCCTCGTAGCACAGCATGCCCAGCCCGACCGACCGGTCGTGGGCGGCGCCGGCGACCACCACCTTCTCCGCGATCAGGCCGCCGGGGATGCGGAAGCGGTGGGTGGCGTAGTGGATGCCGATGTCCATGGTTTGTTCGGCGGGACGCCGGAATCCCCACTGCGTCAACCACACCGGGAGCCGGGTGCCCCGGCCCGCCGCGTCGACGACGAGGTCGGCCGCCACGAACTCGGGGCGCCCGTCGGGGTCGGCGGGATCCAGCAGCACACCGGTCACCCGCCGCGGCGCGGAGTCGAACCGCGGCTGCCCGACGGAGCGCCGCACGATCTCGACGTTGTCGATGCCTTGGGCCCGTCGGCGCAGCTGCCACTCCAGATGCGGCCGGCTGGGCACGTAAGCCGTGAACTCGTCGCGCAACGTCTGCCCCACACCCAGGACGTGACCGGCGGCGCCGAAGTGGATGCAGTCGGGCCGGTTCTCCAGCATCGGTACGCCCGCGGCCACCATGTCCTTGAGCACGCCGGGGAACAGGCTCTCGAACTCCATCGCTCCCCGGGCCATCAGCATGTGGAGGTGGCGGTCCTGCGGGACCGCCGCGCGGTTCGCCGGCGCGCTCGGCAACTCGTCGCGCTCGTAGACGGTCACCCGTGAATAGGCATCCGACAGCACCCGCGCGGCGCACAGGCCGGCGATGCTTCCCCCGATGACCACCGCGTGGTCCCTGGCGTTTTTTCCGCCGCGCGGCATGTCCGCAGACTACCCAGTACTGTGACGGTCCAATGGGTCCCAGCGGATCGGGAAAGGGCGACTGGATGGCCAATCGATGGCGCACGAAGTCGGTCGAACAGTCGATCGCCGACACCGACGAGCCGGACACGCGGCTACGCAAGGACCTGACCTGGTGGGACCTCGTGGTGTTCGGCGTCGCGGTGGTGATCGGTGCCGGCATCTTCACCGTGACCGCGTCGACCACCGGCGACATCACCGGGCCGGCCATCTGGATTTCGTTTGTGATCGCGGCGGTCACCTGCGCGCTGGCGGCGTTGTGCTACGCCGAATTCGCCTCGACGCTGCCGGTCGCGGGCAGCGCCTACACCTTCTCCTATGCCACCTTCGGGGAGTTCCTAGCCTGGATCATCGGGTGGAACCTGCTGCTGGAATTGGCGATCGGCGCCGCCGTCGTCTCCAAGGGCTGGTCGAGCTACCTGGGCACGGTGTTCGGATTCGCCGGCGGCACAGTTGAATTCGGATCGACTCAGCTCGACTGGGGCGCGCTGCTGATTGTCGCGGCGGTGGCGACCCTGATCGCGTTGGGAACCAAACTGTCGTCGAGGTTTTCCGCGGTGATCACCGGCATCAAGGTGGCGGTGGTGGTGTTGGTCGTGGTCGTCGGCGCCTTCTACATCAAGGGCTCCAACTACTCGCCGTTCGTTCCGAAGCCGGAAGCCGGGCATGAGGCCTCGGGCATCAACCAGTCGGTGCTGTCGCTGCTGACGGGGGCGCACGGCAGCCATTACGGTTGGTACGGCGTGCTGGCGGGGGCGTCGATCGTGTTCTTCGCGTTCATCGGGTTCGACATCGTTGCCACCATGGCCGAGGAAACCAAAAAGCCCCAGCGCGACGTCCCGAGGGGAATCCTGGTGTCGCTGGCGATCGTCACCCTGCTCTACGTCGCCGTCGCCATCGTGCTGTCCGGCATGGTTTCCTACACCCAGCTCAAGACCATTCCCGGCGGCAAACCGGCGAACCTGTCCACGGCGTTCACGGCCAACGGAATCCACTGGGCTAGCAAAATCATCGCCATCGGTGCGCTGGCGGGGTTGACCACCGTGGTGATGGTGTTGATGCTCGGGCAGTGCCGGGTGCTGTTCGCGATGGCGCGCGACGGGCTGTTGCCGCGGCCGTTGGCCAGGACCGGCCCGCGCGGCACCCCCGTCCGGATCACCGCGCTGGTTGCGGCCGTGGTGGCCGTGACGGCGTCGGTGTTTCCGATCGCCAAGCTCGAGGAGATGGTCAACGTCGGAACGCTGTTTGCGTTCGTGTTGGTGTCGGCCGGCGTCATGGTCCTGCGCCGGACCCGGCCCGACCTGCCGCGGGGATTCCGGGCCCCGTGGGTGCCGCTGCTTCCCATCGCCTCGATATGCGCGTGCGCGTGGCTAATGGTGAACCTCACCGCGCTGACCTGGGTCCGGTTCGGCGTGTGGCTGGTGGTGGGGACCGCGATCTATCTCGGCTACGGGCACCGGCATTCGGTGCAGGGCCGCCGGGAGGCAGAGTCTCGCAAAGAACCCGACCCCGACGCGACCACCGCGGCGGCATAGAGCGTCCAGCTTGCGGCTTTCCCGGTGCGCTTGCGGCTTTTGCAGTGCGCTTGCGGCGCTCGCAGTGAGCTTGCGGCTTTTGCAGTGAACTTGCGGCGTTCGCAGTGAATCCTGGGCGGGAAAACGGCCGGATCGACGCCCTGGCCGCACATTCAATGCCGTCAGCTCACACTCAACACCGCCCAACGCCGCAGGTGCACGCTCGAAGCCCGCTGGTCCAGCCGAGTCTGCGCTGGTGGCATCGAGCCTGCGTCCACGGCTGGCTTTTCGCCTTGGGTGCCGCTACCACCGCAGTCTCGACGCCCCAGCGAACAGCGCCCCGACGAACTTCCGGGCGAGACCACTAGGCTCCGCATGCGCGACATCGTGACTACGCGAGAAATGAAGAGGAGCGGGCGGTGGCGGCACGATCACTGGCGAATCATTTCGGCAGGGCCTCGGACTCGTGCTTTACAAAATAGCATTATATGTCTAGACACAAGACATAGAATCAAGTATTGTCCAATCTCAACGTGGTGTGACTCACAAGGAGGTTTGGCATATGACCACACTCGGACAGGAGCTAGAGGTCTGGCGGGACAAGAAGCGCCGCATGTGGCTCATGGGACTGATCGCGCCGACGGCGCTGTTCGTGATGCTGCCGATCATCTGGGGGCTCAACCGGCTCGGCTGGCACGCCGCCGCGCAGGCGCCGCTGTGGATCGGGCCGATCCTGCTCTACGTCCTGCTGCCGATCCTCGACCTGCGCTTCGGGCCCGACGGACAAAACCCGCCCGACGAGGTCATGGAGCGGCTGGAAAACGACAAGTACTACCGCTACTGCACCTACGCCTTCATCCCCTTCCAGTACCTCAGCGTGGTTTTGGGCGCCTACCTGTTCACCGCCGCGAACCTGAGCTGGCTCGGCTTCGACGGCCTGTTGGGCTGGGCGGGCAAGCTCGGCGTGGCGCTGTCGGTCGGCGTGCTGGGCGGCGTCGGCATCAACACCGCCCACGAGATGGGGCATAAGAAGGACGCGCTGGAGCGGTGGCTGTCCAAGATCACCCTGGCGCAGACCTGCTACGGCCACTTCTACATCGAGCACAACCGCGGCCACCACGTCCGCGTCGCCACCCCGGAGGACCCGGCGTCGTCGCGCTTCGGCGAGACGTTCTGGGAGTTCTTGCCGCGCAGCGTCTTTGGCGGCCTCCGCTCGTCGTTGCGGCTGGAGGCGCAGCGGCTGCGCCGGTTGGGTAAGAGCCCGTGGAACCCCAGGACCTACCTGTCCAACGACGTGCTCAACGCCTGGGCGATGTCGATAATCCTGTGGGGCGTGCTGATCGCGGTGTTCGGCCCGGCGCTGATTCCGTTCGTGATCATCCAGGCCGTCTTCGGTTTCGGCCTGCTCGAAGCGGTCAACTACCTCGAGCACTACGGGCTGCTGCGGCAGCAGAACGCCAACGGCCGCTACGAGCGGTGCGCGCCGGTGCACAGCTGGAATTCCGACCATGTCGTCACCAACCTGTTCCTGTACCACCTGCAGCGGCACAGCGACCACCACGCCAACCCGACCCGCCGGTACCAGACGCTGCGCAGCATGGAAGGCGCACCCAACCTGCCCAGCGGGTACGCGTCGATGATCGCGCTCACCTACTTCCCGCCGCTGTGGCGCAAGGTGATGGACCACCGGGTGCTGGCGCACTACGACGGCGACATCACCCGGGTCAACGTGCAGCCGCGCCTGCGTCAGAAGCTGCTCGCCCAATCCGGGGTGACCAAATGATGGCCGCCTACCGGTGCCCGGTCTGCGACTATGTCTACGACGAGGCCAAAGGCGATGTGCGGGAAGGCTTTCCGGCGGGCACGCGGTGGGAGCAGATTCCCGACGAGTGGTGCTGCCCGGATTGCGCGGTGCGCGAGAAACCAGATTTCGAGAAGGTGGGAGTGAACGCATGAGTGACTACAAACTGTTCCGCTGCATCCAGTGCGGCTTCGAGTACGACGAGGCGCTGGGCTGGCCGGAAGACGGCATCGCCCCCGGCACCCGCTGGGACGACATCCCCGAGGACTGGAGCTGCCCGGACTGCGGGGCGGCCAAATCCGACTTCGAGATGGTCGAGGTCGCTAGGTCCTGAGCGCCCTAAACGATAGTGTCGCGCCTGTGAAGCGGATGCCGTACGCCGAGGCGTCGCGGGTCCTGCTGCGTGACTCCGTCCTCGATGCGATGCGGGACCTGCTGCTGACCCGGGACTGGTCGGCCATCACGCTGTCGGACGTGGCCCGCGCCGCGGGCATCAGCCGGCAGACCATTTACAACGAGTTCGGCTCGCGGCAAGGCCTGGCGCAGGGTTATGCCCTGCGCCTGGCCGATCGCCTGGTCGACGCCGTCCATGCCGCCCTGGACGTCAACGTCGGTGACATCCACGAAGCGTTTCTGCAGGGTTTTCGTGCCTTTTTCTCAGAGTCGGCGGCCGACCCGTTGGTGATCTCGTTGCTGACCGGCGTCGCCAAGCCCGATCTGCTGCAGATCATCACCGTCGACAGCGCGCCCATCATCACCCGGGCGTCGGCACGCCTGACCTCGGCATTGACCCAAAGCTGGATCGCCACCAGCGACGAGGACGCCGGTGTGTTGGCGCGCGCCATTGTCAGGCTGTGCTTGAGCTACGTGTCCATGCCGCCCGAAGCCGATCACGACGTCGCGGCGGACCTGGCCCGGTTGATGACGCCGTTCGCGGAGCGTCACGGCGTCGTCAACGTGCCCTGATGCCCGCCGGGCCCAGGGCCGCCGACTACAGTGGCGGAAGAACATACCTAAGCTAACTACCGCTTGATTCCGACGAGCCCTGAGAAGCCTGAGAAGGATGAACACGCCATGACGACGACCGAAAAGTCGCTGACCCCCGAAGTTCGTAACGGCATCGAGTTCAAGATCGCCGATCTCTCGCTCGCGGACTTCGGCCGCAAGGAGATTCGGCTGGCCGAGCACGAGATGCCCGGCCTGATGTCGCTGCGTCGCGAGTACGCGGAGGTCGCGCCGCTGAAGGGCGCGCGCATTTCGGGCTCGCTGCACATGACGGTGCAGACCGCGGTGCTGATCGAAACCCTGACCGCGCTGGGAGCCGAGGTCCGGTGGGCGTCGTGCAACATCTTCTCGACCCAGGACCACGCGGCCGCGGCCGTCGTCATCGGCCCGCACGGCACTGCCGAGGAGCCCCAGGGCGTGCCGGTCTTCGCGTGGAAGGGCGAGACCCTCGAGGAGTATTGGTGGGCCGCCGAGCAGGCGCTGACCTGGCCCGGCGAGCCGGCGAACATGATCCTCGACGACGGCGGTGACGCCACCATGCTGGTGCTGCGCGGTGCGCAATTCGAGAAGGCCGGCGTGGTGCCGCCCGCCGAAGAGGACGACCCCGCGGAGTGGAAGGTCTTCCTGGACCTGCTGCGCCGTCGCTTCGAGACCGACAAGGGCAAGTGGACGAAGATCTCCGAGTCGGTCAAGGGCGTCACCGAGGAGACCACCACCGGCGTGCTGCGGCTCTACCAGTTCGCGGCGGCCGGGGATCTGGCGTTCCCGGCGATCAACGTCAACGACTCGGTGACCAAGTCCAAGTTCGACAACAAGTACGGCTGCCGGCACTCCCTGATCGACGGCATCAACCGCGGCACCGACGCGCTGATCGGCGGCAAGAAGGTGCTGATCTGCGGTTACGGGGACGTCGGCAAGGGCTGCGCGGAGTCGGTCAAGGGCCAGGGGGCGCGGGTCGTCGTCACCGAGATCGACCCGATCAACGCGCTGCAGGCCCTGATGGAGGGCTACGACGTCAAGCAGGTCGAAGACATCATCGGCGACGCCGACATCGTCGTCACCGCGACCGGCAACAAGGACATCATCACGCTCGAGCACATGCGGGCGATGAAGGACCAGGCGATCCTGGGCAACATCGGCCACTTCGACAACGAGATCCAGATGGCCAGGCTGGAGAAGTCGGGGGCGACGAAGCTCAACATCAAGCCGCAGGTCGACCAGTGGACCTTCCCCGACACCGGTAAGTCGATCATCGTGCTCTCCGAGGGCCGGCTGCTCAACCTCGGTAACGCCACCGGTCACCCGTCGTTCGTGATGAGCAACAGCTTCTCCAACCAGGTGATCGCCCAGATCGAGCTGTGGACCAAGAACGACGAGTACGACAACGAGGTGTACCGGCTGCCCAAGCACCTTGACGAGAAGGTGGCCCGCATTCACGTGGAAGCGCTCGGTGGCAAGCTGACCAAGCTGACCAAGGAGCAGGCCGAGTACATCGGCGTCGACGTCGAGGGCCCGTACAAGGCGGACCACTACCGCTACTGAGCGGCGTTCGGCTTCGATTACCAAGCGTCGCCTGCGGCGTCGAGCACGCGGTGCCCGACTGCCAGCGCGTCCGCGCTCGTATCAGCCGGCTGCCGAGATGCTCGAGCGCGCTGTCGATTTGCCGGCTCAGTGACCGCGCGTCCAGTTCGTCGAGGTAGTGCTCGGCGGCACGAGCGAAGAACTCCGACCGGCTCATGCCGAGGTCGGCGGCGCGGCGCGAGACCCGGTCGAACGTCTCATCTGGTAATGAGATGGCTGTCTTCATGGCCGAAGTATGACCCGGGATGACTCCCTGGCCGGGCGCGGCTATCTCAGTGGATAAGTACGCCCGGTTTTGGGGTCTTGCAGGGCCGGTGCGGGGAGTTTGCTCGTCGTCCTGTGTGAATGTGGCAAACGTATGCCAATGATCGCCCCCGGGTAGTTTCGCTCTGAACTAAAATTCGGGGGGGGGGTTAACTCTAGGCTTTCTAGAATATCTACGAGCATTAGTTACATTATTTTGCATTGTTTGCGGTGCTCGATGTTTGCGGGACTAACTTGACCAAGCTCACCCTGACTCGCCCGAAACTCAGGTTGTTCTCAGCTACCTTCTGATCATCCGAATCGCCGATCGAAGGAGATGGTCGTGGACCTTACAGCCCGCCCCCGCATCACCGCTGGCGTCGCACTGGCCAGCGCCGCTGTCCTCGCCGCAGGCCCGATGGCCCAGCGCCTACCCAACTTTCACGTGGCCTGGCAGCTTACCCAGGTGAACGTGTCCGAAATTAACCTCACCGACGCCAGCAGCGCGCTGGACCTGTTCTCCGGTGTGGAGAACGAACTCGTCTCCCTCGCAAGTGGGGCAAGCGCGGCCGCCGTCCCCGCGAGCGTCGTCAACCCGCTCCAGACGTGGATCAGCACATTCCAAACGGCGGGTGCCAACCTGCAGACTTTGTTCAACGACTGGAGCAAGATGCCTTTCCCGGTGTTGCAGCAGGTCGCCGCGAACGGCCTTCAGTACGGCATCGACTACGTTGCGCCGTTTCACACCGCCGCGAATGCGGCTGTTAAATACTTGACCCCCATGAAGGGCACCCAGTTTTTCCCGGCAATGCAGAAAGCGGGGAGCGAGTTGCTCGCAGGTCAGGTATCAACAGCAATAACCGGTTTTTACCAAGCCCTATGGCAGAATCCCCTGATCGAAATAGGGATGCCGCTGGAAAATATCACCGAAATTCCCGGCTACATCGCTACCAATTTCGCAAATACCGTCAACTATTTCCCCACCGTCGTCACGTACGTTGGCCTTTTCCAGCTCCTGAGTCTGCCCCAGAATTTAGCGACGACGCTCGGTACCAGCCTTCAATCCGTTTACGATGCATTCGTCGGTGGCGATGGGCCGGGGGTATTGACCAACCTGCTCAATACTCCTGCTGCGCTGACTAATACCCTCCTCAATGGCGCCGGCGGGGTCCTCTACCCCGGGGGCGGAGGCCTCTCCTATGGGTTTTCGATACAATACGCCCAGCAACTCGCGAGTAAAATTGTTGCCCCCAAGGCCCAAAACATCGCGACCGGCGGTAGTCTCGCGACTGCGCTCCAGAACTTTGGGAGCACGCTGACTCAGGGCTGGCCATCCCTTAGCAGTCTGGCCACGATTGGCAGCAACTTCGGTTATGAATTGACGTTGATGCTGCAAAGCCTCCCGTCGACCCTGTCGAATCTCCCGTCGACGTTGGGCAGCCTGGCAGGGCAGGTGGGGACGTTGCTCCTGAGCTTCCTCAGGTTGCTCTGAGTCCGGTGGAGGTCGCCGATGCGAGCCGGCGACCGCCAACGGCGATGGCCCCCTTCCCAAGAAGGGGGCCATCGTTCATCGGTGTGCTTCTTGGCTGGGTTTGCGGTGTTTCGGGACCACGCGAAAAGTACGTAAGTTCAGATGGTGCCGGTGACGGGGCGCTATGGACCTGTAGGCACACCGGCCACACGAGCACCGGCGACCTCCTCACGACTTGATCGCCAAACGTGATAGCGCATACGACATCAAATTTTCAGGCAGCATCATTGCCCCCGCGGAGCGACCACCGATACGCCCGGGTCAGCCGTGACCATTGATGCTGGCCGCCCCGGTGGTATCGGCTACCACCGCGCGGCGATCGGGTCGTCGAACAGGTCGTAATTGCCGGTGGCCTTCCACTGCTCGGCTGCCCGGTGCGGGGCGCCGAACCAGCGGACGTGCGGGGCCACCTCGGCGGGGGAACGAGCGCCGTCGCTGAGGTGACCGGTGGGGATCTCTTCAGACATCACCGGTGTGCTCAGGAAGGGGTTGAGGAGCCGCACGCCAAACAGGATCAGGTTGTGGGTCCCCGGCAGCGCGGCCGAGGGCACGATCATCGCGGTGGCTCCGCTGCCCCGAACGGCATCGGCCAAGGCTTGCGTAACGGCGTAGTCGTCGCCCACGAGGTCGTCGGGCGTCAGCCCGTACCGCGCGCAGTCGTCGAAATCGACCCGGGTCGGGTCATCCACATCGACGAGCGCCGTCCACAGATTCAGGACGACGTCGTCCGGATTGCCGTTCGGGCCGACGTGGTGGCGAAGCATCTCGGCGGCGGGGCCAAGCGGGTGAAGACCCAGGTACTGGACCGTGTCGCTGTTGGCGCGGTGGAACCGGCCGGCGCGCGAGCTGGGGAACACCCACCACGGCGAGTCGTACGCTGCGTGCCGAAAGACCGTGAGCCTCATGCCGTCATGGCACGAGCGGCGGTCGCAGCATTGAGGAGCCGCGGGTAGCACAGCGGGTCGTCGAGCAGATCGATCGGCCGCCGGCCCAGCACCGGATGGTCACGATAAAACCAGGCGACCACACCCGGGCCGGTGAACGAGTGGCGCAGCTGGTTTACCAGTTGCCCCACCGCGCGGATGCGGGCCGCGTCGTCCGCCGCGGGCTCGGCCCCATCCTGCGCCAGCCAGCGCTGAAGCTGGCGAACGGATACCCCGAGCAGGTCCGCAAGGGTCTTCTGCGGGGCCGCGAGGACCTCGGCCGTCCTGGTCAGGACGTCCCGGATGGGAACATCGTCGGCGTAGGGCCGATTCTCAACGATGTCGCGCAGAGCATGGCGGAACTGCTCGAGCGCGATGCGCACATCCCGGCGCTGCCGCTCCTTGTTGTCATGGCGGAGCGCCTTTTCGGCGCTATAGGCGGCCGCCCACAGCGTCGTCGTCAGATAGGGGTCGGCCTCAAGCCGCAACGGTGTCGCGGCGCCGAGCGTCCGCTCAAAGCTGTCGACGAGCTGGCCAACCTCACCGGGAACCGTCTTGGACCGCTGCAACAGCTTGGTCGCTTGGTCCACCCGGCCGAGCAGGGCGCCGAGGTCGGGTTCCGTCGTAGACATGTCGTCATCGTACGACACAACTGCGCCATGCCGGATCCTTGAGTAGGCTCGCGCCGTGCTGATCGCGATCGAAGGGGTCGACGGCGCCGGCAAGCGGACGCTGACCGAAGGCCTGCGCAACGCCTTCGAGGCGAACGGGAAGTCGGTGGCCACGCTCACGTTCCCGCGGTACGGACAGTCGGTGGTCGCCGACATCGCGGCCGAGGCGCTGCACGGCGAGCACGGCGACCTCGCGTCGTCGGCGTACGCGATGGCCACGCTCTTCGCGCTCGACCGCGCCGGCGCGGTCGACGAGATCGAGCGGCTACAGCGCGACCACGACGTAGTGATCCTGGACCGCTACGTCGCCTCCAACGCGGCCTACACCGCCGCCCGCCTGCACCAGGACGCGGCAGGGGACGCAACGACCTGGGTACATCAGCTCGAATACCGGCGGCTACGGCTGCCGGCGCCGGACTGGCAGATACTGCTGAACGTGCCCGCCGAGCTCGCCGGACAGCGGGCGCGAAGTCGGGCGCAGAGCGATCCGGGCCGGGCGCGCGACAGCTACGAACGCGACGACGGGCTGCAGCGGCGCACCGGCGCGGTGTACGCCGGGCTGGCCGCCGCGGGCTGGGGCGGACGCTGGCTGGTGGTCGACGCGAACGTCGATCCGGGCCGGCTGGCCGCCACTTTGACGGCCAAATAGCACAGATTTGTCACGATTTGCCCTTATCGGGCACGAAACGCCCGTGTGGTGCCCCAGTTTTGTCCCGATCTGGTGACACCATGGACTCCATGAGGCAAAGGATTTTGGTCGTCGATGACGACGCTTCGCTGGCAGAGATGCTGACCATCGTGCTGCGTGGGGAGGGCTTCGACACCGCGGTCATCGGCGACGGGACCCAGGCCCTGACCGCCGTGCGTGAGCTGCGGCCCGACCTGGTGCTGCTGGACCTGATGCTCCCGGGCATGAACGGCATCGACGTGTGCCGGGTGTTGCGCGCCGATTCCGGCGTTCCGATCGTGATGCTGACGGCCAAGACCGACACCGTGGACGTGGTGCTGGGCCTGGAGTCCGGCGCCGACGACTACATCATGAAGCCGTTCAAGCCCAAGGAGCTGGTCGCCCGGGTGCGGGCCCGGCTGCGGCGCAACGACGACGAGCCCGCCGAGATGCTGTCCATCGCCGACGTCGACATCGACGTGCCGGCACACAAGGTGACCCGCAACGGCGAGCAGATCTCCCTAACACCCCTCGAGTTCGACCTGCTGGTCGCGCTGGCACGCAAACCGCGGCAGGTGTTTACTCGTGATGTGCTGCTCGAACAGGTGTGGGGATATCGTCACCCGGCGGACACCCGCCTGGTGAACGTGCACGTCCAGCGTCTGCGGGCCAAGGTTGAGAAAGACCCTGAGAACCCGACTGTGGTGTTGACCGTTCGAGGAGTGGGATACAAGGCCGGACCCCCGTGATCGCCGGATGACCTGGGGCTCCCGGCGACGCACTCGGAGCCGTTGGGGGCGCTCCGGCCCCATGACCCGAGGCATGGGCGCGCTGAGTCGAACCGTAGCTGTTGCCTGGCGCCGATCGCTACAGCTGCGAGTCGTGGCGCTGACCCTTGGGCTGTCGTTAGCGGTGATCCTCGCGCTCGGCTTCGTGCTGACCAGCCAGGTCACCAACCGGGTGCTGGACGTCAAGGTCAAGGCCGCCATCGAGCAGATCGAGCGGGCGCGCACCACAGTCGGCGGGATCGTCAACGGCGAGGAGACGCGTTCGCTGGACAGCAGCCTGCAGCTGGCCCGCAACACGCTGACGTCCAAGACCGACCCCGCCTCCGGTGCCGGGCTGGCCGGTGCGTTCGACGCGGCGCTGATGGTGCCGGGCGACGGCCCGCGCGCCGCGACCACGGCCGGGCCCGTCGACCAGATACCCAGTTCGTTGCGCGGCTTCGTCAAGGCCGGCCAGGCGGCCTACCAGTACGCCACGGTGCACACCGACGGCTTCTCGGGGCCGGCGCTGATCGTCGGCACCCCGACGTCGTCGCAGGTGGCCAACCTTGAGCTGTACCTGATCTTCCCGCTGAAGAGCGAGCAGGCCACGATCCAGCTGGTGCGCGGCACGATGATCACCGGCGGCGCGGTGCTGCTGGTGCTGCTCGCCGGGATCGCGCTGTTGGTCTCCCGCCAGGTGGTGGTGCCGGTCCGGTCGGCGTCGCGGATCGCCGAGCGGTTCGCCGAGGGGCATCTGTCCGAACGGATGCCGGTGCGCGGCGAGGACGACATGGCCCGGCTGGCGGTGTCGTTCAACGACATGGCCGAGAGCCTGTCCCGGCAGATCACCCAGCTGGAGGAGTTCGGCAACCTGCAGCGCCGCTTTACCTCCGACGTCAGCCACGAACTGCGCACCCCGCTGACCACCGTGCGGATGGCCGCCGACCTGATCTACGACCACAGCGCCGACCTCGACCCCACGCTGGCGCGGTCCACCGAGCTGATGGTCAACGAGCTGGACCGGTTCGAGACGCTGCTCAACGACCTGCTGGAGATCTCCCGGCACGACGCCGGCGTGGCCGAGTTGTCCGTCGAGGCGGTGGACCTGCGCACCACCGTGCAGAGCGCGCTGGGCAACGTGGGCCACCTGGCCGAGGAGGCCGGCATCGAGCTGCTCGTGGACATGCCCGAACACGAGGTGATCGCCGAGGTCGACGCGCGCCGGGTGGAGCGGATACTGCGCAACCTGATCGCCAACGCCATCGACCACGCCGAGCACAAACCGGTGCGGATCCGGATGGGCGTCGATGAGGACACCGTCGCGGTCACCGTCCGCGACTACGGCGTGGGGCTGCGGCCCGGCGAGGAGAAGCTGGTGTTCAGCCGGTTCTGGCGCTCGGACCCCTCGCGGGTGCGGCGCTCCGGCGGCACCGGGCTGGGCCTGGCGATCAGCATCGAGGACGCCCGGCTGCACCAGGGCCGGCTCGAGGCGTGGGGCGAGCCCGGCCAGGGAGCCTGCTTCAGGCTGACGCTTCCCCTGGTCCGCGGCCACAAGGTCACCACCAGTCCGCTACCCCTCAAGCCCATCCCGCAGCCGCCCACCCCCGAACGCAAAGACCGTCAGCGCCAACGCGAGCACGCCGAGAGGAGCGGCTAATGCGGCAGGTCTGGCCGCTGTTGTTCCTAACGGTGTTGCTCGCCGGCTGCGCGGGGGTGCCCAGCTCGTCGGCCCCGCAAGCCATCGGCACCGTCGAGCGGCCGGCGCCGTCGAACCTGCCCAAGCCGACCCCGGGCATGGACCCCGACGTGCTGCTGCGCGAATTCCTCAAGGCCACAGCCGATCCGGCGAACCGGCACCTGGCCGCGCGGCAGTTCCTCACCCAGTCGGCATCCAACGCCTGGGACGACGCCGGCAGCGCGCTGCTGATCGACCACGTGGTATTCGTGGAAACCCGTGCCGCCGAACGGGTTTCGGCGACCATGCGGGCAGACATCCTGGGCTCGCTGTCCGACGTGGGCGTGTTCGAAACCGCCGAGGGCGTGCTGCCGGACCCGGGCCCGATCGAGTTGGTCAAGACGTCCGGCGGCTGGCGAATCGACCGCCTGCCCAACGGCGTCTTCCTGGACTGGCAGCAGTTCCAGGCGACCTACAAACGCAACACGCTGTACTTCGCCGACCCGACCGGCAAGACCGTGGTTCCCGATCCGCGCTACGTCGCGGTGTCCGACCACGACCAGCTGGCCACCGAACTCGTCTCCAAGCTGCTGGCCGGGCCGCGGCCCGAGCTGGCGCACGCGGTCCGCAATCTGCTGGCCCCGCCGCTGCGGCTGCGCGGGCCGGTGACCCGGGCCGACGGTGGTAAGAACGGGATCGGGCGCGGGTACGGCGGCGCCCGCGTCGATCTGGAGAAACTTTCCACCACCGATCCGCACAGCAGGCAATTGCTTGCCGCACAGATCATTTGGACGCTGGCCCGGGCGGACATCAGGGGCCCGTACGTGATCAACGCCGACGGCGCACCGCTGGACGACAGGTTCGCCGAAGGGTGGACCACCTCCGATGTCGCCGCCACCGACCCCGGCGTGGCCGACGGCGCGGGCGCGGGGTTGCACGCCCTGGTCAACGGGTCACTGGTCGGGCTGGACGGGCAGCACACCAGCACCGTGCCGGGGGCCTTCGGGCGGATGGGGGATCAGACCGGCGCCGCGCTGTCCCGCAGCGGGCGGCAGGTGGCGTCGGTGGTGACGCTGCGCCGCGGCGCCCCGGATATGGCGGCGTCGTTGTGGATCGGCGACCTCGGCGGCGAGGCGGTCCAGTCCGCCGACGGGCGCACCCTGACGCGGCCGAGCTGGTCGCTGGACGACGCGGTCTGGGTGGTGGTCGACAACAACAACGTGCTGCGCGCGATCCAGGAACCGGCGTCCGGGCAACCCGCACGGATCCCGGTGGATTCCGCCGCGGTGGCCGGCACCTTCCCCGGGCCGATCACCGACCTGCAGCTGTCCCGGGACGGGACGCGCGCCGCGATGGTGATCAATGGGCAGGTGATCCTCGCCAGCGTCGAGCAGACCCAGGCCGGCCAGTACGCGCTGACCTACCCGCGGCGGCTGGGTTTCGGCCTGGGCAACTCGGTGGTCTCGTTGTCCTGGCGAACCGGCGACGACATCGTGGTGACCCGCATCGACGCCGGCCATCCCGTGTCCTACGTCAACCTCGACGGGGTGAACTCCGACGCGCCGGCCCGCGGCCTGCAGACCCCGGTGTCGACGGTCGCGGCCAACCCGTCCACGGTGTACGTCGCCGC
Source organism: Mycobacterium malmoense (assembly GCF_019645855.1). Classification (NCBI taxonomy): domain Bacteria; kingdom Bacillati; phylum Actinomycetota; class Actinomycetes; order Mycobacteriales; family Mycobacteriaceae; genus Mycobacterium; species Mycobacterium malmoense. Next base: position 1,248,105 of record NZ_CP080999.1, read on the forward strand.
CCCGGACGGCGTGCTGCAGTATTCGGCGTCGGCTCCCGAAAGCCAACAGAACTGGTCGGAGGTGTCCGGGCTGACGGTGTCCGGCGCGGCGCCGGTGTTGCCGGGCTGAGTCGTCGTTGGCCCCGCCCGGCTGGGACCGACTGTCCGTGTAGCGGGCCAACGCATGAAAAAACCCGCCCCCTTCCGGGGAGCGGGTGGTATGCGCCAACTGTGCAACGGATATTGCATGGGTGCAATTCGCCGCGAGTACTAGCCGCGTCCGGCCATGTCACCCGGGAACGCCACACTGCAGGCGTGCTCGACCTGATCCTGCCGCTGGAATGCGGTGGCTGCGGGGCGCCGTCGACCCGCTGGTGTGACGCCTGCGCGGCGGAGCTGTCGGTGGCCGCCGGGCAGCCGCACGTGATCACGCCCCGCATCGACCCGCAGGCGCCGGTGTTCGCGCTGGGTCGCTACGCCGGCGCCCGCCGCCACGCGATTCTCGCGATGAAGGAACGCGGCCGCGGCGACCTCGTCGCACCGCTGGCCCACGCGCTGGCCGTCGGGATCCACCGGCTGCTGACCTGGGGGATGGTCGAGACCCCGCTGACGATCGTGCCCGCGCCGACGCGGCGTTGGGCGGCGCGCCGGCGCGGCGGTGACCCCGTCACCCGGCTGGCCCGGGCCGCGGTCGCCGAACACCCCGACGTCACCGTCGTGCAGGCGTTGCGAATGAAGGCACTGGCCCGCGACTCCGCGGGCCTGGGCACGGCCGCGCGCGAACGCAACATCGCGGGCCGGGTGCTGCTGCGCGGTCCGCGGGTGCGCACCGAAGTCTTGGTCGTCGACGACATCGTCACCACCGGTGCGACGGCATGCGAGTCGGTGCGGACCCTGCGCGCCGCCGGGATCCGCGTGGCCGCGGTGTTGGCGATCGCGGCGGCATGAACCTATGCGGCAGGCAAGAGGTTGTGAAGAACTCGCAACACCTCGGCGAAATTGGTGGCATCCCAAGGCGAACACGAGCTAACGTCGAGGACAACCTTCAGGAACTTCCTGGTCTGACTCACTGTCGCGATTCTCAGGTTGAGACGCCACTTGCGGAGGGGGTGAGTGTTCCACACCTTGCGCCGGCGGGCCGCCTGCGGCGGTGACCACTCTGGAAACCGTTCCAACCCCGTCGGCGCGTCTATATAAGAAAGCCGGCACGCAGCGCGTGCGACGTGGAAAGAGAAACGAGTTGTCACGTATGTCAAGGCTTACCGTGGATTCCGGTCAGATTCTGGACCAACCGCCGGCGGAAACCGGCGGGCCGGCCGAACCGACAGCCAACGCCGAGGTCGTGTTCAAGGGCCGCAACGTCGAAATCCCCGATCACTACCGCGTCTACGTCTCGCAAAAACTCGCCCGCCTCGAACGCTTCGATCGCTCCATCTATCTCTTCGACGTGGAGCTCAAGCACGCACCCAACCGGCGTCAGCGCAAGTCGTGTCAACGCGTCGAAATCACCGCCCGGGGCCGCGGGCCGGTGAGCCGGGCGGAGGCCTGCGCCGACAGCTTCTATGCCGCCTTCGAGTCCGCGGTCGACAAACTGGAGAGCCGGCTGCGCCGCGTCAAGGACCGCCGCAAGGTCCACTACGGCGACAAGACCCCGGTTTCGCTGGCCGCCGCCACCGCGGTGACCCCGCTCCCCGGGAAAGCCTTCACCACCGAACCGGTGGAGCCGCACCAACATGACGGCTCCGGCCCCGACGAGCACGGGCCGGGGCGGGTGGTGCGCACCAAGGAGCACCAGGCCAGGCCGATGACGGTCGACGACGCGCTCTACGAGATGGAGCGCGTCGGGCACGACTTTTTCTTGTTCTACGACAAGCAGACCGAACGGCCGTCGGTCGTCTACCGCCGCCACGCCTACGATTACGGCCTGATCCGCTTGGCGTGACGTTCGGGCGGTCATCGCGGCCGGTCACCTAGGATGGACGGCGCCGAAGAATCCAACCCACAGGGGACATAGCTGTGCTGTCGAAGTTGCTGCGCCTTGGTGAAGGTCGCATGGTCAAGCGCCTCAAAAAGGTGGCCGACTATGTCAACACGTTGTCCGACGACGTCGAGAAGCTGACCGATGCGGAGCTGCGGGCCAAGACCGACGAGTTCAAGAAGCGTCTCGAAGAGGGCGAAACCCTCGACGACCTGCTGCCCGAGGCGTTCGCCGTGGCCCGGGAGGCCGCCTGGCGGGTGCTCGACCAGCGCCCGTTCGACGTGCAGGTGATGGGCGCCGCCGCGCTGCACCTGGGCAACGTCGCCGAGATGAAGACCGGTGAGGGCAAGACCCTGACCTGTGTGCTGCCCGCCTACCTCAACGCGCTGGCCGGCGAGGGCGTGCACATCGTCACCGTCAACGACTACCTGGCCAAACGCGACAGCGAATGGATGGGTCGCGTACACCGCTTCCTCGGGCTGCAGGTCGGGGTGATCCTGGCGCCCATGACGCCCGACGAACGCCGGGTGGCCTACAACGCCGACATCACCTACGGCACCAACAACGAGTTCGGCTTCGACTACCTGCGTGACAACATGGCGCACTCGCTCGACGACCTGGTGCAGCGCGGGCACAACTTCGCCATCGTCGACGAGGTCGACTCCATCCTGATCGACGAGGCCCGCACCCCGCTGATCATCTCCGGGCCCGCCGACGGGGCCTCCAATTGGTACACGGAGTTCGCCCGGTTGGCGCCGCTGATGGAAAAGGACACCCACTACGAGGTCGACCTGCGCAAGCGGACCGTCGGCGTGCACGAAAAGGGCGTGGAATTCGTCGAGGACCAGCTCGGCATCGACAACCTCTACGAGGCCGCCAACTCGCCGCTGGTCAGCTACCTGAACAACGCGCTGAAGGCCAAGGAGCTGTTCAACCGCGACAAGGACTACATCGTCCGCGACGGCGAGGTGCTCATCGTCGACGAGTTCACCGGCCGCGTGCTGATCGGGCGCCGCTACAACGAGGGCATGCACCAGGCCATCGAGGCCAAGGAGCACGTCGAGATCAAGGCCGAGAACCAGACGCTGGCCACCATCACGCTGCAGAACTACTTCCGGCTCTACGACAAGCTCGCCGGCATGACCGGCACCGCCCAGACCGAGGCGGCCGAGCTGCACGAGATCTACAAGCTCGGCGTGGTCAGCATCCCGACCAACAAGCCGATGATCCGCACCGACCAGTCCGACCTCATCTACAAGACCGAGGAAGCCAAATACATCGCGGTGGTCGACGACGTCGCCGAGCGCTACGAGAAGGGCCAGCCGGTGCTGATCGGCACCACCAGCGTGGAGCGCTCGGAGTACCTGTCGCGGCAGTTCACCAAGCGGCGCCTCCCGCACAACGTGCTCAACGCCAAGTACCACGAGCAGGAGGCCACCATCGTCGCGGTGGCGGGCCGCCGCGGCGGCATCACCGTCGCCACCAACATGGCCGGCCGCGGCACCGACATCGTGCTGGGCGGCAACGTCGACTTCCTCACCGACCAGCGGCTGCGCGCCCGCGGCCTGGATCCGGTGGAAACCCCCGACGAGTACGAGGCCGCGTGGCACCAGGAGCTGCCGCTCGTCAAGGAGGAGGCCGGCAAGGAGGCCGCCGACGTGGTCGAGGCCGGCGGCCTGTACGTGCTGGGCACCGAACGGCACGAGTCGCGGCGCATCGACAACCAGCTGCGCGGCCGTTCGGGCCGCCAGGGCGACCCGGGCGAGTCCCGCTTTTACCTGTCGCTGAGCGACGAGCTGATGCGCCGCTTCAACGGCGCCGCGCTGGAGGCGATGCTCAACCGGCTGAACCTGCCCGACGACGTGCCGATCGAGAACAAGATGGTGACCCGCGCGATCAAGAGCGCGCAGACCCAGGTCGAGCAGCAGAACTTCGAGGTCAGAAAGAACGTCCTCAAATACGACGAGGTGATGAACCAGCAGCGCAAGGTGATCTACGCCGAGCGCCGTCGCATCCTGGAGGGCGAGAACCTCAAGGAGCAGGCGCTGGACATGGTGCGCGACGTCGTCACCGCCTACGTCGACGGCGCGACCGCCGACGGTTACGCCGAGGATTGGGACCTGGACGCGTTGTGGTCGGCGCTCAAGACGCTCTACCCGGTGGGGATCACGCACGAGAGCCTGACCCGTCAGGACGAGGAATCCGACCGCGACGACCTCACCCGCGACGAGCTGCTCGACGCGCTGCGCGAAGATGCCGAACGCGCTTATGCCGCAAGGGAAGCCGAACTCGAGGAACTGGCCGGTGAGGGTGCGATGCGCCAGCTGGAACGCAACGTGTTGCTCAATGTGATCGACCGCAAGTGGCGCGAGCACCTCTACGAGATGGACTACCTCAAGGAGGGCATCGGGCTGCGGGCGATGGCGCAGCGCGACCCGCTGGTGGAGTACCAGCGCGAGGGCTACGACATGTTCATGGCCATGCTCGACGGCCTGAAAGAGGAGTCGGTCGGCTTCTTGTTCAACGTCAGCGTGGAGGCGGTGCCCGCCCCGCGGGTCGCTCCGGTGCAAACACCCGAGGGGCTGGCGGAATTGGCGACGGCCGCCGGCCAGCAGGACGGGGAGGGTGGTGCGCCCGCGGTGCGCGAGGAGGCGCTAAGCACGTTGCGCGCCAAGGGAATTGAGGATGAGGCGCCCGCCCTGACCTATTCCGGCCCGTCCGAGGACGGTTCGGCGCAGGTGCAACGCAACGGCGGTGGCGCGGCCACGACCTCGGCCGGCACCAGCCGACGCGAGCGGCGGGAGGCCAAGCGGCGGCAGGGACGCGGTGCCAAGCCGCCGAAATCGGTGAAGGGGCGCTGACCGCGACACGATTCCGGACGTTTCCGTACACCCGCTGACGCCGATGCCGCGCAACTGCAAGGATTGAGGGCATGGATGTCAAGGAGGTGTTGCTGCCGGGCGTCGGCCTCCGATACGAATTCACCAGCCACAAGGGTGACCGGATCGGCATCGTCGCGCGCCGCGCCGGCGATTTCGACGTCGTCCTGTACGGCCCCGACGATCCCGATCAGGCCCGGCCGGTCCTGCACCTGACCGACGACGAGGCCGAGGCCGTGGCCCAGATCCTGGGCGCGCCGCGCATCGCCGAGCGGTTCACCGAACTTTCCCGGCAAGTGCCCGGGCTCGAGACCGGACAGGTCCACATCGTGGCCGGCAGCCCATTCGTGGGCCACCCATTGGGAGACACCCACGCCCGCACCCGCACCGGGGCGTCGATCGTCGCCATCGTGCGCAACGAGGAAGTGTTGGCCTCGCCCGGTCCGAGCGAAATGCTGCGCGCGCAAGACGTTCTGATCGTGATCGGCACCGAAGACGGCATCGCCGCGGTCGAGCAGATCATCGATAAGGGCTGAGCCGATGCAAATTTCGGGGGCGCTGCTATTCCAGCTCGGCGCCCTCCTGGCCATTCTCGCCATATTGGGCGCCGCCGCGCGCCGGTTCGCGTTGTCCCCGATCCCGGTGTATCTGCTGGCGGGCCTCTCCCTGGGCAAGGGCGGCCTGCTGCCGGTGGCCGCGGCCGGTGAATTCGTCACGACCGGCGCGCCCATCGGCATCGTGTTGCTGCTGCTGACCCTGGGGCTGGAATTCTCGGCGAACGAATTCGCCAGCAGCCTGCGGCACCACCTGCCGTCCGCCGGTGTCGACATCGTCCTCAACGCCACACCCGGCGCGGTGGCCGGCTGGCTGCTGGGATTGGACGGAGTCGCCATCCTGGCCCTGGCCGGGGTCACCTACATCTCCTCGTCGGGTGTCATCGCGCGCCTGCTGGAGGACCTGGGCCGGCTCGGTAACCGGGAGACGCCGGCCGTGCTGTCGGTGCTGGTTCTCGAGGACTTCGCGATGGCGGCCTATCTGCCGCTGTTCGCGGTCCTCGCCTCGGGGGGCAGCGTGCCGGTGGCCGTCGCCGGCATGGTGGTCGCGGTCGGCGCGCTGGTGGCGGCATTTGCCGCGTCCTACCGCTGGGGCCATCACGTCGGCCGGCTGGTCGAACACCCCGATTCCGAGCAACTGTTGCTCAGGGTCCTGGGCATCACGCTGATGGTGGCGGCGGTGGCCGAATCCCTGCATGCGTCGGCCGCCGTCGGCGCGTTCCTGGTGGGCCTCACCTTGACTGGCGAAACGGCGGACCGGGCGCGCAGGGTGTTGGGCCCACTGCGCGATTTGTTCGCCGCCATCTTTTTCCTGGCGATCGGGCTTTCGGTGGACCCGCACGAGCTCGTTCCGATGCTTCCGGTGGCGCTGGTGCTGGCCGCCGCCACCGCGGCGACGAAGGTGGCCACCGGGATCGTCGCGGCCCGGCGCGACGGCGTGGCACGGCGCGGGCAGTTGCGCGCGGGCACCGCGCTCATTGCCAGGGGCGAATTCTCGTTGATCATCATCGGATTGGTCGGCACGTCCATCCCCGTGGTGGCGGCGCTGGCGACGTCGTACGTCTTCGTCATGGCGATCGTCGGTCCGGTGCTGGCCCGTTTTACGGGCGGTCCACTGCCGGCCGCCGGACCCGCGAACTAATCCAGTCGGCGGTCAGCCGATGTGCAGGGCGACCACCAGCCACCGGGTACCGGCGCCGGCCCGCACCTGTTCCACGCGGCAGGCGATGGCGTGGATCCGCTCGCCGCGGCTGTAGCAGCCGAAAACCTCGGCCGCGGTGTCGGGATCGCGGTGCCCGGCCGGTTGCAGCCGCGTCCGGCGCAGCACCGCGGCGCCCTCGTGCCCGGCCGCCGCGCGGCCGATCGAGAGCACGGAATCCACCAGGCCCGGCGCCAGCATGGGCCGCAGCTGGGCAACGGGACGGCGGCGGTCGATGACTTCCAGCACCCGGCGCAGCGCGGCGTCGGCGAAGGCCGCGGCCCGTCGCATCGGCGCGGACGTGACCGGCGTCGGCGGTTTCGGTTCCCTGCTGGGTTGCCCGGTGTAAGGCCGGCGCGGCGTCCGCGCGGCGCGGCGCAGCGTCGCGCGGGACGACTGCCGGCACCGGGGCACGTCGCGCGTTGCCGGCTCGTAGTCGACGACGGGCATGACGGCGAAGGCGCCGCGGCCGTGCGGGCTCACGACGGGACTCATGGTCAACGCGCACTCTCCAATTCATCGGTGGAATGTGAGCCCGCTGGAGAGTGGCAGACGGTGGTTGGTCAGTGGTCATCATGGCACAACTCGAGCCCGCGCGTACCCGCGCTGAGCTGTGCCTCGCCCGGACGATTACCGTGGGCGGGTACATCGGTCCGGCCCACGAATCGAGGACGAATTGACAAGGAGGACAGCGCCGCAATGGTGACCCGGCTGTCTCCGGCGGACGCGTCCTTCTATCGACTGGAGAACACCGCCACCCCGATGTACGTCGGATCCCTGGCGATCCTGCGCCGTCCGCGCGCCGGATTGAGCTACGAGACGCTTTTGGCCACCGTCGAACAGCGGTTGCCTCAGATACCGCGCTACCGGCAGAAGGTCCGGGAAGTGCGAATCGGCATGGCCAGGCCCGTGTGGATCGACGACAGCGACTTCGACATCACCTATCACGTGAGGCGCTCGGCGCTGCCCTCGCCGGGCAGCGACGAGCAGCTGCACGAGCTGGTCGCGCGGCTGGCCGCGCGGCCGCTGGACAAGTCGCGGCCCTTGTGGGAGATGTACCTGGTGGAGGGCCTGGCCAAAAACCGGGTGGCCCTCTACACCAAGTCGCACCAGGCGCTGATCAACGGGATGAGGGCGCTGGAGATCAACCACGTCATCGCCGACCGGACCAGGCATCCACCGCCCTTCCCCGAAGACATCTGGATACCGGAACGCGACCCCGGCCACACTCGGCTGGTGTTGGGCGCGATCGGCGACTGGCTGGTGGGGCCGGGTACACAGCTCCAAGCCGTGGTGGGGCGGCTGACGAACTATGGCGAACTGCTGGACGCGGGCCGCCGCGTCCTCGACATCGCCCGCGCGGTGGCGCGCGGCACGGCGCCCAGCAGCCCGCTCAACGCGACCGTTTCGCGTCATCGGCGGTTCACGGTCGCTCGCGGCAGCCTCGAGGACTACCGCACCGTGCGCGCGCGCTATGACTGTGACGTCAACGATGTGGTGCTCGCCGTGGTGGCCGGCGCGCTGGGCAACTGGCTGCTGTCGCGTGGGGTGGCGGTGTCGCCGACCGCGACGGTCCGGGCGATGGCGCCGCTGTCGGTCTATGCCGATGGCCAACTCGACTCGGCCGGCCCGGGCCAGGCGATCAGTCAGGTCACGCCGTTTCTGGTCGATCTGCCGGTGGGGGAGCCGAATCCGGTGGTACGGCTGTCGCAGATCGCCCACGCCACCGAATCGAACCCGACCGCCGCCAGCCTGGTCGACGCCAGGACGATCGTCACCCTGTCGGGTTTTGCGCCGCCCACCCTGCACGCCATGGGTATCCGGGTCGCCACCAGCTTCCCGAGCTTCTCCAAGCGGACGTTCAACCTGTTGATCACCAACGCCCCGGGGGCCCAGTCGCAGATGTACATCGCCGGCACCAAGTTGTTGGAGACCTACGCGGTGCCGCCGCTGCTGCACAACCAGGCATTGGCGATCAGTGTGACGTCGTATAACGGCATGCTGTATTTCGGAATCAACGCCGATCGCGAGGCGATGAGCGACGTCGACCTGCTGCCGGGCCTGTTGGGCCAATCGCTGGAGGAACTGCTGGAAGCTTCCCGGTAGTAGTCGGGGTGAAAATTGCTGTGTGGATCTAGTATTCGTTGATGTGAGCACCGCGACAAACGACAGCGCGTCGGCGAGGGCGAAGAAAACGAAATCGACCCCGCCGGCCGCGCGCAAGATTTCCGACGCCGTCTACGAGGCCGAATTATTCAGGCTACAAACAGAATTCGTGAAGCTGCAGGAATGGGTGCGCCATTCCGGGGAGCGTCTGGTGGTTATCTTCGAAGGTCGTGACGCGGCCGGCAAGGGCGGCGTCATCAAACGGATCACCGAGTACCTGAGTCCGCGGGTGGTCCGGGTCGCCGCGTTGCCGATGCCGACAGAGCGGGAACACGGCGAGTGGTATTACCAGCGCTATATCGCCCACCTGCCGGCCAAAGGGGAGATCGTGCTGTTCGATCGGTCGTGGTACAACCGCGCCGGCATCGAGAAAGTCATGGGGTTCTGTACGCCGCAAGAGTATGTGCTGTTTTTGCGACAGACGCCGATTTTCGAGCAGATGCTCATCGACGACGGGATTTTGCTGCGCAAATATTGGTTCTCGGTCTCCGAGGCCGAACAGCTGCGCAGGTTCAAGGCGCGACTGAATGACCCTGTGCGGCAATGGAAACTCAGCACGATGGACCTGGAATCGGTGTATCGGTGGGAGGACTATTCGCGCGCCAAAGACGAGATGATGGTGCACACCGATACCCCCATCAGCCCGTGGTACGTCGTCGAATCGGATATCAAGAAGCACGCGCGGCTGAACATGATGGCCCATCTGCTATCCACGATCGAATACCACGACGTGGAATGGCCCAAGGTCAAACTGCCGAAACATCCGATCGTGAGCGAGAACTACCACCGCCCGCCGCGTGAGCTGTCGACCTACGTCGGCGACTACGCGTCCACCTTGATCGAGGAGTAATGATCCTGGTCTACATCCCGGCCACCCTGGCGATGTTGCAGCAGCTCGTCGACGAGGGGTCGTTGTGGCCCATCAACGGCACCGCGTTCGCGGTGACGCCGACGTTGCGGGAGGCCTACGCCCAGGGCGATGACGACGAGCTCGCCGAGGTGGCGCTGCGCGAGGCGGCCCTGGCGTCGCTGCGGCTGCTGGCGGCCCAGGCCGACGAGGCCGGCGAGGCTGGCGTCACCGGTGCCGCCCTGCCGCCCCGGCGCGCGGTGCTGGCCGCCGAGGTCGACTTGGACGAATCCGGGGCCAAGTACCGCCCCGATCTCGACGACGCCGTCGTCAGGCTCGGTGCGCCCGTCACGATCGACCAGGTGATCGCCGCGTACGTCGACAACGCCGCCGCCGAGGCGGCCGTCACCAAGGCGATCGAGGTTATCGACGCCGCCGACCTGGGCGACGAGGATGCCGACCTGGTCGTCGGCGATGCGCTGGACCACGATCTGGCCTGGTATGCGAACCAGGAGCTGCCATTTCTGCTCGACCTGCTTTGACGGTCGGATGTGACGCGTTTCTGGCCGTCGATCCTGGATACGGTGCCGTAGGTTACGGTACCGTAGCCTCTAGCCGGAGTGAGCGGAAGCCAAACGCCGCATCGTGAGCAGGAGCTTCCTAATGAGCAAGAAATACGCATCGATTACTGGCAATGTGGTCGACACCAGGCGCCCCACCGTCGCCGGCGCCGACAGGCATCCAGGCTGGCACGCGCTGCGCAAGATAGCCGCGCGCATCACGACGCCGTTGTTGCCCGACGACTATCTGCATCTGGCCAATCCGCTGTGGTCGGCGCGGGAATTGCGGGGCCGCATCCTTGAGGTCCGCCGGGAGACCGAAGACTCCGCGACCCTGGTGATCAAACCGGGCTGGGGCTTCAGCTTCGACTACCAGCCGGGCCAGTACATGGGGATCGGGCTGTTGGTCGACGGTCGCTGGCGCTGGCGATCGTATTCGCTGACATCGAGCCCCGTTGCCGCTGCGCGCACGGTGACCATCACCGTCAAGGCGATGCCCGAAGGGTTCCTGTCCACCCACCTGGTGGCCGGCGTCGAGCCGGGGACCATCGTGCGGCTGGCGGCGCCTCAGGGCAATTTCGTGCTGCCCGACCCGGCGCCACCGTCGATCCTGTTCCTCACCGCCGGTTCCGGGATAACGCCGGTGATGTCGATGCTGCGAACATTGGTGCGCCGCAACCAAATTGGTGACATCGCCCACCTGCATTCCGCGCCCACCGAATCGGACGTGATGTTTCGTGCCGAGTTGGCCGCGCTGGCGGCCGACCAGCCGGGCTATCGCTTGCAGCTTCGGGAGACCCGCACACAGGGTCGGCTCGACCTCGCCGCGCTCGACCAAGAGGTGCCGGACTGGCGCGAGCGCCAGACCTGGGCGTGCGGGCCGGAGGGCCTGCTCACCCAGGCCGAGAAGGTCTGGTCGTCGGCGGGCATCGGAGACCGGTTGCACCTGGAGCGATTCGCGGTGTCCAAGGCCGCGCCCGCCGGGGCGGGCGGGACCGTCACTTTCGCGCGAAGCGACCGTAGCGTGGCCGCCGATGCCGCGACGTCGTTGATGGACGCCGGTGAAGGCGTCGGCGTGCAGATGCCGTTCGGCTGCCGGATGGGCATCTGTCAGTCGTGCGTGGTGGGCCTGGTGGACGGCCACGTCCGCGATCTGCGGACCGGCGCCGAGCACGATCCCGGAACCCGGGTGCAGACCTGTGTATCGGCCGCATCCGGTGATTGTGTGCTCGACATTTAAAGGCTACTCACAGGTAACCTACGGGTTCGTAGGTTACGATAGCGTAGGTAGCGACCGGACAACGACCGCAGGGAGATAACGATGGCGATCACAGACGTCGACGTATTCGCCCATCTGACGGACGCCGACATCGAAAACCTGGCCGCCGAGCTCGACACTATCCGCCAGGACGTGGAAGACTCTCGCGGCGCGCGGGACGCCCGCTATATCCGTCGCACCATCGCGGCGCAGCGCGCTCTGGAGGTGGCCGGTCGGCTGCTGCTGGCGGCCAGTTCGCGGCGTTCGGCGTGGTGGGCGGGGACTGTGACCCTCGGTGTGGCCAAGATCGTCGAGAACATGGAGATCGGCCACAACGTCATGCACGGCCAGTGGGACTGGATGAACGATCCGGAGATTCATTCCTCGACGTGGGAATGGGACATGAGCGGGTCGTCCAAGCACTGGCGCTACACCCACAACTTCGTGCACCACAAGTACACCAACATCCTCGGGATGGACGACGACGTCGGCTACGGGTTGCTGCGCGTCACCCGCGACCAGCGCTGGAAGCGCTTCAACATTTTCAACCTGCTTTACAACACCTTGCTCGCGCTTCTCTTTGAATGGGGCGTCGGCCTGCAGCACGTCGAGATCGGCAAGATCCTTAAGAAGCGGTTGGGCCACGACGAAGCCCGGCAACGGGTCGACGAGTTCCTGGCCAAGGCCGGTCGGCAGGTGCTCAAGGACTACGTCGCGTTCCCGGCGCTGACCTCGCTGTCGCCCGGTGCGACGTACCGGTCCGCGTTGACGGCCAACGCGACTGCCAACGTGATCCGCAACGTGTGGGCCAACGCCGTCATCTTCTGCGGGCATTTCCCCGATGGCGCAGAGAAATTCACCAAGACCGACATGATCGGCGAAACGAAGGGCCAGTGGTACCTGCGCCAGATGCTGGGCAGTGCGAACTTCGAGGCCGGCCCGGTGCTGCGCTTCATGAGCGGCAACCTGTGCCACCAGATCGAGCACCACCTGTATCCCGACCTGCCGAGCAACCGGCTGCACGAGATCTCGGTGCGGGTGCGCCAGATCTGCGACAAGTACGACTTGCCCTACACCACAGGCTCATTCCTGCTGCAGTACGCCAAGACCTGGCGCACCCTGGCCAAGCTGTCGCTGCCCAACAAGTACCTGTTCGACGATGCCGACGACGCGCCGGAGACCCGCAGCGAGCGGATGTTCGCTGCGCTGGAGCCCGGTTTCGCCGGCACCGACCCGGCTACCGGACGCCGGCGTGGCCTGAAGACCGCCATCGCCACGGTGCGCGGTTGGCGCCGCGGCAAGCGTGCCAAGAGGCAAGCGCGGCGGCCGCTAGGCAACGACCTGGCGGCCTAGCCCTGCCCTAGCCCGCGAGCTCCCTGCCCTAGCCCGCGAGCGTGCGCAGATGTACGCCTCGCGCGGCGTGTCGGTGTACAGACACGCACGCTCGGCGACGCTTGCGCTCCGGTTGATCACCCCAACGATCGGATCCGTACAGCTCGGCGACCTGGTTTCTGTGACAGACCAAGTCACCCTCTATATTTCGGATTTCGAGGCGCTGCGTGCCTTCGGCGGACGACGCAGTGTCCTGCGACTGTTGGCGCTGCCCTGACATGGAGGTCCGGCAAGCCTGCTACCTGCCTGCAGCAATGACGCCATAGGGCCGCCAAACAACGACCTCGTCGAATGATCGAAGCGTTACCTAACGCGGAAGAATGATGCAGTGGTGCTGACCTACAGCATGGCGGTCGGGGACCCCGACGCGGCGCGACTGGCTCTGATTGACCGCTTCAGGGCGATACCGCTCTTCGCTTGACGGACGAGCCCAGTCCCTGCAGATTGCTGCACTCCTCAGCTATAGGCGGTGCTTCCCTCGATGGGGTGCGTCGTGCTGACGATCTTGGCGGCGCAGTGGTCGGAGTCGAGACCTTGGTTACTGCACCATGTCAGCGCACCGGACGACTCGGGGAAGGTGACGCCCGCAACGGTGACCCAGAAGTCCGGCGCGGAGAATGTCGACCAGTCGCCCGACCAAAGCAGTCTTACCCTGGGATATTGCTGGCGTAACTGAAGGTGTTCCTGCAGCGTTCGTACGTTATCCCACACGACGCCGTCGTCTACGACCCCCGGTCTCTTGGAGCTGAGTTGTGGGACCCACCAATTGGCAAGTTCGGCTTTAACGAAAGGGCTGTCTGAGCTCGCGAGTTGCTGCAGCTGTTGCAGGCTTGCCGCCTCGGGATCTTCGGCCTTCGCGGCAATGCTCGGAGATGAAGGGCTTGGGGGCGCTGGTGAGTTCGACGACTCCCCTAGATCGCGCTCCAAAATTTTTAGGACGTTGCCCATGTAGGTGTCCCCCTCGCTGACAAGGGTGGCCCCCTGTTGAAAGTCATCAATGTTGTGGTTTTCGACTGCCGTGGTGCAGATGCTCGCGGCGGCGTTGTAGTCGCTGAGGGCTTTCTGCAGTTGAGCGTTTAGCTCAGGATCGGGGCTTGGCAGGTGCTGCTGGAACTCCGCGACCGCATCGTGCACTTCCTGGCAAGCAATGCCCATGGTGGTGAGATCGCCAGCGTCTGCAGCCGTGGAGATCTTGCTCAGTCCATCGTGTACCTCTTGTGCTGGTACTAGCGTCGCGTCGTGCCACGCGGCGAGCGCGTCTCGCTGCGATGTGGTGGACGTGGTGGTGGGGGCTGCTGTCGCCGTGACCGTCTTGGTGGCGACAGTACCCGTATTGCCGGCGCAGGCGCCAAGCATTGGTACCGCTAGCGCCACACAGGTCGCAGCGAATGCAGTGCCAAGCCGAGCTCTGGTCGGCATGCTATGACAATAGGAGTTCACACTGTCTTGGACGAGCGTTCGACCAAATTTGCCCATGCTTCCTGTCCGCAGGGGCTCCGATCGCCTGGTCTCGGGGAGGAGTGGGGAGTGCTGCTCTGTCGTGTCGGGGACACTTAGATCAATCGCTCGGCGACGCTTGCGAGTCGTCCCGCCGCCTTCGCACATCTTCGACGGTCCGTACAGGCTGCGTGCTGTTTCAAGTTCAGTTACTTGCCACCTTTTCGGCCAGTGCTGCCAATTTGGCGTCAAGTTCCCTTGCCGCGCTGAGCAATTCGGGATTGGGCTCGACAACCATCAGCGACGACGGCTTGACGTAGGTCAGGCTGCTGCGGCTGTCGCCCTCGTCCATCACGAGCACCTCGACAGGGGCGAACAAGCCCGCTGTCACGTCGTGGCGCAACATCGTGATGGCGATCAGCGGGTTGCCGAGGATCACGCGCATCACCTTGCGCTCGATGCCGGCCTTGGTGATCCACGCCCCATGGTCGATGAGTGAGAAGAGCATGAATCCGCTTGGGCCGACGTAGGACTCGGCCCGTTGCTGATATTCCTGCCAGCCGCCGGCAGTGGTGGCGAACTCGTTGATCGGCACCGGCTTCTCGCCGATGTCGGCCAGCAACGCGGTGAGCAGTTCGTCGTAGCTCTTGTCACTGTCGTAGCGCACGCGCACACCGTCGAACCGGATCTCGTGTGCAACCGCCGAGGACAGGGTCATGGTGACCTCCTTAGCCCAGTCGCTCAATGATGGTGGCGTTGGCCATGCCGCCGCCCTCGCACATCGTCTGCAGCCCGTAGCGTCCGCCGCGCTGGTGCAGCGCGTTGACCAGCGTGGTCATGATGCGGGCGCCGCTAGCGCCCAACGGGTGGCCGAGCGCGATGGCCCCGCCGTTGACGTTGGTCTTGGCCAGGTCCGCCCCGGTGTCGCGCGCCCAGGCGAGCACGACGGGCGCGAATGCCTCGTTCACCTCGAACAGGTCGATGTCGGCCAGCGTCAGCCCGGCGCGGCGCAGCACCTTCTCGGTCGCGGGGATGATTCCGGTCAGCATGTAGAGCGGATCGGAACCCACCACGGTCGTGGTGTGGATGCGGGCCAGCGGGCGCAGGCCCAGCTCCTTGGCGACCGCGCTGGTGGTGATCAACACGGCGGCGCTGCCGTCGGACAGCGGCGAGGAGTTGCCCGCCGTAATCAACCAATTAATCTGCGGGAAACGGGTTTTCATCGCCTCGCTGTAGAATGACGGCTGCAGCGCGGCCAGCGTCTCGACCGTCGTTCCGGGCCGGATGATCTCGTCGGTGGAAAGCCCGGCGATCGGAATCAGCTCGTTGTCGAAAAGCCCGTCCTTGGTGGCGCGGGCGGCCTTGTCGTGGCTGCCGGCGGCGAACTCGTCGAGCTGGGCGCGCGAAAGGCCCCACTTCGCCGCGATCAGCTCGGCGCTGATGCCCTGCGGCACCAGGCCGTCGGGGTAGCGGTGCGCCATGTCCTCGCCGAACGGGTTGCTGCCCGGTAGCACCGAGGTGCCCATCGGGACGCGGCTCATCGACTCCACGCCGCCGGCGATCACCAGGTCGTAGGCGCCGGCGACGACGCCCTGGGCGGCGAAGCTGATGGCCTGCTGGCTGCTGCCGCACTGCCGGTCGATCGTCACGCCGGGAACGGACTCGGAGAATCCCGCACCCAGCAACGCGTTTCGCGCGATGTTGACGGCCTGGTCGCCGACCTGGGTGACGGCACCGGCGATGACATCGTCGATCTGGGCCGGGTCCACGCCGGTGCGTGCCACCAGCTCTCGCAGGCTGTGCGCCAGCAGGTCGGCGGGCAGCACATCGTGCAGCGCCCCGCCGGCCTTGCCCTTGCCGATCGGGGTTCGCACGGCTCCGACGATGACGGCGTCGCGAATCATGGCTCCTCCTCGAGTCCATCCTGGATATAGGAAGCTATACCCAGGTAAACACCTAGGTATGCTAAAAGCAACCCAGACCGGGAGGTGATTCGCATGACACTGCTGCAGGGCCCGCTGGCCGATCGCGATGCCTGGTCGGCGGTCGGCGAGTGTGCGATCGAGAAGACCATGACGGTGGTCGGCACCAAGTCCGCGATGCTCATCATGCGCGAGGCGTACTACGGCACCACCCGGTTCGACGACTTCGCCCGCCGGGTGGGCATCACCAAGGCCGCAACCTCGGCGCGGCTGGGCGAACTGGTCGAGCTCGGGCTACTGAGGCGGCAGCCCTACCGTGAACCCGGGCAGCGCGGCCGCTATGAGTATGTGCTCACCGAGGCCGGCATCGAGTTCATGCCGGTGGTGTGGGCGATGTTCGAGTGGGGCCGACGCCACCTGCCGGGCCGCAACAGGCTCCGGCTGACTCATCTGGGCTGTGGCGCCGACGCGGAGGTACAAATGCGTTGCACCAAAGGGCATCTGGTGCCGCCCGACGAACTGGGCATGCGATTGGTCGGCACCGGCCGGCGCGAGCGTGCGTAGTTGTACGGCTTTGGCGGCGTGTCGCTGTACCGACACGCACGCTCGGCAGGCCGTCAGGTCTGGTTGAGCGCGGCGAGCAGCCGACGGGCCGCGGCGACGCGGCGGACGGCGGGCCCGGACAGGGCGTCCAGCGCGCATTCGGGGTCGGCCGGCGGCCCCATGTGCCTGCAGCCGCGTGGGCAGTCGCGGATCGCCTCGGCGAGATCCGAGAACGCCATCAGCACGTCGTCGGGTTCGATGTGGGCCAGCCCGAACGAGCGGATTCCCGGGGTGTCGATCACCCAGCCGGTAGCCCCAAGGGACTCTCCCAACGGAAGGGCCACCGACTGGGTCGAAGTGTGCCGCCCCTTGCCGATCTCGGTCACCTCGCCGACGGCCCGATCAGCTTCGGGCACAAGGCGATTCACCAACGTCGACTTGCCCACCCCGGAATGCCCGAGCAGCACGGTGACCTTGCCGGCGAGCAGGTCGGCCACCGCCGGCAACGGATCGTCGCGGCCGGCGGCGACCACCGTCAGGTCCAGGTCGGCGAACTGCTCGGCGAACGGCTCCGGCGGGGCGAGGTCCGTCTTGGTCAAGCACAGGATCGGTGTCAGCCCGCCGGCGTAGGCGGCGATCAGCGCCCGGTCGACCAGGCCGGTGCGCGGCGGGGGATCGGCCAGCGCCACCACGATCAGCAGTTGGTCGGCGTTGGCGACCACCACTCGCTCGGTGGGGTCGGTGTCATCGGCGGTGCGGCGCAACACCGTTCGCCGCGGCCCCCGGCGCACGATGCGGGCCAGGGTGTCCGTCCGCCCGGACAGGTCGCCGACCAGATCGACCTCGTCGCCGACGACGATCGGGGTGCGGCCCAGCTCGCGCGCCCGCATGGCCGTGACCCGGCGGTTGGGGTCCCCGTCCAGCACGCACCCCCACCGGCCGCGGTCGACGCTGACCACCATGGCGGCCTCGGCGTCGGCGTGCTCGGGACGGGTCTTGGTCCGCGGCCGCGAGCCCCTGCCGGAGCGGACCTTGACGTCGGACTCGTCGTAATCGCCGGGCCTCAAACGCCGGGCTCCGGCTCGATTGCCCGCCTCCTTCTCGTGCCGCCACCGCGGCGCGCATCGTCGCCGGGCTCCAGCATGCGCGCCCACAGCCGCGGAAACTCGGGCAGCGTCTTGGTGGTGGCGCCGATGTCGTCCACCTGAACGCCGGGCACCCGCAGCCCGACGATCGCGCCGGCCATCGCCATTCGGTGATCGGCGTAGGCGCGCCAGATGCCGGGCCGCAGCGGAGTCGCGGTGATCACCAGGCCGTCGGGGGTTTCGGCGCAGTTGCCGCCCAGGCGGTTGATCTCGGTGCTCAGCGCGGCGAGTCGATCCGTCTCGTGACCGCGCAAATGGGCGATGCCGGAGAGCCGCGACACCGATCCCGGGGTCGCCAGCGCCGCCAGCGCCGCCACCGACGGCGTCAGCTCGCCGACGGCGCGCAGGTCGACCTGGAAACCGGGGTAGCCGTCGTATGCCGCCGGCCCACGCGCCTCAAGGAATGAATCCGATTGGTTCACAACGGCATTCATCTTGCCCAAGATGGCCAGGATGTCGCCGGCGGGTTGCACGCTGGTCGCCGGCCAGCCGGCGATGCGCACCGTTCCGCCGGTCACCACCGCCGCCGCCAGGAACGGCACGGCGTTCGTCAGGTCGGGTTCGACCTCCCAGCGCCGGGCCGCGACCGCGCCGGCGCGCACCCGCCAGCGGTCGGGGACCGAGTCGTCGACGTCGACCCCGGCCTGCCGCAGCATCACTATCGTCATCGCGATGTGCGGCGCCGACGGCAGCGCCGAACCGGTGTGTCGCACGGTCAAGCCCCCGGTGAACGAGGCCCCGCACAGCAGCAGGCCCGAGACGAACTGCGACGACGCCGACGCGTCGATGGCCACGGTCCCGCCGGCGACCGCCCCGCTGCCGTGCACCCGGAAGGGCAGACCGGTCCCGTCGATCCAAACACCCAGGCCGCGCAGCGCGTCCAGCAGCGGCGCGATGGGCCGGGCCCGGGCCTGCTCGTCGCCGTCGAACTCCACCGCCGAATCGGCCAGCGCCGCCAGCGGCGGAACGAAACGCAACACCGTGCCCGCCAGGCCGCAGTCCACCCGGGCTTCGGGGCCGGGGGCGATCCGACCGCTGATCGTCAGGTCGGAACCGTCCCCGTCGACGCGCAGGCCCAGTGTCCTCAGCGCTCCGATCATCAGGTCGGTATCCCGGCTGCGCAGCGCTCCGCTGATGGTCGAGGCGCCTTGGCCCTGCGCGGCGGCCAGCGCGGCCAGCACCAGCGCCCGGTTGGTCTGCGATTTCGAGCCCGGAACGGTCACGGTCGCGCACACCGGTGCCGTCGCGCTTGGCGCCGTCCATGTTTTGGGGGCCTCGGTACCGCTCACCCGCTTTATCCTGCCGTGTCGGCGCGCGTCATGCGTACCAGGCACCATGGCAGATATGTGCGGACGGTTTGTGGTCAAGACGGACCCGGCGCAGCTGGCCGAAAAAATCGACGCGATCAACGAGGCGACGGCGGCCGCCGCCGGGGCGCCCAACTACAACGTCGCTCCCACCGACACGATCGCGACCGTGGTGACCCGCCACAGCGAGCCCGCCGACGAGCCGACGCGCCGGGTGCGGCTCATGCGCTGGGGATTGGTTCCGTCGTGGGCCAAGGCCCGCCCCGACGGCGGGCCGGACACCAAGGGGCCGATGCTGATCAACGCCCGCGCGGACAAGGTCACCACCTCGCCCGTGTTTCGTTCGAGCGCCAGGTCCAGGCGTTGCCTGGTCCCGATGGACGGCTACTACGAATGGCGCGTCAATTCGGACGCCGGTGCGGGTAGGAAGTCCCGCAAGACGCCGTTCTTCATGTACCGCGAAGACAGCGAGCCGCTGTTCATCGCGGGGCTTTGGTCGGTGTGGAGACCAGAGGGGAAGCCGGCCGAGGACGGTCCGCCGCTCCTGAGCTGCACGATCATCACCACCGACGCCGTGGGCGAGCTCGCCGAGATCCACGACCGGATGCCGCTGGTCGTGCCCGAACGCGACTGGGACCGCTGGCTGGACCCGGACGCCCCGGTCGATGAGGAGCTGCTGGCCCGCCCGCCCGACGTGCACGGCATTTGCATGCGCGAGGTGTCGACGCTGGTCAACAGCGTGCGCAACAACGGGCCGCAGCTGATCGAACCGGCCCAACCGGAGGCCGAGCAGGCCACGCTGCTGTGAAGGAGCGTGACGCGCGCTACGGGTCGTCGTCGTCTTGGTCGTGGCGGAGGAGTTTTTCGGGGTGCCAGTAGGTGTTGGTGCGGGGTTGGCCGCGGTCGAGGTGGGCCGGGGGGATCCATTCGGTGTCGCCGTGGGCGTTTTTGCGGGTGCTCCAGCCCCCGGGTTGCACGATGTGGTGTTGGGTGGGACACCCGAAGGCCAGGTTGTTCACGTCGGTGTCGCCGCAGACGGCGAAGGGCTCGACGTGATGCACCTCGCACCAATACCCGGGCACGGTGCACCCCGGTGCGGTACAGCCACGATCCCGGGCATACAACACGATCCGCTGCGCGGGCGAAGCCAACCTTTTCGTGTGGTACAGGGCCAACGTTTTGCCTTTGTCGAAGATGGCCAAGTAGTGCCGGGCGTGGCGGGATAGGCGGATCACATCCGACATGGGCAAGATGCTGCCCCCACCGGTCAGGCCGCGTCCGGCGGCGGCTTCGAGCTCGCCCAGCGTGGTGGTGACGATGATGGAGGCGGGAAGCCCGTTGTGCTGACCCAGCTTTCCAGAGGCGAGTAGGGCGCGGTGGGCGGCCAGCAGCGCATCGTGTTGGCGTTGGGCGGGGCTGCGGGTGTCTTTGTCGATGGCGTCTTGGCTGGGGGTGCCGTCCACGGTGGGGGTCTGATCGGCCGGGTTGCACATGCCGGGGGCGGCCAGTTTGGCCCACACGGCTTCTAGGGTGGCGCGGGCTTCGGGGTGAGCCAGCCGCGCAGTGCGGACATGCCGTCGGCTTCCTGTTTACCCAACGTGACACCGCGCCGCCGGGCGCGGTCCTCATCGCTGTAGGTGCCGTCGGGGTTGAGGCAGTCGGCGAGTGTGTCGGCCAGCGCGGTCAGTTGTTCGGGCCGATGTTGGGTGCCCAGGCGGGCCAGGTGGTGTTCGGCGCGTTCCCGGGTGGCTTGGTCGATCCAACCGGGCAGGTGGTGGTAGAACCGGCGGATCGCCGCCACCTGCCCGCCCCCGAGTTTCCCGGACCGCTGGGCGGCCGCGGTGGCCGCCATGACCGGGGCGAGTGGTTCCCCGGTCAACGCGCGGCGGGGCCCGAGATCGGCGGCCTCGTGAATGCGGCGACCCGCCTCGGCGCGGGTGATCAATGTCCACTCGGCGATGGCATGGGAGAGCGTGTCGCCCAACTCCTCGGGCGTGGCCTGGCGGGCCAGCTGATTGATCAACGGATGCTCGATGGCCGGCACCCGCCGACGCACCCGCTCACAGCGCTCCAACAACGCCAACCGCTCCGGGGTGCTCAACGCCTCAAAATCCAACCCCACCACCGCGTCGACCGCGGCATCCAGCGCATCGAAGGCAGCCGTGATCGCCTCCCGATCCACCCCGCTGCCAGCCATGACCCGAAACTATCGAAGCCCACCGACAAAAAAGCCGCCCTTGAAACGCAAGTGACGCAAGTGATTTCGAAAACCGATCGCAAACTACGCCGAAGAGTTCCCGCGGCCGCGCTACGCCCGCCGGGCCAGATACGCGAGCGCGAGCTGGGCGGCGTTGGCGCCGCACATGCCGTGGGCGCCGGGCCCCGGCGGGGTGGCCGCCGAGCAGATGTACATGCCCGGCACCCCAATGGTATACGGCGACAACGTGATTCGCGGGCCAAACGTCAGCTGCCGAATGTCCTTGGCGCCGGTCATGATGTCGCCTCCGACGTAGTTGGGATTGTAGGTGGCCATCTGCGTCGTCGAGCGAACGGTGTAGCCGACGACGCGTTCCCGGAAACCCGGGGCGAACCGCTCGATCTGGGCGATGATCGCCTCGGTCGCGTCGCCGGTGTAGCCGTTGGGGACGTGTGCGTAGCTCCACACCGGGTGCGTATTGCCCACCGAGCGTTGCGGATCCGCCAGGTACTGCTGACCGACCAGCACGAACGGCCGCTCCGGCATGCGTCCGGCGTGGACGTCCCGCTCGGTCGCGGCAAGCTCGGTGTAAGTCCCGGCCAGGTGCACCGTGCCGGCCCGACGGGCGTCGGGGTTCGTCCAGGGCACGCCGCCCTCGACGGCAAAATCGACCTTGAACGCGCCGGGGCCACGCCGGAACCTGGCGAAGGCACGAGAAACCCTGCGCAGCAGGCGATCTCCCACAATCCCCGCGACCGCTTCGGGCGCCAGATCGAACATCGTGATGTCGGCGGGCGGCAGCTGCGCCGCCGCCTTGACCCGGACACCGGTCTCGATTTTGCCGCCCAGCTCGCCGAGCAGCGCCGCCATCGCGTTGGTGATCGACCGCGATCCACCCTCGGCGACCGCCCAGCCGTGCCGATGGCCGGCCGCGATGATGCCCATCCCGATGGCCGAGGTCATCGGGTAGTGCAGCGGCCGAAAGGCATGGGCCGCAACACCTCCGAACAGCGCCCGGCCTTCCTCCGTGCCGAACAGCCGCACGAACGTCGACCCGGGAAGCACGGTGGGCACACCGAACCGGGCCAGCATCAGCGGGTGATGCGGGAACCGCAGCAGGGGCCGCATGATGTCCTCGCTCAGGGTGTCGAACCGGGCGGCCGGGTAGCCGAACGCGAGCCGCCACCGCGACCCGTCGCGACCGAGACCGGCCGCGGTCCGTTCCACCGAGCGGTGCAGCACGCCGGCGCCGCCGCCGTCGAGGGGATGCACGCAATCGATCTCCGGCCAGCGCCACGACAGGCCGTACCGCTGTAGGTCGAAGCGGCTCAAGAATGGCGAGCCGACGGCCATGGGGTGAATCGCCGAGCAGTCGTCGTGCAGCAGGCCGGGGATGATCGCCTCGCCGCTGCGGGTGCCGCCGCCGACCTCGTCGGCGGCCTCGAGCACGGTGACCCGCACCCCTTCGGCGGCCAGGCAGACGGCGGCGGCGAGCCCGTTGGGTCCGCCACCGACCACCACCGCCGTGCTCATGCCGACGCCCCGCGCTCGTCGCCGCCAACGGCCTCCGGCTCCACCCGGGCGACGACGCGCTCGCCCGGCTCGAACGCAACTTGGCACCGCACGGCTTCGATCAAGTCTTCATTGTGCAGGTGATCGTCGCCGACGTTGAACCCGGTCAACGAAGTGCACGGCAGCGAGAACGGGCCGCCCTTGCCGAAACGCGGCGGCGCGCCGTCCTCTTCACACAGCGGTGCCTATACACGATGCCGAATTGTGTCGCCGCGGACATTTTATTGATGTCGATTTTGGCTAATGATGTTCAAATGACAAATAGCGATCAGACCGTTTTTGAAGGTCCGCTGCGCCAGCTTGCTCGCAGCGCGTGGCAGTTGCTGCTGCTCACCGGCGTCCTCGCGGTGGCGCTGGGCGTCATCGTGCTGGTCTGGCCAGGCAAGACGCTGGTGGTGGCCGGTGTCGTGTTCGGCATCTACCTGGTGGTGTCCGGAATTGGTTACGTATTTGCCGCATTCGGAACGCACGCCGGCGCCGCGATGCGAGTGCTGACGTTCGTCGGCGGCGTCGTGTCGGTGGTGCTGGGGCTCTTCTGCTTCCGCAACGAACTCGAGTCGATCATGCTTTTGGCGCTCTGGATCGGCATCGGCTGGCTGTTCCGCGGCATTACCCTGCTCGCTGCGGCGTTGTCTTTCGACCACCTACCCGCACGCGGCTGGCAGGCGCTGTCCGGCGTGATCATCGTGATCGGCGGCGTCGTGTTGATCGTCTCGCCGCTCGATTCGATCGCGATCCTGGCCCTAGTTGCCGGCTGGTGGCTGATCGTCATCGGCATCATCGACGTCATCACGGCATTCCAGGTCCGCGGCCGCGCGAAGGCGTGACCTGGTCATAGGTGGTCATGGGCGCGGATGTCCGCGGTGATCGCGCCGGTCAGCCGGATCAGGTCCCGTGGTGAGACCCCCACGTCCCAGCCGCGCCGGCCCGCGCTGCAGTACACCCGCTCCCAGGCGAATGCCCCCGAGTCGACGACGGTGGGCAGCGGCCGTCGCTGCCCGAACGGTGACACGGCGCCGACGACGTAACCGGTGGCCCGCTCGGCGGAGGCAGGTTCGGCCATGCTGGCCTTGGCCGCGCCCAGCGCGGCGGCGGCCGCCTTCAGCGACAGCCGGTCCGTCGCGGGCAATATCGCGACGGCGAGCCCGCCCGGCACCGCGATGATCAGCGTCTTGTAGATCTGCTCGGGCGCTATGGCGCCGGCCCGGGTCAGCGCGTCGACCGCCTCGACGCCGAACGAGCGCTCCCGCGAATCGTGATCGAACTTCACGACCTCGTGCGGCACACCGGCTTTGACCAGCGCGGCGATCGCGGGTGTAGCTGAGCCGGCCACGCTTGCGAGCTCAAGGCCCGGTGTACCCCGGCGGGTTGACGCCGTCCACCCAGAAGTCGACGCCGAGTTGCGAACCCGGCACGCAGTCGTACACCGACAGGTCGGTGACGCCGGATTCCACCAACACGTCCTCACACAGCAGCGTGTTGCCGGTGTACTCGCGGGCGGGCTTGTTGAGGATGACGTAGGCCGCGTCGGAGTACACCTCCGGCTTGCGGGCCCGCGCCATCGCCTCGTTCCCGCCGAGCAGGTTTTGCACGGCGGCGGTGGCCACCAGCGTGCGCGGCCACAACGTGTTCGACGCGATGCCCTCGTCGCGCATCTCCTCGGCGATCCCCAGCGCGCACAGCGTCATGCCGAACTTGGCCATCATGTACGCCGTCGGCTTGAGCCACTTGCTCTCCAGCAGGACCGGCGGCGACAACGTCAGGATGTGCGGGTTCTCCCGGCCCCGCAAATGGGGGATGCACGCCTGCGAGACCGCATAGGTGCCGCGCACCTGGATGCCGTTCATTAGGTCGAACCGCTTCATCGGCACCTCGGTGATCGACCCCAGGTTGATCGCCGACGCGTTGTTGACGCAGATGTCGATGCCGCCGAACTGCTCGACGGCCTTGGCCACCGCCGACTCGACCGAATCCGGGTCGCGGACGTCCCCGACGATCGGCAAGGCCTGCCCGCCCGCCTCCTCCAGCTCCTTGGCCGCGGTGAACACCGTCCCCGGCAGCTTCGGGTGCGGCTCGGCGGTCTTGGCGACCAGGGCGACGTTGGCGCCGTCCTGCGCGGCCCGTTTGGCGATCGCGAGGCCGATGCCGCGACTGGCACCGGAGATGAACATGGTCTTGCCGTTCAGGGGCATGGCGTCACACTAACGCGCTGCCGGGATCGGCCGGCCGCGATCCCGCCCCGGAAATAGCGCGCCGGCCGACGCTGTTAAAGGAGTTGGTTTCTGATGCGATTGCGACGGACCCGGGCAGACACTGTCGGGGCCAGCCTTTAGATTGGGAGGAGCAGTCTGGTGTCGACGGCGACGAGCCTGTTGAGCAGTCCGATGGGCGCTGAGCGGTTGACGAGCTTCCTTGCGAGTCCGGTGCTGTCCGGCGTTACCGCAGCAGAAGGGACCGGGTTAATCGAAATGGCCGACCCTGAAGATGTCCGAGACGGCATGACGGAACAAGAGGTTCCCGAGCCTGCGCAGCATGAGGAGACGGACGAGGAGCTGACGGCGCGTTTCGAGCGCGACGCGATTCCCCTGGTGGACCAGCTGTACGGCGGCGCGCTGCGCATGACGCGCAATCCCGCCGACGCCGAGGATCTGCTGCAAGAGACCATGGTGAAGGCCTACGCGGGATTCCGCTCGTTCAAGGCCGGCACCAACCTCAAGGCGTGGCTGTATCGGATCTTGACCAACACCTACATCAACAGCTACCGCAAGCGACAGCGCCAACCGGCGGAGTATCCCACCGAAGAGATCACCGACTGGCAGCTGGCGTCCAACGCCGAGCACTCCTCGACCGGGCTGCGTTCGGCCGAGGTCGAGGCGCTGGAGGCGCTGCCGGACACCGAGATCAAAGAAGCGCTGCAGGCGTTGCCGGAAGAGTTCCGGATGGCGGTCTATTACGCCGATGTCGAGGGTTTCCCTTACAAGGAGATCGCCGAGATCATGGATACGCCGATTGGGACGGTAATGTCACGGCTGCACCGCGGCAGACGTCAGCTGCGTGGCCTTTTGGCCGACGTAGCCAAGGAGCGGGGCTTCACCCGAGGTCAGCAGGCGCACGAGGAGGTGTCGTCATGAGCGAGTTTGCCGGCCCAGCCGGGCCGCGTTCCGACGACAGTCATTCCCACGGCCTTGGCTGTGCCGAAGTGATCGCCGAGGTATGGACCCTGCTCGACGGTGAGTGCACGCCGGAGGCCCGCGAGAAACTGCGTCAGCACCTTGAGGCATGCCCCGGATGCTTCCAGCATTACGGCCTGGAGGAACGGCTCAAGGCGTTGATCGCGACCAAGTGCAGGGGCGAGAAGGCCCCCGAGGGCTTGCGGGAGCGCCTCCGGCTCGAAATTCAGCGCACCACCATCGTCCGGCGTATGCAGTAGCCGTCCCGTCAGGAATTCGGGCGCTTGCCGTGGTTGGCTTTGCTGAACTTGCGGTCGCGCTTTTTACGGCCACGCTTGGCCATCGTCTTCAACCTCCGTTGATTGCTCGTCAAACCGGGCGCCCGGCGCCCGTTAGCTTGTCGCCCAGTGTCTCACGGCGAGCCGCTCGCGTTGTAACGGCCCGCGTGCCGCGGTCCCGACCTCTCCTGTGGTTCGATATACATGAGCTTGATGGACCGGCGGCCGGCATGCGCAAATGGCCGAAATGAGTGGAGTGAAGATGGCGGAGGATGTTCGCGCCGAGATCGTGGCCAGCGTGCTCGAGGTCGTGGTCAACGAGGGTGACCGAATCGGCAAGGGCGACACCGTCGTGCTGCTGGAGTCGATGAAGATGGAAATCCCGGTCCTGGCCGAAGTCGACGGCACCGTCAGCAAGGTGAGCGTGTCGGTGGGCGACGTCATTCAGGCGGGCGACCTCATCGCCGTGATCAGCTAGCCCCCAAAAAATTTGGACCCTCTCCACCTACCGCCGGGGAACGACTCGGACTCGGGAGTGATCGATGTCCACTCTCGGTGACCTGCTTGCCGAGCACACGGTGCTGCCGGGCAACGCGGTGGACCACCTGCACGCCGTGGTCGGGGAATGGCAGCTGCTGGCCGACCTGTCCTTCGCCGACTACCTGATGTGGGTTCGCCGCGACGACGGCGTGCTGGTGTGTGTGGCGCAGTGCCGCCCGAATACCGCGCCGACCGTCCTGCAGACCGATGCGGTGGGCAGCGTCGTTCCCGGCGAGCGGCTGCCGCTCGTCGCCGAGGCGTTCGTCTCCGGCACCGCCGCACGGGAAAGCGGTGCGAGCCAAGAACATTCGTGGCAACTGCCCGGCCCGCACGTCGAGGCCTCCCCGGTGCGGTATGGCGACCATGTGGTGGCGGTCCTGACGCGGCATCAAACCGCGGAAGCGGCCGACCGCACGTCCGGCCAGCTGGAGACCGCATACCGGGAATGCGCCACCGACCTTGTCCACATGCTTGCCGAGGGCACCTTTCCCGACGTGGGGGACGTGGTCATGTCGCGGTCCACCCCGCGAGCCGGCGACGGCTTCATCCGTCTCGATGTCGACGGCGTCGTGGCCTACGCCAGCCCCAACGCGCTGTCGGCCTACCACCGGATGGGCCTGGTGTCGGAGTTGGAGGGCCACAACCTCATCGACGTGACGCGGCCGCTGATCTCGGATCCGTTCGAGGCGCAGGAAGTGGCCGAGCACGTGCAGGACCTGCTGGCCGGCGGGAGGAGCATGCGGATGGAAGTCGATGCCGGGGGCGCCACGGTGTTGCTGCGCACGCTGCCGCTGGTGGTTCATGGCGCCAGCGCCGGTGCCGCGGTGCTGATCCGCGACATCACGGAGGTCAAGCGCCGCGACCGGGCGCTGATATCCAAGGACGCCACCATCCGGGAAATCCACCACCGGGTGAAGAACAACCTGCAGACCGTGGCGGCGCTGCTGCGCCTGCAGGCACGCCGCACGGTCAACGCCGAAGGACGGGAGGCGCTGATCGAATCGGTGCGCCGGGTGTCGTCGATCGCCCTGGTCCACGACGCGTTGTCGATGTCGGTGGACGAACAGGTGAACCTCGACGAGGTCATCGACCGGATCCTGCCGATCATGAACGACGTGGCGTCGGTGGACCGGCCGATCCGGATCAACCGGGTCGGTGACCTTGGCGTGCTGGACTCCGACCGCGCGACGGCCCTGATCATGGTGATCACCGAACTGGTTCAGAACGCGATCGAGCATGCATTCGACCCGGCGGCCCAGGAAGGGTCGGTGACCATCCGCGCGGAGCGCTCGGCGCGCTGGCTCGACGTCGTGGTGCACGACGACGGCCGCGGACTGCCCGACGGGTTCAGCCTGGAAAAGTCCGAGAGCCTGGGTTTACAGATCGTGCGGACCCTGGTGTCGGCAGAGCTGGACGGCACGCTGGGCATGCGGCAAGCCCCCGCCCGCGGCACCGATGTGGTGTTACGGGTGCCGATCGGCCGGCGGACCCGGCTGCTGCTGTAAACGCCGCACCCGAACGCAACAGTGCGGCCCCGACAATCGTCGAGGCCGCACGGTGCGCGAACTGGGGTCAGACCCCGCTGCGGGCCTTCGTCCGGGCGTTGCGACGCTTGAGGGCGCGCCGCTCGTCTTCACTCATGCCCCCCCAGACGCCCGAGTCCTGACCGGTATTCAGGGCCCAGGCGAGGCAGTCCGTGGTCACCGGGCACCGATTGCAGACCAGTTTCGCGTCAGCAATCTGCGCGAGCGCCGGGCCGCTGTTTCCTACCGGGAAGAACAGCTCCGGGTCCTCGTCGCGACAGACCGCCTTGTGGCGCCAATCCATACGTTATTACTCCTCACTGAGTGCGCAGCAAGGCGCACGGCCAATTTTCTTCGCTGTTAACGCGTGCACAAGAAAAGGGTCCGCACCCCTACGTAAGTTTCTGCATGCAACCTTTCGATCGTTTCACAGGCTCAACAGATGTCAATAGTGTGAGTTGCCTCGTGGGCTATCTCACTTCACTGATTTCTTAGTTAAGCCCTTACTCCGTTGTACTACACTAACCGGCCGTTTATCCCGAGGAATTTTCCCGTGAGGTCCGTTATCGCAGCTCAGATATGGTTTTTACCGGGTGGGGCGACCACCGGTAGCGCGTCGGGAACCGACCTGAACGTCATGGTTTCGCGCACGCCGAGGTAATCGCCGTCGAACTGACAGGCGGCTGGGGCGCCGGTCGAGGTGACCTTCAGGCAAGGCGCGTCGTCGTCGCGGACGAGCTGTTTGACGTTCGACTTCGGCCCCTTCGAGAGGATCTGGCCAAGCAGTCTCAGCGTGGGAAACACCTTCATGTTGGTGACCGCGAAGACGCCGAGACCCGACTCGAAGGTGCAGCCGGGGTTGGTCACCAGCGGCCGGTTGTTGCTGTAGGTCCACGGGCTGGTGTTGGACACCCAGGCGAAGTGCACGCCGGGAACGGGGTCGCGGCCGGGTAGCTCCAGCGAGAGCGTCGGTTCGCGTCGGCTGAAGGCAACGGTGATGGGCACCGCCACGCGCCAGTAGCGCAGCGGCGTGACCTTAACGCCCTTGTCGCGCTGCGCTTCCACCGCGGCCACCACCTCCGCGTCGACGCCCATCCCCGCGTTGAGCACGGCCCACCGCTCACCGCAGTCGATCAGCCCGATGCGGCGCCACGTCCGGTGACGGCGGTAATCGTCGAGCAGCTGGATCAGCTGGTTGGTGGCGGCGACCGGGTCCTTGGAAATGCCCAGCGATCGCGCCAGCACATTCGCCGACCCGCCCGGCACCACCGCAACCGCAGGTATCGGCCCCGCCGGCCCGTTGGTGGAGGCGCCCGGCCGCCCGAGCATGCCGTTGACCACCCCGCTCACCGTGCCGTCGCCGCCGTGCACGACGACCAGGTCCACGCCGTCCTCGACGGCGGCTTGTCCCAGTTCGGCGCCGTGGCCACGGTGACTGGTGTGCTCGACGGTGAGTTGCAGGCGGCTTTTGAGCGCGTGCGCCAGCAGGTCGCGGCCGGCCGGAGTGGTGGAGGTGGCTGTTGGGTTCACGATCAGCACGGCGCGCATGGTGCACGAGCTTATGGGGAGCCGCCCGTTCGCGGGGGTGCCGGGAGCCCGCTGACTACGCTGACGCTGTGAATCTCCCCCGTAGGCGGTCGGTCGGTCCACCCGCTCCGGCCGCCGTGCGCGGCGCGGGCCTTATCGTCGCGGCGCAGGGCGTGGCCGCGCTGGTGGTGGCCGCCGTGCTGGTGGCGCGGGGGATAGCCGGAGCCGACCAGCGTGTGGTCAACGGCCTGGGAACCGCGGCCTGGTTCGTCCTCGTGGGCGCCGTGGTGCTCGCCGCCGGCCGCGCGCTGGTGCTCGGCAAGCGCTGGGGCCGCGGGCTGGCGGTGGTCACCCAGCTGCTCCTGCTGCCCGTGGCGTGGTACCTGGCGGTGAGTTCGCACCGGCCGGCCTTCGGGATTCCGGCGGGCATCGTGGCGCTGGCCGCGTTGATCCTGCTCTTCAGTCCCGCGGCGGTGCGCTGGGCCGCCGGCGGCGATCAGCGCGGCCCGGCCAGCTCGGCCAACCGCGGCCCGGACAGCCGATAGGTGGTCCACGCGCTCTGCGGCCGCGCGCCGATCCCCTCGTACAGCGCGATGGCATCGGAGTTCCAGTTCAGCACCGCCCAGGACAGCCGCGTGTAGCCCTTGTCGAGGCATTCGGCGGCCAGCGCGGCCAGCAGCGCACGGGCCAGGCCGCGGCGGCGAAACCTCGGCCGCACGAACAGGTCTTCGAGGTAGATGCCCGCGACGCCGTCCCACGTGGAGAAGTTGACGAACCACAGCGCCATTGCGGCGATCTCGCCGTGAGCCTCGGCGACGTGTCCGTGCACGGTAGGGGGATTACCGAAAAGCGCTGCCGAAATTTGTGTTTCGGTGACGGTGCATTGATCGGCGGCGTGTTCGAATTCGGCCAGCGCGTGGATCATGTCGGTAATAGCGGCGGCGTCTCCCGGTGTGGCGCGACGAACATTGTCCTTCATTGTCCGACTTCTAGCGCGTTCAGTATCGTGGCGAATTTCGTTGTGGTTTCCGCGACTTCGTCGTCGGGGTCGGATTCGGCGACGATGCCGCCGCCGGCGCGCGCGAGGGCGGTGCGGCGGTCCGCCGACAGTTGCGCGCAGCGGATGGACACCACCCAGCGACCGTCGCCGTTGGCGTCGCACCAGCCGACCGCCCCCGCGTAGAAACCGCGGTCGCCTTCCAATTCGGCGATGAGCTCGGTCGCGGCCTTCGTCGGCACCCCTCCGACCGCCGGGGTGGGGTGCAGCGCCAACGCCAGATCGATTGCCGTCGTTGATGTGTCGCGCAGTCGGCCGCTGATCGGTGTGCATAAATGCCAGACCGCCGCGGTGCGGCTCAGTCGGGGCTCGGGGGCGATCGTCAGGTCGTCGCACAGTGGCTCCAGGGCGGCCCGCATGGTGTCGATCACCAACCGATGCTCGTGGCGGTCTTTGGCGGAACCGGCCAGCGCGGCGCCGTTGGCCGCGTCGACGCCCGGGTCGGCGGCGCGGGGGGCCGAACCGGCGAACGGCCGGCACACGACACGCTCGCCGGAGCGCGCGACCAGCAGTTCGGGGCTGGCGCCCACCAGCGCCACGCCCGCGTAATCCTCACCGGCGGCGGTCAGGTCGACGAGATAGCCGTAGGCGGCCGGATCGGCGGCGACGAGCCGGCGCAGGATGACGCGGGCGTCCAGCGGGGCGTCGGCGGCCAGCCGCAGCGCGCGGGCCAGCACCACCTTGCGCAGCGGGTTGCCCGGTGCGGCGAGCTCGTCTCGCGCGCGGCTGATCCTGCCGCGATAATCGGCCGGCGGCGGCACGGCGGCGGCGACGCGCACCGTGGGAAGCGGGCCCGTCGGCCAGTCGGGCGGTCCGTCGGCGGAATGCAGGGCGCCCGGAACCAGCAATGCCGCCGGCATGTCCACGTCGAAAGGCAACGCGCCCAACACTATTGGAGCTTCCCCGCAGCGTAGCGCGGCTTGGGCCGCCCTGACGTTGCCGTAGCGTCGCTGCACCCCGTCGGCGACCAGGGTCCCCTCCGGACCGCACAGTGTGAACGGCGGTTCGGTGTCCAATCGCTCGGCGGCGCTCACCCGGGCGCGATCGCCTGCGGGAGGCCGGTCAATCCGAGCGCGGCGAGCTGTCGCACGCCATGCTCGAACCCGCACACGGCGATCGAGCCGGCGAGCATCCAGAAGCGGCTGCCCTCGACGAGCGGCAGCTCGACCCAGCGCGTGA
Organism: Mycobacterium malmoense; assembly: GCF_019645855.1. NCBI lineage: Bacteria > Bacillati > Actinomycetota > Actinomycetes > Mycobacteriales > Mycobacteriaceae > Mycobacterium > Mycobacterium malmoense. Next base: position 1,280,313 of record NZ_CP080999.1, read on the forward strand.
TCACCGCGCGGGAAAAGTGGCTGTGGCCCACGAACAACACGTCGCGCGAGGCCATGTGCTCTAAGGCCAGCGCGACGGCCCGGTCAGCGCGGTCGCTGACTTGCGCCACACTCTCGCCGCCGGGGCAGCCGTGCGTCCAGATCAGCCAATCAGGAACCGATTCCCGAATCTGCGGGGTCGTCAACCCCTCGTAGGAACCGTAATCCCATTCAGCAATCAGCGGAGATACCTCGTCGACGGTGAGCCCGGCCAACTTGGCGGTGATCAGGGCGCGTATTCGCGGGCTGCTGATCACCAGCGGGTCAGCGAGTTTCAGTTCACGCAGAACGCGCCCGGCAAGCTCGGCCTCAAGCCGGCCGACATCGGTCAGCTCGATGTCGGTGCGGCCCGTGTGCTGGCCGGATTTCGACCACTCGGTCTCGCCGTGGCGGAGCAGCACCAGTCGGTGGTTATGCAGGCCCATGTCGACCGATTCTGCCGGATGACATATCGGGCCCCGCGGGAGTCACTGCCCGAAGCGCACGGCGACCGAACATGCCAGGATGGGCACTGTGACCGCGCGGCGACGATGCAGAGGGGAGCTGCGCTCGTGACTAAGACCCGGGTACTGGCGGTGGCCAACCAGAAGGGCGGCGTGGCCAAGACGACGACGGTCGCCTCGCTGGGTGCGGCGATGACCGATGCGGGTCGCCGGGTGCTGCTTGTCGACCTGGACCCGCAGGGTTGTTTGACCTTCTCGCTGGGCCAAGATCCCGACAAACTGCCGGTGTCCGTGCACGAGGTCCTGCTCGGTGAGGTCGAGCCAAACGCCGCGCTGGTCTCCACGATCGAGGGAATGACGTTGCTGCCCGCCAACATTGACCTGGCCGGCGCCGAGGCGATGCTGTTGATGCGGGCGGGCCGTGAATATGCGCTCAAACGCGCGCTGGCCAAGCTCTCCGGCCAGTTCGACGTGGTCATCATCGACTGCCCGCCGTCGCTGGGTGTGCTGACCCTCAACGGGCTGACGGCCGCCGACGAGGTCATCGTGCCGCTGCAGTGCGAGACGCTCGCGCACCGCGGCGTCGGCCAGTTCCTGCGTACGGTCGCCGACGTCCAGCAGATCACCAACCCGGATCTGCGGCTGCTGGGCGCGTTGCCGACGCTGTACGACTCCCGCACCACCCACACCCGTGACGTGTTGCTCGACGTCGCCGACCGCTACGACCTGCCGGTGCTTGCCCCGCCGATCCCGCGCACGGTGCGATTCGCCGAGGCCAGCGCCTCGGGGTCGTCGGTGATGGCGGGGCGGAAGAACAAGGGCGCGGCGGCGTACGCCGAGCTGGCGCGGGCGTTGCTCAAGCACTGGAAGACGGGCAAACCGCTGCCGACGTTCGCCGTCGAGGCCTAGTTCAACCGCGAGCTGCGGGCCCACCCGCTCGCGAGCAGACGCAGAGTCGCACGCTGACGCGCGATTTCGTGCGACTCTGCGTCTGCTCGGCCGCGCCCCAGAAGCGTCAGCCCAGGGCCACCACGGTGTCGCCGCGCTGCTCGAAGACCCTGGATCCCGAAACGGCCGGGATCACCGCCGAACCGCTGGGCGCGCGGTGCACCGGAATGTAGCGTTCGTTCGCGCCGCTGACCGGGTCGTAGACACCGATCGCGCCGGTGACCGGCACCAGCAACCGGCCGGCCATCATCGCGGCGGGCCCCAGCGGCGCCGTCGTCTCGCCCGCGGCGATGGTGTAGCGCAGCGTCAGGTTGCTCGCCTCGAAGACCATCAGCGAATCGCCCGTCCACCAGGTCACCAGGTTGCCCGCCTGCGACACCGCCGCCGAGCTCGACGGCGGCTTGGCCAGCAGCGTGCTCGACACGGTGGTGCCGGCCTCGTCGACGACCTCAACCCGGGGCTGCGGCGCGGGTAGATACACCGCCGTGTTGTTCTCCCAGACGGTCAGCACGCGGGCACCCGAATCCGCCCGGATCCCGGGTTCGGCCACGACGTGCTGTTGGGGCTCGTCGTCGTCCTTGCCCGGGCGCAAAAGGACAAGCCGCAGGTCCGCCTCGTTCGCGCAGCTCTCCAGCACCGACACCGCCGCCGAGCTGGCCGCCGCCGAGACCAGTCTGCATCCGGAGTGCAGTCCCCGCGCCGACGGTTTCACCCGCGCGTCGGTCTCGCCGTAGGCCAGCATCCTGACCATGTCGGAGCGCCACAGTTCCAGGCGGGTGTCGCCGACCGACAACACCGTGGTGCCGTCGGAGGAGAGGCGCACGCGCGGATCGGCGTAGCCGCTGCGGGCGGCCCCGCGGCGACCCGTGGCCCCATCGAGGGTGCTGACCTGCCCGCATCCGCGGTCGTCGCGGTAGACCGCGACGGCGTAGTGGTAGACCCAGGAGATCCCGCACAGGCCGCTGTCGCGGGCGTAGCTCCAGCGGGACTGGCCCGTGCCGGGGTCGCGCCCGTCAACTTGGCGGCCGTCGCCGGTGGCCACCGTCCCGCTCACCACCACAGGCGCGGTGGTGGCGGGGCTGGCGGCGGTCCACAGCTGATTCAGGGTGGCCGGCACCTGCCGGGCCGGGGTCGGGGTGGGCGCCGGAACGGCGGCCGGCCGGCTGATGGTGGCCCGGGCGTCGCTGGTCCACCAGATCAGCGAGGCGGCTACCGCAACGGCGACCGCGATCGCCGCGGCGGCCACAAGGTCGCCCTTGGTCCGGCGTTCGGGTCTGACCATGCGCCAGCGCGAAACTCAGTTGGCGTGCGCGGCGGCTGCGGGGGCTTGAGCAGGCTTGCGGCGCCGTCGGCGGCGCCGGCTGGTTTCGGGATTACCGGAGGCGGATGGCGTGCTCGCGGCCGCCTCACCGCCGGTGGGGTGTCCGGTCACGGGCTGGCCACCGCGGGTGCGGCGACGCCGGGAGCCGTTGCGGGTGCGCGACTGCTCGTCACGCTCGGTGTCGCGGCGCTTGACCGGCGACTTGCGCGGCGCGCCGACCGTGCCGTCCGCTTCGGCGGGGATGCCCAACTCGGTGTACAGGTGCGGCGAGTTGGAGTAGGTCTCGGTCGGATCGGGGGAGTCCAGGCCCAGCGCCTTGTCGATCATCGTCCAGCGGGGCAGGTCGTCCCAGTCGACCAGGGTGACCGCGACCCCGGTGCGGCCGGCGCGGCCGGTGCGCCCGATGCGGTGGACGTACATCTTCTCGTCCTCGGGGCACTGGTAGTTGATGACGTGGGTGACGTCGTCGATGTCGATGCCGCGGGCTGCCACGTCGGTGGCGACCAGCACGTCGATATTGCCGCCGCGAAAAGCCTTGAGCGCCTTCTCGCGGGCGATCTGACCAAGGTCACCGTGTACGGCGCCCACCGCGAAACCGCGCTCGGCCAGTTCGTCGGCGACCTTCTGCGCGGTGCGCTTGGTGCGGGTGAAGACCATTGTCGCGCCGCGCTCGCGGGCCTGCAGCACCCGGCTGACCAGCTCCACCTTGTCCAGCGCGTGGGCGCGGTAGACGAACTGCTCGGTGGTGTCGTGCACCGCCAAGGAGTGCGGCGCCTCCGCCCGGATATGGGTGGGCTGGTCCATGAACGTGCGGGCCAGCGTGATGATTGGGCCCGGCATGGTCGCCGAGAACAGCATCGATTGCCGGTCGGCGGGGATCTGCCGCAGGATGCGCTCGATGTCGGGCAAAAAGCCGAGGTCGAGCATCTCGTCGGCCTCGTCGAGCACCAGCATCGACAGCCCGCCGAGTTGCAGGTGCCCCTGCTGGGCGAGGTCGAGCAGCCGGCCGGGGGTGCCGACCACGACGTCGGCGCCGGCGCGCAGCGCCTCGATCTGCGGTTCGTAGGGGCGTCCCCCGTAGATGGGCACCACCGACAGTGCCCGTTCACCGGCGGCTCCGTCTTTTTGGGCGGTCAGGTACTTGGCGGCGGTGGCCAGGTCATCGGTGACCTGCAGGCACAGCTCCCGGGTGGGCACCACGACCAGCGCGCGGGGTGTGCCGGTGAGCGGCATGGCGCCGGTCGTGATGCGCTGCAGGAGCGGCACGCCGAACGCGAAGGTTTTGCCCATGCCGGTGCGGGCCTGGCCGATCACGTCGTCACCGGCCAGGGCCAGCGGCAGGGTCAGTTCCTGGATGGCAAAAGGATGCTCGACGCCTTCTTCGGCCAGTGCGCGGACAATTTCGTCGCGAACGCCAAGCGTGGCAAATGTTGTTTCAGGGGTCAGTTCAGTTGTGCTTGTCAATGCGGTCATATGTGGATAACGGGCCTCTCGGTGACGGTATCGGTGTTGTGTCGGTGTTTCTCTGTCGCGGTCACGCGCGCACAAGTTCCGACTCCGAATACGTCGCCGAGGCGCGGCCCCTGCTCAGCCCGGGCGGGCTCAGGCCAGGTGGGCCAGCTGTGCACGCACATTTCGCCGGTAGTGGCGGTAGGAAGAAATACAGCCATTACCTACTTGCATGATAGCCGGTCGACAGCTGGTGCCCATTTTCCTCTAACTTCGCCGACTAGAGTGTTGCCATGACCTCGCCCTCCCCGGCGCCCTCCTCGGCCGATCAAGTGGACCAGTCGCCCACGTCACGGCTGCCGGCGGATCATCCGGGCGTCAACGAACTGTTCGCGGTGCTGGCCTACGGCGAGATAGCCGCGTTCTACCGGCTCACCGACGAGGCGCGCATGGCCCCCGACCTGCGGGGACGGATCTCGATGGCGAGCATGGCCGCCGCCGAGATGCAGCACTACGAGCTGCTGCGCGACGCCCTGGAAAGCCGCGGTGTCGACGTGGTGGCGGCGATGTCGAAATACGTCTCGGCGCTGGAGAACTACCACCGGCTGACCATGCCGAGCACCTGGCTGGAAGCTTTGGTGAAGACCTATGTCGGCGATGCCCTGGCCGCCGACCTCTACCTGGAGATCGCCGACGGGCTGCCCGACGAGGTCGCCGACGTCGTGCGGGCGGCGCTGGCCGAGACCGGGCACTCGCAGTTCGTCATCGGCGAAGTGCGCGCCGCCGTGACCGCCAGCGGCAAACAGCGCAGCCGGCTGGTGCTGTGGTCTCGTCGTCTGTTCGGCGAAGCGATCACCCAGGCCCAGTATCTGCTGGCCGACCACGATGAGCTGGTCGACCTGGTGGTATCCGGTCCCGGTGGCCTGGGCCAGCTTGGCGCGTTCTTCGACCGTCTGCAGCAGACGCACGACCGGCGGATGCGCGAACTCGGCCTGAGCTAAGTCTCTATCCCCTTAGCGCGTGCAGGTCGCCACGATCCCGTTGCTGGCCGACGTCAGCACCGTTTGACCGGCGGCATTGACGATCGAGCAATTGAGCCGGCCATAGAAGCTGGTCGCGACGACCGACTCGGTCTGCACGCCGGGGTTCAGCACGATCATCTTCGACCATGGCAGCGACACGTTGAACTCGGTCTGCGGGTAGCCGCGGGCATCGGTGTAGACCACGTTCACCAGGTCCAGGAGCTGTTTGGTCCCGGTCACGGTGTAGATGACGGTGCGTGGATTCAGCGCGGCCGATGGCGGGCCCGTCGGCGGCGGCGCGGCCGTGGGCGTTAGCGCCGGCCGCGTGGTGGGCAGTGCGCTGGGCGGCGGCACCGTGGTGAAGGTCTCCGGCGGTAATTGAGGCGCCCGAACGGTGCTGGGCGGTGACGTCGTCTTGGGTGCCGGGGGCGCCGAGGTCAGCGTTCGGGGGGCCGGCGCGACGGTGGCCTTGGTCGAGGCGCTGTCGCCGCTGTTGATGATGACGGCGGTCGCGATCGCGCCGATGGCGACGACGGCGCCAAGAATCGCCGTGACCGGGCGCCAGCGAAACTCGGCCGGCCAGCCGGTCCAGCTGTAGTCGCCGTCGGGGTAGGAGTCGGGTTCGTAAATCTCGCAGGTGTCGTCGTCCGGGTAGTCCCGAACCTCGTCAAGATGGGGCAGTGTGGTACCCATGGTGCCGAAGTTAGCCATGCGAAACCACGGGTTGGGCATCGAACGCGGGTATGAGACCAGCTGGAAGCTAATCGTTATCTGCTCGCAACCGGCGTTTCGCTTACCGCGAACCCGCGGTGGGGGGCTGTCGGGGATGCGGGCCCGCCGCGTCCACTAGCCTGCTGCTGACACGTCTGACGACTTCAATGCCTTCAAAACCAACGGAAGGGGCCACCGTGGAGGTCAAAATCGGTATCACGGACAGTCCGCGCGAGCTGGTCTTCTCCAGTGCGCAGACACCCGCTGAAGTCGAGGAACTCGTTACGGCCGCGCTGCGCGACGGCTCGGGCCTGCTCGGCCTGAGCGACGAGCGGGGCCGTCGCTACCTGATCCATTCCACCAAGATCGCCTATGTGGAAATCGGTGTGGCCGACGCCCGTCGGGTCGGCTTCGGAATCGGGGCGGAATCGGCCACCAGGGCCGCGGGGAAAAGCCGCTAGGAGCGGGCAAGCGGCACGTGTGACAGCCCGCCCCAGGCGAACTGAACGGTGCCGTCGACGGCGTCCGACTTGGAAATCGGGCGGTTGGCGTCCAGCCAGTACCTGGCGCAGTCGACGCTGATGCCGACCAGGCCCACCGCGATCATCCGGGCGCGGTGGGGGTCGAGCCCGGAATCGGCGCTGATCAGGGCGAACACGGCGTCGGTGCACGACTCGGTGGCCACCCGGACCTGCGCGGCGACCTCGGGCTCGGTGACGTAGTCGTTCTCGAAAATCAGCCGGTACCCCTGGCTGTCGTGCTCGATGAAGTCGAAGAACGCCTGAACGGCCGCGTGCAACCGCCGCCGGTTGTCGGTGGTCGTGCGCAACGCCTGCCGCACGCCCGACACCAGGTTGTCGACGTGCCGCGCAAGCACCGCCAAATACAGCTCCAGCTTGCTCGCAAAGTGTTGATACAGAACGGGTTTACTGACCCCCGCCCGTTCGGCGATCTCGTCCATTCCGGTCGCGTGGTAGCCGTGGTCGACGAAGACGTCGCTGGCGACAATCAGCAATTGGCCACGACGCTCGTCCCGGGGCAACCGGTTGCCCCGGCGGTTGGCGGGCGCCACGCCGCCTTTCGGCCGACCGCGGTCAGCCGGTTTGACGGCGTGCCGGGCGTCTGCCTTGGCGAGATCGCTCATCGAGTCCTCATCTGATCGTTGGCAACTGGCCGTCGGACACCCCGGGGCCAGTCGCGCGCGGCTCGTCGCACAGACATTACTACCCGTGCCGGCTTTGTGACCGACATCATCGTCGTTGCCGCTGGCAGAGACGGTGTCGGGCGGTGCATTCGGGCGCGCCACGGGCGGCCTTGAGCTTCGGTGGGTGCCGGCTGTGCCATCCTGGGGAAATGACGTCCGAGCGACCTGTGCACGGCACCGGTCGAGTGCCCATGCTGCGCGACGAGTGGCGGGAACCGCTTCGCGCGCTGCGCGACCCGATCGGCCGGGATGCCGGCCGGACCCGGGCCGACCGTGACCGACAGCGTCGGTGGCGCAAGCAAACGTGGCTGGGACGGTTCGTCTCCACCTATGGCTGGCGCGCGTACGCGCTGCCCCTGCTGGCGGTGTTGACCGCGTTGGTCATCTATCAGACGGTGACCGGCACCGCCGCGCCGAAACCGACGGCGAGCCAGGCCGTCCAGGGCTCGCCGGACATCGGCGCGGTGGGCACCGCGATCATCGACGCGCCGCCTCGGGGGCTCGCCGCCTTCGACGCCAATCTGCCGGCCGGCACGCTGCCGGACGGCGGCCCCTTCACCGAGGCGGGCGACAAGACCTGGCACATCGTCCCGGGCACGATGCCGCAGGTCGGTCAGGGCACGGCCAAGGTGTTCCGGTACACCGTCGAGGTCGAGAACGGCATCGACCCGACGATGTTCGGCGGCGACGACGCGTTTGCCCAGATGGTCGACCAGACGCTGGCCAATCCCAAGGGCTGGACGCACAACCCGCAATTCGCGTTCGTCCGGGTCGACGGGAACAGCGGGGGCAAGCCCGATTTCCGGATCACGCTGGTGTCCCCGGTGACGGTGCGCGAGGGGTGCGGCTACGAATTCCGGCTGGAGACATCCTGCTACAACCCGGTGTACGGGGCCGACCGGCAGGCGCGGGTCTTCATCAACGAGGCGCGCTGGGTGCGCGGCGCCGTGCCTTTCGAAGGCGACGTCGGTTCCTATCGGCAGTATGTGATCAACCACGAGGTCGGCCATGCCATCGGGTACGTGCGTCACGAGCCCTGCGAGCAGCAAGGCGGTCTGGCGCCGGTGATGATGCAGCAGACCTTCTCCACCTCGAATGACGACGCCGCCAAGTTCGACCCCGATTTCGTCAAGGCCGACGGGAAGACCTGCCGGTTCAACCCCTGGCCGTATCCGATCGCCTAGCGGCGGCCCGGTCTGGCTCCGCCGAGCGTCCCGGGCGCCGCTTCGGGCCGGCTTCGGGCGGCTTCGGGCCGCTTCGAGCGCCTTCGGGCCGCTTCGAGCGTCACGCCAGCGCGGCATTCGGCGCCGAGTGCCACGCCAGCGTGACGCTCGACGACGTCATCCCGGGAAGTAACACCGGCGGTCCGGGTGTTGATCTCATTGCCGTCGTTTCGGACAGCTGCTGTGATGGTTGTTGGGACGAGAACTTGATCGCGAAGCCAACCGAGGAGATGTTCGGTGTCGACACCCCAGGCATCACTGCCGCCGCTGGTCGAGCCCGCACCCCAGCTGAGCCGCGACGAGGTGGCCCGCTACAGCCGCCACCTGATCATTCCCGACCTGGGTGTCGACGGCCAGAAGCGGCTCAAGAACGCGCGGGTGCTGGTGATCGGCGCCGGTGGGCTCGGTGCGCCCGCGTTGCTGTATCTGGCCGCGGCCGGCGTCGGCACCATCGGCATCGTCGACTTCGACGTCGTCGACGAATCGAACCTGCAGCGCCAGATCATCCACGGCATCGCCGACGTCGGACGCTCCAAGGCGCGGTCGGCGCGCGACTCCATCGCCGCGATCAACCCGCTGGTCGACGTGCGACTGCACGAGTTCCGGCTGGACCGCGGCAACGCCGTCGACCTGTTCAGGCAGTACGACCTGATCGTGGACGGCACCGACAACTTCGCCACCCGGTATCTGGTCAACGACGCCGCGGTGTTGGCCGGCAAGCCGTACGTGTGGGGGTCGATCTACCGGTTCGAGGGCCAGGTCTCGGTGTTCTGGGAGGACGCCCCCGACGGGCGGGGCCTCAACTACCGGGACCTCTACCCGGAGCCGCCCCCGGCCGGCATGGTGCCCTCGTGCGCCGAGGGCGGCGTGTTGGGCATCATCTGCGCCTCCATCGCGTCGGTGATGGGCACCGAGGCGATCAAACTGATCACCGGCATCGGCGAACCGCTGCTCGGCCGGTTGATGATCTACGACGCGCTGGAGATGACCTACCGCACGATCAAGATCCGCAAGGATCCGTCCACGCCGACGATCACCGAACTAGTCGACTACGACGAATTCTGCGGCGTGGTGTCCTTGGAAGGCGCTGCTGCCGCCGCCGATTCCACCATCACCCCCCGCGAGTTGCGCGAATTGTTGGACTCCGGCAGGAAGCTGGTCCTGATCGACGTGCGTGAGCCCGTGGAATGGGACATCGTGCACATCGACGGGGCCCAGCTGATCCCGCAGTCGTCGATCAACTCGGGCGAGGGTCTGGCAAAGCTGCCGCAGGACCGCATGCCGGTGCTGTATTGCAAGACGGGCGTGCGCTCGGCCGAGGCGCTGGCCGCGGTGAAGAAGGCCGGATTTTCCGACGCGGTCCATTTGCAGGGCGGCATCGTCGCGTGGGCCAAACAGATGCAGCCCGACATGGTGATGTACTGACCCGATACGGCGGTGTTTGTTTGGCGGTGACCCGCCGCGCCCGGCTTCGCCGCGCTTGCGGTCGCCGCTGGTGGGCTCGTCTAGGCTACCCGTGTGACTGTCGAACCACCGCCGGAGCACGTGCTCGCGGCGTTCGGTTTGGCCGGTGTGAAACCCGTCCCCCTGGGCTCCAACTGGGAAGGCGGCTGGCGATGCGGCGAGGTCGTGCTGTCGATCGTGGCCGACCACGCCCGCGCGGCTTGGTCGGCCCGGGTGCGGGAAACGTTGTTCGTGGACGGCATTCGGTTGGCCCGGCCGGTTCGCTCGACCGACGGGCGATACGTGGTGTCGGGGTGGCGGGCGGACACCTTCGTCGCCGGCACGCCGGAGCCCAGGCATGACGAGGTCGTCTCGGCGGCGGTGCGGCTGCACGAGGCGACCGGCAAACTGGAACGCCCACGATTCCTGACCCAGGGACCGACCGCGCCCTGGGGCGAAGTCGACGTCTTCATCGCCGCCGACCGCGCCGCGTGGGAGGAGCGGCCGCTGGCCTCGGTGCCGCCCGGCGCGCGGACGGCACCGCCGACGGCGGACGCCCAGCGATCGGTGGAGCTGATCAACCAGCTCGCCACCCTGCGCAAGCCGACCAAGAGCCCCAACCAGCTGGTGCACGGGGATCTTTACGGGACAGTGCTTTTCATCGGCACCGCGGCGCCGGGGATCACCGACATCACACCCTACTGGCGGCCCGCCTCGTGGGCCGCGGGCGTGGTCGTCGTTGACGCGCTGTCCTGGGGCGAGGCCGACGACGGGCTCATCGAACGCTGGAACGCGCTGCCGGAGTGGCCGCAGATGTTGTTGCGGGCGTTGATGTTTCGCCTGGCGGTCCACGCGCTGCACCCGCGGTCGACGGCCGAGGCGTTCCCGGGTCTGGCCCGCACCGCGGCCCTGGTCCGGCTGGTGCTCTAAATGCCGGACGGGAACTCGTGGCGCACGTCGTTCAGCGCCACCCTGCCGTCGACGGCGAGGACGCCTTCGGCGCGCAGCAACTCCAGCTGCCGGGTGGTCAAATGCCGCGCCGGGCGCCCGGACGCGGTGATCACGCGGTGCCAGGGCAGGTCCGAGGAGTCGGTCCGCATGATCCATCCGACGATGCGCGGACTGGAAAGCCCCGCGACGGCCGCGATGTCGCCGTAGGTGCAGACCCGGCCGGGCGGGATCGCCGCCACCAGCGCACGCACCCGCTCGACCTGCTCGTCGGTCACCGCCGCCACGGTCAGGGGGCTCCCAACAGGTTGCGGATCAGCGCCGCGACCTCGGCGGGCCTGGCGTGCGGCACCATGTGGTTGCAGTCGAAATCCAGCAGCTCGAAATCGGGTCCCAGGCGATCCCGGAGTCCGGCGATCAGTCGGTCGCCGACATAAGGCGGCGAGGTCCGCTTGGCCCGCACCAGGGTCGTCGCCGTTCCGGCCGGCGGGAGCACGATCTCGCGGGCCAACTCGCTCCAGTACGACATCATCGCCGGCATGCTGACGCGCCAGCCGTACCGCCCGTTCGGCAGCTCGATCAGGTGCTCGTCGATCTCGGCGCCGAGGACCGCGGGGTCCACGTCCGCCCAGGAGCCGGTCGCCTTTTCCGCGCGGGCCTCCTCGGCGTTCGGGTAGTCGGGGGAGGAAAACATCGCCTGGGCGATGTCGCGCGTCCACCTACCGTCCAACCCGACCGCCGGGTCGAGCAGCAGCAGCGCGGCCACCCGGTCCTGGCGGGCCGCGGCCAGGTGCATCGCCAGCGCGCCGCCGAACGAGTGCCCGACCACCAGCACCGGCGCGTCGGCCTCGTCGTCGAGCAGCGCGGCCAGCGCCGAGACGTTGGCGTCGATGGTCCACGGCGCCGCCCACGACGACCGGCCGTGGCCCAGCAGATCGGGTGCGGCGATGGCGATTTCGGGCAGGTAGCCGCCCAGGTGTCGCCAGCGCCCCCCGTAACCGGTCAGCCCATGGACGGCGAGCATCCGGACCGGACCGGCCGGACCGTAGCGGTGCACGTACAGGTCGGCGGTCACCCGTCGATGGTGCCAGTCGCCGCTACGGGCGTTGCCGGGTGCCCGGCTTCGCTAAGCACGTCACCGGCCAGCCGCCAGCATGCGGCGCGCGGCCACCAGGCGCCGTTCGATAGAACTTAGGCCACCCGATTCTGAATCAACGCGCCGGCGAGACCAAGGTAACTCCGTTAGCCACAGGGACGAAAGGCGCCCAGCCAGCGCCGCTGGCGGTGGCCGATGCCCATCGACCCGCAGTTCAGGCCGAATTGCCAGTAGCCCTGTCACCGCCGCCTCACTGATCACGACAGGGGCGCCGACGCCCGCCGATACGTCATCTGGTGCGGGAAACCACGTAAACGCCCGGTAAGGCGTCTGGCCGCGGCCGATAGCACAGTGCTGGTGTTGGCATTCCTCATGAGGTTGGTTACTTCAAGTAGACGACGCGGTCGTCAAGCGACTGTTGGGCGGCTTCGGTCACCGCGACCAGCGCTGCGGAACCCGCTGGCTGGCGAGAAAACCGCGACGACAGCGTGATCAGCAGTCCGTGATGATGACCGCCGGCGATACTGTGTTCGGCGGCCAGGCGGGTGAAATCGCCGACATTCTCGGTCAACACCGCATAGCCTCTGGCGACCGCCGCAGCGAACACATCCGGGTCTGCGCTGCCGGCCAAGCCAAGCTCGGCCACGGTCGTCGCCTCGATCCCCTCTGCACACAACGTGGCCGCTAGCCTGGTCGGGTACATCTCGTCCAACAACACCTTCACCGCGAACTGGCTGCGGTCGTCTCTTCACGGTGCAGATCGATCCGCGCCTGAATCTCCTCCGGATACGCGGCGCCGTAAGCCAGCGCCGCATCGACCTGCGCGCGCGTGATGGCCCGATCCGAAACCAGATCCGTAGCCGGGTCATCGACTGGCCCCAGATCGTGGATCCACATCACGATTTCCCACACATCCGGCCCGCCGATCACCCCGGCACGCCGACCGGTCGGCCCATCACGAAACGTGATTAACGGATGCTCGTCGCGGCGCGCACCCTCCTCGGCGTAGCGACGCAACCGGTCGGACAGCGTCTCGCCAGCCGCACGCGCCCGAAGACGCAGCCGCTCAGCAAGGCGGTCATCGAGACGAACCGACACATTCACCGACATGCTTACACTGTAGTACATTGTCAACGCTTGTTAGGCAGGCGCTGTCGGTGCGGTGTTCGCCAGGCGGCACCTTTTGCTGGAAGCTCGGAATTTTCACCAGATAGTCTGTCGCGCAAGGGAATTGGCGACGAGTCGATGCTTTCGGCCGGTGGTGCCGGTCGCCGCTACGGGCGTTGCCGGGTGCCCGGCTTACTGATCGTCGTCCCAATCGTCGTCGGGGACGATGAAAGCCTGCTCGATCACGTCGGCTTCGTTAGCATCGCGATCCGTGGCGCCGGTATTTAAGTACGTGGTGTCCAAGCCGGCCTCGTCGTCGAAGTCGACGGCCTGGTGTTGTTCCGCCGCATCCGCTTCGGGCACTCCGTCATCTGGACCAAGAGAGTACGAGCCCTCGACGTCGTTCACGATCTCCGATTCCTCCTTGGCTAGCGGGTGTTGGGGCTTTCTGAGTCCAGTATCCGGCTCCAGTATCCGGCGGGCGGACCGGCTTGTCAGACCCCCGTGATTGCATGCAGCCATGTCATACACCTGGGACGACGAGGCCCGTGCCGTCCTGGCGCCCGGCGCACGCGGCCTGGTGCGTGTGCTCGGCGGGCCCGGCACCGGCAAGAGCAGCCTGCTGGTCGACGCCGCGGTCGCTCGGATCGGCGCCGGTGCCGATCCGGAATCGGTTCTGCTGCTTACCGGTTCCGGTCGGATGGGGATGCGGGCGCGCAGCGCGTTGACGACGGCGTTGCTGCAGTCCGCCTCCACCGATACCCGCCGGGCGGCCGTTCGCGAGCCGTTGGTGCGCACCGTGCACGGCTACGCATACGCGGTGTTGCGGCAGGCCGCCGAGCGTGCCGGCGATGCGCCGCCGCGGCTGGTCACCAGCGCCGAGCAGGACGCCATCATCCGGGAGTTGCTGGCCGGCGACCTCGAAGACGGAGCGGCGGCATGGCCGGCCCACCTGCGGCCCGCCCTGAGCACCGCCGGCTTCGCCACCGAGCTGCGAAACCTGTTGGCGCGTTGCGCCGAACGCGGCGTGGACCCGCAGGAGCTGGAGCGGCTGGGCCGTCGGTGCCGGCGCCCGGAATGGGCCGCGGCCGGTCAATTCGCGCGACAGTACGAGCAGGTGATGTTGCTGCGGGCGGCGGTCGGGATGGCGGCGCCGCAGGCGACGACGCCGGCGCTGGGCGCCGCCGAACTTGTGGGCGCCGCGCTGGAGGCTCTCGCGGTCGATCCCGAATTGCTGGCGGCCGAACGCGCCCGGGTCCGCGTCCTGCTGATCGACGACGCCCAGCAACTAGACCCGCAGGCGGCGCGCCTGGTCCGGGCGTTGGCCGCGGGCACCGACTTGACCCTGGTCGCCGGTGACCCCAACCAGGCGGTGTTCGGGTTCCGGGGCGGCGAGGCCTCCGGGTTGTTGGCCGACGATTCGCCGGCGGTGACGCTGACGGTGTCGCATCGCTGCGCGCCGGCCGTGGCGCGCGCCGTCAGCGGCGTCGCGCGCCGGCTGCCCGGCGGCAGCGCCGGCAGGCACATCGAGGGCACCGGGGCCGAGGACGGGTCGGTCACCGTGCGCGCGGCCGCCTCGGCGCACGCCGAGGCGGCGATGATCGCCGACGCGCTGCGGCGCGCGCACCTGATCGACGGGGTTCCCTGGTCGCAGATGGCGGTCATCGTCCGATCCGTGCCGCGGGCCGGGGCGCGGTTGCCGCGCGCTTTGGCCGCCGCCGGGGTCCCGGTCGCGGCACCCGCGGCGAGCGGAGCGTTGTCCGAGGAGCCCGCGGCGCGGGCGCTGCTCACCGTTCTGGCGGCCACCGCGAACGGACTGGACGGCGAACGGGCGCTGGCCTTGCTGACCGGGCCCATCGGTCGCGTCGACCCGGTGACGCTTCGGCGGCTGCGCCGAACGCTGCAGCGCGCCTACCCGGATCGTCCGCCGGGCGACCTCGGAGGCCTTCTGGTCGAGGCACTGCACGCCGACGCGCCGTTGCCCGGGGCGCAGTCTCGCCCGCTGCGGCGGGTGCGCGCGGTGCTGGACGCGGCCGCGCGCTGCCACCGCGAGGGCCAAGACCCCCGCTACACGCTGTGGGCGGCGTGGCATCGCTGCGGTCTGCAGCGTCGCTGGCTGTCCGCCAGCGAGCGCGGCGGCCCGGTCGGCGCCCAGGCCACCAGGAACCTGGCGGCGGTGACGGCGCTGTTCGACATCACCGACCAGTACGTGTCCCGCACGGCCGGCGCGTCATTGAGCGGACTCGTCGAGCACGTCTCGGCGTTGCAGCTGCCGGGCGCCAACCCCGAGCCGGTGTTCGAGCTCGAGCAGGTCAGGGTGCTCAGCGCGCACGCGGCGCTGGGGCATGAATGGGATCTGGTGGTCATCGCCGGCTTGCAGGATGGATTGTGGCCCAACATGATTCCGCGCGGCGGCGTGCTGGGCACCCAGCGGTTGCTCGACGTGTTGGACGGTGTCACCGAGGAGGCCTCGGTGCGGGCGCCGCTGCTGGCCGAGGAGCGCAGGCTGCTGATCGCGGCGATGGGCCGGGCCCGGTGCCGGCTGTTGGTGACGGCCGTGGATAGCGACACGGGCGGGGCCGGCGGGGAGGCGGCGCTGCCGTCGGCGTTCTTCTCCGAGGTCGCGCAGTGGGCCACCGACAACGGCGAACCCGTTGCGGAGCAACCGGTCTCGGCGCCGCGGGTGTTGTCCGCGGCGGCGCTGGTGGGCCGGCTGCGCGGGGTCGTGTGCGCGCCCGACGGCGCCATCGACGACGCCGCCCGCCGCTGCGCGGCAACGCAATTGGCCCGGCTGGCCAAGGCCGGTGTGCCGGGCGCCGACCCGGCCGGCTGGCACGGCCTGATCCCGGTCAGCACGAGCGAACCGCTGCGGGGCGGCGACGATCCCGTCACGTTGACGCCCTCGACCCTGCAGACCCTCAACGATTGCCCGCTGCGCTGGCTGGCCGAACGGCACGGCGGCACCAACGCCCGCGATCTGCGGCCGGCCATCGGCTCGCTGCTGCACGCGCTGATCGCCCAACCGGGCAAAAGCGAATCGGAATTGTTGGCCGAGCTGGACCGGGCCTGGAAGCACCTGCCCTTCGATGCCGACTGGCACTCGGCCAATGAGCTGGCCCGGCACCGCGCCATGATCGAGGCGTTTGTCGAGTGGCGAGCGCAGACCCGGGGCGAACTCACCGAGGTCGGCGTCGAGGTCGACGTCGACGGAACCCTGGAGACGCCGCGCGGTGACGGCGGCGGAATCCGGCTGCGCGGCCGGGTCGACCGGCTGGAACGCGACGCAGCCGGCCGGCTGGTGATCGTCGACGTCAAGACCGGCAAGACGCCGGTCAGCAAGGACGACGCCCAACAACACGCCCAGCTGGCGATGTACCAGCTCGCCGTGGCCGAAGGCATGGTTCCCGGCGGCGCCCCCGATACCGAGCCCGGCGGCGCGCGGCTGGTCTATTTGGGCAGGACGGGGGCCGCGGGCGCCACCGTGCGCGAGCAGGATCCGCTGACAGAGGCCGCCCGCGACGAATGGCGCAACCTCGTCCGGCTGGCCGCCGACGCGACGGCCGGGCCGCGGTTCATCGCCCGGCGCAACGACGGTTGCGCGCACTGCCCGATACGGCCGTGCTGCCCGGCGCACGCCGAGGGGGCACCGCTGTGAACCCGCGCTACAGCCCGGACGAATTGGCTTGCGCGCTAGGGCTTTTCCCGCCCACCGCGGAGCAGGCCGCCGTCATTGCCGCGCCGCCGGGCCCGCTGGTCGTCATCGCGGGGGCCGGCGCCGGCAAGACCGAGACGATGGCCGCGCGGGTGGTGTGGCTCGTCGCCAACGGCTACGCCGAACCCGGCCAGGTGCTGGGGTTGACGTTCACCCGCAAGGCCGCCGGCCAGCTGCTGCGCCGGGTCCGGTCCCGGCTGGCCCGGCTGTCCGGCATCGGCCCCGCGGCCGTCGAATCGGTGGGCGCCCCGGTGGTCAGCACCTACCACGCCTTCGCCGGGTCGCTACTGCGCGACTATGGCCTGCTGCTGCCCGTCGAGCCCGACACCCGGCTGCTCGGCGAGACCGAGCTGTGGCAGCTGGCCTTCGACGTGGTCAACGGGTACCGCGGGGAGCTGTGCACCGACAAGACCCCGGCCGCGGTCACCTCGATGGTGCTGCGGCTGTGGGGCCAGCTGGCCGAGCACCTGGTGGACACCCGCCAGCTGCGCGATACCCACGTCGAGCTGGAACGGCTGATCCACGCCCTGCCGGCGGGCCCCTACCAGCGCGACCGCGGACCCAGTCAGTGGCTGCTGCGGCTGCTGGCCACCCAGACCGAACGCGCCGAGCTGGTGCCGTTGCTCGACGCGCTGCATGAGCGCATGCGGGCCACCAAGGCGATGGACTTCGGAGCGCAGATGGCGTCCGCCGCACGGCTGGCGGTCGCCTTCCCGCAGGTCGGCGAGGACCTGCGGAGCCGCTACCGGGTCGTGCTGCTCGACGAGTACCAGGACACCGGGCACGCCCAGCGCATCGCGTTGTCGGCGCTGTTCGGGGGTGGCCGTAACGACGGGTTGGCGCTGACCGCCGTCGGCGACCCGATCCAGTCGATCTATGGCTGGCGCGGCGCCTCGGCGACCAACCTGCCGCGGTTCACCACCGACTTCCCCCGCTCCGACGGCACCCCCGCGCCGGTCCTGGAGCTGCGGACCAGCTGGCGCAACCCGCCGCGCGCCCTGCAGGTGGCCAACGCCATATCCGCCGAGGCGCGGCGGCGGTCGGTCGCGGTGCACGCGTTGCGCTCGCGCCCGGACGCCCCGCCCGGCACCGTCCGCTGCGCGTTGCTCGCCGATGTGCGGGCCGAACGCGAGTGGATCGCCGACCACCTCGACGAGCGGTATCGGCGGGCCCGAACCGGCGGCGTCAGCCCGCCGACCGCCGCGGTGCTGGTGCGCCGCAACGCCGACGCCGCCCCCATCGCCGACGCCCTTCGCGCGCGCGGAATCCCGGTCGAGGTGGTGGGGCTGGCCGGGCTGCTGTCCGTCCCCGAGGTCGCCGACCTCGTGGCCATGCTGCGGCTGGTCGCCGACCCGACGGCCGGCGCGGCGGCGATGCGGGTGCTGACCGGCCCACGATGCCGCCTCGGCGGCCGGGACGTCGCCGCGCTGTGGCAGCGCGCGCTGGCCCTTGGCGGCGGGCCGCACCCGGGTGAGTCGCCTTCGCCCGAGGCGATCGCGATGGCGGCCGGACCGGACGCTGATACCGCGTGTCTGGCCGACGCGATCAGCGATCCCGGCCCGGCCCGCTCGTTTTCGGCCGCGGGATATCAGCGCATCACCGCGCTGGCCGCCGAACTGAGCGCCCTGCGCGGCCACCTCGGCCATTCCCTGCCCGACCTGGTCGCCGAGGTGCGCCGCGTGCTGGGCGTCGACTGCGAAGCCCGGGCCGCCGCTGCCGCCGGGCAGCCCTGGGCCGGCGCCGAGAACCTCGACGCGTTCGCCGACGTCGTCGCCGGTTACGCCGGACGGGGGTGCGCTACGTCGGCCTCGGCTACCCCGCCGTCGGTATCCGGCCTGCTGGCGTATCTGGACGCGGCCGAGGCGGTCGAAAACGGTTTGCCGCCCGCCCCGTCGGCGGCCGCGCCGGATCGCGTCCAGGTTTTGACGGTGCACTCCGCGAAGGGTTTGGAGTGGCAAGTGGTCGCCGTGGCGCACCTGTCGGGCGGAATCTTTCCCTCGACCGCGTCCAGGAGCACCTGGCTCACCGACGCCGCCGAGCTGCCGCCGCTGTTGCGCGGCGACCGCGCCTCGGCGGGCTCGCTCGGCATCCCCGTGCTGGACACCTCCGATGTCACCAACCGAAAACAGCTGTCGGACAAGATCTCCGAGCATCGCCGCCAGCTCGAGCAGCGGCGCGTCGACGAGGAACGCCGATTGCTGTACGTGGCCGTCACCCGGGCCGAGGACACCCTGCTGGTGTCCGGCCATCACTGGGGGTCCACCGGGATCAAACCGCGGGGCCCGTCGGAGTTCCTGTGCGAACTCAAGGCCGTCATCGACCGTTCGGCCGAGGCCGGCGATCCGTGCGGGGTGGTGGAACAATGGGCACCCGAACCCGCCGGCGGTGACCAAAATCCCTTGCGCGACAACGTTGTCGAAGCGATCTGGCCCGCCGACCCGTTGGCCGCGCGCCGCGCGGACGTCGAACGCGGGGCGGCGCTGGTGGCCAAGGCCATGTCGGCCGATGACAAGGCAAACGCCGACGTCGACGGTTGGGCCGCCGACGTCGATGCGTTACTGGCCGAGCGGGCGCGGTCGGAGTCTTCGGCCGTCCGCACCCTGCCCAGCCAGCTCTCGGTCAGCGGCCTGGTGGACCTGGCGCGCGACCCGGCGGGCGCGGCGCAGCGGCTGATGTATCGGCTGCCGACGCGTCCGGACCCTCATGCGTTGCTGGGCAACGCTTTTCACGCCTGGGTTCAGCAATTCTACGGCGCCGAAAAACTGTTCGACCTCGGCGACTTGCCCGGCGCGGCGGACTCGGACGTCGGCGATACCCGGGAATTGGCGGCGTTGCAGGCGGCATTCCTCCAATCGCGGTGGGCGACCCGCACTCCCGTCGCCGTCGAGGTGCCCTTCGAGATGCCGATCGGCGACACCGTGGTGCGCGGCCGCATTGACGCGGTCTTCGCCGACCCCGATGGCGGCGTCACCGTCGTCGACTGGAAGACCGGTGAGCCGCCGCACGGGGCGGAAGCCATGCGGCAGGCCGCCGTCCAGCTCGCCGTCTACCGCCTGGCCTGGGCCGCGTTGTCCGGGATCCCGGAATCGTCGGTGCGCACCGCCTTCTATTACGTGCGCACCGGCGCCACGGTCGCCCCCGCCGAACTGCCCGACCCCGCCGAGCTGGCCGGGTTGTCGGCGGACCCTGCCGGCCGCGGCCCCGCGGAGGTGTGACGTGCGCTGCCCGAGTATTGGGCGACCCGCCACCGCGGTTACATTGTGAGTCGTGCCTGTCTCGTGCGCCGGGGTGAAGCCGATGACGGACCGCCGTGGGCAACGGTAGGTCGCGCAAGCTGAGCGGTCTGGACGAGACGCTAACCGCCCAACCTGGTCATCAGCTGGTCGGTGTTCTGCGTATCCCCGAAGATCACGCCAGCCCCATCCGCGTGATCACGCGCCGGGTGGCCATCGCACTGGTGGTGTTGTTCGGTGCCGCCGTCATCGTCTACCTGGACCGCCACGGATATCGCGACGTGCGGGGCCAGCCGCCGACATTCCTGGACTGCCTGTACTTCTCCGCGGTGTCGCTGTCGACGACCGGTTACGGCGACATCACCCCCTACACCGAAACGGCGCGTCTGGTCCACACCGTGATCTACACGCCGCTGCGCATCGCGTTCCTGGCCGTGTTGGTCGGCACGACGCTCGAGGTCCTCTCGGAGCGGTCCCGGCAGGCGTGGAAGATCCAGCGTTGGAGGAGCAAAGTGCGCAACCACACCATCGTGATCGGTTACGGCACCAAGGGCAAAACGGCGGTCGCCGCGATCCTCGGTGATGAGGCCGCCCAGGGCGAGGTCGTCGTCGTCGACACCGACCAGAGCGCCCTCGAACACGCCGCGACGGCCGGGCTGGTCACCGTGCACGGCGACGCCACCAGATCCGATGTGCTGCGGCTGGCCGGGGCGCAACACGCGGCGTCGATCGTCGTGGCCACCAGCCGCGACGACACCGCCGTGCTGGTGACGTTGACGGCGCGAGAGATCGCGCCCAAGGCCAAGATCGTGGCGTCGATCCGGGAGGCCGAGAACCAGCACCTGTTGCAGCAGTCGGGCGCCGACTCGGTGGTGGTTTCCTCCGAAACCGCCGGTCGGCTGCTCGGCCTTGCCACCACCACGCCGAGCGTCGTGGAGATGATCGAGGATCTGCTGACTCCGGACGCCGGGCTGGCCATCGCCGAACGGCAGGTCGAGCAGACCGAGGTCGGGGGGTCCCCGCGGCATCTGCGCGACATCGTGCTCGGCGTGGTGCGCGACGGCCACCTGCTGCGCATCGGCGCGCCCGAGGTGGACGCCATCGAGGCCAGCGACCGGCTGCTCTACATCCGAAACGCGGGGCATTAACCCGTGGACTTTCGGCTGCGCAGCGTTCCCTTGCTCTCGCGCGTCGGCGCCGACCGGGCCGACCAGCTACGCACCGACGTCGAGGCGGCTACCGCGGGATGGGCGGAAGCGGCCCTGCTGCGGGTGGATTCGCGCAACCAGGTGCTGGTCGCCGACGGCCGGGTGGTGCTCGGCGCCGCGGCCGCGCTGGCCGACAAGCCGCCACCGGACGCGGTGTTCCTGGGCCGCGTCGAGGGCGGCCGCCATGTCTGGGCCGTCCGGGGCGCGCTGCAAGCGCCCGAGGATCCCGACGTGCACGCCGAGGTGGTGAACCTCCGCGGCCTTGGCCCGATCCTCGACGACACCAGCGGCCAGCTGGTGTCCTCGGCCGTCGCGCTGCTGAATTGGCATGACAGCGCGCGATTCAGCGCGGTGGATGGCTCGCCGACAAGGCCGGCCAGGGCGGGCTGGTCGCGGGTCAACCCGGTCACCGGTCATGAGGAGTTCCCGCGCATCGATCCGGCGGTGATCTGCCTGGTCCACGACGGCGGTGACCGTGCGGTGCTGGCTCGCCAGGCCGCGTGGCCGGAGCGGATGTTCTCGCTGCTTGCCGGATTCGTCGAGGCCGGTGAGTCTTTCGAGGTCTGTGTCGCCCGCGAGATCCGCGAGGAAATCGGACTGACCGTGCGCGACGTGCGGTACCTGGGCAGTCAGCCGTGGCCGTTCCCGCGCTCGCTGATGGTCGGCTTTCACGCCCTGGGCGACCCGTCCGAGGACTTCTCGTTTAACGACGGCGAGATCGCCGAGGCGAAATGGTTCACCCGCGCCGAGGTGCGCGCGGCGCTGGAAGCCGGCGATTGGAGCAGTGCCTCGGAGTTCACGGAGTCGAAACTGCTACTGCCCGGGTCGATTTCGATCGCGCGCGTGATCATCGAATCCTGGGCCGCCATCGAGTGAGTCGCCACGCCGGGTGCTGGCCGCCCTTAGCCGCCGGCTTCGGCCAGCCTTGCCTTGACTTGGGCCGCGCTCGGGTTGGTCAGCGTGGAACCGTCGGCAAACTTCACCGTCGGGACCGTCCTGTTGCCGCCGTTCACCGAGCCGACGAACTCCGCCGCCGCCGGGTTCCGCTCGATGTCGACCTCGTCGAAGGGGATTCCATCGGACTTGAGCACCGTCAGGAGCCGACGGCAGAAACCACACCATGACGTCGTGTAAACGGTGAGCGGAGCGTTGGCCATAGCCCGTCCAACATAGCCCGGCACCGGCGCATTCCACGGACACCGGGGTTCGAGGGTTGTCGGCCGCTCCTGCCACTATGGAAGCCAAGCATTATGGAAGCCAAGCACTATGGAAGCCAAGATGAATGCCATGCCGTCGGTCCCCGCGCCGATCGTTCCCGACCCATTGATCGCCGAGCTGGACGACGAGCAGCGCGAAGCCGTGCTGGCCCCCCGCGGTCCGGTTTGTGTGCTCGCGGGCGCCGGAACGGGCAAGACTCGCACCATCACGCACCGGATCGCCCAGCTCGTCGCGAGCGGTCATGTCGCCGCCGGACAGGTGCTTGCGGTGACGTTCACCCAGCGCGCGGCGGGGGAGATGCGCTCCAGGTTGCGGACGCTCGGCGCCGCCGCGCACACCGGCGTCGGCGCGGTGCAGGCCCTGACCTTTCACGCCGCCGCGCACCGCCAGCTGCGCTATTTCTGGCCGCGGGTGGTCGGTGACACCGGCTGGCAGCTGCTCGACAGCAAGTTCGCCGTCGTGGCCCGGGCCGCCGGCCGTTGCCGGCTCAATACCAGCACCGACGACGTGCGCGACCTGGCCGGCGAGATCGAGTGGGCCAAGGCGTCGCTGATCGGCCCCGAGGAGTACGCGTCCACCGTGGCCGCCGCCGGCCGAGACATTCCGATGGACGCCGCGCAGATCGCGGCCGTCTACTCCGCCTACGAGGCCGTCAAGGTCCGCGACGAATCGGTGACGTTGCTCGACTTCGACGACCTGCTGCTGCACACCGCGGCGGCGATCGAGAACGACGCCGCCGTGGCCGAGGAATTCCGCGACCGCTACCGCTGCTTCGTCGTCGACGAGTACCAGGACGTCACCCCGCTGCAGCAGCGCGTGCTCGCGGCCTGGCTGGGCGACCGCGACGACCTGACCGTCGTCGGCGACGCCAACCAGACCATCTACTCGTTCACCGGGGCCTCGCCGCGCTTCCTGCTCGACTTTTCGCGGCGATTTCCCGACGCCACGGTGGTGCGCCTGGAACGCGACTACCGCTCCACTCCGCAGGTGGTGTCGCTGGCCAATCGGGTGATCGCCGCCGCCCGGGGCCGGGTGGCGGGCAGCAAGCTGCAGCTGTCCGGCCAGCGCGCGCCGGGTCCGGAGCCGTCGTTTCGCGAGTATCCCGACGAGGCCGCCGAAGCCGCCGCGGTGGCCGCGTCGATCGCCCGACTGATCGAATCCGGCACCCCGCCGGCCGAGATCGCCGTCCTCTACCGGATCAATGCGCAGTCCGAGGTCTACGAGGAAGCGCTGACCGAGGCCGGCATCACCTATCAGATCCGCGGTGGCGAGGGGTTTTTCCACCGTCAGGAGATCAAGCAGGCGCTCTTGGCGCTGCGACGCGCGGCCGAGCGGGGCCCCGAAGGCCCACAAGGCCCACAAGGGCCATTGCCCGACGTGGTGCGGGCGGTCCTGGAACCGCTGGGGCTGACGGCCGAGCAACCGACCGGCTCCCGGGCCCGGGACCGCTGGGAGGCGCTGACCGCGCTGGCCGAGCTGGTCGACGACGAAGTGGCGCAGCGCCCCCAGCTCGAGCTTTCGGGGCTGCTGGCCGAGCTCCGGATGCGCGCCGACGCGCGGCACCCACCGGTGGTACAGGGCGTCACGCTGGCTTCGCTGCACACGGCCAAGGGCCTGGAGTGGGACGCGGTGTTCCTGGTCGGGTTGGCCGACGGCACGCTGCCCATCTCGCACGCGTTGGCGCACGGCGCCGAGAGCGAGGCCGTCGAGGAGGAGCGTCGACTGCTCTACGTCGGAATCACCAGGGCCCGAGTCCATTTGGCGCTCAGCTGGGCATTGGCGCGGAGCCCGGGTGGACGGCAGAGCCGCAAGCCGTCGCGGTTCCTCAACGGGATCGCGCCACAGACCCGTTCCGATCCGGCGCCGAGCAAACCCCGGCGCCACCGCGGCACCGCAACCCGGTGCCGGATCTGCAACAACGCCCTGACCACCCCGGCGGCCATCATGCTGCGGCGGTGTGAGACGTGTGCCGCCGACATCGACGAGGAGTTGTTGCTGCGGCTCAAGGCGTGGCGGCTGGACGTCGCCAAGCAACAGAACGTGCCCGCGTATGTCGTCTTCACCGACAACACGCTGACCGCGATCGCCGAGCTGCTTCCCGACGACGAGACGGCCCTGATCGCGATCCCGGGTATCGGCGCACGCAAGCTGGAACAGTACGGACCGGACGTGCTGGAGTTGGTCAGGCAAGCCCACCAGGGGTAAACACGCAGATCAGAAAATCGGTTGTGGCCACCGGCCGTCACCGTTTACCCTCGAAACCGCATTCCGCTGCCGGCTGAGAGGAGGGTTGCCACGATGTTCACCAACGCGTTGGGTGCGGGCGTGGCCGCCGCGGTGTCGACCGCGGTTACCTCCCATGCCGCCCACACCGCCGCCGCGACTGACGCGTCCGTGGATCGGGGCCATACCTAACCAGCCCCCTTCTCCCCAGATGGCCACGGACCCGAAGTCACAAGGATCCGTGGCCACAGTTTTAGGGTCGACAGCCTGCCAAACCTGGTCCGGATCGCAACAGGACAGCCACCCGACCAGGAAGCAGGTGAACAGGACATGTCGGCACCGCCAGTCCCCAGACCGATGCCGCCGGTGTTGCCGTGTCATGCCGGCGATCCCGACCTGTGGTTCGCCGACGCGCCGGCCGACCTCGAGCGCGCCAAGACGCTCTGTGTGGGCTGCCCGGTCCGCCGGCAGTGTTTGGCGGCGGCGCTGGAGCGGGCCGAACCCTGGGGTGTGTGGGGCGGTGAGATCTTCGAGCGCGGTTCGATCGTGGGCCACAAGCGTCCGCGCGGACGTCCCCGTAAAGAAGTTAGGCCGCGAAAGTGCAACGGCCGACGCATTTTCCGGGAGACCGCGTCGGTGGTTGCACTCTCGGGCACTCGGGCCTAGACGACCGCCGTGTCGGGCTCGGTGAAACCCGGGATCAGTTCTTCCGACAGCGCCTTGATCGGCACATGCGCATCCAGCTGGCACAGGATCGCGGCCACCGACGCGATGACGCGCATCGGTATCGCGAGCTTGGGCGGCAGGTCCATCTGCCGGGCCGTCCTGATCTGCGACACCGACCGGTCTATCTGGCTGACGGTCATCCTCTGCAGCCATTTGCGGGTGTAGTGGAAGACCTCGACCTCGATGGGCTCGACGTACTGGCGCAGCATCTCGTCGATGTCGCGCACCGACACCTGCCGGCCCTTCTGGATGAAGCCGACCTTCTCCATCGTCGGCAACAACAGGTCGTAGTTCTTGTCGCGGGCCAGCCTGATCGTCATGCCCAGCTCTATGGGAAAGCCGCCCGGTAGCGGCGCCACGGCGCCGAAGTCGATGACGCCCATCCGGTCGTCGGGCAGCAGCATGAAATTCCCCGGGTGGGCGTCGCCGTGCAGCATCCCCAGCCGGCGCGGCGCGTCGAAGGTGAGCTCGAGCAGCCGGGTGCCGATCAGGTCGCGCTGCTCGGGGGTGCCGTGGCGGATGATCTCCGCCATCGGTATGCCCTCGATCCACTCCTGGACCACCACCTTGGGCGCGCTGGCCACGACGTGCGGCACCGCGAAGTGTGGGTGGCCCTGATATGCCTTGGCGAACGCCCGCTGGTTGTCGGCCTCCAGCCGGTAGTCGAGTTCCATCTCGGTGCGCGCGACCAGTTCGTCGACCACGCCCTGGACGTCGGCTCCCGGAGAAAGCTGCTTGAGCACCCCGACCATCCGCTGCATGGTCTTGAGGTCGGCGCGCAGCGCTTCGTCGGCGCCGGGGTACTGGATCTTGACGGCCACCTCGCGGCCGTCGGACCACACCGCCCTGTGCACTTGGCCGATGCTGGCCGAGGCGACGGGGGTGTCGTCGAACGAACTGAACCGGTCGCGCCACTTGGTGCCCAGTTGCGCGTCGAGCACCCGGTGCACCTTGGGGGCGGGCAGCGGCGGCGCGTCCTTCTGCAGCTTGGTCAACGCTTCGCGGTAGGGCTCGCCGAACTCCTCCGGAATGGCGGCCTCCATCACGGACAGGGCCTGGCCCACCTTCATCGCTCCACCCTTGAGCTCACCCAGGACGGTGAACAACTGGTTGGCGGCCTTTTCCATCAACTCGGCCTGGACTTCGTCTTTCGACTTACCGGTCAGTCGTTTCCCGAAGCCAAGCGCCGCCCGGCCGGCAAAGCCGACCGGAATGGTGGCCAGCTTCGCGTTGCGCGCAGCACGGCCGCGTTTGATGTCCGCCACACGTCCATCATCCATGACGGCCAGCTCCCCGTGGTGTCGATCTGGCGACAACTAATGCCAGGGCAAGGCGTCGAGCCATAGGTTGTCCTTGCATGTTGTCGTCCCGCGACTCCCGAAACGCGCATCCGAAGGGTGGTAGGAGAAAAGTCATGGCAGCAAAGCAAACGCAGCACGATGCGGCCGACGCCTTGTTCAGGGCGATCATCGAAACGCTGGACAAGAGCCGCAACGAGGGCACCTTGACCGCGGCGATTCTGGAGGAACTCGCCCGGGCGTATGCGTCGGTGGCGGCGAGCGTCCCCGACCAGGGACGGCTGGGATAGCCAGCGGGGCGCATCCGCGTCAGCACGAGCACAGTGCGCACAGTGGGTGCCTGGTCCACTGGCGCGCGACGATGGAGCCGGCGTTGAGGTCGAACTCCAACGTGGCGTTGAGCGCCGGGGGCGGCGCCGGATCGGGCACCGCCTGCTGCCCGCGCACCGCCGCGATCACCCGGTTCACCTGGCTGAGCGCCAGGGCCGCGGTCGCCAGCAGGGTGGCCCGGTCGGCCACCCCGACGGTGTCGCGCAGCTGGGCGGCGATGGCCGGCCATGCGGCGTCGCGGTCGCTGCGGTGCAGGTCCGCGCACCCCAAACAGCTGGTCACTCCGGGGATGACCAGCGGGCCGACCAGGCCGGTGCCGTCGCGCACCCGGACCGGAAGGTGCGCGACGCCCTGGCGGTGCAGGTCGCGCACCATGCGCGGGTCGGCCACGAGGTAGTCCGACAGCACCACCAGATCCACGGCGGCGGGCGACACGGTGGCATGTGGCTGGCTGCTGTGCGCGACGCGGGCCCCCGAGCAGCGCAACGCCTGCACGAGCAGCTCCGACAGCGGCCCCCGGCCGTGGATGCGGATCGACGCCGCCCGGCCGCGGGACTGCCGGCATTCGGTCGCGACACCCGCGGTGACCAGTTGCGCGACGAGGTTGGTCAGGCCGTCCACGTCCTTCAGCCCGCGGTCGACGGCCTGCCGCCGCAACTCGGATATCGGCGTCGGTGATCGCATGGACCGCAGCAGCATGGCCAGCCCGGCGGCGGGCAGGCCGCACGGTGGACGGACCAGCACGGCGCGGCGGGGATCCCAGCCGATTTGGACAACGCCGTCGGGCCGCAGCAGGACCGGCATCGCCGGGTCCAGCGCATACAGGGAAAGCGCGGCCCCCGACATGGCCTGAGTCATGGGTCGAGACTGTGCCACGCCGGCGGCACACGCCGCGCTCAGTTATCCACAGGACCGTCGGTGTCGGAGTCCTCGAGTTTGGCGATCGCCTCGTCGATGCCGCTGGTGTCCCCGCCGATGATGCGGTCGATGAAGCCGGCCGGCTCGTCGAGGTCGTCCGCGCCGGGCAGCAGATCCGGGTGTTGCCAGATGGCGTCGCGCGCGTCGGCGCCGGCGGCCTGGGTCAGCCGGTCCCACAGCGCGGCGGCTTCCCGCAGCTTGCGGGGCCGCAGCTCGAGGCCCACCAGCGTCGCGAAGGTCTGCTCGGCCGGGCCGCCGCTGGCCCGGCGGCGGCGCAGCGTCTCGCCGAGCGCGGCCGCGCCCGGAATCCGGTCGCCCAGCGCCGCGGTCACCACCACCTGCACCCAGCCGTCGATCAACGCCAGCAGCGTCTCGAGCCGTTCCAGCGCCTGCTTCTGCGCGGGCGTCGCCTTCGGCTCGAAAACCCCCTGGCCGAGCAGGTTTTCGATGGCCGCCGGGTCAGACAGCGACGCCGGATTGAAGTCGCGGGCCAGCTCCTCGATGCCGGTCATGTCGATCTTCATGCCCTTGGCGTAGGCCTCCACCGCGCCGAGCAATTGACTGGACAGCCACGGCACGTGGCTGAACAGCCGATGGTGCGCGGCCTCGCGGGCGGCCAGGAACGTCAGGATCTCGCTGCGCGGCTGCTCGAGTCCGGCGGCGAACGACTCGACGGCGTCCGGCAGGATCGCGGCCACCCCCTTGGGCCCCAGCGGCAGGCCGATGTCGGTGGAGGTCAGCACCTCCCGGGACAGGCGTCCCAGCGCCTGGCCCAGCTGCGAGCCGAAGGCCATGCCGCCCATCTGGGACATCATCGCCAGCAGGGGGCCGGCCATGCTCTTGGCCTCTTCGGGCAACGACGACGCCCACACCGCCGAGATCTGCTCGGCCATCGGATCGCACAGCCGCTTCCAGGTCTCCAAGGTGTTGTCGACCCAGTCGGCGGGGGTCCAACCCACCGCCTTGGTGGTGCCCGCCGGCAGCGCCGTCGCCCCGTCGAGCCAGGTTTCGGCCAGGTGGACCGCGTCGGCGATCGCCTTGTTCGTCGTGGCGGGAACCGGCGCGACAAACCCGATCGAGCTGGACGCGACCCGTCGTGCCAATTCGTAGTTGACCGGTCCCGACGTTTTGCCGCCGGCCATGACGGTGCCCGCGCTGCTGAACATCTGGCCCAGCTGGGTGAAGATCTGCCCCAGATCGCCCACGCCGAAATCCCCGCCTATGCCGAAAGCGCCCAGGGGGTCGGACGCGCCCGAGCCGGGATCGGGATCTTTCTTCCCGTGTTTCTCAGGGTCGTCTCCGGAGGAGAAGCCGAAAGGCAGGTCAGCCATACCCTCAACGGTACTCACCGCCGGACCGGGACGCGCGGTCCCCGGTCACGCTCGTAGCTAAACGAGCCTGAGCGGGGTCCGTCTAGTGTAATCGGCGTGAACAGGCGGATTCTGACCTTGATCGTCGCGCTGGTGCCGATTGTGGTTTTCGGCGTGCTGCTCGCGGTGGTGACGGTGCCGTTTGTGTCGCTGGGCCCCGGCCCGACCTTCGACACGCTCGGTGAGGTCGACGGCAAGCAGGTGGTCGAGATCGAAGGCGCCCTGACCCACCCGACGACGGGTCACCTCAACATGACGACGGTGTCCCAGCGCGACGACCTGACCCTGGGCGAAGCGCTGACGCTGTGGCTCTCGGGACAGGAGCAGCTGATACCGCGCGACCTCGTCTACCCGCCGGGCAAGTCACGGGAGGACGTCGACAAGGCCAACGACGCCGATTTCAAGCAGTCCGAGGACAGCGCCGCCTATGCCGCGCTGGGATATCTGAAGTACTCGCCGGCGGTGACGGTCGCGACGGTCACCGATCCGGGTCCGTCGGCGGGCAAGCTGAAGGCCGGCGATGCGATCGACGCGGTCAACGGCACCCCGGTGATCAACGTCGGGCAGTTCACCGGACTGCTGAAGAACACCAAACCCGGTCAGGCGGTGATCATCGACTTTCGGCGCAAAAACGAGCCCGCCGGCGTGGCGCAAATCACGCTGGGCGCCAACAAAGACCGCGACTACGGCTTCATGGGTGTCGCGGTGCTCGACGCGCCGTGGGCGCCGTTCACCGTCGACTTCAACCTCGCCAACGTCGGCGGGCCGTCTGCCGGGCTGATGTTCAGCCTGGCGGTCGTCGACAAGCTCACCACCGGTGACTTGGCCGGGTCGAAGTTCATCGCGGGCACCGGCACCATCTCCGTCGACGGCAAGGTGGGCCAGATCGGCGGCATCACCCACAAGATGGTCGCCGCCCACGCGGCCGGTGCCACGGTCTTTCTGGTGCCCGCCAAGAACTGCTACGAGGCGGCCTCGGACAATCCGACCGGCTTGCGGTTGGTGAAGGTCGAGACCCTCAGCCAGACGGTGGACGCGCTGCACGCGATCACTTCGGGGGGTCAGGCGCCCAGTTGCTAGCCGGCACGTATCGCGGCGTGAGGTGCGTACAGTTGTGACCGTCCGGAAAAATCTGTGGCGACCAACGGCAGCCTGCCGGCAACCGGCCGGCAGAACGGCGTCCGGCGAAGCCGGCGCCAGCCAAATCGATCAGGGAGCGTAGCCAGTGGGGATGCGGCCCACCGCAAGGATGCCGAAGCTGACTCGGCGTAGCCGGATTCTGATCCTGATCGCACTGGGCGTGATCGTTTTGCTGCTCGCCGGTCCGCGACTGATCGACGCCTACGTCGACTGGCTGTGGTTCGGTGAGCTCGGCTACCGCTCGGTGTTCACCACCGTGCTGGTTACCCGCATCGTGGTCTTCCTGGTCGCCGGTCTGCTGGTCGGCGGCATCGTGTTCGCCGGCCTTGCGTTGGCCTACCGCACCCGCCCGGTATTCGTCCCGAGCAACAACAACGACCCGGTGGCGCGGTACCGCGCCGTCGTCGTTTCACGCCTGCGGCTGGTGGGCATTGGAATCCCGGCGGCGATCGGCTTGCTGGCCGGCGTCATCGCGCAGAGCTACTGGGTGCGGGTTCAGCTGTTTTTGCATGGTGGGGACTTCGGCGTCAAGGACCCTCAGTTCGGCAAGGACCTCGGCTTCTACGCGTTCGACCTACCGTTCTACCGGCTGCTGCTCAGCTACGTGTTCGTGGCGGTGTTCCTGGCCTTCGTGGCAAACCTGTTGGCGCACTACATCTTCGGCGGCATTCGGCTGTCCGGCCGCACCGGCGCGCTGAGCCGCTCGACGCGGATCCAGCTGGTCTCCCTGGTCGGCCTGCTGGTGCTGCTCAAGGCCGTTGCCTATTGGCTGGACCGCTACGAGCTGCTGTCGCACACCCGCGGCGGCAAGCCGTTCACCGGTGCCGGGTACACCGACATCAACGCCGTGCTGCCGGCGAAGCTGATCCTGATGGCGATCGCGCTGATCTGTGCCGCCGCGGTTTTCTCCGCGATCGCCCTGCGGGACTTGCGGATTCCGGCCATCGGCCTGGTCTTGTTGCTGCTGTCGTCGTTGATCGTGGGTGCCGGCTGGCCGTTGATCGTGGAGCAGATCAGCGTCAAACCCAATGCGGCGCAAAAGGAAAGCGAATACATCGGCCGCAGCATCACCGCGACACGGCAAGCGTATGGGCTGACGTCCGACGTGGTCACCTATCGCAATTACACCGGCGACGGCCAGGCCACGGCCCAGCAGGTCGCGGCCGACCGCGCGACCACCTCGAACATCCGGCTGCTCGACCCGACGATCGTCAGCCCGGCATTCACCCAGTTCCAGCAGGGCAAGAACTTCTACTATTTTCCCGACCAGCTCTCGATCGACCGCTACCTCGACCGCAACGCCGCGTTGCGCGACTACGTCGTCGCGGCCCGTGAGCTCAACCCCGACCGGCTGATCGACAACCAGCGTGACTGGATCAACCGGCACACCGTCTACACCCACGGCAACGGATTCATCGCATCGCCGGCCAACACGGTGCGTGGCATCGCCAACGATCCCAACCAAAACGGTGGCTACCCAGAGTTTTTGGTCAATGTCGTCGGCGCCAACGGCAGCGTGGTATCCGACGGACCGGCGCCGCTGGACCAGCCGCGCATCTACTACGGACCCGTCATCTCCAACACGTCCGCCGACTACGCGATCGTCGGACGCAACGGCGCCGACCGGGAATACGACTACGAGACCAGTGCCGAAACCAAGAACTACACCTACACCGGGCTCGGGGGAGTCCCGATCGGTAGCTGGATATCCCGCAGCGTGTTCGCCGCCAAGTTCGCTGAGCGAAACTTCTTGTTCTCCAATGTTATTGGTTCCAACAGCAAGATCTTGTTCAACCGCGATCCGGCGCGTCGGGTCGAGGCGGTGGCGCCGTGGCTGACCACCGACAGCGCCGTGTACCCGGCGATCGTCAACAAGCGACTGGTGTGGATCATCGACGGCTACACCACATTGGACAACTACCCGTACTCCGAGCTCACCTCGCTGGAATCGGCCACCGCCGACTCCAACGAGGTGGCGTTCAACAAGCTGGCCCCCGACAAGCAGGTCTCCTACATCCGCAATTCGGTGAAGGCCACGGTGGACGCCTACGACGGCACCGTCACGCTCTACCAGCAGGACGAGCAGGACCCGGTGCTCAAAGCCTGGATGCGGGTCTTCCCCGGCACGGTCAAGCCCAAGGGCGACATCACGCCCGAGCTCGCCGAACATCTGCGCTATCCCGAAGACCTGTTCAAGGTGCAGCGGATGCTGCTGGCCAAATACCACGTCAACGATCCCGTGACGTTCTTCTCCACCTCCGATTTCTGGGATGTGCCGCTGGATCCGAATCCCACGGCCAGCAGCTATCAGCCGCCCTATTACATCGTCGCGAAAAACATTGCGAAGAACGACAATTCGTCCTCGTACCAGCTGACGAGCGCGATGAACAGGTTCAAGCGTGACTATCTGGCCGCCTACATCAGCGCCAGCTCCGATCCGGCGACGTACGGCAAGATCACCGTGCTGACCATCCCGGGCCAGGTCAACGGTCCGAAGCTGGCCAACAACGCGATCACCACCGACCCGGCGGTGTCCCAGGACCTCGGTGTGATCGGTCGCGACAACCAAAACCGCATCCGGTGGGGCAACTTGCTCACCCTGCCGGTGGCCCAGGGTGGGCTGCTCTACGTCGAACCCGTCTATGCCTCCCCGGGCGCCAGCGACGCCGCCTCGTCGTACCCGCGGCTGATCCGGGTGGCGATGATGTACAACGACAAGATCGGCTACGGCCCCACGGTGGGCGACGCGCTCACCGGGTTGTTCGGTCCCGGCGCCGGTGCGGCCGCCACGGGGATAGAGCCCACCGAGGCCGGTGTACCCCCCAAGCGGCCCGCGAACCCACCGGCGCCCGCCGCGGCACCGGGATCGCCGGTGCCGGCCCCGGTGGCCCCACCGTCGGCCCTGCCGCCCGCTCCGGACGGGTCGGTCACGTTGTCCCCGGCCAAGGCCGCCGCCCTGCAGGAGATCCAGGCGGCGATCGGCGCGGCGAAAGATGCTCAAAAGAAAGGCGATTTCGCGGCCTACGGCGCGGCGCTGCAGCGCCTCGACGACGCAATCACCAAGTACAACAACGCCAAGTAGGTGGGGCGCTTTTTGCCGCGAGCGTGCGTGTTTGTACACCGACACGCCGTAATCGGTGGCATTCTGCGCACCCTCGCGGCGTGCTTACGCAGTCATCATGCGGCGGGCGACCTCGCGGCCTGCGAGGCGAAAGCGGTGTTGAGATACGCCGTGCGGCCGGTCTCGGGTGATCAGCAGACCGGAAAACCCCGCGGCCTGCGTTCGACGGGCCAGGTCACCGACCTTGTTGAGCGCTTGCGGGATCATCATCACGTCGACGTGCATGGCCGAACAGTATGCCGAAATCCGCGCGTCCACTTCGCCGGCGTCACGCCGGCCTGCTCGGGCGAGCGGACTACCGAGCGGATCAAGGCTTTCCGGTGTGCCCCGCCCCACTGAATGGGCTAGTCCTGGTGACAAAGAGCCTGGTCAGCGCGCGATTTGGCCGCCGAGACGCGCGTTCGGTAATCTGTCATTTACCAACGCGGGGTGGAGCAGCTCGGTAGCTCGCTGGGCTCATAACCCAGAGGTCGCAGGTTCGAATCCTGTCCCCGCTACCAGCGGAAATGGCCCCTCGGAGATCTCTCCGGGGGCCATTTTCATGCCTGCTGGGAACACTTTTGGGAACATTCGCAATGCTAAGTAATATTTTTGGACGGATTGGGAGCAGAACCGTCACCGCTTCACGTGCGGTCTCTACCGAAGAATGAGCTGAGCGCTACCACCGCTCGCGGAGAAGCTGTCCCCGTGGATGTCAATGGCCAGGGAACCCTGACGACTGCAGCGTCCCGAGTTCGGTATGCGAAAGGTCGCCACTTTCCAGCTTCGACACCCGCGCCTGAGACACTCCCATGAACGCGGCGACGTCAGGCTGCCGAGCGTGACCATGCGCCTTACGGATGTCAGTGAGTCCCTGTGCCTGGACGGCGTCGTGATTCTCGTTGCGCGCCGGGTCGAAGCGGCCCTGAGCCACGGCGTCGGCCCGGATCTCACTCCAGTTGCGTGCCATCGTCATTCACTCTCCGCCAGCCAGTCCTCGTATCGCCGGTCGGTGACCGGAATCTTCCTGTCATACCAAGCTTTCCAGCTCCCGGCCTTATCGCCGCCGAGCAGCAGGATCGCCTGTCGTTGCGGGTCGAAGATAATCAGAATCCGGATACTGGAGCCTGTGGGCCGCAATTCCGTCGTCATCACTCTCGCCGACGTCGAGACCAAACCCGCTTGAACTGTTGCTCACCTTGCGGAGGTCCAAGGTAGATCAGAAAGGCAGCGACCAGGTCGTCGGCATCGCCCACGGCACCTTTGCCGAGACCGACCCCTTCGCCGCGCTCGTCGCCTGGAGCACGGTGCGAGACAAGACACTCGGAGCCCTGTTCACCCGGATCTGAGCCAGTTCAGTCAGCCTCGTACCGTTGTCGGGTCACGTCGTGGCCCGGATGCTCCGTGCCCGAGCCGAAACCGCCGGCTTTGACGGCACCCGGATCATCGCCCAACTCGCTGCGCGCCGGACACGCACCACCGCTGCGCTGGCCGGGATACTGCTCGACCGCATCGCTGCCCGGGCCCGGCACAGGACCTCACCGTCATCGTCACCTGCTACATCCGACCGATGGAAGCGTTCGCGATGATGTTGAGCCAAGAACTCGGATCGTCAACCGGACTCGGGATGTGTCTCCGTATTCGAGAGCTGCTTACGCCTAGGTAGTGGTGACTGTGTTGATCGCATCCTGCAGAGCTCGCACCCGCTCGACCAGCTCGTCGAAGGGCAAGGGATCGTCGAGCATCTCCGCGTCGAGCATCTTCTGATAGTCGGCACGGAGGAGCGACAGTCCGGCTTCACCAGGCAACAGTTTGGCCTCACCGCTGAGGCAACGGTCATACTGGGTAGTGCTTGACCTGAAGAAGCGTTCCTTCACTCGCACGACATCCCGGAGGAGCTCGACATCGAGGAGCGCTGCGCGTCCGATCTCGTGCTCCGCGAGGACGGCGAGGTCGTGCCAGTGTCTTGAGGTGCGCTCTGCGTTCCTAAACTCGGGCCGGTTGCTCTCGGCATGCGCGAGGGTCACCTTCTCCCAGAAGGTGCGCATCGGTGAGAGAACCGAAACCTCGCAGACGGGGAATGCAAAGTTGCTGAACGTGGCGGCCATGTAGGGGACGACGGTATGGGTCTCATTCGGCTCGATCATGTTGCGTCCGCCGAACTCGATCTTGACGCTCTCGCGGTAGTACGGGTTCCGATCCTCCACGAGGTGTGGGTAATGGACGGTCAGCACCTCGCCGTCCTTCTCTGTTAGGAGCATGTCCTCGGATAGGCCCACCTCGGCCATGAGCCCGCGAAGGTGTGGAACCAGCACGTCGATTGAGCGTTCGCACATGAGTCTTCGGAGCGTCTCGTCGTCGTGGCCGCGTTGTTTGCCGCTCTTCGGCTCATACGGGTCCAGGCCGGGTGCTAGCCCGTTGTGGTCCATGGTCACATCGATGTCTTCGGAGAACCGCGAGATGGCGTTGAAGATCTTGGAGAGTGACGTGCCACCTTTGAACGCCATCGCTGGCATGCCAGGGCAGCGGAACAACGCGCCCAGGGTCCAGCAGACCCACACGTCCTTCTCCAAGACCGTGGCCGACCGGTTGAGCTCTTCGGAAGCGATCAAGTACGCATCACGCTGGTCCTGTGGCGGGAGAGTGAGAAAGGTTGGCAGCGCGGCCACTTCGCTCATGCGGTAAGAGCAGGCTGGGTGCCGGCGGCCTCGTACAGACCGTCGGAAAGCCAAGCAGGCATGGCCGTTGTAGCGGCGGCGGCCCGGAGGCGAGCGAACTCCTTCTCGCCCAGAGAACTTCGGACTTGGTCAATGATCTCCGGGGTGACTTCGTTCTTGCCCAGGTACAACAAGGCACTCAGCGCCTCGCCCGCCGGCGTGCCGGCCAACCCCATCTGACTCTGCGCCCTGTGAACCAAGGTCACATCACCGGTGCGGAGCTGGACGCGTCGGCTCCGACCAGAGGTTGTGTACACCTGCCGCATCGGCACCTGGGTGGTGAGACCGAACCGTCGTGCGGCCTCGGCGCCGTGAACATTCACCCGTGCGCCCGCGGTGCGGGCGATGGCGGCAACCACCTTCTCTGGCTCCACCGGGACGGTCCGCCCAAGCTTCTCGTTGACTAGCGGACGCGCGTAGAAGCCCCGCGCGACCCGCTCGATCTCGCCGCCGCGAGCCATGCGGGACAGAGCCTGGTCAACCGACGCGCGCGGTCCCTGGCTCAGTAACTCTCGTACGCTGAAGGGCTCGCCAGGCGACATGCGAGAGATATGGGTGCGCACACGCTCGGCGACGGTTGCTTCAGCCGCTTCACTTTGGTTTCGCACGTTACTCATGTCAGAAACTGTACCTCTACTTCTGACAAATGCAAGTTGTGTGCGTAAATCTAAAGCACAAGCAGCACTTGGCAGCCGCAGGCTCAAGAGCGCGAGTTCCAGCCTGGTAAGAGTTCCAGCCTGCTAAGGAGAGTGGTTGGGTCAAACGATTGCGCCTGCCGGCCCTCCGGCCGGGTCAGAGTTGGACGGAGGGCCTGGCGTCGGTCGATTCGGCGAAGAGCTGGGAGACCATTTCCTCGGGCCATCCGGTGGCTGCGCTCACGTCAGCCACAGTGAGGTCGGTGACCGACAACGCTGCACTGAGCAGTGCCGGCGCTTCGACTGCAGTGACGGTGCCCGGCTCGTTCTTGCGCCAGCCCCGGACGTTCATAGTCCGCACCGCTTGGACATAGGTCGTCTCAGACATGATGCCCAGGCTCTTGGATCGGTAGAGCAGTGCTGCCATCGACACGCCCCAGCGTTGTTTCAGCTGAAGGAGTCGCGGCCAGTCGACCTTAGATGGGAGCTCCTCGCGGATGCTCTCTGTCGGCATCAGGAATTCGGAGGCGAAGACGTCAGCCTGTCGTTCCAGGCTCTTTGACGCCAGCGCCTGACCAGGCTTGTGCATGACCATGTGACCAAGTTCGTGGCATGAGCTGAAGCGGTCGCGGTCGCGCTTGGCCTCTCGCTGCTGTTTAAGCACCAAGAACGTGCGGCGCTCCATCGGCACGCTGAACGCGGACACGTCTGCGGCGTCCATCGGGTAGCGAGCGCACACGATGCCTCGCTTCTCAAGGAGGCGAAGGACATCCTCGATCGGGCCTGCAGCGTGGGCTCCGAGTTCAGCTCGCACCCGTGCAGCGACCAAGGCGATGTCCTCGGGGCTCTCGGCATCATGACGCGGCACATCAAGCGTCGGCAGCTTCGCCTGCGTCTCCAAGAACGCCGTCACGTCGCGAAGCAGGTGCGCGACAGTGAGGACCTGCCGGCGTCGGGTTGCGGTTACCGAGCGCAGCGAACGGAAATGCCCGTAGCTGTCTACGAGCTCGTCGTCAGCCTGGTCGGCCACCGACAGCACCGTGCCGGTCGAGAAGAAGCTCGGTGAGAAGTTCAGCACGGAGGACAACCGCTCGATTGTCGCCGGGCTCGGTCTGTTCTGACCTAGTTCGAACTGCGAAAGCGCCGCGGCCGACATCTCGAGCCGTTTGCTCAAGTCGCTCTTGGTGTAGCCCCGCGCCTGCCTGGCCACCTGCAGCCGGTATGCGGAGAACAGCCGCGAAGCCTCGACCGCCTCGTCGGTCACGACCACGCTGGGCTCGTCAGGCACAACTCGCCTCACCTTCTTTGAATGCACACCTCGCCCAGGACGGCAAGGGAGTGGCGGACGGCTGAAAAAGAGTCTCCTGCTGGAACACGGCCCACTTTCCCACACGGGTGCGGCCCACCGGCGGATGCCGCACCGGACCACACTTGCGCAGATTTTTAAACCCTGACAAGATATTATTGCGTGTATCTAAAGTAGATCTGCGCCTAAGATTGTACAGAGCAAAGGAGATGTCATGAGTCTGACGCAAGACAACGAGATCGACAAGACCAAGGCCGGCAACAACGGGGCTAACCACCCCGGGAAGCCCGAGAAGAAGGTCACCGTCATCGTCGACGACGACCAGGTTCTGGCTCCGAAGGACACGACTCCGCGCGAGGTGCTGGTACTGGCCGGCCTGGACCCGACCCAGCGTCAGCTGGTGAAGGTCCAGGGCAAACACCAGACGCCGTACCCCGACCCCGATGTCGAGCTCAAGGTCCACGAGGGTGAGCAGTTCATCACTGTCTCGACCGGCGGCACGCCCGTCAGCTGAGGCGGATGTCATGGGACACGAGCAGCTCATCGCAGACCTTCGGGCAGCCGGGTGCGACCCGACCGTGATGAACGCCAACGGCGTGGAGTTCGTCGTCTTCGGGTACGTGGTCCCGGTCGGAGCCCACGCAGGTGAAGAGGTCCAGGTCGGCCTCCAGGCGCCAGACTGGCCGATCAACCCGCCCAGTGGCCCGCATATCACGCCGCGGATCCACCACCCAGGAGATAACGCCCACCACGCAAGCCCGCTCGGCGACAACTCCATCTACTGGTCGCGTCCGCACCCCCGGTGGGCGGAAGGCTCCAGGACGCTCGAGGAGTACCTCGCCCACCTGCGCGGACTCTTCGCACAGTTCGTGGATGCGGCCGCATGAGAAGCCCTATGTCAAGCCGCCTCGTTTTGGGTGAGGATTCGTTGGAGTGCGCGGTGTTTGTCGGGGGCGTAGGCGAGGTTGTCTTGCCAGCAGTGCCAGATGATGTGCAGCCAGGCGCGGGCGAGGATGCGTACGGCGTGGGGGTGGTCGTGCCCGCGGGTTCGGGCTCTGTCGTAGAGGTCGGCGGCCCAGGGGTTGACCAGGGTGATGTGGGCCTGGGTGCTGCCGTGGGAACCGGTTGCGCCGGGGGCAGCGTCAAGGATGCGGTGGTGCAGCACGGCGGGGTCGACCTTGCCGGAGTAGCCCTGCTTGGCGAGCCAGTCGCCGAGCCGTTTGGGGGTCAGCCAGTCGATCTTGTCCTGGGTGTCGAACCGGGTCAGGAACGCCAGGCTGATCGCGGAGTCGATGTCTTTGAACAATCCCACGGCGGCAGGCAGCACGTTGCGCAGGTGCGCGCGCAGCTGATTGGCAACGGCCACACGGTGATTGACCAAGTCCTTGCGGGCGCGGCAGGCGCGCCGCAGGGCGACGGTGGCGTCGGTGTCGGGGATCAGCGCCCGCAGCCGGGCGCGGTCGGTGCGCAAGGTGTCGGCGAGCACGAAGGCGTCGAACCGGTCGTCCTTGTTGCCGGCCGAGCCGTAGCGGCCGCGCAGGTTCTTGACCTGATTCGGCGAGATCACCACCACGGCCAGACCGGCGAGCAGCAGGGCGTCGACGACTGGCCCGTCGGGACGTTCGATGGCGACCTCACCCACTCCATGGCGGCGCAGGAAAGCGATGAGATCCCGCAGTCCGGGCGCGCTATGGGGCATCGTGACCCGGTCGAGTTCGCGGCCCCGGTCATCGACGACGCTGACCGCATGGTCGTCGCGGGCCCAGTCCAGACCGGCGGTCACACCGCCCGGCGGCTCCTGCGGCAGGGTGGTATCGGTCGGGGTATTGCTGGCTGACTTCACGTCAGCCTCCTCGCTGCTAGACCCAGTGGGGAGGCACCCATCTGTGGTGCCGCTGGTGCCGGGACGTGGTTGCCGGTCCGCTCACTGATCGGCGCTCGCAGCCAGACGCGGCGTTGGCGCTCAGCCCTATCGACGGTCGACACGCCCCGGGCAACCACCAGGGCCTGCAGATCTCATGCTGGACATCAACCGCGTCAAGCGAGCAGGGCAGTGACCTGGTGGCACCTCGGGTGCATCAACGCTTCATCCAGAAGCGATGACCTCAGGAAGGTAGTCCAGTGAGCACCGCGGCCACCATCACCGTCTCCTCCCTCCGAGCGCGGGCAGGGGAGGCGGTGCCCCGTCGTGGCCCGCATCCTGCATATCCGCTACGGCGGCTGCTCACCAGCGTGCGCAGGTTCTGGATCCGGATCCTCGGCGGGGGAGATGTTCAGGTCACCTCGTCCGAGGTGGCAGACGCCGGGATGTGCGCTGGCGCGGCGACGTTCAGCGTGGCGATGACCAGCGACAGCGATGACGCTCTCGCTGCGCATCTCCTACGCACGGATGGTCAGGAGGACCTGATCTTCGCGCTCTACCAGCCGTCAACCGGCATGACTCGCACGACCGCCATCCTGGTGGACCTCGTGTACCCGCAAGATGGGGAGCGGCACCTGCACGGCAACGCATCGTTCTTGGGGGACTACTTCCTACGCGCAGCCGGGCTGGCGGCTGAGCGTGATCTAGGGCTCGCGTTCCTCCACAGCCACCCCGGCTGCAAGGGATGGCAAGGGATGTCCCGAGATGACTACGCCGCCGAGTCCGGTCACGCCGGCGCGACCCAACTGATCACCGGTCTGCCCTTGGTCGGCCTCACCCTCGCCGGCCACGACCGCACCTACTCCGCTCGGCGCTGGTACCGCCCTTTCTCCGGATCCGAGCGTCCAGCAGCCGCTGCCCAGACGGCGTGGGTCGACGAGCAGGCGACCACGGTCAGAGTCGTCGGCGAGCAGATCAAGGCCAGCTACAACGACTCCCTCGTCCCGGTGCCGGCGCCGACCCGTCGCTCCCAGCGGACCGTCCAGTCGTGGGGCAAGCGCGCCCACGACGACCTCATCCGGCTGCGTATCGGTGTCATCGGAGGCGGCTCGGTCGCCCAGCTGGTCGCAGAGTCGCTGGTGCGTACCGGCTTCATCCACGTCGACATCTTCGACTTCGATCTCGTCGAGGAACACAACCTCGACCGCCTTCTGCACGCAACCGAGGCCGACATCGGCAAGTCCAAGGTCGGCGTGCTCGTCGACCTGCTCCGCACGCACACCGTCACCCCAGACGCCGTCGTACACGGCTTCGATGACTCCGTGATTGAGCAGCAAGGGTGGCTGCGCGCGCTCGATTGCGACGTCCTGTTCTCCTGCGTCGATCGCCCGTGGCCCCGGTTCGCACTGAACGTGGCCGCCTACGCCCACCTCATCCCGGTCGTCGACGGCGGGGTCGCCGTCGACGTACGAGCCGGCGACCAGGGCATGGCTACCGCGGCGGCGCCGTTCCGGCTGATCGGCGCCGAGTGGCGCGCCCACCTGGTAGGCCCGAACCGCGAGTGCATGGAGTGCCTGGGCCAGTACGATCCGGGCGAGGTCGGGATGGAGCGGGCTGGGTTGCTCGACGACCCGACCTACATCGCATCGCTGCCCGCCCACCACCACCTGCGCCGGGGTGAGAACGTCTTCGTCTTTTCGATGGCCTGCGCTGCCGCGGAGGTACTCGAGCTACTCCGCGCGGTCCTCGGGCCCTCGAAGATCCACGACGTCGGCGCAACGTTGACCCACTGGACAACGGCCACTACCGAGCGCGACGTCGACGGCTGCCGGGCCGGCTGCCCGTTCCCGACCCAGCTCCAAGGTCGCGGTGACGCCGCTGGCGTCGACGTCACCGGCCGGCATCGCGCGGCAGCAGCCGCTCGCGCCGCTGCCCGACCGATCGAGTCGATGGACGTATACGGCGCGTGCGACGGCAAGTCAAGCACCCACTAAATGACGGGCGCTCTAGGCGTGTCAAACGGTAGATGTAGGGGTCGACATGGATGATGGGATCATGAGCCAGGTATCGGTCGACGTACCCCCAGTAGGGTTCGTTGCGTCCGAGAAGAGCCTGTGCAACGAGCTCGAGGTCTCCGCGGAGCACTGCAACCGAACCGGGCAGACCCTTGTCGTCAGTGACGACCGGGCGCTGCCACTGGCCCTCGACCTGGTCCGCCGGATGCCGCGCCTGCGTGTCCGCGCGGACCCCGGCGCATGGCGGCACGGCGACGCGACCGCGGACAAACCCCTCGCAGACGTCGACAACCTTTTCGGGATCGCCGGATGGTGTGAGCAGTATTTCCCGGTCGGCGGACCCGTCGACGGTTACACCCCGTCGAAGTTCCTTCGCGCCTCCGACCGTCCGGCTCGGCAGGCGCTGCTGGAGCAAACTGCGGACCTGCCGCCGAACATCATCACACGGCTTGCGATCGAGGCCGCGGTGCTCGAGGCTGCCCGCCGTGACGACTTCCTCGACGACCTGTCGGCGCACCAGGGAAGGAAGTTCTCGTTCATCTTCGCCGACAAGAAGGATCCGATCGCGGAGTACCAGCGCATCGAAGGTCTGCGTCAGGTCCTGGGCGAGCATCCTGGCAGTGAGGTCGATCACGTCGACCCTCTCATGGCCGCCGACGCGCTCGCCAGCGGCGCGAGCTGGGCCGGGGTCGGGGCATCCAGCGCACGACGGATGCCCCGACGGCCCGGTGACAAAGGCGGCGGGCCGAACTCTGTGGGCTACCTGCCCGGCCTGTTCCTCGAGGAGCTCCTCGAGCT
Organism: Mycobacterium malmoense; assembly: GCF_019645855.1. Lineage (NCBI taxonomy): Bacteria > Bacillati > Actinomycetota > Actinomycetes > Mycobacteriales > Mycobacteriaceae > Mycobacterium > Mycobacterium malmoense. The sequence continues at coordinate 1,323,074 of NZ_CP080999.1, forward strand.
GCGCAGCCCGATGATTTACGCCGACTGGTACGCCAACTCGCGCTCCCCGCGCTGCGCAACCTGCGCCCGTCCGCTGGATGTCTTCGACACGACCTCCGCCGACAAGGCCGTGATCATTGGCCACAACCTTCACCAGACCACAGCGCACATCGCCAGCCTGGTTGCATATGCCCCCGAGGCGCGGGCGGCCTACCTGCGCGAAGTCCGGCTCGAGGCGCACGCCCGCCACATGCAACTCAACCCGCTGGGCGACATGGTCCTCAACCGTGGCCTGCACAAGTTCCTCGAGCTCGACGACCCCCAGATGCGGTCTATGAGCCGAGCCGGCGCCTGGAAGTAGGAGCCCGAGGCCGCCTTGTGCCTTGGTCGATGTCTACGCCTCCAAAGGTCGAAGACGGTCTTCCCAGCTTTCAGCTGAGTGTCATCCTGCTGGTCGGCCTGAGTGCTCGGCGCCGGTGGTCACCTCAGCAGCAATAGCAGCGTGCTGAAGCTCGGCCCAGCGTGTGGTCGTGCGAAAGCGTGCGTGCTTCTGTTGCAGCCTTGTAAGCGTTCTCGGCGAACCGCCAGCCGGCGGCTTTGAAGTACCTGGGGATAAATGGCTCGGGCGCGAGGAGCTCCTCGAAGCTGCCCGCCTCCCTCTCGACCCAGATGCCAACTCCAACGACCTGCGCCTCCAGAACGGCCGCAGCTCTCGGGGGAGATTTCAGTGCGACGATCCGTTGTGTGAACGCCGAGAACGCTGCGGCACGCAGCAGCGATGTGCGCCAACGCGTCCCGCGTACTACCGCGGCGACGACCGTCGTCGGAACCTGTAGTCGTCGGGTGACCGTGGTGTCGGTGAATTCGACACATCCGTGCGGCGCTGTCCTGAGCATCCGTACTTCATGCTCAGTCAGGTCCTCGACGTCGATTGGGCATCCCAGGGGCAGGCCCAAGAGCACGTCGAGCATCGCGAGCGAGGGGACCGACTCTAGGGATTCGTCTCCGCGCCGCTTGGCCTCATGGGTGTCGAGCGCCATCACCGCGTCGGCTCGCGTACCGGATGCTAGGGCTCCGCCAGGGACAAGATGCAGCCCGCCAACGCCCACATGCGTGGGTGTAACTGGGTCACGCCACCAGATCGGGTGGTCGGCAAGGGGAAGACCGGTCACATCACACATACTCACACATTTGCACAACTGTGCGATATTTCTTGGAACGTGTCGTGAAACTGTGCGAGCCTTGGTCGGTGAACGATCTGGTCCCAGACCGGCTCGACGAACTATTGACCCGCTCGGCGATGGCGAAGCAGTCCGGGGTCGCGTCGACAACGCTGGCGAACTGGGCCGCGCGCGAGCAAGCGCCGCTTGCGACAGTCCAGGCGCCCAGCGGTGATGCAATGTACACCTGGCGTCACCTCCTCGGATTCTGCAGGGCCAACCCGAAACTTCATGCCACCCGTCAGGTGCTCGAGCAGTACCGCGAGCGTTTCGCTACCGACCCTTTGAGTCATCCGCCTGAACAGTCCACAAGTATCGAGGCGGCTGCCGGGGCCGGGAGCCAGGTGGCCACTGTCGGTCCTTCTTCCGGCGATGGCGCGACACTACGCTCTGCGCTTCAAGACCTGAAGACCCAAGTCGATGAGCACTCGGCAGTGGTCGCCGCAGCGGTCAAGCTGGCCGATCATGCCGCAGGTGTCCAGCAGACCCTTGTCGCGAGCGTGGCGCTCCTCGAGGCCGCGGTCGCAGCGTTGCCTGGCAATGGCAGCTGACCGGAGGAACTGCCGATGGCCTCATCGTCGCCTTCAGGGAATGAGCTTTATTTGTGCCGGAGAGTCGTGGGTTACAACCCTTGGCTCTCCGGTACCACTCGCCCTTGCTTGATGGGAACGTCAGCAAGGGCGTTTTCATTTGGCTTAATACTTCCGTCCCTGCGGCCGCACCATCACCCCGGCAGCCTTCAGTATCTTCAGGACGGTCGTCCGACCGAGTGCGAACTCTTCAGCAACTTGCCGACTGGTCTGCCCTGACTCATAGGCCGTAACTACAACATCCCGCAGTTGGGCTGTGACCCGTCGGCGCCTTCGGGGTGGGGAAACGTATCGTGACGTCCCATTTGTCACAGAAACATCGTCTTGCACACTGGTCAACTTTATGTTCGGAATAAACTGACTCAGGGCTACCAGCGGAAATGGCCTTCAGGCAGCAGCCTGGCGGCCATTTTCATGCCCTCTGGGAACACTTTTGGGAACATTAGCGTCGGTGACGACTGCATCGCTGGATGGATTCTGTGTGCCCCTCCGGCGGTAGCATGGGCCTTTGAGATCGCCGGTAGGGAGGTGTTGGTTGTGCCGCGTCATTCTGTGACAAAGGCCGTCGTGAAGCAGATCGCGGTGCGATCCACCAAGGCCTCGGCGAAGCTCGAAGACCGCACGGTTCCGGCCGGCTATGTCCGGTCAGCTGCCGTAAAGCGATTTCTGGCTGAGCGACAGCCACGGCCCTGATATGTCCCTCACGCCGGGATACGGAGAAACTCCGCTTCCTGACGACGAGCTTGAGGTATTGCTGCCGCGCATTGCGGAGCTGTTTGGGAAACCCATCACCAAGGCTGCGGTGTATGACCTTGAGTAGGGCGTGCAGGAACAGGTCGCTGACGAGCTCCTGACCGCTGTGCTCGATGGCGCCCTCGGGTTGGACGAGCTACTCCAAGATCATTTTCTTCGCGACCTGCATGCTCGCCTCTACAGCCAGATATGGACCTGGGGGCGCGTGGCGACGTCGCGAGCTCAATATTGGGGTTGCGCCCGAGCAGGTCGCCGTCGATCTGCGCAACTCACTGGACACGATCCGCTACCGATGGCAGCACACGACGGACTGGACTTCCCGCGAACTCGGTATCGCTGTGCACGCCGAAACGGTGCGAATCCACCCGTTCACTGATGGGAATGGTCGCGTCACCCGTCTGCTTGCGGACCTCGTCTTTACCGCTGCTCAGGACTCAGACCAAGTCCTGCAGTACGACTGGAACGTCGACAAGAAGCGATACGTCGCGCTGCTACGGGAGTACGACGGACATCGTGACGTTCGTGAGCTCGCGGATTTCATCACTGTCCGGGCAATCGGTCCTTGAACACGCGCGACTGGCCGGCGCCCGCGTGTGCTACTTGCGGATCTCCGCGAGTCGGTAGGCGCGAGCGGCAGTGTGCATCCTCTGGCGCGCGGCCTCTGCACGCAGCGGATCGAGTCGACCCTGCGCAACGGCATCCGCCCGAACTTCACGCCAACTCCGAGCCACGGCCACTCACCTCCCTCGCCAGTTCGCGATCGTTTGCCAGGTTGCAGGGGACCGAAATACTCCGCGATAGAAGCCTTCCGGTGCCCGCGGAACCTCTGAATTCGCGGAGCCTCCGAATTGTAGTCAATGTCTCGCTCGCGGGCGGTGCGTCAGTCAAGACCGTTCTCATCGTCCGACCCCCACGCATCGCCGAGCAGAAATTCGGCGGCCTGCTCCGCTGCCTCCCGATCGTCGTTGCCCAGCACATGGGCGTACGTCTCCAAGAAGAACCCGACGTTGGCGTGGCCGATCCGCTCGCCGATCACCTTTGGGCTGATGCCGGCCCGCAGCGCGCCGGTGGCGTAGGAGTGGCGCAGATCGTGAAAGGTGATGCGCGACAGGCCCGCCGCGGCCGCCAGCCTGTCGAAGCGTTGGCGGATCGTGTCGGCGTGCGGCGGCCGGCCGTCCTGGTAGGTGAACAAATAGCCGCCCGGATGGTAGGCGTTGCCAAAGAATTCGCGTTCGCTGTCTTGGAGCTGGCGCCAACGGCGCAGCGCCGCCACGGTGGTGCGGTCGATGGAGATCGTCTGGTCAGCGTTGCGGGTTTTGCCGCCGGCCTTGTCCAGTGCTCGGCCGCCGACCACCATGCGATTGTCGTGCACGGTGATCATGCCAGCGTCCAGGTCGACGTCGGACCACTTCAAACCGCACACCTGGCCGCGCCGAATCCCGGTCGTGAGTTCCAACAGGAATAGCGCCGCGAACCGGTCTTCGCGGATCGACGCGAGGAATGTCCGAATTTCCTCCGGCTTCCACACCGTGCGGCGCGTTCGTGGCCGACGCGGCGGCCTGACATTGCTCGCGGGGTTGTCGGTGATGTACTTCCAGGCCACCGCGTCGACCAGTGCCCGGTGCAGGAAGGCGTGGACGTTGCGGACGGTCTTGGGTGCCAGGCCCGGCGGAATCGGTTTGGGCACAATGCCGACCCGATAGCGCCGCACAGGCGTGCGTGCCGCGTGGATCGTCGTGTTGCACGCCTCCGATAGCTGGCGTGGTGTGGGCGGGGCGCCAGCGGCGTTGCGCTCCGACCAGTGTGCGTACATCACAGAGTCGTTGTCGCGCTTGACGCGGCCCTCAGTGAGCAGCTTGGCGTAGAGCTTTAGTAGCTGGGGCCTCGTCGAGTCGTTGCAAGCGCTCGGCACCGATGTGGGGGATGACGTATGTGCGGGCGTAGTCGCTCCAACTCCGCCACGTCGTGGCGTCGAGCGCCGGTTCGACCGCGGCGAGCCACTCGGTGAGGAACTGTGCCATCGTGCGGGTGGACGGCTTGACGATGCGACCGCGGTCGGCGTCGCGCATGGCATCTCGGCAGGCTTTCCATGCCTCGCGCTCAGTGTCGAAGCCGCCCTTGCTGATCCAGGGATACCGGCCGGTAGACGGGTCGCGCTCGGGCAGGCGGAATTTGTAGTACCAGGACGAACCGCGCTGGTGCACCGTGCCTTTCACGATGCCACCAGTTCGCGCAGTCCTGCGGTCACGACGTAAATGCGGCCGCCGAGCCGACGAACGGGTAGTTCGTCGGAGGCTACCAACCGATAAGCGGCGGTCCGACTGATTCCCAGCAGCTGCGCGGCGTGGGGCACGGCCAGCAGTAGGGGAAGGTCATTGAACACGTTGCTCTCCAAGGTAATTCAACACCTTTCCATATGTTGGACGGGTATTTCTTCGGAGGGGCATGCCCTGTGGACTTGCGGGCTGCATTGTGGACAAAAGCGCGCGGCTTCGGTTCCGTCGGGCTCAGTGACCGTGATTGTGCGAGAATGCGCGTCCTCGCATTCACCACACCAAGGCACTGCTGTCATGGGCGGGTCTGGCACCGGCCAGGCATTGTTGAGTCGCTGGGCCAGCACTCGAACCGGATCACGCGCCCCATTCGGGTTTCGGATCAGATGGTCCGTGAGGTCTGAGGCAAGCCAACCGCGCGCCAGTGCGGACTTGATGGCCGGGAAGAGACTGTTCGCGTTGCGGGTCCCCAGCTTCCATGAATCGATCACTGTCCCCAGGATCAGTGTCGCGGCGTCGTCCGGATCGGATGGTGATTCGGTTGATGGATTCAAGGGTCCCGATCTGGGACCCCCGTGGGGTGTCGATTTGACACCGCCCCCGTCTGGCTGTGGGACGGCCCCTGTCCTGTATTGGGACTGGGGGTCCCGGATCGGGACCGGGTGGAAGATGTTGTGTTCGAGGGTGATTCAGGTAATAGCGGGTTGAACGGCGAGCCCCGGAGTCGTGGAATTGCGGACGCCGGGTCATGAAGGCCTGCGTTTCTAGATAGCTCAGCGCGCGCAAGACGGTGCTTCTGCCGGCGCCGGATTCAGCCATTAGAGTGCGGATTGAGGGATAGCAGGAGAAGTCTTCATCCGCCTTATTTGCCAGTAGGACGAGGATGAACTTGGCGACCGGGTTGCTGATGTCCAAGTCCTTCGCCCACGCGAGTGCTTCCCAGCTCATTCCGACGCTCCGACAAAAGACGGCTTACCGACGCCCGTTTCAGCGCGCTGCGCGCTACGGCGATCCGTCTCGCGTCGTTCCATAGGTAAACGGTAACCACGGCTAACGGCGCTGCGCGACGGTCACGCGAATTTCGTTTGATCGAATCTAACTGCAGCGCATGTGATTACCGATGATTCGCGGAGCGAAGTGAAACATCGCGAAACACCCTGCATCGCAACGGCATTACCTTGTTGCGATGCGTACGTCGATGGATGGCGGCGGATCGGTGCTCCGACTGTGCTGGGCGCAGGCAATTGGGTCCTGGGCGCTACATTGACGCAGATCGCGTCAACGGGCCGCGGTTTTAGCCATCAATGAGTCGTGCGCGTCTAAGTGACGCCAGCAAACGCTGAGCCGCCCGAAGCGTTGGCGCGTGCGCGGCGGTATTGAGCCGCCCCAAGTTCGCTTCGGCGGCCAGGGACTCCAACACGGTGCGGCACGCGCGGGGCGATTTCAGCACGATCTGCGCGGCCTCGGCCGGGCTGGATTGAACCTGTTTTGTCTCGATCCGGACGCGTTCCACGATTCGGTCGATGGGCTTCTCGACGACCTCGACCCGCACCGCTACGGCGCCGTTCCTCGCTGCGCGGCGCTCTTCATAAGCGGCTCGCCAGCATTGCTGTGAGCACCACATCGACGGGCGTCCGGGCTTCGGCGGCCAAGCGCTACTTGGTATCTCTGCGCCGCACCGAGGACACCGTTTAGCTGGCATGAGAACGACTATAAGGGAGGCCTCCTTAATTAAATACGGACGAAATTGCGCTGACGTTACGTGACCTGAGTGCAAGAGGTCTGATGTTCGGTGATGCAGTGAAGTTAGCGCATGTAAGGACCATGCGGCTCGCCATCGCTGGCTATGCGTGCGCGGCGGGCCGAAACTACGTCATCCGGGTACCTCGGGGACGGCGTCGCGGGTCGGCCAACGGGTGCCCGATCATCGGTGAGGCGGCCCGCAGCTTGACGATGCCGTTGGCGGGCTCGAAACGAACCAGAGAGGCGCGGCCGCACCGCACTCACCCGCCAGTCGGTGGAGTCATTGATCTCGCTCGATGGCCCTGTCGAGTCTTCGGCGGTCAAGCGGACCGG